>NZ_JBEZGB010000008.1:0-527421 GCF_040649755.1 Nonomuraea sp. NPDC048882
CCAGCCACGCCCGTAGTCCGACCGGCGGGTCTCCGACCAGCCGACCTAACCCAACCCCACCGATGAAAGGGACATCAACTCGCAGAACGCACTCTGAGAGCCCAGGAAGAAGTGGGCCAGCAGCAGACCGGACGCGGTCAACATGACTAGGTTCCCTGCGGCCACGGGACGCCGGGCCAGCACTGCCAGGCGCACCAGCGGCACCATCGTGACGCGCTCGATCAGGACGAACACCACCAACAGCACGACGCCTGCGGCGAGGGCGAGCAGCGTCACCGTGTCGCCCCAGCCGGTGTCGCCTGCCCGCACCAGCCCGTAGATCAGTGAGCCGACGGCGAGGGCGGCGGTCACCGCGCCCGGCACGTCGATCTGGGTCGCGTGGCGGGTGGAACGGCCGGAGGGGACCACCATCGGCAGGGTCACGGCGACCAGGATGCCGACGGGTACGTTGATGAAGAACACCCATTCCCAGCCGGGTCCGGCGGTGAACACCCCGCCGAGCAGCACGCCGATGGCCGCGCCCGCGCCGCCGATGGCCGCCCAGACGCCGAGCGCGCGGTTGCGGTCCGGGCCGTGGAAGGTCGTGGTCACGATCGACAGGGCCGCGGGTGACAACATTGCCGCACCGATGCCCTGCGCGGCACGCGCGGCAACGAGCATGGCCGCATCACCGGCCAGCCCGGAGACGAGCGAGGCGAGGGTGAACACCGCCAGCCCGGCCAGGAACACGCGCCTGCGGCCGAGCGCGTCGGCCATGCGCCCGCCGAGCAGCATCAGCCCGCCGAAGCACAGCGTGTAAGCGGTAATCACCCAGGTCAGCGCGGTCCGGTCCAGGTCGAGCCGGTCGGCGATTACCGGGAGCGCGACGTTCACCACCGTCACGTCCAGGATCACCATGAACTGGGCCAGGCACAGTAGGAGCAGCACCAACCAGCGCCGAGACGTTCGCTGCCCGTCGGCTGCCGCCAGGTGGTACCTGGCATGTGGGGTCTGATTCATCAATCCTCCTAAACTGAACATATGTGTTCGACTTAGGGTATGGTCGAGCTTGCGATAAGTCGAACAGCAGTGTCTAGATAAGGTGTGGTGAGGCAGATGGCCAGCGGACGACGGGCCGACCATGGCATGCGGGAGCTGGCAACCGGCGGTGCTCCAGCAGGATGGGTACTCGCTGCACGACGACGGCCCCGAGGAGGCTCACCCTCTGCTGGCCCGCTCCTGGCGGCCGATCATGCGTAGCGATCCGGCGTTGGGCACGGACACCATCGTCGTGCTGCTGCCGGCAGGGCTGATCTTCCTGGGGGCATTGGTGCTAGGCGTCTGGAAGTACTGGCAGATGGTCCACTCGGAACAGCACGTGGCCCACCCCTATGTGGACATCGCTCACAGGGCTGCGCTGCTCTATTCGTTCGCGACGCTGCTGATCGCGGTGTTCGTCGAGCTGAGTGGCTGGCCGCCGGTGGTGAATCTCGTCGCGGCCGGCGTCGTAATCCTGTTCTTCGTCGCGGCGATCGCGACCTACATCTACCATGGCTGGCGCCAGGACACCGACAACCAGCTTCGCCATCCCGTCCGCGGTACGGCTGCCTTCATGTCCGCACTGATCGTCGGCGAGATCGGCGGCGTCACCGTCCTGTTGGCCGGATTCGTCCAGGCGCAACTGTTGTGAACCACCATGCCGGGAGGTGCTCGATGCTCGACGTGGTGGTCGTTGGAGTCGGGTTGGCGGGCCTCGCGGCAGTTGATGCGCTGAGGCGGATCTACGCCTCCTCTTCGTCGTCGTCCTCGTCGCCTGCGGCGTCCGGGTCGCGCAGCTGCCGGCGCCCGCCCGGCAGCTGCGGCAGCGCGAACGAGTACTTCCCATAGACGTTCTTATCTGGACATTCGCTTGGGATGACCTTGGAGTTTCCCCTCTTTGACGCGTCTTCGTCGCATACGTTGGCCCACATCCCTGCTGCCGCAAGGCGAGGAGGCCGAGATGCGGGTCGTCAAGGAGCGGGATGGCAGGATCGTCCGCCGGGTTCGGCCGGTCAACGATGAGGGAGAGCCGGTGGGGCCGGTCTGCCGGCTTCTGGATCACCTTCGGGACAGGGAGTTCTCGCCGAACACTCTGAGCGCGTACGCGTACGACCTGAAGTACCTGTTCACCTTCCTCGATCAGGGAGCTTGGACTGGCAGGACTTCCGGGCGCCCTCGCGATAGGCCGCATCCAGGCCAGCCAAGTGAGTGGCCAGCAGCGCGCCGGGGTCCTCGGGCAGGCCCCGGGGCGGTCAGCACCGGTGTTTTGACCGCAGCCCACTCCGCACCCTCCAGCAGGTGCGCGTTCAGATTACGCCAGCGCAGCGAGGTCTCCGCGTAGATCTCCCGGCGTTTGAGATGCCGGTGGAACTGCTCCAGTACGCAGAAGGTGTAGGCGTTCTTGTCCACCGCGCCACCCGGATCGGCCGGGTGGCCGAACACCAGGCGTTTCCACGGCCCGGTCACCACCTGCGCGTGCATGGTCTTGGTGGTCCATTTGCGGCTGGAGTCCAGCTGGGCGGCCAGGCAGCGCATCGCCCGTAACACCTCGATCCCCTCGGCGTTCGCGCCGAAGGCGATGATGGTCGGCAGCAGCTTCACAAACCCGCTGACCGTGGCGATCCGCCCGGTTATCTCCGCTCGCCAGCCGCCGTCGTCCTCGGCGTCCGGCGGCGGCACTATGCCGGTCACCGTGGCCACCGCCGCCCGCAACTCCGCGCGGGGAATGACCATGTCGATCGCGTCCCACACCTCGGCCAGCCGGATCTCCTCACCCCAGCCGGTAGCCTCCAGTAACACCTCCACCGCCACCACCAGCCGGGCCGAGGCCTTGGCCAGCTTGGGCGCCCGGCGCACCGTGCCCTTGTCGGCCGCCCGCTGCGCCTTGCCCAGCAGTTCGGTGACCATCAGCAGGTCCAGCAGTTCAAGGCCGTCATCGACCGTCTTGGCCTCCAGATGGCGCACCGTGGCCAGCAGCGTGGCCAGCTTGCGCGCCTCGGGGTGGCGCTTGAGCTGTGAGGGCTTGGCGCCCCTATGCCGTAGCGGGCCGGCTCCGCCAGCCGTCGGCGCGGCATCTGCGTGCCCAGCTCGATTTTCCCGAACCCCGCCTGGCAGATCTCCCTGACCAGCTTCAGCGTCTTGACCATCTCCGGGCCCGAGGCTCGCGCCGGCCTGGTGCGCCAGCGCTCCAGATCCGACATCCGCATCCCCGGTCGGATCTCCGGCACCATCATCAGCACCTGGCGCTGCTCGGGCGTCGGCACCTCGTTCAAGGCGTCCCACAGCCGCGCAATCGCCTGTTCGCGTACGTGGGCGATCAGGCGCGTCAGCGTCGAGATGCCCGGCCGCAGCACATCGCGCTCGGCCAGCCATTTCACCGCCGTGGAAGATCGCGGTGCGCCCTTCCTCGAACATCCACGCCCGCGCGTCCACCCACGCGGTCAGCTCGTCTTCGACCTCGGCGAAGTCCCGCAGTCCAAAGACACGCCGAATCTCCCACGTGTGGTCCAGACGAGTCTTCTCCCGCTCGGTGTAGTGCTTCACGCACAACGGATCGGCGATCTCCAGCTGTTCGGCGACGAAGTCCATGACTTCCGTTGGCACGTCCAGCGGATCGGTGAGAAACGTGCGCAAGAAACGCACCGTCCCGAGCTGCAAGGCAAACCCGAGTTTCAGGTGGCCCCCGCGCCGTTTGGCGATCAGGGCCTTGTCTGCGTCATCGAGGAAGAAGACCCTCTCCAATTCGTCCCGCGACGGAGGACCGTCGAACGGCTACGACGTCGTCATTCAAGAACTCCACAGGCACGGCCCACAAGGTAGGGCCAGACATAATTAATTTTCCGGAGAGTCCTCGAATCGTTACACAGCGTTCAATCGGCGCGCCTGTTGAAGACCAATTTAGGTGTGCGATGGAACGAAATCCGGCGTTACCGCTTCAGGGAACGCAGGCTGTGAGTACGGCCTGGACCAGGTCGACCACTCGCTAACGCCGGATTTCGTTCCACTGTTCTCCGGCCCCCATGTCACGGTGGCGTGCCCGCTGTGCCACTCAATCGTGATCACCCAAGACGGTGCGACGCTCAGGTGCGCCACGGATGCACGATGAGCCGGGTCACGATTGCTGGAACGGGTAGCTGCTGCTCGTGATGCGGTCAGAAGATCAGGTTCAGTGCGGCCTCGCGCCGGAAGGCGGGGGCGGTATGAGGGTTGCCGGCGTTGAACGGCGGTTGGGGGTCGTATTCGATCGCGAGCTGCACGGTCCGCGCCGTCTCCTCATCCTGCGCCTCGGCGAGGAAGGTCAGCGCCATGTCGATGCCGGAGGAGATTCCAGCGGCTGTCACGATCTTGCCGTCGAATACGACGCGTTCCTTGACGTGTTCGGCGCCGACGGCGGGAAGCTGCTCGGCCCAGCCCCAGTGGCTGGTGGCTTTACGACCGGCCAGCACACCGGCCGCGCCGAGGACGAAGGAGCCGCTGCAGACCGAGGTGGTCCATCGGGTGTGCTCGTGCGCGGCGCGGATCCAGGACAACAGTTGCTGGTCGCCCGTGGCGGCCAGGGTCCCGGGGCCTCCGGGTACCAGGATCACGTCCGGCCGGGGCAGGTCGGCGAAGGAGGCGGTAGCGGTGATCGCGAGGCTGGCTTTGTCGTCGATGACTGGGCCGGGTACGGCGGCCACGAAGGTGACCGTCCAGCCCGGCGCGAAGGCCAGAACGGTGTAGGGGCCGACCGCGTCCAGGGCGGTGAACCGGGGGTAGAGAGGGATGGCGACGTGCATGGTCAGTTCTCCTGTGTCTGGAACCGGCGGCGGTAGTCGCCGGGTGAGATCCGCCAGTGTCGGCGGAAGACGCGGTAGAGGGTTTCCGGCGTACCGAGCCCGGATAGGCTCGCGATGCGGTCGAGCGGATGGCCGGTGCTCTCCAGCAGTCGGCGAGCGGCGTCGGCGCGGCTGCGCTCGACGTATCGGCCGGGAGAGACTCCGGTCTGGTTGGTGAAGATCCGCGAGAAGTGGCGCTCGCTCATCCCTGCGCGCCGGGCCAGTGCCGGCACGCTCAGGTCATCGGCGGGGTTGGCGTCGATGAAGGCTTGGAGTTCGCGCAGCGGCTCGGTGCGCGGTGTGCCGGCCCTCATTGGGGTGCTGAACTGGTCTTGCCCGCCCGGCCGGTGCAGGTACACCACGAGCCCGCGGGCGACTTTCCGGGCCAGCGCGTGGCCGTGGTCCTCGGCCACCAGCGCGAGCGTGAGGTCGATTCCGGCGGTGACTCCGGCCGAGGTCCAGACCTCCCCGTCCCGGATGTAGATCGGATTGGCGTCCACCGTGGTAGCCGGGTAACGGCGGCCGAGGTCGGCGGCCGCCATCCAGTGCGTGGTCGCCCGTCGGCCATTCAGCAGCCCGGCCTCAGCCAGCAGGAAGGCTCCGGTGCAGACCGACGCGACCCGGCGGCTCACACGCGCCAGCCGGGCGATCTGCTCAACCAGCTCCCGATCATCCACGCAGTCCGGGACCTTCAGGCCGCCCAGCACCAGCAGCGTGTCGACCGGCCCCTCGACCTCGCGCAGGGCTATTGCCGCGTCGATCACGATCCCGCCGTGAGCCGCCACGGCGCCGGCGCGCACCGCGGCCACCTCCACCCGGTAGCCGCCCTCCGGGGCGAACAAGCTCGCGGTCTCGAACACGTCCACTGGCCCGGCCAGATCAAGGAGCTGGAACCCCTCGAAGATCACCACAACCACTCGTCGCCGCATGACATTCATCCTGGTCAGTGACATGGATGGCGTCAATGACACAGATATTGCAAATTAGGCCATGAACAGGTTGCCGATCGGCGCTCAGGTGACGGCTATCCCGGGAAGTGACAGCTATCCCGGGAAGTGACAGCTACCGCCGAGCGTAAAACGATCATGAAACCTTAAAACGCAAGCACGTACTTGGTCGGGGCCGCATTGGACCCGTTGGTAAGAATCGCGCCACATGACCTAAACGAGAGGCATAGCCGCAGCAGCTCATGATGTGCAGTTGCGGGACGCCGCCAAGAGCGGGTTCGGTCCGGACATTCGGGGTGAGTCTGGCGCGCAGCAACGTGATCACGATGCGTCGTGCGTTTGCGCAGCCGCCTGGGCCGGTTACTGCATCAGCTCGGTATGCGGATGCTCCGGCGCTGCCGGGCAGAGGTAGAGCTGCTGGTTGTAGCCGCGGCCGATCTGGACCGCGGCCGGGTTACTCGGGTCGGGGTAGGCCGGGTTCGCGGCCGAGGGGGAAAGCGCAGGCAGGTGATCGCACGGGAGTGGCCTGCGCCGGATGCGGGGCACCCCTCGTGCTCACGTGCTGCGGTGGTCACAGGGGTGCGCTCGCGCGGAGGCGGGCGTGGCGGGCGGGTGAGTGTCGTGAGTATCCAATCAACGGACCGCCCGGCATCCTGAAGCCCGGCCGACGGGTTTGCCCCGTCGCGCCGGGCATGTCAGACGGTTCGCAGTGCCTCGGTAGGTTGCATGCGGGCCGCGCGGATGGCGGGCAGCAGCCCGGCGGTGGCGCCAATGGCGACGGCCGCGCCCAGCCCGCCGGCCCAGGTCAGCGGGGGTATCACGGTGGCCCAGTTGTTGATGTGGGTGTAGATGGTGGTGGCCAGGGCACCGAGGGCCACGCCGGCGAGGCCGCCGAGCGCGCCCAGCAGGATCGCCTCCGACAGGAACTGCAGGCGAATGTCTGCTCTGGTCGCTCCGAGGGAGCGGCGCAGGCCGATCTCGGAGCGGCGTTCCAGGACCGAGATGACCATGGTGTTGGCGACGCCGATGCCGCCGACGAGCAGTGCGACCGCGCCCAGGCCCAGGAACAGGCCGTTGAACGCGGATTGGGCGGCCGCGCGGGCCACCAGGGCGGCGGAGGGCTGGCTGACGTTGACCTCGCCGGGATTGCGCGGGTTGGTGGTGGCGGCCAGTACCTTCCGCACGCTGGGCACGTGTTCGGTGGCCGCCCGCACGTAGATCGTGGTCGGATGGCCGTCGAAGCGCAGGTATTTTTCGGCGGCCGGATAGCCGACCAGTACCGCGGAGTCGATCTCCGGCGTCAGCTTCGCCGGGTTGAGGATCCCGGCGACGTAGAACCATTGCCCGCCGACCCAGATGCGCATCCCCTGGTGGATCTTCGCGATGCCGAGACGCCGGGCAGCGTCGGCGCCGAGGACGGCGACCGGTTGCCGGGCGGTGGCGGCGTTGAGATAGGCGCCTTGGGCCAGGCTGGTGCGCACCGCGGCGGGCAGGTCCAGGCTGGCCGCGTTGACGCTCAGCGAGTTGGTGTTGAAGGCGGGGATGTAGGGGTTGCGGAAGGCGTTGGCCGTGGTTTTACCGGTGTGTTCGACCTTCTCGACCGGGCCGATTCTGGCGATCATCCCCGGCGCGTCACCGGGCAGCTTCGCATTGTCGCCGCCCATGGTCTGGCCGGGGGTGACGGTGAGCAGGTTGGTGCCCAGCTTGTCGATCTCGGCCAGCAACCCGGCCTGGGAGGAGGCCGACAAGCCCAGCACGGCCACCATCGCCGCGACGCCGATGGCGATGCCGAGCGCCGACAGGGCCGCTCGCATCCGCCGGGTCCGCAGCCCCAGGCTGGCCACCCGCGCCAGGTCGGCCGAATACATCACGGCTCCCGCCCATCGGCGACGAGGTGCCCGTCCAGCATCTCGATGCGGCGGGGCAGCCTCGCGGCCAGCTCCCGGTCATGCGTGATCATGATGATAGTGGCGCCTTCGGCGTTGAGCTTCTTCAGCAGGGTGAAGATCGCGGCTCCGGAAACGCTGTCGAGGTTACCGGTGGGCTCGTCGGCCAGCACGATCGCCGGGTTGCCGACCAGCGCGCGGGCGATCGCGACCCGCTGCCGCTCACCGCCCGACAACTGGGGGGGACGGTGGTCCAAGCGATGCCCCAGCCCGACCCGCTCCAACGCCTCGGACGCCGCCTGCAGCCTGGCGCGATATCTGACACCGGTGTACAGCATGCCGTCGGCCACGTTCTCCACAGCCGTGGCGTGCTGGGCCAGGAAGAACTGCTGGAAGACGAACCCGATCCGCATCGCCCGCAGTCTGGCCAAGGCCCGGTCGGACATGCTCGCCACGTCGTCGCCGACGATGCGCACCGTGCCCAAGGTGGGCCGATCCAGCGTACCCATGATCTGCAGCAGCGTCGATTTGCCCGACCCGGACGGCCCCACGACGCCGACCAGTTCGCCGGCCTCGACGGTGAAGCTGACCTCCTGAAGCGCCACCACCGGTGTCGCGCCAGGATAGACCTTGCTCACCCGGTCCAGTTCCAGAACACTCCTCATGACGCAGGCACCACGATGCGCTGACCTTCGGCCAGGCCGTCGCCGGTGACCTCGACCCTGCCCTCGCTGTCGTCGAACAGCCCCGTCGTCACACCCACCAGCCGATGCTCGCCACCGGCGTCCACGACCTCGACCGCGTAGCCGCCACCGGCCAGCGCGAGCAGCGAATTCACCGGCACCGACAGCACGTCCTCGGCGGTGCCGGTGACGATCGAGACCTGTACCGGCGCCTTATCCAGGCTGCCGGTCTGCTTCGGCCTGGTCGGCCGGATCTTCACCTCGATCGTGGTCCCGCTGTCGGAGGTGGTGGCGACCTTGCCGACCTCGGAGACCACGCCCGGCGCTGTCTTGCCGTCGGGCAGCGTGATGATCACTTTGTCGCCGACGGCCACCTGGCTCTGCCGGCCGGCGTTCAGCTCGACGGTAACCTGCCGTGCCGTCGAGGATGCCTCAAGCACCACGGTCCCGGCCGCCGTCTGCGCGCCGCTGACCGCGTTCACCTTCAGCACCCGGATCGTCTTGGCCGGCACGAACACCGCCTGGCCGAGTGCAAGGTTCCCCGACTCTTCCAGTCCGGCCCTGTCCTGCAGGTCCCGAAGAGCGTTGTAGGTGGCCCTGCCGAAGTAGTCGGATCCGGGGTCGAGCTGGTCCTTGGTGGCGTGGCCGAGCGTCACCAGCGCGGCGTTCAGCTGCTGAACGTCGGCGCCGTCGGCGCCCCACGACAGCGACCGGTAGATGGGAACCGCACCGTGGAGCAGCACCACGGGCTTGCCGTCCACCCGGTAGAGCACATTGCCCGCGGTGACGACCTGGCCCACGGCGGGCAGCTTGGTCACCGTACCGGCAGCCCTGTTGACGATCTGGTGGTTGCCCGCGTAGCCGAGCGTGCCGTTTTGCAGGGTACGGGCCGACAATGTGCCCTTGGTCACCTGTGCCAGCCCGGTCCTGGCCGGGCTCTGGGCGGTGGTGCTCGCAGTGGGCGCGGCGAACGGGTCGGCGCGCAAGACCCAGCCACCCCCGGCCACCAGTGCGCCGGCCGCCACCAGCGCGGCCACCCAGCGCATCGCACTCAACTGCCGCCGCCGGTCTTGCCGGGGGTCATGTTCCGGATGCTCTGCGGCTGGTATTGCTTACAGGATTCCTCGGCCTTCTTGAACTGCGGCGTGTTCGGGTCGTCGTTGAGCTTGAAACCGCCACCTGCGTCAGGGTCGGGGAACGACGGCACGCCGTTGTCACGCATGCACGCGGCGTACTTGAGCTTGTCCGCCGTGGACCACGTCGCGTTGGGGTCGTTCTGCGGGGGCGGAGCGGGCATGAACTCCTTGCAGGCCTCGGCGGCCTTCTTGAACGCCGGGGAGTTGAGATCGATCCCCTCTCCCATGCCCTTGCCCGGCTCCGGGTCCTTGAAGTCCGGCAACCCGTTGTCGCGGACACACTGGGCGAAGGCCACCGGATCGGCCTTGGAACCGCCCTGCGGGGCGGCGGCGGACGCCGGACCGGCCTGCGGCGCTAGGGAGGCCACCGTCCTGCCGGGTTCCTGGCTGTCCCCGCAGGCCACGCCGGCCAGCGCGAGGGCGGCCAGCGCGAGAACCGGTGCGACGGCCCGCGCGGTGCTCTTGCGTGAGCACTTCCGCCTGGCCACGCTCTGGCCGAGAGTGCTTGCCATGTCGTTCTCCATCGTGTGCGGGTGAGTATTGGCCCGGTCGCCGAGACGGCGCGTGCGGTGGCCGTCCCGGCGACCGGGTGAGGGCAGCGTCGGCTACTTCGCGGGTACAGGGGTGCCGTCGCAGCCGCGGTCGATGCGGCCCGTGGTGAAGTACGACACGAGCTCGGCGGCGCAGTCCGGCACGCGCAGGACGGACCCGTGCACGTCGTCGGCGACGGTGAAGACCGTGCCGCCAACGGCGGCGTGCATCTGCTTGGTCCACTCATACAGGGAGACGGCTTCGTAGCGATGTCCGGCCAGCACCAGCGACCCGCCGCGACGCTGCACCTTGATCTTCTGCACCGGCAGCGGCCAGCCCGCGCATTGGGCGGAGAACCTACTGGCCCGCCCGGTGACCGGGTTGCGCTCAAGTCGCCGCTGGTAGGTGGCCCAGGCATCGGAGAAGTTGAGCCGGCTGGGGTCCTCGTTGCAGAAGACGGCCTGGCCCGCGGTCGCGTTGAACCGCTCCGGCGCGCCGGCCGGCGGGCGCTGCAGAGTGCCCTGCCCGAGAAGTCCCCTCAGGGCCGGCGGCGCGGTGTCACTCTCGTCCCGCATCTCCTTGAACGCCTGGGCGACCTGCGGCCAGTCCGGTGCGCTCTGGATGGCCAGCATGGAGACCGTGGCACCATCGGCCACCATCTCCCAGTCGCTATAGCGCCTCGGCTGCTCGTCATAGGCGCGACCGAGCGCCAGCACCGTGGCCCGCACCTGCTTCGCGGTGCTGCCGAGGCCGTAGGTCCCGTTGCGCTCGGCGATCCAGGCCGCCATCCGCGGGAAGTGACGCTCGGTGCCCGCCGCGTGGCCGTCCTCGAAGTCGTCGAGCCGGAAGTTCACCGGCGCCACGCTGTCCAGGAACATGCGTCCGACGCTGTGCGGGAACGTGCTGCGGTAGACCGCGCCCAGCCAGGTGCCCCAGGAGATGCCCAGGAAACTGAGCTTGCGCTCGCCCAGTGCGATCCGCACCCGATCAAGGTCACGGGCCGCGTTCTGGGTGGTGAGCTGGCCGAGGAAGGCGGGATCGAAATCCCCGCACGCCTTGTTCGCCGCGGCCCCGGACTCGTGGACGAGCTTGGCCGTCTCCTCGGGCAGCGGCCCCGGCTGGGGCGGCACGCCCTGGCCCTGGGGGGCCGGGCAGTCGACCTTGGTGCTGTAACCGACCCCGCGGGGATCGAAGCCGATCAGGTCGTAGCGGTCGTTGAGCTTGGCGTTCGTCTGGTTCATCGAGGCGATCTGGAGCGGGAATAGGTAACCGGAGGCGCCTGGCCCGCCCGGGTTGAGCGCCAGGCTGCCCAGCCGGTGCTTGCGGTCGATGGCCTTGACCCGGGTGATCGCGATGGTGATCTGCCGTCCGCCTGGTTTGCGGTAGTCCAGTGGAACGCTGACGGTTCCGCACTCCATCCGGCCCAGCAGCGCACGGAACGTCCGCCGTTGCTCATCAGTGACGGCAAGGCTACGGATCACCTCGTCGGAATAGGCGGGACACGACCGCCACGTGACCGATGCCAGCGCCTGCCCGCTGTCAGCCGTCGCGGCGGGCGAGCCCGCGATCAGCGCGGTCAAGGTGACGGCACTCGCGGCTGCGGCGGCAACCGCGCGGCCGGTCAGAAGTCCATGTTCAGTCATGTGGCCCACCTTGGTGGCGGCGATCGTGCACCCGCGTCCGCCTCCAGCCACACGTGGGCATCTGTCTTGAGACGTATACGGGCGTCGCCGAATCAGACTTGCGGCAGACGCGGGCGCATCGGTCCTGACCATAAGCTCACAGGACTATGACGCCTCTTCGCGCGTGGTCACGCTCACCGATGCTGCAGGACGCGGCGCCGGCCGCGGTGCTGCTCGCGATCTGCGTGCTGGTCAACGCCCCGAACGCGATCGTGGGCAACACGGCGGGTACCCCCGTCGCCGCTGGACAGGACGGACAACTCGCCCTGTGGTGGGCGGCGACGGCGCTCGCCGCCGGCGGCGTCGTGCTGCGCAGGCGCTGGCCGCTGCCGATGCTCGTCGTCTGCGTGCTGTCCGCCGGGGTGCACGTGGCGCAGGCCGCACCTCTCATGATCATCGATCTGAGCGTGCTGGTTCTGCTCTACACGGTGGCCTCCCGTTACGCGTGGGTCATCTCGCTGGCGGCCCTGACTTGCCTGTTGCTTGTGGCCGCCGGATGGAGCCTGTACGGCCCGCTACCCGGCCCATCCGAGGTACTTTCCATGGGCCCCGGCCTTGGCACCCCATCCGGCCCGAAAGAGGTCATGAGGGTCCATCGCCAGGCCTCGGCCGATGCCTGGAGCGGCCTGTCCGTACTCGGCTCGGCCCTGGTCGCCTCCTGGGCCATCGGCTCCGGCGCCCGCAGCCGCCGCGCCTACCTCGACGAGCTGCACGCACACGCCCGAGACCTCGAACGCGAACGCGACCAGCAGGCCGCGCTCGCGGTAGCCGCCGAACGCGCCCGGATTAGCCGCGAACTGCACGACGTCGTGGCCCACGGCCTGTCCCTCATGGTGATCCAGGCCCAAGGCGGCGCCGCCGCGCTCGACAACACCCCGGCCGATACCCGGACCGCGCTGGAGACGATCGTCACCACCGGCCGTGACTCCCTCGCCGACATGCGACACGTGCTCGCCGCGGTCGACGAGGTGGACGATGCCTGGCATCCGCAGCCCGGCCTGGCGCACCTGCCCGCCCTGCTCACGCAGGTCAACAGGGCAGGCACGCCGGTACGGCTGCGCGTCGAGGGCTCCCCCGTGACCCTGCCCGCCACCATGGACCTGTCGGCCTACCGCATCGTGCAGGAAGCCTTGACCAACACCATGAAACACGCCGGAACGGGCGCCGCCGCCAGCGTCGTCCTCACCTACCACTACGCGGAGATCGGCATCGAGATCAGCGACAACGGCCGCGCCCGGACCGGGGACGCTGGCGCAGGTAACACCGGCGCAGGTAACGGGCTGCGAGGCATGCGCGAGCGCGTCAAACTGCTCGGCGGCACGTTCACCGCAGGCCCGAAGCCCCGAGGCGGGTTCACCGTACGGGCGGCGCTCCCGATCCAGGGACACGCCACATGATCGACATACTGCTCGCCGACGACCAAGCCCTCGTCCGTACCGGCTTCCGCATGATCCTCGACAACGCCGACGACATGCAGGTCGTCGGCGAGGCAGGCGACGGCGCGCAGGCCGCGGAGATGGCCGTCCAACTCCAGCCCGACATCGTGCTCATGGACGTCCGGATGCCCGAGGTCGACGGCGTCGAAGCGACCCGCCGCATATGCACCGGCACCAGCCGGATCCGGGTGCTGATCCTGACGACCTTCGACCTCGACGAGTACGTCTACGCCGCCCTCCACGCCGGCGCCAGCGGATTCCTCCTCAAGGACACCCTCGCGCCCGACCTGCTCTCGGCCATCCGCGTGGTCGCACGCGGCGATGCGGTCGTCGCGCCCAGCGTGACCCGCCGGCTCCTCGAACGATATGTCGGCATCGGCGTCGCCCAGGCCATACCCGCTGCCAGCCTCGACGTCCTGACCGAACGCGAACGCGAGGTGCTGAGCCTCATCGCCCGCGGCCTGTCCAACACCGAGATCGCCGAGTGCCTCTTCCTGTCCGAGGGCACCGTCAAAACCCACGTCAGCCGCGTGCTGGCCAAACTCGGCCTACGCGACCGTGTCCAAGCCGTGGTCTTCGCCTACGAAAGCGGCCTGGTACGCACCGGAGCCACCTAACGATCATGGGTCGCGAAGTTCTGGGCGTATGCGACCGGCCCAGTCGGTCAAGCCGCCACACCAAGCGGCCCATTCGCCGGCGGCAACGCCACCATCCTCTGGCTCTACCACGTCCTCAGCCCCCTGCAATGCCTCACCAGCCCCGGCCTGACCAGCCAGAACGGCACCCTGGTCGCCCAGATCACCCTCAGCTGAGGGCCCGCCCACGCGCGCGCCAAGAGCACGTCGCCGCCACCCGACTGTGGCGTGAGTGTGGCTTCGAGGCGGGTGGTGTCTGCGGTGCGCGGGGCCGACGATAACAGGGTGAGCACCGCGAGTGAGGAGCTTCAAGGAGCCGCGACCGCGACCGCCCGGCCCGTTCCGGGCGGGCTGCCGCCGGGACGGGCCGTGGGTCGGCGATGGCCCGCTATGAGCTGCCGGCCCCGCATCTGCATGAGGGCGTGCCGCTGGCCCGGCTGGCGGCGGGGCAGGGCGAGAGCGGTGTCACCTACAGGACGTTGCAGCGCTGGCTGGCGGCCTACCGGCAGGGTGAGCTGTAGGCGCTGGCCGGGCCGGCCGAAAGGACAAGGGGTTGCGCCGGTTCACCTACTGGACGGTGCATAAGATCGTCAGCTCGCTGAACCCGGCGCTGGTCACCCTCGGCGTGCAGGGCGCCAAGAAGTACCGCGAGCCTATGAGCTGGTCTACCGGCGCGAGGCCGCCAAGCCCAACGAGATCTGGCAGGCCGACCACACCGAGCTGGACATCTGGGTGATCGACGACAACAACAGCCCCGCCCGGCCGTGGCTGACCGTGATCGAGGATGACCACTCCCGCGCGATCGCCGGATACGCCGTCAACCTGGAAGCGCCCTCGGCGCTGAGCACCGCGCTGGCCTTGCGGCACGCGATCTGGCGCAAGAACGAACCGTCCTGGCACGTGTGCGGCCCCGTCGGTCCTGCACCTCGACCACGGCGCCGACTTCACCTCCGCCCACCTGCAGCAGGTGATGGCCGACCTGAAGGTCACGCCCGTCTTCAAGGGCCAGCCACACGGCCACGGCAAGATCGAGCGGCTGATCGGCACCGTCAACCAGATGTGCCTGGCCCACCTGCCCGGCTACGCGCCGCGCGGCACCTGCGACCGGGCCGGGCAAGCCACGCTAACCCTGCCCCAACTGGACGCCGCGATCGGCCGGTTCTTCCATCAGGTCTACAACCAGCGGCCCCATTCGGAGACCAAGACAGCGCCGCAGGCACGCTGGGAGGCCGGCGCATTCATCCCGCGCATGCCCGGCTCACTCGAGCAGCTGGACCTGCTGCTGCTCACGGTCGCCAAGCCCCGCAAGATCCACACCGATGGGATCCACTTCCTGTCCTTGCGCTACTGCCGCCCACACCGAACCGCTGCCCGCCGCCTACCCCACGCCAGCGCCGCCAACTGGCACAGCCTGGCCCAGCCCGCCACTGACGACACCGTGGCCGCCGCCCAGCCCGGCGATCCCTGCCCCGAGCCGCCGCCAGGCGCGGACACCACCCCTACCCGCCGTGACGGTCCGCGACTTAAACGCTACTGGAATGAGTGATCCGTTCCCCGCCCGGACACACACCACGCGTGGACTTAACAGAGGACAGCGACTCAGGCGACACCCCCGATCCACCCCCTGATCCCCTCGACCAGCCCTACCCCGAAGACGCCGACCTTCCGCCCGGCCAGCCGCGCGACCAGCCGGCCGGCGAGCCGGCACCCGGCGGCCACGCTTCCCGCCTGGACATCAGCGACCGGCCGCCACCGCCCCACCGGCCCGGCCCGGACGGCAACGGGCACGCGACAGCAGGGGCCGCCGCCGCCCCCATCATGATCACCAAAGAACACCGGATGTTCGTCGAATTCGCCGACGCCGTACGCCGCGGACGCTACGTCGGTCTCTGCTTCGGAGCCCGGGCGTCGGAAAGACACCATCGGCCCGCCACTACTCCCCATGGGATCGGCTCGCCCACCACCTCGACGGCATCCGCCCCGCCGGCTCCGACGACGGCGACACCTCAGCCGCGCACCTTCTGGCAGCCCGCGCCGTCATGTACAAGCCCAAGGTCCACAACACCCCACACCATCTCGACAAAGAGATCTCCTTCCTGTGCTACCGGCTCGGCTGGAACGTGGAGATCATGCTCACTCCGGCCGCGGCGTCGACGAGCACGGCATGCTCAACGCCAGTACTCACGCCGAGCTCCTCATCGTGGACGAAGCCGACAGGCTCCGGGTCGCGCCACTGGAGCAACTACGCGACCACCACGACCGGACCGGCATCGGGCTGATCCTGATCGGGATGCCGGGCATAGAAATACGGCTCTCGCGCTACTCCCGCGTCGGATTCATCCACCGCTACAAGCCCATGTCCGCGAACGAGCAGGCCTTCGTCCTGGGCCGCTCATGGCCTCATCTACGCCTCGACGACATCAACGACTACGCCACCATTGAAGCCGTCACCGCCATCACCCGCATCACCAGCGGCAACTTCCGGCTCACCGTGCGCCTCATCGGGCAGATCGAGCGAATCATGAAGATCAACGATATGTTCGTCGTCACCAAGGAGATCGTCGACGCCGCCCGGCAGAACCTCGTCATCGGCTCGATGTGAGATCACACCAGCCACAAGCGGAGATCCACGACCAACGATCATGAGCTGAGGCTACTGCCTGGCCCCCGTTTCCGGGCCAGGCAGCGGCCTGTTCAGAACACTCAGGACCAACCACCCCAGCCAAGCCGACCACGACAAACACCGATCCAAGAATCACGACCCCAAGCGATCCAAGTCACACGCAGGCGGCCGCCGATCGTCACCGTACTCGTACACCGCCGCGCGCTTCGACCGCGTCCTGCACCCGTCCGCGCCTACCATCGGGGGCGATCGGCGGTCGTCGCGGGACTTTCGTCCCTGACCCGCCGGGCGGGGACGCGGGCAGGCTGAAGACATGAAACTCGACTCGGCCGGCCTGCAGGTGCTCACCCATGAGGAGTGCATGCGCCTGCTGCCCGCACGCCCGATCGGGCGGATCGTCTTCACCGACCGCGCGCTGCCGGCCGTGCAGCCGGTCAACTTCTGCCTGGACGGCCAGGACATCGTCATCCGGGCGGCGGCCGGCTCCAAGCTGGCGGCCGCCACCCGCTGCTCGGTCGTGGCTTTCGAGGTCGACGACTTCGACGCCGACGCGCGCAGCGGCTGGTCGGTCACCGTCGTCGGGTACGCCCGCGTCGCCGACGACCCGGAGGAGATCGCCCGGCTGGAACGACTGCCGCTGACGCCGTGGGCGCCGGGCCGTGACCACTTCATCGTCATCACCGCGGTGGAGGCCACCGGCCGGCGCGTCCAGCAGCCCTTCGCCGGTGCTCCGAGCCCGGTGGACAAGTCACCATCAGCTCATCAGGAGGTGAACCGATCATGACCGGTGGACGCGTGATCATGGAAGCGCCGCTCGTCGACGCCGAACTGCTGACGCTGAAGAAGCGGGTCGACAGCCTCGAGGAGCAGGTACGCACGCTGACGGCCGCGAACCTGGCCCTCGTGCGCAGCATGGAGAATCTGCAGCGGATCTCACCGGCCGCGGCCGGTTGAGCGTCTACGTGGTGCCGGCGAGCTCGTCTCACACCTACACGACGAGCTCGCCAAGGTCTGGAATGCTGCCGAGGTCGGTGATTAGGGTGATGGCGACGTCCGGCGGACTCGCCCGATCGATCAGCCCCTGTCATCGGCGGCCGGGGACGACACGCGCGTCCGGCCCGGGATAGACAAGAGACTCGTGCCCGTTGTCCAGCCAGCGCACCTGGTAGGGGGGCGAGCCGTCGGCGTGCTCCACGCCCACGACGAAGCCCTCCCGACGGACGTTGGCGCCGTACGTACCCTCCACGATCAGCCGATCCCCCACAGTCGCTTTCATGACGACCCCTCATCTCCTCGTTCAGGTGAGTCGGCGGGCGCGGACAGGCCGCAGCCGCCCGCGCCCGTCAGGCGTCAGTGCTCGACGGTGATCCGCCGGCCCTCGGCCTTCTTCTCCTCGGTCAGCCCCACGCTGACCTCCAGGACGCCGCCCTGGTAGACGGCCTTGACGTCATCGGTCTTGGCCGTGGCGGGCAGCGTCACCGTCCGCGACAGCGCCCCGTAGGCGAACTCGGAGCGGTGCGGCTCGGCCGACTGGCGGGTCTTCTCCGCCCGGATGTGGAGCATGCCGCCGTCCACGGTGACCTCGACGTCCTTGTCGGGGTCGATCCCGGGCAGCTCGGCACGCAGCACGTACCGGCCGTCGGCGATGTAGTCCTCGACCCGGACGATCTGGCCGAAGGGGCGGAACCCGAACATCGGGCTCTCCATCCACTCCAGCAGCTCCGGGAACGGGAACCTGATGTCCCTCCGCTCAGGCAGGTTCATCGCAGCCTCCTTCCGTGGGACCCCGGTCCCACACCTCCAGGCCACACCCGGGGGAATCCCGTCCCCAGAGGAGAAGGCCCTCGTACCGGCGGGACCATCGTCACTTTCGCCGGGGGCCGGGCGCGGGACTTTCGTCCCTGGTGCCCGCGACGGCGATGACCTGGGCTTGAGGTGTGGAACCGGCGGAAGGGAGGCCACCATGGACTGGCCCCTCGCGATCGTCCTCGTAGCGGTGATCATCGCCGTCATGATGATCATCACCTCGCTCATCGCCCGGCCGAAGCAGTAGCCCCATGGCCGGACGGGCGCACGGGAGCTCCGGCTCCCGCGCGCCCCCTCTTCCGGACTCTCCGCACACACCACCGCCGGCGCGCCCGCGCCGCGACGACCCCGAAGGAGGAGCGCGATGTACGTCACCGTCAACGAGGTCATGACCCGCGAGGTCGTCTCGGTCCACGAGCACACGCCGTTCAAGGACATCGCCGAAGCGCTCATCGAACGCGGCATCGGCTCCGTCCCGGTGGTCGACGACGCCGGCCGCGTCCTCGGCGTCGTCTCCGAGGCCGACCTGCTGTGCAAGGAGCAGTTCCGGGAGCTCTACTACCAGGAGGGCTACCGGCCACCCCTGAAGACCCGGCTGCGCCACCGCCTGTCCCCGGACAGCGCCGGCCGGCGCCGCAAGGCCGCCGGCGACACCGCCTCCGAGCTGATGACCGCCCCCGCCGTCACCGTCCCCGCCACCACCTCGGTCGTACGGGCCGCCCGGACGATGGACGAGCACGGCGTCAAGCGTCTCGTCGTCACCGGCGAAGACGGCGCCCTGCGCGGCATCGTAAGCCGCCGTGACCTGCTGAAGGTCTTCGCCCGCTCCGACGAGGACATCGCCCGCACCATCCGCGAGGACGTGCTGGAACGTTCGCTCTGGATCGAGACCCTCGGCATCAGGGTGACGGTCGTCGGCGGCGTCGTGACGCTCACCGGCTGGATGGACCGCCGCAGCGACGCCAGGATCGCCGTCCGGATGACCGGCCGGGTGGACGGCGTGGTCGACGTCATCGACCAGCTCAGCTGGAAGCACGACGACACACGTTGAGGCACGCGACGAAACGGAAGCCGGCACCGTCCCGTTCCTGCGCGAGCTCGCGAACGTCCGGTGCACCTGTGACCTTCGGCCCGCCCGCGACGACCTTCGTCCCTCCCCCAGCCACCGCCCCTCGCGTGAGGCTGGAGTCAGGACGACAAGAGAGGGGCGTCACCATGACCGTCACCAAGGAAGACGTCAAGGTCCGCGGCACCGAGCTCGCCCGCAAGCTCAAGACGGCCCTGCACGAAGGCAACGTGCACCGGATCATCATCAAGGACTCGCACGGGCACACCGTGATGGAGATCCCGCTGACGGCGGGGGCCGTGGCGTTCGTCGCCGCCCCGTTCCTCACCGTGCTCGCCGGCCTGGCCGCCGTCGCCGCCGAGTGGACCTTCCGCATCGAACGGCAGCTCCAGGACGCGGAGAACACCGGCGCCTCCCCCACCATCGAGTCCGTCCCGAACGACGCGAGCAAGGCGCCGGCGGCCTGAGCCCCCCATCCTGATCCTCAGCGGCCATCCGTCACGTCGGGCACCAGCGTCTCCACCCGCGGCAGCCGCCGGTAGCCGCTGGACTCGGGCCGCGCCGGGATCTCCAGCGGCGGGCGCCGCACCTCCCGGTACGGGATCGTGGACAGCAGGTGGGAGATCATGTTGATCCTGGCCCGCCGCTTGTCCTCGCTCTCCACCTCGTACCAGGGCGCCTCGGGGATGTGGGTGTGGATCATCATCTCGTCCTTGGCGCGGGAGTACTCCTCCCAGCGGGTGATCGACTCCAGATCCATCGCGGACAACTTCCAGCGCCGCATCGGATCGTCCAGCCGGGCCCGGAAGCGGCGTTCCTGCTCGGCGTCGCTGACCGAGAACCAGTACTTGCGCAGCAGGATCCCGTCCTCCACGAGCAGCCGCTCGAAGATCGGGCACTGGTGCAGGAACCGGGTGTGCTCCTCCTGCGTGCAGAACCCCATCACCCGCTCGACCCCGGCCCGGTTGTACCAGCTCCGGTCGAACAGCACGATCTCCCCCGCGGCCGGCAGGTGCTCGACGTACCGCTGGAAGTACCACTGCGTCCGCTCCCGCTCGGTCGGCGCGGGCAGGGCGACGATCCTGGCCATGCGCGGATTGAGGTATTCGGCCACCCGTTTGATCGTGCTGCCCTTGCCCGCCGCGTCCCGTCCCTCGAAGACGATCACCACGCGGCGGCCCTCCGCCCGCACCCACTCCTGGACCTTCACCAGCTCCGCCTGCAAGCGGAACAGCCGCTTCTCGTACGGCTTGCGCCGCAGCCTGTCAGCGCCCACCACACCACCTCCCTCCCCTCCAGTGTGACGCCGGCCGACCAGCAGGAGAACGATCGATCGCCCCGTTGATCCCGCTCACTCCAGCAGATCGGTCAGCGGACGCCGGGGCAGGCCCCGGCCGTCGTCGAAGGCGACGCCGAACCGCATGAGCATCTGGGGATACCGGCCGGAGAAGAGCTCCTGGCGCAGGAACTCGCGCAGCAGGTCCGTCTCCAATGCCTGCGTGTGGAAGGCGGCGCTGACCCCGTGCGCGGACGCGTGCAGCAAGACCCGCTGCAGCGCCTGTCCCGTGGCGATCCACTCCTCGCGGCTGTCACCCGGCGTGGTCAGGACGGCGACGACGCCGGTCGCCGTCTCGCCGGCCTCACCCTCGACGCCCCAGTCGTGCCGCCAGGAGTAGTGACGCTGGGGGAAGTCCGGCTCCGTCGGCACGTGCTCGCGGGGATAGCTCCGCGCGGGCACCCCGTCGGCACGGGTGCTGCCCGGCGGCCGGGCCCATCGGATGAGCTCCAGGCTGAACCGCTCGTCCTGCGCCTGCACGCCCTGCGCGGCCTGGGTCAGCGCGGCCAGGACGTTCACCGCCGCGGACGAGCGGACCGGCGTCAACGTGGCGCCTTCGGCCATGGCCGCCTTGGCCAGCGACTCGACGAACCGGTCGGGCAGCGGCACGTCGGCGAACCCGGCCCGGTGGGTGTGACGCCGCTCGATCTCGCCGCCGAGCACCCAGGTCGGCTCGTCGGCCTCGGCCTCCACGCCCGGCCTGATCGTCGCCAGCAGCCCCGGACGGTCGGGATCGGGCAGGATCCGCACCACGGGCTCGTAGCCTTCACAACGCATCGCGGTGCGCATGGTGAACAGGGCGGCGCCGCAACTGATCAGCAGTTCCCGGCCGGCGGCGTCGCCGATCGGCAGTTTCCTGGCGGTGTCGGCTCTCAGGCCGATCTCCTCCCCGGAGACGGCGAAGGTCCAGGGCTGGGTGTTGTGCACGGACGGAGCCCAGCGGGCGGCCTCCACCGCCGCGTCCAGTGCCTGCTTGGGCGAGCGGGTGCTCATGGGCCACCTCCAGAAGGCGATGCCTCCAGCGCATCACATCGCGGGCGTCCGGTGAAGCACCCCGCTCCTGCGCTTGCCAAGCCTTGTCCGGCCGTGACGAAGGACGTCGGTCGTCGGGGAAGAGGACCTTAGCCCCTGCCCGATCACCGCCCCACGAGGGAGCCTGTGAACTGGACGGATAAGGAGGAGACGCCATGAAGGCACTCGTCTATCACGGACCTGGCCACCGCTCCTGGCAGGACGTTCCAGACCCGCGAATCACCGCCTCCACGGACGCGATCGTCCGCGTGGACGCGGTCACGATCTGCGGCACCGACCTGCACATCCTCAAGGGAGACGTGCCGGCCGTGGAGCCGGGCCGGATCCTCGGGCACGAGGCGGTCGGCACGGTGACCGCCGTGGGCAGCGCGGTCGGCACGGTCAAGGAGGGCGACCGGGTGCTCGTGTCCTGCATCACCGCCTGCGGGCGCTGCCGCTACTGCCGCACCGGCATGTACGGCCAGTGCCTGGGCGGCGGCGGCTGGATCCTCGGTCACCGCATCGACGGCACCCAGGCCGAGTACGTACGGGTGCCGTTCGCCGACACCTCCGTGCACCCGCTGCCCGACGCCGTGCCGGATGAGACGGCCCTCATGCTGGCCGACATCCTGCCCACCGCGTACGAGGTCGGCGTGCTGAACGGCCGCGTCCGGCCCGGCGACACCGTCGTGGTCGTGGGCGCGGGCCCGATCGGGCTGGCCGCGATCACGACGGCGCGGTTGTTCACGCCGAGCCACATCGTCGCCGTCGACCCCGCGCCGGCCCGGCTGGAGGCCGCCAAGCGGCTGGGCGCGGACGTGCTCGTCGGTGCCGGGGACGATCCCGCCGCCGCGATCGCCGAGCTCACCCGCGACCTGGGGGCCGACGTCGCCATCGAGGCGGTCGGCGTCCCGGAGACCTTCGAGCTGTGCACCCGCCTGGTACGCCCGGGAGGGCACGTGGCGAACGTCGGCGTGCACGGGGCACCCGCGACGCTGCATCTCGAGGACCTGTGGATCCGCAACGTGACCATCACCACGGGCTTGGTCGACACCCACTCCACACCGGCCCTCCTGGACATGATCGCCGCCGGACGGCTCGACCCGGCCGCCTTCATCACGCACCGCTTCGACCTGGACCACATGGACGAGGCCTACCGGACGTTCTCCGACCCGGTGGCGACCGGAGCGCTCAAGGTCGTCCTGACCAGACAGTGAGCCGGGCGGCGCGCAGGGCGGGCCCGCCGGCGCCGACCACGAACGGGAGCCGCACCATGCCCGAGGGATACGACGTACTGCTGCGCGACGGCGGCATGGCCCATGTCCGCCCGTTGCGTCCCGACGATCGCGACGCGTTGCACGAGCTGGTGGACCGCTCGTCGGAGCGCTCGGCCTACCTGCGCTTCTTCACCGGCGGCCGGAGCACCGCCCACACCTACATGAACCGCGTCACCAGCCCCGCCTACCACGGCCACGCGCTCGTCGCCGTCATGCGCGAGCGGCTGGTCGCGGTCGCGGAGTACATCCCGATCGACGGCGGCCGCGCCGACCTGGCCATCCTCATCGACGACGCCGTGCACGGCCACGGGCTCGGCACGCTGCTGCTGGAGCACGTCGCCCTGGACGCGGCCGAGCACGGCGTGCGCGAGCTGGTGGCCGACGTGCTGGCCGAGAACCGCCCGATGCTGCGGGTGCTGCGCGATCTCGGCCTGGACGTCACCCAGCGCAACGAGGGCGGCACGCTGCACGTCACCATCTCCGCCGAGCCGACGGCCAGGCTGCGGGAGGTCATCGAGGCCCGCGACCACGAAGCCGGGCGCGCCTCCCTCGCCCGCGTGCTCACCCCGCGCTCGGTGGCGGTCATCGGCGCCTCCCGCGACGCACGCGCCGTCGGGCACCAGGTGCTGCGCAACCTGATCGACGGGGGCTTCCCCGGGCCGATCCATCCGGTCAACCCCAAGGCCGCCGAGGTGGCCGGCCTGGCCTGCCACGACAAGGTGCCCAGCGGGGTGGATCTGGCCGTCGTGGCGGTGCCCGCCCGGCACGTGCCGGCCGTGGCCCGCGACTGCGCGGACGCGGGCGTGGCCGGGCTCGTAGTCCTGACGTCGGGGTTCGCCGAGACCGGGCGGCGCGACGCGGAGGCGGAGCTGCTGAAGATCTGCCGTACGGCCGGGATGCGGCTCATCGGCCCGAACTGCCTGGGCGTGGTCAACACCGGGGCCCGGCTGAACGCCAGCTTCCTGCCGCACCGACCCGTCCAAGGCCGGGTGGCGCTGATGTCGCAGTCGGGCGCCGTGGCCGCCGCGCTGCTGGACCGGCTGGAGGTCTCCTCGTTCGTCTCGGTCGGCAACAAGGCCGACGTCAGCGGCAACGACCTGCTCGAATACTGGGAGGACGACCCGGGCACCGACGTGATCGCCCTGTATCTCGAGTCGTTCGGCAATCCGCGCAAGTTCGCCAGGATCGCCCGCCGGGTGGCCGCGCGTAAACCGGTCCTGCTGGTCAAGAGCGGCCGCGGTGACGCCGGCGGCCGGGCCGTGCGCTCGCACACCGCCGCCGCGGCCACCCCCGACGTGGCGGTGGACGCGCTCACCCGCGCGGCCGGGGTCATCCGGCTCGACAGCGTGCACGAGCTCATCGACGCCGCCAAACTCCTGGCCGCCCA
The DNA here is from genome assembly GCF_040649755.1 of Nonomuraea sp. NPDC048882. Classification (NCBI taxonomy): domain Bacteria; kingdom Bacillati; phylum Actinomycetota; class Actinomycetes; order Streptosporangiales; family Streptosporangiaceae; genus Nonomuraea; species Nonomuraea sp. NPDC048882. Next base: position 24,275 of record NZ_JBEZGB010000008.1, read on the forward strand.
GCCGCTGCCCGAGGGCCCCCGGGTCGCCGTCGTCGGCAACTCGGGCGGGCCCCAGGCGATGGCCGCCGACGCCTGCGAGAGCCACGGCCTGAGCGTTCCCGAACTGCCACCCGGCCTGCTCGACGCCCGCGCCGCCGCCGCTCTGGGCAACCCGGTCGATCTCACCGCGGACGCCACCGCCGCCGAGATCGGCGCCGCCGTACGGGCGCTCGCCGGCTCGTCCGAGGTGGACGCGGTGCTCGTCGTCTACACGCCGCCGTTCGGCTCCGGGCTGGAGGAGACCCGCCGAGCCATCGCGGAGGCGGCGAAGGGGGCGCCCAAGCCGGTGCTGGCCTGCGTCGCCGGGCATGACGGGCTGATCGACGGGCGCGTCCCCAGCTACGCCTTCCCCGAGCAGGCTGTCCAGGCTCTCGCGCACGCCGTACGGGACGCGGCGTGGCGGCGCTCGGCGGCCCGGCCGGCGGCCGTCTCCGTACCGGCGGATGCCGAGGCGGCACGGCAGATCGTCCGGGATGCGCTGAAGGAGCAGCCGGACGGCGGCTGGCTCCCCCCAGAAGCGGCCGTCTCTCTGCTGCGCTGCTACGGCGTGAACGTGACCGAGTCGATCGAGGCGCACAGCGCCGAGGCCGCCGCCGAGGCGGCCGCGCGCGTCGGGCTGCCGGCCGTGCTCAAGGCCGTCGGTCCCGTGCACAAGAGCGAGGTCGGCGGCGTCCGGCTCGGCCTGCAGACCACCGACGAGGTACGCCAGGCTTATCACGACATGTCAGCCCGCATCGGCGCGGAGATGACCGGCGCCCTCGTCCAGCGCCTGGCGCCCGGCGGCGTCGAGATCATCGTCGGCGGCGTCAACTACCCGGCCTTCGGGCCGCTGGTCATGGTCGGCATGGGCGGCGTGCTGGCCGACCTGCTGGCCGACCGCGCCTTCCGGGTCCCGCCGATCGCCGACCCGGCCGCGATGCTCGCCGAACTGCGGTGCGCGCCGCTGCTGCACGGCTACCGCGGCGCACCCGCCGTGGACGCCGAGGCCCTCCAGGACCAGCTCGTCCGCGTCGGGCAACTGCTCGACGACCTGCCGCAGGTGGCCGAACTGGACCTCAACCCCGTCATCGTCTCCCCGGACGGCGCGCTCGCGGTGGACGCCCGTATCAGGGTCCTCTCCTGTCAACCGCCGCCGTCGCCCCTGCTGCGGCGCCTGCGCTGACGGCCCCGCCACCGACCATGAAGACCGACGACAGCACTCAGGAAGCCCGATCACCATGCTCGTACGCGAAGTCATGACCAGCCCGGCCGTCACCGTCCGCGACACCGACCCGGTGCGGCGAGCGGTGCGGGTCCTGCACGGCCACAACATCACCGCGGCTCCCGTCGTGGACGGCTCCGGCCGCCTCGCCGGTGTCGTCAGCGAGCTGGACCTGCTGCGCGGCGAGTTCGAGCCCGATCCCCGCGCCACAGTACGCCCCGTACCGGCGGCCGAGGCGCCGCTGCCCCGGCGGGTCATGGAGGTCATGACCAGGGGCGTCGCCACGGTCACCGAGACCACGGACGTCACCGCCGCCATCGACCTCATGGTGGGCAAGCGGATCAAGAGCCTGCCCGTGCTGCGCGGCCACGAGATCGTCGGCATGATCAGCCGCCGCGACCTGCTGGCCATGCTCGCCCGTCCCGACGAGGACCTGCGTCAGGCGGTCGTGGACGCGCTGCGCGAGCACTACCCCGCCGGGCCCGGCTGGGACGTCGCCGTCCACGACGGCGTGGCCGAGCTGAGCGGACCGTCCGACGAGCACGCGGGCCGCGTCGCCGACGTGCTCACCCGCACGGTGCCCGGCATCGTCCGGGTGCGGCACGTCAGGAGGACGCCGTGACGACCGCCGCCGGGAGGAAGCCCGGCGACCTCGCCGATCCGCCCCTGTGGGGCGGCGCCTGATCCTTTGCCGAACGCAAAGCCGCCGCCACGATCGATCAGACCTCGACCTGCACAGATATGAGTGCAGCAGGTAAGGGGAGGTGGGCCGCGATGGCCGGACCGATCGTGGTGGGGGTGGACGGCTCGGATCCGTCCCACGCGGCAGTGGAGTGGGCCGCCGCCGATGCCAGGGACAGACGGCTGCCCCTGAAGATCCTGCATGTGTGCGAGCAGTGGCGGGACGACCTCGACGGCAGGAAGTACTGCGCCGGCGTGCTGGAGGCGGCCGCCGGCCGGGCCCGGGAGATCGACGCCGGTATCGCGGTGGAAACGGAGTTGACCGGGGGCAACGTCGTGGACACCCTGATCGCCCGGTCGGCGTCCGCCGACTCGACGGTGCTCGGGAGCCGGGGCATGGGCGGGTTCGCGGGGCTGCTGCTCGGCTCGGTGACCATGGGGGTCGCGGGGCACGCCCAAGGCCCGGTCGTCGTCGTCCGCTCCCCCACCGCCACCAGGCACGATCAGATCGTGGTCGGCGACGACGGCTCCGACACCGCGCGGGAGGCGATGCTCTACTCCGTCGAGCAGGCCCGTGCCCGCCGGGCGCGGATCGTCGCCCTGCACGCCTGGCAGCAGCCGCTCGTCTCCGCCTACGGAGTCGAGATCGCCGGCCTGCTCGCGGAGGCCTTCGAGGAGGAGTGCCACGCCGCGCGGGAGCGGGTCGCCGCCTGGCGCGAGCAGCACCCCGACGTCGAGATCACCGGCCGGCAGGTCGCCGAGCATCCGGTTCCTGCCCTCGCCGACGCCTCCGCCTCGGCCGACCTGGTCGTGGTGGGATCGCGCGGGCTGGGCGGGTTCGCCTCCGCCGTACTCGGGTCGGTCGGTCACGGTCTGCTGCACCACGCCGAATGTCCGGTCGCCGTGGTCCGGCCGCGACAGGCTCGGTGAACGGTGGCGTGCTCGGAAGGACGTGCTCTTGTGTGCCCCGCGGCCTGTGCTCCCGCTGCCTGTGCCCCCGCGGCGTATGCCTCCGCGGCGGGTGCCCCGCGGCCGTCCTAGGCGCGCACCACCGCGACCGGGCAGGCGGCGTGGTGCAGCGTGCCGCGGCTGACCGAGCCGAGCAGGGCCGAGCCCAGTGTGCCGCGCCCGTGCGAGCCCACCACCACCAGGTCCGCCCGCTCGGACGCCTCGGTCAGGGCCTGCACCGGGTGCGCCTGGGGGACGTCCTCGACGACCGTCACCTGCGGATAGTCCTGCGCGAAGATCGCCACCCGGTCGCGGACGACCTGACGCCGCGCCGCGCGGATCTCGTCCAGGTCGTACGTGACCCCCGGGACGTACGCGTGCACAGGAAGCTGCCAGCCGTGCACCACCCGCAGCCTGGCGCCGCGCAGTTTCGCCTGTTCGAAGGCGTAGGCCAGCGCGGGCTCGCACTCCGGTGAGTCGTCCACGCCCACCACGATCTCCCCGTACGGCGCGGGCCGGCGCTCGCCGCGCACCACGACGACGGGACAGTGGACGTGTCCGGCCACGTGCGTGCTCACCGAGCCCAGCAGCGTGCCGGCGAAGCCGCCCAGTCCGCGGCTGCCGACGACGACCTCGGTGGCGTCCTTCGCCTGGTCCTCCAGGACCACGGCCGGGACGCCCTCGACGTCGAGCGTGGTGACCTCCACACCCGGCTGGCGGTCGTGGGCGACTTCCCGCGCGTCGCGCAGCACCTGCCGTCCGTTCCGCAGCAGGGTGTCGGGCATGTCCTCGATGGGGAACTTGCCGACCTGGTACCAGGAGCGGTCCACGGCGTGCATCACCCGCAGCGGCTCCCGCATCCGCAGGGCGTCGTCTGCGGCCCACTCGACGGCGGCCCGCGAGGGCACGGAGCCGTCCACACCCACGATGATCATTTCTCCTCCTTCGCACGTGCTCTTCACGTCGCAGGTGGTCACGCCATCCGCTGGGCCATCTCGGCCAGCCGGTTGGCGTAGCCCCACTCGTTGTCGTACCAGCCGAAGACCTTGACCAGGTCGCCGCTCGCCTGGGTGAGGGCGGAGTCGAACACGCACGAGGCCGGGTTGCCGATGATGTCGCGCGAGACCAGCGGGTCGGTGCTGTAACGCAGGATGTCCCGCAAGCCGCCCGCGGCAGCCGCGGCGAAGGCGTCGTTGACCTCCTCTACGGTGGCGGGGCGGCCGAGCCGGACGGACAGATCGGTGATCGAGCCGTCCTCCACCGGCACCCGGATGGCGACGCCGTCCAGGCGTCCGTCCAGCTCGGGCAGGACCTGGCCGACCATGCGGGCGGCACCGGTCGTGGTGGGCACGATGTTGACGGCGGCCGAACGGGCCCGGCGCGGGTCCTTGTGCGGGGCGTCCAGCAACATCTGGTCGCCGGTGTAGGCGTGGATGGTCGTCATGAAGCCGCGTACCAGGCCGAACCGCTCGTGCAGCACCTTGACCATCGGAGCCACGCAGTTCGTGGTGCAGGAGGCGAGCGAGACGATCTCGTACCGGGCCGGGTCGTGGACCGCGTCGTTGACACCGGGCACGATCGTGGCGTCCAGTCCCTTGCCCGGAGCCGACAGCAGCACCCGGCGCGCGCCGGCCTTCAGGTGCGCGGCCAGCGCCTCCCGCGTACGGAAGCGGCCGGTGGCGTCGATGACCAGCTCCACGCCGTGGCCCGCCCAGTCGATCTCGGCGGGGTCGCGGTGCGCGGTGACGGCGATGGTCCTGCCGCCGACCTCCAGCGCGCCCGGGGAGGCGGTGACGGGCAGGTCCAGCGGCCCGTACGTGGAGTCGTACTTGAGCAGGTGGGCCAGTGCGGCCGCGTCGGTGATGTCGTTGACGGCGACGATCTCCAGGCCGCTTTCAGAGCCGGCTTGGAGCGTACGGCGCAGGACGGCCCGGCCGATCCTGCCGAAACCATTGATACCGATTCTCATGCCCTCATCGTCCGGCGGCACCGGCGGGCCCGGCAGAGTCGAGCGTCCCCACCGGAGAGGACCTTCGGCCCGCCGAGTGAGCGCGCCAGGTGAGCCCGCCGGATGAGCGGGCCTGGGTGAGCGGCGAGCCGCTCAGGGCCGGAGGTCGGCTGGGCGAAGGTCGAAAGGCCCTGTCTGCGGTCGTCTGCGCTGGGTAGCGTCACCGACATGGCCGCTCTCGACCTGACCAGGCTGCGGGCCGTGATCTTCGACACCGATGGCGTCGTCACCGACACGGCCCGGGTGCACGCCGCCGCGTGGAAGCACGTGTTCGACCGTTTCCTGCGCGGCCGTTCCGCCCCGTTCGACATCCGTGAGGACTACCTGCGCCATGTGGACGGCCGGCCGCGGCTCGACGGGATCCGCACCTTCCTGGCCTCGCGTGGCATCACGCTGCCCGAGGGCGGTCCCGGCGACGAGCCGGGCGCGCCCACCGTGCACGGGCTGAGCATCGCCAAGGACTCGCTGTTCGTCCGGCAGGTCACCGAGGACGGCGTCGCCGCCTTCCCCTCGACCGTCGCCCTGGTGCACGAGCTGCGGCGGCGCGGCTGCCGGACCGCGGTGGTGTCGGCCAGCCGCCACTGCCGCCTGGTCGTCGGCTCCGCGGCCCTGATCCACCTGTTCGACGTCGTGGTCGACGGCGAAGACTCGGCGCGACTCGGCCTGCCGGGCAAGCCCGACCCGGCCCTGTTCCTCGAGGCCGCGCGACGGCTGGAGGTGCCCCCGTCCGAGGCGGTGGTCGTGGAGGACGCACTCCCCGGTGTGGAGGCCGGGCGCAGGGGCGGGTTCGGGCTGGTCGTCGGAGTCGACCGGACCGAATCGCAGGCGGCGGAGCTGCGACACGCGGGAGCCGACTTCGTGGTGCCGGACCTGGCCGACCTGGACGTGGCCGGACGTGTTCCGGTGGGTTCACGGTGAACGCCTGGACGCTCGTCTACGAGGGGTTCGACCCCGCCTCGGAGGGCCTGCGCGAGGCGCTGTGCACGCTCGGGAACGGCCGCTGGGCCACGCGCGGCGCCACGCCCGACGGCCTGGCCCGCACGCCCGGCACCTATCGGGCGGGCTGCTACGACCGGCTTGCCTCGCAGGTGGCGGGCCGGACGGTGGAGAACGAGGACCTGGTCAACCTGCCCGACTGGCTGCCGCTGACCTTCGCCACGCCGGGTTCGGACTGGTTCCGCCCGGACACAGCCGACCTGCCGGACTACCGTCAGGAGCTCGACCTGCGGCGCGGCCTGCTGCTGCGTACGCTGAGCTGGCGTGACGACGCCGGCCGCGTCACCCTGGTCCGGCAGCGCCGCCTGGTGTCCATGGCCGATCCTGCGCTGGCCGCGCTGGAGACCACGTTCACCGCCGAGAACTGGTCCGGCCCGCTCCGCGTCCGGGCCGGCCTGGACGGCCGGGTGACCAACCGCGGCGTCGCCCGCTACCGTGACCTGCGCGGCGACCACCTGACCCGCCACACCACCGGCACCGCGACCGGCGCCGACGCCGACGCCGACGCCGACGCCGACGCGGGCGCGGGCGCGGGCGCCGAGCTGACCTGGCTGACGGCGGAGACCCGCTCGTCCCGCATCACGGTGGCGCTGGCGGCGCGCGTGACCGCCCCGGTCCCCGGCTCGGTGTCGGCCGAGCCCGACCGGATCCACACCGATCTGGAGCTGGAACTGGCCGTGGGCGAGCCGGCGACGGTCTCGAAGATCGTCGCGCTGGTGACGTCCCGCGATCCGGCCATCCACGACCCGCTCACGACCGCCCGGCGGCGCGTCCAGGTGGCGCCCGGCTTCGATGAGCTGCTGGCCGCGCACGAGGCGGCGTGGGAGCGGCTGTGGGAGCGGGCCCGGCTGGACGTGGACGGGCCCGAACTGTCGCGGATCGTACATTGGCACGTCTTCCACCTGCTGCAGACGCTCAGCCCGCACACCGCCGACCTGGACGCCGGCGTACCCGCCCGCGGCCTGCACGGCGAGGCGTACCGAGGTCACGTGTTCTGGGACGAGCTGTTCGTGCTGCCCTGGCTGAACCTGCGCTTCCCCGAGATCTCGCTCGGCTCGCTGCGCTACCGCTGGCGGCGCCTGCCGGAGGCACGGGCGGCGGCGCGGGAGGCCGGGTTCGAGGGGGCGATGTTCCCCTGGCAGAGCGGCAGCGACGGCCGCGAGGAGACGCAGACGTTCCACCTCAACCCGGAGTCGGGCCGCTGGCTGCCGGACGTCTCCCACCTGCAGCGCCACGCCGGGCTGGCCATCGCCTACAACGTGTGGCAGTACCACCTGGTCACCGGCTCCATGCCGCCGTGGTGCGCCGAACTGCTCACCGACATCGCCCGCTTCTTCGCCTCACTGACCGTGCTCGACCCGCGCTCCGGCCGGTACGAGATCCGCGGCGTCATGGGCCCGGACGAATACCACACCGCCTACCCCGGCGCGCCGGCCCCCGGCCTGGACAACAACGCCTACACCAACGTCATGACCGTGTGGCTGCTCTCCCGCGCCCTCGACCTCGGCGTGGCCGGCCCTCAGGAGGCGACCCGCTGGACGGACATCACCCGGCGCATGCGGGTCGACTTCCACGACGGCGTCATCAGCCAGTTCACCGGCTACGCCGGCCTCGAAGAACTCGACTGGGGCCGCTACCGGGGCGTGCGCCGCCTGGATCGGGCGCTGGAGGCGGACGGCGACGACGTCAACCGGTACAAGGCCTCCAAGCAGGCCGACACGCTGATGCTGTTCTACCTGCTGACCGCCGGCGAGCTCACCGACATCCTGCACCGGCTCGGCTACTCCGCCGACGCCGGGCTGATCCCCCGTACGATCTCCTACTACCTGGACCGCACCAGTCACGGCTCCACCCTCAGCGCCGTCGTGCACGCCTGGGTCCTGGCCCGCTCCGACCGGGCCCGCTCCTGGCAGTTCTTCCGCGAGGCGCTGCTCAGCGACGTCCGCGACGTCCAGGGCGGCACCACCGCCGAGGGCATCCACCTGGGCGCCATGGCCGGCACGCTGGACATGCTGCAGCGCTGCTACCTGGGCCTGGAGCCACGGCCTGACGGCCTGCGCCTCGACCCGCTCCTGCCCGAGCGGCTCGGGTCGCTGTCCTTGACGATCCTCTTCCGTGGCCGCCGGCTCGCCATCGAGACCGGCCACGAACATACCCGCGTCGACGGCATCGTCCTGCCGCGCGGCGCCGACACCACGATTCCTTGGAGGACAACGCCCATGACCGGCGGCAACGGCGACTTCGCACGTCGCATCCACCACCTCCGCGACCGGCTCGGCCTCACGCTCGACCAGGTCGCGGACCGCGCCGACATGTCGTCGGGATACATCCATCATCTGGAGACCCACCTGGGCACTCCCGACCGGGGCACGGTGACCAGGCTGGCCAGGGCGCTGGAGACCACCGTCGAGGACCTGCTGGGCGGAGGGCACGACCGTCCTCCGGGCCAGGGCCCGGCGATGGACGAACCCGTCCTGGAGGTGCTGCCGACCGAGGAGTGCCTGCGCCTGATCGCGCCGGGCGGAATCGGCCGGGTGGCGTTCAGCGGCTCGCACGGGCCGACGGTGCTGCCCGTCAACTACAAGTACCATGACGGCGCCGTCGTCTTCCGCACCGCCCGCGGCGGCCCGATGGACCAGGACCTGCGCACCGGCCTGGAAGGGGTGGACGTCAAGATCGCCTTCCAGGTGGACCGGATCGACGAGGTCCGGCGAGCCGGCTGGAGCGTCCTCATCCAGGGGGCCGCCCATCACCTGCCGGACGACGAGGTGGCCAAGGTGGCGGAGGCCGGCGTCACCCCGTGGGCGGGCGGCGAACGCCACCTGTACATCCGCATCGTCCCGCAGCAGGTGACCGGCCGCCGCATCCACGGCCTGTGATGGAAGCAGCGAAGCCGACTGCCCGGGCTCAGTTTTCGCCGCTCGTCTCGCTTCGTACCACGACCAAGGGACATGGGGATCGGTGCAGCAGCGCATGGCTGACCGAGCCGAGCAGCATCCCGGTGAAGGTGCCGTGCCCGTGCGAGCCCACCATGAGCAGGTCGGCGCCTGCGGCCGCTTCGCGCAACACCGCCACCGGGTGGCCGTGGACGACGTCCGCGGTGACCGGTATATGGGGGTGATGCTCTCGATGTTCTGCGAGGATCTCCTTCAGGACGTGCGACTGATCGTGTTCTTCCTCGGGCACGGTGGGTTCGAACCCGCTCAGGTGGGGCCAGTTCCAGGCGAGCACCGCGTGCAACACCGTGCCGCGCAGCTCGGCCTCGGTGAAGGCCGCCTCCAGCACGCGATGTGCTTGTGGTGAGCTGTCCACGCCCACAACGATCTCGGGCCTTTCCCAGGGCAGGGCCCGAAGGACCACGAAGCCGCGCAGGTCATCGCTGCGCCGCACGATCGACACGTCCAGGCCCAGGACCTGCCCGGCCCAGGTGACCAGCCGTCCGGCGTAGCCGCCGTCGGCCCAGACCAGAGCGATCGTGGAGAACTTCTGGCGCAGCAGCGCCAGCACCGGAGGCGCGCCGTCGCGGTCCTGCACCGACGCGGCGGTGACCATCACGCACAACAGCAGCCCGAGCGTGTCGACCACGACGTGCCGTTTCTGCCCCTTCAGTTTCTTGCCCGCGTCGTAGCCGCGGCCGCCGCGCCGACGGTCTCGGCCGCCCGGACCGTCTGGGAGTCCACGCAGCCGGCAGCCGGCAGCTCACTGCGTCCGGCCAGAACGCGCAGACGACCACGCAGCCGCCCGGCCAGCCGTTCGGGCAGACCACACCGGGACCAACGCAGGAAGAACGCATAGATCGCCTTGTGCGGCGGGAAGTCGACCGGCAGGGCCCGCCACTCGAACCCGTACCGGGTCACGTAGTCGATCGCGTCCAGTGTCGCGCGCAGGTCATGCACCATCGGCCGGCCTGTCACCGTGACCAGCTCGGCCATCATGCCTCGCGCCTCGGGCTCCAGCACCTGCCCTTCGATGTCGGTGAGATCCGACGGGTATGCCGGTTTCCGATCGCGACATGCGCATCCCGATGAGGCACAACCGCTGGCGTTCACGGCTGCGGACGTGTAGACAGACAACCACGGGCTCCTGGCCGCTGAGCTGCTTAGACAACACCTCAGCTACCGGGAGCCCGCTCCCGTTCACCGGTCAACGGCCCAATGATGACCGCACCCCAACACTCTCCTGACTCGAGCCTCACCACCAAAGTCCTTCGTCAGCAGGCTCTGAGACCTTGTGCGCCAATGTCTGTTCTCCCAACCGGCAGCGGGACGACCGCTCGGCCGCGCACTTGTCCTCCCGCCGTGGCTCTATCGCCCGCGCCAACTGCCGAACTGGACCGGCTGCGCCATCAGGTGCTCCAAGAAGCCCGGATCGAGGCCGCCGCGATCCTCGCCCAGGCCCGCATCGACGCCGAGCAGCTCATCGCCTCTGCGCAGCTCATCGCCTCGGACACGCTGCAGCGTGCGCGGAGCCGGCAATTGCCGCGGCAGCAGGCCATAACAGGCCGGCCGGGCCAGAGCACGCAGTCGGCACCCGCACCCGCTGGCGGTGACGGCGGTGACGGCCCCGCGGCTATCATGGTGCTCAACGACCGCTGGCGCATCTACGCCCCCTTGAACGCCGACGCCAGCGCCATGGCCACCCTGTACAAGGCCTACGACCTCGCCGACCCCGCCACCACCGTCGTCGCCAAGGTGTTCCACCAGGCCAACAACGACCCCCAACGATTCCGCACCTTCCTGCGGGAAGTGCGCGGGATGCGCCTGCACCACCCGCACGTCGGACGGACCCTCGACTCCGGCCAGGACCGCAGATCCCAGGCGGTCTACCTCATCTCGCCCCTCTACCAGCCAGGCAGTCTCCACCTCCACCTCCACGGCAGGCCAAGCGCCGAGGTCTCGCTGACATGGAGCCTGCAGATCCTGGACCAGGTATTGGCCGGGCTGCAGGCCGCCGCCGCGAGCGACATCATCCACCTGGACATCAAGCCGCAGAACATCGTCCTGGACGGCCCCGCCACCATCAGGATCATCGACTGGGGCATGTCCCAGCTGCACCAGGCCGGCAAGAGCGTCTCCACGGTGTCCCCCGGCGGCACCAAGTGGTTCGCCAGCCCCGAGCAACTCGGCGTCACCGACGCCGCCCCCAGCACCCTGTCCGACCTGTACGGCGTCGGCGCCCTGACCTACTGGCTGCTGACAGGCCTGGCGCCGCTGCGACGCGAGCTCGAAACCGCCGTCGGCACCGACGCCGACCTGCTGCAGGTCCGCCACCTGATGCAAGCCGGAACCCGCCCTGAACGCGCCGACCGCCTCACCCCGGACGTGCCCGAACACCTGGGCCGGCTCATCGACCAGTGGCTCAGCTACACCCCTGCCGACCGCATCCCGCACGGACTGGATCCGACCGCAGCGCTCGACTGGGCGCGCACGGCCTTGGGCTCCTTGAGCGTGCAGAGATATCAGCGCTAGGAGGCGGACCGGCGCAGGTCTGCTCTGGCGATCCGCTCGACGAAGATCGGAACGAAGTCACGGATCGGCCGCCCATCGAAACGGTGGTGGGCCGCCACCACCGCAGAACGTACCCGTTCAGCCGAATGGCTGAGGGCGAAGGCTCCGGCCAACCGCGCCTCGAGTTCATCCACCGCCAGGAGTTCACGTCCGGCGACATCGATATCCATGTGCTCTCCCACGAAGGTGGCTGGAGGTCGTATCTTGCCGAGCACCGCGGAGCGGAGCCTGCTCACCGCCGTCTGACTAATCCTCGTTGTGTGTCGTCCGCGGCGGGTTGGCCGTGGCCTGCCGGCGCAGGTCGATGATCGGTTGCAGGAGCCACAGCCAGCAGGTCGCCAGCGCCGCCGCGGCGCCGAACACGATGGCCAGCCAGTTGCCGAGCACGACCTCGGCCACCAGGGCCATCGCGGCGGTGATCGCGACCGCCAAGGCTACGGCGCCGGCCAGGCCCAGCTCGTTGGCGCGATGCACGATCTTCTCCTTCAGCCCGGTACGAAACAGCAACCGGTGCTGAACAGCGGGCGTGATGAAACAGACCGAGGCGGTCGCCGCCCCCGTCAACGCGATGAAGAACAGCCAATGGCCCGAGGTGTCCACCTTGGCGAAGCCACTCTGAAACGGCATCGCCAGCAAAAAGGCGAACAGCACCTGCACCCCGGTCACCATGACCCGCAGCCCCTGCAGGAGTTCGGACAATTCCCGGTCGATGCGTTCCTTGTGGCTCTCGTCGGCGCTGCTCTCCTCGGCCGTCCCGGCCGAGGAGCCGCCATCGGTGGGAAGGCGACTTTGGCTCTCCTGATGAGGTAACGCCATCGGTCTGATACCTCCGTGAGTTATCGTGGCACGGCCACAGGGGGTGGATCCATCGCTCGTGTTCCCGCTCGCAGCCTCCTGAGCGCCTGTGGCCTACCGGCGGGAACCCGCGCCTCCGTGTGGGAGTGTCAGGGGTGGTCGAGCGGCTGCCCGAGCCCGGAGGGACCACTGATCACCGCCGATGAGGTCGTCGAACAAGGCGTGATAGTGCGTCATGGCCTGCCGCAGTTCCTTGATCGACACCCAACCGTTCATGGCGCGCCCGCTGACCTCGTGGGCTTGGCGGTAATGCTCCAGGGTGTGGCTGTGTCGCAGCGACAGGTCGGACGCCTGCTGCGCGAAGTCCTCAGTGCTGTATCCGCACTTGGCCATGACGGCTCTTACCAGTAGATCGGCCTCGTTGACAGCGGGACTCGGCTCGTTCACGAAACGCTCCTGCACCGCGGCCCACCTGTCGGCATAGCCGCGGCGCGATTCGGGATCGAGCGGCTGGATGTCGAGTGGGCCTGATCGCGTTCGATGGGCTCGCAGCTCACGCTCGGCCGCCCTGCGCTCGCCCGCGGCGGCAACCGTGCGCTCGTAGGCGGGGCCGAACCGCTCGCGAAGGCGACCCCGACGCCTCCGCAACAAGAAGAAACCCACGGTCGGCACCACCACCATCACCCCGACGATGACGGCCACCCACATCACGACCTCGGTAGACACGACCGCCTCCGCCCGATATTGCCAGCGCATCCCCATCCGAAGACAGGTAACCGGATACCGCCAGTCAACGCCGCCTGCCCGCAGACGGCCAGAGGCGTTCGCAGCAAAGCTCATCGCGGGAACTGATCGCCGCTCACGATCCTCGAGAGGATGAACCACTGCCCGCCTGGTTCATCAACCACACGTTCAGCCGTCGGCGGCGCCGGTCTGCTCGGGCGGCCCAGGCTTGTGCAGGCGCAAGCGGGAGTGGCCGTCGGGATGATCGAGCAGGACCTCGCCGCACAACCGGCGGACCACGCACAGGCCGAACCCGCGCGGCCTGCCAGGGGTTCCCGGTTCAGATGGTCGGCGGTCAGGGTGCCGGCGTCGCCAGGTCCTGTTCGGGGGTCAGTGCGATGGAACGGGGAGATCATAAAGAACGGGTCGCTCACCAGGCCGACTTCCCAGCCGACTTCGAGCGCGATGCTCAGCGCCAAAGCGGTCCATCCCACGGCCGCTCCGGCCCGCCGGAACAGTCCGAATGCCGCCACGGTGAGCCCTGCCATCACCCAGATGCCGGGCAGGATGACCGTGGTGAGGGCCAGGCCGCCGGCGAAGTCCCCGTCGCCGAGGCCCAGCGCGAGACCGGCGATCACCAGCACGGCGACGGGCACCGTGACGGCGAACACCAGGTGGCTGAGCGCCCAGCGCGCCCTGCTCACCGGACCGGACAGGAAGAGTTCGGTGGCCTCCGCACCACGCAGGCGCAGCACCGTCATGATCGCGTACATGGAGACCGAGTACACCGCCAGCTCGTACACGACGAGCTTGAAAAAGATCTCCGCGGGATCACCGGTTCCGGTTCGTCCGGCCCAGAAGTCCAGCGCTCCGCTCTGACCGAACGTCTCGACGGCGCTCTGCCCGCCCAGCCCGATCCCGGCGCCGATATCCCGGCGCGCTGACAGCGCGTAAGCGACCCAGACCAGGGCTGCGACGAACGCCGCCACCGGCAGGAACACCTACCACTGCTCGCCGCCGAAGGCGCGAGCGCGCAAGAACCAGCCGTTCGGCACCAGCCGGCCCAGCCAGTGCAGGCTCGGACCGCCCAGGTCGCTGAGGCCACGGATGAGGTACGCCGCGAAGAACACGGTGAAGGACACGGCGCCGGCCATCCGGGCACTCTGGCTCACCTGGACGGCGACCGCGGCCATGGCAGCTGCCACCCAGCCGCCCGAGGCGGCCGTCAGACCCCAGGCGAGTGACCCGGCCAGGGGAAGCGCGGCGCTCAGCCCGACCAGGGTGATCAGCACGGCCAGGACGGCATTGGCGGCCAGCACGACCGTGAGGGCGGCGCTCAGCGGTGCCTGCCGCGCCACGGCGGCCGAGCCGACGAGCTCACGCCGCCCTTGCTCCTCGTCGGAGCGAGTGTGCTTGACCAGGAGGATCACGCTGGCCAGGGCGGCGAAGATCGTGGTGGCGGCGCCCTGGTGCAGGTGCCCGCCACCTGGGTCCTGGCGGGGATGGGTGTCCTGACCTTCGGCCTGCTCCCGCGTGCCGCGGCGGCGATCTCCTGGGTGGCCTTCCTGTTCCTCAACCTTTTCGGCGAGGTGCTGGGGCCGATCCTCGACATTGACTACTGGATCGCCAAGTACGCCGTGCTCTATCCGAACCTGCCCATGGTCATCTCCGGTGAGCCCTTCACCGCCACCGCCGTCCTGATCATGATCGGCATCGCCGCCGTCCTCGTCACGGCCGGCCTCGCCGCTATCAGGCGATGGGCGCTCACCTAAGCCTCAGCGGCGGATGGCCGCCGATTCGAAAGGACAGGACGTCATGACCAGGGGAACCAAGCCCTTCGCCGGGTCGTTCAGATGGACGAGTGCTCGATTCCTGCAAGGCGGGAGATCGCTGTGGCCTTTGTGCGGCTGTCCGATGCCGGTGGGGCGAGCGCGCCCTCCGTCAGCACGATCCTCGCCACACCGCGAACGCAGCCCGGTGGTGTGCTGTCCGGCGAAGTGCGTCTGAGGGGCGGTGACGCCGGCGTCACGATCGACCGGATCTGCCTCGGCCTGGTCACCTCGCCATACGCGGCGCACGAAGCCGGCAGTCACCACACAATCGAGGAATTCTCGCAGGCTCAGGTCTCGGGCCATGCCGTTCTCCGGCCAGGTGAGGAAAAGGTGATCGCCTTTCAGGCCGCGATCCCATGGTGGACTCCCCTCAGCGAGATCGGCGGCCGGCATCTGCCGGGCATGGCGCTGGGCGTAAGAACCGAAGTCGCGATCGCCACGATCGTGGGCAGCAGCGATCTCGACCTGGTCACCGTCAAGCCGGCGCCTTCGCAGTCACGGGTACTGCAGGCATTCGCGCGACTCGGCTTTCCCTTCAAGTCCGCTGTCCTGCAGTCGAGCTCAGGAAAGGACCCACTACACGGACCACAGCTCCTCCAGAAGATCAAATTTCATCCCCCGAGCCATCACGCCGGAGTGGTGCACGAGGTCGGCGTGACGTTCGTGCCAAGTTCGTGCGACTTGGTGGTGGAGTTGCAGGGGGAGCACTCCAGATGCCAACGCCCTCATACCGAACGTTTCCAGATGACTCATGAGGAAGCGCTGCATACCGACTGGCCCAGTGAGATCGACCGCTGGCTCGTGACTCGCCCGGGGCGGGGCGGCCGGTAGACGCATCGCTTGGCGCCATGGCGCGTCACGGCTGTGGCGTCTGCCGGCGGACGTCGAGCCGGCCGTGCCGCATCCGGCCTGTCAGACGGATGTGCAACCTCTCCGCCGTTCCCCCGTCGGTGTCCCCGCTGATCGCCAATGTGCTGTGCCGTACCGAAAGCTCGTTGGCGTCCACCACCATGCCGGGCGCGAGCACCAGTTCTACGTTGCCGCCGCTCACCCGCAGCTCGATGACCAGCTCGGGCGCGCTGTGCGCGGCGCTGGTCAGGTCCAGCAGCACCTCGCACCACGCGGTGCGCAGCGCCAGCCGGTGCGGCAGCGTCCAGCGGCCGGCGCGGCGCACCGTACCGTGCCGCTCCTTGATGGTGAGCAGTTCGGCAGGTGGCTCGGCAGACGGCAGCATGAGTGCGCCACCGTTCCCTGGCACCGGGATCAAGTCGGTGACGAGCGGCGCCAGGGCGTCGAGGGTGCGGGCGGTCAGCGCCGCGTCCAACCGCTCGTCGAACTCGACCGGGTCGAGCCGGCCGTCGGCGACGGCGGCGCGCAGCAGCTCGGTGACCCGGTCGCGGTCCGCGTCGGACGCGCGCAGCGCCCGCGGGGAAGTCTTCTCCAGACCCCACACGGGGAACTCTTGCGTCATCAGGTTCTCCTTCCGCCGGCCCGGAGCGACACCTCGGGCCAGCCATGCCCGATCTCGACCGGGTGCCGGGCCGCCGTCAGCCGAGGCAGGCGCGGACGGCCGTGGCCAGATTTGCCGCGCGCGGGTCGTCGGGCCGGTAGTTCCAGAGGTTCGTGACGTAGGCGAAGCCGACTCCGGCGTCGGGGTCGGCGAAGCCGATCGAGCCGCCGGAGCCCGGGTGCCCGAACGACGCAGGCCCGGTCATCGGCATCGGCTGGCAGGCCCGCCAGAAGCCGAGCGACATCCAGAAGGAGCGGTCGGCCGGGACGTTCAGGCCGGGCGGCAGCCCGTGCATCGGTGTCGTGTCGGTCTGCACGTCCGTCATCCGCTCGACGGTCGATGGGTTGAGCAGTCGTACCCCGTCGACGTCGCTGACGGTGGCGGCGTACATGCGCGCCACCGACCGGGCGTCGGCGAGCATGTTCGCGGCCGGGAACTCGGCGGCGCGCCAGGCACGCGTGAGGTGATAGTCGGGAGTGGTCAGGGCGCCGCCGAGCTCGCCGGCGCGGGCCTGGACCGAGCCCGGCGCCCACACGGCGTTCACCCAGGCGGTGACCGTGTCCGCGTCGAGGCCGGTGGTCGCGATCAGCCCGGCCAGCAACTCCTCGTAGCTGAACGGGGCTGCCTCGTGCAGCCGGGCCACCCGCTTCTCCTGCTTCTCCGGCAGCCCGATCCAGGCGCTCAGCCCGAGCGGGGCGGCCACCTCCTCGGCGAAGAAGGTGCCAAGCGACTTGCCGGTGATCCGGCGAACGACCTCGCCGACCAGGAACCCGTAGGTGACGCTGTGGTAGACGTGCTCGGCGCCCGGCTGCCACAGCGGCTCCTGCGCCTCGAGCGCGCGGATGACCGGGTGCCAGGCGCACGCCTGCTCGAACGTCAGCGGCCCGTCCACGATCGGCAGGCCAGCCTGGTGCGACAGTAACCAGCGCACCGGGATCTGCTGCTTGCCGGCGGCGGCGAACTCCGGCCAGTAGCGCGCCACCGGGGCGTCCAGGTCCAGCAGGCCGCGCTGGACCAGCAGGTGGGCGCAGATGGCGGTGGCGCCCTTCGTGGTGGAGGCGACCTGGACGATGGTGTTCTTGCGCCATGGCCGCCGCGCCTCGCGATCGGCCAGGCCGCCCCACAGGTTGACGACGGGACGGCCGCCGACGTAGACACTGCACGCCGCGCCGACCTCGCCAGGATTCTGGAAGTTCTTGCGGAACGCGTCGGCGACCTTTCCCCAGCCGTGCTCGACGCCGCGCTCGCCGTCGTCCACGGAGGCGCCGGCGGGGCCGGTGAGGGCAGCGTGCGTGCCGGCGAGCGCGCCGGCGCCCAGCACGCCCTTCAGCACGGTCCGGCGCCCGATGTTTCCCTGCTCGGGTGTTCCGTTAGGCATGATGTCATTCCTCTCGATTGGTCCGAGATTTCGGGATCACCTGGTGTGACGGTGCAAGCGCCGGCTTCGCGGCTCTGGTGACTGAGCCGTCCACGTCCGGTTCGTGGTTACGCGTCCCAGGTGACCGGCAGGCTCTTGACGCCGTAGATGTCGGCGATCTCCGGGCGCAGGGCGACCTGTTCGGCCGGTACGGCCAGGCGGAGGGTCGGGAAGCGGTTGAGCAGGGCCGGGAAGGCCACGCGCATCTCGACGCGGGCGAGCTGCTGGCCCAGGCACTGGTGGATGCCGTGGCTGAAGGCCAGGTGGCCGCCGTCCTGCCGGTGGATGTCGAGGGTGTGGGGGTCGGTGAAGCGGGCGGGGTCGCGGTTGGCGGCGTTCAGGGCCAGGACGACCGTCGAGCCGGCGGTGATGGTGTGGCCGCCCAGCTCGACGTCCTCCAGCGCGACCCGGAAGAACTGCTTGGCGACCGTCAGGTAACGCAGCAGTTCTTCCACCGCCTGGTCGGTGAGCGACGGGTCGGCGCGCAGCGCGGCCGGCTGGTCGGGGTTCTGCAGCAGGGCGAAGGTGCCCAGAGCGAGCATGTTGGCGGTGGTGTCGAAGCCGGCCGACAGCAGGATCAGGGCCATGCCCTGCAGCTCCTCGTCGGTGAGGTCGCTGTCGAGCAGGTCGCTGAGCACGTCGTCGGTGGGGTTGGCGCGCTTGGCGGCGACCAGCTCGGCGAGGTACTGCTGGACTGCGACGTAGGCGGTGCCCACCTCCTCGTCGCTGGCCTCGCCGCCGAGGAACTTGTCGATGTTGTCCTGGAAGAAACCCCGGTCCTCGTACGGCACGCCGAGCAGCTCGCAGATCACGATGGCCGGGATCGGCTTGGCGAACGCCGTCACCAGGTCCACGGTCGGCCCGGCCTTCTCCATGGCGTCCAGGTGCTCGGCGGTGATCTGCTCGACCCGCTCGGTGAGCAGCCGCATCCGGCGGACGGTGAACTTGCCGACCAGCGGCTTGCGATAGCGGCCGTGTTGTGGCTCGTCCATCAGCAGGAACTCACCGGGCGGCGCCGGGGGCACCTCGATGTCGCCGTAGTCGATGACCGGGTGGTGGCGCATCAGCTCCCGGCGGGAGCTGAAGCGGGGGTCGGCCAGGATCGAGCGGGTCAGGTCGTAGCCGGTGACCACCCAGCCCTGGTGGCCGTCGGGGAAGGTGAAACGGCTGATCGGGCTCTGCTCCCGGGCGTCGACCAGCTCCTTGGGCGGGTCGAAGGGGCAGCCGGAGGAGCGGCTGGTGGGCATCGAGGGGAGGGTGTGGGTCATGGCCTGTCCCTTTCAGGAGATCTTGCGGCGGTAGGTGTTCATGGCGAAGGCGTAGGCGACGACGAGGATGCCGACGCACCAGGCCAGCGCGACCCAGATGTCGTTGCCGACAGGCTGCTCGGCGAACAGGGCGCGGATGGCGTTGACGATGGAGGTCACCGGCTGGTTGTCGGCGAAGACGCGCAGCGGAGTGGGCATGGTGTCGGTGGGCACGAAGGCGGAGCTGAGGAAGGGCAGGAAGATGAGCGGGTAGGAGAACGCGCTCGCCCCCTCCATGGTCTTGGCCGACAGGCCGGGGATGACGGCGATCCAGGTCAGCGCCAGGGTGAACAGGACCAGGATGCCGGCCACCGAC
Organism: Nonomuraea sp. NPDC048882; assembly: GCF_040649755.1. Taxonomy (NCBI): domain Bacteria; kingdom Bacillati; phylum Actinomycetota; class Actinomycetes; order Streptosporangiales; family Streptosporangiaceae; genus Nonomuraea; species Nonomuraea sp. NPDC048882. The sequence continues at coordinate 43,555 of NZ_JBEZGB010000008.1, forward strand.
AGCCACCCCAGCACTCCGGCCCCTGAGCGGAAGCCCATGAGCAGAGCCACCAGCATGACGACCACGAGCGAGACCAGGTTGGCGACCAGCGAGGTCAGCACATGCGCCCACAACACCGACGAGCGCGCGGTCGGCATCGACTGGAAACGCTCGAAGATGCCGCCCTGCATGTCCATGAACAGGCGGTAGGCGGTGTAGGCGATGCCGGAGGCGACCGTGATGAGCAGGATGCCGGGCAGCATGTAGTTCACGTACGACGTGCCTGAGCCGGTGCTGATCGCGCCGCCGAACACGTAGACGAACATCAGCATCATGGCGATCGGCATGATCGCGGTCGTGATGATGGTGTCGGGGCTGCGCGTGATGTGGCGCAGGGACCGTCCCAGCAGGACGGCGGTGTCACCGAAGAAATGCTTGCTCATTGTCGTGTCCTCTTAGGATTTCGTGCCGACGAGGGAGAGGAAGACGTCCTCAAGGGTGGGCTGCTTCTCGACATACTCGACCTTGGCGGGCGGGAGCAGCTGCTTGAGCTCGTCCAGCGTGCCGTTGACGAGGATCCGGCCCTCGTGCAGGATCGCGATCCGGTCGGCGAGCTGTTCGGCCTCGTCCAGGTACTGGGTGGTGAGCAGCACGGTGGTGCCGCCCGCGGCCAGCTCCCTGACGGCCTGCCAGACCTCGATGCGGGCCTGGGGGTCGAGCCCGGTGGTGGGCTCGTCGAGGAAGATGACGGGCGGGTCGCCGATCAGGCTCATCGCGATGTCGAGGCGGCGGCGCATGCCGCCGGAGTAGGTGGCCACCTTGCGGGCGCCGGCGTCGGTGAGCGAGAAGCGGGCGAGCAGGTCGTCGGCGACCTGGCCGGGGTTTCTGAGGTGGCGCAGGCGGGCGACCAGCACCAGGTTCTCCCGCCCGCTGAGGATCTCGTCCACGGCGGCGAACTGGCCGGTGAGGCTGATGGACTCGCGGACGTCGGCCGCCTGCGTGACCACGTCGAAGCCGTTGACGCGGGCGGTGCCGGCGTCGGGCTTGAGCAGCGTGCAAAGGATCTTCACTGCCGTGGTCTTGCCGGCTCCGTTGGAGCCGAGCAGGGCGAAGATGCTGCCGCTCGCGACCTCGAAGTTCACGCCGCGCAGCACGTGCAGGTCCTTGTAGGACTTCTCCAGGCCGTGCACCTGGATCGCCGGAGCTTGCCGGATCGTCATCACTGTTTCCTGTCTTCCTGTGCGGCGCGCTCGATGGCGCTGGTGAAGCGGTTGCGCTCGCGGGTCCGGTACTGTCCGAGGGGGTAGTTGGCCATGAACGCCTCGACGAACTCCACGGGGTCGTTGCCGAAGATGTCGCGGATCGGGGTGCCGTCCGCCGCGCTCCGCTCGAACAGTTCGATGAGGTCTTCGTACATCGTCATCGCGCCGGCGCCGTCGGCCGGCCCGAAGTGCATCAGGTACCGCTCCAGCGCTTCGACCGCCGTGCGGTAGTTGTCGGGGAGCCCCTTGACGCGGGCCTTGTACTGCCGCCAGCGCTTCTTCTCCTCCAGGGGCCCGGTGACGAGCTCCAGGTACTGCAGGTACCGGCTCTTGGATTCGTCAGCCATGTCTACTTGTCTCCTTTGCGAAGTCGTTGGAGCCGTTCGGCCAGGAAGGCCCAGGTCTTCCAGAATTCGTCGAGGTCCTTGCGTCCCTGGGCGCTGAGGGAGTACACCTTGCGCGGCGGCCCCTTCTCCGACGGCACCTTCCGCACGTCGACCAGGCCACGCCGCTCGACGCGGACCAGGAGGGCGTAGACGGTGCCCTCGGCGATGTCGGCGAAGCCCTGCGCCCGCAGCCACGCCGTGATCTCGTAGCCGTGGGCGGGCCGGCCGGACAGGATCGCGAGAACGACGCCCTCCAGCGTTCCCTTGAGCATCTCCGTCAGCTGCCTGCTCATCGCCGTCCTCCTTCTGCCGCTATCCGGTGTCGCTGAGTACCGGTACAAAGTAACACCTACTACTGGTACCTAGCAACACCGAATAGTTTCACCGCCCTCTCGCCCGTGACGCGGTCCCGTGCGCCGCAGGCTGCCCCTTCAAGAGCGTCAAGATCCCGACGGGGTGTCGCCTGGTTCGCGTAGGGGTTGTGGCTCTTCGCCCCCGACTCGGACGGGACTGGCGCAGGTCGCGGGTGCCAAGGCGGCCTATGACGTCAGCACCGGCAACCAGGCGATCACCGGCCGTTTCGTGCCCGAGCAGGACGCTGGCGGCTCATACTCGTTCCCCTGGGAGTAGTTCATGAACGATTTCGAGCAGGCGCTCGGCATCGACCCGAACGCCTCGCGGCCGACGCCGACCGCTTCTTCACGCGGCTCACCGGCCTGCCCGACACCACCGTGACCGTACACGCCGAGTCCAAGGACGGCTGGGTGAGCGTGGAGTACGACTCAGTCGCAGGCGTACGCGACCTGCGGCTGAAGCCGTGGGCCATGCGCATGGACGCGGATCGGCTCGCCGAGACCATTCTCACGCTGATCCGTCAGGCGAAGGAGCAGGCCGAAGCCGACGAACGTAGAAGGGTTGACGAGCAGCTGGACGCCGGCAACCTGCTCGTCGGCGACCGGCAGTTCATCGGTGATCGCCTCCGCCAGCCCACCGGCCCGCTCCAGGAGAATCTGGAGCGGGCGAACACGACGATCGACCGGCTGCGCGCCCTGCTGCGTCCCTGACACAACGGACTGGACCGCCGCGTGTTCGCGCTGATCGTATGAGCGGCGCCGCGTCACCCGCCGACGTGGATGCCCGGGCGACGGGCCGGATCGGACTCGCATCGATGGATGATCTTCCGCACCACGGGCGGGGTGTCGCCCCGGCCCAGCAGCAGGTAATGCAGCAGGTGAGTCAGCGGGCTGCCTTCCGACCACTCGAAGTAGCAGTGCGGCCGCACGCCGGTCGCGTCGCGCAGCGCCAGCAGAATGGCGGCGATGGCATTGGGCGCGGCGGGGCCCTCGGCTCGCAGCACCCGATGGCCGTCCACCTCGATCCCCCGTACGCGCAGCACATCGCTGAAGTCGGACGGGTCGATCACGTCGATCTCCAGGAACAGCACTTCGGCCGGGCCCGGTACGGGAGTCATGCCGCGCTGCTCGGCCTCCTTGGCCGCGTATTCGGCGGCGTCGCCACCTTGGCGGCAGTTGGCGATGAGGTAGAGCGCGCCGTCGTATTCCAGGGAGTCGGTGACGAACCGGCGGGCCGCGGGGGCGAACTCGATGTGATCGGTCCGCCGTTCGGTGGTCCGCGATACGCGGGAAACCAGGGAGATGGCGATGATCCCGACGATGAAGAACGCCGAGATGGTGATGCCGTCAGGCTTCTCCCTGATGTTCTCGACCAGCGCGTACAGCAGCACAAGGGTGAGCACGGTGAAGCCCACCGCAGCGCGGCGCTGCCTCTTCCGGATCGCGGAGACGGTGACGGCGAACGCGCCGGAGACCATCATGGCGAGGAATCCGGTGGCGTACGCGCCGGCCTGGGCGTCGACGTCGGCGTTGAAGACGATGGCCAGGACCACGCAGACCAACGTGTAGACCAGCACCACCGGCCGCACGGCGTGCCCCCACTCCGGCGCCATGCCGTAGCCGGGCAGGTAGCGCGGCACGATGTTGATCAGCCCGGCCATGGCGGAGGCCGCTGGACCGGGACGGCCGGCTCGCCTCTGACCGGCCCCACGACGATCACCAGCAGGATCGCGCCCACGTAGATCACGGTCGGGACGATGAACGCGCGGGCGCTGTGCGCGATCCCGCGCAGGTTCACCACGGTCACCAGGCCAGCACCATCAGGCACAGCCACACCGTGTACGGCAGCAGCCCGGGAAGGCCGACGTCAGCGCGGCCACCCGGCGGCGACCGAGACGACCACGTTCAGCACGTAGTCGATCACCAGGGATGCCCCGCCACCAGGCCGGCCCGCCGTCCGAGGTGGGTCCTGGCCTCCCCGTACGCGCCGCCGCCGTCGGGGAAGGCGGCGATGACCTGCCGATAGGAGAAGGTGAGCACGGCCAGCAGGGGCCGCGATCGTGAACGTGACCGGGATGGTGAACCCGAGCCCCGCGCCACCCGCCAGGGCGAGCACCAGCACGATCGCCTCGGGCCGGTACGCGACTGATGCCATCGCGTCCAGCACCAGTGCGGCCAGCCCGTCTACGACGAAAATGTACGTCGGTTCAGCCGACCGAGTGGCCGTGGGCGGCGGCGAGTTCGCGTACGACCTGGGCGACGGCGGGAGAGTCGTTGCGAAGGATCTTACTGTGGTTGCTCGCGACCTTCGCGCTCACCTTGATGTTCGGGTTATGGGCGAGCACCGGATCGAGCACCTTCCGCCCCTGTTCCATCTCCCCTTCCTGGCTCCCGAGGCTGCCACCCGTGGCCAGGACGAACCGCACCGGGCAGATCAGCCGTTCGAGGACCGGCACGCTGGCGGCGGCGATCTCGTTGAGCTCGAGGTTGACCTCAGCGTGCTCGTCGGCGCTCATCCGCGCGGCCAGGCCCACCCTGGCGGCGATTGGGATGAACAACCGCATGCGCCGGAACAGCTTGCGGTTTAGCTCCGCGCCGACCCCGCCGGTCGGACCGACCGGGAAGGCGTCGACCTTGACCAGGCCGGCGAGGCGGTCCGGGTTCCGGTCCGCCCAGTGCCATCCCAGGACCCCGCCGTAGGACCAGGCCACCACGATGGGCCGGTCCACGCCCCTCGCCTTGAGGACCGCGTCGAGGTCACGGAGGCAGGCCTCGAACGAGTAGTCCGCCGGTAGCCGTCAGTGCCGAGATCAGCGATGACGCGCCGCCAGTGTGACTGGTCGGCGTAAGCGCCGTTGAGCTAGACGACCGGGGTGCCGGAGCCGCCGGTGTCGGTCACGGCCAGCGCCATGTCATCGACGGGCATCATACCGGTCCACTTCGCAGGGTCATGGGTCCTCATCTGTGTCTTCGTGTCTTGTGGGTTCGTCTTGTGGTGCGACATGCGTACGCTCGACAGCGAACTCGCCGATTCGGGGTATGCGCCCAAGTTCATCGATGCCCTCGCGAGCGCTCGCCGCGCGGACGGGAGACTGGCCACTGCCGGCGAAGACGTCCACCGGGACGCGGCGGTGACGGGGCTGAAATGGAGGGTTCATGAGGCCCCAGAACGGGCTGGAGGCGCCGATCGCGACGGCCGGGACCTCGTCGGCTCCGCGGTGCATCAGTCGACTACCGCACGGACCGATTCAAATCATCGAGGCGCCGGTGTTCTGGTCGGCCAACATGTGCAGTCGCCGATCAAGAAGGAGAGAGTGTCACTTCTCGGCAGTGCCGGGCTCCCCGCTGATGGACTCCTGGTAGACCTCAGCGAAGGTGCGCGAGTCCTTGATCAGCTCGTCGGCGAAGGCAGCGACGTCATCGCCGATGAGCTCCAGGACTCCCGTGCCGGCTGCGACACCCTCCTCAAAGAACTCGAGGAGGCCCGTGAGCAGGGACCCGTCGGCCAGGCCGATCGGGCCGACCTTGAAGTAGTACCTCTGGATCTCCTTGTAGACGATCTCGTAGTCGGGCGGAAGCGCCTTGACCCGGGCCATGTGCGCCCGCCACTGCTTCTTGCCTTCGATGATGTCTTGGATGCCCATGTCAGCCTCCCAGCCGGCCCAGTTTCCTCGCGACGTTCCTGTTCAACTGCCGGCGCCACCGGTCGCGGAAGGTGCGGGCGCCTTCCGCGCCGGCCAGCGCCGCGCAGAACCCCGCGATGTCGTCACCCAGCACGTCCTCGATGCTCTGCCCGTCGGCCGCCGTCTCCTCCAGCAGCCCCAGAGCGCCGTCGAGGATCGGCATCAGGTTGCGGCCCGTGAAGTCCCCGTAGAGGAATAGGTGGCCGACAATCTGCCCCCACGCCGCCCGGTAGTCGTCCGGCAGCGTCGCCGCCCGGGCCTCGAACGCCTTCCATTCCCTGTTGAGATCGTTGCCAGTCACGGTGTCCCAGAACTTCATCTCCCTCCCTCCCTGAGCTTGTCGAGCCGTGACGTGATGTAGTTCCACTTCGCCCAGAACGTCGCGAGCTCCGCGCGCCCCGCGTCATTGAGCGCGTAGAACTTGCGCGGCGGACCCTGCTCGGACGGTCGTCTCGTCACCTGGACGAGGCTCTTCTTCTCCAGGCGCAGCAAGATGGTGTAGACCGTCCCCTCGACGACGTCGGCGAAGCCGAGCTCGTTCAGCCGGCGCGTGATGGCGTACCCGTAGGTCTCCTCGCTGCCAATGATTTCGAGCACGCAGCCTTCGAGCGTGCCCTTCAGCATCTCCGTCAGGTCGTCCATCACAGGTCCTTCTCGGTCCACCCGGTACTCTGTACCCCCGAGTTCCACTACACAGTATCACAGAGTAGCGAAGCGCGTCCCACATCAATGATCTGGATCTGGGCGTCTGGGGCGGTTGAATCGCTGCTCGCCCGGCGCTACCACTTCACCCACCAGGAAGGTTGGCGGGCGAACACCGCGCCAGGCAAGGCGTCGGGCGGTTCCCACACGAGGGCGTCATGCGAAATAGCCGCTGACGGCAGGCAGGGCCAACGCGACGATGACCAGAAGCGAGCCAACCGTCGCCAGGATGAGGCGCGCGGCGATCACCCCCCGGAACCAGGAAGGGTACGCCCCCGCAGCGGCATCGACGAATGCTTCGACGTCCAGGCCGCGCAGGCCGGGGTCATCCGACTTGTGGAAGGCCGCCTTGATGTATCGCGTCGTGAACACCTCACCGGGCATGATCACGCACCCGAGTACGAAGATGACCGCCTGGAAGATCCAGGACAGGATCCGGCCGGTGCCACTTCCGCTCAGGTTGAGCAAGGCGAGCGCCGCCAGGCACACCCCGATGGACATCGCGAGGACGACGCTGGCCCGGCTCGCTCCGAAGTCGATCCGGTGCCGGGCCAATAGGGCGGCCGGTAGCCCCTGTCTGGCAATGTCCGCCTCGGCCGCCCTTTGTGCGTCAGGACCGAGGCGGCGACCGACGACGGGGATGACGAAGAAGGTGCCCGCGAGCAGGAGCTGCAGGATGGCCGCGGACAGGACGGCGATCGGCATCACGGTGATCTCCTCACAACTTGCACACTGTTCAAGTGGGAGCGTACGACCGCACTTGAACAGTGTGCAAGTCCTCGGCTCGAACACCGTGCAAGAGCGCCCTATCCTGGGCAGGTGCCCCGCGAGACGTTGACCCAGGACCAGATCGTCCGAACGGCCGTCGAGCTGCTGGACAACGAGGGCATCGAGGGCCTGAGCATGCGGCAGCTCGGCGCCCGCCTGAACTCGGCGGCGACGGCCGTCTACTGGCACGTCAAGAGCAAGGACAATCTCCTGGTGCTCGCCGCCGACGCGGTCTGGGCGGAGATCGAGCTACCGGACCTGGAGGAGGTCACCTGGCAGGCGGCGGCCACGGCCATGGCCAGGGGACTGTTCGCGATGATTCTCCGGCACCCGTGGCTCGTCCCCGCCATGAGCACCCACCTCCTGTACGGCCCCGGCAAAGCCCGCCACGACGACCACCTGCTCGCGGTCTACCAAGCGGCCGGCTTCACCGGACGGGACGCCGAGCAGGCCATGAAGACCGTCTTCACCTTCGTCCTGGGTAACGCCCTCGGCGTGGCCTCCGAAGCGGCATGGAGAGCGCGCCTGCGCCGCACCGGCGGCGACGAGCAGGAACAGATCCGCACCATGGTGGCGCAGGCGACCGAGATCGCGATGCGGTTCCCGCGACTCCGCGCCCACAGCACGACGCAGGAGGACGACGCCCCCTCACCGGCCTCCGACCAGGAGCTCGAGTTCGGTCTACGCACGATCCTGACCGGCCTCCAGGCCGAGCTCGGCGCTCGGCCGTCGTGAACCGGGCGAACAGTCCCTGCCACGTCACCCGACGATGACCCGCTCCTCGGCTACCTGGTAGCGGCGAGTGCGGTCCTTCAACGCCAAGGCCGAGCCCAAGGTGAGCGGTCCCGTCCTGCCGATGAACATGAGCAGCACCAGCAGGATCTGGCCGGCCGGTGTGGTGTCGGCGGTGATGCCGGTCGAGAGGCCGACCGTGCCGTCGGACCAGACGACGAAGGCCGGCATGCCGGGCGTGGTGACCTTGATGCCGCCCGCCGTGCCGCGGCTGCCGCCGCCGATGAACATCAGCAGGTCGGTGGCCAACCAACTCGTGGAATACGTGCCGGCGACGTCGATGCTGTTGAAGCCCGCCGTCCGCGGCATGACGGCGGCGAAGAACGCGGCCAGCAGCTTGCCCGGGTCGTCAAGCCGGCCGAGTGTCTTCGGGTTGTGCCATTCGGTGATCAGAAAGACCATGATGCCGATGACCAGCAGGGCCGCGGTGACTGCGACGGTGATTCTGGTCAGCACCGACCAGCGGCTGGGCCGGCGCCAGGTACGCAGCAGCTCCAACACGACGGGGAAACCGAGCCCGCCCGCGATCACCGCGGCGGCGATGGTCAGGCAGATCCACGGGTCGGTGACGAAGCGCATCAGGTTGTCGGGCCACAGCGCGAAACCCGCGTTGTTGAAGGCCGAGATCGCATGGAACACGCCCAGATACAAGGCGCGGCCGGACGGCTCGTCGTAGCCGAGCAGGAAACGGCCGGTCATGATCACCGCCGCGATCGACTCACAGGTCAGGTTGAAGACGACCAGTGCGACTCGGTGTCCACGGCCGCCAGGCCGGTGACGCACACGGCGGACGTCGCGGTGAACAACGCCGTGAGCCAGCCCGCCGCTCCCCCGGCTCGGTGGAGATCGGCAGGGCGAGCAGAGCGGTGCCGAGCAGGACGGCCGCTCCGAAACCGGTGACGATGACGTTGCGCATCAATGGCTCCTACGGGGGATTTCTTCTCATCCGCACCCCGACGACGGGCTCTCCCCCGCCATCCCCAGGGAAGCCAGACGCAAATTTCCCGCATCACTACGCGGAACATATGGTCCCGCCTCCGCACCGGGGCAGACCTGCGTCAAGGCACGGCAAGCCAGCGTGCGGGGCCGAGCGTAGAGGGGGCATCAATATCCGGGCATCGGCCGTATGAATACCGTCAAAAACAACCAAAACCCCTCAATCTCACGGTTCGCTGATTTCCTGGCCGTCCAGTAGGTACGGCAGAACACCCTGTCCAGATTGAGCAGTGGGGATGACCGACGTCATCTTCGTCGCCCTGACGATCACGGTCTTCGTGGTGCTGGGGTAGGTCGTGAAGGCGGTGGAGCGGCTTTGAGCGCCGTCAACGCCGTGGGGCTCGTCGTGGTCGTCGGCCTGGTGATCTTCGTGGTCGCGGCCCTGTTGTTCCCGGAGCGTTTCTGATGTCATCGACCATGGCGGGGATCCTGTTCATCGGGTCTCTCCTTCTCGCTCTTGCCCTCTGCTACAAGCCGCTGGGCGACTACATGTTCCGCGTCTACACCGGAACCAGGCACAACGCCGTGGAGCGGCTCACCTACCGGCTGCTCGGCGTCAACGCCGACAGCGAGCAGCGGTGGGGCTTCTACGCGCGCGGCGTGCTGGCGTTCTCAGTGCTGTCGATCCTGTTCCTGTACGGGTTGCAGCGGCTGCAGGACCACCTGTTCCTGTCCCTCGGGATGGAGGCGGTGGAGCCGTCGCTGGCCTGGAACACCGCGGTCAGCTTCGTCACCAACACCAACTGGCAGGCCTACTCCGGCGAGGCCACGATGGGCCACGTGGTGCAGACCGCGGGCCTGGCGGTGCAGAACTTCGTCTCCGCCGCGGTCGGCATGGCGGTGGCCATCGCCCTGGTGCGCGGCTTCGCCCGCAACAAGACCGACACGCTCGGCAACTTCTGGGTGGACCTGGTCCGCGGCACGATCCGCATCCTGCTGCCGATCGCGTTCGTGGCCGCGCTGCTGCTGGTGGCCGGCGGCGCGATCCAGACGTTCGCCGACCACAGCACGTGGACGACGCTGACCGGCGGCGAGCAGACCTTCACCCCGGCCGCGGCGGCCTCCCAGGAGGCGATCAAGGACCTGGGCACGAACGGCGGCGGCATCTTCAACGTCAACTCGGCCCACCCTTTCGAGAACCCCACGTCGTGGACGAACTGGCTGACGATCTTTCTGCTGACGGTGATCGCGTCCTGCCTGCCGCGCACGTTCGGCCGGATGGTCGGTGACAACCGGCAGGGCTACGCGATCGTCAGCGTGATGGCGATCATCAGCTTCGGCGTCACCCAGTGGGCCGAGCTGAGCGCGAGCGGCACCGTGCCGCAGGCGATCGGCCAGGCTCTCGAAGGGCGCGAGACCCGCTTCGGCGTCTCGAACTCCGGCATGTTCGCCACCGCCACCACGCTCACCAGCACGGGCTCGGTGAACTCCTTCCATGACTCCTACACGGCTGTCGGCGGCGGCATGCTGATCTTCAACATGCTGCTCGGCGAGGTCGCTCCCGGCGGCGTCGGCGCGGGCCTGTACGGCATGCTCATCCTGGCCGTCATCACGGTGTTCGTCGCCGGCCTGATGGTCGGCCGCACCCCCGAATACCTCGGCAAGAAGATCGGCCCGCTGACCAGCGAGGTGCTCCGAGCCCGAGGGTGACGAACCGTGGGCCGGGCTCGTCCTGGCAGTCTGAACCAAGTATGGCTCGTCAGCGGCTGGGCGGTCGGTGGTGTGGTGCGGGACCTCACGGACGGGACGTGGCATCGCGACCCTAGCTCCAGTGCTCTGATCGCCGCGATCGCCTCCGACGTGGAGTTCCTGCTGCTGGACGAACCGACGTCCGGACTCGGCCCGCTGATGGAGGCGGTCTTCCGCGAGGTCATCACCGAGGAACGGCGCGCGAGCCGCACGGTCCTGCTCTCCAGCCACATCCGCGCCGAAGTCGAGATGCTGTGTGTCAGCATCATCCGGGACGGCAGGTACTCATCGGCTCGGCCGCCGTGGCCAGGCAGGCCCCGCTGGCCGCCGCCCTCATCGTCGTGCTGACCGCCAACGCCGTCCTGGCCGTACTCATCACCGTCGTCTGCGCCGCGCCGCTTTCATCAGCGTGGGCGATCGGGCTGGGCGGGCACAGCGCCATCGCTGCAGCGGCATTCGGGTTGTTGCGGCGGGCCGGAACGGTCGTGGCATGGATCGCCCTGGCGCTGGCCATCGCCGTGGAAGTCGGCTGGGAGATCGGCCTGGTCGACGACACGTTCTTCTTGATCTCCCCGTTCGCGCACGTCCATTGCTCGCCCGATTTCAGGCGCAGCACCACAACGCCGACTCTTACACCCCGCTGACGGTCATTCGGGTTCCACGCGCACGGTGCCCGCTGCGCCGTCGATCGTGATCAACTGCCCGGTCTTGATCTCATGTGTGGCGTCGCGGACGCAGATGACGGCGGGGATCCCGTACTCGCGGGCCACCGTAGGGCCGTGCGCCACCGGGGAACCGGTTTCGGTCACCAGGCCGGCCGCGGTCATGAACAGCGGGGTCCACCCAGGATCGGTGGTGGGTGCGACCAGGATCTCCCCCGGCTCGATGCGCGCGCCGGCCGGGTCACGGATCACCCGCGCCCTGCCGGTCGCCTGCCCGGCGGCTCCGGACATGCCGGTCAGCACGCCGTCCTGGGCCGGCTCGGCGGGGGCGAGTGCCTCCAGGTCGGTCCCGTCGGACAGAAGCGCGCCGGGTACGGTGCGCCGGCGCAGTTCCCGTCTATACTCGGCGCGCCGCATCGCGGCAAGTCCCCGGTGGTCCGCGTCGTGAGCGGCGGCTCGTGCCTCCTCCAGAGTCAGGAACATGATGTCGTCGGCGCGCTCCAGCCGGCCGCGGTCGGCCAGGTCCGCGCCGGCCAGGAGGAGTTGGCGCCGGCACGCCTGGATCACGGGCAGCCAGGCGAATTTCGCGATCTCCCGCAGGCCGGTGAGCTGTCGCGAGCGGCGCATGAAGAACGCCGCCAGCCGGCCGCGGATGGGGCGCCTGCGTCGCGCCCGCCGCGACAACGTCTCTACCATTCGCTCCGCCCGGGCCGCCGCCGCCTTGAACCGCACGTCGGGCGCCTGCTCGGGGTCTTCGACGCGCAGATAGTTGGCGATGGTGGCGAACAGCGGCGCGGGGTCGTCGGCCCAGCGGGGCACGCCGACGTCGATCTCGGCCGCCGCGCGCATGCCGTACGCGGCCAGAAAGCCGCCCATCCCGATGTCGGGAAGCTCGCCGGCGAAGTACATGGCGGCGAGATCCTCCGGTGGGGTGCCGAGGAACAGGTCGCGGTGCTCGCGTGCCCGCACCGCCAGGCCCCACAGCTTGAGGTCCATCTGCGTGGTCACGTTGTACGGCATGCCGCCGAGGACCGTGTCGAGTTCCTCGTCCGTGGCGACGCCTTTGAGCAGCGCGGCCGGGAGCGTCCCGACGATCATGCCTGCCGTCAGCGGCCACACGATCCCGTGCATGTCGATGCTCATGACCGCCTTGTGGGAGTCCTCGACGACCCAGCGCAGCCGTTCGGCGGCCGTCGCGGACTCGTCGGGCGGGACGATCATCCGCTTGATCTCCGCGACGCCGCGGTGGGCGCGGGCTCGCGCGAGAGCCGGGTTGGACAGACTCGACACCACTCCGGCCAGCCCGGCGGGCACCATCCGCACCATGCCCTTGACCACGCTGCCGAGATGCAAGGGCAGGCCGGGCCGCGGCGCGAACCGCGGGTCGTCGAGCATGCGCAGCACGGCGCCCTGCACCCTCGGTCCGTAGACCTCCAGGGAGGTCCCGAGGCGTTCGCGCATGGCTTTGCTGCGCAGGAAGTCGGTCACGTCGAAGTAGAGCCGGCCACCGATCGGCACCATTCGGGGCAGCGGGTCACGCCGGTCGACCTTGGCGCCCGCGGCCTGGAACCACACGCTTCCGCCGGTCTTGAGCAGCGACACGCCCATCGGGGTGCACGGGCGGAGCATGCCTTGAATATGGCCGAACTCCAGGTAGAGCCGCGTGTCGCCGGTGTCGGGCGGCAGCGGGAAGAGCGTCGTGATCGGCCGCGACTGCAGCAGCCACAGCGTGCCTTCGGCGTCGATCGCCCACTCGATGTCCTGCGGCGAGCCGAGATGCTCCTGCAGCCGCTGCCCGGCCGCACGCAACCGGCCGAGCTGCTCCGCGTTCAAGCACCCATCGTCATCCGGTACGGCCGGTATCCGCTGATCGAGCACGTAGTGGTCGGGCACGACGGTGCCCTCGACGATGGCGGTGCCCAGGCCAGGAGCCGCGTCGACGACCATCTCGGAGCGGCAGCCGGTGATCGGGTTGGCGGTGAACAGCACCCCGGCCGTGACCGGGTCGATCATCCGCTGCACCACCACGGCCATGGCCGTCTCGCCGATGCCCGCGGCGGCGCGGTAGGCGACGGCCCGCTCGGTGAACAACGAGTCCCAGCAGCGACGTACCGCGTCGATCAGGTCGCTGGGGCCTTCGACGTTGAGAAAGGTGTCCTGCTGGCCGGCGAAGCTGGCCTCCGGCAGGTCCTCGGCGGTGGCGCTGGAGCGCACCGCCACCCGGCCCTCGCCGAGCCGCTCGTACGCCTCGACCAGCTCCTCCTCGGGCAGTTGGCCCGCCCGGTAGGCGTCGGCGGTCAGGCAGAAGCCGTCCGGGACGCGCTCCCCCGCTCTGATCATCTTCCCGAGCCCGGCGGCCTTACCGCCTACAAGGTCGAGCATGGAGCCATCTATGTCGGACAACCGGATCAGTTCCATCGCGCCTTCTCCCCCGCAGCTGACATCGTTCACGAACCATGCCGACCAGGCTTCCCGGCGCTCCATTGCGGACGCTAGCACCGCCGAGGTTCGCGCACCAGAGCAGCGCCGCCCTCCACGGCCACAGCCCGCGTTCAGGCGGCGATCCGTGACGGACGGCCCAACGGGTTCACGGTGTGACCCATGCCACACGGCGTTCCTGTCAGCAATCGTGGCGCTGTTCCGCTCAACTCACGAGCAAGTGACGCGAGAGGAGCAACACATGAAGCACCACATCGTGATCCTCGGTGCCGGTTACGCCGGGGTCTACGTGGCCGGGAACCTGGCCCGCCGGCTGTCCGCGGCGGACGTGCGGATCACCGTGGTCAACGCCGTGCCGGACTTCGTCGAGCGGCTGCGGCTGCACCAAGTGGCAGCCGGCCGGACAGTTGCGGCCCAGAGGCTCGACGACGTCTTCGCGGGCACGGGGATCCGGCTGCGCGTGGCCCGGGTGAGCGCCGTCGACCCCGAACGCCAGGTCGTCGCCGTGGCCGACGCCGAGGGCGGCGGCGAGCTCGGCTACGACACGCTGGTCTACGCGCTCGGCAGCCACGGTGACGTCGGGAGTGTCCCCGGCGTGGCCGAGTACGCCTTCGACGTGGCCGCCCGGCCCTCGGCGCTGCGGCTGCGCGAGCGCCTGGACAGCCTGGGCAGGCGGGGCGGCGGGAGCGTGGTGGTCGTCGGCGACGGGCTGACCGGCATCGAGTCCGCCACCGAGATCGCCGAAGGCCGACCCGGCCTGCCGGTGACGCTCATCGCCCGCGGCGAGCTGGGCGCCCGGCTCTCCGCGGGAGCCCGCGGCCACCTGCGCCGGGCCTGCGACCGGCTCGGCGTCACCGTCCTGGAGCACACCAGTGTCGAGGCCGTCGAGGCGACGCGCGTGCGGTGCGCCGAGGGCACCGCGCCGGCCTCCGACGCGACCGTGTGGACGGCCGGGTTCGCGGTCAGCCCCATCGCCGCCGCCGCTGGGCTGGAGGTCACCGAGCACGGCCGGATCGTCGTCGATCGCACCATGCGGTCGATCTCGCACCCGAACGTCTACGCCGCCGGCGACAGCGCCTACGCCATCGGCGACCACGGCCTGCCACTGCCGATGTCCTGCGCCTCGGCCGGCTTCACCGGCGGGCAGGCGATCCACGCCATCGTGGGACGGCTGACCGGCGGCAAGGTCGCGAAGACCAAGCTGGTCTACTCCTACAACCACGTCAGCCTGGGAAGGCGGGACGGGATCCTGCAAATGGTCGACGACGAAGGGCATGCGAAGCCGGCATACCTGGGCGGCCGGAAGGCCGCGCGGATCAAGGCGGGCATTCTCACGATGTCGCTGTGGGCCAACTCGCACCCGACCTTCGGCGTGCCGAAGCGCAGGCGCCGCCTGGCCGCTGTGCCGGATGCGCGCACCGGGAGCGTAATGGCGTAGCGGCCTAGGGTGGTCCGCGTGGACAGTACCGCCACTGATCGGTTCGACGCCGATCGGTTCGAGGCCGGCCGGGACCGGCTGGCCTCGCTGGCGTACCGGCTGCTGGGCTCCGCCGCCGACGCCGAGGACGTCGTGCAGGACGCCTTCCTGCACTGGCAGGCCGCCGACCGGCAGCGGATCAGGGTGCCGGAGGCCTGGCTGACCAAGGTGGTCACCAACCTGTGCCTCGACCTGCTCCGCTCGGCGCGGGCGCGCCGCGAACGCTCCGCCGGTGCCTGGCTGCCCGAACCGCTTCTCGACGGCGACCCGATGCTCGGCCCGGCCGACACTTTCGAGCAGCGCGAATCGGTCTCCCTGGCCGTGCTGACCCTCATGGAGCGCCTGTCACCCTTCGAGCGGGCCGTCTACCTCCTGCGGGAAGCGTTCGCCTACAGCCACGCCGAGATCGCCGAGATGCTCGGCATCACCGAATCCGCCAGCCAGCAGCACCTTCACCGGGCCAGGCGCCGCGTCACCGCGGCGCGCCGCCGGGGTGGCGAGGTCGACCCGGAATCCGCCCGCAGGATCGTCGAGGAGTTCCTCGCCGCCGCTTTCTCCGGCCACACCGAACGGCTGGTGGCGCTGCTCACCGACGACGCGACCGCCGTCTCCGACGGCGCCGGCCTGACCGGGACGCTGCTGCGGTACGACACTCCGGAGCGGATCGCCGCCGTCGCACGGGCCGGGTTCAAACCCACACCCGCCAAGCGGCGGTTGGCCGGCGGTACGTCCGCCGTCCACTACGCGCGCGTCAACGGCGCCCCAGCCCTCGTCTTCGTGGTCGGCGACCGCGTCGTCGGCGCCGCGACGTTCGACATCGCCGGCGGCCGGATCGCGACCGTGCGAGGCATCGCCGCGCCCGCCCGGCTGACCCGCCTCGCCGAGACCTGGCAGCAGCACGAACCAGAAGGATCACCGCTCATCGCCCGATGGTGAACCGGCGCCGACCGCGCCTCTGTAACGCTCAGGTAGCGGGAGACAGCCCTGACCTCACCTGAACCGCAGGTCGAGCAGATCCCCGCGTCCCATTTGAAAACAAATTTACTATCTGTTTTTATGGACACAACGGAAGGGGGTACGCGACATGCGTGCCATCATCATCGGAGCGGGAATCGCCGGACTCGCCGCGGCGCTGCGCCTGCACCAGGCGGGCTGGGACAGCCTGGTGGTCGAGCGGGCCCCGGCGCGGCGCGGTGGCGGTTACGGGGTGACGTTCGGCGGCATCGGTCATGACGGGGCCGAGCGGATGGGCGTCCTGCCGGAGCTGAGGCGGCGCGCCTTCGTGACGCGCGAGCTGGTTTACCGCAAGCCCAGCGGCGAGCGCCGCTTCGCGCTCAGCGGCGAGACGATCGCGGCCACCATGGGCAAGAAGTCGTTCAACATCCTGCGCGGTGACATCGAGGCGGTGCTGTACGAGGCCGTCGCCGATCACGTGACCATCCGGTTCGGCACCACGATCACGGCCGTCGAGCAGGACGCGGACACGGTGCGAGTCTCGCTCAGCGATGGCGGCACCGAACGTGCCGACCTTCTCATCGGCGCCGACGGGCTGCACTCGGCGACGCGGGCCCTGGCGTTCGGCCCGGAGGAGGACTACCGGCTCGACCTGGGGCACCGGGTGGCGGTCTACATGCTGAAGGAGCGACCCGAGGGTCTGCCTGCCGAGACGACCGGCTCGATCAGCGCGGGCGGCCGTACGTTCGCGATGATGAGCGTCGGCGACGGCCGTACGGCCGCCTTCTTCGGCTACCGCACCGATGGCGGCCGGGCGGGAGCGTCGCTGGAGGAGCTGCGCACCATCTACGGCGACATGGGATGGCTCGTCCCCCAGGCGCTGGAAGGGCTTGAGACGGCCGAATCGGTCTACTTCGACAGCATCAGCCAGATGGTGGTGGATCGGTGGAGCAAGGGCAGGGTCGTGCTGCTCGGTGACGCGGCCTGGTGCGTGACACTGTTCGCCGGCTATGGCTCCTCGCTGGCTGTCGGCGGTGCCGACCGGCTGGGCGCGGCCCTGGCGCGGCACGGCGACGACGTCCTGTCCGCGCTGGCGGAGTGGGAGGCGGAGCTGAGGCCGGAGGCGGAGAAGAAGCAGCGGCTCGGCCGCCGGGTGAAGGGGGTCTACGCCCCACGCAACCCGCTGGTGCTGGAGCTGACCCAGCTTCCGCTGCGGCTGTCGTCGTGGGGGCCGGTGCGCCGGCTGGTCGAGCGCAAGTTCCAGCTGGCGGGCTGAACGGAGATGGCGATGCGCGTACTGGTCATGGGCGGCACCCACCATGTGGGCCGCTCACTGGTAGAGGTGGCGCTGCGGCGCGGCGACACCGTCACCACACTCAACCGCGGGCTGTCGCGCCCGCCGGCGCCGGGCGTCGAAGCGCTGGTCGCCGATCGCACCGCCCCCGATACGGTATGGCGGGCGCTCGGCGAGCGTTCCTGGGACGCGGTGATCGACACCTGGGCGTGGGCGCCGAACGCGGTCCGGGACAGCGCCCGGCTGCTGGCCGACCGTGCACGACACTACGGTTACGTCTCCAGCCGCGGCGGGTACGCCTGGCCCTGGCCGGCCGGAGCCGACGAGAGCGCACCGCTCGTGGCGGGCGATCCCGGCAGTCAGGACGGCAGCGACTACGCCGCGGCCAAGCGCGGTGGCGAGCTGGCCGTGCTGGAGGCGTTCGGCGAGCGTGCCCTGCTGGCCAGGGCGGGCATGATCCTCGGCCCGTACGAGGACGTCGGCCGCATCCCTGGTGGCTGCGGCGGCTCGAACGCGGCGGTCCCGTGCTCGCCCCCGGACCGGCCGGCGCGGCCCTGCAGTACATCGACGCCATCGACCTGGCGGCCTGGATGCTGGCGGCGGCAGAACGTGGCATCGGCGGGACGTTCAACGTCGCCGGGCCGGCCGGGCACACCACGATCGGCGACCTGCTCACCACGGCCTCGCAGGTGATCGGCTCTGACGCCGAGCTGGTGTGGGCGCCCGCGGAGCTGCTGGAACGGGAGGGCTTCCCGCTCGGCATGGAGTTCGGGCTGCGCTACCCCGGCAACCCCTGCCCGACGGGCATCCACGACGCCGACGTCTCCGCCGCCCTGGCGGCGGGGCTCATCCTCCGGCCGCTGCGCGAGACCCTGGCCGACACATGGGCCTGGCTGCGGCGCGAAGGCGATCCCGCCCCTCGCTCTGACGCTCCGTCCCCGGCCCAGTGGTTCGACCCGGCTCAGGAGCAGCGCGTCCTGGAGCTGGTCCGTCCTCGCCGCACATCGTGAAAACATCTGATCGACGTGTTTCCACCTTCGGAAGGTGAACCTCATGCCTCCCGCCTTCTCGGCCGCGGAAAAGGCGCACATCACGCGGCTGCTCCTGGACAACGGCCTGCGCCTGTTCACCACGCAAGGGCTGCGCAAGACTTCCCTGGAGGACCTGGTCGCCGGGACCGGCATCGCCAAAAGCACCTTCTACGTCTTCTTCGACTCCAAGGAGGCGCTCTATCTGGAGCTGATGCTCGCCCAGATGGCCGAGGTCAAGAGCAGGGTCATCGACGGAGCATTGCGCAAGGAGGCCGGCACTCGCGCCGGGCTGCGCGCCTTCCTGCACGCCACGCTGGCCGAGCTGGACGGCAACCCCCTCTACGGCAGACTGATGACCCACCCCGAGGAGATGGCGGCGGTGGCCAGGAAACTGGACCTCGAACGCGTCACCTCCGCCCCGGACAACCCGGTCACCGCCCTGGCGGCCTACCTGACCGAGCACAGCGACGACCTCGCCGGCGACGACCCGGAGGTGATCGTCGGCGTGTTGCAGGCCGTCCTCATGATGCCGCTGTACCGGGACCGGCTGGCCAGCCTCGAGCTGTACCCGAAGATCCTCGACCGGCTCGTCGACCTCGTCGCCACCGGCCTCACCCAGGCGAAGCAGTGACGAGGCCGTCGCCCACCTCTGACAGTGATGATGGAGGTGAGCGTCTCCCGGCAGGGTTTGACCCAGCCTCCGACTGACTTCGGGTCCTTGAAGGGGACCTGTCGGCTCTGTCAGGAGACGCTCATGCACGCGTCACGGGCGCGCCGCACAGGTGCCCGGCGACACGTACGCCATGCGGACTCTGCGCCCAGGGGTTCCCAAGGCACTCGAAACCGCCTCGTCGTACCCCTCCCGAACCACTGCCGGTGCCACGTGCCCGATCCCCGACGTACAGCTATCAGCCAAGCTGCTACGCAAGCGGGTGATCGATCCGTGCACGCGCTCGGCACGGGCCGGCTTGTTCCGCTCGTGCGCCGCACTGCGCTACGGTATGGCCCGGAGTGCCGGGAAGTCTGGTCGGCGACGTCTATGGCCGCGCGACCGAACGGAACCTCCGCGATGGATGACGGCGTTGTCAGCATGTCCGGCAAGCCGCAGCGCCGGGCGATCTCATGACGCGGCGCCGCCCGGCTGTGCCGGGGCGTGGCCGGCATCCGACCGTGGTCATCGCGGCCGGGTTCGGCTCGGCGGTGCTGCTCGGGACACTCCTGCTCGGCACCCCGCTGGCCACCGCGGAAGGGGACAGCTCCCACTGGCTCACCGCGTTGTTCACCGCCACCTCCGCCGTCTGCGTGACCGGCCTGGTCGTGGTCGACACCGGGACGCACTGGTCGGTGTTCGGTGAAGTAGTGATCGTCCTGCTCATCCAAGCCGGCGGGCTGGGCATCATGACGCTCGCCACGCTGATCATGGTCATCGTCGCCCACCGCATCGGCCTGCGGGCCAGGCTGTCCGCCCAGTTAGAGACCAAGTCGGTGGTCGCCGCCGATCTGCGGCACGTGCTGCGCAAGGTCGTGACGTTCAGCCTGATCTGCGAGGCGGCCATCGCCGTCGTTCTCGCCGTACGGTTCATCACCGGGTACGGCGAGCCGCTGGGCCGAGCCGTCTATCTCGGCATCTTCCATGGGGTATCGGCGTTCAACAATGCCGGCTTCGCGCTCTGGCCGGACAACCTGATGCGCTTCGTCACCGACCCGTGGATCTGCCTGACCATCGCCCTGGCGGTCATCGTCGGCGGCCTCGGCTATCCGGTCGTCTTCGAGCTGTTGCGCACCTGGCGACACCCGTGGCGCTGGTCTGTACTGACCCGCGTCACCGTCGGACTGAGCGCCCTGCTCCTCGGCGTCGGCACCCTCGCGTTCCTGATGACCGAGTGGCGCAATCCGGGCACGATGGGCCCGCTGGACGACTCCGGCAAGCTGCTGGCCGCCTTCTTCGCCGCCGTCATGCCGCGCTCCGGCGGCTTCAACACCCTCGACATCAGCCAGATGTATCCCTCCTCCTGGCTGGTCACCGACGTGCTGATGTTCATCGGCGGCGGCAGCGCCGGCACTGCGGGCGGCATCAAGGTCACCACATTCGGCTTCCTGCTCTTCATCATCTGGTCCGAACTGCGCGGCGAGCATCAGGTCAACATCGGCCACCGGCGGCTGCCCTCCGCGACTCAACGCCAGGCACTGTCCATCGGCCTGCTGGGCGTCATCCTGGTCGCCCTCTCCACCTGGCTGCTGCTCATCATGACTCCACACGGCCTCGACCAGGTGCTGTTCGAGGTCATCTCCGCCTTCGCCACCAACGGCCTGTCCACCGGCATCACCGCTCACACCTCCCTGGCCGGGCACGTGCTGCTCAGTGTGCTGATGTACATCGGCCGCATCGGCCCGCTCACGCTGGGGTCGGCACTCGCGCTGAAACAGCGCACCCGCCGTTACGAACTGCCAGAGGAAAAGGTGATACTCGGCTGACAGCCGGGCAGCGACCGGCCGATCATCCTGCTGCCCGTGACCGGGGGCCACAGAGGGAGACCTGCAGACCGACAAACAGGGATATTCGCGTACATAAGTGAAAGGCGGGTAGATTAGGGGGTGGTGTGCCGGGAAGCCTGGTCGGCTGTTCTGTCGCCGACCCTTCCTGGAGTCCGCCTTGACCCAAGCACCGCCACGTGGCTTTCGCCTGTTCAGCCCCGGTTCCTGGAGTGAAGCCCGACGTGTCGTCGACATCCTGCGCACCGAAACCGTCGGGGGCGCGCTGCTGCTCGCGGGCGCGGTGCTCGGCATGCTCTGGGCGAACTCGCCTTGGGCCGAATCCTACGAAGGGCTGCGCGCCGTCAAGATCGGCCCCGCCGCCCTGCACCTGGATCTAAGCCTGGCCACCTGGGCCGCGGACGGGCTGCTGGCCGTCTTCTTCTTCGTGGCCGGCCTGGAGCTCAAGCGCGAGTTCGTCGCCGGAGACCTGCGCGATCCCCGGCGCGCCGCCATCCCGATCGCGGCCGCGGTCGCCGGAGTGCTCGTGCCCGCCGCCGTCTACCTGCTCATCACGAGCGGCGCCGGCGCGGAGGCCGCCAAGGGGTGGGCGGTGCCCACCGCCACCGACATCGCGTTCGCGCTGGCGGTGCTCGCGGTCATCGGCCGCCACCTGCCGGCCGCGTTGCGCACGTTCCTGCTCACTCTGGCCGTCGTCGACGACGTGCTCGCCATCGTGATCATCGCTCTCTTCTACACCGAGCATCTAGCGCCGCTCCCCCTGCTGGCCGCGTCGGCTCCGCTGGCCGTCTTCGCCTTCCTCGTACGGCGCGGGGTTCGTTCCTGGTGGCTCCTGCTGCCGCTGGCCGCGCTGGCATGGGGTCTGGTTCACGCGTCCGGCGTCCACGCCACCGTCGCCGGAGTCCTGCTCGCCTTCACCGTTCCCGTCGTGGGCAGGCGACCGGGTCCGGGCCTGGCCGAGCATTTCGAGCACCGGTTCCGGCCTCTGTCGGCGGGCGTGGCCGTGCCGGTGTTCGCGTTCCTGTCGGCGGGCGTGCCGCTCGGCGGGCTCGACGGCCTGGCCGAGGCGCTGACCGACCCCGTGGCCCTCGCCGTCGTGGCCGGCCTCGTCATCGGCAAGCCCGTGGGGGTCATGGCGGCCACCTGGCTGATGGCCCGCTTCACCCGGGCCGACCTCGACGAGAACCTGGCCTGGGTGGACGTGCTCGGGCTGTCGGTCCTGGCCGGCATCGGTTTCACCGTCTCCCTGCTGATCGGCGAGCTGGCCTTCGGCATCGGCAGCGAACGCGACGGCCTGACCAAGATCGCGGTGCTGACCGGCTCCCTCGCCGCGGCCCTCCTCGCCGCCGCGATCCTCCGCCTGCGCAACAACGCGTACCGCCGCATCGAGCAAGCCTCCTTCGCGGAAGAATGACCGGGACGGCCGGTGACGGACGACGCCTTCTCTTCTGGTGGAGAGCCGACGACGCCGTACGGACCGGCGAGGTGCACGGCTTCCTCGGCCCGAACGGCTCGGGCAAGACCACCACTCTGCGCATCCTCCTCGGTCTACTGCGCGCCGACTCCGGTCACGCCGAACTGCTCGGCGGCCATCCGTGGCGGGACGCTGTCGAGTTGCGCCGGCGGCTGGCGTACGTGCCAGGCGACGTCGTCCTGTGGCCCGCGCTGTCCGGCGGGGAGGCCATCGACCTGCTCGGCCGGTTGCGCGGCGGGCTCGACCCACGGCGCAAGGCGGCGCTGCTGGACCGCTTCGACCTCGATCCCAGCGGGAAGGGCCGCGCCTGCTCGAGGGGCAGCCGGCAGAAGGTGGCCCTGATCGCCGCGCTCGCATCGGACGTCGAACTGCTGCTGCTCGACGAGCCCACCTCGGGCCTGGATCCGCTGATGGAGGCCGCGTTCCGTGAGGTCGTCGGCGAGGAACGCGCCCGCGGCCGCACCGTGCTGCTGTCCAGCCATGTCCTGTCGGAGGTGGAGGCGCTCTGCGACCAGGTCACGATCATCCGCGAGGGGCGGACGGTACAGACCGGCACCCTGGCCGAGCTGCGTCAGCTCACCCGTATCACCATCAGCGCCGAACTGGAGCGCACCCCCGACGGCCTGGCCGGCGTGCACGACCTGATCGCCGACGGCCCGCGCGTACGTTTTCAGGCGGATGGCGAGCACCTGCAGGCGGTGCTCGCCATGCTCACCGCCGCGGGCGTGCGCACGCTGACCTGCCAGCCGGCCATTTGGAGGAGCTGTTCCTGCGGCACAACCAGGTCGCGGCCTGACCGGCACGCCGACGTTGTTGCGGCTGATGCTGCACCGCGACCGGGTCGCGCTGCCCGGCTGGATCGTCGTGATCGTCGGCGTCATCGTGGCCAGCGCCGCGGCCAGCGCCGAGTTGTATCCGCAGGAGGGTCAGCGCATCGCCCTGGGGGTCACGATCGGCGCGGCGCCCGCGCTGCAAGCGCTCACCGGGCCGGTCTTCGACGCGACCTCGGTAGGCGGGCTGACCGCGTGGCGGGCCACCACCATGACAGCGGTCCTGGCCGCCTTGATGAGCATGCTGACGGTGATCCGGCACACGCGGGCCGAGGAGGAGGCCGGCCGGGCCGAACTGGTCGGCGCGTGCGCGGTCGGCCGCCATGCCGTCGCGGTCTCGGCGGTGCTCCTGGCCGCGGGCGCGAACCTGCTCATCGTCTTGCTGATCACCGGGGGCCTGGCCGGTCAGGGACTCCCCCTGGCGGGTGCGCTCGCCTTCGGCCTGGCGGTGGGCGGCACGGTGATGGACCGGGCTCAGGCGCCGGCCACCACGTCGCGAGCCAACTTCGTCCACGCACGCGGCTCGGAGGTGCTCGACCGGCTGGATGCGCTCAGTGGCCTGCCCGAGGAATCAGTACGGGCCATGACCATCACCAACTACGCCGGCGACCGCCC
The DNA here is from genome assembly GCF_040649755.1 of Nonomuraea sp. NPDC048882. Taxonomy (NCBI): domain Bacteria; kingdom Bacillati; phylum Actinomycetota; class Actinomycetes; order Streptosporangiales; family Streptosporangiaceae; genus Nonomuraea; species Nonomuraea sp. NPDC048882. The sequence goes on from NZ_JBEZGB010000008.1 coordinate 67,434, forward strand.
GATGATGCGCATTCGCTTCGGCGATCCCGGCCTGCACACCGCCGCTCCCCCGATGGTGATCTCCCAGGCCCGCGTCGAGGCGCGGTTGCGCGACCGGCTGGCCGAGCTGGGCGGGTGGCCGGAATGGGGCTCCGCCCTGGTGGGCGCCGGCCAGGACGCCGACGGCGTCACCGCCGCGCTGGGCGACGGCCGCACCGTGCGAGCGCGCTGGCTGGTCGGCTGCGACGGGACCGGCAGCACCGTACGCAAGCTCGCCGGCATCGGCTTCCCCGGCGTCAAGGTCAGCGAGCGTTTCCTGATCGTGGACGCCCGCCTCGACACCACCCTCGACCACTCCGGCACGAGCGGCTGAGTGCACCCGGAGGGCATGCTGGGCGCCATGCCGATGCCCGGCGGCCAGTGGCGGCTGCTCGCCTACGACCCCGCCTTCCGCCAGGACAAACCCACCGAGGAGCAGATCGTCGAGCGGATGCGCCACATCCTGCCCGAACGTACCCACGGCCTCGGCGGCCGGCTGCTGGACGCGTCCTGGGCGTCGTTGTTCAGCGTGCGCCGCCGCCTGGCCGACACCTACCGTCAGGGCCGGATCCTCCTGGCCGGTGACTTCGCGCACGCGCACGCCCCCTTCGGCGGGCAAGGCATGCTGACCGGCATCGGCGACGCCGAGAACCTCGCCTGGAAACTGGCCCTCATCATCGGCGGCCTGGCAGGCGAGCGGCTCCTGCACACCTACGAGGCCGAGCGCCGCCCGCTGGCCACCCAGGTTCTGCGTGGCAGCACCGCCGCCACCAGGATGAACATCGCCGCAGGGCCCGTCGGCCGGTTCCTGCGCGACCGCGTCATGGTGCCGGCGTTCGACCTGCCCGTGCTGCAGCACTGGACCACGTACACCACCTCACAGCTCTGGGTGAGCTACCGGCGCGGTCCACTCGGCGGGCGCGGCTCCCGGCCGCGCTCCGGCGACCGGATCGCCGATGTGGCCTGCGTGCGCGCCGACGGCATCCGTACCCGGCTGCACGCCGAACTGCGCGGACGCTGGGCCGTCCTCGGCGAAGCGTCCCTGTTCGAGGCGGCCCGGCGGCTCGGCGAGCACGTCGTCCACCTCCGCCCGGTGGGTCCGCTGCCCGCTATGCTCGACGCCCGGACGCCCACTTGGCCTGCAAGGGCGACCCCACCCGTTGGCTGGACGGAGCACTCGCTCGACGGACCGCCGAGGACGCGGACGCCCCCGCGACCTCGAGACCGACATCGCCATCCTGCGCCGCCCTTGACCTGTTCATCGAACGCGGCGTCGAAGGCACCGGCATGGAGCAGATCGCCAAACGGGCCGACGTCGGCAAGCTCACCGTCTACCGCCGCTGGAGCATCAAGGAGGAGCTGATCGCTCAGGCGGTCGAGCAGACGGTCAGCGCCGACCTGGTCCCCTCCCCCGACGACATCCAGGCACTCGACCCGCAGCAGATCATCGAAGGCGTCATCCAGGCGGCGGCGGAGATGACCGCGAGCCCGGCAGTCGGGATCAAGGGGGTGGCCGACGGCGTGGCCGCGGCCGCGCTGCCGAGCGGGCATGTCGCAGTGTCGGCTCGTGGTCAGGCGAGGTGAGCCCGAACGGGGAATCTCGCGGGGCCGCCTGGCCCTCACCTCACCGATCGAGCCCGAAGGAACGCCTCATGCATCCCACCCTGAACACCATCGACATCGTGGTGTCCGACCTGGACGCCTCGATCGCCTTCTACGCCTGCCTGGGCGTGGAGTTCAAGCTTGACGAGCACTCGCCCGAGCACGCCGGCTGTGATCTGCCGAACGGGCTGCACGCCATGCTGGACACCGAGGGCTTCCGCACGCCGTTCCTGCCCGGCTGGAGCGCGCCGACCAGCGGGCCGCGTACCCTGCCGTGCTTCGAGTTCCACACCCCGTCCGGGGTGGACGCCACGTACGCCGAGCTCGTCGCGGCGGGCCACCGGGGGATCGCCGAGCCGTTCGACGCGTTCTTCGCCGACCAGGCCGACAAGATCACCCACCATACGCATCTGGCGCCGGTGCACACCGCCACCACAGTGCGCCTGGGCCACTGCCGCCCTCTTCGTCACCACGGGGATCCTGCTGGTCGCCGGGGTCGTCCTGATTCTGGTGGGAGTACGCCTCGCCACCGCGCCCGGTGACCATCCGAGACAACCCGAGCCGGTCCCGTGACCGTGCTCGACCCGGCGGCTCCAGCGGCCGAATACCACCTCGCCACGTGGGGAGGAGTCCCTTCGGTAGGTACGTCGGGACATTCGCCTCTGCCGTCCCGACGTACCGGGCGGTGCGATGAAAGCACGTGAACCATCGTGAAGGGGGAAATGATCATGGAAGCCAAGGAATGGACCGTACAGATCAACCTGGCCGAGGTCGGCGACGACACGCACGCCCGCGCGGTGCTGACCACCGGGGACGGGCGGGATCGCCTGACCGGCATCGGTCACGCCCGCCGCAACCCGACGGACCCGGCGGTGCCGGAGATCGGCGACGAGCTGGCGGCCTCACGCGCGCTGGCCGACCTCGCCGACAAGCTGGCGGTCGTCACACAACGCGACATCGCCGAGATCGCCGAGATCGCCGGCTCACCGGTCGCGAGCCGTTCGTGGTGAAACCGCGAGGCAGCTCAGGAACGATGGGCCCATCGGCACGCCTGCCAGGGCCGAAAGGCCCTGGCAGGCGGCACCGGAACAGGCGATCATGACAGTACGACACCCGCTGCGGCGGGGACGGCGGGCGGCCCGGAGCTCTGCCTCCGGGGAAAGCCCCGAACCGGACAACAGGAATGCCCACAGAGTGGCTGCCAAGCCGCCGAGTCCCCATCCCGATGATGGCAGCGTCCTCATGACGGCGGCCCTGTTGGACGGCGGGTCACCCGCGCCGGACTCCCCGCCAGGCGGGTGCCGCCATGTCCCGTCAGGCCATGGGCTGGGCGACGTGCGACTGCGGCCGCGCGTCGGCGCCCGCCCGGCCGAGTCATAGCCGGCACCTATCAGACGATAGAAACAAACGCTTTGACCTGCGCAAACTCGTCGGCGGAGAGTGTGATCACCACCCCGAGACGACGAGGAGCGGAAACCATGGCCAAGGTGCTGTGCGTGCTGTACGACGACCCGATCGAGGGATACCCCACCTCCTACGCCCGCGACGGCCTGCCCGAGCTGACCGGCTATCCGGGCGGCCAGACGCTGCCCAGCCCCAAGGGCATCGACTTCACCCCCGGCACCCTGCTCGGCAGCGTCTCGGGCGAGCTGGGGCTGCGCCGCTTCCTCGAAGAGCGCGGGCACACCCTGGTGGTCACCTCCGACAAGGACGGCGACGACTCGGCCTTCGACCGCGAACTGGCCGAAGCCGACGTGGTGATCTCGCAGCCGTTCTGGCCCGCGTACCTGACCGCCGAGCGCATCGCCCGCGCCCCCAGGCTGAAGCTGGCCGTCACCGCCGGCATCGGCTCCGACCACGTGGACCTGGACGCCGCCATCGCCCGCGGCATCACGGTCGCCGAGGTCACCTACTGCAACAGCATCAGCGTCGCCGAGCACGTCGTGATGATGATCCTGTCCCTGGTCCGCAACTATCTGCCGTCCCATCGGACGGTGCTGGACGGCGGCTGGAACATCGCCGACTGCGTCGCCCGCTCCTACGACGTGGAGGGCATGCACATCGGCACCGTCGCGGCCGGCCGCATCGGCACGGCGGTGCTGCGCCGGCTCAAGCCGTTCGGCGTGCACCTGCACTACACCGACCGGCACCGGCTGCCGGCCGAGGTCGAGGAGGAGCTCGGGCTCACCTTCCACCCGGACGCCGCCGCCATGGTCCCGCACTGCGACGTGGTGACCGTCAACGCGCCGCTGCACCCGGAGACGGAGGGCCTGTTCGGCGACGAGCTGATCGCGTCGATGAGGCGCGGCGCGTACCTGATCAACACCGCCCGCGCGAAGATCGCCGATCGGGACGCGATCGTCCGCGCGCTGGAGAGCGGGCAGCTCGCCGGGTACGCCGGCGACGTCTGGTACCCGCAGCCCGCCCCCGCCGACCACCCGTGGCGGACGATGCCGCACCACGGCATGACCCCGCACATCTCCGGCTCCTCGCTGTCGGCGCAGGCCCGCTACGCCGCCGGCACCCGCGAGATCCTGGAGGCGTGGCTGGACGGCACGGCGATCCGCGAGGAGTACCTGATCGTCGAGGGCGGCGCACTGGCCGGCACCGGCGCCCGCTCCTACTCCACGCGGACCTGACCCGTCCCGTCCCTTCGGCCCCGGCCCTCGCCTCCGGGACCGAAGGGATCGGTCGAGCACGTCCGGGTCGACTTGAGCACGTCCGCGAGCAGGGGCCGGCGAAGACGCGCTCCCTCTCGTGGATGCCATGCCATTACCCTCGATCAGGCTGCTAATACAACGGAAAACAGGCATTCAATCTTGCAAGTGCGCCAGGTAAGGTGAGGGCTTGTGGCCACGTTTCGGATCAGTGGGACCGCGGCGCTGCTCGGGGTCGGCGGCCACCAGCGCGTGGCCAGTTACCTGTAAGGAGCCCCTTTGGTGTTCAGGCGTATGTCCCGATGGGCGACCGCCCTGCCCGTCGCGCTGGCGCTCGCGGGCCTGTCCGGTTGCGGCTCCGGCGAACCGGCCGCGTCCACGACGTCCGGATCCGCCTCCGCCTCCGCTCCCGCGGCGGCGAAGGAGGTGACGGTGTTCGCGGCGGCCTCGCTGACCGGCACGTTCACCGAGCTCGGTATGGCGTACGAGGCCGCGCATCCGGGCACGACGGTGAAGTTCAACTTCGGCTCCAGCGCGACTCTGGCGCAGCAGATCGTCCAGGGCGCCCCGGCCGACGTGTTCGCCGCCGCCAGCCCGGCCACCATGAAGACCGTCACGGACGCGTCCCTGGCGAGCGCGCCGACCACGTTCGTGCAGAACAAGCTGCAGATCGCCGTGCCCGCCGACAACCCGGCCAAGGTGGACGAGCTGAAGGACCTCACCGACCCCAAGGTGAAGGTGGCGCTCTGCGCCGAGCAGGTGCCGTGCGGCGCGGCGGCCGTCAAGGCCCTCGACGCGGCCAAGCTGCAGGTCAAGCCGGTCACCCTGGAGCAGGACGTCAAGGCCACGCTGACCAAGGTGGAGCTGGGCGAGGTGGACGCGGCGCTGGTCTACAAGACCGACGTCATCGCCTCCGCCGGGAAGGTGCGGGGCATCGAGTTCCCCGAGGCCGGCCAGGCGATCAACGACTACCCGATCGCCATCCTGGCCAAGGCTCCGGCCGGTGACGCGGCCAAGCGGTTCGTGGACCTCGTGCTGTCGCAGCAGGGCAAGGACGTACTGACCAAGGCCGGCTTCGAAGCCCCCTGACGAGCTCACCCGAGAGCGAAAGGCGAACGGGAACCGAGGGGTGGGCGCGGGCGGCACGTGCCAGGCGGGAACCTGCACACCTCCGCCCGCGCTCACCCTGGCGCCGATGCCACCAGGCCACAGCACGGCACTGTCACCGCCAGCGCGGACCCAGCCCATCATCGCCAAATGTCACCGGAGTACTCGGCGGCCCGTCCATGGGTTCCACCGCCGGAATCCGTCCTAGGTCTGGGCGAACATCCGGGGGCGAGCGTGCAGGACCACGACGTTCGGCCCAGGTTCGTCCAGTGCGTCCGTGAGCTGCCCGGCCAGAGTGGCGGGGGTGGCGGTCCGGGCGGGGATGCCGAACGAGGCGGCCAGGGCGGTGAAGTCCGGCCTGACCAGTTCGGTACCGGTAGGAGCGCCGAACGCGTCCGTCATGTACTCGCGCAGGATCCCGTAACCCCCGTCGTCGACGATCAGCCACGTGACGTCCAGGTCGTGCTGGCGCATGGTGGCGAGTTCGGCCAGGCCGTACATCGCCCCGCCGTCGCCGGAGATCGCGAGCGCGCGCCGGCCCGAGGCGGCCGCGCCGAGTGCGGCGGGCAGCGCGTAGCCGAGGCCGCCCGCGCCCTGCGCCGACCACATGGGTCCGGGGAAGGCCGACCATGCCCAGTAGGTCAGGATCGTCATGTCCCAGAACGACAGCACGCCGGTGGGGATGGCCTCCAGGAGCGCGAACTCCTGCTCGTGGCCGCTGAGCCGATCACGCACCCGCCGCAGTACGCCGGCCACGGCCGCTTCCGCGCGCCCGTCGGCTTCCCTCGGCCGCACCGCCGAGGCGAGCGCGCCCAGCGTCACCTTGGCGTCGGCGTGCACGGCGAGCGAACCGCTCGTGTTGGCCTCCAGCTTTCCCACATCGGCCTCGATGTGGATGACGCGGCCCCTCGGGCGCATCGTGTGGTAGTTGCTGGACAGCTCCCCCAGCCCCGTGCCCGCGACCAGCAGCACGTCCGCCTGCTCCAGGAAGTCCGTGACGTACCGGTCCTCCAGCCACGACCGCAGCGACAGCGGGTGCTCGTGGGGGAAGACGCCCTTCGCGGCGAACGTGGTGGCCACCGGCGAGCGCAGCTTCTCGGCCAGGGCGAGGAGCTCCGGCCCCGCCCCGGACAGGGACGCCCCGCCGCCTGCCAGGATGACGGGGTTCGAGGCGGAGTCGAGCGCCTGCACGGCCTGCCGTACCAGCTCGGCGCGGGGAAGGGGCGTGCGCGGACGCACGCTCAGGTCGGCCGGAGGCGGGACGTCCGTGGGCGCGAGCAGGACGTCCTGCGGGATCTCCACCCACGCGGGCCCCTGCGGCACACTGAGCGCCGCCTCCCATGCCTGGGCCAGGGCGGAGGGAATCTGCGCGGCCGCCCGCACGACCTGGACCGAGGTGGCCACGCCGCGGAAGGAGGCCGCCTGGTCGGGGAGCTCGTGGAGGTAGCCCTTCCTGCGGCCGCCCAGCCCGTCGGACGGGATCTGACTGGAGATCCCGACGACGGGCGCGCAGGCCAGGCGCGACTCCATCAGGGCGGGCAGGGTCGCCAGCGCGCCGGGTCCCGTGGAGACCATGAACGGGGTCACCGTCCCGGTGGCCCGCGCGTGTCCGTCGGCGGCGAAGGCGACGCCCAGTTCGGTACGGCAGCCGACATAGCGCAGCGGCGAGCGGCGCAACGCGTCGAACAGGGCGAGCGCGTGCTGGCCCGGCTCGCCGAACACGGTCCTGGCGCCGAGCGCGGCCAGCGTCTCGGCGACCAGGTCGCCCCCGGTCCTCACGCCCGCCTCCCCAACGCGACCCGGTCGCCCGCCGCCCTCATACCCGGCTCCGCAGCGCGAACAGGCTGATCAGGTCGTACGCGACGTGCGCGGCGGCGACGGCGGTGATCTCGGCGTGGTCGTATGCGGGTGACACCTCCACCACGTCGGCGCCGACAAGGTTGCAGCCCGCCAGCCCGCGCAGGATCTCCAGCAGCTCGCGGCTGGTCAGGCCGCCCGCCTCCGGAGTGCCCGTGCCCGGGGCGTGGGCGGGGTCGAGCGCGTCGATGTCGACGGAGATGTAGAGCGGGCGCTCGCCGATCCGCTGCCGCAGGGCCTCGGCGATCTCGTCGGGGCCGCGGCGCATGACGTCGGCCGAGGTGACGATGCCGAAGCCGAGCCTGCGGTCCTCCTTCAGGTCGGCCTTGCCGTACAGAGGGCCCCTGATGCCGACGTGGCTGAGCGCCTCGGTGTCGAGGATGCCCTCCTCCACCGCGCGGCGGAAGGGCGTGCCATGGGTGTACTCGGCGCCGAAGTAGGTGTCCCAGGTGTCCAGGTGGGCGTCGAAGTGCAGCAGCGCCAGCGGCCCGTGCGCGCGGTGCGCCGCACGCAGCAGCGGCAGCGCGATGGTGTGGTCGCCCCCGATGGTGACGAGCCCGGCGTCGAACTCCCCGGCCGCCTGCTCGATCGTCTCGATGGCCGCGCCGATGTCGAACGGGTTGCAGACGATGTCCCCGGCGTCGGCGACCTGCAGATCGGCGAACGGCGAGACGTCCAGGGCCGGGTTGTAGGGCCGGATCAGCTTGCTGCCCTGACGCACCGCGGCCGGGCCGAAGCGGGCGCCGGGACGGTAGGAGACCCCGCTGTCGAACGGCACGCCCACGATCGCGACGTCGGCCCGCTCCACCTGATCGATACGGGGCAGTCTGGCGTAGGTGTCGGGCCCTGCGAAGCGTGGCACCTGCGAGGCGTCGACGGGTCCCTGAGACATGAATCTCCCTCGTAAACAGCATATTTCGGCGTAAAAGGCGCTATTGACACCCATGGCAACGCAGACCACTATGTCGGAAAACCTCGTTTACCGGAAGGCAACCGCGTTGTCCGATCAGCTCTGGGGTGGACGCTTCCGCTCGCCGGCCGACCCGTCCCTGCTCGCCCTCTCCCGGGCGCCCGACAGCTACTTCCGCATGTCCCCGTACGACCTGGCGGGCTCGCGCTCCCACGTCCGCGAGCTGCTCAGAGCCGAGATCCTCGACGAGGAAGAGGCGGAGCGGCTGCTGGCGGCGATCGACACGCTGGACGAGGACGTCCGCGCCGGGCGCGTCGGCCCGAACGACTCCGACGAGGACGTGCACACGTTCCTGGAACGGGTGCTGGTCGAGCGGCTGGGCGAGATCGGCGGCAAGCTGCGCGCCGGCCGCTCGCGCAACGACCAGACGGCCAACGACCTGCGGCTCTACCTGCGCGATCACGCCAGGAAGCTGGTGCTGGCCCTGGCCGAGCTGCAGGACGCGCTGGTGACACAGGCCCGCGCGCACGTCCGTACGGCGGCACCCGGCTTCACCCATCTGCAGCCCGCCCAGCCGATCGTGTTCGGGCACCAGGTGCTGGCCCACGCGCAGGCGTTCGCCCGCGACGCCGACCGGCTGCGGGACTGGGACCGGCGCACCGCCCTGTCCCCGCTGGGCTCGGCCGCGCTGGCGGGGTCGGCGATAGCCGTCCATCCGGAGTTGTCGGCGGCGGAGCTGGGCTATGACGGGCCGTGCGAGAACTCCATCGACGCCGTCGCCGCGCGCGACCACGTGGCCGAGTTCCTCTTCGCCGCCTCGATGCTCGCCGTGAACCTGTCGCGGCTGGCCGAGGAGGTCTGCCTGTGGGCGGCCCGCCAGTTCGGCTGGGTGGAGCTGCACGACTCCTTCGCCACCGGCAGCTCCATCATGCCGCAGAAGAAGAACCCCGACATCGCCGAGCTGACCAGGGGCAAGGCGGGCCGCCTGCTCGGCAACCTCAACGGCCTGATGGCGACGCTGAAGGCGATGCCGCTGGCCTACAACCGGGACCTGGCCGAGGACAAGGCCGCCGTCTTCGACACGGTGGACACGCTGGCGATCGTGCTGCCGGCCATGGCCGGGCTGGTGCGCACGCTGTCGGTGAACGTCGATGAGCTGCGCAGGCAGGCCACCGTGGGCTTCACGCTGGCCACCGAGGTGGCGGACTGGCTCTCGCGGCGCGGCGTGCCGTTCAGCCAGGCCCACGAGATCACCGGCGCGCTCGTGCGTACGTGCGAGGACAAGGGCCTGGACCTGCACGAGCTGTCGGACGCGGACCTGGCCGCGGTGGACGCGCGGCTGACACCGGAGGTGCGCCCGCACCTCACGGTCGAAGCGGCGCTCGCCGCGCGCGCCGGCCACGGCGCCACCGCGCCGGAACGGGTCCTTGAGCAGATCGACCGCCTCGCCGCGCTGCTGGAGCGGCAGCGCGCCTGGGCGCGCGACTACGCGGGCCCCACGACGTGATCTCGATTCCGGACTCCCCGGGCCTCGGCCCGCGGGCCCGCGAGCTGCGGCGCCGGCGCCGGCTCAGCCTGACCGAGGTGGCCGAGCGGGCCGGGCTCACCAAGGGCTTCCTGTCCAGGTTCGAGCGCGGCCAGGTGTCCATCTCGGTCGCCTCCCTGCTCCGCCTGTGCTCGGCGCTCGACCTGGACGTGGCCGACTTGTTCGACGGATCGAGCGGGCGGCTGGTCAGGGCCGGGAACCGGGGCAGGCTCGAGTTCGGCGGCACCGGCATGACCGAGTACCAGCTCACGCCGAAAGACGAGAGCAGGCTGCTGGTCCTGCTCAGTGAGATCGAGCCGGGCGGCGGGTCGGGCCACGAGCCGTACGCGCTTCCCGTCGACATCGAGTTCGTGCACGTCCTCAAGGGGCTGTTCACGATCGACGCCTCGGGCGAGCGGGTCGAGATGCGCGAGGGCGACTCGTTCCTGTTCCCCGGCGACACCCCCCACACCTTCACCAACCCCGGCGATGAGGTCACCCGAGTCCTGTGGGTGCTGGCGCCCGCGCTGACCTCTCGCTCATGAGGAGATCCCCATGTCCCTAGATGTCGCCCACCTGCCCCGGGTGGCGCGCAAACACTACGGCCGGTACGTGGCCGCGATCGTCGTGGTGGCCGTTCTCGTGGCGATCGTCGTCTCCTTCGCCGGCGGGCAGATCGAGTGGAGCGTGGTCGGGCAGTATCTGACCGCGCAGGCCATCCTGACCGGCGTGGTCAACACCATCGTCATGGCCGTGCTCGCCATGATCGTCGGTTTGGCCCTGGGTGTGCTGTTCGCGGTGATGCGGATGTCGCAGAACCCGGTCACCCGCGGCGTCTCCTACCTCTACACCTGGATCTTCCGCGGCACGCCGCAACTGCTGCAGCTCTTCCTCTGGTTCAACCTGGCGCTCGTCTTCCCCTACTTCGTCATCCCCGGCATCGTCGAGGCGCGCACGGTCGACCTGATGACCCCGTTCGTCGCCGCGCTGCTCGGGCTGGGCATCTGCCAGGGCGCCTACACCTCGGAGGTGGTGCGCGGCGGCATCCTCTCGGTCGACCACGGGCAGACCGAGGCCGCGCAGGCGATCGGGATGACGCGCTTCCAGACGCTGCGCAGGATCGTGCTGCCGCAGGCGATGCGGGTCATCCTGCCGCCGATCGGCAACGAGTTCATCAGCATGGTGAAGCTCACGTCCCTGGCCAGCGCGATCCAGTACCAGGAGGTGCTGCACAGCGCCCAGAACATCTACTACGCCAACAACCGCGTCATGGAGCTGCTGTTCGTGGCGACGTTCTGGTACCTGATCGTGGTCAGCCTCCTCAGCCTGGGCCAGCTGGTCGTCGAGCGCCGTTTCTCCCGGGGAGTGAAGCGATGATCAAGGCGGTCGACGTTCACAAGCGCTTCGGCGCCAACCACGTGCTCAAGGGCATCTCGCTGGAGGTGGCCGCGGGCGAGGTGCTGTGCGTCATCGGGCCGTCCGGCTCGGGCAAGAGCACGTTCCTGCGCTGCATCAACCAGCTGGAGACGATCGACGAGGGCGCCGTCTGGATCGACGGCGAGCTGCTCGGGTACGTGGAGCGCGACGGGAAGCTGCACCAGCTCAGCGACGCCCAGATCGCCCGGCAGCGGCGCCCCATCGGGATGGTGTTCCAGCGCTTCAACCTGTTCCCGCACATGACCGCGCTGGAGAACGTGGTCGAGGGCCCGATCAGGGTGCTGCGCGAATCGCGCGACACCGCCCGCGACCGCGGCCTGGAGCTGCTGGAACGGGTGGGGCTGAAGCACAAGGGCGACGCCTACCCCTCGACCCTGTCGGGCGGCCAGCAGCAGCGGGTGGCGATCGCCCGCGCCCTGGCGATGCGGCCGCGGCTGATGTTGTTCGACGAGCCCACCTCGGCACTCGACCCCGAGCTGGTCGGCGAGGTGCTGGCGGTCATGCGCGACCTGGCCGGCTCCGGCATGACCATGATCGTCGTCACCCACGAGCTGGGGTTCGCCAAGGAGGTCGCGAACCAGGTCGTGTTCATGGACGACGGCCGCGTCGTCGAGACGGGCACGCCCGACCAGGTCCTGGTCAACCCCGCCCACGAGCGTACGAAGACCTTCCTCTCAGCAGTCCTCTAGGAGTCACCTTGTCTCGTCCCGTCCTGCTGCTCGCCTGCCTCGCCCTGGCCGCGACCGCCTGCACCGCCAAAGCGCCCGAAAACCTCAAGGCCACCTCGGACGGCGGCCTGCCGCCGAAGATCGCCGAATCCCGGACCCTGGTGGTCGGGAACGTGCCCAACTACCCGCCGCTGGAGTTCAAGGACCCCAAGACCAACCAGCTCACCGGCTTCGACATCGACCTCGGCGACGCCGTCGGCAAGCAGCTCGGCGTCACGGTCAAGTGGCAGGAGACCTCCTTCGAGCAGCTGCAGAGCGCGGTCACCACCGGGCGGATCGACATGATCCTCTCCGGGATGAGCGACCTGCCCGAGCGCCGCGAGACGCTCGACCTCGTCGGCTACATGAGCTCGGGCGCGCAGTTCTTCTCCACCTCCAAGATCGCCGCTCCGAAGGACCTGTGCGGCAGGACCGTGGGCGCCAGCCGCCGTACCTCCTTCCCCGGCGAGATCAAGAAGTGGAGCGAGCAGAACTGCTCCGCCAAGCCGATCAAGGTCGTCGGCACGGAGGGCTCCGCGGACGCGCGCACCCAGCTCACCCAGGGCAGACTCGACGCGGCGGTCCAGGGCAGCGAGACCCTTCCGTACATCTCCAAGCAGGACCCCGGCAAGTTCAACGTCATCGGCGAGCCGTTCACCCAGGTCAACCAGGCCATGGGCTTCGGCAAGCAGGACCCGCGCCTGCGCGACGCGGTCATCAAGGCGCTGCGCGCCCTGCAGCAGGACGGCACCTACGCGCGCCTGCTCGACAAGTGGGGCCTGCAGGGCAACGCCATCAAGCAGGTCACCCTCAACGGGGCGGCCGCGTGAGAGCCCGCTCGTGAGCCGCTGGCCGCACGGGAAGAGGTCGTGCGTGTCGCTGGCCTTCGACCTCGACGGGCCGACGGGCGGCGCGATGCTGGACGGCAGCATCTGGGCCAAGCCCGAGTACTTCACGCTCGGTTCGTACGGGCCGTGGCGGGCGCTGCCCAGGATCCTCGACCTGCTGGACGCCTTCGAGCTGCCCGCCACGTTCTACACCCCCGCCTGGATCGTGGAGACGTGGCCGCAGCGGTGCCGGGCGATCGTGGAGCGCGGGCACGAGGTGGCCCACCACGGCTACCGGCACGAGCCGTACTTCGGCAAGTCTGAAGCCGAGCAGCGCGACATCCTCACGCGCAGCCAGGCGATCTTCAGGGACGTGCTCGGCGTCGAGGCGACCGGCTTCCGCACGCCCTCGGGTGACTGGTCGCCGGTGACGGCGCGGATCCTGGCCGAGGAGGGGTTCCTCTACTCCAGCTCGATGCGCGGCGACGACCGCCCCTACCTGCATCCCGGCGGGCTGGTGGAGATCCCGGTCCGCTGGGACATGGACGACTACGCCTACCTCGCCTACACCCGCCGCCCCGACTACCCCGCCGGGCTGGACCGCATCGCGGGGTACGACTCGACACTCGACAACTTCAAGCGGGAGTTCGACGGCTACCACGCCGAGGGGTTGTGCCTGAGCACGTTGTGGCATCCCAAGGTGTCCGGCAAGCCGGGCCGGATCCTGCTGCTGGAGCGGCTGTTCGAGCACATGCGCGGGCACGACGACGTCTGGTTCGCCACGGGTCACGACGTGGCCGCCTGGTGGAAGGAGCGACATGGCCCTCTGGCCGGATGAGGCGCGCTGCGCCGTACTGATCACCGTCGACCTCGACGCCGACCTGGCGATCCTGGCCGCCGACCCGAGCACCCGCGACCGCGTCAAAACCCTCTCCGTCGGCCGGTACGGCGCCACCCGCGGCGTCGAACGGCTGCTCGGGGCGCTGGACGGGGTGCCGTCGACCTGGTTCACGCCCGGCATGAACGCGGGCCTCATCCGCGAGGCGCACCAGGCCGGCCACGAGATCGCCAACCACGGCCACGCGCACGAGGACTTCGACCCGCTCGACCTCGCCGGACAGCTCGACGCGGTCAGGCGCGGCCAGGACGCGCTGGCCGAGGCGACCGGCTCGCTCCCGCGCGGCTTCCGCACCCCGGCCGGCGAATGGAAGCCGGGGCTCGCGGCCGGGCTGCCCGCGCTGGGCATCGACTGGTCCTCCTCGTGGCGGGGCGACGACCTGCCCTACTTCCATCCCTCGGGCCTGGTGGAGATCCCCCTCCACCACGAGCTGGAGGACCACCCCGCCTTCATGTTCAACCTCGACCCGCCCTTCCCCGCCGGGCAGTCACGCATCGCCCCCTATGCCGCGGTGCTGGAGAACTGGATCCAGGAGTTCGACGCCTACCACCGCTTCGGCCTCTGCTACGTGCTGCGCCTGCAGCCCGAGGTGATCGGGACGCCGGGGCGCATCGGGCTCCTGCGGTCGTTGCTGGGGGTCATGCGCGAACGGCCGGGAGTGTGGTTCGCGACCGGCAGCCAGGTGGCGGATCACTGGCGCGCCACCCGCACGGGCAACGAACCCGGCCATCCCGCCGACGTCTTCGCGGAGCTGACCTCTTGACATCCTCCCCCTTCTGAAGGAAGGGGATTCCCACGGTCGCCCATGGGCCTTCCTGCTTCACCGCCGGTCGCCCGCCCGAGAGGAGTCTCGTTGAGGTCTTACACCGGCTCCACAGGCGTTTCAGCTCTCCGCCAGCCCGGCGGCGAGCACGTTCTGGGCCGCGTTGACGTCCCGGTCATGGACCGCGCCGCAGGCGCATTCCCATTCCCGGATGTTCAGCGGCATCTTCTCATGCACGGAGCCGCACACGGAGCACCGTTTGCTGGAGGGGAACCAGCGGTCCACCGCCACCAGCGTGCGCCCGTACCAGCGTGCTTTGTACTCCAGCATCGAGCGCAACTCTCGCCAAGCCGCATCCGAGATGGCGCGGGCCAGACGGCGGTTCTTCACCAGGTTGCGGACGGACAGGTCCTCCACGGCGATCGCTTGATTCTCGCGGACAAGCCGTGTCGTGACCTTGTGCAGATGATCCCTTCTCCGATCGGCGATCCGGGCGTACACCCGGGCCACCTTCAGGCGAGCCTTGGCCCGATTGGCGCTGCCTTTCTCCTTGCGGGCCAGTGCCCGCTGGGCTTTGGCGAGTTTGCGCCGGTCGCGGCGTTCATGCCGGGGATTGTCGATCTTCTCGCCGGTGGACAGGGTGGCCAGCACGGTGATGCCTGCATCCACGCCCACCGCCTGCTCTGCCGGAGCGAGCGGGGCGATCGTCTCCTCCACCAGGATCGACACGAACCAGCGCCCGGCCGTGTCCCGGCTCACGGTCACCGTGGACGGCTGCGCACCCTCGGGAAGCGGACGCGACCACACGATCGCCAGCGGGGCGTCCATCTTCGCCAGTGTCAACTCCCCGTCCCGCCAGCGGAACGCCGAGCGGGTGTACTCCGCCGACGCCCGCGACTTCTTACGGGACTTGAACGCCGGGTATTTAGCGCGCTTGGCGAAGAAGTTCGCGAACCCCGCCTGCAGATGGCGCAACGTCTGCTGCAAGGGCACACACGATACCTCGCACAGGAAGGCGAACTCGCCGCTGCTCTTCCACTCGGTGAGCATCGCCGACGACTCGCCATAGGAGACCCGTTTGCCTTCCTGGGTGTAGGCGCGGGTGCGCTCTTCGAGCGCTCTGTTGTAGACGAGGCGGACGCAGCCGAACGTCCGGGCAAGCTCTTCGGCCTGCTCGGGGGTCGGGTAGAAGCGGTACTTGTAGGCCCGCTTCACGATCTGCGCCACGCCTGGCATCCTACCGAACGATCAAGGAAAATTAGCGTGCTTGTTCGATACGGTGGTTCGGCTGTCGGTGATTCGCCTGTTCCTGCCCTGCTGCGCAGGGGGCCGATTCCTCCCCCGCCTGAAGGCCGGGGGGTTTCCTTGGAGATTTCTGATGACACGCCATCACTCGCCCGAAACCCCCGACACCCCCGGCGAACTCGGCACCCCCGACGCTCCCGGCACCCTCGACGTCGCCCGCGAGCTGGCCGGTCTTGTCGCCGCGCCCGCGCCGTTCCCGGCTGAGGTGATCGAACGGGCCAAGCGGCACCTGCTCGACACCCTGGGCGCCGCCCTGGCCGGGACCACCACTCCGGCTCCCGGCCTGGCCGCGCCCGGGAACGCACCCATCTGGGGCACCGGGCTCACCGCAGCCCCCCGGGACGCGGCGCTGCTCAACGGCATCGCGGCACACGCGCTGGAGCTGGACGACACCGGCGGCTGCGATCATTCGGGAGCCGTCGTGGTGCCCGCCGCACTCGCCTGCCTCAGCCTCGCCGACCGCCCGATCCCCGGCACCGAACTGCTGGCGGCGATCGTCCTGGGCTACGAGGTGGCCCGCCGCGTGCTGGAGGCGTGCGGCGGCTACGCCGCGCACAACGAGGCCGGATGGCACTCGACGGGCACCTGCGGCACGTTCGGCGCGGCAGCGGCGAGCGCGCGGCTGCTCGGGCTGGACGGCGCGCGGACCGCCGACGCGCTAGGCCTGGCGGCCGGATTCTCCGGCGGCCTGTGGGCCTTCGTACACGACGGCGCACCGAGCAAACGACTGCACGCGGGCCGCGCCGCCGAGGGCGGCCTGACCGCCGCGCTGCTGGCCGCCTCCGGCACGAACGGCCCCCGCCGCGTCTTCGACGACGTATGGGGCGGCTTCCTGCGCACCTACGCGGGCCCCGACGCCGACCCCGGCGCGCTGACCCGCGAGCTCGGCAAGGAGTGGCGGATCTCCCGCTGCTCGATCAAGCCGTACGCGTCCTGCCGCAGCACCCACTCCTCCATCGACGCCATCGGCAGCCTCGACCTGCACCCCGGCGAGATCGCCCGCATCCACGTACGCCTGAGCCCCCTCGTGGCCGGCATGTGCGGCGGACGCGACGTCTCCACCCTCCCCCACGCCCAGCTCAGCCTCCCGTACGCCATCGCCGCCAGAGTCCTGTACGGCGACGCCGACCTGGCCGCCTACTCCCCCCAACGACGCGCTGACCCCCGGGCCGCCGAACTCATGAACCTCATCGACCTGGAAGCGGACCCGGAGATGGGCGGCATCGACGAGCCGACCCTGACCGTCACCACGACCTCGGGCGCCGTCCGGCGCGCCAGGGTGAAGCACCCACTCGGCTCCCCCGCCAACCCCCTCTCCGACGAACGACTCCTGACCAAATTCCACGGCCTCGCACCGAGCCGGGAGCGCCTGGCGGAGCACGTCATGACCCTCGACACCCGCTCCGACGCACGAGACCTGCTCCCCCTTCTGTCCGGCGCGCGCCAGGACGTACGGGCTTGATCCGGTTCGGCGGACGGTCTGCGTGCCGGCGCCTCAGCGTGCCTCAAGGCGCCGCTGCTTACGGCGTTCCCAGGAGTTGGGATGCCGGATGACCACTCCTCCGGCGCCGCCGGTGCCGGAGAGGCGGACCAGCGGCGTCCTGGGGAGCCGCTGCGACGTCGTCTTGTCCCTGAACCCCCCGAGGCCCTCGGTCATCCGGGAGGTCTCCGCGGCCCAGCCGTCGGGGATGACGATCGTGACGCCGCCCATCTGACC
This sequence comes from Nonomuraea sp. NPDC048882, assembly GCF_040649755.1. Classification (NCBI taxonomy): domain Bacteria; kingdom Bacillati; phylum Actinomycetota; class Actinomycetes; order Streptosporangiales; family Streptosporangiaceae; genus Nonomuraea; species Nonomuraea sp. NPDC048882. The sequence goes on from NZ_JBEZGB010000008.1 coordinate 84,764, forward strand.
TTCCGCCTCGATCTGAATCTCGGGCAGCCGGCATTCGGCCTGGGTGAAGTCGAGCTTGACGGCGCCCATCCCGCCGTACACGACAATGCGCCCGGACACCTCCCAGGGCCCGGAACGGGTCAGGCCGTTCATGCCGCCCCTGAGGACCAGCGGCTCTTGGTTCACCGGGACGTCCGGCGGCAGATCGGCGGTGAGGGGCGCCAGGTCGGCGTACGTCTTGGCGTTCAGCGCCAGGCCAAGCCGCGTGTCCAGCTCGCCGAGGTCGATCCGGCCCTCGGCGGCCGCCCGGTTCAGCTGTTCCACCACCGCTTCGCGCTCGTCATGCGAGACGCGCCACTCGTCACGCCCGGCGGGTTCCTGAGGGCCAGCAGTCATGTCCCAATAATACGGACAGGTCGCTTCCCGTGGCGCGGTCGAAAAGCCTTTCACCGAGCGTCGCACCCGGGCGGCCACCGTCCCTCTCCTGACCGTCCGGCCCACCGGCGTCCGGTCAGCCTTGCCCGCGCAGGTCCAGCATGAGGACCTCGACACCCGCCTCCCGGGCGTCGGCGAGCAGGGCGGCGGTCAGCGCCCGGCCGACACCACGACCATGGGCGGCGGCGTCCACCGCGAGCTTCTCCACTCCGCAGCGTCGAGTATGGCGGGCTCAGTGGTCATTCCGCTGGTCAGGGCAGGATCCATGACGGGCAGCCTAACCGGCCGAGCCCGCCATCGAGACCGGCCCCGTCCGCTGCTCAGAACGCCCTGCTGATCACGCCCGGCGGGTGCTGGGCAGCGGGAACCAGCGCAGGCGTTCGAAGCCGGCCGGCAGGTCCGGCGGGGGCGGGCCGAGCTCGTCGCGGCGGGACGCCAGGATGGCGCGCGCCTGCTCCAGATACCCGGGCAGAGCGTCCTCGCCGGCCCGCGCCCTCGCCGCCGGCGGGACGGGGATGTCGAAGGGCAGGTCGTCGAGGTGGATCGGCGGCTCGGCGGCGGCGTCGTGATGGCGCCACAGGCCGGTCGCCGGGTCGAAGCGGTAGTCGGGCAGCAGCCGGTGCCCGTGGCGGGCGATCAGGTCCACGGCGTCGATGAGGTAGTCGCAGACCGTGTCGGAGATGAAGTAGTTGAAGTTGACCCGCACCCAGCCGGGCTTGATGCCCTCGCCGCTCGCCTCGATCTCCCGTCCGAAGGCGTGCGAGTGCGCGGCGTCGATGCCGAGCAGGCGGTGCCCGTACGGTCCCGCACAGGAGCAGCCGCCGCGCGCCTGGATGCCGAACAGGTCGTTCAGCAGCGCCACCACGTAGTTGTGGTGCAGGTACAGCCCGCCGGACGCGCGGATCCTGATCGAGACGATGGGCAGGCGGCGGGCACGCAGGTCGCCGAGGATCTCGATGCCCGGGTTGCGTCCCCAGCGCCGCAGGGCGCGCTGCCAGAAGCGTTCCTCGCGCGCCTGGATGAGGCCGGTGCCGACCGCCTGCTTCAGCCGGAACACCAGCCCGGCGCGGATCGACTCGACGATCGCCGGCGTGCCGCCCTCCTCCCTGGCGACCGGGTCGTCGAGGTAGCGGTGCCCGTCCGGACCCACGAACAGCACCGTGCCGCCACCCGGGGCGGTGGGCACCCGGTTGCGGATCAGGTCCCGGCGCACCACCAGGACGCCGGGCGTCTGCGGGCCGCCGATGAACTTGTGCGGCGACAGGAAGAGCGCGTCCTTGCCACCGTCCGCCATGCGGATCGGCACGTACGGGGCGGCCGCGGCGTAGTCCCAGAACGACAGCGCGCCGTGCTCGTGCAGCAGCCCCGTGACGCGGTCGGTGTCGGTCAGGATGCCGGTGACGTTGGAGGCGGCCGAGAAGCTGCCGATGAGCAGCGGCCGGCCGGCGTACTGGACGAGCCGGCGGCGCAGGTCCGCCAGGTCGATGTGTCCGGAGGAGTCCGCGCCGATCGCGACGGTCTCGGCGATCGACTCGCGCCAGGGCAGCTCGTTCGAGTGATGCTCGTACGGGCCGACGAACACCACCGGGCGCCCCTCGTACCGGCCGGGGGTGCGCAGCTCCAGGATCCCGATCAGCTTGTTGACCGCTGCGGTTGCTCCCGAACCGCAGAAGATCACCATGTCGTCGGGCCCGGCGCCGACGCCCTCGCGCACGGCCTCGCGGGCCTCCTCGCGTAAGCGGCTGGTCTGCAGGCCGGTGCCGGAACTCTCGGTGTGGGTGTTGGCGTACCGGGGCAGGACCTGGTCGCGGATGAAGTCCTCGACGAAGGTCAGCGACCTGCCCGAGGCGGTGTGGTCGGCGTAGACGAGGCGGCGTGGGCCGTACGGGCCGTTCAGCACCTCGTCGTCGCCGATGACGGCGGCCCGGATGCGCTCCAGCAGCGGCGGCGTCGGCGCCGCGGGTTGTCTCATCACCGTTCCAGTCTCGCCGCGAGACGGAGCCGGTGTGCGGTGACCGTCTGAACAGGCACAATTACGCACTTCCGGTCGCCGTACGACCGGCCCCTGTCACGGGCCCGGCAGGCCCGCTGCGATCAGCCGGCGGCCAGCCAAAGGTCAGGGCCGAAGACCTCGTAGTGGATGTCGCGGGGCGCCACACCGGCCTTCAGCAACTGACCGCGGACGCGGCGCATGAACGGCACCGGGCCACACAGGTAAGCGATCGCGCCCACCGGGATCTCGACGCCTTCCAGGTCCATCAGGCCGTCGCGGTCCGGCGCGGTCGCGCCGCTCTCGTACCAGAAGACCCGCTCGGCGGCCGGCCTGAGCATGTCCTCCCGCAACGCGTGCTCGGCTGGGGAGCGGTCGGCGTGCAGCAGCAGGACGCGGCGGTGCGAGCCGGTGGCGGCCAGATGATCGAGCATCGCCACGATCGGCGTGCAGCCGATGCCCGCCGACACGAGCACCAGCGGCGCGTCCCCGTCCTCCAGCGTCACGTCGCCGAACGGCGCCGACAGGGTCAGCTCGTCGCCCGCCCACACGGTGGCGTGCAGCAGCGTGGACACCTCCCCGGCGGGATCACCGTCGACCCGCTTGACCGTGATCCGGCGCGACCCGTCCCCGCCCGCGCCGGACAGCGTGTACTGGCGCAGCTGGTGGACCCCGTCCGGCATGCGAACCCGGACGCTGACGTACTGGCCGGGACGGGCCGGTAGCGCCGGGCCGTCGTCCGCCGGGCGGAGCAGGAAGGAGACCACGTGCGGCGTCTCTTCTTTCCGGCCGACCACCCGCCACTGCCGCCATGTGGCGCCGTTGCGCGCGCCGGCCTCGGCGTAGACTCGCGCCTCCTGGGCGATCAACGCCCCTGCCATCAGCCAGTACACCTCGTCCCAGGCTGCGGCGACCTCCGGGGTGACGGCCTCGCCCAGCACATGGGCGATCGCCCCGAACAGGTACTTGTGCACGATCACGTACTGGTCGTCGGTGACGCCGACGGCGGTGTGCTTGTGGACGATGCGGGCGAGCAGCTCGTCGGGGCGCTCGTCCGGACGCTCGAGGAGCCTCGTGGCGAACGCGGCGATGGATCCGGCCAGTGCCCGGCGCTGCTCGCCATTGGCCTGATTGCCGCGGTTGAACAGACCGTCGAGCAACTCGGGCCGCTCGGCGAACATCGTCTCGTAGAAACGCGCGGTGATGGCGTCGAGCGAGGCGCCGACGACCGGCAGCGTGGCCCGGACGATCGCGGCTGAATCCGCGGACAGCATGGAGAACCCCCTGGACAGGCGATGGACATGAGGCCCACGGAACTAGGCGGGCCGCGCATCAGGCTAGAAGCAGGAGCATGCCCGTTCACCGGGCCGAACGTCAGTAACTGCAGGGCCGAAAGTCCCTTATCGGACGAAGCCCCTATCGGCGGCCAGGATCCGGCCGTAGCCGGACCCACGACGCCGCCCCGATGACGTGCGGGAACCGCACCACCGACCACCACGTCATGGCGCGCTCACCTGGAACAGACCGTGCGCGCCTGCCTCGGCCTGGCGCATCGTATGGTCCACGACCGGATACATGCCCGGCTCCGGGAAGACCAGCTCAGCGAACCCGCCCTGCGCCGGAGCCAGGTCGAGCGCCTGCGCCCCGCCTGGGTCATCGGCCCGCAGCAGGTATGCGCCTTCCTTGTAGACGGTGTCGAACGGCGCCCCGACCACGTGCAGCGCCGTGCCCGAACTCGGGCCGGCGGCCACCGCCCAGATGCGGACCCGCTCCCCCGGCTCGGCCCGCAGCGGGGCGTGGTCGTAGCCGCTAGCGGTGCCGTTGAACATCCAGCCGTCCGGCTCGCCCTCCCGGATCTTGGCGACCTGGGCGTCGCCGCCGGGCTCGCCGAGGTACAGCTCACCCTGCACCAGAACGTATTCACGGTCCGCCGTTGGCAGCTTCGGCGGGTCGATGATGACCGCGCCGTACATGCCGTTGGCGATGTGCTGGGTCATCGGCGTTGAACGTCCACACGCGCTGCCGCATCCCGGGAGCGACCTCCTGGACGACGGTGTCGTCCGCGCGGATCTCGATGTGGTGTTCCATGCCGCCGGGCGCGGGCTTCAGGGCCGCGTCGTACGGCTTCCAACCCGGTGACATGGGGGCGGCCGGATCCAGGCGGGTGGATTCGCCCGCTTGCGGGGCGGCGTTCGTGCCGTGGCCGTTGTGGCCGGCGCCCGGCCGGGGCCGGGACGCCGCGGCAAGGACGGTCGGGATGATGCGCATGCTCATGCCCGCCGCGCGGTGCCCGGCCACGATGCACCAGCCGTCCACCGGCTCACCGAGCGGCTGCAGCTTCAGCGTGGCGCTCTGGCCGGTGACCAGCATCGGGGTACGCTCTCCGGTCGCCAGGCGCAAGTCGTGGCGCTTGGCGTCGGCGTTGGTGACGCGCAACGTCAGCACGGCGCCCACGGGCGCCTCGATCTCCGAGGGGCGGGTGCTCCCGCCGCGTACGCCGCCAGCCCGGCCAGGGCCACCCACTGCCGGTCCGCCAGCAGCCCGGCGACGGCCACCGCCAGCCCGGGCGCGGCCAGCCGGAGCCCCACGCGCGACGCCCGCCGGGTCTCGTCCGGCATGCGGGTGCGCAGGACCGTCGGCCAGAGCGTGAACAGGGTGCCGAGCACGGTCAGGCCGACCCAGCCGAACACGTTCACCTCGGCATGCGCGGCATGCAACCGCTCGTGCGCCGCCCCGTGCCCGACGTGCGCGGCCAGCAGCCCGCCCAGGACGGCACCGGCGGCGAGTGCGCCGGCGGCGGAGACGTACCAGCCGATGACGTGCCCGAACCGGCCGGGCAGCGCCTGCCGCACCAGCAGGACCAGGACGGCGGCGTGCCACACCACCACCCCTGCCACCAGCGCCGCCCCGGCGGCGGCCACCTGCCACGGTCCCGCCGAAACCCCGGCCAGCACCGCCACCGTCGCCGCGTTGAGCACACCGAGCCTGGCCAGGCTGCCGCGCCGCGGCGGCGTGCGGACGCGCAGAAGCGCCACGGTGAAGTGCTCACTCCAGATCAGGATGGCTGTGCTGACCGCGCCCAGCAGGAACACGTGGATCAGCAACCAGCGCGACGCCGGCAGCACGTCACCCGCGAGAGCCACCACGACGGTCAGGGCGAGCCAGCCGACGACGATCGCGTTCGCCCGCAGGTGCCACGAAGCGCGGGAACGCTGCGCCGGCTGGACGGTCTCCGGTCGCTCGGTCATACCCTGGCTCCCAGCAGGATGTGGGCCACCACGTCGGCAGCCGAGTGGTCGTCCGGCAGGCCGTCGAGGAAGCCGGCGTCCTGGCCGAGCGTGAGCAGCGGCGGCTCGTCGTAGCCGCCGGCGCGATGCTGCCCGAGCCCGATCGCGGCGAGCAGGCCGTTGCACAGGCAGCGGCGGCCGGCCGCCTCCTCGGCCGAGCGTCCCTTGCGCACATAGGTGTCCACCGGCTCGGCCGGGCAGCGGTAGCCGATCGCGCCGTCCGGCTTCGCGTACGGGGTGCGCAGGTAGCCCAGGTCGCACAGCCGCGGGCGTGCCTCGTACACCTCCTGCTCCGACAGCGTCCCGGCCACGGCGGCGACCTTGAACGGGAACCCGGTGGGCGAAGCGCGCGGGTCGTTGCGCACCTGGAGGGCGCCGCTCACGGCCTGCTCGCGCAGGCGTCCGCGCAGGCCGGGTTCGAGCCCGGACTCCCGGCACAGCGCGAACGCCGACCCCACCTGAATCCCCTGCGCGCCCGCCGCCCAGGCCCGCTCCAGCCCGCCGGGCGTGCCGTACCCGCCCGCCAGCCAGAACGGCAGCCCCAACGCGGCCACCTTGCCCAGGTCGGCCTCGTCGCGGGGCCCGTACACCGGCTCGCCCGCCGCATCGAGCGTCATCCGGCCTCGGGGCGGCGCGCTGTGCCCGCCCGCCACCGGCGTCTCGATCACGAACCCGTCCGGCCGGGTCGCCGGCGAACGAGCCAGGTAGGCGGCCAGCACGTGGGCCGACACGATCGCCAGCAACCTGGGCCGGGCCTGCGGCGTCAGCCGGTGTCCGAGCAGCCCGGCCGGTTCGAACCCGATCGTGTGCCCGTCGCCGCCCGCCACGGCGACCGAGATCCGGGCGGGGCGGTGCTCGGACAGGTCGTCGAGCAGGCGCGGGATCTCCACCGGGATGCCGGCGCCGACCAACACGTAGTCGGCGCCGGCCAGCATCGCGCCGTACACGGCCGCCGGGGTGGCGAGCTGGATCTTCTCCAAGTAGTTCACCCCGACAGGGCCGTCATGACCCTCCTTGGCCAGGAAGACCTCGGCGAAGTTGGCCACCACGGCCAATTCGTCACGAGCCCGGTTCGGCCGCACTCCCAGCCGGGGCACCGGCCGATAGGGCACGTCCCTGCCGGTACCGCCGGGCACGAAGTAGCGGCCGAGCACGCGCTCGGCGACCTCGGGAACCGGGAAGCAGGCCAGTGCGCGGCGCAGGTGGCCGCCGGGGTCGCCGCGCTGTAGCCGGCGGGCGATGGTGACGTCCAGCGCCGTACCCGACACCACGCCGAGTTGTCCGGTTTCGGCGACCGCTCGGGCCAGCCGCCAGCCCGACACGCCGACGCCCATGCCGCCTTGGATCAGGACGGGGCGTATCGGCTCAGCCACGATGGGCCTCCCATGTGCGCAGGTCGACGACCTCGAACACGGGGCGGCGGGGCACGCGCGGGACCGGCGGTCCGTACCCGAACCTGACCAGCATCTGCACGTGCCCGAACGGCCTTTCCCTGTCGCTTCGGTACGGTGCCGGGCGCAGGTCGAGGGGCTGGCTGAACATCGACGCCGCCACACCGTGCGCGGTCGCCGTGAGCAACACCCGCTGCAACGCCTGACCGGCGCGTAGCCAGTCCCGCGGCCCGTCACCCCTGGTGAAAAGGGCGGCGAGCTGCGGATCCGGTTCGAAGTCCGCCTGTTCCCGCACAGGCTCGCCTGCCGCGCCCGAGCGAAGGTCGCGGCCGGCGTACGGGTCGCCGAGGGTGAAGTCGCGCATGGGAAGCTCACCGTGTCTCGGACGAGGACCGAAAGCGTGTTCGGGCACGCCGTCGCAGCGCGTCCGCGAGCCGGTCCAGCGGGCCAGTTCGGCGCGGTAGGTCTCCTCGGCGGCCAGCGTGTCCTCAGCCATGGCGACCAGGTCGAGCACGCGCCGCGCCGTGCGTCCTTTCACCAGGACCAGCGAGGCGCCCTCCTCGTGGGCGGCATGCACGAGGTTGGCGAAGACGTCCCTGGGCAACCGGCGGTCATCGAAGGGGAAGCGGTTGGTACGCCGGTGCGGGATCATGGCATGCAGCAGCCGCTCGTCCTGATCGGGCGGGCTGCCCGGGATGGCGCGCACGGTGGCCAGCAGATCGGGCCGCTCCTCGGAGTCGGGCAGCAGCAGTATCTGAGGGTCGTGCACGGTCATCCGGATCGCCAGCCGCAGGTTGAACAGCGCCGCCCCACAGCTGATGCCCAGACCGCGCCCCATGGGATCGGTGACGGCCAGCAACCGGTCGAGGTCGGCGTACAGGTCCATGGTGGTGTCATCGACGTGACGAAAGCGCCACGGCTGGGTGTTGTGCACCGATGGCGCCGCGACGGCGGCGCTGACCAGCCTGCGCACGCCGACGCGCGTGGCGAAAGGCTTCTCCGCGCAGGCGGGCTGGCCCTCGATGAACGTGCGGGTGCAAGAGGGATCGATGCCGGGGATTCCGGCCTCAGGGATCGCGCCGGTTCCCGTCATAGGGCCATTCCCGACGCAGAGCTAACAGCGTGCATGGACCTAAAATTTCGCGCCTTACCGTGTTCACGGCAGGGACCAAAGTCCCTCGCAGCGCGTCCGATGGACCGTTTCGCCAAGCCACTTCCACCACTTCGGCCACCCGCCGAACCAGACGTCGTCCAGCACCAGCAGCCGCCGCGACCGCACCGCTTGTCTCCCTCCGACGAGGTTCACCTCCCGCGTGGGGTCATCGGCGGCATCCCCGGCGTGTCGGCTACAGCCGCGTGGTGTGCACCTCCTCCACCTTTGTTTTCAGCCGTTCGGCGTGGGTCTGGTCGGCCGTCTCGACCTGGTTGGGGAGCCTCGTGGACGATGTGGAACAGGGCCTGGAGCTGGCGGCCGAGCTGCTGCAGCAGCTCGGCCAGCCGCGCCGCAGCTCTGGGGCCGGCGCGCTCGGCCGGCGTGCGATACAACCGGGCGTGCTCAGCCCGGCGCACCTCGCTGATCAGCCGGGTCAGTGTGGTGATCCCGAGGGCAGCAGGAGGTTCTCACGCAGCATCTGCACCACTGCGCGGTCGAATAACACCCGCGGACCTCAATCGGTGACCACACTCGCGCGGCCATTGGAGGCACCATGGCTGCTGGAAAGCCGCCCGCTGCACCCCCAACACATTGTGAGCTTGACCAGCTCGCCTTCTGCCGCAACGCCGCCAATCTACTGATCGCGGTACCGGACCGGGCCACGCCGGACGTCGCGCCGCACATCGATCCGGACGCCTCGCCGTACACAACCGACCAAGGCGTCCTGGCCGTCCCGCTGTGGCCGTTTCGGGCGCTGTCGGCGACGCGCGCGGGCGCCGACCCGGCCACCGCCCTGCTGCTCCTGGCCGGCACTGCGGTGGCCGACTTCGCCGTGCACGAGGCGCTGGAGACCTACCAGAAAGTGTCGGGCCGCCCGGTCTGGGACCCGCACGACAGCCCGTACGAGCTGACGCCGTGTGTCGGCTCGCCGGCCGAGAGACGCCTGCCCCGGGCCCTGCGCGCCAGCTCGTCAGCACGCTGCTACAGCGGCTAGACGCGACAGAGCCTGGAGCGCTGCAGACGCCACACGATCTGCCGGACGCGGCCGAGCTGTCTCAACCGCACTTTCGCCGATCGTGACTGGGAGAACGCCGAGGGGAGCGTCGACCTCGTTGACCCGCAGGCGTGGGAGCGGGACGAGGCCGAAACTCTCGTCGCGCAGGACTGGTGCCGGGTGCCGGAGGGACCGCAGCCTCTCCAGGTTCGGATCACCTGCGACGCCCTCGGCCCGGACGACAGCAGGGCGGACGTGCTGGCCGACGACGGCACAGAACCGCTTATCGCTATTGGCTGTTCAGATTGCCCCGAGGCCGGAGAGGGCGCGTACGGCCACGGCCTGCAAGGGCACATCGCGGCCCAGGATCCTGCGGATGGCGCACTGGACGCCGGGTCCTGGATGTCGTGATGAGATCCGCAGGGAGGCCGCAGGCGTGTTCGAGGTCAACAGTGAGGTCGACAACAACGGCAGAGGCACGCTCGCCGGGCATGCTGGGCCCCGCTCGATGCTCTCCGCGACACCCGGGCTGGAAGTGCCTGCATGCCACCTCAAGCGGCCTGATCAATCACAGGGCTGAATGGATACGTCAGCACCATCATGGGTTGCCTTTTGACGCGGAACTCGGGGGCACATCATCACTGCGCCCGCCGCATCAGCATCCATGCACATCGAGAACAAAACTTACAGCCGAGGCGTCCGCAGCCTCAGGAGAGCCGACGCCGAGCCAGGATCGCCATGCGTTCGCCCGCGAAGAAGGCCCGCGCGAGGCTGCCACGAACCGCCGCTCCGGCGCCCACGCACTTGGAGATGTAATGTACGCCCACCGTGACCACGACGGCGATGAACACGTACGCCCAGATGTCCACCAAGAGGCCGGCGGTGTAGCCGGAGGCGAGAATGATGATGAGCACGGCGTAGATGAGCATCGTCCACCACCACTGCTCGAACCCGCGGGCGAAGACCTTTCCGCGCTCGGGAATGGTGGAGAACTCCTTGCGCGAGTCGCGAATGGTCCGCGTCGCCAGCATGAGCGTGACGCCGTTGCACGCCGTCACCGCGAGGGCGCCCGCCGCGGAAGTCCACGGCCAGGTCCAGTACAGCTCCTTCGAGAACGTCGAGAGAATCGTCGTGGGAACCGCCACCATCGCCATCGAGCGCATGAGGACTTCCGCCGTCGTCGCCAGCCCTCCGGGGACGACCCTGACGGAGAGCCTCGCGAAAATGGTCTGATAGTACTTGGCTGCCGCCAAGCCCTGGCAGAACGCGATGATGTTGGCCGCGAGCCCGGCGTCGGCGGTGAACTCCGCCATGTCCAGCTCGCCCGTGAGAAGGTCGTCGAGCTTCAGCAGCGCGGTCTTCGCCGCGATGAACCACCAGGACACGGTGGCCAGCACCGAGAAGAGCAGAAGGTATTCCTCGCGCCGCGGTCGCCGCTCCCCCAGGTTCCGCCACGCCAGCACCTGCTTGAACTGCGTGGCCACTTCGCGCGAGGTGGGGGCGTATTTCGCGAACGGGCGGGCGAAGTCGTTCTCCTGCACCTCGGATTCCTGCTGTACCAGTTCGAAGTGGAAATCCAGGTGCTCGCCGAGGGCGGCGAACGAGAACTCCTCGCCATCGGGCAGCAGCAACAGCCGTCGTTCGGGGCGCTCGTCTATCAGGTCTTCCAGTACGCGGCCCAGAATGGGGCTCGTCGTCCAGATCTCGTCGGGAGTCCTGCCGTCCCTCGGCGGACTGCCGGTCAGGATCTCCATCAGGATGATGCCCAGCGAATAGGCGTCCGCGGTGACGGATTCCGGCCGCCTGTTCTTGATCTCGGGCGCGATGTAGACCGAGTCGTCATGCTCGGCGATGCCCACCTGACGGCTGTAGAGGTGATTGATCCCGAGGTCGATAAGGCGTATCTCGGCCGTCTCCCTGTCGAGTATGACGTTGTTGGGGGACAGGTCGAGGTGCTGGCCGCGCGGATTCTTCGCGTCCACCGGGGCGCCGCCGGCCAGCAGGTGGAGGGCGGTCGTCAGTTTCGCGGCGATCTGCTGGGCCTTCCTGAGCCGGGACGCGATGCCGGGCCCTTCGGCCTCGAAGGCCGCCAGGTGCTCGCCCAGCGTCTCCCCTTGCTGGAACGGCATGACGACCCAGCGGTCAGAGGAGGAGATGGGCTTCACCACGACGGAGGTCATCTCGTCGGCGCCGTACGTGGCCGCGTACGTGTCGGTGGCCCTGGCGATGGCGGCGAGTTTGTTCCACGGGAAAAGCACGCACTTTATGGCCAGGAGCGGCCTGACTCCCGCCTCGTTCACCGCCCGGCTGCTGCGGCCTTTCACAATGAACGAGGTGGTGCCCGCTTTGTGGTACTCGACGCTGCCGAAGTCAATGTCGTCCCACGTGCGCGCCTCGGCGGAATGTTCCGGGCGGCTCACCGGCCGGTAAACGACCCGGATCGCCTCCTTCAGCCGCGGGTCGGCGAACAACTCCGCACAGTATTCGTCGGTCTCGCGTTGCGCTCCCAGGTCCGGCGACTTGAAACGGCGGTCCAGCAGCTTGACCGTCACGCACACGAGTGCCATGACGCCGTGGAGCAGCGAGCCGGGCATGGCGGAGATCCTGCGCCGCGCTTCCTCGCAGGCGGTCATGAAATCGGTGCGCTGCTCCATCTCGTAATTGGAGATGTGGTCGAGGATGTCGTTGAGAAAGGCCTCGGCGCCCTTTTGCGTGGTCGCCTCGTCCTGCTCCATGAGGCGGCGCGCGCGCCGCTCGGGGCCGGGCCCCTCGATCTCCTGGAGCAGGGCTTTCGCGTACGTTCTCGCAGACATCCGCGCCATGAGCCGTCCCAGATCCGCGAAATGTGCGTTCGATGAGTCAAGCCCTGACACGGAGAATACGCGGCTCGGCCGGTCGCCATCAATCGGTTCGGATGGACTTCACTGAGGTGATCTCAGCGCGATAATTCGGGTGATTGGGGACGTTCTGGACGACCGTGAGGGCGTTTCGGGGCTTTCGGGAGAAGTCGTCGAGGGTCTGAGATGGATGTGAAGCCTCCGGCAGATGAGTGGCTCGGTCCATGATCTGACCGCTGCCCGCGTGCACGTGCTGGGCGCGTTGTACGCCGCAGCCGAGGCGGGCCTGCCGACCCTCGCCGACAGCGGCTACGACGGCGCCGGAATCGGTATCCACACCCCGATCAAGCAGCCCGACGGTAACCAGATTCGCAGCCCGGACAACCGCACCTGCAGCCGGTTCCTCCGCGCCCTGCGTTGTCTCGGCGAACGCGGGTTCGCCCTGCTCAAAGGCCGCCGGCGGATCCGCCGGCACATCACACTCAGCCCCGGCACCATCGGCGACATCGCCCGCGCGGCGCTTGTCCGCACCCATTTCGAGCGCGACTGTCTACCGGAGGAGAAGACCTGCAACGACATGGTCCGGGCGGATGTATTTTTGGGCAGGCGCACTCCCCGAAAGCCTGTCTGCATACGAGAATAGATTTCATGGAGGTCGTCGGTGACGGAATGATTGCCCGGGCTTTCGTCAATTCAGGGATGAGGATGGACGTGGTGGTGTTCGCCGCCGGAGTGTCGCGGTCGACCATCACCGAAGCGACGGAGTTCGGCCGGGAAGCCGATCTGCTCCATGAGACGATAGGCAATGCCCGAGCCGGGCGGCGCCGGCTCCTCTACTTCTCCACCGCGTCGGCGCATCTTTACGGGAACGGCGACGGGTCGCCCCGTTCGGAAGAGGACCCGGTTCACCCCACCACCGCGTACGGGCGCCACAAGGTGGCGATGGAGCACATGATAAGGACCTCGGGGGTGGACCATCTCATCCTCCGGGTGACGGAGGTCGTCGGGCCGCACCAGCGGCGGCACCAGCTGCTGCCCGCGCTGTTCTACCAGGTGAACGAGGGTGTGGTGACCGTCTACCGGGGCGCGCGCCGCGATCTCATCGACGTCGCGGACCTCGTGACCATCGCCGCGGAAATCCTTTGCAGCGACCTCCGTCACGCGACGGTCAATATCGCCTCAGGCCATCCGGTGACCGCCGATGAAATCGTCTCCCATCTGCTGGAGATATCCGGCCGGGCCGCTACCAAGGTCTACGTGGACATCCCGGCCAACGACTACAATGTGTCGACGAAGAGAATGACACGGCACGCGCCCTCGACCGCCCGGATGGGTTTCTCGCCGACCTACTACAGAAACGTCATCGACCGCTATTACCGCCGCTGAGGGAATTCAGGCGTGCGCGGCCGCGTGAATGCCGTAGAGGTCCGCGTACATGCCGTTCCGGGTGAGCAGTTCGTCATGTCTGCCGGACTCCACCAGCTTTCCCGCGGCCATCACGAGAATGAGGTCGGCGTCGGCCACGGTGGAGAAACGGTGGGAGACGATGACGCTGATCGCTCCGTTCAAGGCCGCGAGTTCGCGGGACCGCCGCGCATAGCGGGTGAAGATGGCGTGCTCGCTCGGAGCGTCCAGGGAGGCGGTGGGCTCGTCCAGGACGAACAGCAGGGGGCGCGGCCGTGCGCCGGAGCGGGCCAGCGCCACCTTCTGCCACTGGCCCTCCGACAGCTCGATCCCGCCGAAACGGCGGCCGAGCTCGGTGGCGAGACCGTCGGGCAGGCGGGAGACCAGCGCTTCGGCGTCGGCGTCGCGGACCGTGGAGTTCAGGTCGCCCCGGGCGCCCATCATGACGGAGTCCTCGAAGGTGGTGCAGTAGCGGCCGAAGTCCTGGAAGGCGGCGCTCATCGAGGCCCGCCAGCCGGCGGTGTCCAGGGCCGACAGCTCCACGTCGTCGACGAGGATGCTGCCCGAGTCCGGGGCATACATCTTCGCCAGAAGCTTGACCAACGTGGTCTTGCCGGAACCGTACTCGCCGACCACCGCGACCACCGCTCCGGCGGGCAGGTGCACGGACAGATCCTCCAGGACGGGCGTGGTGGTCCCCGGGTAGGTGAAGGACACGTTCCGCAGCTCGATCCCGCGCCGCAGCCGGACGGGCGGGGTCGCGTCGGCGGTGTCGCGGTGCGTCCGGGCGTACTCCATGAGCCACAGGTAGGGCCGCAGCAGCCGGCGGTACCCGCCGACCTGCATCGATCGGTGCAGCGCGTGCTCGACGACATTGCGGAACTGGACGCCCATGGACACGGCCAGGATGATGTCCCCCGGCTGGCCGGCCGCGGTGACCAGGAAGATCGCCAGGGTGAACCCGGCGCCGAAGACCAGCCAGCCCGCCGACGACCAGCCGGCGGCGATCAGGGCGGCGCGGGCGCGGGAGCGCGTCACCCGTTCCCAGGCTTCGCCCTGCAGCTTGAGCGCTTGCGCCGCGGCGCCGTAGACGCGCAGCTCCTTCAGGGCGGCCGGGTTCACGCAGATGTCGTCGTACAGCTCCCGGTGGAGGCGCAGGTCCTCGGCCGAGGCCAGGTCCTCTTGGGCGATCTTCTTGCGGCCTAGCCGTTCCATGGCCAGCTGTACGGCCGCGCACGGCAGCAGCGCGAGCAGCCAGGGGTTCACTCCGCCGAGCACCGCGAGCGCCACCAGCAGTCCGATCGTGGCGGCGATGGCCTGAAGGACCGCCCACGCCCAGTCCACCACCGCGCCGGACTGGCCGCGCAACGTGGTGACCCGGTCCAGGAACTCCGGGTCCTCCAGGTGCCGCACCTGCGGCAGCTCCGCGCAGGCGCGCAGGATCCGGGGTTCGACCTCGGTGAGGCTGATCCGCTCCACCAGGTGGATGGTCCGCAAGTAGGCGATGTGCTCGACGCCGAGGTTGAGGGTGAGCACCAGCGCGGCGCCCAGCGCCGCCACCCCTATCGCGGTGGCGGTGCCCGCCTGGGTGGCCTCCACCAGCGCGCGCAGCGTGAGCCCCACCGCCGCGAACATGACCGTCGAGACCACGTGCCAGCCGATCAGGAAGGCGGTCGACCCGGGATAGCGCCGCAGGCACAGCACGATCAGCTCGCGCCACAAGCGCGCGTACTTCCTCACGCGAGGTCTCCTTCGTCCAGCCGGTCCTCGTATCCCTGGCTGAAGCGCCGGGCTTGAAGCGCGTACATGGTGGCGTACTGCCCGCCCCCAGCCATGAGCTCCTCGTGCGTTCCGGACTCGGTGATCCGGCCGCCGTCGAGCAGCACGATCCGGTCCGCCTGCCGTACCGTCGAGAGGCGATGCGAGATCAGCACCATGCTGATCTCCTCGGTGATGTCCGGCAGCCGCTGGAAGAGGTCGTGCTCGGTGCGGACGTCCAGGTGGGCGGTGGGCTCGTCCAGCACCAGGATCCTGGCACCCCGGCGGGTGGCGTAGAGGGCGCGGGCGAGCGCGACCTGCTGCCACTGCCCGCCCGACAGGTCCACCCCTGCGGTACGGCTGCGCGACAGCGGCGTGTCGTACCCGCCGGGCAGCCGGCTCACCACGGGGGCCAGCCCGGCGTCCCGGACGACGCCGGTGAGCAGGCCGGGGTCGGCGGCTCCGAGGGCGATGTTGTCGCGCAGGGAGAGGGGGTATTTCAGGAAGTCCTGGAATACCACGCTCAGCCGGGACTGCCAGCCGGGGATGTCGGCGATGTCCGTCCCATCGGCGAGGATCCTGCCCGAGTCGGGCCGGTACAGCCCGGCCAGGAGCTTGGTCAGCGTCGACTTGCCCGCGCCGTTGAGCCCGACCAGCGCCAGCGACTCCCCCGGCCTGATCTCCAGGTCGACGCCGTTGAGCACCTGCCGGCCCGGATAGCTGAAGCACACGTTCTCGAAGCGCACCAGCGGCGGTGCAGCCGCGGCTGTCCCGGCGTGCGCGCGCAGCGGGATCGGCGCGGGGTTGATCCGCTCCAGCTCACCGGCGGCCCGCCTGACCGGCCGAGCCCCTTCCAGGGAGATCACGTCGTCGGTCCTGATGGCCACGCTGAACACCGACCAGGCCGCGGTCACCACGGCCACTTCCAGCGCGATGGTGCCCTGACCGGCCGCCGTGCCGAGGGCCACCCAGGTGAAGGCCACGGTGCATCCGGCCAGCGGGAGGAGCAGTGCCAGCCACAGCCCACGCAGCACCCGCCGGTCGTCCTCCCACACGGGGTCCACGTGGGTGCGCATGTCACGCGTGTAGTGCCCGAGCAGCCATTCGCCCGCTCCGAAGACGCGCAGCTCCCGGCCTGCCGCCGGCGTGGTGGCGACCTCGCCCCAGTACTTCCACCGCCGGTGGTACAGGACTCCCTCCACCCAGATCCGGAAATGCCGGACCCACTGGCGGCCGTGCATCGTGCGGAAGCACACCGCCGGGATGACCGTCGCCGGCACCAGCCACCACGACCACCAGGACAGCACCACCGAGGACGACACCAGCGCGACGGCGTGGCCCACCAGCTCCAGCTGGCTCACGGCGCCGTCGCCCGAGGTCCTGTCGACCCAGTCCCGCGGCTCCGCCGTGGTGGTCTTCACCCGGTCCTGGACGTCCTGCCGCTCGGCCACGTCCACGGTCGGCACGCCCATCACCAGGGCGGCGATCCGCGTACGGTGCGCGCCGTCGATGCGGTCGGCCGCCAGCCGTCCCACGGGGAACCGGAAGGCCAGCGCCAGCTGCCCGGCCAGTACCACGCCGCTCATGAGCAGCACCGGCGCGAGCGCGGATCGGCCGTCCGCCGCCACCAGCTCCTGGACGGCGATCGCGATGCCCGCGGGCACCACCGCGTCGATGAGGACCATCGCGGTCAACGCGATGGACACCGCCGGGCCCGCATAGCGGAAGAGCCCCAGCAGGTCCAGCCTTTCTCGCATGGGCATCCCTCAGGCAAGGCCGACGAAACTTTCCATTCCCTCGCGAAATCTTGCGCAGCGTATGTCCGGTTCTGCGAATCGGTCAATACACCTTTCCCCCGCGGCAGACGCCCGCTCAATGCCGCGATTGCCGATAACACGGCTCTTGACGACCAGAAAGTGCTCACATACGCTCCGGCTAGCTTATCGGGGGTAGTCCGAAACTTTCGGCAGCTTGGCTCCGCGATGGGCTGAGTGCAGGTGAGCAAGGTCCTTCAGTCCACGCGAAGCACGTGTCTGCGAGGGTGATCTGCATCGATGCCGAACGTCTCCACCGCGCTCGCTCACGAGCTCACGCTGACGGAGTGCGAACCGATCGTCGTTCCCTTCCAGGGCGATCGCGCCGGTGACGGGCCCCTGACCCTCGGCCAGCTCAACATCCTCCGCTGGCTGGACGCTTTCCCCGACTCGCACGGCTGGATGCGGTGGGCGCTGGAACTGCCCGAGGGCACCGACCTGAGCGACGTCACCGAGACCTTCGCCGTTCTGCTGGCCCGCCATGAAGGGCTGCGCTCCACCTACGCGGCCGGCCCTCCCCCGGCCCAGCGGGTCGCCGCGGCAGGCGAGCTGGTCATCCACCGCTTCGACGCCGGCACACGACCGGTCGAGGCGGCGGAGCTCGGGCACCTCCTGGACACGCGCGCGCCGTACAGTCCCAAGACGCATCCGCTGCGCGTCGCCGTGGCCACGCGTGGCGGCAAGGTCCTCGCCGGCGTCATGGACCTCTCCCACCTGACCGCGGACTTCCTCGGCCTGGCCGTCTTCGGCCGCGAGTTCGCGCACCTGTTGCGTCACCCCGCGGACCGCGAGGGCGGGCAGGCCCGCCATCAGCCGCTGGACCAGGCCTGGGCCGAGCGGCGTGCGCCGTTGGCACGCCGTACGGCGAGCGCTCTGACGCTGTGGGAGAGCGTGCTGAACCGGGCGCCGCACCACCTCTACACGGCCGCCTCCACGGGCGCGCCGCGCGACTCGGTCGCCGCCGAGCTGTGCTCGCCGACCGCGGCGACGGCCCTGGCCACGATAGAGGCGCGTACCGGGTCCGGCCGCCCGGCGATCGTCCTGGCCGCGGTCTGCATCGTGCTCTCCCAGCGCACCGGCCAGAGTGCCGGTGACTTCCTGACGCTCTCCAGCAACCGGTACGACAGCCGGTCGGCGGACTACCTCGGGACCCTCGTCCAGTCGGCCCCCATGCGCGTCGACCTGGCGGCCATGAGTTTCGACAGCTGTGTCCATCAGGCCTGGCTGGCGACCGTGAAGGCGGGCAGGAACGGGATCTACGACGTCGAGAAACGCTCGCGCCTCGCCGCGCAGGCCGAGCGTCGGCGAGGTGTCCGCTTCTGCTTCGAGCCCCTGTTCAACAATCTCGTGGTGGGCAGGATCGACTCCCCGCCTCAGGAAGCACCGGCCGGGACCACTCTGACCTGGACACCGATGGTGGAGACCGACGTCATGCTCAGGTTCGACCTGTTCGCCGCGGAGGAAACGCTCCGCCTGCGGCTGTGGACCGGCCACCTGGACCGGGTCCCCAAGGGCGAGCTCGAACGGATCCTGCTGGCGATCGAGACCCTCCTCCTGTCGGCGGCCTCGGAGGATCTGAGCCGTCCGAGGATGGACGAGGTCACCGGGCTGGGCCCGCTCCCACGGGACGGCGACTGGCTGCTGGTCGACTCGTGCTGGATCCAGGTCGGCGACGTGCAGCGGCTCCTGGACGAGGTGCTCGCGCCGCTGCCCGCCCGGGTCTTCCCCGAGGTCCGGGGCGAGCCGCTGGTGGCCTTCCTCGCCCGCGGCCCGCGGGTCCGATCCGCCGAGGAGGCGCACACGCTCTGCATGGAGGGCCTGTCCCACCGGCCCACCGCGATGACACCCCGCCGCTACGTGCTCTGCGATCACGCCCCGGACGACGTGACCGACCTGGACGCCTGGTTGAGCCGGCCCGTGGTGGCGGAGGGCGCGGGCCGTACGACGGGGCACCCGGGATGACCGGCGTCGCCGGCCGGTGGATGCGCCACGTACAGACCCATCCCGGAGACGTCGCGATCCACGGCAGGAGCCGGATCGCCACCTACCACGACCTCGCCACCCGGGCATCGGGGTACCTGGCGGAACTCGATGCCGTCCCAGGCGGCGATCCCGTGCTCATCGTGTGCGCCGATCCGGTGGAGACCGTCGCCGCGATGCTCGCGGCCATGGCCTGCGGGCGCGTGTTCGCCCCCGCGGACGTACGGACGCCGCCCGCGCGGCTGGCCATGGCCATCGACGACCTGCGGCCGGGAGCGGTCGTCGTCGACCGGACCGGATCGCCGGTCGTGGCCGCGACCGGCAGGGAGGGGTTCCGGACCCTGGACGCCCGGGACGTACGGGACCACGCGGTGGATCCGGCACGATGGCACCGCGGCGAGCCGGACGGCCCCGGCTACGTCTATTTCACCTCGGGAACCACGGGCCGGCCGAAGGGGGTCATAGGCAGCCTCCCGGCGATCACGCACTTCGTCACCTGGGAGATCGACCTCTTGGGCGTGGACAGGGGCACGCGCGTCTCCTCGCTCACCTCCGCCGGATTCGATGCCTTCCTGCGCGACGCCTTCGTCCCGCTGTGCTCAGGCGGGACGATGGTCGTGGCTCCGCACAGCGCCCGCGGTGGCCAGGGGCTCGCCCGCTGGCTGGAGAGCGACCGCGTCCAGATCCTCCACTGCGTTCCCACGGTGTTCCGCACTCTCCGGGCGGCGGGCCTGGTACCCGGGTCGCTGCCGGAGCTGCGCACCGTCCTGCTGGCAGGAGAACCGGTACGCCCCTCCGACGTCCGCTCCTGGCAGGAGCTCTTCGGGACGGAGAAGGAGCTGATCAACCTCTACGGCCCTACCGAGACCACGATGACCAAGCTCTTCCACCGCATAACCGCCGCTGACGCGACCGCGGACTCGGTCCCCGTCGGCCGACCGCTCCCCGACGTGGCGGTGCGGCTCCTGGAGTCGGGCGAGGTCGAGCTGCGCACGCCCTTCCCGCTCCACGGCTACCTCGGGGAACGGCAGGGCGGCTTCGACCCGTCCGATCCGCACCTGTTCCGGACGGGCGACCTCGGCCGGTTCCGCCCGGACGGCTCCCTGGAGCTCCTGGGCAGACTCGACCGGCAGGTCAAGGTGAACGGCGTGCGCGTCGAGCTCGACGACGTCGCGAACGTGCTCATGCGCTGTCCCGGGGTCCACGACGCCCACGTCGTCCTCACGGGTGAAAAGCTCTGCGCGTACGTGGTCGCCAAGGACGGTCACCACGAGCAGCGGGTGCTGCGCCATCTGCGCGAGCAGCTCCCGCCCGGCGTCATTCCCGCCGTGTTCGTCTGGCTCGACGAGCTGCCACGTACCTTGAGCGGGAAGGTCGACCGCCCCCGGCTGCCCCAGCCTCCGGACAAGCCCCGCGGAAGAGAAAGAGCCGATGCGTTTTAGCCTGTTCTACTTCGCCGACGACAGCACGCAGCCTTCCGCCGACCGCTACGAGCTGCTCCTGGAGGGAGCACGCTACGCGGACGCGCACGGTTTCACGGCCGTGTGGACGCCGGAGCGCCACTTCCACGCCTTCGGCGGGCTCTATCCGAACTCAGCGGTGACCGGCGCGGCCGTCGCCGCGGTCACCGAACGCGTGGCCGTCCGTGCCGGCAGCGTGGTCGCCCCGCTGCATCACCCGATCCGCATCGCGGAGGACTGGGCCGTGGTCGACAACCTGTCCGGCGGGCGGGTGGGCGTGTCCTTCGCCTCCGGGTGGCACGCAGTGGACTTCGCCTTCAACCCCGGCGGGTACGCCGACAGGACCCGTATCACCGTCGAGACGCTGGAACAGGTCCGCCGGCTGTGGCGGGGGGAGGAAGTGAGCGTCGTCACCGGGGTG
The DNA here is from genome assembly GCF_040649755.1 of Nonomuraea sp. NPDC048882. NCBI lineage: Bacteria > Bacillati > Actinomycetota > Actinomycetes > Streptosporangiales > Streptosporangiaceae > Nonomuraea > Nonomuraea sp. NPDC048882. Next base: position 105,667 of record NZ_JBEZGB010000008.1, read on the forward strand.
GGCGAGGAGCAACGGGTCCGCATCTTCCCGCCGCCCGTCCAGCCGGAGCTCCCGGTCTGGCTGACGAGCTCCGGCAGCGTCGAGACGTTCCGTACGGCCGGCGCCCTCGGCGTCGGCGTCCTGACCAACCTGCTCAACCAGAGCGTCGACGAGCTGGCACTCAAGATCAAGGAGTACCGTGCGGGACTCGCCGGCCGGCCCGGCGACGTCACGGTGATGCTGCACACCTACCTCGGGCCGACGACCGACGCGGTGCGGGAGGCGCTGACGGCGTACGTACGGAGCTCGGTCGGCCTGCACCTCGGTTCGAGCGCGGGCTCGGCGCGCGGCGTCGACCCCGCCGCGCTCGGGCGCAAGGGCGTCGAGTTCATGACGCGCAGAGCCGTCAAACGGTTCTTCGACGAGGCGGGCCTGCTGGGCGAACTGGACGTCGCGGCGGAACGCGTCCGCCGGCTGGCCGAGATCGGGGTGGACGAGATCGCCTGCCTCATCGACTTCGGCCTGGAGACGTCCGCGGTCCTCGGGAGCCTGGACCAGCTGGGCAAGCTGCTGGACAGCGGTGATCGCTGATGGACGCGCACACCAAGAGGCGCCTGCCCGAGGCCGAGGTCAACGGACTCGTCCACCGCGCGCTGGGGCGGCGCGCCGTCGCCGCGCGGGAGCTGGGAGCGGGCACGTTCGCCGCGCTGTGGCGGGTCCGGCTGGACGACGGCTGCGACGTGGTTCTCAAGCTGAGCCCTCCCGCCGATGCCACGCTCCTCGCCTACGAGCGGGACATCATCCGGACGGAGGCGATGTTCTACCCCCTCGCCGAGGGGACCGGCGTGCCGCAGCCCCGGTTGCTCCACGCCTGCCTCGACGACCCCGTACCGCACCTGATCATGACCGCGGTCGAGGGAATCCCGTGGTCGGAGGTGGCCGAACGGCTGGCCGAGGAAGAGTCCCGGCAGTTGCGCGCCACACTCGGGCAGTACGTCGCCGCGCTCCATCGCGTCAGGGGGACCGAGTTCGGCTACCCGCACCTGCCCGGGATGAGGGCCGCCACCTGGAAGGATGCCTTCCTGGCCATGGTCGACGGCCTCCTCGCCGACGCCGTCCGGTTCGACGCCGACCTGCCCTGGCCGGCCGGCGAGATCGCGCGTGCCGTACGGGCCGGCGCCGGCGCGCTCGACGAGGTCACCGAGCCGGCCCTGGTCCACTTCGACCTGTGGCCCGGCAACATCCTGCTGGACCTCGACCGCCGGCCGCCGCGCCTCGCCGCGCTGATCGACCACGAGCGCGCGTTCTGGGGGGACCCGCTGGCCGACTTCGTCTCCCTCGACGTGTACGGCAGGGCCGAGCACGACCCGGACCTGCTCCGGGGCTACCGGCAGGCCGGCGGCCGCCTGGAGCTCACCGAGGGCGCGCTCACCCGGCTCGCCCTCTACCGGACCTACCTCTATCTGATCATGATCATCGAGGAGAAGCCCCGGGGATTCGATGACGCCGACCGCCATGACCGCATCGTGAAAGGGCTCCTCGAACAGCTGATCCGCTGAAACCGCGTAGGGAGATGACCAAGATGGAGAGAAGGTTTACGGAGAATCGGTCCAGCAGGACGCTGACCCCGACCGAGTTCGCCGACGTCCGGCGCAAGCTCACGGTGCGGTCGCGGACCAAGAGAGGGGTCGGAGCCGATCCCGGCTACGCCACCGATCTGCCCAGTGAGCTCAGCCTGCAGCTCACCTACTCCTGCAACCTGCGCTGCGACCACTGTTTCCAGTGGAACGACCAGGGCTTCCTGCGCGACTACCGCAGAGACCGGGTGACCGCCGAGCTGGACATCGAGGTGCTCGAACGGCTGCTCCGCGAGACGGACGAGACCAGGCCCAAGACCTGGTTGTGGGGCGGCGAGCCGCTGATGTACCGCCGCCTGCCCGAACTGGCCGAGCTCCTGCTCCGTTACCCGCGCAAGGTCAACATCTGCACGAACGGCCTGCTCATCGAGCGCAACCTGGAGCATCTGCTCAAGCTCGGCAGCAACCTCAACCTGACGGTCAGCCTCGACGGGCTCGAAGCCGACCACGAGGCGCTGCGCGGACCGAGATCGTTCTCCCGGACGGAACGCAACCTCAAGACCCTGCTCGACCTGCGCAGGAGCGGAGAGTATCGGGGCGAGGTTACCGTCAACTCCATGGTCAGCAACGCGACGGCAGGCCGCCTGTACGAGTTCATGGAGTGGGCCGAGGAGCTCGAACTCCACTCGGTCTTCTTCCAGCTGCCCTGGTGGATCACTCCCGAGGCCGCCGCGCGGATGGACGACGTGTACGCGCGTGACTTCGCCTGGCTCAACCCGCCGCCCCCGCCTGGCCAGGCCACCTGGCACTCCTACACCTACCACCTCGAACCGGACAACATCCCCGTCCTGCGGGAGTCGATGAGGAGACTGGCCGGACGCGTGTGGCGGCCCTGGATCCGCTACACGCCCGAAGTGACGCTCGACGACGTCACCGACTTCGCCCTCGGCCGCAGCCGGCTGGTCGCGGGCAAGTCCACCTGCCTGGCGGTCTCCAGCCGGTTGGAGGTGCACGCCGACGGCAAGGTCAGCTCGTGCAAGTTCTTCCCCGAGTTCATCGTCGGGGACATCAGGGACGGGACGCTGGCGGAGGTCTGGCACAGCCCCGCCTTCCGCCGGGTGCGCACCACGCTGCGCGCGACGGGCCTGATGCCCGTCTGCTCCAAGTGCTCGTCGCTCTACGAGAACGGAGTGTGAACGAGATGGACGACCTCCTGCCGCAGATCAAGTCGATGCTGGCCGAGGCCCTGGGCGACGACTGGACCGCGGAGGAGCTCGGCGACGACGCGGACATCATCCGCGAGCTGGGCATGGACTCCATCCAGTTGATCAGCTTCCTGTTCATGGTCGAGGAGAGGTTCGACGTGGAGCTCGACTTCGACCGGCTGGACATCGAGGGGCTCTACTCCATCCGCGCCTTCTGCGGTTTCGTCCTGTCGCACGTCAACGCCCTGGCATGATCGCGATTCTGACCGGCGGCCCGGGGCTGGGCGCCCACGTCACCGGCCTGCTGCTCAGGCGACGACTGAAGGAGCTCGGGGCAACCGGCGAGGTCTTCCTGGCGGAGGCGTTCTGGCAGCCCGAACGGCGCGAAAGGATCTCCGCCAGCAAGGAGGCGTACCAGCGCGACTTCCGTCTCGCCCGGGTCGGCCAGCGCCTCTTCCGCAACCTGTCGGACGCCTTCGACCCGATGCTGATCGCATCGGTGCAGAAGCGCTGGCATGACGACGAGGTCCGCCGTTTCGTCGTCTTCAGCGGTCTCTGGCTGCCCGTCGTGGAGCGTTACGCGGAGGAGTTCGGGGCGGTGCCCGTTGACGTGTGCCACGCCGACTCGGCCAACTCGCCGTCCTTCGCCCGCCGGGCCGGGTCGCTGGACAGGCATCGGGAGGTGTGGCTGTTCGACTCCGCCGGCAACGACATCCCCTGGACGATCAGGGCCACCACCGAGCCGCCGCTGCGCTGGGAGGATCGGGACAGGCGCGTCATGGCGCACGGCGGCGGCTGGTCGATGGGCACGTACCTGGAGCGGGCCGCGGAGCTGAGCGCCGCGGGACTGCCGCTCGACCTCGTGGTGCGCGACGCCGGCGAGGCCCCCGACCTGGCTCCCGGGTCGCGCCGCTTCATGATGGACCCCTCCTGGAACCCCTGGCACGACGACGGCTTCCCGCCCTTCGGCGAGATCGTCGCCGCAGCGCCGCCCGTATATGAGCAGGCCGAGGACCACCACCAGGCACTCGACCTGACCAGGCACGCCGTGGCGGTTATGGCCAAGCTGGGCGGAGGCACGATCCTCGACGCGTTCACCGCGGCGACGCCGATCATCGGCCTGGAGGGGTACGGCGAGCACGAGGATCGCAACGTGCGGTTCTGCGTTGATCTGGGGATCGGCATCACGTTCGAGACGTGGCGGGACACCGGCTTCTCGCTGGAGCCGCTCGCGCGGATGCACCGGCGCCTGCTCGACCTGCGGGACCGGCCCCGCGACTACGCACGGGAGCTGGCCACCACGTAGATCACCCGGCACGTCGGCGACCCGGGCGTTCTCGCCGTGGTGCCCCTGGCGCCGGCACCGCTCGTCGGCCTGAAACTTTCAGTTTGTTTCCGGGTGAACGCCGCGAAACCTGCCAGCAAGAGGGGCATGGGCCGCCGCTTGTCCGGGGCGGAGAGCGGGCCGCGCCTTGACGGCACCTGGCCGCCTCGGATTTGCTCCGTCGCACCACCACCATGACGGAGGACAGGCAGGTGAGTGATGTTACGGGGTAGATCCATCTTCGCCGCTGTCGCGGTCACGGCGCTTCTCGTGACGGCCACCGGTGGTGCGGCGCTGAGCAGCAGCGCGACCACGTCACGCGGAGCGAGCGCCGCCGCACCGACGCAGGGCTGTGGAAAGACTCCGACGCTCAGAAGCGGCACGCAGTCGATGCAGAGCGGTGGCCGGACTCGCTCCTTCATCTTGAGAATTCCCGACAACTACCGCAACGACAATCCCTACCAGTTGATCTTCGGGTTCCACTGGAGAGGGGGCACCGCCAACGACGTCGACTCGGGCGGGACCAGCGGATTCACCTGGTCTTACTACGGGCTCAGGCAACTGGCGAACAACACCGCGATCTTCGTCGCCCCCCAGGGCCTGAACAACGGCTGGGCCAATTCCGGCGGCGAAGACCTGACCTTCGTCGACGACCTGATCAGGCTGATCGAAGCAGACCTGTGTGTCGACACCACGCAGCGGTTCGCCGGAGGTTTCAGCTACGGCGGCGGCATGAGCTACGCCCTGGCCTGCGCCCGGGCGACGGTCTTCCGCGCGGTCGCCGTCTACTCCGGCGCGCAGCTCAGCGGCTGCGCCGGCGGCACCCAGCCCATCGCCTACCTCGGGCTGCACGGTCTCAGGGACGACGTGCTCAACATCTCGCTGGGCCGGTCCCTGCGCGACACGTTCGCCAGGAACAACGGTTGCACTTCCCAGAACCCTCCTGAGCCGGCACAGGGCAGCCTGAGTCACATCGTCACCGCCTACTCGGGATGCCGAGCCGGGTACCCGGTCGTATGGGCGGCGTTCGACGGGGGTCATACCCCCGGCCCCGTGGACGGGTCCACCGCCGACGACGGCGCACGGACCTGGACCAAGGCAGTGGTGTGGAACTTCTTCAACCAGTTCCAGGGGGGCACGAACGACACCACACCACCCACCGCCCCTGCCGGGCTGACGGCCTCCGGCACCACCGCCGGCGGCACCAACCTGTCCTGGACCGCCTCCACCGACGACGTCGGGGTGAGCGGCTATGACATCCTGCGCGCACCCGGAGCCACCGGCGGCACCTTCGCCCAGGCCGGCACCTCGGCCACGACCTCGTTCAGCGACACGGGCCTGACACCGAGCACCACCTACCGTTATCAGGTCCGCGCGCGGGACGCCGCCGGCAACCTCTCGCCGGTGTCCGACACCGTCCAGGTCACCACCAGCGGCGGCGGCACCACCGGAGCCTGCACAGCCACGCCGACCGTGCAGACCCAGTGGGGTACCGGGTACGTGATCCAGCCGCTGACGGTCACCAACACCAGTACCTCGACGATCAACGGTTGGACGGTCACCTTCACGCTCCCGGCCGGGCACACGCTGACCGGCTCGTGGAACGCCACCGTCACCACCAGCGGGCAGACCGTCACGGCCAGGAGCATGAGCTTCAACGGCACGCTGGCCCCCGGAGCCGGCACCACCAGCCTCGGCTTCCAGGCCGGCCGTCCCGGCGGCGACACGGCCCTGCCGTCCGGATACGCCTGCACCAGCCCGTGAACGACATCCAGACGATTTCCGATATGGGAAAGGCCGTCACCATCTCTGCTCTGGAGTCAGGACGTGCCGGGTCCGGTCCCCGAGCCAGGCCGCTTCGAGGATCGCGGTCAAGCTGGCGGTGTCGGTCGGGCCCGGATGGTTCTGGATCAGGCGGGTGACACCGCCGGCCATCTCCGCGAAGCGCGGGAGGTCGGCGCGTGCCACGCCGATGTCCGCCAAGGTAGGAGGAATGCCGATGCCGGCGAGGAGCCCGTCGAGCCAGGTGAGGAACGTCTCCGCGGCCTCGGCCTCCGAGGCGCCGGTCACGTCGAGCCCGCACACCCCGGCCAGGATGGCCAGCCGGTCACCGATGGCGTCCCTGGCCGCGTCCAGCGCGTAGGGCAGCAGCAGCCCGACGCCCAGGCCGTGCGGTGTGTGGGTGGCTGCGCCGATGGGGTACTGGAGGGCGTGCGGAGCCGCGTTGCCCGCGTGGGCGAAGGCGAGCCCGGCCAGCATGGACCCGTAGGACATGTCCGCGCGCGCGTCCTTGTCGCCTCCGTCCCTGACGACCTGGGGCAGGCTGCGGGCGATCCGCTCCGCGGCCAGGAGCGCGTAGTGATCGGTGATCGGGTTGCGGCCGAGGAAGACCTGCTCCACCGGATCGCGCGGTCCGTGGGGCCGGGGCCGCGCGGTGTAGCTCTCCACCGCGTGGCAGAACGCGTCGATGCCGGAGTGGGCGGTGACGGTCGCCGGGCAGGTGTAGGTGAGCTCGGGGTCGACGATGGCGAAGTCGGGCACGATGTGGACGCTGGAGACCCCCACCTTCAGCTCGCGGTCCGGGTCGGTCAGCACCGAGACGGGCGTGAGCTCGGAGCCGGTGCCCGACGTCGTCGGGATCGCGACGAGAGGAATCGTCGGCCCCGGCACCTTCGACTCGCCGTAGAAGTCGCGCGGCGTCCCACCGTGGCATCGGATGACGCCGACGATCTTGGCGAGGTCGATCACCGTGCCGCCTCCGATGGCGAGGATGACGTCGGCGTCCACCTCTGCGGCGGCCGAGACGGCCAGGGCGACGTCGGTGAGCGGCACGTCCGGAGTCGCGTCGGCGAACACCTCGACGGCTTCGACCTTCTCCCGTACGGCGGCCACGATCTCGGCCACGCCCGGCTGCCCCAGAAGAACCCGGTCGGTCACGATGAGGACGCGCGAGCCGCACTCGGCCACCACGCGTGGAATGTTCTGCGCGACCCCTTCGCCCACGATCAGCTGGCGTGGTCCGCGGACGGTCTCAAGCATGTCGGTGCCTCTCTGGAACGTCGGCGGTGATGTGCTGGACCCCCGGGTTCCGGCGGATCCGTGCCGGTCACGGCAGGTCGATCGCCGCGTAGGTGACGTCGAGGTACTCGAGGATGCCCTCGTGCGACCCCTCCTTGCCGATCCCGGACTGATTCACGCCTCCGAACGGAGCCGACGGGTCCGAGATCAGGCCACGGTTGACGCCGACCATCCCCGTCTCCAGCCCCTCGGCGAACCGGAGCGCCCGCCGGAGGTCACGGGTGAAGACGTATCCGGCCAGGCCGTGCTCGGTGTCGTTGGCCTGCGCCATCACCTCGTCGTCGGACGTGAACGAGATGATCGGCGCCACCGGGCCGAAGATCTCCGTCCGCAGCATCCGGGCGTCTTCGGGCACGTCGACGAGGACCGTGGGCGGGTAGAAGTGGCCCGGCCCGTCCGGACGCTCGCCGCCCACCAGGACACGGGCGCCGCGATCGACCGCGTCGGCGACGAGCTCGTCGAGCTTGGTGACCGCCGCCTCGTCGATCAACGCCCCGACGTCCACGCCGTCGTCGAGACCGTGACCCACCGAGAGCGCGCCCATCCGCTCGGTGAAGCGCGCCGTGAACTCCTCGCGCACCGGCTCCTCGACGTAGATCCGGTTGGCCGCGATGCAGGACTCCCCGATGTTGCGCATCTTGGCCACCATGGCGCCGTCGAGCGCGACGTCCAGGTCCGCGTCGGCACACACGATCAGGGCCGCGTTGCCGCCCAGTTCCATGGAGGTGCGCAGCACGTTGTCCGCCGCCTGTCGCAGCAGCAGCCGCCCGACCTCGGTCGACCCGGTGAACGACAGCTTGCGGATCCGGCGGTCGGCCAGCAGCGCTGAGACCACCTCGCCGGCCCGCTCGGTGGTCACGACGTTGACGACCCCCGGGGGAACGCCGGCCTCCTCCATGATGCGGGCCAGGAACAGCATGGTGAGTGGCGTCTGGGCGGCCGGCTTGGTGATCGTCGTGCAGCCCGCCGCCAGCGCGGGAGCGATCTTGCGGGCACCCATGGCCAGCGGAAAGTTCCAGGGCGTCACGAAGACGCACGGTCCGACCGGCTTCGGTACGGTGAGGATGCGATATCCGCCGGCGGGAGCCGTGTTGTAGCGTCCCTCGACACGCACCGCCTCCTCGGCGAACCAGCGGAAGAACTCGGCGCCGTAGGCCACCTCTCCCCTGGCCTCGGCGAGCGGCTTGCCCATCTCGAGCGTGATCAGCCGGGCGACCTCCTCGGATCGCCCGATCAGTGCCCGGTACGTCGCGGTCAGCAACTCCGACCGTTGTCGCGGCGGGGTCGCCGCCCACTCCGCCATCGCCGCGCTCGCCGCGTCCAGGGCGGCGAGCCCGTCCGCGACGCCGGCGTCCGCCACCTCGGCGATGGTCTTGCCGGTGGCCGGGTCCTCGACGGCGAAGGTGGCTCCGCCGGCGGCGTCGCGCCAGGCGTCGCCGATCCGCAGCCGCCGGTGCTCGGGGGCCAGGACGTTCATCGGGTCACTCATCGCGCCGCCTCCTGTGCAGTTCTCGATGCGCCACCGATCACCTTCCGGCTTCGGACAGCGCCAGCCCGGTGCCCGCATCGAACAGGTGCGCACGGTCCAGGTCGACCGTGACGAGCAACCGCTCGCCCGGCGTACCGGTGACGGTGGTCCGTGCCTTGACCTTGAGGATCTCCGTCCCCACCCGGACGTCGACCACCGTCCGGTCACCGAGCGGCTCAAGGCCGTAGAGCTCACCCGGCAACGACGCGTCCCCCCGCCGCTCGACGGACAGGTCCTCCGCGCGCACGCCCAGCAGCAGCGGGCGACCGTCCTCGGCCGTGGTCCAGCGGGGCCGCGGCAGCGTCCAGCCTTCCGCCCCGACCAGACGATCTCCCTCGGCGTGGCAGGCGAGCAGGCTGATCGGCGGGCTCCCAACGAATCCCGCGACCCACTGGTTGGCCGGACGCTCGTACACTTCGGCCGGCGTTCCGGTCTGCTGCACCTTTCCCTCCTTGAGCACCGCGACCTGGTCGGCCATGGACAGGGCCTCAACCTGGTCGTTGGTGACGTAGACGAAGGTCGCTCCGAGGCTGCGGTGGATGCGGGTGAGCTCGGTGCGCATCTCGACCCGGAGCTTGAGATCGAGGTTCGTCAGCGGCTCGTCCATGAGGAACGCGCGTGGGTGACGTACCAGCGCCCGGGCCAGGGCGACCCGCTGCATCTCGCCGCCCGACAACTGCGCCGGACGACGCTGCAGCAGCCGTTCGATGTGCAGCAGGCTCGAGATCCGCTCGACGGCGGCGGCGATCTCGCTCGCGGAACAGCGGCGTGCCCGCAGCGGCGAAGCGATGTTCTCGTACGCCGTGTGCCGCGGGTAGAGGGCGTAGTTCTGGAAGACCATGGCCAGGTCGCGTGCGGCCGGGGCGTCACCGGTCGCGTCCCTCCCGTCCAGATGCACCGACCCGGCGTCGAGCTTGTCCAGGCCGGCGATCGCGCGCAGGGTCGTCGTCTTGCCCGCCCCGGAGGGTCCGAGCACGACAAAGAACGATCCGTCCGGAACGTCCAGCGTCACCCCGTCCAGGGCCTGGACCTTGCCGAAGGACTTGCGCAGCCCGCGCACCGCCACGGTTCCCATCAGGCCACCAGCTCTTCCGTGTGCACGTCGTAGACCGCCGGAGTCCCGCCGGTGTGCCGCAGCCCGACCGGTGCGTCAGCGGCGAAACGGACGGTCGGCGGCATCCGCACCCGTACGTCCCTCTGTCCGCCGTGGTCGACCACGTAGATGATCTCGTCGCCGAGCCACTCCGCCGAGACCACGCGGGCCGGGACCGAACGTTCCGCCTGTGGTTCGGTGACTTCCAGCGCCTCCGGCCGGACGCCCGCGACCAGGCGACGGTCGCGCGGCAGGCCCGGCGGTGGCGTGAGGACCAGTCCGCCCTGACCGCGCAGCTTCCCGTCGGCCACCTCCACCTCGATCAGGTTCATCGGCGGAGAGCCGATGAACGCGGCGCAGAAGAGACTCGCCGGACGGTCGTAGACCTCCAGCGGCGTGCCGATCTGCTCGACGCGGCCCTTGTTGAGTATGGCGATCCTGTGGCCGAGCGACATGGCCTCGACCTGGTCGTGGGTGACGTAGACCATCGTCGTCCCCAGCTCCCCCTGCAGGTGCTTGATCTCCGTGCGCATGTCCGCTCTCAGCTCCGCGTCCAGATTGGTGAGCGGTTCGTCCATGAGGAACGCGCGCGGCCGTCGCACCAGCGCGCGGGCGAGCGCGACGCGCTGCTGCTCCCCGCCGGACAGCCGGCGCGGCCGCCGGTCCAGGAGCGGACCGAGCCGCATCAGCCGGGCGGCCTCGTCGACCCGCTCGTGCACCTCCGCCTTGGGCAGTCCCTCGGCCCGCAGCGGGAAGGCCAGGTTGTCGCGGGTTCGCAGATGCGGGTAGAGCGCGTAGAACTGGAACACCATGGCGATGTCGCGCTCGGCCGGCGGCAGGTCGTTGACCAGCGTGTCGCCGATGCGGATGTCGCCTGTCGTCTGCCGCTCCAGGCCGGCTACGGCCCGCAGTGTGGTCGTCTTGCCGCAACCCGAAGGGCCGAGCATCACGAACAGCTCACCGTCGCGGATGGACAGGTCCACGTGATCGACCGCGACCGTCCCGTCCGGGTAGCGCTTGTGCAGGGCGCTCACCTCGATGCCGGCCATCAGCGTCGCACCGCCCCGAGCGTCACACCGGCGACGAGGTGCTTGCGCACCAGATAGGCGAAGACGAGCACCGGCAGGGCGAACACCACGGAGGCGGCGGCCACCAGACCCCAGTCCACGGTGGTTCCGCCGATGAGGCCGGCGATGGCGGGCGGGGCCGTCCGCACGCTGTCGCTGGAGGTGAGGAAGATGGCGAACACGAACTCGTTCCACGAGAAGATGAGCGCGAAGACCGCCGTCGCGGCGATGCCGGGCAGCAGCAGGGGCAAGGTGTATCGCCAGAACGCCTGCAAGCGGGTGTAGCCGTCGAGCATGGCGGCGTCCTCGTACTCCGCGGGCACCTCGTCGACGAACCCCTTCATCATCCAGATCGTGAACGGGACGTTGAACGCGGCGTAGATGAGGATCAGGCCGAGCTTGCTGTCGATGAGCCCGACCTGGCGGTACATGAGGAAGATCGGGATCACGACCACCACGGGCGGCATGAAGCGGGTGGACAGGATGAAGAACAGCTGGTCCTTCTTGGCCTTCATCGCGAAGCGCGAGTAGGCCCAGGCCGCCGGCACCCCCAGCACGGTGGCCAGCGCCGTGGAGGCCCCGGCGACCACGACGGAGTTGAGAAACGCGACGGACAGGGTCGAACGACCGCTGCCGGAGGCGACGAACACGTCCTTGTAATGGTCCATGGTGACCTTGAAGTCGAAGAACTTGGCCGGGATGGCGTAGACGTCCCGGTTCTCCTTGATGGACGTCTCGATCATCCACAGCACCGGAAAGAGCATCACGGCGGCCAGCACGGTCAGCAGCGCGACCTCCAGCGCGGAGCGGCCCCGGCCGCCGAAGCGGCGCGTGGGGGACCTCCGATCCCGGGCGGGCCGTGTGGACACGGCCTCGTCGACGGAGACGGCCATCAGTCCTCCTTGAGCTTGTTCAGGTAGCGCAGGTAGAGCTGCGTGAGGATGATGACGACGAGGATCATCAGGATCCCGTACGCCGAGGCGGTCCCGGTGTTGAAGCCCAGGAACGCGACCTTGTAGACGTGGAACGACAACGTCTCGGTGGAGACCCCCGGACCTCCGCTGGTGAGGATGTAGACCAGGTCGAACAGCCGGAAGGCCTCGATGGCCCTGAACAGCACGGCGATGAGGAGCAGTGGCCACACCAGGGGAAGCGTGATGGTGCGGAACCGGAACCACTCGGACGCCCGATCGATCGAGGCGGCCTCGTACAGGTACCGGGGAACCGCGGTGAGGCCCGCGAGTGCGATGAGCATGATGAACGGCGTCCACTGCCAGGTGTCGACCAGGATCAGGGAGATCAGTGCCGTTCGCTGCCCGGTGAGCCACTCCACCTGCCCCAGGCCGATCGAGCCGAGCATGCTGTTGACCACGCCGAACTGCGCGTCGAGCATGAACCTCCAGAACAGCCCCACCACGACCGGCGACAGCATCATCGGCACCAGGAACAGCGTGGTCAGCAGTCCTCGCCCGCGCGTGCGCCGTGAGATCAGGTAGGCGATGGCGAAACCGAGCACGGTCTGCAGGGTGACCGCGCCGACCACGTAGACCAGCGTCGTCAAGGCCCTCAGGTGAACCTGCTCAGAAGCCAGGATGGCGGTGTAGTTCCCGAACCCGACGAACTGGGCCGGCCCCCCGCGGGTGGCCGAGTAGTCGGTGAAGGACAGGTACACCGCCCACAGCAACGGGAACACCGACATGGCGAGCAACAGCAGCAGCGCGGGCGAGGTGAAGGCCACGGCGAGCCCGCGGTCGCTCAGGCGGCGGGACCGGCCCGGTGCGGGCGGCGTCGCGGACGCCACCCGCCCGGGCTGGTCGGTCGTCAGGGGGGCGGAGTCACTCACAGTCCGCCGCCGCCCTTGCCTCCGGCGGCGTCGAGCACGCTCTGCTGCTCCTTGGCGATGTCGTCGAGCGCCTCCTTCGGTGTCTTCGCGCCGTTGAGAGCCGCGTTCACGTTGGTGTTCTCGATGTCGACGAGGCGCGCGTACTCGGGCACGTTCCACATGTCCCGCATCCGCGGCACCGAGTCGGTGTACACCTGGTTGAACGGCGCGGCGTCGAGGAACTCGGGCGACTCCAGGGCGTCCGTACGCGAGGGCACGCCACCGGCCGCGGCCCACTTCTTCTGGATGTCGGCCTGCTCGAACCACTTCATGAAGCTCAGGGCCTCGGCCTGGTTCGCCTCGGGGGAATAGGCCGACACGTGCATCCCCATGCCGCCGAGAGGCACCAGGTTCGTCTTCTGGCTCGGCAGGGTGGCGAAACCCAGCTTGCCGAGAATCTGCTCCCGTGTGGTGCCGAGCGTCGACTGCTTCGGGTCGAGCAGGCCGCCGCTCGCGGCGATCCAGTTGAACGCGATGCAGGCCTTGCCCTGGGCGACAGCCGCGTTCACCTCGTCGATGAACCAGTTGCCTGAGCCCTTGGCGGTCAGCGGCTTCATCTTGTTGACCAGGACGTCCATCGCCTCCTGGCCCGCGGCGTCGTTGAGGACGCCGTTGATCTTGCGCGTCTTCGGGTTCCAGAGGTTGCCGCCGTAGACGCCGTTGACCGTGTTGTAGGTGACGGCCGCGGCGTCGGAGCCGTTGGCCTGGTGGAAGGCCAGCCCGCTGACGCCGGGGTTGTCCGCCTGGCACTTCTCGGCGACCGAGATCATCTCGTCCCAGGTCTGCGGTGGCTGGTCGCCGATCAGGTCCTTGCGGTAGATCATCGTCCAGGTGTCGCCGAGCAGCGGCAGTCCGTACAGGCTGGCGTTCTCGTCGCGCTTGCCGGTCTCCGCCTGGGGGAACTGGCCGTAGGCCGCCAGGAGGTACGGGTTGTAGGCCTTGACGTCGATGTTCTTCTTGACGAAGTCGGTGATGTCGAGGATGTTGCCGTTCGTCACGGCCTCGCCGATGTGTTGCGAGTCCAGGATCGGGATGTCGAAGTCGGTCTTGTGCGCGGCGAACTGGGTGAACATCGCGTCGTGCCAGTTCGCGTTCGGCACGGTCTTGACCTTGATGGTCACGTTCGGCCGCAGCTTGGTGTACTCCGCGTTGGCGAAGGTTTCCAGCGCGTGGGCGGGGGGCCAGTCGAACCAGATGAAGCTGAGGGTCAGCGGATCCTTGGTGAGTTCCGGAATGGTCGCCGGCGCCTTGGGGGCGCTGTCGTTCTGGCCGCCGCAGGCCGCCATGGTCGTGGCCACCACCATGGCCGCCGTCGCCAGCCGCACTTTTCGCCCTGGAACGGACAGTCGTCCTCTTCGTCGGGGATACCGCATCTTCTCGCCTGCTTTCTGGGCGGGGACTTCTGGAGCCTTGCTGCGTGCTTCGCCGAGCGGTTACTGGGTTGTTCGGGCGTGTCACCGGCCGGCGCAGGGCTGACCCGCGGACCGGAGTCACGCATGCGCCGCGACGTGGTGGGGCTTCAAGCAGTCGGGAATTCGGTCCTTGTACGGTCCGGTGGCGAACCGAGCAGGACGTCGAGCATGCTCATGGAAGCTCCAACTGATCGAAGCGGAGCGATGGCGGACGGTTCCCCGATAGGTGAGGATGGCTGGCATCCGCCACCTTTCCTATACGATCCGGTGGGGAGCGTCAACATCCCGCAGTATGGCGACCGATGTCAACAGGTTCCCGGAGACGCAAGAAAGGACCTCACGTGACGATGGACGACGAAGCGGTGATCGCGCGGCGCCGTGAGGCCATGACGGACGGAACGCCGCCGCCGAGATCTCGCGGCCGGCTCGCCGACGAGGTGTACGACACGCTGCTCGGACAGATGATGTCGCTCCGGATCGAGCCCGGTTCCCGCGTCACGATCGATGTCCTGGCGCGGGAGCTGGGGGTCTCGCAGACGCCGATCCGAGACGCTCTGAACCGCATGGAGGCCGAGGGCCTGGTCGTGCGGGTGCCCCATGCCGGCTATCACATTCCCCCCCAGATCACCCGGCACCGCTTCGAGGACATGCTGGAGGTCCGCCTGCTCCTCGAACCGGCGGCGGCGCGCAGATCCGCCGAACGCGCGTCCTCGGACCAGGTGGCCGGCATGCGGCGGATGCTGGAGGACATGGTGGAGTTGGAGGGGGGCAAGGGCCCCATGGCCTATGGCGCCTTCGGGCTGCGCGACGCCGCTTTTCACGATCTCGTCGCCCTGAGCGCGGAGAACCAGGTCATCCGCGAAGCGCTCGCCCGCCTGCACACGCACGTGCACCTGTTCCGGCTGCACCGCGACGCCCAGGTCACCCACCTGGCCATGGCCGAGCACGAGGAGGTTCTGGCCGCGATCGCCGCGCGCGACCCCGACGCCGCCGCCTACGCCATGCGCCGGCACATCCTGCTGTCCGGCGAGCGGTTCCGGCGATTGTTCGACGAGGCCGAGGGCGCGAGCGGAATGGCGGCGGAGGCTTGACGAGCGGGCTGGGTCGAGAAATGCTAACTCAATCCGATCAGATCGGATTGGATCCACCTCACCCGCCCCAGATGCGAGGAGAAGCAGGTGCCCCGAGCGCTGCTCCTGACCGGCGACGCCGCCGAGGAGCTCGACACCATGTATCCCTACTATCGCGTGCAGGAGGGTGGCTGGGACGTCGACGTCTCGTCACGGACGATGCGTGACGTTCAGCTGGTCATCCACGAGTTCGACCCCGACTCCGACGCCTACGTGGAGAAGAACGGCCGGAAGCTGCCGGTGGACGTGCCCTGGGCCGAGGTCGACGTCGAGCGCTATGACGCCCTCATCATCCCCGGGGGACGCGCTCCCGAGTGGATCCGGGTCGACGCCGACGTCAGGCGCATCACCGAGCACTTCTTCGCGCGCAACCTCCCGATCGCGCTGGTGTGCCACGGCGCGCAGGTGCCGGCGGTGTACGGGCTGCTGAAAGGGCGGAAGACGGCGTGCTTCCCGCCGATCACCGGTGACATGGAGAACGCGGGCGCGACGGTCATCGACGCTCCCGACGTCGTGGACGGCAACCTCGTCTCCTGCCGGGGGTGGCCCGACATGCCGCAGTTCGGCAGGGCGATGATGGAGGTCTTCTCGAAGTCCGTCAACTCCGCATCGGCATGAGCACGCCCGGCCCGTCCCGGTGACGGCAGTTCGGACCGTCACCATCGGCGGCTCCCCCGTCCACGTCCTGGAGAGCGGCACCGGGCCCGCGGTGCTGATGCTGCACGGCTCCGGACCCGGTACGACCGGATCCGGCGCCTGGGCGACGACGGCCCAGGCGCTGAGCACGTCCTGGCACCTGGTGGCTCCTGACCAGGCGGGGTTCGGCCGTACCCCGATCCCGGCGGGCTCCAGAGGCGGGCTCCGGCTGTGGACGGAACAAGCCGCCGGCCTGATGGATGCTCTCGGTGCCGAGCACTACGCCGTGGTGGGCCACTCCATGGGCGGCGCCGTGGCGCTGGCGCTGGCGGCCGCGCGTCCCCAGCAGGTCACCCGGGTCGTGGCGGTCTCGACGATGGGCGCCCCCGGGGCGCCGCTGTCCGCCGACCTCGACGCGATCTGGGCCGCCGCCCCCGGCCCGCTCGGGGCACGGGACATGCTGAGCCGCCTCGTCCTCGACCAGGCGCTCGTGACCGAGTCGGCCGTCGCCGCCCGCGCGGCCGCGATGCGCGCGGGGGCGGCCGCATACGCGTCGCTGTTTCCTCCACCCAGGGCACGCTGGGCCGACGACCTCACCCTCTCGGCACGGACGCTGGCGGGAATCCGCGCACCCGTGCTGCTCGTCCACGGCGCCGACGACCGCGTCACCCCGCTCGGGACGGCAGCCCTGCCCCTGCTCGAACACCTGGCCGACGTCCGCCTGCACGTCCTCGGCCGATGCGGGCACGTGCCATCGCTTGAGCACCCGCACGACTTCAGGCGACTCCTGTCGTGCTTCCTCGACCGGTGATATCGGCGGCAGTCGCAAGGCGCGACGCCATCCCGCGCGCGGCCCCCATCGGGGACCAGCCCTGAGGCCCATGCGGTCCTGAGTCGTTCCGGCGGAACGTTCAGCCCTCCTCGCAGCCGCGACTGCATCTCCCGACCAGGGTGGCGCTGCCATGAACGCGAGAGCGGCACGTACGCATGCCAGTTGGCTCGTCAGGGACAAGGGCTCGTTCTACCTCGCGATGGCCACCGGCTGGCTGCGCCTGATCGGAGTCGACTCCGGCCTGCTGCCGACCTCGGACTCCGGCCGGAGTCTCCCGTCCTGGTCAAGAGCTGTGCCGGCCCGCGGAACACCCTCCAGGTGACCAAGATCGAAGGGCGCGGCGGGCGCCGGCTCGCCGGCGGCCGAGCCTACGCCGCGGACGTGCTCATTTAACACGACCCTTTCGGTCCGGGGCGTCCCGGCGCTGACCTCCAGGCCCTCTACCGGTTGCTGGATCGCGGGGTCAAAGTGGTCTTCGTCGACTTTCCGCACGGAATGACCTCTGCCGTGGCTGCCGATCCGTTGCGGAACGCCTACCTGAGCGCGCTGTCGGCCGACGTGGAGACCGTGGTCGCGGCCGGCGCGGAGTGGTGACCAGTCTCAACTGGAGGGAGGTCGAGGAGCTCGTACGCCGGGCGCGGGATCGCAAATGGCAGATCGAGCTGCTCGCGGTGTCGGTGCCGTCCCGTCATCCGCTGAGCATGAGCACCTTGACCCATGCTGAACGCACCGAGCTGCTGCGCGTCATCGACGAGTCGGCGAGCGTTTTCAAGCGCCGGGTGTATTTCGAGAGACTGCGGCATTTCCTGATCTCGGGCCGAATCTCCATGATCCGGTCGTGCACGACAGGCCAGGAGGGCGTGTTCGTGAATTCCGACGGCGAGATCTGGGTCTGCGCCCATCGCGGGGACACGTCGTTGGGGAACATCAGGGACGTGTCACTGCCGGAGCTCCTGGCCGGCAAGGGCGCACTGCTCGCGCGCCGCCCGGCCGGACCGTGCGCGAGCACGGGATGCCTTTCGCTCACCTGATCGCGGGCTCGTCGAACGCGATCGGGCCTGAGGTCCCGTGGGCCCAGGAGCCTTGAAGGAAGCCATAAACTCACTCACCCAGGACGAGTGGTGCGACCTGGCCCACACGGTGACGATCCGTTTCAGCAGCCCAGGAGGTCGGTCGGCGTGACTGTGCCAGTTCGTTCTGCGGGCGGCGAGACGGCATCGGTGGCCGGCGGAGGCCTGCGGTTGCAGATTCTCGGGCCGTTGCGGCTGTGGCGGGGCGATGAGGAACTCAACGCGGGTCCCCGCCAGCAGGCCTACCTGCTCGCGCTGCTGCTGGCCAGGGAAGGGCAGCTGATCAGCACGCCGGAGCTGGTCGATCTGATCTGGGACGACGACGCTCCCGCCAGCGCGGTCAACGTCATCCACAAGTACGTCGGCGCACTACGCCGGCTGTTGGAGCCCTCGCTGCCGATCCGCGGCAACGGCTCCTACCTTCAGCGCCGCGGTAACGGCTACCTGTTCGCGGCCGGGCCCGGCGCGCTGGATCTGGCCGTCTTCCGGGAGTCCGTCGAAGCCGCCGGCCAGGCCGTCGCGCGGCAGCGGCGGGAGGCGGCGCTGGACTGCTATGTGGAGGCGCTGGGATTGTGGCAGGGCTCCACGGGCGAGGGACTGGCCTACGGACCGGCCGCCATGCCGATCTTCGCGGGGCTGGACGGCGAGTTCCTGTCCACGTGTGCGGCGGCTGCCGAACTCGCCGTCTCGCTCGGCCGGCCTGAGCGCGTGCTACCGCCGTTGCGGCTGGCCGCCTCGATGTCGCCGTTGCACGAGCCCGTACAGGCGAGCCTGATCACCACCTTGGGCGCCGCAGGACAGCAGGCACAGGCGTTGTCGTTGTATCAGAAGGTCCGTGAGCGCCTGGCCGAGGAACTCGGCGTCGATCCCGGCCCCGTGCTGCGGGCCGCCCAGCAGCGCGTACTGAACGACGCCCCTTCCCCGCCGGTGCGGATGACCGACGGACAGCCCTCCGGGCGGCCGCCCGCGCCCTGGCAACGAACTCCCGCATCCGCCACGCCGCCCGCTGCGGGCATGGTCGGCCGCGCCGCGGAGCTCGCCGTGCTGCTGCAGGCGGCCGGGACGGCGCTGACCGGTGGCAGAGGGCTCGCCATCATCGACGGTGAGCCGGGGGTGGGCAAGACTCGCCTGCTGGAGGAGCTCGCGGCCGAAGCGGAGGCGGGTGGTGCGCTCGTCGTGTGGGGCCGCTGCATGGAGGGCGAAGGCACGCCTTCGATGTGGCCGTGGGTGCAGGCGGCCGGCACGGTGCTGGGGGCGCTGCCCGCCGCGGTACGACAGAACCGGCTGACCGCCGAACTCGGCCGCCTGCTCGACCCGGGTGACGAGGGCGTCACCGCACGGGCCCTGCCGGACGGCCGTGCCCAGTTCCGGCTGTTCGAACAGGTCGTGGCCGCCGTCGGCGAGGCCTCCGCGCTGCGGCCGACGCTGCTCGTCATCGACGATCTCCAATGGGCCGACGTCACCTCGCTGCGGTTGTTCGGCCACCTGGCGGCGCGGTTGCCGGCCCGCACAATGGTCGTCGGAGCGCTGCGTGACCGTGCGCCCGTGCCGGGCACTGAGTTGTCGCGGATGCTCGCCGCGGTCAGCCGGGTCTCGGGCCAGCGCCGCGTCCATCTGGGCCCGCTCAGCCCTGCCGAGGTGGCCGAACTCGTCCGCGGGGAGACCGGCCGGGCGCCCAGCCCGGAGGCCGCCCACGAGATCCACGCCCGCACCGCGGGCAACCCGTTCTTCGTCCGCGAACTGTCGCAGCTCCTCAGCACCGGCGGCCTGCTCGGTGAGGACGAGGCGCCGGCTCGGGCCGGGGTGCCGTCCACTGTGCTCGACGTGGTGCGCGACCGGATGGCCGGCCTCGACGACGGCGCCCGGGGGCTGTTGCGGATCGCCGCGATCATCGGCCGCGACATCGACCTCCGCCTGCTTGCCGAGGTCGCCGATCTCGATGTCCAGATCTCGCTTGACCGTCTGGGGCCCGTGGAAGCGCTCGGCCTGCTCGAACCCTCACCTGGGAATCCGTTCTCCCTGCGCTTCTCGCACGACCTGGTCCGCGAAGCGGTCGCCAGGACGACCCCGCAGTCGCGCACGTCCCGGCTGCACCTACGCGTCGCCGACGCGCTCGAGCGCACCGGCTCGCCCGGCGACCATGCCGCCGAACGGGTCGCCCACCATCTGTGGTCCGCCGGCCCGCTCGCCGATCCGCGCCGGACCGTGGCGGCGCTGGTACGCGCGGGCCGCCGCGCCGCGATCAAGTCGGCGTTCGAGGCCGCCGAGCGGCACCTGCGGACCGCCGTGCAGGTCGCGCGGGCGGCGAGCCTGGCCGAGCCGGAGTTGTCCGCCCTGTCGCAGTTGATCGCGATCAGGGGAATGCTCACGATGTACGGCACCTCGACGGTCGATCTGCTGGAACGAGCCGAGCACCTGGCCAGGAGCCTTGACCGGGAACTCGACGCCACCGTCTTCCTCTACTCCCGCTGGGCGGCGCATGCCCAGGGCTTGGAGCGCGATCGCAGCAGGCCGCTGGCGCGGCGGATGCTGGAACAGGGCGAGGCGTCCGCCGATCCGCTCGTACGCGCGTACGGCCTGCAGACGTGGGGACTGCAGCAGTTCACCGAGGGAGACAACGAGGAGGCGTTCCGCTGTCTGAGCGAGGCGGGCCGCATCCTGATGACCCGCGGCGGCCCGCGTGAGGAGGACCCCGTCTGGTACGACCTGAAACTGCTGATGATCGGAAAGCTCGCGGAGACGACCGCGCTGCACGGGGACGTCGAGGGGGCGCGATCGTTGCTCACGATGCTGGAGGCCGCCGGCGACGACCCGTTCACCGTCACCGTGTGGGCCACCCACACGTCGAGGACGGAGGCGTTCATCGGCGACCCGGTCCGGGCCCTGCGCGCGGCGGAACGCGGGATCGCCGCGGATCCTCACTTCTCCTTCGTGTTCCTCGGCACCTACCAGCGGCTGGTCCGGTACTGGGCGCTGGCCAAGACCGGCCGGGATCCGGCCGGCGCGGCGGCGGAGGCCGAACGGCTCATCGCCACCAACCTGCTCGATCCGCTGCGCGCGAGTGTCACGATCTTCATCGGACTCCTCTGTGAGATGTGGCTGACCGCGGGGGCGCTCGACCAGGCCGCCGCGGCCCTCGACCGGGCCGAGGACTGCCTCGACCGCTACAACGAGGGCTTCGCGGAGGGCCTGCTCCTGCTGCTGCGGGCCCGGCTGCTGCACGCGAACGGGAAACCCGTCGCCGAGGTCAGGGCGGTCGCCGACCAATGCCGCAAGCTGTCCGCCGAACGCGGCAACCACTTGTACGCGCGGCGCGCGGAAGAGTTTCTGGCCACCTTGGACCGTCTCCCGAGCGGCGGCGCCGGATGAGTCGCGCGGTCTGAGGCTCGGAAATCGAACTTCCAGCATGGTCGGCGCATCTTGAGAGCCGGGGGATGATCACGCGTCCCCCCGCTCTCTCGTCCACGGCCCGCGACGAGGCCGGCGAGCCATCACCGACACCATGGGAAGAAGACTCGTGATAGCTGGAAAACTCCTCCGCGCGCTCGGCATGAGCGCGACGGCGGCGCTCGTCATGACGGCGATGCCCCCGGCGGACGCCGCCTCCGCTCCGGCCGGCGGATCCGTCCAGTATGCCAAGCGGCAGGACGCCGCCGGTGAGAGCGGGACCACGGCACGGCGTAAATGCCGGACCGGCCCCATCTATTCACACAACGGCAACATGGTCAGCGCCGAAATGAACTACCCCGGACGCTACAAGGGGATGCTCCGGGCTCGCACCTCAGGAAACAGAGACCCGAAGAAATGGGAGCTGTTCAGGGTCTGCGACGAGGCGACGTACAGCACCATCCAACTGATGAGCACCGGTCTCTACGTGAGCGCCGAGCTCGACTACACAGGAGCCGACTACGGCATGGGTGTCGGTCGAGCGGGCCTACACCGGCGACGGCGCCAACATGCTGCGCGCCCGCGCGAAGGACTTCGGAAAGTGGCAGGCCTTCTACTCGACCACGCTGGTTTTCCAGCACGGCGATTACGAGAATGCCCGGCCGCCCGCCAAGAGCTGACCGCCGTCCATGACCAGGGCCTCCCGCGCCGCCCCCAGCCGGGAGGCCCTACCCTTCGCCGAACCTCGAGGAGAAGCATGACGAGGCCTACGGCGGGCCGGCGGCTGTCCAGCCGCATCGCCATCGCGGCCAACGCCCGCCAGTTCGACGCACGCGTCAAGGCCTGCGTCGCGGCTGCTGTCCGGGTGGACACGGAGGAGATCACCGTACGGGAAGGCGGCGTCTGGGCCAGCCTGTATCGGTATCAGGTCTACCATCCCGGCGGGGACCACCTGACTTTCTGGGAGGTCGTCGACCGCTACACCGTTCCGCCTGAGCGGGAGACGCTCCTGACACCAGGTGGCGTCGGCCAGACGGTGCGCGTGTACACCTCTGGTACGGCCGCGGCCGCCGTCTGGACGCGCATCCTGGCCGGGGCCGACGGAGACTCCGGCATCGTGGCGGACATCCTGCGGGAGTCACTGGCCGCACGCGTGCGAAGGCTGGCGCCCTACCGCGACGACGCTCCTGTTCCCGATCGCGTCCAGGACGGCGACGATCCACGTGATACCGGCCGGCGGGACGCCCTGGCCGAACTGGACGCGGCGCTGGAGGCCGAGCAGGCCACCGGCGAGGTCCCCAAGAGGCGGCTGCGCAGGTACGCGGTGGCGATGTGGCGAGCCGGCAGACACAATGTCAAGGCCATCGCCGACCTCACCGGCCTTGATCGTTCAAACACTGTTTATCCCGCTCTGCGGGAGGCGGGCATCGACCCTGCGACCGACCGTATCCGTAACTGATCAGTGCTGGGGCCGGGCCGGCGTGCTCGGGTTTCGAGCCCGCCGCCCGCCGGCCCGGCCCGTCGCTGGTCAGGGGCGCAGGATGAGACGGACCGGGTCGCCCTCCTTACGGGCCAGCCGGTCCACGGCCACCGGTGCCTCCGCCAGCGGCAGAACGTCGCTGATGGACCCGGTCAGGTCGAGCCGGCCGCGCATGGCCAGGCCGATGAGCTGATGCAGGTGGTCGGGGTGGGAGCCGTAGTGGCCGCGTACGGATTGACCGAAGTAGGCCAGCGCGATGTCGTTGGGCACGGTCAGCGGCTCGTTGGCCAGACCTGCCACGATCAACCGGCCGCCCTGGCCGAGAAGCAGCATGGCCTGCTCGCGTGCGTGGGCGACGCCGGCGAAGTCGAAGGCGGCGTCCAGCCCGAGGCCGCCGGTCATCGCGCTGACGATGTCACGCAGCCGGGGGTCCGCCGGGTCGAGGACGGCGTCGGCTCCGGCGTCGATCCCGCGCAGCCGGGCCGCCGGGAGGGGGTCGACGGCGATCACCGGCGCCGCGCCGATGAGGCGTAGCAGCTGCACCGCGTGCGCGCCGAGCCCGCCGACGCCCCAGACCGCCACCGCCTCGCCGGGCCGGACGGCCGCGGTGGCGGTGATGGCCGCCCAAGGGGTGGAGACGGCGTCGGGGATGATGCAGGCCTGCTCGAACGGCAGGCCGGCGGGGACGGGCACCAGTGAACGGGCCGAGGCCAAGGCGTACTCGGCGTAGCCGCCGTCGAAGTCCACACCGCGGGTGCCACGGTCAGGCTCTCCGGCCTGCAGCACTACCCGGTCGCCCACCGCCCAGCCGGTCACACCCGCGCCGAGGGCGTCGATGACGCCGGACACCTCGTGGCCGAGCGTCACCGCATCGCTGCTCAGCAGCTTGGGCGTGAGTGTCCCGTCGGTGAGGTGCACGTCGGACAGGCACACCCCGGCCGCCCGCACTTTGACGCGGGCCTGCCCGAAACCGGGTTCAGGCACCGGCACCTCCTCCATGCGGACCTTGCGGGAGGGTATGTGCAGCCGGGCTGCGAGCATCTCGGCCATGGTCACCTACATTCGCTTCCAGTGCCGGCCCAGCCGCCGATCGTTTCGGCATCAAGATGCTTCGACGAGGCCGAAAGTTCGATCCCGCTCCTGCGGGATCGGCCTGCCGATAACGGGTGCGGCCCAGCCCGCATCCGGCGGCCTGCTGCGGCTGCAGATTCTCGGCCCGCTGCGGCTCTGGCGCGACGGCGTCGAACTGGACGCGGGTCCCCGTCAGCAGGCTTACCTGCTCGCGTTGCTGCTGGCCCGGGAGGGGCGGCTGGTCAGCATGGGTGAGCTGGTCGATCTGATCTGGGACGACGATGCTCCGGCCAGCGCCGTCAACGTCATCCACAAGTACGTGGGCGCGTTGCGGCGGCTGCTGGAGCCCTCGCTGCCGATTCGCGGGACCGGCTCCTACCTGCGGCGCCGAAGCAACGGCTATCTGTTCGTGCCCGGAACCGGCATGCTCGACCTGGCCGTTTTCCGTGAGCGCACCCAAGCCGGCGAGGCAGCCCTCATGGAGCAGCGGCGGGAGGCGGCACTCGACTGCTACGTGGAGGCCATGGGGCTGTGGCAGGGCTCCGCTGGTGAGGGGCTGGCCTACGGGCCCGCCGCCGTGCCGATCTTCGCCGGGCTCGACAGCGAGTTCCTGTCCACGTGTACGGCGGCGGCGGAGCTGGCGCTGTCAATGGGCCGGCCGGAACGCGTGCTGACGCCGTTGCAGCTGGCCACCTCGATGTCGCCGTTGCACGAGCCCGTGCACGCGAGCCTCATCTCCACTCTGGGCGCCGCAGGGCAGCAGGCACAGGCGTTGTCGCTGTACCAGACGGTCCGTAACCGCCTGACCGAAGAACTCGGCATCGATCCCGGCCCCGTGCTGCGGGCCGCCCACCAGCGCGTACTGAACGAGACCGTGGCGCCCGAGCCCGTACGCGACAACCGACGGGCGACCGCCCGCGTCATGGCCGGCGGCTCCGGCATCCGGGGCGCGGCCCGCCACGGGCCTGGTCGGCCGGAGCCAGGAACTCGCGGTGCTGCGGCACGCGACCGAATCGGCGCTCGCCGGCGGCAGCGGGCTCGTCGTCGTCGACGGCGAGCCGGGGGTGGGCAAGACCCGTCTGCTGGAGGAGATCGCAGCCGAGGCGGAGGCGCGTGGCGCGCTCGTCGTGTGGGGCCACTGCCTGGAAGGTGACGGGACGCCCTCGATGTGGCCGTGGATGCAGGCGGTCGGCACGGTGCTGAACGCGCTGCCCGCCGGCGCGCGGGACAAGTGGCTCGCCACCGAGCTCAGCCGGCTCGCCGACCCGCACGGCGACGGCTCCGCCGCACCGGCGATGCCGGACAGCGGCGCCCAGTTCCGCCAGTTCGAACGAGTCGTGGCCGCCGTCGGCGAGTCCTCGGCGCTGCGGCCGGTCCTGCTCCTGTTCGACGACCTCCAGTGGGCCGACGTCGCGTCGTTGCGGCTTTTCAGCCATCTGGCGGCCCGGCTACCGGACCGCGTCGCCGTCATCGGCGCACTCCGCGATCACGCGCCCGCGCCCGGCACCCAGCTGTCGCGCCTGCTCGCCGTCGCGAGCCGGATCCCCGGCCATCGCCGCATCCACCTCGGCCCGCTCAGCCTCGCCGAGGTGGCCGAAGTCGTCCGCGGCGAGACCAACCAGTTCCCTGCCCCCGGTGTCACGCGCAGCATCCACGCTCGGACCGCGGGCAACCCGTTCTTCGTCCGGGAACTGCCGCGGCTGCTGGCTGACGGAGGCGTGCTCACGCAGGACGCCGTGGCCCGGACGGGTGTGCCGTCGACGGTGCGTGACGTCGTCCGCGACCGGATGGCCGGCCTCGACGACGGCACCCGGCGCCTGCTTCAGGTCGCCGCGCTCATCGGCCGCGACGTCAGCCTCGCCCTGCTCGCTCGCGCGACCGGGCTCGACCTCCCGACCTGCCTCGACCGGCTCGAACCCTTGGAAGCACTGGGCCTGCTCGGCCCGGCCGCCGGCGATCCGTGCGCGTTCCGTTTCACGCACGACCTGGTCCGCGAGTCGGTCGCCGAGACCATGCCGCTGTGGCGGACCCCCAGCTTGCATCTGAGCGTCGCGGACGCTCTGGAGCACTTCGACGCGGAGGGCGAGTCCGTCGCCGAGCGGCTCGCCTTCCACCTGTGGGCGGCCGGCCCGCTGGCGGACTCCGCGCGGACCGCCCACGCCATGGTGCGCGCCGGCCGCGACGCGGCGGCCAAGTCCGCGTTCCAGGCCGCCGAGCGGCACCTGCGCAAAGCCATGGAGGTCGCGCGGACGGCGGGTCTGGCGGAGCTGGAGCTGGCCGCGTTGTCGCAGCTCACCGCGGTTCTCGGAATGAGTTCGATGTACGGCAACCTCATCCCCGAACTGCTGGAACGGGCCGAGCGACTGGCCCGTGACCTCGGCCAGGAAGTCGAAGCCACCGACTTTCTGTACTCCCGCTGGGTCGTGCACCAGCAGGGCATCGAATTCGATCGCAGCGGTCCGCTGGCGCGGCAGCTGCTCGATCAGGGCAAGGCCTCCAGCAATCCGATCGTGTACGCGTACGGTCTGGAAGCCTGGGGGCTGCACCCGTGGAACCTGGGCAATGTCGGCGACGCTTTCCGCCTGCTGTCGGAAGCCCATCGGATCATGCTGCGCGACCAGGCCCGGCGTGAGGACAACCAGGTCCGCCACGACCTGCAGTCGCTCATGGTCGGAATGCTCGCGGAGATCTCCGCGCTGCACGGTGACGTCGATGCGGCGCGGGCACTGTTCGACACCCTGAAGGCGGACGCCGGCGACGACCCCTATGCGGTCACGATCTGGTCCGCCATCGCCGTGCGGACCGCGATGATCGTCGGCGACCCGGAGTGGGCGTTGCGCGCGGCCGATCGGGGGATCGCCGTGGATCCCGACTTCTCCTTCGTCTTGGCGGCCGCGGCCCTTGACCTGGCCGACCGCTGCCTCGACACCTATGGCCAGCGCTATCCGGAGGGTCTGCTCCTGCTCCTGCGCGCGAGATTGCAGCAGGCTCTCGGCGAGCCCGTCGCGGTCGTCCGGGCCACGGCAGAAAGAGCCCGCGCGCTGTCGGCCGAGCGTGAGGCACATCTGTTCGCCCGCCGTGCCGAGATCTTCCTGGCGGAGCTCGAGGATGAGCCGCCCGGTCGTCAGAACAATAAGGCACCCCGTTTTTGAATTGACCTCAGGACAGGCGTCCGGAGAATAGGGGTAAATAAAACTCGCGGCGGCAGGAAAGGGTTTGCCGCAGCACCGAAAAACAAAGATCGACTTGCGCGGACGCATTGACTTCCGAGTCGTCCGATCAACTGAATCAAGAGCCTGACCTGCAGGTTCAGCAGAATCGGGCATTTATGTGGCATTGATCACATGCTTGACGTGAATTTATCCACAGAAAGCCCACTAGGGTCCTTTCTACTGTCCGTAGTGACAAACGGTTCCCAGGGACAGCAAGGAAAGGGTCATGATGAACACGTTTAAGCCGGTGAGCGGCCAGCGGATGTCGGGCGGCCGTAAGGTCGCCGGCGCGGTGGCGGCGGGAGCCGTCGCGGCGCTGGCTCTCGGCACGGTGATCGCCGCGCCCGCGGCCGCGGCTCCCCAGACCGCGCAGGCGGTCACGGTCGCCTCCTCCTCGGCCGGCGCCCACTCGGTCGCCTCGTTCAGGAAGTACTACTTCTCCTCCACGCTGTTCGGCAGGAACGAGGTGCCGGAGCCGGGCAAGAAGGTCAACGATCCGAACGGTGTGGCCGCCGCCAAGTTCCGGATCAGTGGCGACCGGTTCTACTTCTTCGTGCAGTGGCGTAACACCGGCAGGCCGACGGCTCTGCACATCCACCGCGGCAAGGCCGGGGTCAACGGCCCGGTGGTGATCGATCTGCTGTCCAACAGCCGTATCCGCGGCAACACCGCCTTCGGCTCGGTCCGGGTCAAGAGCAGCCTCCTGCGCGGCATCAAGGCCAACCCGAAGAAGTGGTACGCCAACCTCCACACCGCCCAGTTCCCCGACGGCGCCGTACGCGGCCAGCTCCACACCGGCAACCGCTGGTAACCCACCCGCATCCGGCCGGGCATGCCACAGCAACGACGGCATGCCCGGCCGGATGCGTCCGAGTCGAACGGAGAACCGCTTCATGACCTCCTCTGTCGGCATGTCATCCACGCCGGGGGCGACCGACGTGCCGGGAACGGCATCACCACGGACGCGCAGGCCGGCCTGGACGGACCTGCGCCCCCTCGTGGTGCGGCTGCACTTCTACGCCGGACTGCTCGTCGCGCCCTTCCTCCTGGTCGCCGCACTCACCGGCTTTCTGTACGCCGCCTCCCTGCAGATCGAGAAGATCGTCTACGCGCACGAACTGACCGCGCCGGCCGGGCGGACGCCGCTGCCCCTGTCCCAGCAGGTCACGGCCGCGCAAGCCGCTCAACCCCGCGGCAAGGTCAGCGCCGTGCAACCGGCCGCCGAAGCCGGTCTCACCACCCGGGTCCTGTTCGACGCCCCCGGACTGCCGGCCGGCACCAGACTGGCCGTCTTCGTCGACCCCTACACCGCCGGCGTCCGCGGCACGCTGGAGAGCTACGGCAGCTCCGGCGCGCTGCCCGTACGGGCCTGGATCTCCGGTCTGCACCGCCACCTGAACCTCGGTGAGCCCGGACGCGTCTACAGCGAACTGGCGGCGAGCTGGCTGTGGGTCGTGGCACTGGGCGGCCTGCTGCTGTGGCTCGCCAGGCGGCGCAGTCATCGCCGCCTGGCGGTCGTGCCCGAACGCCGCACCATCGGTTCCCGGCGCATCCTGTCCTGGCACGGCAGCATCGGCGTGTGGACCGTGCTGGGCCTGTTGGCGTTGTCGGCCACCGGGCTGACCTGGTCGACCTACGCCGGAGCGAACGTCGGCACCGTGCGTGCCGCTCTCGGCTGGCAGACCCCTAAGATCTCCGCCGCTTCCGGGGAGCACGCCGCCCACCACCCGGGAAACCACCCTGGATCGGCCCCCGTGATCGGCGTGGATCACGTCGCGGAGACGGCCAAGCGCGCGCAGATGCCCGGCCCGCTGGAGATCGCCTGGCCGGCCGCGGCCGGCGCCCCCTACCTGGTCAGCCAGATCGACAAACAGTGGCCCGTGCACCTGGACCAGATCGCGGTCGACTCCGTCACCGGACAGGTGAGCGCGCGCCTGCCCTTCGCCGACTACCCGCTGGCCGCCAAACTGACCCGCTGGGGTATCGACGCCCACATGGGGCTGCTGTTCGGTCTGCCCGGCCAGATCATGCTCATGGCGCTCGCGGCCGGCCTCGTGACACTCATCGTGCTCGGATACCGGATGTGGTGGCGGCGACGGCCGCGCGGCGGCCTCCCCCTGCCACCCGCGCGCGGCCGATGGCGCCGCCTGCACTGGACGACGCTGGCTCCTCTGGCCCTCCTCACCGTGATCGCCGGCGTCTTCCTGCCCTTGCTGGGCATCTCCCTGGCCGCCTTCCTCATCATCGACGTCCTCCGGGGAAGACGCGCCCGGGCTGTCTGACGAGGCGGGCGCTGTGCCCTCGCGGCTCCGGACCAATGAATGTGACGATGAACGGTTTCTACGACGTGAATCACCACTTTTTCTCCCTGCTCGCGGACTGCCATCTGCGCTTCGTCGGCACCGCGCTGGCAGGCCCCGACGCCACCGCACGCTGGCTGTACGAGGACGCGCCCTTCGGCGTCCTGGCCCATGACGGGGCGGACGACCCTCGCTTCACCTACGCCAACCTCACCGCCCAACGCTGCTTCGAGTACGACTGGGCCGAGTTCGTGGGCCTTCCGTCCCGGTTCTCGGCGGAGCCGGACCGGCGCGAGGACCGGCAGCGACTCCTGGACGCCGTGCACGAGAAGGGTTACGCGACCGGCTACCGCGGCCGGCGCATCGCCAAGTCCGGCCGCCGGTTCTGGATCGAGGACGTCACGATGTGGAACCTGGTGGAAGACGGCCTGCTCGTGGGGCAGGCGGCCACCTTCCCCCGCTGGACTGACGCCTGATGGCCGGCTGACTCCATGGATGGCCACGCCCGGGGGCGAGGGCGGATTCACCGCGGCTTCACTCTTCTTCAACTCGCCCTGCGTAGCTTCGTTCGGCAGCAACGGCATCATCCAGCTCTTCGCCGCCGACATGGGCATCACCATCCCGCAGGCGACGTACGCCGTGACCGCCTACGCGGCCGGGGTCATGATCGGATCCCCCGTCATCACGATCGCGGGCGCCCGGTTGAACCGCAGGCACCTGCTCCTCGGGCTCACCATGCTGTTCCTTCTCGGCAACCTGATGTCGGCGCTGTCGACGAACGTCGGCATGCTCATCGCCGCCCGCTTCATCACCGGCACCGTCCAAGGCGCCTACTTCGGCGCCGGCGCGGTCGTCGCCTCCTACGTCTACAGCCCGGGCAAGAGCGGAAGAGCTTTCGCGACGGTCATGGCCGGCCTGACGGTCGCGACGATCTTCGGTTCGCCCCTCGGCACCTTCGTCGGGCAACAGGCCGGCTGGCAGGCGCTGTACGGCGTGGTCACCGCGATCGGCCTGCTCGCCGGCCTGGCCATCCTGGTGTGGGTGCCGGCCACTTCCGATCTCGACGGAGGACCTCTCTCCCATGAACTGGGCGCGCTGCGCCGCCCCATGGTCTGGGTGATCATGGCCGTCGCCGCGCTCGGCATCTCGAGCATCTTCGCCGTCTACACCTTCATCGGCCCCTACGTCACGGACGCGGCGATGACCGATGACTCGCTGATCTCCATCGGCCTGGCGGTGTTCGGCCTCGGCATGGCGGCGGGGAACCAGCTCGGTGGACACCTTGCCGGCCGCTACACCTACCGGGGGCTCGTGATCGGCTACTCCAGCGTCCTGGCGTTCCTGCTGGTGATCGTCACAGCGGGTGAGACGGTCTGGGTGCTCATGCCCGCGCTGTTCGGAGTCGGTGCGACCATGGTGCTCGCCATCCCCACGATCCAGGTGTTGCTCACCATGTACGCCCCCGAGGCCCCCACACTGATGGGCGCCCTCAACCTCGCGGCGCTCAACCTGGCCAACGCGCTGGGCGCCGTCGGTGGCTCGATCACTCTGGCGGTGGGACTGGGCACCCTCTCGACGGCCTGGGCCGGTGTGGCGCTGACCGTCACCGGTCTGCTCGTCTTCGTCGCCACCGTCCCGCGGCTGACGCCGTCCCGGCCCGTCCAGAGGGCGGCGGGGATCACGTGACGCGTGGCGGACGCATCGTTCCCCTCGAGGTTGAGCAGAACGATCGCGAGTCCGCCCACAGGGCGTCCGGCTTCTACGGTTGTGCCTGGCGGAGTCGACGAACGTGAACCAGGGCCGACGCCCATGGAGTCGAACCCCAGCCATCGAAGGACCGGCCCCCGTGCCCCGCGCCGTTGTTCGATCACGGCCGAAGAGCGTACGGGCCCCTGTACCACTGCCATCAGCGGCCACGCGTAGCCGTCAGGCCGCAGCACGTCATCGCGGAGAGCAGAGACATGAACCTCAAGAAGCTGTTGCGTACCACCGGTGTGACCATGACGGCGGGATCGCTCATGCTGACCACGGCGCCGACGGCGAGCGCCGATGACCTGAGGGTGGACTGTACGCCGAATCAAGTTCTCCGGGCGAAGGAGAACAAGCGCGCGCTCAGCGCCGAACTCGACTACACGGGGCAGAAGGAAGGAATGATCCGTGCCCGGTCGACCGGTATCGGCGCATGGGAGATGTTCAAGATCTGCAACTATTACGGCGGCGAGTACAAGGACCAGTACCAATACACCGTCCTTTACTCGCAGGCCGCCCAGTGTTACGTGAGCGCGGAGGTGGAGTACTCGGGCGCCGACTACGGCATGCTGCGGGCGCGTTCCACCTCGGTCGGGCAGTGGGAGAAGTTCCTGGAGAAGTGCGACTCCCTTCCCTGCGCGTACAAATCTGTCGCCAACGGCAAATGGGTGGCCGCGGAGTTCGACTACAAGAACGACGGCGCGGGCATGCTGCGGGCACGCTCGGCGACCATCGGCAACTGGGAATGGTTCAGCATCTCCGGTCTCGCGTGACGACGCGTTCAAGAGTGACAAGGGCGACCGGCCACGTAGATATCGCAGAAAGCAGAAAAATGAGCCTCAAGAACATCGTGCGCGTATGCGGCACCGCCTTGACCGTGGGAGCGCTCTCGCTGACCGGCACGACCCCCGCTCTCGCGCACGTGCATAAGCGCGCCGATTCCCTCAAGGTCGCTCTCGACGGCGTGGACCCCTATCCCGGGGGAGACGATCCGTGTCAGGAGTGGGTGCTGGCGTCCAGCGGCGGCATCGTCAGCGTCGAGCTGGAATACGCGGGCTACAAGCAGGGGATGCTGCGCGCTCGATCGTCCTCCATCGGGCCGTGGGAGAAACTCCGCATCTGCCGGCACGAGAACTTCCAGACCATCTTCTCCGTGGCCGCCCAGCGTTATGTGAGCGTCGAGCTGGACTACGACGGCGCCGACAAAGGCATGCTCCGGGCACGCACCGACAAGGCCGGCGCATGGGAGATCTTCCAGCCGCGATGAGGACGACGGCTCCACGTCGTGACTTCTCCCGGCGGGGACTCGCCACCGGCGCCCGGCTCGGAATCGAACTTCCGGCTTGTTCGGCGCATCTTGTGACCGAGCAGGTGTCGTCGATCGCCGCCACCGCCCCGACCACGAAGGACATGATGATGACCACCAATATCGTCAGGCTGCTGACGCTCGGCGTGGCCGCCACCGCGACGCTCACCGCGGCCGGTCTCGCCCCGGCCACGGCCGCCGTGAACACTCGAATTGCCGTCAACCAGGTCAGCTACGTGAACGGGAAGGTCGTCCGCACCTTCGCCGGCCGGCTCGACAAGAAACCCTGGTGCAAGAAAGGCAGTTTCTGTTTCTGGTCCGGTGAGGACTTCAAGACCGAGCCACCCTTGACGCAGGTCGGGGTGTATCTGAAGTGCAACGAGTGGATGGACCTCGGCCGTCATGGCTTCAACGACATGATGTCGTCGGTCTGGAACAACACCGGCAGCCGGGTCAACCTCATCAACCATGACGACCACGGCAAGCGCTCCAACGGCCACCGCTACGACAAGACTCTGGTCCGCGTCCAACAGGGCCAGGTGCTCGATTCGCTGGGCCGCTACAACAAGCAGGTCGACCACGTGAAGCGGTTCTGCTGACACCTGGGTGCCGTCACCGTGCGAGACCGGAGATCCCCGCCTCGGCCGAAAGGCTCAGGCGGGGATATCGGCGGTGACCACCAGGATCGCGCGGCCCAGCACATGAGCGGACATCACCCAGCCCAGCCACCCCGGCGTGCCGCCAGTGCCATGAGGGCAACGAACAACTCTGCACGGGAAGCGGCGGATGGATCGGCTTCGGCCCGCCCGGAGGATTCGCCGAGTACGTCACCGTCCCCAACCGCCACCTCATCCGCATCGATGCGGATTCGGGCCCCGACCGACCAGGTGCGGGCGGCCGGGTCAGGCACACCTTCACGGCGATCAGGCTTGACGACATCAATGACCGCCTGGCCGCCCTGGGCCGGGGCGACGTGATCGGCCGCCAGGTCGTCGTCTTCAACTGACAATTCCCGCCGCTCAGGCCAGAATGTGATTAGGCGCGCCCGCAATCTTCGTGCGGCAAGAAATACATCTGAGGCGTGCGCACGAGACGTACTGGAATAAAACGATTCCATAACGGCGCGCCGGCCGGAAACTGCCCCATCAGCGGACAGGCTGATCGGACCACTCCTTGCGCATGGGCGCCATGACGCACGCCCAGAGCCGGCCGCCAAGGCCAGGGAAGCAGACCTTTCAACTCCCCGGATTACGCAGTCTCGCCGCCGGACCTCAACGAAGGTGTCCGCGCCCCGGGGAGATTTTCCCCCGCGTCGAGATATTCGGGCCTCCGACCCCGCAATTTATCGGCACCCCATGTCACCATATGACCGGACGTGTGGATAGCCTGGTCTCGGGCAATCAGCGTAATCGCTGACTTTGAGCGGAATGCGCACATGGTGCTGCCGGTACACGATGCTCGGCGTAGAGCACGGGCCGCCCCCTCGAACGGCTGCACTCGAAAAGCGCGTTTCGCCTCTCCCCCAACGACCCGCGGGCGACCCCGCCACGACTCATCGAGACCGTGGCCGACTACAAAGGAGATCGATGAACCACGCCATCGTCATCGGCGCGAGCATGGCGGGGCTCCTGTCCGCCGCCGCTCTGCACGCGAAGTTCGCACGGGTCACGGTGCTCGACCGCGACGCCATGCCCGATGACGACGAGCACCGCAAGGGCGTCGGGCAGAGCCGGCACGCGCACGCCCTGCTGGCCCGGGGTCACGAGGCCGTCGAGCGGTTGTTGCCGGGCATCACGGCCGAGCTGGTCGCGCAGGGCGCGATCACCAGCGACGTGCAGCGGAATGCCCGGCACATCCACTGCGGGCAGCGGCACGCCAGGGTCGAGAGCGGCATGACCGGCCTGCTCGCCAGCCGCCCGATGCTCGAAGGTCAGGTGCGGCGCCGGATCACCGCGCTGCCCGGCGTACGGCTGCTGCCCGACAGCGTCGCCGCGGGCCTGCTCGTCGAGCGGGACCGCGTCACCGGGGTGCGGCTCGCCGGTGGCGAGCCCATTCCGGCCGACCTGGTCGTCGACGCGAGCGGCCGCGGCTCGCGCACGCCGTTCTGGCTGGACGAGCTGGGCATCGTGCCACCGGCCGAGGAACACGTCATGTTGGACGTGCGATACGGGACGCGCGAGTTCCGCCGCCGCCCCGGCGACCTCGACGGAGATCTGATCGTCGTCGTCGCCCCCACCCCTGACAAGCCTCGCGGCGGGGTGGCGCTGGCGATGGAGGGCGACCGCTGGATCGTCACCCTGGTCGGCTACGGCCAGGCTCCCGGCCGCAGCCTGGCCGGGTTCGCCGAGTTCGCGGCCGACCTGCCGGCCCTCGATCTGCACCGGCTCATCAGCACCGCCCAGCCCATCGGGGAGCCGCAGGTGTACCGGAACCCGGCCGGGATCAGGCGCCGCTACGAACGGATGACCCGTTTCCCCGACGGTCTGCTCGTCACAGGGGACGCCGTCTGCGCGTTCAATCCCAGGTACGGCCAGGGCATGACGGTCGCCGCGCTGGAGGCGTTGGAACTGCTGAAGACCGACCTGCGCCCGCTGCCGTTCTTCAAGCGGGTCGCCAAGGTGGTGGACGGGCCGTGGCAGATCACCGTCGACGACGACGTGCGGCTGCTCCACGCCGCCAGCACCTTGAGCCTGAAGAAGCGCCTGCTCAACGCCTATCTGGAGCGTTTCCACGCCGCCGCCGCGCACGATCAGGAGCTGGCGTTGCGCTTCCAGCGGGTGGCCAACCTCTACGCTCCGCCGTTGTCGCTGATCACTCCCGGCTCGCTGGTCCGAGTGCTCCGCAACGGCTCACCGCGAGCAACGTCCGTGCCCGATCCGGAGTCCGTTCCCAGGGAGGCGAGCGAACGATCTACGCGTTCGACCTGATAGGCATGGCGGCCGGGAATGTGAAAAAGTACATGGTCATCTTCGCCGTGCCCCGGCAGACTTCTCGCAGGCTCCGCCGACAGAGTGGACACAGCCGGAAGGGCGGACGTATGTGCATCGGCATGAGCCGGGGATGCCAGGTAAGGGACGTACTCGCATTGCCGCTCGCCGCCGAGGGCGGCATCGGCGCGGGCGCCTGACCTCGAGCTGGCCGTCGCACCCCGGCACTTACGCGAGCAGCGACCACGGCCGGGCACCATCGCCGGCGGACATGCGACGTCGGTTCGCGCGCCGACCGGTCGTCCAGAGACGCTCGTGAGCCGATCGCATGACCCTCCGCCTGGTCTCCGTGCGACACATGTCCTCCCCGTTCCGGCTCACCCAGGACACCGCGTTCCCGGCCCGCGGGCCGCTCTCGTCCCGTGCCGTTGAGGACTCGGAACCGGTCGAGCCGAAGCTCAGCCCCTGGCGGG
The DNA here is from genome assembly GCF_040649755.1 of Nonomuraea sp. NPDC048882. Taxonomy (NCBI): domain Bacteria; kingdom Bacillati; phylum Actinomycetota; class Actinomycetes; order Streptosporangiales; family Streptosporangiaceae; genus Nonomuraea; species Nonomuraea sp. NPDC048882. The sequence continues at coordinate 141,385 of NZ_JBEZGB010000008.1, forward strand.
AAGCGCGCAGCCGCCTCCTCACGGTCCGCCAGGCACCCCACGAAGGAGTCCCCTTGTCGAATGCCACCGCGGCCGCGTTCGCCGCCGTCATGTTCGCCGCGCTGTACGCGAGCCACCATGTCGGTGATCATGTGGTGCAGAGCAGCGCTGTCGCAGCCGCCAAGAGTGTCCCGCATCCGGATGCGCTGGCCGCCGGAGTGCCGCCGTGGACCGGCTGGGGCGCCTGCTTGCGTCACGTCGCCGGCTACGCCGCCACGCAGGCGGCGGCTCTGGCGCTGGTGTGTGTGGTGGTGCCGCTGGAGATCGTCGGCATGGCGACGGCGCTCGTGGTGTCGGCCAGCACGCACGCGGTGATCGATCGCCGCTGGATCGTCCACCGGCTGATCGAGCTGAAGAGGTGCCATGACTGGGCGGAGGCACCGTACGTGCTCGACCAGTCGCTGCACATGGGCGCGATGCTGGTCGCGGCGGTGCTCTCGGTCGCGGTCAACGACGTCGCCGGCCTGATCATGGTCTTGGCGGGCGCCGGTGCGGTGGTGGGCGCCGCCTTGACGATGGAGCGCCGCTTCGCGTCGGCGTGCACGCGGTCGATGGACTCACTTTCCCGCTGAAACACGTCTCACCGTACGTGCCGGCGCGTCCTGCCTCAGTCGCCGGCGCTCAGCGGCAGGCGGGCTTCGACGACCCCTGGGTCGTCGGTGAAGCCAAGGGTGGCTCCGAGGCCGACCATGAGGCGGCGCATCCGCTGGTTCTGCGCCATGATGGCGGCTCGGACCTCGGCCATGGCGTGGTCGCGGGCGATGTCGACGAGAATGCGGGCGAGCTGGGCGCCCAGGCCGCGGCCCTGCCAGGCGTCCTCGACGAGCAGGGCGAGTTCGGCCGTTCCGGGTTCGGCGCAGTACATGAGGTTCGCCATGGCCCGCACCTGTCCGTCGTGGCAGGCCACCACGGAGATGCCGGGTGTCGGTCGTCGAGCGGGCCGCGGTCACGCTCACCGGCGCCCACATCATCGGCGGGCAGACCGGTGTCAGCACGACGTCGGCCGCGGCGTCGCTGGTCGCCCACTGCACGGTGACCGGCGTCTCGCGCACCGGGCTGGAGGTCGGCGAGGGCGGCCACGCGGTCCTGGAGGGCAACCGGGTGGTGCGCCCGGGCGCGGCCGGCATCGTCGTCGACGCCAAGGCCGACGTGCGCGTGGAAGGCGGCTCGGTGGAGGACGCCCAGGGCTGCGGCCTGGTCGTGTGGACCGGCGCCCGCCCGGTCGTCACGGCGCTGCGCGTCGTACGCCCCGCGAAGAACGGCGTCTTCGTCGCCCCGGGCGCCGGCGGTGTCTACGAGTCGTGCGACGTGGTCCGCTCGGGCTTTCCCGCCCTGCACATCGGCTCCGGCGCGGACCCGCTGTTCCGCCGGTGCGGCACGCGGGACTGCGCCGACGCCGTGGGCGGCGACGAGGGGGCGGCGCCGGTGTTCGAGGAGTGCGGCTTCGGCGGGAGTCCTACGCCGCTTCCTCCCGGCCCCGCTCCGCTGCCCCGGCCCGCCGTCATGCCGGCGCCCGTGGTGACGGAGCCCGCGGAGGAGAACCTGGAGGATCTGCTCGGCGAACTCGACCGGCTCGTGGGACTCGACCGGGCCAAGCGCGACGTGGGCTCGCTGGTCAAGCTGATGCAGACCGTACGACGTCGCCAGGACGCCGGGCTGCCCGCCCCGCCGCTCACCCGGCACCTGGTGTTCGCCGGCAATCCCGGCACCGGCAAGACCACGGTGGCGCGGCTGTACGGCCGCCTGCTCAAGGCGCTGGACATGTTGCGGGTCGGCCACCTGGTGGAAGTCGACCGCAGTGACCTGGTCGGCGAGTACGTCGGCCACACCGGCCCGAGGACGGCCGCCGCGTTCACCCGCGCTCTCGGTGGAGTGCTCTTCATCGACGAGGCGTACTCGCTGGTGCCCGCGGGCGGAGGCACGGACTTCGGCCTGGAGGCGGTGGCGACCCTGGTGAAGCTGATGGAGGACCATCGGGACGACGTGGTGGTGATCGCCGCGGGCTACCCGGAGGACATGACCCGGTTCGTCGCCTCGAATCCCGGGCTGTCCTCACGCTTCACCCGTACGTTGTTGTTCGAGGACTACGATCCGGCCGAGCTGGTGTCCATCGTGGAGCATCAGGCGCGCGAGCACCGCTACGAGCTGACCTCGGCCGCGAGTGCAGCCTTGGCCACGCTCTTCGCCGAGATGCCCAGGGACGCCGGCTTCGGCAACGGACGCTACGCCCGCCAGGTCTTCCAGGAGATGACCGAGCGGCAGGCCCAGCGCGTGGCGGACCTGGCCGACCCGGCCCCCGCCGATCTGATCGCCTTGGGGGTGGAGGACCTGCCCGGGACGGGCGACGACGGTCCGGTCCGATCATCGTGACGGCCGCGGGCCGGCGTGGCGGGTGGAGATCCGGCAGGACGTCACACAGGAGTGATCGCCCGCGTGGCGTCCTGCGGCGTACCTGCTACCGGCCGGGACGTCAGCCGAGGAAGAGATAGTCGCTTCCGTAGGCGACCTTGACCTGGGAGCCGGGCTTGCACGCGCCGGCCGGGGCGACGCCGCCGACGGTGTTCAGGCGCAGGATCTGGGTGGCGTGCGCGAGCAGCCCGGTCTTCGCGCCCGCCTGAGTCGCGTCGAGGACGAGTTCGGGGATGTTGCCGTCGCCGTTCGGCGTCTTGGTGACGACCGTGCCGCGCACCGCGCTGTCGTCGGGGGCGATCCACTGCGGCGGACCGGCGGCCGGGGTCACGAACGAGTGGTCGATGCCCCGCCGCAGCTTGGCCGTCACGCCGAGCTGGGTGAAGGCGAAGGAGCCTGACGGCTGCCGGGTGCAGGAGTAGATCTGCGAACCGCGCAGCACGTCGGCGGTGACGGCACGCGGATGCGTGAACGATCGACCGGACAGCTGGCCGCGGACCGCTCCACCGGCGAAGTCGGCCGTATGCAGGTTCGTGTAGTAGTTGCCGGGTTTGTCGATGATGCGCTTGGCGATCTTGCCGCTGAGCGGAGCCTCGCCGGCGACGCCGGTCAGGTTCGCCGGCAGGCTGCCCGCGAACAGGTCCGCGACCACCGGCCCGTTCTTGCCCGTTGTGCCCTTATGCACGTGGCCGTTGGTCACCGCGCCGAGCTTGGACCAGGAGGCGGTGTAGGCGAGGGCGGAACCATTGCGGCGCAACCACCAGGCGGCCTGGCCGTCCTGGTCGCCGCGCTTCTTGCCGTCGTTCTCCTGGACCTCCTGAGCGCCCCTCGCTTCGGCGGACAGTGTGGCCTGGTTGCTGCCGTGCAGCACCCCGCGCAGGTCGATCGGCCTGCTCAGCCGGTGGAACTGTCCGCGCAGCGCGCCCTTGGGGTGCTTCTCGTCGTGCAGGTTGGCGTAGAAGCCGCCGGGCCCGGCCAGCAGCGCCTTGACCAGGTCGGGGCCGGCCTTGACGGTGCCGGTGACGCCGAGCACGCCCTTGGGCATCGGCGTGGTGATGAGGTTGAGCTTGATCTCGCCGTTGGCACCCTTGGCTCCCAGGTGAACGTGAGCGGCGGTCGGCTTGTCGATCTTGTTCCAGCGGATCGCGAACGTGATCTCGTCACCACTGATCTTGAGAACGACCGTCGAGCGCCCGTTCTTGTCACCTGCCGTGCCCACTTCGTTGGCGCCACGCAGCCCGGCGGCGAGATACACGTCGTCGCCGGAGGCGTGCGCGGATGCGGGGACAGCTGACATCACAGAAGCCAGCAGAATGCCGGGGACGACAATTTTGGAAATGGACATGCTGAAACCTCTCATAAAACGGATTATTTCCGGTCGGACACCGTAGACAATACGCACAGGAGACCGAGAGAGATCAGCTGGAACGACCGGTAAAAGTACACACAACAAACGAGCGCCGCACAGACTCCTCCCGCCGGGACCGGATAGGTGATGACGCTTGGGCATGCCGATCCTTCACGGGGCTTGAGCGCTACAAGTCAACCGCAGCGACATCCTGAAACCCAGCGCGAAGGGGCTGTTCCCCTCAAACCCGGACGGGGGTGTCCACAGCCCTCTTCGAGAGGCCGGCGGACCTGACGACTCCACTCCGTGTCCATTCGCCGTCAACAGTGCCTTCAGTGTTCGTCAAGAGCGCCCCCCGTAGGTTTCGGACAGGCGCGATGTCGGCGGACGAGAGTGTCCGCGAACGAGATGAGGAGCGAGACCGTGAAGGTTCTGATCGTGCTGACCTCGCATGACCAACTGGGGGACACAGGGCGCAAGACCGGGTTCTGGCTGGAGGAACTGGCCGCGCCGTACTACCGCTTCAAGGACGCCGGGTGGGAGATCACCCTGGCCTCGCCGAAGGGCGGGCAGGCGCCGCTGGATCCCAAGAGCAACGAGGAACAGTTCAAGACCGACCAGACGCGGCGGTTCGAGGCCGATACGCGGGCCGAGGCGCAGCTCGCCGCGACCGTGCGGCTGGACACCGTGTCGGCCGATGATTTCGACACGCTCTTCTACCCCGGCGGGCACGGCCCGTTGTGGGATCTCGCCGAGGACCAGGCGTCGATCAGGCTGATCGAGCGGTTCGCGGCGTCGGGCAAGCCGCTGGCGCTGGTGTGTCACGCACCCGGAGTGCTGCGTCACGCGAGGAATCCGGACGGCGGCGCCTGGGTGGCCGGCCGGCGGGTGACGGGCTTCACCGACAGCGAGGAGGAGTTCATGGGCCTGACGAAGGTGGTGCCCTTCCTCGTGGAGGACGAGCTGATCGCCAAGGGCGCGGACTTCTCCAAGGCGGGCGACTTCGAACCGTACGTGGTGACCGACGGACTCCTGATCACCGGACAGAACCCGGCCTCCTCCGGCCCCGCCGCGGCCGAACTGGTCGCGCTGGCCGGCGACGGGGCGGCCTAGCCCGGCGCTGCGCACCATCCGGCCACGGCCGGCGGCGCACCATCATCCGCACTCATGAACGAGGAACCCCAGTGAGCGACGCGATCGCACCATCCTTCAGCGGCCTGCACCATGTCGCCTTCACCGTACGAGACCTGCAGGCCAGCGTGGCCTGGTACCAGAAGGTCTTCCAGGCCGAGCTCGTGGACGGAACGCTCCCGCACTACGGCCGCGAATGGACCGGGTACGCCGAGCTCGTCATCGAGCCCCGCACCGGGCTGGCCATCGGGCTGCACCACAACGCCGGCAACAAGGGCGAGGAGTTCGACAAGGTCCGCACCGGCCTCGACCACGTCTCCCCGCACGTGGAGGGGCGTGCGGGGCTGGTCGCCTGGTCGGACTGGCTCGACGGCCTCGGCATCGCGCACTCCGGCATCCAGAGCGTCAAGGAGCCCTTCGCGTACTCGGTCGTCGTCTTCCGCGACATCGACAACATCCAGCTGGAGGTGATGGCGGTCGGCGTCTGACCTCTGCGGCACCTGACGCGAACCGGCTCCCGCCTGCCGACGGAAGCCGGTTCGTGCTGTGCCTGACGGCCGCCGGGCGCGCGGCGGTGATCGTCGTCTTGGTTCGCCCACGGGTGAATGGCGAGAAGGCGGGGAAATGGGCTCGCATTTTTGGGCCAATAGCGCGTGACAACGTCCAGGTAAAATTACTCGCACCACACCCGTGTGACAAACCTCACGACGCCGGTCTGACGCGCCGAATTAGCGGTTGGCGTGGCTTTCCGCCGCACCGGCGATTCACGCTGCCCTTGCCTCCCGGCGCGCTGCGATAAGCCGGGACCGCGGCTCTGATCGTTTACCCGCGCCATTCACGGCTGGGCGGCGATTTGCCTTTCCGGACGGCGACGGGCAAGAATGAATCCGCCCGGCCCGCATCAATGGCGAGGCGGGCTGTGCCGGCCTGCGGCTTCCGTCGTGCCGCCGTGGCACCGTTGTGCATCCCTCCCCCTTCGGACCGTGCTGCCGTGCAGCCGTGGTCCAGCCTTGCCATGGAGAGTTCATGTTCACCTTGCGTCCAGAGCCGTCCCTGGCCGAATGGTCCGAGGCCGAGGCCCTGTACCAGTTCCAGTCGAACGCGCCCGCCGAAGTGCGCGACGCCCTGGGCATCACCTGCGCCAGGCTCGCGGGCGGCGTGCTCCTGTCGATGCGCGAAGATCCGGCGCACTATTGGAGCAAGGCGCTGGGCTTCGGTTTCGCCGGGCCGGTCACGACCGATCTGATCGGCGAGATCTGCGACTTCTACCGAGCGCGGAGCGACCCGTCGGCCGACCTGCAGCTCGCGCCCTCGGTACTGCCTCCCGACTGGGCGAAGATCTGCGCCGAGCACGGCCTGTTTCAGGGAACGTCCTCGGTGAAACTCGCTCGGGACCTGTCCCTCAGTGTGCCGGTCGCGCCCGGCGGTCCGCCGGTCGAGCGCGTGGACGCGCGCGGCGCGGAGGAGTGGGCCACGATGCTGATGCGCGGCTTCGACATGGCCGACAAACCGCTGGTGGCGATGACGGCCGCCTTCGCCGCGCTGCCCCGCGTCCGCGCCTACGTCGTCCGGCACGGCGGAGAGGTGATCGCGGCGGCCGGGATGTACATCGGCGGAGAGACGGCGCAGCTCCTGGGCGCCGCCACGCTGCCGCCCTATCGGGGGCGCGGCGCCCAGAGCGCGCTGCTGCGGGCGCGCATCTCCGACGCCATCGCGGCCGGCTGCCGGGTGATCTTCACCGAGACCGGGGCCGAGACGCCGGGCACGCACAACTCCTCCCTGCACAACATGAAGCGGGCGGGGTTCGTTCCCCTGTACGAGCGCGTGACCTGGGTGCTGAGCACACGATCCCCGGCCGGAAAGTAAGGCGCGCGGTGCGCGCGGGCGGCCTCCCGCCACACGAATGCCGAGCATCACGCCGGCCGTGCACGAACGGGTCCCTGTGGCCGAGCCCGAAAGTCGGCCCCTGGTGAATACTTCTCCACGCTCCGGAAGGAAGCACGTTGACCGCCTCGGAGAACGCCAAGGTCACGGACGTCGACCTCGTCCACGCGGCCCAGTCTGGTGACGTCCACGCACTCGGCTTGTTGCTGGTCCGGCACCAGGCGGACATGCGAGCGGTGGCGTTGAGCATCCTCGGCTGCGGTCCCGACGCCGAGGACGCCCTCCAGGACGCCGCCATGATCGCGATGCGCCGCATCGGCGACCTGCGCGATCCCGCCGCCGTGGCACCGTGGTTGCGGGCGATCGTCCGCAACGCCTGCCGGATGCAGCTGCGCGCCGCGACACCGATACCGGTGGAGGATGTCGAGACACTGACCCTTCCGCGAGGGGAGCCCGATCCGGAGGAACTGCTGAACGGTCACGCCTTGCGCGACTGGGTCTGGCACGCCCTCGACGAGCTTTCACCCCGCCTGCGGCTGGTGACGATGCTGCGCTACTTCACCGACGTCACCGCCTATGAGCACATCGCGCAGTTGTGCGACGTGCCGGTCGGCACCGTACGCAGCAGGCTCAACCAGGCGCGGGCCAAGCTGTCGCAAGCGCTGCTGGCGACAGCGAACGCGACCCACGACGACGTGGCCGTACAGGAGAAGAAGCGCCGCACGGAGGCGGAGGAAACCATGCGAGCCGCGCGGCAGGGCTTGTTCGCGCAGGCGCTCAAAGAGCTCTGCTCGCCCGAGGTGGAGATCACCACGATGAAGGGCAAGCGGATGCAGGGCATCGACTGGCTGCTGGGCGCGATGAACCGCGATCTCGACGCCGGCGTACGGCAGAACTCCGCCAACGTCGTGACCGGCCGTGACGTCGTCATCTGGGAGAACAGCCTCATCAGCCCGCCCGACGATCCCTTCCACTGCCCGCCCGCCGTCATCTGGGTGAACTTCCTCCAGGCGAACCGCGTCCGCGAGATCCGGTTGTTCCACCCGCACCGCGACGACGACGTCGTGTGCCGATGCTGCCACGGCCGTCGGTGACGGTCACGGCGCACCGCTACGCCGGGAGCTTCATCGTGAAGGGTATGCCGAGCTGGGCGTACCACTCCAGCTGGTCGTAGTAGTCACGGTCGGTGGTGATGAGGCCGTTCTCTATGCTGCACACCGCCACCCCGCGCACCGCGATGGGGCGGCCCGTGGCCTGCAGCACGCTGCCGTCGGCCAGCAGGAAAGGCCCTTGGTGCGTGCCGGTGTACATGTATTCGGTGACCGCGGGATCGTCGAGCAATGGTTTGTTCCAGGCGGTGAGCTTGATGTCGGGAAAGCCCTCGAACAGGTGCTCGTAATACCAGCCGATCTGTTCTCTTCCCTCGGTCAGCCCCGTGGGCGAGACCAGGACGGCCCGCGGGGCGAAGAAGCGCACGACGCCTGGCACGTCGTGCCGGTTGAAGGCGGCCACGACCTCGTCTTTGAGCTCCCGGGCACTGGTCATCAGTACCAACCCCCGTTCGTGCTCCGGGCATATATCCCCAGGTTAACAACCGGAAGTGAGCGGCGAGAAGTTCACCGTCCCCGCTCGTCGCGCGGCCGGGACCGCGGGAGGGCGGATCTCAGGTGCCGCCCTCCGCTGGGGCGGGGATCTCGGCGGTGGCCACCAGGATCGCGCGGCCCAGCACATGAGTGGACATCACCCAGCCCAGCCACCCCGGCGTGGAATCCGCCGGCACCCCGATGTCCTCGACATCCAGAGCATGCACCACCACGAAATACCGATCAGGCCCACTCCCCGCAGCCGGAGCCGCACCCATGAAACGAGCCTCACCGATGTCATTGCGCAACTGGTAAGCCCTCTCGGGCAGACCAGACCCCGCCTCGTCCCCCGCCCCTTCCGGCAACTCCGTCACAGCCGCCGGAATCCCCGCCACCACCCAATGCCAGAACCCCGAGCCCGTCGGCGCATCCACATCCAGCACCGTCACCGCGTAACTCCCCGTCCCCTCCGGAGCCCCCCACCACGACAACTGCGGAGACACATCCCCACCGCCCACACTCACATGCATCTGCGCCACCGGCCACGGCTCACCATCACCCACCGTGCCGCTGCTCACCCCGAACTCCGCCACCCGCGGCAGCCGAGCATACGGATCATCACCCCGAAGACCCCCACGCATGGCTCGAATGTTCATGACGAGGCTCCTTCGTCGCCGATCCAGACGGTCTTGAGGTTGCAGAACTCCCTGATGCCGTGGGCGGCGAGCTCGCGCCCGTAACCGGAGCGCTTGATCCCGCCGAACGGCAGCTCGGGGTAGGAGACGGTCTTGCCGTTGATGAAGACCTGGCCGGCCTCCAGGTCGGCGATGAACCGTTCCTGTTCGGCTTCGTCACGGGTCCAGGCGTTGGAGCCCAGGCCGAAGCTGGTGGCGTTGGCGATCTCCAGGGCTTGTTCGATGTCGGCCGCCCGGTACAGCGAGGCGACGGGGCCGAACACCTCCTCCAGGTAGATACGCATATCGGGGGTGATGTCGGCGATGACGGTCGGCGGGTAGAACCAGCCGGGGCCGTCGAGCCGCCGTCCGCCGCACAGCACGCTCGCCCCGGCGGCGACGGCGTCGTCCACCAGCTCCTCGATGTCGGCCCGGCCCTGTTCGGTGGCCACCGGCCCGACATCGGTGGACGTCTCGAACGGGTCCCCGACCCGGAGGGCTCGCATGCGGGAGACGAACTTGTCGGTGAAGGCGTCGTAGACGTCGGCGTGCACGATGAAGCGCTTGGCCGCGATGCACGACTGCCCGTTGTTCTGCACCCGCGCCTCCACCGCCGTGGCCGCGGCGCGGTCCAGGTCCGCCGAGGGCATCACGACGAACGGATCGCTGCCACCCAGCTCCAGCACCGTGTGTTTGACCTCGTCGCCGCAGATCGCGGCCACGGAACGACCGGCGGGCTCGCTTCCCGTCAGAGTCGCGGCGACCACCCGCGGATCACGCAGGATCGACTCGACTCTGCGCGAGGAGACGAGCAACGTCTGGAAGCAACCCTCGGGGAAGCCGGCCCGGAGGAAGACGCTCTCCAGATACAGTGCGCACTGCGGGACGTTGGAGGCGTGCTTGAGCAGCCCGACGTTGCCCGCCATCAACGCCGGGGCGGCGAAGCGCATCACCTGCCACATCGGGAAGTTCCACGGCATGACCGCCAGCACCGGGCCGAGCGGCTGGTAGCGGCCCAGGGCGCGCACCGCACCGACCCGCGAGGGGTCGGCCAGTGGCTCGTCGGCCAGGAATCCGGCCGCGTGCTCGGCGTAGTAGCGCATGCCATGAGCGCACTTGAGCGCCTCGTGCCTGGCCGAGGCCAGGGTCTTGCCCATCTCGGTGCTCATCAGCTCCGCTGCCAGGTCCGCTTCCTTCTCGAACAGGTCGGCGGCGGCATGCATGTGCGCGGCCCGCTCCTCGAAGCCGGTGGTGCGGTACGTCCTCCATCGTTCGTCCGCGAGAGCGATCTTCTGTTCCAGCTCGGCCTCGCCGAGCTCCTCGAATGTCCTGACCGTCTCACCCGTCGCCGGGTTGATCGTGGCGATCGCCATGACAGTGGTCTCCTTTCGCTCCGCCGGTACGAACGGGCGCGCGGTCCGGCCCGACGCAAAGGGCCATGTGCGGACCGGCCCTGCTCAGGGCCGTGCGCGGGCCGGCTCGGCCGTGCTCCTGCGACTACCCGGAGGCCGCGGCCTCAGGCGTCGGCCGGCAAGTCACCTCGCTGATGTCCGCACTGTAAGGGCTTCGTAGTTGACGGCCAGTGAACGAAGCAAACCCGCTGCCCACAGCGATCGGGCATCGCCACTTCTGAATCGGCCGCGGAACGGTTCAGTCGCGATCAACAAGCCTTCCTTGCCCGGATTAACGTCACCGGACGACAGCGACGAGAACGAGGAGGCGTCATGACCATGCGCGCGGCTCGGATGCACGGGTACAAGCAGCCGTTGCAGATCGACGAGGTTCCGGTTCCCGAGCCGGGGCCTGGCGAGGTGCTCGTCAAGGTCGCGGCGACCGGCATGTGCCGCAGCGACTATCAGCTACTGGACGGCTACTTCCCGGTGGAACTGGCCTTCCCTACATCCCGGGCCATGAGGTCGCGGGCCACATCGCGCAGGTAGGCCCTGGTGTGCCGGCGTCGGCGGGCCTGGCGGAGGGCGACATGGTGGTGGTGGACCCGGCGTGGGGGGACGGGACCTGCCGTCAGTGTCACGAGGGCAACGAGGAGCTGTGCACGGGCAGCGGAGGGTGGATCGGGTTCGGCCCGCCCGGAGGTTTCGCGGAGTACGTCGTGGTGCCCTGGCGGTTACGGGGTGCAGTACGCGCGGCTGCTCGGAGGTGGTGCGACGGTGGTGGCCTTCGCCCGCAGCGACGACAAACTCGCGGTGGCGCGGGAGAACGGCGCCGATCACACGATCAACACCCGAGGCAAGACCGTTGATCAGGTCCGGGCCGAGCTGCGGGAGCTGACCGGCTGGGAGGAGGCAGATGGGGTTCTGGACTGTTCGGGGGCTCCGGAGTCACTGGCGCTGAACGCCTCGTTGCTGGCGTACGAGGCGACCTTGGTGTCGGTGGGGCTCATGGGACAGCGGGTCGAGCTGCCGTTGTTCCCGTTCGTGTCCGGCGAGCGCACGTTCACGGGATCGTTCTGGGGCAACTACCACGATCTGACGGAGGTTCTGGCTCTGGCCGATCGGCCGCCAGGTCGTCGTCTTCGACTGACGTCCACAGCGCCCCTACCGCAGTTCGGGCCGGGCAGGTGCTTGCCACCTGCCCGGCCGCTGCCGTGTCGACGCCCGTCCGGCTCTCCGGGCGGACGCCTGAGGTGAGGTCACGCGGGTGAAGCAAAAGCGCCGGGCACCTCGTCTCAGGCGAATTCTTATGTGGAACGAAATTCATGGAGTCGTTCTGTGGGGTCGGATGACCTCATGCCAGGAGTCCGGAGAATGGGGTAATAAATTGACTCCAGGACCATAGCGAGGCCGTTCGACATAAAGCTCTTTCCAGCATGGAGCGTCCTTGACGAATCGTTCGAGTGATGCCATCATCCCTGTTCAAAGGCGCCAAGCGGCCGAGGCCCGAACTGTGATGAGCGAATACCAGAACAACCTCGCCCACGCTTGCGACAGCTGTCACACACTTCATGTGATCGACTCGCGGAAATAGCGTTAAGGTCATTCCTGCTGTCGGCGGAGACACGTATCGACCTTGGCGATCCAGCGGGCGTCAGAAAGGGTTCAGACATCCATGGGAAAGCAATTGAACGGCGGGCGGTTCTCGTTCTTCGTGCGGCGGTTGAGTGCTCACGCATGTGGTTGAACCGGTCAGGACGACGCTCGGCGCCCGATCGCTTCAGGTCCTCTTGATCGTCGTACCGCCGAGGGTGGCCGGCGTGCCACGTTGAGCCGCGGCCCCCTACCCGCAGCTCTTTTTCTCATGACATTCCGCACAGGACGGCATGACCGGCCCTGGGCTTGAACTCCCCCAGGCCGTTGCCGCTTTTCGTCTCTCCTGCTGCGGATCGAATTTCCCCGGACGGCCCTCATCCCCTGCCGTCCCGGCTGCTCACCAGCCGTGTTGAGGCCCAGCAACGATTCCGGCCTGGGCCTGCGACGCGGCCATTTCGCCATGACCACTGTCCTTCACGAAGGGCTCTCCGGCCTTCGCGACCGCCAGGAAAGAAGACCGTCAGTGCACAGATATAGACAGCTGAACAACACGTGCAGCGCGCGGGACCACGATGCCGAGTGCCCGGATGCCAGGCCGGGGGCGCAGCCCCTGGACACCTCGCCTGCCGGCCATGTTCACCCGGCCTCCGTACTTTCATGATCACTCGATCTGGACGGCTCGACGCGCTGCTGCTCTGGTTCGGCCTGCACACGGGCATCATGGTGTCCACGCTGCTCGGAGTGGCGCTCGCCGACTACGTCGACAGGTGGCGCCAGTGGGATGTCGTGCTGTTCGCCACGATCGCCGAGCACGGTTACGACGGCGATCCCGCTCAGCCGCACGACCCCGGACTGCCCGCGTTCTTCCCCGGGCTGCCGCTCCTCATGCGACTGGTTCACCTCGTGGTTCCCGACTGGACGGCGGCCGGGTTGCTGATCTCGCTGGTGGCCGGCGCGGTGGCGGTGGTGCCACTGGCCCGGCTGGCCGAGGCCGAAGGCGCCTCGGGATGGATGGCGGTGGTGGCGCTGCTGCTCTTCCCGACGGCGGTGTTCCTGACGGCCGGCTACAGCGAGACGCTCTTCCTCGCCTTCGCGATCCCCGCCTGGCTGGCCGCCAGGCACGGCCGCTGGCCGCAGGCGGCGATGCTGGCCGCGGGAGCCTCATGCGTGCGCATCACGGGGTTGTTCCTGTCGGTGGCCCTCGTCGTGGAGTTCTGTGTGCGCAAGGAACCGCTGCGGCGGACGGGCTGGCTGGTGCTGCCGCTGGTGCCGCTGGGGGCGTACTCGGCCTACCAGTACGGCAGGCTCGGCGACTGGCTGGCCTGGATGCACGCGCAGGAGGCCGGCTGGGGACGCACCTTCACCTGGCCGTGGGAGGCGTGGAAAACGTCCTGGCGCGAGGCCATGGGGCACGGCGACTTCTCCGTGGGGTTCAGAATGGAGATCGTCGGCGCGGTGGTGTCGGTCTGCGTGCCGGTCCTGCTGCTCGTGCTGCGCAGGTGGAGCGAGGCCGTGTACGCGGGGACGCAGGCCGCGGCTCTCCTGACCTCGTCGTTCTACCTGTCGGTCCCGCGCTCGCTGCTGCTCTGCTTCCCGTTGTGGCTGCTGGTGGCCCGGGTCGCGACCAGGCGACCGTGGGTGATGGCGCTGTACGCGGTGATCCTCGGGCCGCTCATGCTGCTCCACGCCAGCCTCTTCCTCAGCGGAGGCTGGGCGGGCTGACGACGCGGCGGTCGGCCGGCATGCCGGCCGGCCGCGTCAAGGCGTCACGGGCACGTTCCGGAGGGGCGGCGCGCCACCGATGGAGACGTCCATCGCGGTGACCTCAGGTCCGGGAGCGGGGAACGTGTACGTACGCATGCTGATCTCGCCCACCTCAAGAGCCGGGTCCTGCGTCCGGGACGGCCGGTTCGCGGAGTCCGGGACGGTCAGGTAGCGCTTGCGCCCGGCGTTGTCCACGAGGCTGATGGCCGAGGGGCTGTCGCCGACGAACGCCTCGACCGAGACGCGACGGGCCTGTTCGGCGTGCGGCGTGATCGACAACACCAGATCGAGCAGGTCGCCCCGGCGTCTGAGCGTCAGCACCCCGATCTCGGCGGTGTGTCCGCCCGCCGCCTTCAACGTGACTTTCGCCGGCCAGTGGGTGACGGGGTCCGGGGTGCGCCGTGGTGACGGCGACGCGCTGCGAGGCGGAGGTGGTGAGAGGAGATGGGGAGCGATCACGGATGGATCGGCGCCTCTTCCTGGCACCGAACAGGCCGTCAGCGCCAGGGGTATCACCGCTGCCGCGATCCAGCTGCGAGCTGGCAAGATCTCTCCTTCGACATCGAAGACGGTGACCGTCTTGACCGTGTCACGCGGCCCGGCGGCTGCCGGGCCGGTACCGCTATCACATGCGGGCCGGGGCCGGCTGGTCAGCGCCGATCGGGAGCATCGGGATCAGTGCGGCGCTGTACGGCGCCGTCCGCACGATCCTGACCGGCGACCTGCCGGCGGCTCTCGCGGCCACGGGCGCCCTGCAGCCCGGCTTCGCGCATGAGCCGGGCGACGCGCTTGCGGTTGACCTCTTCGCCCAGGTCGACTCGTAACCTGGCGTAGACGCGCGGCGAGCCGTAGGAGCCGTTGGAATCAGCATGGATCTGCCGGATCATCTTGGTGAGCTCTTTGTTGCGCAGGACACGCGTCGGCTCAGGACGCCCGAGCCAGTCGTAATATCCCGATGTCGACACATGAAGGAGCCGGCAGGCCACCGCGACCGGAACGTGGTCGTCGGCGAGCTCGCGGATCAGCGCGTAGAGCACCTTGGGAGAGCACTTCCGCAGGGCGAGATGGATCGCGCGCTGGAGAACGTCATTCTCCGTCTGCAACTGCCTGGTGCGGCGGCGAAGGTCGGTGAGCTTCTTCCTGGTCTCGGTGGGCAGTTGGTCATCGGCGCCGGATCGGGCATCGGCGTCGTCTTGTTTCAGCCACGCGTGCAGGCACGAGCGGCTGATGCCCAAATCCTTGGCGAGCTGGACGAGCGATGTGTCGCCTCGCCGCGCGAGCTCGATCGCGCGGCGGCGGAGGTCGGGAGAGTGCGCAGGGGGCACGGACGACGTCCTTTCCTGGTGAGCGAGCCGGCTGCTCAGCCGGTCCAACCGAACGCCTCGATGCCGGTGCTGTCCTGCTCTGTTCGGCTTGGCGATCGGGTCGGCTGATCGGCGCCATCGGATCGCCACACCCAGTTCTCCCGGATGTACAGCGGCCGCAGCCCGGCCCTGAGCATGTTGCTCAGCGACGAGTTGGAGCCGCCTTGCTCGGGCTGGCCCGTCTCGGCGACGAGCCAGCGGCAGCCCGCGTTCGCGGCCTCCTTGGCGCGGGCCGCCAGCAGGGCCGACTGCGCCCCGCGGTTGCGATAGCCGGGGAGGGTCGCACCCGTGTTCAGTGAGCCGGCCCTGCCATGGAGGAACAGGTTGGCGCCGGCCACCATCCGGTCATCGTCCCAGGCGGCGAAAGGGCGGAAGTCCGGATGCGTCACCGCGGCCGCGATCATCTCGTCGATCCCGTGCTCCGGCATGCCGAACCCACGAAGCACGACCGAAGCCCATTCCCGGGTGTCGTCGGGACCGACCGGTCCGACGCGCAGGTCGGTCGTCGCGCCGGCGATGAAGAAGTCGATCGGGCACCAGAGCTTCACGATCCTCCCTTCCGGCCGCAGGTCGTGCCGGGCGCGGATGTCGTCCCAGTCCTTCGGCAGGACGTCCGGGGCGACCTGGATGACCGCCATCCTGCTGTCTTCGTCCCGGTAGAAGTCCAGGACACGATCAAGAAGCTCTCCTGTGAAGGGTTCGTCGAAGCCGAACCCCAGTGCCTTGCTCCAGTAGCCCGTCGGGTCGTTGCGCATCGCCAGGGCGACACCCCCGCCGATATGGGCCGTCGCGATGCCGAGCTCGGCTCGGACCCGCGACGGGGCGCTCGACTCGTACCGATACATGAACTCCGCCTCGGCACCTTCGGCGAGAGCGGTCTGTTCCGCGTGCCACATGCTCTTTCCTGCTGGTCCCCTCGTGGCATCCCGTTCCGGCGCCGCGTGTGCGGGCCGTCGCGAGATCTGACGCAGACAAGATGCGCTGATCAACCGGGAAGTTCGATTTCGGCTCGACGAGTTTTCTGGCCTTCCGGCGCGGGGTTCGCACCATGTTCGACCGCACGGAGGGCAGGTGATAAGTTCCCCCGGGAAATCCCAGATGTGTGGAAAAGTGCATGGTCATCCGCGCCTGGACCCCGGCAACCTCCTTGAGGTCCCGCTCAGAGGCCGCATTCTGAGCGCCGCCCGACAAGGGCCGAAACGACTATCTGACATTCCCTGGCTGTCACGGCACGCGGCTGCGGCATGCGCCGAAACCGACGACACGGGAAGAACCTGAAGGGCGAACGTATGTGCACGATGTCTGATCAGGGGTGCCAGGCGCGCCACGTCATGACCGATGATCAGCCGGAGGACCCGCTCGCGACCGGCTCGTCCCGCCGCGCCGCCATCGCGGGCGTGGGGGCCGCCGGACTGATGACCGTCCTGGCCGCCTGCGCCGGCGAGGGCCAGACCAGCGCCTACACCGACTCCGGCTCCGGCTCCGGCTCACGCGCTTCGGCACCCGATGCCGGGAACACCGGCACGCCTCCCGCCACGCAGGCCGGTGGTACCGTCCTGGCCAAGACCGCCGACATCCCGAAGGAGGGCGGCAAGGTCTTCCCGGACCAGAAGGTCGTCGTCGTCCAGCCGTCCGCCGGCAAGTTCCGGGCCTTCAGCGCCGTCTGCACCCACCAGGGATGCACGGTGAGCGACGTCTCCTCCGGCATGATCAACTGCCCGTGTCACGGCAGCATGTTCTGGCTGGACGGCAAGGTCATGGGCGGTCCGGCGACCAAGCCGTTGCCCGAGGTGCCGATCAAGGTCGACGGCGACACCATCTCGCTGGCCTGAACACGCCGTTCCACACCACGGTCGACCACTTGCGACCTCAGTCGATCACCGACAGTTACCGATCGAATACCTCCATGTCCCCGTACCTCCGCAGAAAGCAGGAAGCATGAACCTCGCACACCTCTCCCGCACGCTCGGCATGACCCTGGCGGCCGGAGCGATCGCGCTGACCGCGGTGCCCGCAGCGAGCGCCGACACCGCCGCAGCGCCGACCGGCTGTTTCAACGGCTGGATCGGCGCCTGGGCGAACAACCGTCTGGTCAGCGCCGAACTCCACTGGGAGGGCGCCGGATACGGCGCGCTCCGCGCCCGGACGGTCACCGCCAAAGAGGGCAATTGGGAGCAGTTCGAAATCTGCCTGGGCAGCAAGTACGACACCATCCGCTCGCTGGCTTCGTCACGTTACGTAGCCGCCGAGCTGGACTACACCGGAGCCGAGAAGAGCATGCTCCGCGCACGCTCGACCACCATCGGCCCCTGGGAGGAGTTCGACGTCGTGTGCCGGACCAATTCCTACTGCACCATCAAGTCGCTGGCGAACAACAAGTACGTCTCCGTGGCGGACTCCACCGCGCTCCGGGCGGACTCGACGTCCATCGGGTGGGAGCAGAAGTTCGGCATCGAGCGCCAGGACCAGATGGACTGAGAACCGGTCCTTTCGCCGGGGCGAGGCGTCAGCCGCCTTGCCCCGGCGCAAAGACCCGGGGCATCCGCAGAGCGGCGGTATTCATCCAGCAGCCCTGAGCGGCCGCAAGCAGCGGCCCGGCCTGCGAAGAGAGCAGAAGGCGAAATCATGATTCTCGGGAAGAGCACGCGTACGTTCGGCATGACCTTGGCGGCGGGGACGCTCGTGCTGAGCACGACGTCCACGGCGTTCGCCTCCGCTTCGGCGGCCGGCTCCTTGTCCTCCTCATGCGTCAGGTGGTCATTCAAGGAGCAGGTCACCGACCGCGGGGTCAGCGCCGAACTCGACTACACGGGAGACAAGAAGGGCGTGCTCCGCGCCCGGGCGACCGGCGTCGGAGCATGGGAGAAGTTCGACGTCTGGCAACCGAAGTGATCGGAGACCTGCACGCCGCGCCCGCAGGTCTCCCCCGCCGACCGGCTCCGACCGGGAGAACGCGATCAGCGAAAACCGAATGCGGCCGAAATCGAACTTTCGGCGTGGCCGCCGCATCTTGATGTCCGGGAAGGCTGGGCCGGTCCCGAAGTGCTTGGGCAAGCCGGTGACCACCACGTGCTCAAGCCGGGCGCCTGGCCATGGTGGCTTCAACCGGAATAGCCACAAGATCGCGAGATGAGGTCGTAGTGAACCAGCCCATGGCTGACGTACGGGACATGTTCATGGTGCACACGATGATGCGCCGGGAGTTCGGGCTTCTTCCCGAGCTCGTGCGCGAGGTGACCGCGGGTGACACCAACCGCTCCGCGGTGGTCGGGAAACATGCCGCGCTGATGTGTGTCGTCCTGCATCTGCACCATGAAGGCGAGGACATCATTCTGTGGCCGCTCCTTCTGGAGCGCGGTGGTACGCAGGCCGCGACCTTCGTGCCGAAGGTGGAGGATCAGCACCACGGGATCGAGGCCGCCCTTGAGGGGGTGAAGGAGCTGTTGCCGGCGTGGACGTCCACGGCCCGCGACGGTGAGAGCCTCGCCGCGGCCTTCGAGGTGCTACGCGACCGGCTGCTGGAGCACATGGCCCTGGAAGAGGAGGAGATCCTTCCTCTGGCCGCGAAAGTCGTCACCGCCGCCGAATGGGCCCAGCTCGGTGAGCACAGTATGTCGAACAGCCCCAAGAAGGACCTGCCGCTCGTGTTCGGCATGGGCATGTACGAGGGCGATCCCGACGTGGTCAAGGAAGTGCTCTCTCACGCGCCACTGACGGCCCGGCTGATCATGCCACTGCTCGCCCCGCGTCTGTACGCTCGGCACGCCAAACGCCTCTACGGCACCGCCACCCCGCCTCGTGCAGGTCGACAGTGAGGTTGTCGAAGAGCGGACGGGGTGCCCAGCCCGTGAGCACGTTCGGGGGCAGCGCCTGACTGCTCGAGATCGAGGGCGCCCAGCACGGCGTCGCGGTCCACGATGATCCTCAGTACGCCGACCCGCAGACTCAGGACCTTCTGATGGGTCCGGGCCGAGTTCGTCAAGTGGCACAAAAGCGTGGTAGCCCACCTTTGCTTATTTCAAAGCCCACCAGGGTCATGTGGAGACCATTGCTGGATATTTCCGGATATTTCCGGACTTTCGGTGAGCAACTCGTTTCACCGGATGCTTGCGGCCGAACCACTTCGCATGTCCAATGAAACTCGTAACTCTTCTAACGAGATGGTCAGTCATCCCGACCGAACGAGGTGATGCGGGTGGCATCTCCCATGATGGGCGTCATTCCGGCCTGTCCACGCGGTCAGGCCAGGTTGTCACCTTGAATGACGATCCGTTCGGAGGTGAAGGGCGGCCGTCTCTCCGCGAGCTGCTTGAGCCGCGCACTGTCCCGCACTCCAGCACACCCAGCGTGCATGCGGGCAAGGGAGTGACACGGGGCAAGCACGGCAACTTCGATCAGGGCACAGCCGGGCTGATCGTCCGGAAAGTCGGAGGGCAGGGCAGGTACATGCTGACCTGCGCGCACGTCCTCGGTCTGGCGCCGCTCGGGCAGGAGGTGCCGGACTCCAAGCTGGTGTACTCGCCGGAGCTGAGCGAATGCTGCGATATCGAGTGCAACAACCCCATCGGCAATGTGGTCCCGGAGACCCTTCAGCAGTTGCAGGACAATGCCATCCAGGCCAAGGTCAAAATCGGCCAGGTCGATTTCGCGGTGGACGCCTCGCTTGTCGAGCTCGCCGCCCGGGCTAATGCGTCGAACGAGGTCCCGAAGATCGGAATGGTCGCCGGAATACGGGATCTCATCGCGGAATGGGCGATCTCCGCGTCCGAGCCCTCGAGCTCACCCGACGGCGTACTGTCACTGCCCGTCGAGCGCCAGATCGCGGTGCAGAAGTACGGCGCGAAGACACAGCACTCCCGCGGAAAGATCGTCGCGCTGAGACGGGTGCCGACCAAACAACTCAGCGGCAGCCAGATCGTCCCCGGACAGGCATGGGTCTTCGAGATCGAGGTTGTGCCTCCTCCCGGCCAGGAACCGGTCGTCGAGTACCGGCTGGACATGCAGCGCTATCTCACCGCGGACCCGGCGATGACCCCGCAGGCCATCAAGGCGCAGTTCGACAACTCCGGCCTGATCGTCTCGGTCGGCGGCACCCCCTCCGAACCGACGTTGATCGTCAGAGGCAGGCACTTCTCGCTGCCCGGGGACTCCGGCGCGCCGATTCTCGACAACGACCGCAAGACGGTGGGCATCCTCACTCAAGGTGTCAAGCAGCTCGTTCTCGTCACGGGAAAGACCGCCCCGGTCGAGATTCTCACCGGACGATCTCAGGGCATCTTCGTCGAGGCCGCCTTCAAACACCTGAACGTCGAGCTGCTCCCGCCCGGCGTGACCACGGCCGGCGACGTGGTGGCCGTGCCGGGAACGGCCATCAGGCGCGGCGGGCCGCCAGTGGACTGGTCGGCGATCCGCGCCGCGTGGACCTCCCTGGAGAGCAGCGAACTGGGCGGCCGCCTGGGCGCGGTGATTCGCCGGCACATGGCCGAGGTACGCGATCTGGTGCATCACAACCGGCGCGTCATGGTCACCTGGCACCGCCGCAAAGGCCCGGCGTTCGTCAATGCCATCCTGCGCGGCGCCGAGCAGCCGGCCTGGCCGTTGCCGGCGGAGATCGACGGGGTGAGCCCGGTGGACACGCTGCGCGCGATGCGGGATGTACTGATGATGGAGGGCAGCGCGGGGCTGCGCGCCGACCTCGACGCCCACCAGGAGTACATCCTCGACCTGGCGCGACGTGCGACCTCGCTCCCGAGCGTGCTGAACCTGCCGGATCTCATGGGGCCACCGGCGGTGCGGATCGTCAACTCCCGCGGCGTGCCCGGCGTCGCCTCCGTGCTCGTACGCGACATCGACGGCGCCCACCATCTGCTGGCCAACCACCACGTGGTCCATGGGGCCGGAGCACAGGATGGAGAAGCTGTCTGGGCGCTGCCGCCATCCCGCGGCGACGGGGCGCCGGCCGAGCCGGTCCGGCTGGGGCATGCAGGGCGCGGCCGCCTCGGCACCGTGAAGCATGACGGCGAGGAGTACTTCGTCGACGCTGCGCTCGTCGGCCTCGGCGGCGTTCAGAACCTGCCCGGCTGGCTGTGGCACACTTTCGCCGGTCCGTGGCCGACGATCGTCGCCCCTCCTGAGCCGGGGGCCGTGGTGAGCAAGCACGGACCGGCCACCGGCCTAACAGAAGGCATCCTCCTGGACGTCGCCTACCCCGACCGGCCGTTCATCGACGGCCGCGAGTTCCTCGCGCCGGGGCAGCTTCTGGTCGGGCCGCGCGATCCGGAGCGGGTCTTCTCGGCCTCCGGCGACTCGGGCGCGGCACTGCTGGACGAGCAGCGCCGCCTCATCGGGCTGCTCTGGGGAGCCACCGCCGGCGGTGACGGTGTCGCATGTCCCATCGCACCCGTACTGGATTGCCTCGGCGTGACACCCGTGGGATCGGCCGAGCCCGCCGGAGCGGCCCGGGAGGAGAGGTCATGAGCTCGGTGGAGAACCTCAGGCCACATCTGCCGCAGGTGCGGCGGATGCTCCGCGACCTGCCCGGCATCGTGGGCGTGGGGCTGGGCGTCGCCGACGACGACAGTGCCACGCCGGTCTGGCGCGTGTACGTCGATGGCTCGGATCAGACCCAGGAGGCCGGGGTTCCGGTGAGCGTCCTGGGGCTGCCCACCCGGATCGTGGTCGCCCGTGCCACCGTCCCGACGGCCGCTCCGCCGTTCGTCACGGCCGGCGCCAGCATCGAGACCAATCACAACAAGGGGCCCGGCTCGCTGGGATGCTTCGCCCGCGACAGCGGCGGTCACCCTGTCCTGCTGAGCTGTGCCCACGTCCTGTTCCCCGGCTTCAAGGTCATCGACAAGTTCGCCGTCTACTCACCCGACTACAGCTCGTGCTGCTCGAGCGGCGTCCGGATCGGCCGTCCCGTCTACGACCCGAACCAGAAGGCTCAGCCCACCGAGGGCGAGGAGTGGGTCGGCGGCTACCACGACGGCCAGTGGACGGGCGGCTTCAACTGGATTCCCGCCAAGGTCCGGGTGATGGGGACCGTGGTGAACGGCCACGCCAGTGAGACCGACTGCGCGATGGCCCGGCTCGATCCCGGGGTCAAGTTTCACAACGCCTGGCAGGTCAATCTCGGCAGCACGGTGACCTCGATCCCGATCAAGGGGGCGGTCACCGACGGCCTCGGGATCGGTAAGGGACCGCCCGTGGGCACGTTGCCGAGTCATGAGCAGTACGTGCGTGTCTACAACGCCGTCAACGGGCGGCTGAGGTTCGGCACCATGTTGAGCAACACGCTCTCCGAGCCCGATGTCGCGGATCCCGACCGCATCATCATGAGGGTGGGAATGTCCGATCCCCGGGATCA
Organism: Nonomuraea sp. NPDC048882; assembly: GCF_040649755.1. Lineage (NCBI taxonomy): Bacteria > Bacillati > Actinomycetota > Actinomycetes > Streptosporangiales > Streptosporangiaceae > Nonomuraea > Nonomuraea sp. NPDC048882. The sequence goes on from NZ_JBEZGB010000008.1 coordinate 163,934, forward strand.
CGGGACCGGGTCCAAGACGAACGTCAACCAGTTCATGATCCTGCCGAGGCCCAGTCCGATTCCCGGGCAGTCGCTGAGCGACAGCTACCACAACGGGGAGGAGCTGACCTTCGAGAGTGGCGACTCGGGCAGCGTGGTGATCAATCACGAGAACCGCGTCATCGCGATGATCATCCGAGCGGGGCCGATAGACGAGTACTTCAAGCTCGATCGGAGCGCGCCCGAGTTCGCGCACGTCGGCAATCTCGGCATCGCCACGCCCATCGGCCCGGTACTCGAACGGCTCCAGGTGGAGATCCCGGCTGCCGAGGACGGCTGGTCAGGCACCACTCCGAGTGCCGGCGGCCCGGTCCACATCTTCCTGGGCCGGCCTCCGTCCAACGTCGATCTGGCCCAGCGGCGCGGGGTGGAGCAGTTGCGTGAGCAGCTTCGTACCAGCCTTCTCGGGCGGCTGCTGCTGGGCAAGATCGGCCAGCACCGCAGGGAGGTGAGGGAGTTGCTCACGTCGGTACGTCCCGTCGCCGCCGCCTGGCAGGCCATGCAAGGGGCGGCCTTCTACCATCACTGCGTGCAGGGCGTCCGCGCTCCGGGGCACACCATCCCGACGGTGATCAACGGAGTGAGCCGAGCCCAGCTGGCCGAAACGATGCTCCCGCTGCTGCTCCGGCATGCCGGGCCCGTTCTCCGTCGTGATCTCGAACGCTACGGCCCGAAGATGATCGGACTGCTGCTGCCGGTCGAGACGATCCAGGACGTCCCCCTCGTCCTCGCCCGCCCGCGAGCGCGGTCATGACCGGTGAGCGAGGCAGCCTTGACGGGCTGATCGGCCAGCTCGCCACGCTCCTGTCCCCGCTCACCGGGCTCTCCCGGGCCGGGGCGCGAGAGTTCTTCGCCGACGTGGGGCTGCCGCTGACGGACGCGCAGGCCGCCGCCATCGCGCCGGCTCTCAGCACCACCACGGGATCCGTCGGCTTCCTGGTCGAATTGCTGCGCGGCCTTCAGGAAGCGGTCGAAGCCGAGCAGTGGGATGAGGTCCTGCGCCGGATCCTTCGCGCCGGCGGCCAGATCGACGCGGTCATCTCCGGGTTCGACGGGCTGAAGACCGCACTGGCGGGCCTGAACCTGCCCGGCGCGGAGCCGATCCTGGCGAACTTCCCGCAGCGGGTGTTCAACCTGCTGCTCACCGAGTTCCTGGGACGGCAGCAGGGTGTCAACGAACTCCTGGAGTTCCTGGGCGTCCTGGTGCGTACGGATCGCAACGTCGGCCTGATCGACCCCCAGAAGCCGTTCTTCACGGAGAACGACTTCCACTTCGACCGCATCGGCGGCTGGATCCGTGAACCGAATGCCCAGCTGGCCGCTCTCTACGACTGGGGCGCGCCGAGCTTCGACGGCACCAAGATCCTCGCCGTGCTCGACCGGATCGCCGCGTACGCGGGATTGCCGTCACTCTTCGACCGTGCAGCCACACCACCCACCCTGGACCTGGTCTTCGCCTCTCTCGTCCCGCGGACCGACCTCGACCCGCCTGGCCTCGCGGTGGAAGTGCCGCAAGGACTGGGTGTGGGATCGGTCGAGCGCAGTGGTGAGGCCTGGACCCTCACTCTGCGTCTCGACGCCGACGTCCCAGCGGGGACGAAACTGGTGTTCCAGCCCGGCGGAGCCAGGGTCGAGCCGCCACCCGGCACGACCGTGTCGGGAACGGCCAAGGTGGTTCACAGCTATCGCCGTGATCCCGCCGATCCGGTGATCCTGCTGTCGCTTCCCGGCGGAAGCCGGATCTCGGTCGAGCAGGTGGACGTGACCCTGCGGCTGCGAGCCGAGCCGGACGGACGTCTTGAGGTGCAGCTGGGGGCGCTGCTGCAACGCGGCAAGGTCCTCATCACCCTGGCCGGCGGTGACGGCTTCATCGCGAAGCTGCTGGGTGGCGTCCGGATCGAGAGCGGCTTCGAGCTCGGCGTCCGGTTCAGCCCGGCCGACGGCCTGCGGTTCGAGGGCAGCGGCGGCCTGGAGGTGCGCCTCGCCTCCCACGTCGGCCTCGGCGCGGTCGACCTCTCCGCGCTCACCTTGCTGGTGGGCATCGAGGGCAGCACGTTCACCCTCGCCCTCACCTCGGACCTCAAAGCCGCGCTCGGGCCGATCGTGAGTGTCGTCCAAGGCCTGGGGATCGAGATCCCGCTCGCTTTGACGCCCGACGGCAAGGGCAACCTCGGGCCGGTCGACGTACAGCCTCGCCCCAGACCGCCCGCGGGCGTCGGCCTGTCCATGGACCTCGACGTCGTCAGCGGCGGCGGGTTCCTCTACTTCGACCCCGACCGCGGCGAGTACGCAGGTGCCCTGGCCTTCCGGCTGGCCGGGTTCATCGATGTGAAGGCGATCGGGCTGATCTCCACCCGGATGCCGGACGGTACGCAGGGCTTCTCCCTGCTGATCATTCTGACGGCCGAGTTCGGCGGGATCGGCCTGCAACTGGGTTACGGATTCACCCTGCTCGCCGTGGGAGGACTGCTCGGTCTGCATCGGACCATGAACCTCGGCGCGCTCGTGGAGGGAGTACGCACCGGCACCGTCGAGTCGGTCATGTTCCCGAAGGACGTGGTCGCCAACGCCCCGCGTATCCTCAGTGACCTGCGGGCCTTCTTCCCCCCGGAGCAGGACACCTTCCTGGTCGGCCCCATGGTGAAGCTCGGCTGGGGCACCCCGACTCTGATCAGCGTCTCGCTGGGCGTCATCGTCGAGATCCCGGGAAACATCGCCATCATCGGTGTCCTGCGCTGCATCCTGCCCGCCAAGGAACTGCCGCTGCTGGTGCTTCAGGTCAACTTCATCGGCGTGATCGAGTTCGACAAGCAGCGGCTGTGGTTCTACGCCCAGCTTTTCGAGTCACGCATCCTGTTCATGACGATCGAGGGGGGCATGGGCCTGCTCGTCGGCTGGGGCGAGGGAGACCTCGTCCTGTCGGTGGGCGGCTTCCATCCCTCGTTCAAGCCGCCGCCCCTGCCGTTCCCGGTGCCGCCGCGCATCTCGGTCGACATCATCAACCAGCCGTTCGCCCGTATCCGCGTATCCGGCTACTTCGCCGTCACCAGCAACACCGTGCAGTTCGGGGCGATGGCCGAGCTCGTCCTGGGCTTCGATGACTTCGGGCTCCAGGGCCACCTCAGCTTCGACGCCCTGTTCCGGTTCTCCCCGTTCGCGTTCGTCATCGACATCGCGGCAAGCGTCTCGCTCCAGGCCTTCGGCGTCGGCCTCTTCAGCATCCACCTCAGGTTCCAGCTGGAGGGCCCGGCCCCGTGGCGGGCGCGCGGAAGAGGGTCCATCTCGCTGCTGTTCTTCGAGATCTCCGCGGACTTCGATCTGACCTGGGGCGCGAGCGACAATCCGACCCTGCCGCCGGTTGACGTCCTGCCGCTGCTCTGCGACGAGATCGGCAAGGTGGAGGGCTGGGCGACCAGGCTGCCGAACGGCGCCACCCAGGCGCTGGTCAACCTGCGGACGCTGCCGGAGAGCGACCACCTGGTCCTGCACCCGCTCGGCACGCTCTTCGTCCACCAGCGGTTGATCCCACTCAATGTGCGCATCGACCGCGTCGGCGCTCAGCGGCCACGCGACGGCAAACGGTTCAGCATCGCCCCGGCACCCGACAGCGGCCTGGTCCAGGTGTCGGTCCCGGACGACAAGTTCGCCATGGCCCAGTTCCAGGACATGGACGACGCCGCGAAGCTGACCATGTCCCCGTACGAGGACCAGGACGCCGGTCTCGAACTCACCGCCCTGCAGGGAACCCTCGCGTCGGCGCGCGCGGTCCGCCGCAGCGCCCGGTACGAACTCATGGTGATCGACAGCAAGGCCCGTGGTGCGGCGGAGTTCCGGGCCGCGGACACGGCGCCATCGCCGGACACCGCGCCCGTCCGCAAGAAGAAGCTCCATCGCGTCAGCCCCGCGGTCTTCCAGCCGCTGCTCGACGGAAGCAGCACCAGCCGCTCCCCTCTGTCGCGGCACGAGGCGACGCTCCGCAGGCCCTACGCCACCGAGGAAACCCTCCAGGTGACCGGCCAGCGCTTCGTCGTCGCCCACAGGCGGAACAACCAGCAGGCGTTCCCGCCCGGCAGCGGCGCCGCCGCGGTCGCCGCGGGTCCTTCGAGCTTCCGCAGCCGGACCACGGCGACCGAGGCCATGGCCGCATGGGTGGAAACCGAGCCGAGCCTGGCCGGCACGCTGCATGTCATCCCCTCATCGGAGGTCGTCGGTGCCGCCGCCGTCCCCGGTGGCTGGAGCGGCATCGCGGCACTGCCGACGGCGGTCGGCGTGGACTCCTCCACAGACGCCGCGGTCCTGCTCTCCGGGGGCCGGGTGCTGCTCGCGGGCGGCGCGGACGAGACCGGAGCGCCGCTCGCCGGCAGCGCGCTGTTCGATCCCGTGGCGGGTACGTGGACGCCGGCGGACCGGCTCGGAACCGGACGCCGTCTCCACTCGCTGACCAGGCTCTCCGACGGCAGAGTGCTGGCCTTCGGCGGGTCGGCTGCCGATGGGTCCGCGCTGACCGCCGCCGAGGTGTACGACCCGGTCGCCGGGCGCTGGACGGCCGTGCCGCCAGGGACGTCCACGCCGATCGCCCGTCATGGGCATACGGCCACTCTCCTGACCTCTCAGAAAGTCCTGGTCACCGGCGGGACTGGACGCCGGGCGGGTGATCCGGTGACCCTGACCTCCGCCCAGCTGTTCGACCCCGCCAGCGGGAAGTGGGAGAACGCCGGGCCGATGACCGACGCCCGTACCGGACATCAGGCCGTCCGGCTCCACGACGGCCGGGTCCTCGTCATCGGCGGCGCGCTGCTCACCGGCCGCGGCCGTGCCGCGCTCGCCTACTGCGAGATCTACGTCCCGGGCACCGGCACCTGGGCACCGGCAGGCAGCCTCATCACCGCGCGCGTCGGGCACCAGGCGACCCTGCTGCCGAACGGCACAGTCCTCGTCACCGGCGGTGACTCCCTGGCCGGCCGGCCAGGGAGCGGGTACCGCGCCGGCAGCCTGGACTCCGCGGAGATCTACGACCCCGGTACCGACCGGTGGACGCCGGTCACGCCCATGCCCGGCGGGCGCAGCCGCCACCGCGCGGTACCGCTGCCGACGGGCAAGGTGCTGGTCCTCGGCGGCACCGCCGGTCCTCGTTTCGGCGCCGGTTTCCGCAACGCCGTCACCTACGACCCCGGCACCGGCACCTGGGCGAGCACCGGCGGTCTGGCCACCGGCCGGTGGGACTTCACCGCGCTGCTCCTCTCCGACGGGCGGGTCCTCGCCGTGGGCGGTCGCGTACTGGCGGGCGTGGCGGCACCTGAGGGTCAGGACGTCCTGACGCCAACAGCCGAGATCTTCACTCCATGAACGTACCGACGACGAAGGGCTTGCGGCCATGACCAGCACCACCTTGGCGGCCACCGGCAAATGGAGCAGCACCGGACCCCTGCCGGCAGCCGGTGGCTGGTACGGCCAGCATGAGAGCGCGGTCGTGCTCGGCACCGGCAAGGTCCTCGTCGTGGGCGGTGCGGACGGCTCGTCCGCCGCACTCGGCCAGGCCGCGCTCTACGATCCCGAAGCCGGCACCTGGTCGGCCACCGGTTCCCTGCAGACCCCCCGGCGTCTGCACACGACGACCCTGCTGCCCAGCGGCAAGGTCCTGGTCGCCGGAGGCATCAGCGGATCGGCGCAGTTCCCGGCACCGGGTCTGGCCGCAGCGGAGATCTACGACCCCGAATCCGGGCGGTGGAGCAGTACGGGGGCCATGAAGGGCGCCCGCTGGGGCCACAGTGCCGTCCTGGCCGGGGGCAAGGTCCTGGTCGCCGGAGGCACGACGATCCGATCCGGGCAGTCGGTGAAGGCGTTGCGCTCCGCCGAGTTGTACGACCCGGACGACGGAACCTGGACCGAGACCGGCGCCATGACCGACGCCCGCAGCGGACACCCCGCGGTGGTCCTCGCCAACGGCAAGGTCCTGGTCGTGGGAGGCACCGTGCCGCTCGCCCGCGACGAGGACGCCGCCCTGGCCTACTGCGAGCTGTACAGCACCACCGGCGAGACCTGGGCCCCGACCGGCGCGCTGCTCGCGCCCCGTGCCTGGCATCAGGCCACGGCGCTGTCCGGCGGCGCCAGCGTGCTGGTGACCGGCGGTCGTGCGCCGGGTGGGCCCGGCGACGGCACGTTCGACCCGTTCAGCCGGGCGAGTGCCGAGGTGTACGTCCAGGACACGGAGAAATGGACCGCCGTGCAGGCCATGCCCGGAGGACGCGCGCTGCACCGCGCCGTTCCGCTCGGCTCGAACAAGGTCTTGGTCGTCGGCGGCAGCGACAACGCCCAGAGCGACGTCGGCTATGCCAGCGCGGCCGTCTTCGACGTCGGAACCGGCAGCTGGGCGCCGACAGGAGGGCTGGCCACGGGCAGATGGGCGTTCGCGGCCGCCCCGCTCTCCGACAAGCTCGTGCTGGTGGCCGGCGGAGTCGTACGATCCGGGATCGCGGCCGCCCAGCCCGGCGCCCAGGAACTGACCACGAGCGCGGAGATCTTCGACATCGAAGCAGCGGTCACCCCATGACCGGCAACGCCTACACCTTTCTGCCCTGGCTCAGGTCCGGCATCGCCACCAGGATCACCACCGACCCGGTCGGAACCTCACGTGCCGCCGTCCCGGTCAACCTGCGGGTGAGCGGCGAAGCCATCGGCTCACCGGACCCGATCAGCCGCGACGTCATGCGGACCGTGCAGATCTACGGCCCCGGGGACGTCGTCGGAGTGGATCCCCGGGTGATCTCGCGCACCGAACCGCGACCGTGGATCACCAACGTCGAGCCCAACTACCTCGCCCACATCGAGTTCTACGACGAAGACTTCCCCTGGCGATACAGCCCGGCCGCCCCAGACACCACCACCAAGCGCCTGCGGCCCTGGCTCGCGCTGATCGTGCTCGCCGGCGGAGAGGACTCGCGTGCCGGGAACGGCGCCGAGTTCAAGGACGGCACCGCCGTGGGCCGCCCGCTGCCGTTCATCACGGTTACCGAACCGGCTGCGCTGCCGCCGCCCGCGCAGCTGGGGGCCTGGGCTCACGTCCATGTCGACGGCTCGCTCGACGCGCCCGTGGCCTCCGACGACATGGCCGGCGTCCTGCCCGCTCTGCAGCGGGTCCTGGGCATCAACGCCGACCGCGCCTGTGCCCGGCTGATCTGCCCGCGCCGGCTTGATCCGCACACCGGCTATCACGCCTTCCTGGTGCCGGCGTTCGAGACGGGACGGCTCGCGGGTCTCGGGCTGGACCCGGCACGTTCACCCGGCGCTCTGCATCCCGCGTGGAAGGAGACCTACCCGGGCCAGGAGGCGGCTGGAGACCTGCCGTACTACCACCGGTGGTTCTTCTCCACCGGAAGCGCCGGCGACTTCGAGTACCTCGTGCGGCTGCTCGTACCGAAGGAGCCGCTGGACGAGAGCATCGGTCGCCGTGACGTGGACGTGCACCGGCCGCCCGGCGCCGGGCTGCCGGGCATCACCCTGCCGGTGGAACTCGGCGGGGTGCTGAAACTGGGCGGCGCTCTGCGGGTACCCGAACGACCGGAGGACAAATGGGATAAGTGGGACGATCTCCAGGATCTCGGCTTCACCTATCCGCACCCCTTCCAGCAGGCCCTCGCCGGACTGGTCAATCTCGCCGACGACTATCTGCGCCAGGACCCGCTCTCGGCACACCGCGCCCTGGCCGCCGGGGACGCGGCCGGATCACCCGGCGCGGCCGATCCGGTCATCACCCCGCCGCTATACGGCCGCTGGCACGCACCGGCATCACGGCTGCTCACCGAACGCGACGGCACCCCGATCGCGGACAATCGCAACTGGGTCCACCGCCTCAACCTCGACCCCCGGTTCCGGGTAGCGGCGAACCTGGGCGCCCAGGTCGTTCAGAAGCGTCAGGAAGAATTCATGGCGGCCGCGTGGGCCCAGGTCGGGGACGTCCTGGCGGCCAACGCCAGGATCCGAGCCGCGCAGGTCGCCCGGGAGGTGGGCGACCTGCTGCACCGCAAGCATCTGGTGCCACCGCCCGCCACCATGCGTGAGGCGGCGGTGCCGTCCGGCAGGCCGCTCACCCTGACCGCCCCGGCCCACTCCCGGGTGGTCACGCGCGCACCGGCGGCCGCCCTCGACGCCGGATCATCGGCGGAGGCCGAGCGTCTCGCCGTCGGATTCCGGGTGGCGGAAAGCCGGATCACGTCCGCGCCGCTGTCGGCGGCGATGCGCCGCATCACCCGGCCCGGATCGCGGCTGATGCGAGCCCTGCCGTTCAGCGCGCAGCTGCCGCCGCAGGCGCTCGTGCCGAGGATGGACGAGGACACCGGTGGCGTCACCGCGGCTCCTCCCAAGACGAGGCCCGCCGCCGTCGTCACGCCGGCCCAGCTCGACCTGCACCTCCATCCGCCGGGCCCGGGCGTGGCAGCCTCGGCCCATCCCGTGGACCGGCTCCCCACGAGCAGCAACTTCGTCCTCACGATGCCCGGCGACGCCTTCGTCCCCACGGCGGGCGGCCCGGACAGTTCCGAGGCGGTGGCGTTCAAGAAGGCGTTGAGAGAACTGTACGAGGGGTGGGTCGACGCCGCCCTGGGCGGCAAGACCGACGAACGTGTCAAGCTCGGCGTCGCCGGCACCACGGACACGATGCTGACCGGCCTGAGCGCCGACGAGACCGTGCCCCGGCAGCTCCTCAGCTCGGTGAAACTGCCGGAGCGGCTGGCTCCCTTCGCCAAACGGTTCCTGGAGGCGATGGCCTACCCCGTCCTGGATATGCCCATGTACCAGGCGCTGGTCGAGCAGTCCGTGGATCTGTTCGTGCCGAACCTGCACAAGGTGCCACCGAACTCGATCAGTCTGCTGGAAACGAACCAGGAGTTCATCGAGTCCTACATGGTCGGGCTCAACCACGAGATGGCCCGCGAACTCCTGTGGCGCGAGTACCCCACCGACCAGCGCGGCACCCCCTTCCGCCAATTCTGGGACGTCCGCGCGGTGCGACCCCTCCAAGGAGAGACCTCCGAGCAGCGCCGCGAGCGGTTGTACGACATCCCGCCGATCGCCGGCTGGACCAAGGAGTCCAAGCTCGGCCGGCACGACCACCGCGACCAGGGCTCCGAGGACGAGCTGGTGCTGGTCATCCGCGGTGAATTGCTGAAGAAGTACCCGAACGCCGCGATCTACGCTCACCGGGCCCGATGGGAGCCCAGCGACGCCCATCCCGATCCCACGAAAGAGCGGGTGCCCGTCGAGCTCGTCGACGAGGCGAACCCGTCGCAGGACGAGATCCGGCTGCCGCTGTACGAGGCCAAGATCGAACCCGACATCTATCTGCTCGGCTTCGACCTCACGGCCAAGGCGGCGAAGGGCGAGCAGCCCGCGGGCAGCGCGGGCTGGTTCTTCGTCATCAAGGAGCGGCCCGGCGAGCCCCGCTTCGGCCTGGACGTCGCCCCCGCCGAACTGCCCTCCCGCGTGGAGGTGTGGAACGACCTGTCGTGGCCCGACCTCGACCCCCGCGGGACCGGATTCATCGAACTCGACGAGGCCACCGTCCCGGTCGTGATCGAGGAGTTCGACGACCCGGAAGCGGACGAGGAGAAGCGCCTCCAGCACGTCGAGGACCTGTCCCTCCCGCTCTGGCATGGAGCTCTGAGCTCCGCGGACGTCGCCTACATCCTTTTCCAGGCGCCAGTGCTGATGGCCGTACACGCACAGGAGATGCTGCCGTGACCATGCCCGATCCACGAGCGGCGCTGACGCTGAGTGACGACTTCCCTGTCCTCCTCGGACCGGTCCGGATCGAGACGCGCTTCACCGCCACAGAACTCCTCATCCGGGTGTTTCCCGATGAATGGCAGATCGACGCGTTCGAGCCCCGTCCCACCATCGGAGAGGTCACCGCGGTCGACGCCTACTGGATCGCCGTATGGCGGGCCGGAGGCGATCCCGTGGCCGAACGTGCCGCATGGCACGAACTGACCGGAAGGATTTCGGCCGGCCGGGCCGACTGGCTGGTGCAGACCCGCACACCCGCCAATCCCGCTGAGCGGCCCATCGGAGTGCAGTCCGGCACCACCGTGCTCGTCGTCGTGACCCCCGAGCCGGTCGCCGCCGGTGACCGGCAGCCGGCGATCACGTACTGGACCGCGGTCTGGCGGGCGCGCGGGGACCGGCTGAAACTCCTCACCGCCGACACCGCCCTGCTGGCGGCCGTGGGCGCCTCCCGCGCCGAGACGATCCGGCGCCGCCGCCCGATCGGGATCGACGACCCGCCCGGAGGCGCCGGGGACGCCGTCCTGGTCGCCTTCCTCGTGCTCACCACCCCTCCTCCGGCGGACGTCGCCTCCCGATCGTGGACTCAGGCGGCGAAGGCACGCCTGCTGCCCGACCGGTTCACGTTCATCGGCCACGCCGGTGGCGAAGCGGTCTTCTCCGAGCTCGGCAGGACGATTCCCGCCTCACTGACCGTGAGTCCGGACCCGTCATCCGCCGACAAGCCGAAGATCAACGAGGTGTCCGGCGACCTGCACATCCCCGCGGACCTGCTCTGGCTGACCGACTTCGATGCCGCGGTCGAGGTGGGCATGGGAATTCGGATCCCGCTCCAGGACGACTTTCGGGACGGCCTCGACCGGCTGATCGTCTTCGGCGTACGGCAGAACAGCACTCCACAGCAGACGGCCGCCGACCTCGCCGGCCTGATCACCCGCCAGCTGCGCAGCTCCGCCGGGTTCGGCCTGTTGCCCCAGGGCACCCCCACGAACAACAGTGAACAGGCCTCCGCCGGCCAGAACGTCCTGGAGGAGGCCGACGCCGTGCGGCGGGCGGCCTCCATGAGGACCGCGCGGGCGGCGCCTGCCGACTGGACGGCCAAGACCGACGGCCAGTGGCTGGCCGAGCTGCTGGGCATCGATCCCGCGGCGCTCGCCGGAGCGGCCAACGCCGACGGCACCGACCAGCGGGAAGCACGCGCCGCGAACGTCGCCCTGTGGCCTGCGACCTGGGGGTCGTATCTCCAGACCATGCTGCATCCGATCATCCCTGCGCACGTGGTGACCGAGACCCGCGACTTCTTCGTCCGGCACGTGTCCGGGCGCGGCCCCGTGCCCGCAGTCAAGATCGGGCGCCAGCCCTACGGCATTCTGCCCACAACCGCTTTCTCCCGGATGGCGTGGCCCTCGACGGCGACACATCGGCGCGGCCTCAACGCCGTACTGACCGCTGCGGCCGAGGACTGGCAGGCCGCCGCTCAGGACGTTCCGCACCTCGGCAAGTTCCCGGATCCGCATGGGCCCGTGGCCGACCCCCATCAGACACTGCTGGACATCCTGGCCCTGCACCCCACGTCCGCCGAGTACTTCCAGCGCTACGCCCAGAGCGTCGAGGACGTCTACAACCGGGAGAACTTCAGCGGCAACGGTCCTCAGGTCATTCCCGCGCTGAACACCCTGAACATGCCGCAGCCGATCCGCGACCTGCTGCGAAAATTGGGCCATTCGGGCGCGTCAGCACCGGACCCCGACCTGATCCGCCGTCTGTTCGTCGAGGAACAGTACCCGCTGCTGGGCCCGCTCATCGACGACCGGCCTCTGTCGGAGACCCGGCCGGTCCGCGGCTACCTCCAGGACGGCCGCAACTATCTGCGGTGGCTGGCCGACCACGCGGGTACCGACCTGGAGACCATCCGAACGGAGAAGGGATTCACCGACGACCGGCGCCCCGCCGCCCTGCTCTACCTCCTGCTGCGTCACGCCGTCCTGCTCGGCTGGGAGGACACCGCGCGCAAACTGGCCGCCGCCGAAGGCGAGATCGTGTCCGCTGCCGATCCGCTGTTCATCCACATCAAGAAGTCCGCTCCGCACAGCGAAAGCCGCTTCCGCAAGCTGTACTCGCCGGACGAGGACATCACCGGGGACCCCGGGAAGCTGGTCGTCGACTTCATCCCCGCCGCCCTCACCGCGGCCAACCCTGCGACCAGGGAGCTGGCGGAGCAGATCGCGGCACTCGACGTGCTCGCGGACGTGCCCACCGCGCGGCTCGAACGGGTCGTGGCCGAGCATCTGGACTGCGCCACCTACCGCTTGGACGCCTGGTTGCTCGGGCTCGTCAACGAACGACTCTTCGATCTACGCTACGGTCCCGACGGCAGCTCCCCGGCACAACGCGGGGTGCATCTCGGCGCGTACGGATGGCTGGAAGACGTCCGGCCGCGAAACACGTCACTCACCCCCGTGCAGCTGACCGGCAGCCTGGCCACGCTGTTCCAGCCGGAAGGATCCGAACCGCTGATGCACGACGCCGCCAACGGCGGCTACATCCACGCTCCGTCACCGGCCCAGGCCACGACCGCCGCAGTGCTCCGAGCCGGCTACATCGCCAACGGCTCGCCCGAGAACCCGGGCTGCTTCGCCGTCAACCTCAGTTCCGACCGCGTACGAGTGGCGCTCGACCTCCTGGATGGCCTTCGGCAGGGCCAGTCGTTGGGCGCGCTGCTCGGCCAGCGCTTCGAACGGGCCCTGCACGACCGCCATCCCGATGCCGAGCTGGACAGTTTCCTGGAGGCGTTGCGCGGGGAGTTCCCGCTGCGCTCCGGCAAGCTGTCCGACGTCGATCCGGGGACTCCCCTGGAGCTCATCGAGGCCCGCTCCGTCGTCGACGGCCTCGCGCTGGTCCGGCGCGCCACCCGGGCCCCGGCCTTTCCCGAGTACCCCTTCGGTGCGAGCGGCATGCCGGACGCGAGCCAGGCCCAGCAGAAGGCGATGAACGAGGAGGTACAGCGGCTCCTCGACATCCACGACGCGCTGGCCGACCTGGCCGTGGCCGAAGCCGCGCACCAGACCTTGGCCGGCAACCCGGAAAGGGCCGGCGCGACGCTCGACGCCTACGCCAAGGAAGGATTCGCGCCTGACCCCGCCGTAGTCCGTACCCCGCGCAGCGGTGTCACGCTGACCCACCGGCTGGGCCTGAAGCTGACGTCGGGGCTGGGGCCCGAACACGGGTCCGGCCTCTTTCGCGGCAACGGTCCCCGGGCCCAGGCCGAGCCGGCGATCAACGCCTGGCTGCCCAAGCTGCTGCCATCCCAGGCCACGGTGGCCGCCGTGGTCCGCTGGAAGGACCCGCTCGACCAGCAACCCCGCAGTCGCACGGTCACCCAGTTCGACCTCGAACTTCAGCCGATCGACCTGCTCTGGGGGGTGAAGCCCAAGGACGACGCGGCCATGACCGATCTGGACGACCGCATCATCGCTGTCGTCGTGGCGAAGGATCAGCCCCGGCCCGACGTCGAGCTGAAGATCTGTCACACCGAGCGGCTGACCGGCAAACTGACCTTCTTCGAGGTGTCGCCGCTCATCACCGCGCTGCGCTCTCTGCTCACCACCTCCCGGCCGCTGCGGCCGACGGATCTGGTCCCCGCCGCAGGCGCGCAACCCGTCGATCGTGCCATCGACACCGCCGTCTCCATCCCGAGAAACCGGCCCGCCGCGGTTCGCACATCGCTGGACCGGCTGCGCCAGAACACCGCCGGCTACCTTGCTTCACTGACCCCGCTGTTTCCGCCCGCGCCCGCCGAACCGAATCGCACGGCCGTCGTCAACGGAATCGACACCTTCCTGACCGGTTACGCCAATCTCATCTCCACAGCCGGCGGATTCGGCATGGTGCGTAGCGGCTGGGGTGAGGTGACCCTCTGGCGGCGAACCATGTTCCGCCAGGTCTTGGAAGCGGTGGCCGCGACCGCCGTCCGCATGGGGCAGTCGCTCACAGCGGCCGACGACCTGATCGCGGCCTACGACCGGCTGCCATCGACGGCCACGACCGACGAGCGATTCCGCCTCCTTCAGCGAGCCGAGTGGCTGCTCACCACCAAACCCGCCACGCCACGCCCTGCCACGCCCTCCCAGCTGCGCACCATCGTCGGCTCCAGACGCACGGCCTTCAACGGCCGGCTGCAGGCATTGCGGAACATCGCCAGGACGACGAAGAAGACGCTCAGCGGGCTGCTCACCGATGTCGCCGCGCTCCTGCCGCTGAGCGACTTCGACCGGACCGGCCTCGACCTGGCCCCCTTCCGCGAGCGGGCCGTCGCCTTCGGGGCGGACCTCCTGACCCGGGCACGGGCGCTGCACACCGAGGTCGTCGACCGGCTCGCCGCCGCCGACAAGGCCCTGGTCGCCTACGATCAAGCGCTGACCGGCCCCGACCGGGTAGTCGCCGCGACCGACGCGCTGCGGGCGATGCTCGGCGACGACGTCCTTGTCGTACCGGAGTTCACCGCTCCCGCACAGCTCCACTCGGACTGGAAGAAGGCTCGCGCCGACAGCTCCAAGCTCCTGAGCCATCTGGTCCAGGACGCCAAGCGTGACATGCCGGTAGACGACTGGGTGCACGGCATCGCCCGGGTGCGGGAGAAACCCCGGCTGTGGGAACAGGCTGTCATCATCGCCGACGCGTTGCGTGGCCCTGGCGGCCTGCTCAGTGATCTACTCGGCTGGGACGAGCCCGAACTGGTGCCGGTTCAGCTGCCCTATCGCCCCAATGACACCTGGCTGGGCATGACGTTCGCGCCAGGCGCCAAACTCGATGAGGACCGCCTGCTGTTCACCGCGCACTACGCGCCGGAACCGTTGCTGAGCGGCAATCTGCACAGCGGTCTTCTGCTCGACGAATGGACCGAGGTGATCCCGGCGGAGAAGGAGACCACGGCGATGGCCGTCCACTACGACAATCCCGACTCCGAGCCGCCGCAGGCGATGCTGCTTGTCACGCCACCGGCCAAGACAGGCACCTGGAACGGTGACGACCTGATCACAGCCGTCGGGGAAACCCTCGATCTGGCCAAGACACGTGCTGTGGAACCGGGCCACCTGGACAACACCGCGTACGCCCATCTGCTCCCGGCGACTGTGATGTCGGCGACCCGGCAGCCGATCACCATCAGCACCGATCTCGCGATCTCGAACCTGCGAGGGAAGACCCATGGCTGAGCCTCCGCGCATCGAGGACCTGCGCACCGCACTGACCGACCGCACCTTCCCCGCTGTCGGCCTCTGGAACCGGATCGAGGGCAGGCCTCGCACCGCCGGGTTCGACCGCGCCCTGCGTGCCGAGATCCGCGACCCGCTCTGGCTGCTCACCCGGCAGTGGCAGCTCGGAGAGTTCCGGGGCTCGGACGCGGGAACGGCCGTCACCGCGACCTACTCCGTTGCCACCACGACTCCCTCCCGCTTCCGGCCCGGATCGGGCACACCTCAGGATCTGCCCGGGGACCGGCCGCTGGAGACACTGGCCGAACGGCGCGCCTTGTCTTTCGCGTCCGGAGCCGATCCGGTCTCCTTCGACCTGCGCCTGATCATCGGCCGGCGCTGGCTGAAGCTCCTCGGCCAACACCTGGGACTGCGACACCTGCGCAAGGACTACGTCAGTAAATACCGGATCGTCGCGCCCGATCCCAACCTGGACGCCGACACCCCACGTGCCGCCCACGCGGAGGTCTGGTCGTTCCTCCAGGCCGCCGCGGACCGCCGCATGGACGGGTACGAGCTCTACCGGCACCTCAAGAACAACGGCCATGCCTGGGACGGCATCCCCGGTACGGTCCTGCTGCGCTCGCAACTGGACAATCTCGGTGCGCAACTCGTCCGCTGGTTCGACGGGCTGTTCGACCAGCCAGGTCCGGACTCGGCATGGGACGCCGGCCGGCTCGAGCACCGCTTCTCCATCGCGGCCACCGCACCCGCGGGCGGAGAGAAGGTCCTGACGGCACAGGAGTATCCCGGCGGGCACCTGGACTGGCACGCGTTCTCCGTCGACCCGCGCGGCCCCGTGGGCGGGACGGCTCCCGCCCACCAGCCGATCAACCGGACGGTCTTCCCCGCGCCTGTCCGCTACTCCGGCATGCCGCTGCCACGCTGGTGGGCCGTGGAGGACGGAGGAACCAACTTCGCGGGCGTACAGCCTGACCGCACGGACCTGGCCCGGCTGATCTTTCTCGAGTTCGCGCTCGTCTACAGCAACGACTGGCTCCAACTGCCCTGCGACCTGCCGGCCGGCACGCTGGCCTCGATTCGAGGACTCGCGGTCACCGACGTCTTCGGACAGCGGCTGTGGATCACACCCGCCGGCGCCGGGCAGGACGAGGACTGGCAACGGTGGTCGATGTTCACTCTCGACACGATCGGTACGGAGGATGTCGCGGCCGACACCAGCATGTTCCTGCCGCCGACCGTTCCGAAGGTCGCCGAGGGGCCGGTCCTCGAGGAGGTCTCGCTCATCCGTGACGAGAACGCGAACATGGTCTGGGGTCTGGAGAAGATCGTACGGCTGCCGACCGGGGAGAGCCGCCGCGGCAGCGAAGTCGTCGCGGAGATCCTCGCTCACCGGCAGCGGTTCCGTCCCGTCCCCACGGAGGACCCGCCTCGCGCTCCGATCGCCTACCAGGCGATGAACAGCGTCCCGGAGAACTGGATTCCCTTCATTCCGGTACACGTCCCCGGCAACAACCGCGCCGTCCGGCTGCAGCGGGCCGCCATGCCGGACCCCGTGGACGGCCGCCTGGTGCGGCCTCGTACCAGTTTGTTGCGCGAGGGGTTCGACGCGGGGAACCCGTATTTCGTCCACGAGGAGGAAGTGACACCGGCCGGCACCAGGCTCACCCTCGCCTTCAACCGCACCCGCTGGCGGAACGGCCGGGTGTCGGTCTGGCTCAGCGCCCACCGCGGACTGGGCCGCGGTGAGGGCTCCAGCGGTCTGGCCTTCGACACGCTCGTCGATACGTCCTGACTCCCCCATCCGATGGCTCATCAGTCCCGAAAGAACCAACACTCCCAGGAGGTAAGCGCAGGCCCTGCGACCATCGCTCAACGGACTGTGGGTTGTCTCTCAACGGCGATGACGTCCGTGTCACGCAAAATCGGGCTCCCCGGCCATCACACCTACGGCAAGTCCGGTTTGTCGGTCTTTGTTAGGGGTTAAGGCCCGCTGTGACGGTCCGGAAAGGGGGCCCGCATGGCGCCGCCGCGCTCGTCGAGCAGGTTCCCGATGTCGACATCCTGGTCAACAACGTGGGCATGTACGTGGCCAGGCCGGTCTTCGAGATCACCGACGCGGAATGGCTGCACATCTACGAGGTGAACGTGCTGTCGGGCGTCCGCCTCGCCCGGCACCACGTGCCCCGGATGGCCGGCCGCGGGTGGGGCCGGGTGATATTCGTCAGCAGCGAGTCCGGGGTGCAGACACCGGTGAACATGGTGCACTACGGCATGACCAAGTCCGCGCAGCTCGCCGTCTCGCGCGGGATGGCCCAGGAGGCCGCCGGGACCGGCGTCACGGTCAACTGCGTGCTGCCCGGCCCGACGATCAGCGAGGGCGTGCGCAGGATGTGGGACGACCTGTACCCAGGGCTGGACCCGGCCGAGCAGGAGCGCCGGTTCGTGTCCGAGGGACGCGCGGCGGGATCCCTGCTGGGCCGCCTGATCCGGCCGTCCGAGGTGGCGAATCTGGTCGCTTACGTCGCCTCCGAGCGTTCGTCGGCCACCACGGGAGCCGCGCTGAGTGTCGACGGCGGGCTGGTTCCCACGATCTTTCCTTGACTCGATCCGCGGCTCGCTCGGCTTGTCCCGAAGGGGCCGAGCCAGGCTGCCGCACCCATGTCCCCGGGCTGGCGTCCGTCATGTCGGCCCGCCAGATCACCTGAGGAGGCAGCCGCCATGGGCATCCGCTCGTTCCTGCCGGGCCGCCTGGGCTTCGGCTCGGCGCCGCTGGGCAACATGTACCGCGCCATTCCGGAAGACGAGGCGCTGGCCACCGTCGAGACCGCGTGGAATGAGGGCATTCGCTACTTCGACACCGCCCCCTTCTACGGGGCCGGCCTGTCGGAGATGCGGCTCGGGCAGGTGCTCGGCTCGCGGCCTCGCGACGAGTTCGTGCTGAGCACCAAAGTCGGCCGGCTCATCTCGGACGAGACCGAGGATCCCGCCGGCCGCGAGCTCGGAGAGAAGGGTGGCCTGTTCGAGCACGGCCGCCCCAACAAGATCGTCTACGACTACAGCGCCGACGGCACCCACCGCTCCATCGACGACAGCCTCAAGCGCTTGAACACCGACCGTCTCGACTTCGTCTGGGTCCACGACATATCCCAGGACTTCTGGGGCGACCTGTGGCTGGAGGCCTTCGATCAGGCCCGCACCGGCGCCTTCCCCATCCTGCAGGACCTACGCGACCAGGGCGTCATCAAAGGCTGGGGGCTCGGGGTCAACCGGGTCGAACCCATCGAACTCACCCTCGGGCTCGAAGACGCGCAGCCGGACGGCTCCGTCCTGGCAGGTCGCTACACCCTGCTCGACCACGAACGCGCGTTGCAACGCCTCATGCCCACCGCGGCCGAACAGGGTGTCGACATCGTCATCGGCGGCCCCTACAACTCCGGCGTGACGGCCGGCGGCACGCACTTCGAGTATCAGCAGGCGTCCCCCGCCATCGTCGACAAGGTCAAGCGCATCACCGCGCTGGCCGAGCAGCACGGCGTCACCGTCAAGGCCGCCGCCCTGCAGTTCAGCCTCGCCCACCCGGCCGCCGCGGTAGCGATCCCCGGCTCGTCGCGCCCGTCCCACGTTTCCGAGGACCTCGCCGCGGTGAACGAGCCCATACCAGCCGCGTTCTGGACGGCCCTGCGCGACAACAACCTGATCGCGCCGAACGCGCCCGTGCCCACCGAGTGATCCAGGAGGTCACCATGGCCACCGCCACCGCGACGATCGTCGAACGCCTGGAGCGGTTCCACGGCATCTACGCCGACGGCCTCGCCGCACTCGCCCAAGCTCTCCGTACCTGACCGGACCGCACCGGCTGTTGGCCCACCTTCGGTGATGATCAGCTTGTTCGCGGCGTCCGGAGATTTCCGGAGTTGCGAGCCGCGGCCCAGGGCATCAGCTCGGCCACCACCTGCTTGCTCCAGGGGCGTACCAGGAAGCTCAGTTCCTGACAGCGATCGTCGCCGAGCGCGGCGTAGGGGGCCCTGCTCATCCGGTCGGTCGCCTCTTCGATGGCCTCACGTTCCCCGCGCCCCTGCTCGGTCAGGGAGCCGTCGCTGAGCCGGCCACGCTCCTCCAACCTGCTCTCGGCGGCCGCCCAGTCGGCTTCGGTCCAGCCGCGGGTGGTCCGGAGCGTCTCAGCCGGTACGGCACCGGTGGCGGCGTGGCTGACGAGGGCTTCGATCCCGCTGAGGCCGGCGGCCAGCAGGGCGGCCAGGTGGCCGTCACCGCGAAACTCGCGCAGCAAGGTCGCGGCATGCCAGAGCACCAGATGCGGAGCGGCCGGCCAGGGCAGCGCGGTGTGCGCGGCGTACAGAGGCCGCCCGCTCAGCTCGTCCGAGATCGCCTGGGCCGCCTCCCGGGCCAGCTCGGCGGCACGGGACATCTCCGGCGAATCAACCGCGTCGCCGAGTACGCGGCGCAAGGTCGTGTCGGCCGCGTTCAGCCGGGCGTCCAGGATGTCGGCGGGGGAAGCGAGGTGCCATGCGGCCGGGATCGCCTTGCGTACCACCTGGGGATTGAAGTTGTAGAAGGTGGCGATCACCGCCTCGGCGGAGACCGGGCCGAAGGCGGCCGCCCGGGAGGCGAAGTACCCCATCCGTCCGGTCAGCCCGAGCCGCTGGTAAGCGGCATGCGCGTCCGGGGAGAAGTAGATCATGCCGTGCAACGGCTCCAGCGTCCGCCACGTGCGGCGTTCCAAGGTCATGCTGGTGAAGATACCGACCGGTTGGTACCGCGTCCACCGGTGAGAGCGACACGGCGGCGGCTCGGAGCGACGGGCCGGTGGCAACACCGGCACCGCGCTCCGAGCCGACCGGGTCCGGAGTTCGCGCGGTTACGGCCCTAGCCGCGATCGATGACGACGTCCTCTTCGCAGATGACGCGCCCGAACGTCGACAGGTCGATGAAGTTCTCGTGATCGGGGTCGACGATCTTCAGGAAGTTCTCGCTGAAGAACAGGGCCTCAAGGCCGGCCATGTCGTCGAACCAGGCCTCGACCACCGAGTCGTACTCCGATGCGGGGTACCGGGGCGCCGGAACGGGGTACGACACGACGAACCGGCGGATGTAGCGCTCCGACTCCGGGATCGACATGAGCAGCGGCCGGTGGATGTTCTGCTGGTAGTGCTTGAACTCGTCGTGCGTCATGCCTTCGCGGCGCTTCAACGTGATGATCATCTTGATCATGAGTGAATACCCATCCTCTACTGATTGTTTTCTGACAAGGAAAGTGACGTGGTCGAAGGGTCGTTTCCGTCCGGGGCATGGCGGGCGTCGTAGCCGCGCAGCCGCCCTGCCAGGGCCCAGAACAGCACGGTCGTGACCACCTGAACGCCCAGCCCCGCCGCGAAGGCGCGCTCCCAGCCGAGCGACACGGCGAGCGTGCCGGGGATCGCGCCGATCGTGGCGATGCCGAGCGCGAGCGAAGCCTGTTGCGCGGTGGTGAACAGTCCTCCGGCCAGGCCCGCGACTCGATCGGGCACCGCTGCCATGACCGTCGCGACGAGGGGGCCGTACTGGCTCGCCTGTGCCGCGCCGAGGAGCAGGCCGATCACCTGGAAGCAGCCGATCCAGACCGCCGCGCCCTTGCCCTGGCCGAACCACGAGGCCAGGCCGAGCACGACCAGACCGGCGGCCAGCAGGCCGGCGGCCACCTCCATCGTGCGGTCGCCGAACCGCGCGGTGATGCGCGGCATGCGAAGTCCCGCGAGGACGAAAGCCCCCGCGAACGCGGCCAGCCCGAGCCCGGAGCCGACCGGCGTCAACCCGAGACCGACCTGGGTGAACATCGAGTACTCGTAGCTGAACGCGCCGTACCCGGCGAAGAGCAGCACGGTCATCGACAGCCCGATCCGCAGCGCGGGCGGCCGCAGGCTGGAGGGGGCGACGAGCACCGGACATCCGGCCGACTCGCGCCGTCTCTGGTTGCGCCAGAAACCCCACAGCCCCAGCAACCCGAACGCCACCAGCGCGAGTGTCCACCAGGGCCAGTCTGTCGCCGGGCCGAGTGACAGACCGGCGACCAGGGCCAGGAGCGGGATCGCCGCCCGGAGCGCGCCGCCGAGGTCGGGCCGTCCGGTGCCGTCCGGCGGGGCGGCCCGGAGCCGGCGCACGCCCAGCAACGCCACCACCGCGGGGATCGCGGAGGTCAGGACCGCCCCTCGCCATCCCGCCCACGGCAGGCTCAGCCCCATCACGAGGCCACCGGCGACCTGCCCCGCCACGGTGCCGACCCCGGAACTCGCGGTGAACGCCGCGACCCCGCGCGCCTGGGTGGCCCCGCTGCCCGAGGTCTGAATGATCGCCAGCGTCTGTGGCATCACGATCGCCGAGGCCGCACCTTGCAGGACCCGCGCGGCGACCAGCCACCAGAGTCCGGGAGCCGCCGCGGCCAGCGCCGACGTCAGCGCAACCGCGACCAGCCCTAGGGCCAGCAGCCGCCGCCGTCCGTACCGGTCGCCGAGGCGTCCGGCGGGGATCAGCCCGGCCGCGAACGTGACCGCGAAGCCGGCCAGCACGAGCGCGACCTCGCCACGATCCGCACCGAGATCCGGTCCGAGCCGTGGGGCTGTCACGTTGCCGATGCTGAACGTGTACGTAGCTCCGAATGCCGCCACGAGAACCGG
This sequence comes from Nonomuraea sp. NPDC048882, assembly GCF_040649755.1. Lineage (NCBI taxonomy): Bacteria > Bacillati > Actinomycetota > Actinomycetes > Streptosporangiales > Streptosporangiaceae > Nonomuraea > Nonomuraea sp. NPDC048882. The sequence goes on from NZ_JBEZGB010000008.1 coordinate 185,634, forward strand.
CCATGTCCGTTGCATGACACCCACCCTGCGGCCCTGGCGGGCGGCCCTCCAGAGTGCCGTGATGCTGGTGCTCAGACCACCACCTTGGCCCGGCCCCGCCGTGGCATGCTCGTTGCCATGGCGGACATACGTTCTCGTGAGCTCGGCGCCTACCTGCGGGCCCGGCGTGACCGGCTCTCGCCCACGGACGTGGGCCTGCCCGGTGGCGGTGGCCGGCGCCGGGTCAAGGGGCTACGCCGTGAGGAGGTCGCGGTTCTCGCGAACGTCGGGTCCACCTGGTACACGTGGCTCGAACAGGGACGCGACGTACAACCGAGTGTCGAGGTGCTGACGGCGATCGGGGAGGCGTTGCGGCTCTCCCCCGGCGAACGCCGGCACCTGCTGCTCCTCGGCGGGCACGCGGCGGAGCCTTCGAGCTTCGAGCAGGTCGGCGGCCAGTTGCAGGGGCTGCTGGACAGCCTCTCCCCGCAGCCGGCGGTGGCGATGAATCCGTGGTTCGAGCCCTTGGCCTACAACGCGCCGTTCCGGTTCATGATCGACGACATTGAGGCGCTGCCGGCGGGCGATCGTAACTGTGCCTACCTGCACTTCACCCACCCCGACTGGATCGCCGGGCACTCCGACCACGAGCAGGAGTGCGCGGGCATCGTGGCCCGGCTGCGCGCGTACTACGGCGAGTCGGTCACCGATCCCGCCTGGGGGCCGCTGCTCGGCCGGCTCCGCGAGGAGTCACCGCTGTTCGTCCGCCTGTGGGACCAGGCGGACGTGTCGAGCGATCCCGACCGGGTGAAGGGAATCCGGTCGCTGCACGTCGGCAAGCTGTCCCTGCGCACCGTCACGATGCAGCTCCAGGCGAACCCGCGCACCCGTGTCGTCGTGTACCAGCCGGAGGACCGGACGACCCGGGAACGGCTCGAAGAGCTCGCGAGCCGGATCACCCGCGGCGTCATCGACGGTCCGGCGAACGTACGGCGGCTGCGTCCGGCGACCTGACGAGATCACTCACGACAGCCCAGGCGCTCCGGATGCCTCGACGGCCCGGACCTGCATCCTCGCGCAGCGCCGCGAGGCCATGACCTGCGCGGCGGACGGGACATAGTCCGCGAACCTCAGCCTCGGCGAGCAGCGTGCGGGCGCGTCGCCGCCAGTCGGCGACGGCCTCGGCCTCGGTGGTGGGCTGCTCGACGCCCGGGTGCACGGGCGCCGCTCTTGCGGATGATTCCTTGTCGGCGCGGCAGGGGCTCCCACCATGCGGTCGCGAATCTGCTGGTAGATCGGCATCTCCCTGTCGAGGTCAAGTGATAGCTGCACGCTACAGGTTCTATCTGATATACATCTAATAGAACAGACGCTCAGCCGCGGCGCTTCGCGGAAGACGCCTGCCCCCACCCCCTTGCGGCGAGGCAGCCCCGGGCCCCATGCCGTTGATCAAGGAGACAAGACCATGAACCTCACCAACCCGACCGCCTCGACGACGACGCACCCCATCAGTCGGCGCACCGTGGGTGTCGCCACAACCGCGGCGGCGATGCTGGCCATTTCGGTGATCGCCGTCGCCGCTCCCGCCGCCGCCACCTCCCGCCCGGCCTCACCGGCCGGCGGCTCCATGCGGGACGTCGCACAGCAGATGCTGGCCATCGGCAACCCTGGTTACCTGGCACGGATCAACGACGGCCGGCGCGTTTCCACCACCGTCGCCGGAGTCGCCGACATGGCCACGGGCCGCGCACTGCGTGCGGACGACCAGTTCGAGATCGGCAGCAACACCAAGACCTTCACCGCGACGCTGATCCTGCAACTGGTCGACAAGAAGGCCGTCACCCTCGACGCACCCGTTTCGACGTACCTGCCCGGCGTCGTCCCCAACGGCGACAACATCACCGTGCGCATGCTGCTCAACCACACCAGCGGCCTGTTCAACTACACCGGCGACCCCAAGGTGCTGGCTCTCATGCAGAACGACCCGCACCACGACTGGACCGAGCGAGAGCTGCTCAACGCCGCCTTCGCCCACCCGCCGACATTCGCCCCCGGCAAGGGCTGGTCGTACTCGAACACGAACTACACCCTGCTCGGAATGATCGCGCAGAAGCTGACCCGCTCGAGTCTCGCCGACCTCGTACGCGAGCGCATCGCCCGCCCGCTCGGCCTCAAGCACACCTACTACGCCAACCCGCGGGCCACCAACACCGGCCCGGGATACGCTCACGGATACGCCATCGTCTTCGCCGACGGCACCCCGAAGTACACCGATCACACCGGGGCGAACATCGGCGGCTGGGCCGGCGCCGCCGGGGCGGTCATCTCCACCAGCAGCGACCTGTCACGCTTCTACTCCGCCCTACTCGAAGCCGAACTGTTCTCCCGTGCGCAGCTCCGGCAGATGAAGACCACTGTCGCCCTACCGCCCGAATTCCCCATCAAGGGCCGCTACGGTCTCGGGCTGATCAAGTTCGATACGCCCTGCGGGACGGCATGGGGCCACGGCGGCGACACCCAGGGCCACCACAGCACGACCGCGGTTTCCGGCGACGGTCGCCGCACCGCCATCAGCGACAGCACCGGCAAGGCCTCCGACCTCGCACCCAACGACGGGATCACCCGCTGGACCAACGTGGAGTTCGCCGCCCAGAAGGTGGCCGTCTGCCACATGCTCGGCAAGCCGGTGCCGGGCTCCCTCATCCGAGAGCTCCACGCCACCGCACCGTAGCGGGCGGGAGTGCCCAGGTGACGTGAATCAGTTCCCTCGGGCGGCCGGGGTCGGGCGGCCTTCGAAGCCCAGCCACCGTTCAGGGGCTTCACACGCCGTCCGAGGCGACTTGAAGGATGCGGCGGGCAGATCAGGCGTGGGTTGGCACGGGGGCCGGACGGATGATGATCACAGCCATCAGGCCGGAGGCGACGCCGATGATCGCTGCGGCGCCGGATCCCGTGGAGCCGTCCGGCGGACCGGTCGAGCTGGATGAGGGCGACAGGGCCCTGCCGCATGCGCTGAACCGGGACGGTCGAGCCTCCTACGCCGAGCTGACCGCAGTGACCAGCTGGTCGGAGTCCACGGTCAGGCGCCGCCTGGCCATGCTGCGCCGCGCCGGGATCCTGCGCTTCCAGCTCGACCTGGCACCGGCCGCGATCGACTTTCCCGTGGAAGCCCGGTTGTGGATCAACGCTCAGCCCGCCCGCGTCGTGCGGATCGCCGAGGCCATGGCCCAGCAGCCCAAGGTTTCCTTCACCGCGCTCACCACCGGCTCGACCAATCTGCTGGTGGCGCTGGCCTGCCGCAGCACCACAGATCTCGGCCGTTTCCTGACCGAACGGATCGCCTCGCTGGAGGGGATCAATGCGATGGAGACCGCACCGATCATCCGTACGGTCAAACGTGCGGGAGCACTACTGCTGTGAGCGGCGCCGCTCCGCCACAGATCTGATCAGTCGGCACGAGCGACCTCAGAACGCGAGATCACGATGGATCCCTTCATCGCACACCTTTTCTGGCCACCACCGGAAGGCCGCTCCCATGCAGCAGGAAAACCTGTTGGCCTCGACAGACAGGGAAACTTACACTCTGGGTAATCGCGCGAATGCGATGCGTGCCTATCCCCTGGAGGGGCGATGACTCCATTGAAACGCCGGATCGCGGGCGCGCTACTGGTCGCGGCAGCGGCAGGTAGCGTGCTCAGCATCCCCGCCGCGCGAGCTTCGACCACGGCACGACAGCAGGCCCGCGCGGATCCCTGCTGGGCGGAGCCGACTCACCGCATCGGCGGGGGCCTCATCAAGTACGAGCAGTTCGGGGCTCGGTCGCTCTGCAAGCCGCAGACCTGGATGCATTGGCATCAGGTCCACCTCGAGTGCGCCGACGGAGGGGGTCCGGCCTATGACGGCAACATGACCGGAGGGACTGGCATCTCGGAGGTGTGGTGTCCTAAAAATACTCCCCGGATCAATTTCTGGGTGACCCAGGGGCCGGACCATCCCTGAGGCGACTACGCGCCCTTCGCCGACGGCACGCCCATCCGCTGGGCGCGTGCCGTCGGCGAGGTTCGGTCGCGCGGCTTGTCAGAGCTTGTCGATGATGGGCAGAACCCATCTCTGACCTGGCCTTTTCAGGTGGCTACCCAGCCGGCTGCGCAGGCGAGAACAGAGCCGAGCAGGTTGAGGGCCAGATTGGTGATCAACGAGTCCGGAGCTGCTGGCGAATTCGAAAGCCGGTTCCCCGGGAACCCTCGATGGACAACTCTTGACGACATCAAGAGTTGTCAATATAAATAGATGGTGCATGAAGAGACGTCCGAGGACACGTTCTTCCGCGAGCTCGGCGGCGTATGCGCCGATCTGCGGCAGGCATTCGCCCGGCACGTGGGCATGAGCCCACACCGAGTACAGGTGCTCGTCCGGCTGCGGCGCAACGGCGAGACCAGCCACAGCGATCTGCGCCAGGCGCTGGGCATCGACGGTGCGAGCGTCACCCGGCTGATCAAGGAGTTCGAGGCCGAAGGGGTTGTCAGGCGTCGTCTCGACCCGGCTGACAACCGTTACACCCTGGCCGCCTTGACCCCCGCCGGCGAACGGGTAGCGGCCGACCTGGAGCGATCGCACCAGGCGTACCAGGAGCGACTGCTCGCCGGTGCCACCGCACAACAGCAGGAGATCGTGCTGGACGTCCTACGGCGCATCCGCGCGAACGTGACCGCACAGGAGAGCCGATGACAGACGAAGTGCGGGCCGCCGCGTGGCGCATGTACGCGGCGTTCAACGCCCACGAGCACACCGCCACAAAAGAGATCTTCACGACGGACTTCTTCAGTCATCCCCTGGGCACCACCGGACCCGAAAGCGTCACCCGGGCCTGGCAACAGTTCCACGAGGCCTTCCCCGACGCGCAGGTCATCGTCGAGGACATGGTCGTCGAGGGCGACACCGCCGCCGTCCGCACGAGCGTGCGGGGCGTTCCCGGCCGGCAGCCACCGACCATGCTGGAGATCTTCCGGGTACGCGACGGGCGTATCGCCGAACTGTGGGCACTGTCCTCCCTGCGCCGCGACTCCTGAAGCCGGCCCCGAACCACGACCGAGATCTATCACGGAGCCACTCGGCGACTGCGACACGTTCGGGAGAAGAGCCTCGAGGGACCAAGGTTGCCGAGTCAGCTGGACCAGCGTCCAAAGGTGCGTGGCCCACCGCGAGAACCAGCGCACCGGCAACCCTCATCTGATGGTCACCAAAGCGGGGCGGAACCCGGCATCCGTCGCCTATGTCAGCCACGTTCTGGACCCGTCCGGCATCTCACCGCGGACGCTTCGCTCCACTCGTCTGATCGACCTGGCCAACCCCATAGACGCCGAACTCGTCGCCGCGGCCTTCGGGATGAATCCCGAGGTGTCATGATCTATCTCGCCGATCATGTTGATTCCAGTCGACTGCTGAACCCCGGCTTCCTCGCCGAGACGAGCACATGACGAACAACGGAGGTCAGATGCCCAGTTCCGCCACCAGGATCGTGCTGCGGCAACACGTCACCGACGACGACGTCCAAGGCGTCGCCTGGGATCTGGACTGGAACGCGATCAGCGTGGGCGACCGAAAGCAGGCCACATGGGTGGATGCCTGGGCCACCGTGGATGGGGCCACCTCTATCCACTACGTGCATGATGGGCCTATCGGCATGCGTTACTTCATGGTCCGTGGCCGTGACGTCGTTGGCGTCGCGCAGCGCATCGTGGATACCTGTCCCACCTGGACACTCGCCAACGCCCTGGACACCGCGCGGTTGGCAACCGAACGTGACGACAGACTCATCGCGGTGTATGCGATGGCCCTTACCGCGCCCGACGACCCCGACCCGACAGTGAGCAGCGAGGCGGCCTTGGGTAAAGAAGAGCTGCCCGGTCCTGGCGTGAGAACCAGGGATGCCCGGGGCCTTGATAAGGAATCGACTGCGGTCCTGACCCATGAGGAAGCGTAGAGCCACCATCATCCGCACGCACGCAGCTCGAGGTCGAGCGGGCCCCTGACGGTCGATCGTTCAACACGGGACCTCGTTTGACACCAAGATCATTTTCACGTGCGCGGAGAGCACGTCATCGTGAGGCCGGTGCGGGTGATGCGTTCGGGACCATCCCCGCGTGCGCGGGGAGCACTCTCGATGACCTGCAGCGTTAGCCCGCCAAGGCGCCCAGATCGAGCACTTTCGAGGATTCGGACATTTGGGCACTCTCGATCAATGGCGCGCGGACGAGAACATCGCCATGCGCCTGCTCACGGTGGCGCATGAAGCAGTTGGTGGGTCAGCGCTGTCCGTAACGGCGGCGCTTGGATGCCTTGCTCCATCCGGTAGGGGCAGAGGCCGCCGCGGTTGCCGGCCGATCTTTGGGCCGACACATCAAGACGAGACCGTCGTGATCGATGGGGTGCCATTTGTGGTCGTGGGTTTCGAAAGCGAATCCCTGCTCGTTGTAGCTGGCTGTCCGGAATCTTCTAGGCACCTCAGTCCGGCGAATCGCAAGGATACGGCTCTTGGGAGGGACGCTGAGAATATGACGACTGTGGGATTCATCGGAAGCGGATACATCGGCACTACCATCGCGCGGCTCGCCATCGCGGCCGGGCACCAGGTCGTGCTCAGCAACTCGCGCGGTCCAGAAACGCTCGCGGACACGGCCGCGAAACTGGGGCCGCAGGCGTCCGCGGCGACGAGCGGGGAGGCCGCGGCGGCCGGTGACATCGTCGTGATCACGGTGCCGGTCAAGGCGTTCCCCAACTTGCCCGCCGCGCCACTGGCCGGGAAGACGGTCATCGACACGTGCAACTACGGCCCTGAACGTGACGGGCATATCCCCGAGCTCGACAGCGAGTCGCTCACCTCAAGTGAACTGCTGCTGCGGTACATCCCGAACGCCATGGTCGTGAAAGCGTTCAACAACATCTTCTTCAAGCACCTGCAGTCACTCGCCCGTCCGGCGGGGGCCGCGGACCGCTCCTACCTGCCGATCGCCGGGGACTCCGCGCCGGCGACGGCGGCGGTGACCGAATTCATCGATTCCATCGGCTACAGCGTCGTGGACGCGGGACCACTGGCCGACAGCTGGCGGCAGGCGACGGACACGCCGGTGTGGGGGACCCCATACGGGCCGTCCTCGAACGAGAAGGGCCAGCCGGCCAACGAGGACTGTTGGCTCTGCCTGGCCCGCGGAAGGAGATCGAGGCCTCGCCATATCCGTGACTACGAACGTTGCTGACCGCGCTGCAGGGAGGAGACCCGGTCGCTGACAGCAGCGGCTTCCGGTTCAAAGACCCCACACCGGCAGGGAACCACGACTGGCCGACGTGCCCTGACCATGACGACCCGGGTCAGTCAGCCTCCCCCAGATCCAGTCCCGGCACCGGCCCGAGGTCGAGCTGTTTGCTCATGTCCAGTTCGAACGCACACCAAGTTCCGCCAGGTCGTTGAGGAGTGGGAAGGAAGCGGTCAGGCGTCCAATCGTGATCGACGAGATCTACGGGATCAGCGGCGGGCTGGAGACACGTACTTACAATCGGATGCCGGCCGGAACCTCAACGCCCGGACGAGACGGCCGCCTACCTGGACACGTGGGCCATCGCGCATGCGCGGGCCGACGGCCGCGATGCCGGCGAGCGGCCCGTCTCCGGCGGCACGGCCCGGATGGACCCCCTGACCGAGCTGCTGGACCGGGTCGCCACCCACGGCGGCCGCGGCCGATCGGCCCGCGACGCCAAGAAGCGCGGCCGAGGCTCGCGATCGCGCGGCCACCTATCGCGCCCAGGACGCCCACCTCAAAAGAGATCGCCAAAAACCCAGACAGCGGACCAGCACGCTGGCGAGCACGAACGACGCTGGCCCAAGGAGATCTACGGCCCGTACCGGATCTTCCCCGACATGGCCAGCGCACGCGACTGGTGCGCCCACTGCAACGTCTGGATCGGTACCGCCGCCGGGGCCGGCGACGACCCGTCGTCTCGGTCCTGACCAATGCTCCGGAAGAGCTCGGCCGCCCTGCTGGAGATGGCTCCGACGGAATCACGATCAGTGCTTGTCATGGAAAGGTCCGGAAGTTTCGGCGTACGCTGCTCCCAGTGGCCGACGCGCTGGCCCGCTTCCGAGCCTCCTGCCCCACGCGGAGGAGGCGACGAGGACAAGGTCCACGGCGCTGCAAATGGACGGCATGGTCGGGGTCGACGCTCGGCTCGGCCAGCGCCAGCGCCAGGACGTACAGGTGCGGTTCGGCGAGCGCCTGGCCGCCGTGCTCGACGCCGAGCGCCCCGCGCGCGATCCGTACGGTGACGACCCGGACGACTTCCTCGGGGATCTGTCCGACAAGCCGCTTGTGCCCATCGTGGAGAACCTGGACGACGTCGAGGACAACGGCTTCTACGACCCGTGACCGAGCCGCCCCTGCAGCGAAGCGGCGGCCGCGCGAACGACGCCGACCTCAGTTCGTGGGGGGGCTGACGATACGCGGCTGGCGCCGTCGGTGAAGTACCGGGTGTTCGTCGAGGTGCTCACCGGCCAGGCCACCCAGGGCCAGGCGGCCGGCAAGTACGGCGTCAGCCGGATGACGGTGAACCAGATCTGCAAGACTGCCAAGCAGGGCGCCCTGGACGCGCTCGCGGGTGCCTCGGCCGTCGGGTGTCCGGGCAAGAGTCCCGAGCAGGTCGAACTGGAGGCCGCCCGGCGTGAGATCGAGCGGCTGCGTGCCACGGTGACCGAGCAGGCTGTCGCCTTGCATCTGCACCAGGGAATTCGCTTTGGGGCTGAACGCCGGCCTGGTCCCGCCGCGAGTCGGCGCCCGCGTCAAGGCCGGTCTGCTGGAACTCGTCGCGGACGCGGCATGTGCGGGCGGCTGGTCGACCCGGCAGGCGGCAGCGACGCTGGGGCTGGATCACGTGCGGGTGCTGCGTCGGCAAGTGCGTGCCGTCCTCGGGCGGCTCGATGACGCCAGGCCTGGTCCGGAGATCGCCCTGCACGCGTTGCTGCCGTGGGAACGCGAGGCGATCGTCAAGATTGCCGGGGAGCGGCTGGAGATCGACCGCAGCCATCGCGAGCTCGCCCATCGCGGGTCGCGGCTGGATGCCTTCTACGCCTCCGAGAGGGCGGTTCGCGAGTTGATGTCCCTTTCGTCGCTTGAGCTGGGTAGTGCAGACCAGTGGTCAGGCCCGGCCGATTACGGGCGTGGCTGAGTGAACAAGCCTGCCCGGTCTCGGCGAGGATGGCGCGGCTGACCAGGCGTTTGAGCTTCACCCGGACGTTCTGGATGTTGTTGTGCGCCAGGGGCAGGTCGAGAGCCTCGCACAGCTCGCGCGCCCTTAAGGGACGGTCACGGTCGGCGAAGACGGTGAGAATCTGCTGGTAGAGCGGATGGCCGGGCAGTGCCGGGGATTGCGTGGCCGGTTCGGGGTCATCGGCGGTGTCAGCCGCGAGGGTGAGCAGCGTCTTGCGGGTGATCCGTAAATGTTCGGTGGCCTCCCTGAGTTCGCCCAGACGCGCGCGGTCAGCGCGTCGATCTCCGCCTGGATCTGTTCGATCTGGCAGGTCAGCGCCTGCTCGCGGGCATCGATCTTGTCCAGCAACCAGGCGCCCGGGTTCGAGTCCCGCGCGTCGAACATGGTCATGTCGACCGCCAGGAGGGGGCGGGAGCGCGGTCAGACGGCGGGACATCACGTCGGTCATCGCCCAGTACACCCGCGATTCGGAGCTGGCCGGGCGGTGTTCACAGTCGCGGACCAGACGCCGGTAGAGCATCAAGGTGCCGTAGGTCTGTTCGACGACCCAGCGTTTCGTGCGCGGCGGCTCGGTCCAGCAGGGCGATCCCGACGGTGTTCTCATGGGCGCAGGCGGCAAGCATGACCACGGCGATGACCAGGCCGAGCACGTCCACGGCGCCGCCTGTGGGCCCGGCGGCGTGCGGGTGGGCCCACAGGAGGCCGAATCGACACTGACCATCGACCAGTCGATCCGGCCTTCCGCGTCGGCGCCGGTCAGAACGGCCGCGAAGATCCGGTCCCACCTATGGTGTCGCTCGTACACGGTCTTCCACAGACCGAAACGCGCCGGCGGATCCCGCCGTGGTACCCCAGTGCACAGCCGATGCAGGATGCCGTTGATGGCCGCGGGGTGGCCCGGAAGATTCCGCCGCCGACTCACCTCGCTAGCGCAGGTTCCAGTCGTCCTTTCCGCGGGTGACGATGACCTTGGAGAAGGCCGACGACCCGGTGACCCTGATCAGGGGACCGTCATCCTGGGAACCTCCCGTGACGTTGCGCTTGCCGAAGATCGAGCTGCCCTCGTCGATCACGTTGGCGTTGCCGGGGACGCGGACGATGAGTTTGCTGAAGCGGGCGTTCGTCTCGATGGTGATCTCGCGTCCCGGCAGCACGGCGTCGGACAGGTCGATGATGAGCGCCCCGAACCTGGCGGTCAGCCGGGTGTGGCGGGAGGCCACCCAGCGGCCCTTGCGGACGACCTTGCTGAACTGGGAGGTGATGACCTGCTTTTCGATGGCGGCGGGCACGCCGGATGCGGCCACGTCGGGCAGGTCCCGGATGATGGGGACGAGCTCACCGACCGTCTGGGCCGTGTAGGCGACGTCGAGACGGTCGGCGTGCTCGACGCTGGTGAGTCTCCCGGTGGCGAGGGCCTCGCTCAGCACCGCGGCCACGCGGTCGCGGTCGGAATCTGAGGCACGCAGATGGGGATCGTCGGTCACGATAGGTTTCGACCTCCGGTATGCGCCGATAGGCGCGCGGGGCTTGGGCTGAAGCTCTTCAAGGTCGGGCGGGCAGGCGTTGCAACGCAGGTCGCCGCGAAGGGCGCGAGGAGCCGCCGTCCTTCGCGGCACCTGAGGGCTCTGCAAGACGATCTTCGCGGCCGACACGCTTGTCGTACCAAAGAACCAGTCGATGGCGCTGGAAATTGGGCAGCCCGTGCGCCGGTTCGTCTCCTACGGTGCCTGAGTGTCCCCGGTCGAGACCTTGGCCGAGGTCGTTGCCGCGGCGGGGTCCATCGGGGGATCCGCCGGCCCAGAGCGCCGCGCGGTGTCGGCCCGGCGCCGGGCACGGCCGCGCTCCACCAGCCACCATTCGACGATCAGCAAGGGGAGGGTCCAGCCGAGCCAGGTCGTCACGCCGGCGGAGGCCTTGATCACCTCCTGCATGTCCCCGCCGTAGGTCGTCTCGAACTCGGGCAGGACGATGAGGAATATCACCATGCCCCAGATGCGGTTGGTGATGATCGAGGCGGTCAGCGCGAAGCTGCGCAGCATCCACCGGCGGTGATCGGCGTACCTGTGCCGGCGTGCCATGCGAAATCCGGTGACGGTGAACAGGGTCCACAGCGTCGCGAGCAGCATGTTGCTGACTCGCGCGCCGTCGCCGTACGGGGTGGCCGCGCCCACGACGAAGCCGGCCAGGCCGCCCGGTATCACGCCGGCGAAGATGTACACGCGTCCGATCCTGCGGTGTGCGACCGGGTGGCGCTCCCGAAACCACGGCCAGACCTGCAAGCCGCAGGTCAGTAACGCCACCGAGGAGCACAGCACGTGCGTGGCCAGGAAGGGGTAATACAGCGGAAAGCCTTCCGGCGGCGGCACGCGAGACAGGGCGGGATCGAGAGTGGTGTAAGGCGGAACGGAGAACGCGACGAAGCCGAGCACCACCAGCATCAGCGGCACGACCCAGGGGCGCTTCCACAGTGGTGGTTTCTGTACGGCAGGCGGCGGCGTGGCGTGATTTGCCGGTCGCGCGAGATCAGTCATGCCCGGAGTTTGGGGTGAGGCGCTGACCACTCACCTACCGCGCACATACCGGCGGCATACGGTGCCGGCCTGTGGCCGGACGCCGCGCACGAGCCGCCGACCGACGGTGCCGCCCCTACAGGACGGTCACCACCGCAGACCGGAGGGCGCACTTCGACTTGTACGCCATGGCGCCCACCTTCCGGAGGAGGCGCCTACCGTTCGCCGGCCATCCGGCTGACCTCGGTCAGTGCGGCGTCAATGCGCGTGCGGGTGGTCTCGGTGCTGTACCACTGCGCGGGGCACTCCTCACGGGCCCGGGTGAGGAGGACGTGCGCCCCCGCCACGTCACCGCGGGACAGCTCCACTTCTCCCATGCCGAGATACGCCCAGGCCACCGTCTCCATGGAGCCGTATCTGCGCGACAGCTCGGCGGCCAGCTCGTAGTCGGCCGCCGCGCCCGCCGGATCGCCCAGGCTCAGCAGGGCGTCGCCCCGCCGGCACAGCGCCTCGGCGATCTCCGTCCCGGCGCCCAGCTCGCGTGCCGTCGCCAGCGCTTCATCGGCCAGGGCGTGGGCCTTGCGGTGGTCGCCCTGGTTCTGGTGCAGGGAGCCGAGCCCGGACAGCACCAGCACGGTGCCCCAGCGCTCGCCGATGGCCTTGAACGCGGCCAGGCTGCGCTCGAAATGGGCCAGGGCCTGCTCCACCTCGCCGAGCACGTCGAGCACGAACGCCGAGCCGACCATGGCCAGCGCTGCCTGCCACGGGGAAAGGCTGGCGGACTTCCGTGTGACTTCTCCGTAGGCCTCCATGAAGTCGCCGGGCGGTCCCGTGAACATCGACAACAGCATCATCAGGAACTCCACGCGCTGCGGCACGTAGGTCAGCGGAAGCAGCTCGCAGACCTCCTGCAGGTGGGAGCGCAACTCGTCGTCGATCTCGCCAGCCCAGGCGGTGACGAGCACGCACATCACGTGCTCCTCCACCATGCCGTCGAACCGGTGAGAGCCCAGTCTGCTCAGCAACGCGTCGGCCAGAGCGGCGGTGGCGGTGCGATTGCCGCGCATCCACCAGTAGCAGGCGCTGTGCGCCAGCAGCCGCAGGGCCGTCTCCATCTGCCCCGACTCGGTCGCCCAGCGCACGGCCGCGCTGAGGTCGTCGCTCTCCTCATCCAGCCTGGCCAGCCACTCCAGTTGCTCGCGGGTGCGCAGCCGCGCGTCGGCCGCGACGAGCAGGTCCAGGTAGTACGCGGCATGCGCGTCACGTATCGCCTCCACCTCGCCGGACTCGGCCAGCCGCTCCGCGCAGAACGCCTGGATCGTCTCCAGCATCTGATAGCGCCCGCCCACGAACTCCACCAGCGATTTCTCCGCCAGCGAGAACAGCAGCTCCTCCGGCAGCCCGCACACCCGCTCCGCCGCCTCCGGCCGCGCGCCGCCCACGAACACGCTCAGCCGCCTGGCCATCCGCTGCTCGTCCTCGTCCAGCAGGTCCCAGCTCCACGCGACGACCGCGCGCAGGGTCTGGTGCCGGGGCAGCGCCGTACGGCTGCCCCGGGTCAGCAACCGGAACCGGTCGTCCAGCCGCGCCGACACATCCGGCAATGACAGCGTACGCAGCCGCGCCACCGCCAGCTCGATGGCCAGCGGCAGCCCGTCCAGCGCCCGGCAGATCCGCACCACCTCGGTCGCGTTGCCCGCATCCACGGCAAAGCCCGGCTGAACGGCCGCGGCCCGGTCGGCGAACAGCCGGACGGCCGGGTAGTTCAACGGGTCGTCCACCTCCGGCGGCGGCAGCCGCAGCGGCGCCACGGGCAGGATCGACTCACCGGTGATGCCCAGCGCTTCCCGGCCGGTCGCCAGCACCCGCAACCCCTGGCAGGAGGCCAGCAGCACATCGGCCAGCTCAGCGGTGGCCGCGATGAGGTGTTCGCAGTTGTCCAGCACCAGCAGCAGCTCGCGGGCGGCGAGCGCGGTGACCAGCCGCGCGACCGGCTCCACCAGCGAACCCGTCGGCGGGGTGCGCAGGGCGTCGCGGATGCCGAGTGCGGCCAGCACGGCCCTGGGCACGTCCGCGAGGTCGGAGACGGGCGCGAGCGGCACGAAGCAGACGTCCCCCGGCTCCTGCCCGACCGCCTCGATCGCGAGCCGTGTCTTGCCCACGCCGCCCGGGCCGATCAACGTGACCAGTCTGCCGGCCCGCAGGCTCGCGCCGACCTGGGCGAGCTCCTCGGCGCGGCCGACGAAGCTGGTGAGCTGCGCCCGCAGCCCGTGCCGTTGAACGGCCGGGCGTGGCACGGCCGCGCCCAATACCGGGGCGGAACTGCCCAGCGCCGGGTCGGCCCGCAGCACGGCCAGGTGCGCGGCGGCCAGCTCGTGACCCGGCTCGACGCCGAGCTCCTCGTCCAGGATCTTCCTGGCCTCGTTGTAGACGGTCAGCGCCTCGGCTTGGCGGCCGCTGCCGTAGAGAGCGCGCATGAGCTGGGCTCGCAGCCGCTCCTGCAGCGGATGGGCGGCGATGAGCCGGCTCAGCTCGGCGACCAGCTCCCGGTGCCGGCCCAGGTCCAGATCGGCCTGCACACGGTCCTCGACTGCGGTCAGCCGCAGCTCCTCCAGCTCCGTCGCGGCGGCCTCAGCGTGCGGGGCATCGGCCAGCGGAGCGCCGCGCCACAACTCCAGCGCCTCCCGCAGCAGTGTGGCCGCCCGATCCGGGTCGCCGCCGGCCAGCGCCTGTCCACCCGCACGCGCGAGCTGCTCGAATCGCCCCGCGTCCACGTCCTGCGGGTCAACGATCAACCGGTACCCGGCCGGATGGAACTCCACCAGGTCCCTGCCCAGCGATCGTCGCAGCCTGGACACCTGCGACTGCAGCGCGTTGGACACGCCCTCCGGGGGACGGGCGCCGTACATGCCCGCCACCAGCTGCTCCCCGCTTACGATGCGCCCGGCATGCAGGGCGAGCAGCGTGAGCAGAGCCCGCCCCCGAGGGCCGCCGAGCACAACGGGCTCACCGTCCTCGCCCAGCGCGATCGTGGGTCCGAGGATCTGGAAACGCATGCGTCGATTATCGCGGACGCGGCAGCAGCGCGGCCCGTCTCCGCAAATGTCGGGATCTGCGACCCTGGCCCGCCTGAGAGGGCGGTCTGTGGGCCGACGCCACTGATGTCATAGGGTGATCGAGTGAATCTGCAGCGTTATGCCTAGCTGGTGGGCGTGGACGTGTTGAGATGGCCGGGTGAGTGAACGCAAGCCGTACACGACGGACATATCCGATGAGCGGGCGGAGCGGGTGCTCGGCTCACAGTGCGCCGTGTGGACCGAGCTGATCGATTCTCCCCGGCAGGTCGACTACATGGCCTTCCCCCGCCTGACCGCTTTCGCCGAGACCGTGTGGAGCTCCGCCGACCGCGACACGGCCGACTTCCTCCGCCGGCTGGAGGTCCACCTCGATCGGCTGGACGCGATCGGCGTCGAGTATCGGCGCGAGAGCGGGCCTCTGCCCTGGCAGACCCGCCCGGGTGTCCCCGGCCGGCCCGAGAGCGCCGACACCTGGCAGCGCAAGATCGACGCCTGGACCGGTAACTTGCGTCACTCCCGGTGATGATCGCCGCGCATGGCGCGGATCGGGCGAGGATCAGCGCGCTGACGCGATCAGGGTCTTCAGCCGGTCGTCGCCGGCCGCCCCGGCCACCGGCGCGATGCGCTTGTCCGGGTCAGGCGCCGGGGACGGACGGGATGACCTGCGTCCCGGCCGGCGGGTGACGACGCTCGGTGTGCTGGGAAACGTGGCTGTCCAGTGCGGGGCGTACGGCTCAAGCGACTTCGCGGTGAGCACGATCTCGCTCTGGTTCTCCCAGCCGCCGTGCTCGTCCGGCGTCCAGAGCCGCAGCCATCCGCGCTGCCACCGACGACGATCCGTCCGGGCTCGGTCTGCCACGCGCTGGAGAGTCTCGCAAGCCGCCCAGGCCGAGCGGACCGCGGAACGGTTCGTCAGGTCGCCGAGGACTTGGCGGCCAGCTTTTCGGCGCCGCAACACGTCCTACGTCAACAGCCGGCACAAGAGCCAGGCCATGTTGGACGCCGACCCGGCGCAAATCAGATGTTCCGGGGGACGAGGATGATTCGCCGCGTCCGCGAGGTCTTCGAGGGTGATGTCGGGGCGCAGCCTCAAATCGTTTACCGCCGGTATCGGTCACGCAAGCCTTTATGGTTGGCGCGATACGCGCCGCCCGTCAGACCGCGGAGCGCTCGGCGACCGGGCGGCGGCGCCGGTTCACGTACGAGATGGCCGGTGGGGTGTAGGACACGTCGTTGGGGCCGGCGTCGGTACCGGGCGGAGCGATCTCGTCGATCCGGTTGAGAATCTCGTCATCCAGGGTGACGTCGGCGCCGGCCAGCAGGTCGTCGAGATGTTGCATGGTGCGTGGCCCAATGATCGCCGAGGAGACGCCCGGGTGGGCGATCGCGAACGCCATCGCGAGGTGAGTCATCGGCAGGCCGGCCTTCTCGGCGAGCGGGATGAGCTGTTCGACGACGTCGAGTTTGCGCTCGTCGCTGAAGTGCTGCGGCATGCCGCCGGACCGGTGGGTGTCCGTCTGCTGCCCCTTGCGGTAGCGGCCGGTGAGCAGGCCCTGGCCCAGCGGGCTCCAGACCAGGGTGCCCATCCCGTAGCGCTGACAGACCGGCAGCACCTCGCGTTCGATGCTCCGGTTGACGATCGAGTACGGCGGCTGCTCGGTCCGGAAACGCTCCAGACCGCGCCGCTCGGCGACCCACTGCGCCTCGACGATCTCCGAGGCGGGGAAGGTCGACGCGCCGATCGCCCGCACCTTGCCGCTGCGGACCAGGTCAGACAGGGCTGACAGAGTCTCCTCCACGTCGACCGCCGGGTCGGGGCGGTGGATCTGGTAGAGGTCGAGGTGATCGGTCTGCAGGCGGCGCAGAGAGTTCTCGACGGCGGTCATGATCCAGCGCCGTGAGTTACCCCGGTGGTTCGGATCGCCGCCCATCGGATAGTGCACCTTGCTGGCCAGCACGACATCGTCGCGGCGGCCCTTGAGTGCCTTGCCGACGATCACTTCGGATTCGCCGGCGGAGTACACGTCGGCGGTGTCGACGAAGTTGATCCCCGCGTCCAGGGCCCTGTGGATGATCCGAATCGAGTCGTCGTGGTCGGGGTTGCCCATGGCCCCGAACATCATGGTGCCCAGGCAGTACGGGCTGACCTCGATTCCGGTCCGGCCCAGCGTACGGTACTTCATTATTCCCCCTTGGAATCGTTCGTGGAGCGTTCGGTGGGTGGTCGGCATGGTGACGCCGAGCCCTGTGTCGAGGTGCGGCGTCGCCGATCACTGAGAACTATCCGGGCGCCGGCTGCGGCTCGTCCCGGTACATCCATGCAAGCAACGCGGCGAGCGCCGGGCCTTCACGATCCTTTCGCGTGGTTGCACAATCCTCTTCGTTCAGGTGGCAGTCACAGCGGCGCCGCCGCAGCGGGACCGGCTCCACCCCGCAGGCGCACCGCGTCGACGCTGGGCGGAGCACCGAACTGGCGCCGGTACTCCCGGCTGAACTGGGACGGGTTGTCGTACCCGACGCGCTGGCCGACACCGGTGACGTCGTTCGGACGGTTCGCCAGCAGCAGCCTCGCCGCCTGCAGCCGGATCTGCTTCTGGAACTGGATCGGGCTCATCGCCGTCACCACCTGGAAGTTCCGGTGGAAAGCGGAGACACTCATCCCCGAAAGCTGTGCCAGCTCCTCGACCCGGAACGGCTGGGTGTAGTTCTCCCGGATCCACCGCACAGCACGTTCAATGTGGCTCAGGCTGCTGTCCGCGAGGCCGAGCTGACGGACGGCGTCACCCTGTTCGCCGGTCATCAACCGCCAGAGGATCTCCCGCTTGAGCAGCGGGACGAGCGCCTTCCGGTCCCCTGGCCTGTTGAGCAGGCGCAGCAGCCGTACGACAGCGTCGAGCAACTCCTCCGGGGCGTCACTGACCGCGATGCCCGGCGGTGCGGTGCGGGTGGACCGCGGCAGCTCCCCCGGTCCGGTCTGCAGCAGCAGCTCCGCGATGACGGCAGGTTCCAGGGTCATCCCGAATCCGAGTGAAGGGCGGGCGGTGTCGACGAAATGCCCCGTCACCGGGAGGTCGACCGAAGCGACGAGGTACTGGCCGGCACCGTACTCGTAGACGCGGTCTCCCAGCGCCAGACGCTTGCTACCCTGAGCGATGACCGCCAGCACCGTGCCGGACATCGAGGACTCCGGCGAAACGGCGTGGTCGACCTTGCAGACCCGGACGCCGTCGATGGCGGTGGTCAACCCGGGCCGCGCATGCCGTTCCAGCAGGTCACGAAACTCGTCCAAAGACATGTCACCATTGCAGCACGCAAGCCGTCGACGGCCATCGGTAGGTGCACGAACACGAGTCCACCCTGACCAGGGACAAGTTCACCGCACCTCGCTTCGCGGCTTCCGCGATCAAGCCCTGCGGCAGGGCTTCGAAGACACCGCCGTCCCTCCACTGCCGGAAGCGGTCGGCGCCGACCTTCCAACGAGAGCGGGGCATCACGGTGAGACACACGGCAGGTCCTCTGCCGGCTCGACACGGATGAGGTGCTTGGTCGCGTCTCATCCTCGCCGCGAAGGGCCTGCCCATCTGCTACCTCAGCCTTCCCGGTCTGTCATCAACGTCCTGTCCCGCAACACCTAGAGGAAGCAACTTGCGTTCCCATCCGGCAGTTTGAGGTCGATGAGGTAGTTGGCCACGACTTTGTCGACGCACGGATTGCGGACGACCGTCGCGCCGTGCTGTTCGCGCTTGACCGTGAGCAGCCGCGCCCCGAGCGTTTCTGCGAGGTTGATGCCGCCTTCGTGCGGCGTGAGCCCGTCGCCGGTGACCGAGACCACGGCCAGCGCGGTTCTTCCCCGTGTCGTGGACATGATCGTGCTTTCCCCCGAGATGGTGAATGATCGTTACAGACTTCCATCTACGTTTGGTGATCATTTCCACACCTGGAGTGGAGTGATATCCCCTGGCCAAGGGATGATGTCGGCTCAACAGCCAGCAGATTCGCGCACCGGGGGTGTGTCCAGGTTTTCGGCGTACAGTCCCCCCGAGCTCGACGGCGTCCGTGTGCTCGCAGGCTGCTGGCGGGGGTTGTGACCTGACTGGGACCGGATTCTCGGAAGTCACATCGGGATTCTCCTTCTGAGAAGGCGTTGTTCTCGGACGTATGCGCTGCGTTCGCCTTGTCGCTCGATCTGGGTACTTGATCATGGGTCAATGGTCTGGTTCGGCACCGCTTGGACGGTGAGCCCGGATGATCAATTCTCTCTCGCCAGGGCTGCTGGAGTTCGGGCTGGTGGGTGAGCTCGGCGATCGTGAGCCGGTACAGCGCGGCGACGGCGGGTGAGAGGACAACGCGCAGGAGGCGCTCGCCCACGGCTTGGAGGTCGGTTCGCGGGTCACCTGTATGGCCGGTCGCCGCTGATCCGCCCGGCGTGGCGCTCGCCGCGGTCCGGGCCTCGCCGACGACCGCGAGGAAGAGCCGTTCCTTGTTGCCGAAGTGGCTGTAGACGGTCTGCTTGCCCACCCTTGCGCGGGCGGCGATCGCATCCATGCTGACCCTGGCGTATCCCTCGGCAAGAAACAGTTCCAATCGGATTTGACTGGGGATGCAGATGACCGATCAGCCATGGATCTTCGCCGGACACAGCGACTTCATCGCGGGCCTGGCCAACTACGACATGAAGGCGCCGCTCACCGGCGCGCCCCCCGCCCAGGTCCCGCCATCGGACCTGGGCTCCACCCACGGCCTGGGTGGAGGCCTGTTCGAGGTGATGGTGCCGCCCATCGACCGCCTCCAGATGACCAAGACCGACACCGGCCTCCAGATCGAGTACCCGCCGCAACTCGACCGCCACTACGCCCTGGACCAGAACATCGCCGGCATCGGCGCCCTGCTCCGGCTCGTCCGAGAGTCAAAGGGCCGGGTACGGCTGGCTCGCACGGTGCTCCCAGGCACCGCTCGTGGTCACCCACGCCGCCCACGCCCTGTCACCTACCAGCCGGGCACTCACCGACGACCAGATCACCGCGATCGCGGCCAGCGACGTGATCGGCGTCAGCCTCGAAGGCGTCTCCCCCTCACCGGCCGGGATCGTCGCCGACGTGATGACCGGCATCGCGCATGCGAACTGGCTGCGCGTGCTGCACGCCACCTGGTGACCTGCCCCTCGAGCAACCGGTCCTGATCACACCCGGCGTCGGCGAGCGCGGGCCCGCCCGCTGTGTTCGAGCCGAATCTGTCGTCCTGTGCGGAGGTCGCGGCCTGTTTCTGGTGTATGCCGGTGGCCCCGTTATTCGACACTGCGATGAGTCATCTCAGCCTGCGATGGACCCGACCGAGAGCTGGCCGGTGGCGGCCTTGACGAGTTCGGCTCTTTCGGTGGCGAGGTCGATGATGGCCAGGTCCGCGGTCCAGTCGAGGCCGACCACGAGCCGGGTTCCGCTGAACGTCATCCCCCCTTCGATCGCATACCTGAGGTGGTCGCCGGAGATACGACGGTCCTTGGCCGGGTCCTTGGGGGACAGCAAGAGCAGGGCCGGGTCGTTGTCGTCGTTCCACAGGGCGGCGACCTGTCCGTCGCCTGAGGCGCTCAGGGCGCCCGCCCACGACGGGCCCGGGGCCGCGACACCCGGCACAAGAACCCCCGCACCGCCATGCGCTACGTCAAACCCGGCGCCGAAGCCATCGCCAAGGTCACCGAGATCCTCGCGCCACGCCGCCGTACCCACTGATCAACAGAGTGGCGGCTCGCCGGAGCTGTAGGAGTTCCGGGCCTCCAGGGCCGGGCCGAGGGTCCCTGTCTAAGCTCAAGCCCATGACACTGGAATGGGAACAGATCATCGTCGACTCCGCCGACCCTGTCGCTCTCGGGCGCTGGTGGGCCGAGGCTCTCGGCTGGGTTGTGGTCGACGAATCTGAGGAGATCATCGAGATCCGGCCTGAGCCGGACCGGATGCCGGGGTTGCTCTTCGTGCCTGTCGCCGAGGGCAAGACGTCCAAGAACCGGCTCCACCCCGACTTCCGCCCCGACGACCAGGAGGCCGAGGTCACCCGGCTGCTCTCCCTCGGTGCCCGGCGCGTCGACACCGTGCAGGACGAGCAGCACTGGGTGACCCTCCTCGACCCGGAGGGCAACGAGTTCTGCGTCCTGGGTGAGCGGAAGAGCTGAGCGGAAGTACTGGCGGAGCAACGGCGCTACTGGTTCCGCTCAGACTCGCGCTGCTGGTAGTCGCGCGGAGACAGTCCGTGGAAGCGAGAGAAGGCGGCGCTGAACGTGGATAGGTGGGCGTACCCGATCCGGCGCGCGACGGCGCTGGGCGGGGCGCCCCCGGCGAGCAGGTCGCGAGCGATGCGCATGCGGGCGGCATAGCGCCAGCGACCCAGTGTCATACCCGTCTCGTCGCGGAAGGCACGGTGGATCTCAGCGCGGACATCGACATCCTGCGTCCCGCCAGGCTCGCCGATACGACGCAAGCACTCCATCGCGACAGCACGCGCGCGCGGATCGCTGGGCATCGGCACCGACAGCGCTCGCTGCGCGGCGACCTGTTCCGCGAACAGGTCGAGGATGTGGCGGGGGTTGTGGTCGTCGGGACGCAGTACGGACCGGGCGCTGATCGAGCAGAACATCAAGTAGTCGTCCCACGCGGGCGAGAACCGCACCTGCAGCGGCGCTGTCAGCTGGAGGTCGCCGGTGCTCGCGTTGCCCAGCGGCAGGGAGACGGAGTTCTCACGGAGGCCGGTGACATGGTCCAGTTCTGCGGGGATCCAGGTCGCCACCCCTCGCTCCCGCTCGTAGCGTCGGTCGCCGATGTCCAGGTACCCGCTGCCCCGATACATCCAGCTGAGGACGTGGACGTCGTTGGTGTGCGACGGCGTGCTGGCCGCGGGCAGCATCTCGGGCGCGGCGGGAGTGTCCGTCTTGCGCATCATCCGGATCAGGTCGTCGGTCTGCCGTGCCGCCGCTGCCCGTTGCGTAAGCCCACCGGCGCCAGGTCGGGCGGAAAGCTCCCGTCCGAACTCGTGAGGGGTCAGTCCGAACCGCCCCTTGAAGGCTCGGGTGAGGCCGTTGCGGCTGGCGAAACCCACTCGAGCGGCCACCTGGTCCACGTCGTAACCGGCGGCGAGGAACTCCACGGCAGCGCCGAGCCGGCAGAGCAGCCGCCACCGCTCGAACGTGAGCCCGGTGTCGGCGAGAAAGTCGCGGCGAAGGGTGCGCGCGCTGGAGAGCACCCGCGACGCCCATTGCTCGACCGTGAGGTCAAGCGCGGGGTCGCGAATCAGTTCCTCGGCGACTGCTCTGGCGCCGCGGGCTCGCGGCATCGCCGGCGATGCGGATCCCTCCGAGCTCGGATGTCGCCCGCCCTCGACGGGCGCCGACGAGCGCGAGCCAGGACGCCGCAGGAGCTCCTCGATCGCCTCGGGTGAGTACCCGTGGCCGCTGAATGGAGTGACCTGCAGGTTGAAGAGCTGGATCAACCAGTCCTGCCAGCCACTGGGAACGTCGAACCGCGTCGGTTCCGACGCCCCCCAGGCGCCGACGCCGACGTGGGGCCACAGCGGGAAGGCGACAGTGCCTGGCGCAGTGGTGATCGCCCGCTCTGCCCAGCCATCTGCGGGAATCCAGACGCCCTCGCCGGTCTTGAGGTGGAGCGCCGGCCCGCCGTCGAGACGCACGTGTGCCGCGCCGGTGCGAACCCAGACCAGCAGTGGCCGAACGGGCGCATCTGCCGTACCCAACCGCGCGCTCGGAATCGGCGGCGGGTCGCCGGCGCCTGCGGCGAACGACGAGGGCACCACCACGTCCTAACTGTTCGGCAGTCTGCGCACACTATTGTTAGTGAGGTTTGCCTAACCTTACCAGTGCGTGCCGTCCCGATGCCGACGCGCGGCTTCTGCCCTCGAAACGATCGAAAAGTTCGGTTCCCCACATGCCCAAGACCTCGCGCCGGCTTACCGTGCACCCGCCGACCCTGCGTGAGGTCGAGGTGGTCCGGACCGTCGACATCACCCCGGGGATGCGGCGGGTCACGCTGGGCGGCGAACAGCTGCGTGCGTTCACCACCGCGGACGGCTTCGTGCGGCCGGCCTTCGAGTCCTCGGGCTTCGACGACGACCTCGCGTTCTACTTCCCGTACCCAGGTCAGCGAGATCCGGCGCTCCCGGTCCAGGGCGAGGCCAAGTTGATCGTGCCCAAGAATCCTCGACCGCTGTCGAGGGCCTACACGGTTCGCCGGTGGGACCCCGAGGCCGGCGAGCTGGACGTGGACTTCGTCAAGCACGGGGTGGGCGCCGGAACGACGTGGGCCTATCGCACCCAGCCGGGTGACCGCATCCACCTCAGCGGCCCGAGCACGTCCAAGGCGTTCCCGGTCGGCGTCGACTGGTTGCTCGTGGCAGGCGACGACACCGCACTCCCCGCGATCGGCCGCCTGCTCGACGAGCTCCCGCCCGACGCCCGGGCGCAGGTGTTCATCGAGATCGCCGAGGACGCCCACCGCCAGAAGCTGCGCGAGCTGCCCGGGGTGGACGTGACGTGGCTGGTCCGCCCCGGCGTGACGGCCGGGACCGTGTCGCTGCTGACCGAGGCCGTCCGCGGTGCGGAGTGGTGGTCGGGCCAGGCGTTCGCGTGGCTGGCCGGCGAGCACACGGCCGTCCGGGACATCCGCCGGCACCTGGTCGAGGACCGTGGCGTGCCCAAGGAGGACATCGACTTCGCCGGCTACTGGCGTCGCTCCCAGGTCGTCGCCCTGGCGAGCGATGGAGCGCTACCCGACCCGGAAAAGACGGTCGCCCCGTTCCAGAAGCTCCACGATCTGACCGAACTGGTCGCGCCGATCGCGATCCGCACCGCCGTTGAGCTGGGCGTCCCCGATCTTGTCTCCCGCGGCGTGACCAGTGTGACCGAACTGGCCTCCAAGGCCGGCGCCGACGAGCGTGCTCTGGGCAAGCTGCTGCGTTACCTGCACACCCTGGACGTGGTGACCGAGACAGAACCGGGTCACTACGCTCTGACGCCTGTCGGCGATGTCCTCACTCTCGAGTTCATCGCGGACCGGCTCCACTCCGCCGGCGTGGTCGGCCGCGAGATGCTCGGGATTCACGGCCTCACGGAGTCGGTCCGCACCGGCCGGCCCGCCTACGCCTCGATCACCGGCCAGACTTTCGCCGACGTGCGAGCCGAGCAGGACTACGAGGACCGTCACCTGGAGCGCCTGGCGAAGTTCCAGCCCGCACTGGCCGAACCGATCGCCACGTCCGGCCTGCTCGCCGGGGTCCAGCACCTGGTGATCCACTCCGGTGGTGCCGGCGCTCACGCCCGTGAGTACGTCGCAGCCCACGAGAGCCTGCGCGTGACGATCTGCGCCCTGCCCGCCCAGGCCGACTGGCTGCGCCGTGACCTGCCCGCCACGATTCCCGACGAACGGCAACGCGCGCGGGTCAGCGTGCTGGAGCAGTCCGTCTTCGAGCCCAGCCCGGCAGCCGACGCCGTGCTCGTCAGCCGCGCCTTCAAGAACCTGCCCGATGCCGACGCCGCTCACGCACTACGCCGGGCAGCCGAGAACCTCGCCCCCGGGGGGCGTGTGCTGCTGATCGAGGAGGTCTTCGACACCGGCGACCTCGACGAGCACGACGGCGAGGAAGACCTGATCGGCCTGGTCTGCCACGGCTCCGGCCTTCGCACCGCAGCGGAGCTGGACGCTGTCATCGCCCGGGCCGGCCTCACACACAGGTCGGCGCACACCGTCGGCCGGGGCATCACCGTCCACGAACTCCTCCGCTCCAGCGCCGGCTGAACCCCTCCCTCCCGAGAAGAAGTGAAAGAAGAGACCACCCATGAGCAACATCCCCCTGAGGAGGCGCGGCGCCGCCCTTGCCGCCGCGCTGATGAGCGCGTCGCTCGTCCTCACCGCCTGCGGCGGTGACGGCGACGACACCGGCGTCAAGGCCGCGGAGACCTCCAGCGTCAAGGCCGCCGAGACCCGCAGCGTCAAGGCCGAGAACGGCACCATCAAGGTTCCCGTCAACCCCCAGCGGGTCGTCACGATCGGCAACACGAACCTCCCCTTCATCGATCTGGGCGGCAAGCCAGTGGGCGTCACCGAGGCATCCGACTCCGAGCTGGGCGTGCTGCCGGAAGAACAGAGGACCGTTTACGAGGCAGCCGAGATCATCGGCAGCAACGGCGGTGAGGTGGACCTCGAGAAGCTCGCCGGCCTCAAGCCGGACCTCATCCTGGTCCAGTTCCACTCGAGCGACTGGGACAAGGTCGGCAAGCGGCTCGAGGCGATCGCCCCGACCGTGCTCTGGGGGCTCGACACCGAGTGGAAAGCCTTCGCCGACGCCATCGCGGAGGCCGGCAACGTCGCGGATGCGCTCAGCCGGCAGAAGGCGGAGTTCAAGGACAAGGTCGCCAAGATTCAGGCGACCTACGGCAAGATCATCGACGACACCTCGTTCGTCGACGTCTCCCGCGGCGACTGGAGCGATCCCGGAACGTTCTACATCGCGGACATCGGTTGCTCCGAGATCGCCCGCGACGACGTCGGCCTGGACCTCCCCGAGGCGGCCGAGGGCAGGGACCCCTTGGCCTACGAGTCCTTGCCGTTCGAGCAGATCGCAAAGCTGTCCACGTACGACGTGATCACCTACCCCGTCGACGCCGAGGGCCGGCCGACAGAGCCCTTCGTGCCGGTGATCGAGACCAACACCTGGAAGGCGCTGCCTGCCGTGAGCTCCGGTCGTGCGCTGGGGGTCTTCTGCCCCGGCAACAACTCCTACGGGCCCGTCATCCGGTACCTGGACTCGCTCGACAGCGCACTGGCGACCCTCCCAGCCGAGAAGTGACAGCCCTCGCCCTGCGGCAGGACAGTCCGGGCTCCGAGACGGTACCCGGACCGCGTCGTCGTCTGTTCGGCCTGGTCGTCGCGCTGGTGGTGCTGGTGGTCCTGCTGGTGCTGAATGTCATGATCGGGTCGACGGCGATCGCGCCGTCAGTGGTGTGGGACGCGCTGTTCCACTCCTCGGCCGACATCGACCAGTTCGCGATCCGCGACTTCCGGCTGCCGCGCACGATCGTGGGTCTGGTCGTCGGCGTCGCACTCGGTTTGTCGGGCGCGTTGATTCAGGCCCTCACCCGCAATCCCCTGGCCGATCCGGGTGTCCTCGGCGTCCACGCCGGCGCGTCCTTCGCGGTGACGGTCGCCGTGGGCGTGCTCGGCGTCCGCGACGCCCAGGGCTACATGTGGTTCGCGTTCGCGGGGGCACTGATCGTCACGCTCCTGGTGCTCGCTCTCGGGTCGACCCGGCAGGGTTCCTCGCCGGTGTTCATGGTGCTCGCCGGGGTCTGCGTCGGCGCCGTGCTCGGCGGCGCCAGGGAGGCGCTCCAATTGACCAACCCGGACGCCTTCGACGCGATGCGGTTCTGGAACGCCGGGTCGATCGTGGGTCGCCCGCCCGAGGTCGTATGGCCGATCCTGCCGTTCTTCGCGGTGGCACTCATCCTGGCCTTCGCGGTGTCGGGCCCGCTCAACGCCCTGGCTCTGGGTGACGAGCTGGCGGTCGCCCAAGGGGTCCGGTTGGTACGCACCCGTGTGCTCGCGGTGATCGCCCTCACCCTGCTCGCCGGTGGCGCCACCGCGATCGCCGGACCCATCGCATTCGTCGGACTCATGGTGCCGCACGTGGCCCGCTGGATCGTCGGCCCGCACCAACGCTGGATCTTCGCCTACAGCATCCTGCTCGCCCCGAGCCTGCTGCTGGTCTCCGACATCCTCGGCCGCATCGTGATGAGACCCAGCGAGATCCCCGTGGGTGTCGTCACCGCCTTCGTCGGCGCTCCCGTTCTCGTCGCGCTGGTGCGGCGGAAGAAGGCGAGCGGACTATGAGCACGCACATTCCGCGGGTGGACTTCGGGCGGCGGGTGCTGGTGCTGCGGCGCCGGCGGATCGCGGTACGGCTCCAGTGGCGCTCGGTCGTCGTCTGCGCGGTGCTCGCGGTCGCGGTCGCCGGTACGGCGGTGCTCGCGCTGATGACCGGCTCGTACCAGTTGAGCCCCGGGCAGGTGCTCTCCGCGCTGACCGGCCGGGAGACCGCCATCGTCCACGACATCGTGGTCGAGTGGCGGCTGCCCCGGGTGGCCGCGGCACTGGTGTTCGGCGCGGCTCTGGGGGTGAGCGGGGCGGTCTTCCAGTCACTGTTGCGCAACCCTCTCGCCGACCCCGGCGTCATCGGGTTCTCCCAAGGCTCCTACACCGGCGCGCTGATCGTGATCCTGGTCGTCAACGGCACCTACGCGCAGTTGGTCGGCGGGGCGTTGCTGGGCGGGATAGCCACCGCCGTGGCCGTGTACGTGCTCGCCCACCGGCGAAGGGTGCAGGGGTTCCGGCTGATCATCGTCGGCATCGGCGTCTCGGCCATGCTCGGGTCGCTCAACACCTGGCTGATCCTCAAGGCCGACCTGGACCAGGCGATGTCCGCGGCCGCGTGGGGTGCCGGGTCGCTCAACGGCGTGTCCTGGGACCAGGCCGTCATCGGCGGCGCCTGCATCGCCGTACTCCTGCTGCTGGCCGGGATGTTGAGCCGGCCGATGCGGCAGATGGAGCTGGGGGACGACGCGGCCGCCTCGCAAGGGGTACGGGTCTCGCCCGCACGCCTCGCCTTGATCCTGGTCGGAGTGGCGCTGACGGCGACGGTCACGGCCGCGTCGGGGCCGATCGCGTTCATCTCCCTGGTCGCCCCGCAGATCGGACGCCGACTCGCCCGCACCGCCGGGATCACCCTCGCCCCCGCCGCCTTCGTCGGCGCGCTGCTGTGCCTGGCGTCGGACTACCTCGCCCAGCACGTCGCCCCCACCCCGCTGCCGGTCGGCATCATCACCGTCGTGCTCGGCGGCGGCTACCTCGGATATCTGCTGTTCACCGAAGCCAGGAGGCGCCTGTGAGCGTGACCCCGCCCGACACCGCGCGCCTGCGTGTGGAGTCGGCGACGATCGGCTACGACAAGCGGGTCATCTCCGAGCGCCTCTCGGTGGCGATCCCCGACGAGTCGTTCACGGTCATCGTCGGCCCGAACGCGTGCGGCAAGTCCACCCTGCTGCGCGGCCTGTCCCGGCTGCTGAAGCCGTCGGCCGGGCAGGTCGTCCTCGACGGCGCCGACATCAACTCCTACAAGACCAAAGAGGTGGCGCGGAGGGTCGGACTGCTGCCGCAGACCTCGATCGCCCCGGACGGGATCACCGTCGCCGATCTGGTGGCCCGGGGACGGTACCCCCACCAGGGGTTCATCCGGCAGTGGACCGAGAGCGACGAGCAGGCCGTGCTCAGGGCGATGCACCAGACCTCGGTCACCGACCTGTCCGGGCGCCTGGTGGACGAGCTGTCGGGCGGGCAGCGCCAGCGCGTGTGGGTGGCGATGGCGCTCGCGCAGCACACCGGCATCATGCTGCTCGACGAACCGACCACCTTCCTCGACATCACCCACCAGATCGAGCTGATGGAGCTGTTCACCGACCTGCACCATGTCGGCCACACCCTGGTCGCCGTACTGCACGACCTGAATCACGCCGCCCGCTACGGCACCCACCTGATCGCCATGAAGGACGGCACCGTGGTCGCCGAGGGCACTCCGGCCGAGGTCGTCACGGCCGAACTGGTCGAGGAGGTGTTCGGTCTGCGCTGCCTGGTGGTGCCCGATCCGGTGGCCGGCAGCCCCCAGGTGGTGCCGCTCGGCCGCGAACGAACCCGACAGAGGTCCGCTGACAACACCGACATGGAGAGCGCGAGACATGGCTGATCCGTTTGTCGAGAAGCTGTCGACCGGTGAGTGGAGCCCGGAAAGGTTCAGACGACATCTCCAGGAGACGAGTGCACCGCTTGTCGAGCGGATCTCCGCGGACGAGGTGGAGGTGACGTTCGTCGACGAGCCCGGAGACGACACGACGGTCACCCTCTCGGTGGTGATCGGCCCCAGAATCGGCTTCAACCCGATCGGCACGGAGTTCGCCTCGGCGGCGCGGACGCCGTTCCGCCTTCTCACCCTGCGGATGCGTTCCGACCTGCGCTTCTCGTATGTGTTCGCACGACGTGGGCCGACGGGTGAGGGCGAACAGGTTCCGGACCCGTTCAACCCGCCACCGAGGTTCTCGGAGTGCTCGGTGGAGCGCTTCTCCGGGGCCTCGGTGGCAGTGCTGCCCGACGCGGTGCCGTTGCCCTGGCTCGATCAGGCCCAAGCGCGACCGGCCCCGGCAGTGGAAACTGCCGCGCTGGCGAGCGAGCTTCTGGGAGACGAACGCCGCATCTGGGTCTCGATGCCCCCGGGAGAGTTCTCGGACGAAAGCGCACTGCCCTTCGTGATCCACCTGGACGGGACGCCGGACCACAGCGCGCCGAGCGTTCGTGACGCCCTGGTCCGGGAGGGACTGGTCCGACCCTGCGTGGTGATCCTCGTCGATCAGCCCGCGCCGCAGCGCGACAAGGAGCTGCTCTGCAACCCGGCGTTCTCCCAGATGCTGGTTCAGGAACTGCTGCCGTGGCTCCACCACCGGTATCCGCTCTCGCGAGACCCCGGTGACGTTGCGCTGGCCGGCGAGAGCTTCGGCGGTCTGTGCGCCGGCTGGACAGCGCTCCACCACCCGACGACGTTCGGCAACGCCATCCTCCAGTCCCCGTCGTGCGGGTACCACCCCGACCTCACCTGGGGCACCGGGGCAGGTGAGCTGCTGCGCCGCACCCCCGTACCGACACTGATCGCCGACTACCTGGCCGCGGAGACGGCACCGATCCGCATCTTCCACGACGTCGGTGAGCTGGAGAGCTCGAACACCCACAGTCGCTGGCTGGACCACGTGCTCACCGGGAAGGGCTACGACACTCTCTACAGAGAGTTCGCCGGCGGACACGACTACGCCTGGTGGCGAGGAATGTTCGCCGATGCCCTGCTCTGGTTGTTTCCGCTCAGGAGCAGGGACCGGAGCCGGGCGTGAGGTACTCCTTGCGTTTCTCGGGCGCCGACACCGCAGGACTGGGGCGAGGACCGCTGACCCGCCGGCTGCCCGTGCTCCTGCTCGCTCCCGCCGAGCCGCTCGATGCCCGGCCGTTCGAGTCCGGGCCGGGGATCACCCCGGGCCGGTTCCTGCTGCGCGTGATCTTCTCGGTGAGGCGGGTCAGCGTTCCCGCGATGCTGCTGGCGATCGTGTGGCAGGTGGGCGAGTCCGCGGTCCCGGTGGTGATGGGACTCGCGATCGACCGGGCCCTGGCGACCGGGGATGAGGGACAGCTGGCCCTGTGGCTCGGCGTGCTGGTGGCCCTCTACGCCGCGCTGACGTCGGCGGCGAGGCTCTCGCTGCGGCTGACCGCCTATGCGGTGCAGGTCCTGCAGCACCGGCTCCGTGCCACCCTCTCCACGGGCGTGCTGCACCCGATCGGCGGCACCGCCCGTGCGCCGGACGGCAGCGTGATCTCGTTGATGACGAACGACGTCGCGCGCCTGTCCAACGCGGTGATCCTGACGATCATCCCGGTCTCGAGGATCACGGCCATCGGATTCATCGCGGCATCGCTGCTGGCGACGCACTGGCTGCTCGGACTCGCGGTGCTGTTGGGGGCGCCGGTCGCGGTCTGGTCGATGGGCGTGCTCAGCGAGCGGCTCTCCCGGGACACCCGCGAGTACCAGGAGCTGCTGGCCTCCACGGTCGGACAGGCCACGGACCTGGTCGCCGGCTACCGGGTGATCAAGGGGGTGCGTGCCGAGGCCGAGGCGAGCAGCCGGTACCGGCAGGCAAGCCAGGAAACCCTTGGCGGCGCCAGGCGCAACGCGGGGCTGCTGGGGAGGTTCCTTGTGGGCTCGGGCGTGGTCAGCGGCACGTTCGTCGCCGCGGTGATGGGGCTGGCGGGCTGGTTCGCCGTGGACCGGCAGCTCAGCATCGGCGGGCTGATCACCGCCGTCGGCCTCACCCAGGCACTGCTGCCGCAGATCCAGGCGATCGCGAGAACGTCCATCCCCAACCTCGCCGGCGCCCGTGCCTCGTCAGCGCGCCTCCTCGACGTGCTGCGGGACGACGCCACGTCGATGGCCGGGCCCGATGACGCGACCCGGCGGGAGGTCACCGCGCTGCCGAAGCTGGACGTGGTCGTGCCGAGCATCTCCGGGCCCGGAGTGACGATCCGGGTCGAGCCCGGCGAGCTCGTGGGCGTGCGCGCCGACGACCGGACCGCCGCCCGTGTCGTCGAGGCGCTGCTGGACCCGCGGGCCGAGGGAGGGGTCGAGGCGCGGCTCGACGGGATCGCGGCGCGGGAGCTGTCCCCGGTCGAGTACCGCTCCCGGGTCACCGTGGCGCCGCACCGCGCCACGCTGTTCAGCGGCACCCTCCGCGACAACGTCGCCGTGATCGCGGGCACGCCCGAGCGGGTGGACGCCGCGGTGCGAGCCGCCGCTTGCGACGACTTCGCGGCAGACCTCGACGTCCCGGTCGGCGAGGGCGGCAACCGGCTCTCCGGCGGCCAGCGCCAGCGGGTCGCGCTCGCCCGCGCCCTGGCGAGCGACGCGCCGGTGCTCGTGCTGCACGACCCGACCGCCGCGGTCGACTCGGTCACCGAGCACACGATCGCAGGCCGGCTGCGCGGTGTCCGGGCAGGCCGCTCAACGCTGCTGATCGCTTCGACCCCGGTGCTACTCGCCACCTGCGACCGCGTCGTCGAGCTGCCTGACGACCTACCCGCGCCCTCAAGGACGGCGCGGTGAGCGGCACCTCCACCGTGCCCGAGACCTCGGCATCCGATGCCGGGCTGCCCGGGCTGCCGGTCGCGAGCGGCCGCGAGACGGTCAGGGAGGTGTGGCGGCTCAGCCACGGGTACCGGCTCCAGCTCGCCGCGACCGGGGCGCTGGGGATCGTCAGCACCGGCGTCGACCTGATCGTTCCCGTGGCGATCGGATTCCTCGTCGACCGCGTGCAGGCCGGCACCGCGGATCTCGCCACAGTGCTGACGGTCACGGTCGTCATGGCGCTCTCGGCAATCCTCGGTGCCGCGGGCACCGCGCTGACGATCGTGCTCGCCACCCGCGTCTACCACTCCATCCTCGCCACGCTGCGCGAGCAGCTCGTGGGCCAGGCGATGGCGCTCCCACAGCACCTCGTCGAACGCGCCGGCACCGGAGACCTGATCTCGCGGTCCAGCGACGACGTCACCGCGGTCGCTGACGCCGCCCCCGCCGTGATCCCGGTGCTCACCGTCACCGCCTTCACCATCGTCGTGTCGATGGGCGGACTCGCGGCACTGGAATGGCCCTACGCGGCCGCCTTCGCCGTCGTGCTGCCGGTCTACGTGCTGGCCGTGCGGTGGTACCTGCGCACCGGATCAGGGGTCTACCGCGCCGAGCGCACGGCGATGAGCGCGCGTGCCCAGCGAATCCTCGAGTCCCAGCGCGGCTACGCCACCGTGCTCGGTTTCGGGCTCGCCGAGCAGCGACACCGGGCTGTGATGACGGACTCCTGGCGCGTCGCGGGGCAGTCGCTACGCGCGCGCACCGTGCTGAGCATGCTCAATGCCCGGCTCAACCTCGGGGAGTGCCTGAGCCTGGCCGCCGTACTCGTCGTCGGCTTCGTCCTCATCGACCACAACGCATCGACCGTCGGCGGCGCCACCACTGCCATGCTGCTCGTGCTACGCCTGCTCGGACCGGTCAACCAGCTGCTGCTGGTCATCGACACCCTCCAGTCCGCCCTCGCATCGCTGAGCCGCATGATCGGGGTCGTCACGATTCCGTTCAGCTCGTCGGATGTCCCAGTACAGGCCGCGAACACCGTCGTACAGCTCGGTGAGGTCTCGTTCCGTTACGGCGAGGGGCCACGGGTGCTCGACGACATCACCCTCGACATCTCGTCCGGTCAGCGCGTGGCCGTCGTCGGCGTGTCCGGGGCGGGCAAGACCACGCTCGCCGGCGTGATCGCCGGCACCCATCTGCCTGAGGCCGGTAGGGTGACTCGCCCCAGCCGTACCGCGATGATCACCCAGGAGGTCCACGTCTTCGCGGGCACCCTGCGCGACAACCTCACCCTCGCCGCCCCCGGGGCCACCGACCGCGACCTCCACGCAGCGCTGGAAGCCACCGGCGCCGCATCGATCCTCGATGTTCTCCCCGACCGGTTGGACACCGTGCTAGGTGCCGGCGGACACCCGCTCACCGACGCACAGGCGCAGCAGCTCGCCCTCGCCCGCCTGCTGCTCACCGACGCTGATCTGGTGATCCTCGACGAAGCGACCGCCGAGGCCGGCTCCACCAATGCCGGACAGCTCGACCGCGCTGCCGATGCCGTCCTCGCCGGGCGCACCGCAGTCGTAGTCGCGCACCGTCTCTCTCAAGCGGCAACCTGCGACCGGATCATGGTGATGGAGCACGGCCGGATCATCGAGACCGGCACCCACGAAGAACTGGTTGATGCCGGTGGTGTGTACGCCGGGCTGTGGAGGGCCTGGGAGACCGCTCAGTGACGACAGCGCGACCAGGCCAGGATTCGCCGCAGTCCGCGGAGCTTGTCATCCTGAGTGAGCCGGTCGGGATGGCGGGTCAGCAAGGCGGCGAACTTACGCCGGCAAGCTGTTTCCGAACGCTCCTGCACGGCCGGGCGTGGACGCATGCCGAGGGGCCGACGCGGGCGCTGCAGCAGGTGGACGACATCGCCCGGCTCCGGCTGGAGCGGGTGCGCTGCGCGGCGCCGGCGCCGGCGCTGGCGATCTGACGCCGCTGGGTGCCGATGTGGCCCAGGTCCTCGACGGCATCGAACAACTCGTCCCGGTCGACCTGGCCAGCGTCGCCACCGGTTCCCGTCGGCGGCCAGTGATCGGAGCGTCGTCGAGCTCACTCATCTCAGCCTGCGATGGACCCGACCGAGAGCTGGCCGGTGGCGGCCTTGACGAGTTCGGCTCTTTCGGTGGCGAGGTCGATGATGGCCAGGTCCGCGGTCCAGTCGAGGCCGACCACGAGCCGGGTTCCGCTGAACGTCATCCCCCCTTCGATCGCATACCTGAGGTGGTCGCCGGAGATACGACGGTCCTTGGCCGGGTCCCTGAGGGACAGCAAGAGCAGGGCCGGATCGTTGTCGTCGTTCCACAGGGCGGCGACCTGTCCGTCGCCTGAGGCGCTCAGGGCGCCCGCCCACGACGGGCCCGGGGCCGCGACTGTGCGGGTGAGGTTGAGGTCGAGGTCGAGGTCGTAGAACTGGAGCAGGCCGCAATCTGCCGAGAGGGCGGCCGGTCCGGCATGAGGGACGTATGCCAGGTTCTCGCCGAAGCTGCCGCAGGGCTTGCCGTTCTTGTCCGTGGGCGGCGGAAGCCGTACTCCGGTGAGGTTTGCGGCTGTCACGTCGTGGAGGACGGTGACCGCGCCGGGAGGCTCGTCCAGGCCGTCGCTGTCCTGGCGGCCGGGTCCGTCCTGATGTTCGTTGGGGGCGCCGGCCATGAGGCCCACGCCGCCTCGTGCCAGGGGGCCGAGGGCCAGGTGCTCGCCGAAGTGATCGTCGGGTTCCGAGGTACCGGGCACGCCGCGGGTCTCCTGCGTGATTCGCCGGCTGATCGAGCCCTTCTCGGCGAGGTAGACGGCTCCGCCGGGTCGCTCGTTCGGTGCGCCGATCGCGATCAGGTCGCCGTGGGCGGCGACGGACTCGCCGAAGTTCGCGTCTTTTTCCGGTCTGAGGGAGACGAGCCTTCTGGGTGGGGCGGCGGCTCCGCCGTACAGGATGTAGACAGCGCCGGATCCGGTCTTCCCCGCGACCGTGCCGCCCGGGGCGCCAACGATGACGTCGATGCAGTCGTCGTCGTTGACTTTGGCCATGGTCACCGACCGGCCGAAGTCAACGGCCCTGTTCCCGGGAGGTTCGGGGATGGTGATGACCTTGTCCGCGGACAGGACGTGTACCCGGCCGACGCGGCCTGTATAGCCGATGGCGATGTCGTCATGCCCGTCGCCATCGAAGTCGCGCGCGCTCGCTTTGGCACAGTCGGTTTTCACGGGCTGGGTGACGGCGACCGCCGGTTGGGAGGCGGTCGCCGCGGTCTGGGTGGCCGGGGCCGCGCTGGGTGCGGGCATGGACGACGGCGCCGAGCAGGCCGTCAAGGCGCAGATCAGCATTGCGGCGGTGGCTTCAGCCCGCAATCGGATCACCCCAGTTATAGGCGGTCCGCGCTTTGATCAACTCGGTTCTGCCGGTGGATGGATCGACGACGGCCACGTTGCCGAATGGCCCACCGATCGAGCCGAGCACGATCCGATCACCGCTGAAAGTCACTCCGAAGCTCCCTTCCCACTGGTCGCTGGGCAGCAGCCTGTCATCGGTGGAGAGGACCTGCAGCGTGGGGAGCCCGCCGGGGTTGGTCCACAGGGCGGCGACCTGCCCGCGCTCGGATGCGGCCAACGTGGCACCCGAGCCCACGTTGGCTCCCCGCGGTCGCAGCACCGTGCGCGTCGGCTGGAGATCGAGGCCGTAAAACTGGATGCGGTCACAGTCTCTGCCCGCGACGGCCAGTCCGGCTCCCCGGACGTACGCGAGGCTTGATCCGAAGCCGACGCACAGCAAACCACCGCTCACCGCTGTGGGGTGCTTCAGCCGGGTCGCTGCCGGCTTCGCCGCCATGACGTCGTGGATCACGGTTACCGCGCCCGCTTCGTAGTTCAGATCCCTCTCCTGCCGCCCGGGACCGTCATCGATCTCCCCCGGTGCGGCGACGATGAGCCCCACCTTGCCCGATGCCAGCGGTCCCAGTGCCACTCGTTCGCCGAAAGAGTCATGGCCTTCGCCGTTGCCCGGGATGCCCTCACGGTCCTGGCTGATCGATCGGATCAGCGTGCCGTTCCTGGCCAGGTACACCCCTCCGCCCTTCGCCGCGCCCGGGCTGCCGATGGCGAGCAGATCGCCGTGGGCGGCCAGCGACCAGCCGAATCGGTCACCCTCATGCGGCTTGGTGGCGATGAGTCGCTGCGGGGGTGCGAAGGCTCCGCCGTAATAGACGAAGACGGCACCCGCGCTCTTCTTGCCATCGACATCCGTGCCCGGCGCGCCCACCACTACATCGATGCAGCGATCGCCGTTGACGTGGGCAAGGGTCAGCGCCCAACCGAAGATGCCGTTCTCCCGGTGGGGAACGGGCACGGGCAGCGGAACGAGCTTGCCCGCCGTCAGGAGGTGGACGGTGCCCCTGCCTTCCCGGTGGCTGACCGCGACGTCGTCGCGGCCGTCGCGTCGAAGTCACGCGCGCTTGCCCGGCTGCAGTCGTCTGCGGCGGGTTGGGCCTGCGGTGATGATGGTGGAGGGGTGCTGCAGGCAGTGACCACAAGCAGGACCACAAGCAGGACCACAAGCAGGACGGCAAGCGGGACGGTGGTCAGCAAACGGGTGAACAGCGGGCGCTCCCTCGTCATCCGGGCGATCTTCCGGCAACTCCGAGAGTTCGGCAAACTGACCGGGTCAACTGCCAGCGCATCAGCCGGCAGGGGCGGTGGTGGCGCGCAACGATATCGGTGGCGACAGCAGCACGTGGCGTGCGGCCTCGGCCGGAGCGGAGATGTGCTCGGCGAGCAGGTCGACGGCCCGGTCCGCCATTTCGGCGACCGGCACGTCGGCGGCGGTGAGCGGCGGGTGAAACTCCTCCGCCCAGTGCCGTCCGACCACGCCCGTGACGGAGAATCGGCTGGGTACCGCCCGGCCGAGACGGCGCAGTGCGCGTTCCACTCCGGGAAGGGCCGCCTCGTTCACAGTGACGAGGCCGGTGAGGTCCGGGCGGGCGGTGAGGAGGTCCTGCATGCAGGTCTCGCCGGCCATCGCCTCGTCCGCACAGCACACCGCGGTCGCGGCCAATCCGCGAGCCGCCGCCGCAGCGGTGAAGCCGTCCAGGGCCCGCCGGGCGGGGCCGTAGCCGAGGTTCAGGAATTCCTCGGGCCGGTTGACCAGCGCGATCGTCCGGTGGCCGAGGTCGGCCAGGTGATGCACGCAGTTCGCGACCAACCCTTCGTAGTCCAGGTCCACCCAGGAAGAGATCTCTGCGTCGGCGGTGTGCCCGATCGCCACGAACGGCATCGCGGACTCGCGCAACCTGGCCGCCCGGGCATCGTGCAGCCGGACCTCCATCAGGATCACGCCGTCCACGCGGCGGCCGGTGACGATCCGCTCGAACGAGCGGTCGTGCTCGCCACCGCTGGGCGACAGGAGCACGTCCAGTTCGTGACGGCCGGCGGCCGTCACGACGCTCGCGACGAAGCCGAGCTGAATGGGTGTCAACTGGCTGCCGGCGGGCGGGATCACCAGGGCGATGGTGCGGGTGCGTCCTTCGGCCAGTGCTCGGGCGCTGGCGTTGGGCCGGTAGCCGGCCTCCTCGATGACGCGCAGGATGCGCCGGCGCGTCAGGTCGGACACGGCTCGTTTGCCGCTGAGGGCGTAGGAGACGGTGCTGCGTGAGACGCCGGCTCGTCTGGCGATTTCCCCGATGTTCAATCCCGTTCCCCGCTACCAGCATCGAACCGATTCGATGCCAGGTTAGGCGGGGGCGGACGAACCTGTCAACGTGGTGGTCATGTGCTGCTCCGCCGCTCGTGGGCGGCGGCGAGGATGAGGTAGGCGCTAGCCGTCCAAGTGTAGGCGCGGTCCCGCAGGCCCTCGCCGGTGCGGGCGTCGAAGTTCTCGGCGAACCCGGACTTCTCGCACAAGGTCCGGAAGCGGGCGCTGACCTCGTCGGCCAGGGCGGTGTGCCCGGCGCGGCGCAGCCCGTCCTCGATGAGAATCGTGGACGGGGCCCAGATGGGGCCGCGCCAGTAGCCGTCGTCCTGGTAGTGCTCGGAGGCGGGCAGTTCGGTGGCGGGCCCGAAGGCGGTCAGGTGCTGCTCGATCCGGGCGGCCAGGGCCGCGCGGACCGGGGCCGGCAACTCCTGTCCCAGCACGATCGGCATGAGGTCGAGCAGGCTGGAGCTGGACCAGGTGCGTTGCGAGTGAGCGCTGCGGGTGAGGAAGCGCTCGCCGTCCCATAGCTCGGCGAGAAGGGCGTCGCGTATCCGGTCGGCCCGCTCGGTCCATCGGGCGCTGTCGTTCGGATCCGGCGCCAGGCGGGCCAGCTCGCGCAGTTGCAGGACGAGGAAGGAGGCCAGGTCCGCGGTCTCGACAACGCGTTCGGGGTCGAAGGTGGTGGCGTTGTCCCAGCCGCTGTCGTTGCCGTGCTGGTAGTGCGGCAACTCGTGGCCGGGGGTGCGGCGGGCGTCGAGCCAGAAGGTGGTCCAGCGTTCCAGCGACCGGTAGATCTCGGCCGGATCGGAGGGGGGCGGCAGCTGACGCAGGGCCCAGCCGTGAATGGGAGGCTTGACGAAGTTGTAGAGGATCTCGGAGTGGGTGACGGAGTCGGGCAGCGCGCCGGCGTCGTCCTGGTGGTCGAACGGCAACCGGAACTGGTCCCAGGCCAGGCCGGGCAGGCCCTGGCCCAGGGCGATGGCGTTGAAGCAGTGGTCCCAGCTCCACACTTTGTCCATCCAGTGCTTGGACATGAGTACGGCCGGGCGGGTGATGAATCCGGCGGGGCGGACGGTCGCGGACCACAGCACGTAACAGGCCAGTTCGGCGGCGGGGGTGCGGTCACTGCGCCAGGGTGCGATCGCCGCGGTGAAGGCGTCGAACTCGGCCCGCGCCGTCTTGGCCAGTTGCTCGAAGCCGTCCGTGCTCGTGTAGGGGGCGCGGGCGGTCTCGTACTCCTCGACGGCGATCTCCCACCTCTCATCGGCAGGCAGGGCGACGCCGCGCTCGGCGGTGCCGAGCGCCTGCCCGCCGACGTGCTCGGCCCGTCCGGTGATCAGGGTGATCCGGTAGCGCCGTCCGGTCTGGTAGACGGTGAAGACGTACGATCCGTTCACGGGATCCTGGTAGAAGTACGGGCCGCTGAACGGCGTCAGCACGGGGTCGGCCGCGACCAGGCGGAGCCCGAGACCGTGGCCTCTGAGGCGTACCGTGTCGGGGCCTTGGTAGACGAGGTCGATGCGGCCGCCGTTGTGGCTCCAGGTGAGCTGATGCGGGGTGGCGGTGATGGCGGCCTCGGCGCTGGGGATCAGCCGCAGGATCGGGTGCATGCCGCTCTGGTGGGAGACCAGGTGCACGTCGCGGGCGTAGGTCTTCTCCGCCACTACGGGCGAGAAGCCGAACCAGGATCCGCGGTAGCTGAACGGGATCTCCCGCAGAGAGAAAACCGGGCCCGAAGCGGCGTCGGTCATGAAGTGAAGGTCCCTTCTCAGTCTTTGACGGCGCCGGCGGTCACACCGGCGGCGACGTAGCGCTGGGCGATGATGAGCAGGATGGTGGCCGGGATGGAGGCGACCACGGCGGTGGCCATGATGGCGTTCCACTCCTGGTTGTTGTTGCCGATGTAGTGGTAGATGCCGAGGGTGATCGGCTGGTGCTCGCCGCCCTGGTCGAGGGTGGAGGCGAAGATGAAGTCCGACCACGCCCACAGGAACGCGAACAGCGACACGGTGATGAGCGAGTTGCGGGAGACGGGCAGCACGATGGACCAGAACGTGCGCACCACGCCGGCGCCGTCGGTGCGGGCGGCCTGCAGCAGCTCTTCGGGGATGCCGGACATGAACGTGGTCAGGATCAGCACGGCGAACGGCACGGCCAGGGTGGAGTCGGCCACGATCAGGCCCGGGACCGTGTTGAGCGCGCCGGTCGACAAGAAGATGGCGTAGAAGCCCATCGCCATGATGATCCCGGGGATCATCTGCGCGATCAGTAGCACGAAGCTCAGAGTCCCGCCGCCACGTGGGCGCAGCTTGGCCAGCGAGTACGCGGCCGGCGCGGCGAGCAGCAGCGTCAGCGCCACGGTGCCCAGTCCGACGACGAGGCTGACTCCCAGGTAGGGCAGCTGCTGGTCCAGGACCGCCCGGTAGCCGTCGAGGGTGCCGTCGATCGGGAACCAGTGGGGCGGGCTCTTGCGCATGTCGGTGTCGCGGGTGAACGACACGTTGATCATCCAGTAGACCGGGAAGAGCATGACGGCGGTCAGCACGAGCCCGATCGCGGTCTTGAGTTGCCTCATGCCAGGGCCTGCCTTCGCTGGGTGCGGATGTAGGTCAACCCGAAGGCGAGCGCCGTCACGATGAGCAGGTTGCCGACCGCGGCACCGGGCCCGAAAGCGGGCACGAGGTTGCCGAAGCCGAGCCGGTAGGACCAGGTGGCGAACGTGGTGGAGGCTCCGCTCGGGCCGCCCCTAGTCATGATCCAGATGATGTCGAACACCTTGAGCGTGTAGACCAGGCCGAGCAGCAGCGTGATCGCCGACACCGGCCGCAGCAGCGGGAACGTCACCTTCCAGAACCGCTGCCGGCCGTTGGCGCCGTCCAGCGCGGCCGCCTCGTAGATGGCCGCCGGGATCGCCTGCAGGCCGCTGTACAGGACGACCAGGTTGAACGGGATGCCGATCCAGATGTTGGCGATGATGACCGACCACAGCGACCAGTCCGGCGAGGTCAGCCAGTTGACCGGCCCGATCCCGAGCCAGGCCAGAACGGCGTTGACCACGCCGGAGTCGCTGTTGAGCATCCATGACCAGGTTGAGGCCGACACGATCAGCGGCAGCAGCCACGGCACCAGGAACAGGCCCCTGAGCGTGGCCGACAGGCGGAAGTTCTTGGTGAAGAACAGCGCCAGCGCCAGCCCGATGGCGAACTGGAAGGCCAGCGACACCAGCGTGAACACCACGGTGTGCCATAGCGCCGGCCAGAAGGTGGCGTCGGCGAACACCTTGGCGTAGTTGTCGAAGCCGGCGAACGGCGCGTCCCCTTGGACGAACGAGCGGACCGTGTAGTTGCGCAGGCTCAGCTCGACGTTGCGATAGAGCGGGTAGGCGTAGAAGATCAGCAGGTACAGCACGACCGGGGCGAGGAAGGCCCAGGCCGCCCACTGCCCGGATCGCGCGCGTGCCGCCCGCCGACCCCGTGCCGTCGCCGGTACGGAACCGCCGGCGGCAGGACGCGCCTGCGTCTGTGTGACTCGGTTCATGCCGCTACTGGATCGCGCTCGCCGCCGACGACTGCGCCGCCGCCATCGCCTCCTGCGGAGACTTGGATCCGCTGAGTGCCGCCTGCACCGCGCCCCACATCGGCTCGGAGATCTTCGGGTACTTGGTGCCCAAGTCGTCGCTGGTGCGGCCCTTGGCCGCCTTGACCGCGTCCACCCACACCTGCAGGTCCGCGCTGGCCGCCACCTGCTTGGCCTGCACCTCCTCTGTGGGGGCGACGTAGGACAGGGTGGTCGTGGTGGTGAGCGAGTTGCGGGCGCTGGTCAGGCAGGTCACCAGCTTCTGCGAGGTGGTGTAGCGGGCGGTGTCGGACTGCACCGGCACACTGACGAACTCGCCGCCGGTCGGCGCGGGCGCGGTGCCGCCGCCCTTGCCAGGGATGGGGATGATGCCGTAGCCGAAGCCGGCCTTCTCGGCGTTGGCGAGCTGCCAGGTGCCGTTCTCGGCGAAGGCGTAGTCGCCGCCGGCGAACTCCTGCCAGCTGGTGGTCTGGGTGTTGTTGATGACCGAGTTGGGGGCGTAGCCCTTCTTCAGCCACTCCGTCCACAGCTGCACCGCTGAGACGCCCTCGGGCGAGTCGAGCTTGGTCAGGTTCGCGCCCGAGCCCCAGAACCAGGGCAGGAACTGGAAGCTGCCCTCCTCGGTGCCGATCGCCGAGAACGTGATGCCCTTCTTGCCCTTCGCCTTCACCTTCTCCAGCGCGGCGGTCAGCGAGGCCCAGTCCTTGACCGAGGCGATGTCCACGCCCGCGCTCTTCAGCACGTCCTTGTTGTAGTACAGGGCCAGGGTGTTGGCGCCGATCGGGACACCGTAGGTCTTGCCGCCGCTCTGTCCGGCGGCCAGCAGGTTCGGTGCGATCGCCGACACGTCGAGCTTGTTCTCCTCGGTCGTGGTCAGCACCCCGGCCTCGGCCAGCGTCGAGACGACCGGGTTGTCCACGATCAGCACGTCGGGCGAGTTGCCCTGCTGGGCGGCGAGCAGCGCCTTGTTGGTCAGATCGCTGGTGTCGTAGCCGGTGCGCTGCACTGTCACGCCCGCGTCGGTGCCGCATGCGTCCAGCAGCTTCACCCAGTCGGAGGTTTTGTCGTACTGGGGATACGGGTCCCAGATCGCATAGGTCCCGCCACCGGCGGCCTGGCTCGCGGTCGCCGAGCCGCCGTTGTCACCACCGGACGATGACGAGCAGGCGGCCAGCCCGCTGACGACGGCCAGGACCGTCAGACTCGCGCCGGCCGCACGCCGGCTCCTTGCCACTGATCTCATTGAGCTGACCTCCGGTAACACACGTGGCACGGCTGTTCCCGAGCCGAGTCGAACCGATTCGCCGAATCGGTTCGACCGAACATAGGCCCGTCTCAGCGGGAGAGTCAATGGGATGCGGCCATGGTTTGCCGAGATGTTGTGGGAGATGTGCGGCAGGCGACACCTCTCCTTCACATGGGCCTGCGGATGCTCGATGAACCGGTTCGACCTACGATGGTCGCCACGGCGGAACGAAAGGGCTCGGGTGAACATCGGAGAGATCGCCAAGCGGGCGGGCGTGTCACGCAGCACCGTCTCCTACGCGCTGACCGGCAAACGCCCGGTATCGGAGGAGACCAAGCGCCGCATCCAGACGGTCATCGACGAACTGGGCTACCGTCCCAACGCCTCCGCCCGGGCGCTGAAAGAGGGCCGCACCCGCACCATCGGCCTGGTCATTCCACCCGCCGGCCAGCGGCTGACCGACATGCAGCTCGGCTTCGTGGCCAGCGTGGTCGACGCCGCCGCGCGCGCCGATCTCGACGTCCTGCTCTCCCCCTCGGGCGGCGAACACGACCGCTCCTTCGAGCGCGTCGTCACGGGCCGGCGCGTCGACGGCGTCGTCCTCATGGAGATCCGGCTGGAGGACGAGCGCGTCACCCGGCTGCAGCACAGCGGGCTGCCGTTCGTCGGCATCGGCCGCACCAGCCGGCCCGAGGACATGTCCTGGGTGGACATCGACTACGAGACCCTCATCGCCAGGTGTGTCCATCACCTGGCCGACCTTGGTCATCGGCACGTGGCGCTGGTCAATCGCAGCGCCGAACTGGTCGCCGCCGGCTATGGGCCGGGTCATCGCGCGCAGGCGGGTTTCGAGCGCGCCGTCGCCGAACGTGGCCTGCACGGAGTTCAGGCATGCTGCGCGGACGACGCCCAGGCCGGGCAGTCCTGCCTGCGGCACCTCCTCGCCGAGCATCCGGAGCTCACCTCCGTGGCCACGATCAACGAGGCGGCGGTGTCCGGCATGTACCGCGCCCTGGCCGAAGCCGGCCTGAACGTGCCTCGCGACTTCTCCATCACCGGCGTTGCCGCACAACACTGGGCCGAGAACCTGCACCCGCCGCTCACCGCCGCCGACGTGCCCGCCGACGAGATGGGCGCCCGTGCCGTCGAGCTGCTCATCCAGCGGATCGCCGACCCCGCGACCGCTCACCGCCACCTGTTGCTCACCCCGCCGATCTCGCTGCGGGCCACGACCGGCCCAGCACGAGCAGGCGGCTGACCGCCGGAACCCCGACAGCGGCTGGATACGGGCCCAGGGCGCAGGCCGGGCTCGAGACTGTGGCGCGCACGCCGGCACGTTCGAAGAGCCTTCACGGCGCTTTGCCCCGAGTGACGAGCGCATGGCCGCGACATGTCGGCGGCGTTTCCGGCTCTTGACCACTGCGCCCGGAGCCGCTTATGGTCCAGTCGAATCGATTCGACCCCCTCCCGCACTCCCCGAATGGGAAAAGCGCATGGTCAAACCCTTGTCCCGGCGGGCACGGCCGCGCATGCCGCGCGCCATCCTCGCTTCCGCGATCGCCTTGACCACCATCCCGGCAGCCGCCATCCCAGCAGCCGCCTTACCGGCGGCCGCGCCGAACCTGGTCCTGCACTACGACTTCGAAGGAGACCTGTCGGGCGGCACCGTCACCGACCGCTCCCCCTCCGGCTTGGACGGCACGCTGGCCAATCCGGCGGCGGCGACCACCGCTGAGGGCGCCGACGGCACCCAGGCGTTGTCCCTGCCCGGCGGCGCGACCGGCTCCAGCACCGCTCCGTACGTGACGATCCCGAACGGGCTGTTCCGCGGCCGTCAGGCCATGACGATCTCGACCTGGCTGAAGTGGTCGGGCGGCCCCGACTTCCAGTGGGTCTACAACCTCGGCAAGGACGCCGGCACCGCCACCTTCGTCACCCCGTCCTTCGCCGGCG
Source organism: Nonomuraea sp. NPDC048882 (assembly GCF_040649755.1). NCBI lineage: Bacteria > Bacillati > Actinomycetota > Actinomycetes > Streptosporangiales > Streptosporangiaceae > Nonomuraea > Nonomuraea sp. NPDC048882. The sequence continues at coordinate 229,710 of NZ_JBEZGB010000008.1, forward strand.
ACGCCACCACCCGCTCGTCCATCAAGCCGGTCAACGGCAACGTCGAGGTGGGCGTGCCCGGCGCGCAGAAACTGCCGACCGGCCAGTGGGCCAACCTGGTCACCACGATCGACGGCAAGACCCTCACCTACTACGTCAACGGCGCCGCCATCGGCAGCACCACGGCCGAGATCGACCTGGCCGCGGTCATGCATGCCGACGGCAACACCACCTCCGGCTTCCTCGGCAAGCCGTTCTGGGGCGGGCACCCGTTCCTGGACGGCGAACTGGACGACTTCCGCGTCTACGACGCCGCCATGAACGCCGAGCAGGTCGCCGGCCTGGCCGGCGACCACCTGGCCACGATCACGAAGATCGACCAGACCTCCTTCGACGTCACCACCTACACCGAGGTCGCGCCGGAACTGCCGAAGAGCGCCAACGCGGAGTTCACCGACGGCATCCGCCGCGGCGTCCCCATCACCTGGCAGGCCGTCGACCCCGCTCAATACGCCAAACCCGGCCAGTTCACCATCCAGGGCACCGCGCACGGCACCGCCGTCGAGGCCACCGTGAAGGCGATCGACAACAACCTCACCATCGACCTCACCACCACCACCGGCGCCTTCCACGGCGGCGCGTCCGGCACTCTGTACGGCGTCTACGGCGAGGGCGTCCCCACCAGCAACCTGCTCGAAGGCATGAACCTGCGCACGGTCTCGACCAAGGCGCAAGACGGGCCGCAGCACCCGGGCGCCGACGCCCTGGAGGTGGTCAAGCCGCTGGCAGACAGCACCAACGGCGACGTGTACATCTACATGACCGACATCTACCGCGGTTTCCCCTACCAGTGGCCGGGCAGCACGCCCGAGGAACGGCTGAACGACTTCAAGGCCAAGATCGCCAAACAGGTCGACCAGGTCCTCAAGCTCGACCCGAAATACCAGGACAACATCGTCTTCGTGCCGTTCAACGAGCCCGAGGGCAACATGTTCGGCGACGGGCAGCGGCAGCTACAACGGCGTCAACTGGCTCAGCGACGCGCAGCACTACTTCAAGGCCTGGGACGAGGTCAACGCCCTGGTCAAGGGCAAGATGCCGAAGGCCAGGATCGCCGGCCCCAACTCCAGCGCCCTGTACGGCAAGGTGCAGGACTTCCTGCGGCACACCCACGACGCGGGCACCCTGCCAGAGGTCGTCACCTGGCACGAGTTGAGCGATCCCGCCAGCATCCGCACCAACGTCGCCAGGTACCGCGAATGGGAGCGCGCCATCCTCGGCGGCAAACAGTTGCCGATCAACCTCAACGAGTACGCGCACAACTACCACACCTCGGTGCCCGGCCAGATGATCCAGTGGGCCTCGGCCATCGAGGAGTCGAAGGTCGACGCCGACATCGCGTACTGGAACATCGACGGCAACCTGTCCGACTCCGCCGTCCAGGCCAACCGGGGCAACGGTCAGTGGTGGCTGCTCAACGCCTACGGCCAGATGACCGGCGACACCGTCAAGGTCACTCCTCCGCGGCCCGGCGTGAGCTACACCCTGCAAGGCGTCGCCACGCTGGACAAGCCCAAGGCGCAGGCGCGAGCCCTGTTCGGCGGCACATCCGGCAAGGCCGGCATCCGCTTCGACAACGTGGACGCCAAGCTGTTCGGACCCACCGTGCACGTGCTGATCCAGGAGATTCCGTGGACCGGCCAGATCGGCGACTCCCCCCAGCCCGACGTCGTCGCCGAACTCGACCTGCGGGTGAAGAACGGCTCGCTCACCTTCGGCTTCGGCCAGGCGCTGCCCCGGCTCAAGGAGTCCTCCGCCTATCAGATCATCCTCACGCCGGGCCGCAACGCGACCTCGTCGGCCGCGCCGTCCAAGCTCTGGCAGGCGGCATATGAAGCCGAGGACGCGGCGCACACCGGAGGCCCCTGGCGGCGTGAAGGGCCGCAGGGCTCGCCGTCCAACGTCGGTCAGTACTACACCTCCGGCGGCCACAATGTCGGCGGCTTCCACACTGGCTCCGACCTGGCCCTCGACTTCAAGGTCTCGGTCCCGAAGAACGGCACTTACGACCTGTCGGTCTTCGCCAACTCCCTCAACACCGCCGACGCCGTCAAGGAGCAAGGCCCCACCAACGTCTTCCTCCGCGTGGACGGCAAGGCCGAGCAGGAGCTCCGCCTTCCCCTCAGCTACCGCTGGCTGGCGTGGGACCACACCGATGCCCAGGTCCGGCTGACCAAGGGCGAGCACACCCTCACCCTGGCCGCCAAGAGCCTCGACGGCGCCCGCGCCACCAAGGGCGACGCCCTCGTTGACAAGATCGACCTCTCCCTCGCCAACCCCGCCGCGGCCGAGACGATCTACGAGGCCGAATACGCCACCCTCAAGGGCGCGAGCACCGACTACACCCGTAAGAAGGTTTCCGGCCCCGGCCACACGGAGATCGGCAAGAACCAGAGCGCCACCTTCTGGGTCTACTCCCCCGACGACGGCGAATCCACCCTCACCCTCGACACCCTCGGGGGCGGCCGCGCCTGGCTCGACGTCAACGGCCACCGCCTCACCGACGTCACCGCCCACACCAAGATCAAGACCGTCCTGTCCGGCGGCGTCAACCAGATCACCGTCACCGGCCAATCCGGCAAGCTTCGCCTGGACCGCCTGTCCGTCACCGACACCGACGGCGCTCTCAAGCCCACCTGGTACGAAGCCGAATCGGCCCGCGTCACCGGCAACGCGAAAATCACCGGCTACCCGCTGGCCGGCGGCGGCAAGGCGGTCACCGACATCGGCGGCGGCCCCGGCAACGCCAACACCCTCACCTTCGACGTCACCGCCCCCCAACACGGCACCTACGCGCTGACCGTCCGCTACTCCAACCCCGAGCAATCCCCGGCCTCCCACTACAACCCCGACCCGCTGGCCCGCCACGCCGAGATCTCCATCAACGGCGCCCAGCCTCAGCGTGCCTGGTTCCCGCACTCCTTCCACGCCGGCAACTTCTGGGAGCTGACCATCCCGGTCCAGCTCAAGAGGGGAGCCAACACCATCGCCTTCGCCTCGCACGAACTGCCGAGCTTCGACGGCGACTCCTACATCTCCGACGCCTTCCCCGACATCCTGCTGCGCTCGGCGTATGCCCCCATCGTGGACAAGATCGCGGTAACCCTGATCGCCAAGTGACCTTCACCTACGCGTGACTTGGATTCAGAGAGTCAAGGCGACGCATCGGGCGGGGGATCTGGTGATGCACCACCAGGTCCCCTGCCTGTGCGTCAGCAGCCGGCACTTCGCCACCCACATCGGCCCGCTGGCCGACCGACTCGGCGCGGTGCGACTGAGCGCCGACGACGCCGAGCACGTCACCGCCGCCGTCCACCAGGTCTTCGACGCGGCCGGACTGGCTGCCGGGCTGACCATCGGCCTCCAACGCCACACCCCGCAAGACCAGTGGGCGCACTACACCCTGCTCACCGACCCTGAGTGGGCACTCCTGGCTGGGGGCGCCAATGAGCGCAACACCTTCTACGAGTGCGCGCTTCGGCCCCGCCACGTCGGCCCGCACGTGGCGCACGTTCAGCTGGTGAGCACACCCCATCAGCCCGACCAGAACATATGGATCCGTTGGAACAGCCACATCCGGGAGATGGTCCCGCAGCTCTACTGCACGGCCGAGCACCCAAGCGAAGATCCCGCCGGCATCGATGATCCGCTGATGTGCATGCTCTTCGACGGGCATGCGGGGCAGCACGACTTCTCCTGAGCGCCCGGCATGGACGAGGCCCCTTTCGGCCGCGGGTATCGATAAGGGCCGCTCGATCATGCGTTGGTTGATGCGTTCGTCAGCCAGGTTGATCAGCTTTTGTTGCATGGCGGATGACGGGGCGCGGCTGGTGGTGATGTTGGGCATCTGCCAGTACGGGGGCCAGGTTGTCGGCCTGGTGCGGCGAGCTCAAGCGCGCGGTCGTGGCCGGGGGCTGGTCCGGGCATCGGGAGATCCTCCTGGGTCGAGACGGTCTGTTTCCACGCACAAGCGAACACCGTGCCCTGGGGGCACGCTCAAGCGAAGGTCCTGTCGGCCCCGCCAAGACCCGCGGCGATCAGACCCGGCCGGGACTCGCGGCGATCAGACCCGGCCGGGACCGGCGGCGGTGCGGCGCGGCGGGTTGCGGCGTGGCTTGATGATCACGTCCGGCACCGGCGGCGCGGGAAGGCGGTGCCCGTGGTAGCCCTCGACGCTTCCGAAGCGGCCGGAAGCGGCCTCCCAATCCCGGCGGGCCCGCAGGATCTCCTCGTGGTCGCGGACGACGAAGTTCCACCACATGACGATCTCCTCCTCGAACGGCGGGCCACCGAGCAGGACGGCGCGGGCCGGGCCGTCCGAGCGGTTCGTCACCGTCAGGGTGCCGGCACCCGGCGCCACGTAGCCGAGCTCCGCCGCGGGGACCGCGGTGCCGTCCAGGCGTACGTCACCGGCATCGACGAGCAGGCCGTGCTCGAATCCGGGGTCGATGGAGAGCGTGACCGTGGCGTACGGCTCGAGGTCGAGCTGCGCGCCCAGCAGGGGTGTGAACGTTCGCACCGGAGAGGTCTCGCCTTCCAGTGAGCCGAGGAAGACCCGCAGCTCGGCCCCGTCCAGCCGCACGGGCTCCGGTACGTAGTGCTGGAAGTCACGCCCGGCCTCCCGGTCCGCGTCGGGCAGGGCCACCCACAACTGGACACCGTGGAGGACTGTGGTGTCCGCGGTGGAGACCTCGGAGTGGGCGATGCCGTGGCCGCCGGTCATGAGATTGAGCTCTCCTGGCCGGATGAGCGAGTGGGTGCCGAGGCTGTCGCGGTGCTCGATGGTGCCGCTGAAGAGCCAGCTCACCGTCTGCAGCCCCGTGTGCGGATGCGGCGGCAAATCCATGCCGCCCGCCGGCACCTCGACCGGTCCGTAGTGATCGGCGAAGCACCAGGCGCCGATCAGCGTCCGGGCCCGCTGGGGAATCGTGCGCCGCACCCGCAGTGCCCGTGGTCCGCCCAGGGGCACGTCGCGGGCCGGGAGCACCTCGACCCCGGTGGCGCTTCCCGCCTGTGCCACTCGCGGATCGCTCACTTGGACCACTCCCCGATCGTGCGGTGCGCGGTTGTCTGGATCAGCAGCCGGAGCTCGGCGGCCTGGACGTTGGCGCCGAAGGCGGCGGTGCCCGGCTCGAGCCGGACGCCCTCGGCGAGGGGTCCGATGGGCAAGGGGTCGAAGCCCAGGTCGTCGACGAGCGCCGCGACCTCGGTGACGTCGGCGTCGCTGTCACCGGCGACCGCGATCGCCTTGCGGCCCGGTGTGCCGGCGGGCCGGCTCTCGTCCTCCAGGTCGTGGTACCCCATGTGGTTGAAGGCCTTGACGACGCGTGCGCCGTCGAGGAAGCGCCGCACCTCCTCGCTGGAGGAGACGCCGGGCACGAGCAACCGCTCGCGGGGCCCGTCGACCTCCCACCAGTGGTTCATGGCGTCGATGACGAGCTTGCCGCGCAGCTCGCCGGTTGGGAGCGCGCGGTACTTGCTGAGCGGGAGCGCGAGGATCACGACGTCGGCGTCCCGTACGGCCTCGACGGCTCGGACGGCGGTGGCGCCGGGCGTCAGGACCTCGATGGTGAGGGCGATCCTGGCGGGATCCCCCGACCCCGCGACGAGTACTCGATATCCGGCGGCGAGAGCGAGGCGGGCCAGGACCGTGCCCACCTTGCCGGCCCCGAGGACGCCGATCGTGCGTACGGCCGTGCGCCCCATCATCGGGCCGCCTCCACCGTGCCGGACACCGTGCTGGGCTGCTCGGCCAGCAGTTCGCGCACCATCGGGATCACCTTGGTGCCGTACAGCTCGACGGCGCGTAGCCGGTCGCCGGCCGCTACGGTGCCGGCGGCGGAGTAGATCAGGTCGAAACGCCCGACGTCGAGGGTGCGGATGGCACGGGCCATCCTGCGCGCGACCGTCTCGGGTGAACCGACGTAGAGGGAACCGTGCTCGACGTCGGCCTCGAATTCCGCACGCCGGAGAGGGGGCCAGCCGCGCAGGGCGCCGATGCGGTCGCGTATCTCCTTGTAGCCGGGCCAGAAGAGTCGCTTGGCCTCCTCGTCGGTCTCGGCGACGAAACCGGGCGAGTGCATCCCGACCGGGTAGGCGGTGGTCCCCAGCTGTTCCGTGGCGCGCCGGTACAGGTCGATGTACGGGGCGAAGCGGTCGGGCGCGCCGCCGATGATCGCGAGCATGAGCCGGAACCCGTACCGCGCGGTACGGATGACGGACTGGGGCGACCCGCCCACACCGACCCAGGTCGTCAGCCGCCCGGACTCCGTCTTGGGGAACACGTCGGCGTCCTTGAGCGCAGCGCGCGTGGTGCCCTCCCAGGTGACCGGTCCCTCGTCCAGCAACTTGTGGAACAGGTCGATCTTCTCCTCGAAGAGGATCTCGTAGTCAGCCAGGTCGTACCCGAACAGCGGGAACGACTCGGTGAACGACCCGCGGCCCAGGATCACCTCGGCGCGCCCGTTCGAGAGCGCGTCCACCGTGGCGAAACGCTGGAAGACGCGCACCGGGTCGTCGGAGGACAGGACCGTCACCCCCGAGGCGAGGTGGATGCGCTCGGTCCTGGTGGCGATGCCGGCCAGCACCGTCTCGGGAGTGGAGATCGAGTACTCGGGACGGTGGTGCTCACCGAGGCTGACGGCGTCCACGCCGACCTGGTCGGCGAGCACCGCCTCTTCCACGACAGCGCGGATCGCCTGAGCATGGGAGACGACCTTCCCCTGATCGTCGCGAGGCAGGTCGCCGAAGCTGTCTATACCGAACTGGACGGCGGCGCTGTCGGTCATGGGTTCGCTCCTTGGGAGATCCGCGTGCGATGGGATTGACGTGTCAATCCCCTAACGTATGTAGCTGACGTGTCAATTCCCAGGAGGTGCCATGGCTCAGAAGAAGCGCCGCACGATGCCCACGCGCGAGGAACTGCGCATCTGGCGCGACTACATCGAGACCGCCGAGACCTTGCGCACCCTCCTGGAGGGACGGCTCCAGAGCGAGTCGTCCTTGTCCTCCGCTGACTATCGAGTGCTGCTCGCACTGAGCGAGGCGGATCGAAAGACGTTGCGCTCCTCCGAGCTGGCCCAGCTGATCGGCTGGCAACGCAGCCGCCTGTCACACCACCTGGGGCGGATGGAGAAGCGGGGGCTCGTACGCCGGGCCCCGTGCCCCGACGACGTCCACGGCATCGATGTGCGGCTGACCGACCTCGGAGCGGAGTCGTTCCAGCGCGGCTCACGGCCGCACCTGCGTGACGTGCGCGAGCTTTTCGTCGACGCGCTCACCCCGGAACAGCTGGCACAGGTCGACGAGTTCACCGGGGCCCTACGCCGGCATCTCGACCTCGAGCCGTAGCACGCGCATCGCCTCCGTCAGCTCCCGGCGGGGATGGCGTCCTGGCTCGGCGCGCGCATGGGGGTGACCGCCGGCCCCTCGCGGCGGGTGCGGTACCAGACGACCGCGGTGATGACCGCCAGCAGCACGACCGGGATCAGGTGGAGGGCAGAGCCGGCACCGGACGAGCGGTCCGTCGAGGCGGCGAGGTCGGCGTGCAGCGCCAGCGCCAGCAGCAGCCCGAAGACGTTGTTGGCGGCGTGCAGGACGACTGCGGTCTCGATGCCGCCGGTGCGCCACGTGATGAGCGCGAACGCCACGCCGACAGCCAGGAACTGGAGGTTCAGCCAGACGTCGGTGGACAGGTGGATCGTGGCGAACAGGACGGCGGAGACCGCCCGTCTCCCCGCCGGGGATGGCTCCAGGGCGGCGAGAACCGTCAGGTAAATCGCCCAGACCGGTGCGAGGAAGAGGATCGCCCGGCCGAGGACCGCCGGCCGGAACGCCCCGGCGACGGAGTGCAGCCAGCCGCCCTTGACGCCGTACAACCAGCGCTGGATGAGCATGCTCCAGGGGATCAGCAGCGCGGTGGAGGCGAAGGTGGTGGCCATCGTGACCGGCGTGAACTCCGTACCGCCCGTCACGACGCTGTCCCGTCCGAGCAGGAGGTCGATCTGGCCCCCGAGCTGGGCGAAGGCAGCGCCGAAGCCCAGCAGGCCGGCGTGCAGCAGCACTATCGCGAGGATGCCACGGCCGATTCGGCGCTTCTCCCCCGCCAGCACCAGGTGATACGGCACGCCCTCAGGGATCGGTCTGGGTCGACCCTCCGGGCCGCCGGCGGACGAGGTCCCGGACAGATCAGGCATCGTGTGTCTCCTCAAGAAGGCGTACGCGGGGCGGGGAAATCCGCTGGATCGAGCGATCCGGCGCCGAACAGCGCGGGGTTCTCAGCCGACGGCGTTCATGACGCCACTGGCGATCAGCGCGGTGAGCGTGGTCCAGGCGATGATCGCGAGGGCCTGCCAGATCAGGACGCGGGTCTTGCCGACGCCGGAGGCGACGAGCATGGTGGCCGTGAAGTGGGTGGGCAGCAGCAGGGGTCCGAGCATGCTGACGCCCGGTACGCCGTAACGCTCGTAAGCCTGCTGGAACTTCGCGCGGCGCGCGGTGCGGCGGGAGCCGTCGGAGCGTTCGTCCGGCACCGCTGCCAGGGCGGGGTCGCCGGCGGCCGGCATGCCGGCGCGCGTCAGTGCCCTTTTGCGGCGGCCCGTCAAGACGGCGTCGCGCGCACCGGAGCTGAGCAGCACGAGCACGAGCACGGCGAGGAAGTTGCCGGCCATCGCGGCGATCGCGGCGACGAGCGGCGGGATGCCGCCGACGATGCCGATCAGGACGCCGACCTCGCCCTCGATGAAGGGGATGGCGGCCGCGGCCGCGACGATGAGCGGCTGGAGGACGTCCGGCACCTGCCCGACGAGGTCCTGGAAGGTGTCGATGAGACTCATGGGTGTGCTCCTGTCAGCGTCGGGGTGGGCGTTCGGGGTGGCCCCCGCCCTGACTCCAGTCCATCGCCCCGGAACGCGGCTCAGAAGTGCCTCGCTGTCACCGCCTTCCGGCGTCTACGCACGCCTCATCCATGACATGTGTCATGCCGGTAGCCTGGGCGGGTGAGCAGCCGAATCGAGTCCGCGGCCGCCGTGTCGGCGGCAGCGGAGACTCGCACCGCGCTACGGCTCACCCGGAGCATCAGCGCGACCTGGTGGTATGTCGCCCTGGTGATCGTGCTCTTCGAGCCGGTCCTCGTCCTGCTCGTGGTGACCGCCCTCGTCAGGGGCGGGTCCGGCGACCTGACGGCCGCCGCCGTCGGCGGCGGCGGGCTGCTGTGGTGGCTGGCGACGCTGCGCCCGCTGCTCGACTACCGGCATCGGACGGTCGGCACACCGCTGGTGAGCTGGCGGCGTCACCTCGCGCCGCTCCTGATCGCGGCTGCCTACGGTCTCGCGGCCGGGCTCGTCACCGGCGTCTGGGTGGTGGGCGTCCTGCCCGTGATCCAGGTGCTCATGCTGCTGAACTGGCCGCCGGGGGTACGCCTTCGGGTGGCGCTGGCGGCGACCGCCCTGCTCGCCGCGCTGGCAGTGATCGACGGCCGCCTCATCCTGGGCCCGCGCGCCGACACCTACGGGCTCCAGCTGATCTTCCTGTCCGTATTCCTTCCGGCCATGACCGTCTCCTCGCTGTGGTGGTGGGACGTGCTCGTCGCCCTCGACCGGGCCCGCGCCTCGGAGGCGAAGCTCGCCGCGACCCAGGAACGGCTACGGCTCGCGACGGACGTCCACGACCTGCAGGGGCACCACCTCCAGGTCGTCGCCCTCCAGCTCGAACTCGCCGAGCGACTCATACCCCGCGACCCCGAAGTGGGCATGGAACAGCTACGCGCCGCGCGCGCCGGCGTCGACGACGCCCGGCAGGGCACCCGTGACCTGGCCACCCGCTTCCGCGCCGTCCCGCTGAGCGACGAGCTCGCCAACGCCGTCGACCTGCTGCGCGCCGCGGGCGCGAAAGCCGAGGCCATCGTTGATCAGGACGCGTCGCTGGCGCCGGCGTCCGCCATCGGACCCGTCATCCGGGAGACCACGACGAACGTGCTGCGCCACGGCGGAGGCCGGTGGGCCCGCCTCTCCCTCACCCGCTCCGACCGGTCGTGGCGCTACGAGATCTCCAACGACGTCGCCGACAGCGCGCCGGAGAGCACGGGCGGCGGTTCCGGCCTGGAGGGACTCGCGCGACGCGCGGCCGAGGCAGGCGGAGACCTCGTGGCCCGGCGCGAGGGCGAGACCTTCACCGTGGTCGTCACGGTCCCTGCCGAAGAAGTCCCTGCCGAAAGAGTCCCCGCCGAAGGAGAGGTCGCCGGATGATCCGCGTGCTGATCGCCGACGACGAGGGCATGATCCGCTCCGCACTGGCCGCGCTGTTGCGCCTGGAACCGGACATCGACGTCGTCGCCGAGTGCGCCGACGGCGCCGAAGCGGCCGCCGCCGCCGAGCGCCTCAAGCCCGACGTCTGTCTGCTCGACCTCGAGATGCCGCACCTGGACGGCGTCCAGGTCATCGAGAGGCTCAACCGCACCCTGGCCACCCGGTGCGTGATCGTCACCCGCCACGCCCGGCCCGGTGTCCTGCGCCGGGCACTGGTCTCCGGAGCCGCCGGGTTCCTGCCCAAGTCCCGCTCCGCCGACGAGGTCGCGGCCGTCATCCGCCGCGTCGCCGCCGGCGGCCGGTACGTCGACCCCGAGATCGCCGCCGACGCGCTGAGCGACGAACGCCCACCACTGACCGACCGCGAGCTCGACGTGCTCCGCGCCGGCCGGCACGGCGAGACCACCGGACAAATCGCCCGCACCCTGTCTCTCGCCCCCGGCACCGTCCGCAACCACATCTCCGCCGTGCTGGGCAAGCTCGCCGTCGACACCCGCCGGCAGGCCGTACTGCTCGCGGAAGACCGCGGCTGGATCTGACCGGCCCCGCGGCTCCTCCCGAGAGATCCCCGTCGTGCCGGGATGCCGCTCGCGCACGCGGGCGGCACCCTGGAGCACTGCGTCAGACGAGCTTGCGGTAGATCCGGGACGGGGCCGCCTGGGCTGCGCCCTCCCGGCCGAACTCCTGGAAGACCCGGGAGGTCATCTCCATGGCCTTGGCGGAGTAGGCGGAGTAGAACTCCTCGCCGAACTCCAGAGCCCCACGTCCGCGGACCATCCGCGGACCATCCGTGGGCCGTCTGTGGGCCGTCTGTGGGCCGTTTGAGAGCCGACGTCAGCACATGAGTGCCAACGCCTGCCACCAGAGTCTCCCCAGCTCAATGGCACCATGGAATGGACGGCGGCCTCCCAGAGGTTGCAGGACAAGCAGTCGTTCATGGAAGAAGGCGTTCTCCATGATCACATCAACCCACCTGGAGTTTCCGTCACACATGACCGGCACGGGCCGTCTGCGGGCCGTCTGCCACGAGTCCTTCTATGGGACGGGGCCGGCTCAGGGCGACTGCGATCGTCTTTCGCATCCGCTGCCTCGAAGGAGGGGCCCTGGCAGACCTGCTACGAGCGGTTCAAACGCTGAGAAAAGGACGGCACCTGGGCCTGGCTGCTGGAAGAGATGCAGGTCAAGGACGATGCGATCGGCCAGGTCGAGTTCACCGTCAGCATCGACTCCACCATCGCCCGCGCCCACCAGCACGCCGCCGGAGCCCGTAAAAGAGGGACGACGGCGGGACGATCGATACGAAGTAATCGCAAAACCGGCATGCGCCCGGACGATCCCGCGAAGGACTGACCACCAAGCCGCACCTGCTCGCCGAGGCCCGCGGCCTCCCGCTGGTGCCGCACCTGACCGGCGGCAACATCGTGAACTGCACCGCTTTCGAAGCCGTACTGGCCACGTTCCGGCTGCCCACCCGGCCGGCGGCCGACCGCGCCGGCTTTCTCGCAGCCACGGCTACAACCGGGAGCCTCGCCCTCACCGCATGCGCGACGCCGCGCAGTACTACGTCGGCTGCTCTTGATCCCATAAGCAGGCTGATGAGGGGCAGGGGGCCGTTTGCTTTCTTCCCCTCGCCGTTCCACGGCTGGCACCCGCTTGGACCGATGCTCCCAGCCACAACTACCCGCACCGTTCAAGCGGCCGCCGGCTCACGTCGCAGGCGCGCAGGCCGCCGCGCTCAGCACCGGCGCCGCAACGGCCGCTGCGCCCGTGGCCTGCTTCACCTAAATCGCGGGTCGCCGACGCTGTCGGTCTCCTGACGCTCAACAGCCGGGGTTACGCCCGAGGACGAACGGCATCGACACGATGATCCCCGCCGGAAGCTTCACCGCCGTCGTCGGCCCGTCGGGCGCGGGCAAGAGCACGAGGCGGCCGTCGCCGACGCCGTCACCGAACTGGCCCGCGACCGCACCGTCATCGTCGTCGCCCACCGCCTGTCCACCGTGGTCGCCGCCGACCGCATCCTCGTCCTCGACCGCGGCCGCATCACCGAGCACGGCGACCACGACGCCCTCCTCGCCACCGGTGGCACGTACGCCCGCTTCTGGGACGAACGCGTCCGTGCCCGCGGCTGGCAACTCCGCAGACCCCGGAAGGAACTCGCATGACCTCCGCCGGCATCGGCGCCGTCTTCGACAGCGCCACCACCCCAGTACGCCGAGATCTCACCGCTGCGGGACCTGCGGGCCGGGCGGCACTTGACCGTGTTCTGAAGGGTCTTTGATGTAATCAGCCCCGTCTTGTCCAGGTTCTCACCTTTCCGAACTGCGAGCCGGCCGATCGGTGGCATGCCGGTGACCGCCACCCCGGATCGTGCTGCCGCGCCACTGGGGTCGCCGGTGGCCGGCCGGGGGCGGTAGAGGGCTGCCGGGCGAACAGCTCGGCGAGCGGCGGCAGAGCGCGCCGTGGTGCGTTCGGCGGTCAGGCGGGCGTGATCATCATGGCGGCGGAGTGGTTCGCAGGAGGAGAAGGGCGATGTCGTCGGTACGCTGCTGGTTCGTGGTGTGCTCGATGAGCGCATTGGCCAGGGCGGGCAGAGACTGTCCGGGCACGGGGGTGAAGCGGGCGGCCAGGGCGGCGATGGAGTCGCCCAGGTCCAGGCCGGGCTTCTCGACGAGGCCGTCGGTGTAGAGGACCATGACCGCGCCGGGCGGGATGTTCACGTCCGTGGTGCCGTACTCGGCGTCGGGGTCGATGCCGAGCAGCAGGCCGTCAGGGGTGTCGATGATCTCGGCCGGGCCCGCGGGCAGGCCGAGCACCGGCGGCAGGTGGCCCGCGCTGGCCAGGCAGGCGGTGCGCCGGCGCAGGTCGAAGCTGACGTACAGGCAACTCGTGAAGCGGTCCGGCGCCAGTTCGGTGAGCAGCCGGTTGGTGTGCGTCAGCACCTGACCTGGGTCGGCACCGGCGGTGGCGTGGGCGCGGATGGCGGTGCGTACCTGGCCCATGAGCGCGGAGGCCGTCATGTCGTGGCCCTGGACGTCGCCGATCACCGCTCCGGCCAGGGTGTCGCCGAGGCGGATCAAGTCGTAGAAGTCGCCGCCGATGCCCATGCCGGGGGTGGCGGGCAGGTAGCGGGCGGCCACGTCCAGGCCGGGGAAGTCGGGGAGGTGTCGCGGTAGCTGACCCGCCTGCAGGGACTCGGCGAGCTTGTGCTTGTTGTCGTAGAGCCAGGCGCGTTCGAACGCCTGGGTGATCAGCCCGCCGAGGGCGGTGACAAGGGATCGCTCGCTGTCGCTGAACTGACGGGGACGATCATAGGCGAGCACACACGTGCCGATGGACCGGCCCATGGCGACCAGCGGCAGGAGCGCCCAGGCGCCCATGTCGTCGATGCAGATGGCGTCGGGGTAGGTCCGCTGGAACTCCTCCCAGGTCGGGTAGAACGCAGCTCTGCCCTCGTCGTAGCCGCGCGCCCAGCCGACCGCTTCGACCATCCGCTGCCCGTGGAACCCCTCCAGGCCGCGGCTGCTGTAGCCGCGCGACCCGACCACGTGCATCCGCCCGCCGTCCCAGGTCAAGACGGCCATGGCCTGGGCCTCACAGGCCGGCATGACGTGGTCGGCCACCAGGTTCACCATGTCCTGAGCGCTCGTCGCCCGGGCGAGGCACGTCGCCAGGTGGAGCACGTCGTGCAGCCCGATCACCCGATGACGCCAGTCGGCGTCCGCAGAAGCGATCTCGGGCGTGCCGGCGGGCGTGATCCGTACGGTGACGCCAGGCAGTCGCGGATAGCACTGGAACGACAACCACCGGCCGTCGGGACGGCGGGCGGTGAACTGCGCGGCCTGGTGGCTGACGACCGCGGCCCGGTAGCGGTCCTCACAGAGGGGATCGTCCAGCCAGGGCAACGCCTTGCACAAGCGCTTGCCGATCATCTCGGACGGTTGCGCGGCGAGCAATTCGGCGGCCGTGGCGGTGACGAGGGTGACTCGCGCGTGCGCGTCCAGGTGACAGTGGCCTTCGGGCAGGGACTCGAGACATGCCAAGGCTGTCAGGCCGGTGACCGGGTCCGGCCGCTGAGCGGGAACCGGGTCCAGGATACGAGGCGGAGAGCCGGCGACGAGCGGCCGGCCGCTCTCGCTCGCCTGGCGGAGCAGGCGCCCCATCTTGTCGCAGATGTCGTCGATGATGTCGAGCCGGTGCCGGCTGAGCCTGGACTCGCCCGCCGGAGGCCATCCCATGACGATTCCGCCCCAGACGACACCCCCGGCGCAGAGCGGCGAGGCCGCCAGCGCGAAGTGGTACGGCACCGACAAGGCCGCCGCCGGGAACTCGCGCGCCAGGGCCACCCGGTCGCTGAGCCAGACCAGCCTCTGCTCACGCACCGACACCGCGACCGGCGTGCGGTCGTGCACTCTGACCCTGGCCCAGGTCCGGGCGATGGTGGCGGGAAGACCGATCGTCGTCTGCATCTGCAGCAGATGGCCGCCCGCGGCCAGGACGTACACGATGCCGATGTGCGCTCCGGCGCTGAACACGGCTTCGATGAGCAGGTCGTCCAGACGAGACGACGTCGCCGCCGCCCCCGGGAACGCGGCGCTACGCCGTGGCCGCGCCATGGCCTGTACAGCTTCCGCACCGACCCCACGAGCGTTCCAACCACCCCATATCGGCAGAATACGCCCATAGGGGTGGACAGTCGGGTACCGCCAAGGGCTCCGCCCCACCAGGCACGCGCGTCGGGGGGCGGGCGGGACAAGCCGCAACGGTAGCGGCGGCCCGGCTCGGTGTCGTCGTAGCCGGCGAGGATGTGCGCCCGGCAGGACCGTCAGCCGTGCGCAGCAGATCTTCCGCCGGCGCGGCGGCGGCGCAGGACGACGCCGGTGCCACCGGCTTCACAGCCTTTCGCGGCAGGTTCCAGCACGCCGGCCGGCGGGGTGCCGACAAGGCGCCATCGTGCGTCATGGACCTGGCAGCCGCCGGGCGCGGCGTGCCGCCATCCCACCGTGCCCTGTCGGCCGGCAGGCGGCAACCGGAGCTTTCCCGCGGACACCGGTGGCGGCTTCACCCACCCTCCGGGCCGCTCATGGGTGCCGCGGCCCCGTCGCGGGAGGAGCCTGCGCCACCTCCTTCGCCGGCGAGCACCACGGCCGGGATCCCGGCTTACGCGATTCTGTGCCGGTGTCGCGGACAGAGGCAAAAGCGCATGTCCATCGTGATCACCGCTGGGCAGCGCGGGGACTCCCCGTAGTTCGAGATTGTCCTGGGCCGTAGAGGGTGCCCCGGCTGGGGCCGGGCAGACCGCGCACCCGGCCGAGGCGGGTGCGCGGTGTGGAACCGTCCGTTGAACGCCATGCCCGGCTGTCAATCTCCGAAGTCGCCGGTCGAGCCGGACATCAGCCGGCCGCCAGCGCCTCATGCGCGTAATTCCAGAGGCGGTCCGCGGCGACCGGGTCGACCGACCAGGCGGCGACGCCGTCGGTCACGCCCGGGCCGCCCGGCACCACCTCGGCCTCCTGGTTATCTGAGGAGAAGTAGCGGCCGGTCACGCCGTCCAGCAGAGGGGACGCGGCGAGCAGCACCGAAGTGGCGGCGCCCTGCTCCGGGGTCTTGTAGTAGTCCGGGGTCACCAGGTTGCCCTCGTCGTCCATCGCGCCCGCTGCGCGCATGGTGGCCTCGTCGAGGTGTCGCTGCAGTCTGGTGTGGATGTAGCCGGGCTCGAGCGCGTTCGCGGTGACACCGTCGGTGGCCCAGCGCCGGGCGATGCCGACCGCGAGCAGCACGTCGGCCGCTTTCGATTGCGCGTATGCGACCCACGGGTCGTACGGACGGCGCTCGAAGTGCGGATCGTCGAAGTCGAACGGCGCCCCCAGTTGCGCGCCGGAACTCACCATGACCACCCGCGCGTCGCCGGCCTGCCGCAGGTTCTCGTGCAGGCCTGCGATCAGTGCGAAATGCCCGAGGAAGTTCGTCGCCAGTTGTAGTTCCCAGCCGTTGGCGGCGAGCAGGCGTGTGGGCAAGGCCATGATCCCGGCGTTCGCGACGATCGCGTGCACCGGACCGGTCCAACCGGCCACGAATGCGCGCACCGAGCCTAGATCGCTCAAGTCCAGAGCCTGCTGGTCACCGACGGGGTTGCGGGTTGCGACGGTGACCTCTGCCCCAGCACCTCGCAGAGCCAGCACAGTCTCCGCACCGATTCCGGAGGCTCCGCCGGTGACGATGATCCGCCGCCCGGTGAGATCGACGCCGGTCAGGATCTCGGCGGCCGTGGTCCGCACGTTGTACGGGGTGCTCATGCGTTTCATGGCCACAACGCTAAGGCGACGCGGTTGGACTTGGAATGCGTCTGAGTCCACCATAGTTGAGTGAACGTCCACCACTCCGATCCCCTTGAAGACGTCCTCACCCTCATCGGCACGACCGGCCGCTTGTCCGTCAGGCTGGTGGCGGGCGGGCGATGGGCGCTATCGTTCGATCCCCCGGCGGGCGTCAAGTTCAACGCCGTACGCCGCGGCCGCTGCGTGCTCACCGTCGACGGCGTGCCTGAGCCGATCGAGCTGGCGGAAGGCGACTGCTTCCTGCTCACCCAGCCGCGCGCCTTCACCCTGGCCTGCGAGGCGGGGGTGCGGCCGGTTCCGGCGGGCCCGGTGTTCTCGGCGGCCGCCGACGGCGTGGCACGCGTGGGGACCGGCGAGGACGTGGTCTTCATCGGCGGCCGGTTCGACTTTGGCCGGCGCGCCCAGGAACTGCTGATCGGCGTGCTGCCGCCGGTGATCCACGTGCCCGGCCGCACCGCCGAGGCCGCAACCGTACACTGGGCGCTCGAGCAGATCGACGCCGAGCTGCGCGAGCGGCCGCTCGCTTCGACGCTGGTCACCGAGCATCTCGCCCTGGTCATGCTGATCCACCTCCTGCGCCTGCACCTGGCCCTCGCCAGGCCGGGCGAGACGTCCGGCTGGCTGGCCGGGCTCGCCGACCCGATCGTGGCCCCGGCGCTGCGGGCCATGCACGCCCGGCCGGCCCAGGCCTGGACGGTGTCCCAGCTGGCCGGCATCGCGGCGGTCTCGCGGTCGACGCTGGCCTCCCGGTTCAAGCGGGTCGTCGGACAGGGCCCGCTGGAGTACCTGACCGGCTGGCGGATCGAACTGGCCGCCGACCGCCTGCGCCGCGGTGACGAGACGGTGGCGTCGATCGCCTGCCAGGTCGGCTACGGATCGGTGAGCGCGATGAGCAACGCGTTCAAGCGGATCACCGGTGTGTCCCCGCGCGATTACCGCCAACGGACCAGCGACGTCTCCGTCGGCATCTGAAGAGATTCCGCTGCCCGCCGGCGATCCGGGCGGCTGCGCCACGCACGTGACGGCCTATCCGCTGGAGTGCCCGCCGGGCCGGCTCCCGGGGAACGCCAGCCGTGCCTGCCACCAGAGGCTCGGTGGGAGCCTGGTCGCCTTGAGCGGACGACCTGAAGCAGGCCGAGCCCGCGCGGGGTCAGCGCGTAGTCGACTCGCGGGGGTCGGTGTCGTGGACGGTCCGCGTCGCCAGGCCGTCCCGCTCCGGTGCCCGGAGTGTGGCGCTGAGCATGCGCTGGGCGATGGGTTCGCTCATCCGGCCCAGCTCGTTGAACCGCCGGGTGGTGTCGTCCGGTTCTGCGATCGGACGCCCCATTGCTCCAGCGTATGGGGGGTGCCAGGTTCCCCTGGAGCGGTTCTCGCGGTGATACCTGGGCACCTTGAAGTGCTCTCTTGTCTCTCCCCCGCATCGATGCGATGGTACGAATCGCGTACCAGGTGACTAAAGAGAACCATTAAGGAGCTGCGCATATGCGCGCGGTCGGTTTTTACGACTTCGGGGGACCCGACGTGCTGCGGATCGTCGACCTGCCGGAACCCCATGCCGGACCCGGTGAGGTCCGGGTGCGAGTGCACGCGGCCGCGGTGAACCCGGCGGACACCCTCATCCGTGCCGGCGTGCACGCGGCGGCGTTCGCCGGCGTGCCGGCCCCGTACGTCCCCGGCATGGACATCGCCGGCGTGATCGACGAGATCGGGCCGGGAACGGACATCGAGCTGGCCCCGGGGGAGCCGGTGATGGCGATGGTGATGCCGATCGGCCCGGCCGCGGGCGGCTACGCCGAGTACGTGGTGTTGCCGGCCGGCTGGGTCGTCCGGGCGCCTGCGGGCATCGAGCACGCGGCCGCGGCGACGTTGCCGATGAACGGGCTCACCGCGCTGCGGGCCCTCGACCAGCTGGCGCTCGCCCCCGGCTCGGTCCTCGCCGTCACCGGCGCGGCCGGGGCGCTCGGCGGCTACCTGGTCCAGCTGGGCGGGCACGCGGGGCTGACCGTGGTCGCCGATGCCGCGCCCGCCGACGAGGCCCTGGTCCGGGCGTCCGGCGCGGCCGACGTCGTGGCCAGGGGAGCCGGCGTCGCCGAACGCATCCGGGCCCGGTATCCGGACGGCGTCGACGCGGTCGCCGACGCGGCGCTGGTGGGGCCGCGACTTCTCGACGCTGTCCGTGACGGTGGCGCGTACGTCCGCTTCCGTGGCAGCGACGAGCCCGGCGGCCACGAGATCGACGGCCAGGGCCGGATCGTCGTGCGGACCACGTTCGTCCCCGACTACGCGGGCCGGACGGACAAGCTGCGCCAGATCCGCCGGCTCGCCGAGGCGGGCGTGCTCATCCCGCGCGTCGCGACGACCCTGCCCGCCGCCGAGGCGGCCGGGGCGCACCGGCGGCTGGAGGCCGGCGGCGTGCGCGGCCGGCTCGTACTGAGCTTCTGACATACCGACAAGCACCGGCAAGAACCGACATAGGGGGCAATCATGTCCGCACGTTTCGCAGACAAGGTCATTCTGATCACCGGCTCCACCTCCGGCATGGGCAGAGCCGCCGCCGAGCGGCTCGCGGCCGAGGGCGCGAAACTCGTCCTGGCCGCGCGCGGCAAGGAAGCCGGCGACGCGCTGGTGGCCGGCCTGCGCGCGGCCGGGGGCGAGGCCACCTTCGTCCCGGCCGACGTGACGGTGGAGGCTGAGGCGGCGGAGCTCGTCCGGCAGGCGGTCGAGCGTTACGGCCGGCTCGACGGTGCGTTCAACAACGTCGGCGCCGCCACCGCGATGGGCCCGGTGACCGGCATCGACAGCGACGCCTGGCATGCCGACCTGGCGCTCAACCTCGGCAGCGTCTTCTTCGCCCTGAAGCACCAGATCCCCGCGCTGCACGCGGCCGGCGGCGGCGCGATCGTGAACAACGCCTCCAATCTCGGTGTCACCGGGGCGGCGGGCATGGCCTCCTACAGCGCCGCCAAGCACGGCGTGGTCGGGCTCACCCGATCGGCGGCGCTCGACACGGCCGCGGCCGGCGTACGAATCAACGCCCTGATCACCGGTGGCGTGGACACCCCGCTGCTGCGGGCCAACCTGGGCCCGCAGCCGGAGGAGGCCCTGCGCACGGCCGCGGCCATGCACCCGCTCGGGCGGATCGCCCAGCCGGACGAGATCGCGGCGTTCGTGGCGTTCCTGCTGAGCGACGAGGCCAGGTTCATCACCGGAGCCGCCCTCGCGATCGACGGTGGCCTGACCGCCGCCTGACGAGAGATCCCATCGTCGCGACACGTGGGCGAACAGGCGCTCCCGCGCCTCTTCGCCCACGATGCGGCTCCGGCTTGAGGCGTGTCCCTGGCAACGGAGAGCGGGTCCCCGGCGGACGGCGGGTGAGCGGCCGTTGGTCGTCCAACTCCGGTGCGCCGTACGCGACCTGGGGCGGCAGTCGGCGCTCTGCTCAAAGACGAACGCGGTGAGGTCGCTGACCAGTCCCTGGCGCTGATCCCAGCCGCCGGCCTCACCGTGCAGGACACCTGGCACGCTGCTTCCACGCCGCTGTCGTTCACCATCCATGGCCGGCACTCGGACTCCGTCGGCTTCCAGACGCAGATCGCCGAGGCCGGCCCCTTGCAGCACATCCGGCGGGACGCCGACACCGCGCCCCGCCATGCCGGCCTGGTCCCCGCCGTCGGCGTGGAGGTCTACGGCAAGGCCTTGCTCGACGTGGACGACCGCCCCCCGTGTCGCCCTACGACTCCATGACCTGGGGCGACACAGAATCCAACCAGAGGTGTGATGTGAAGATAGAACGATATGTGGTCAACGGGGTATTCGTGGAACACGCCGCGCCCGATGGCACGACCACGCAACCGCCCATCGTGTTCGTGCACGGCGGCAGTCACGGCAGCTGGCTGTGGGAAGACTGGCTGCCCTACTTCGCCGGCCTGGGCCGGCACTGTTACGCCTTCAGCTGGTTCAACCACACCGGTTCGCGGCAGCTCCCGACCGAGGAGTTCGTCCAGCGGAGCATGCTGGACGCGACGCAGGAACTGGACATCGTCATCTCCCACATCGGCGACGCTCCGGTGCTCGTGGCGCACAGCATGGGCACGGCGGTGGCACAGAAGTACTCCGAGGACCACCCGGTCCTGGCCCAGGTGCTCCTCGCGCCTGTGCCCTGCACAAGGAGCAGCGGAGAGGCGATAGCGCTGCCGGTGGACTTGTCGGTGCCGTTCCCGCCCATGCCGTACGAGATGGCGGTGGAGTGGTTCTTCGCCGGGTGCGCAGAGCACGACGCCCGCCGCTACCACGGGCTGATGCCCGACGAGTCTCCGAAGGCCGTGTGGGAAGCCGCGCAGCGCGGAGCGGCCATCGAGCTCGACCGCACCAGAGTGAGTGGTCCCCTGCTGATGATCGCCGGCGGTGAGGATGTCGTGTCTCCCGCGCACCTGGTGCGGAAGCACGCCGCACACTTCGGCGCCGATTACCTCTTCTTCGCCGACCGTGCCCACAGCCTGGTCCTCGAGCCGCGATGGCGTGATGTGGCCGGCCGCGTCAGCTCCTGGCTCAGCCGCTCCGCCTGGTGAAGCGCTGTCACCCACCAGGCGGCACCCGGACTCACGGCAGCGCGACGACAGCGACCGAGAAGGTCGAGACGGCCGCCTGGCACGACATCCCCTCCGTCTACATCATCACCGAGCAGGACCAGGCCATCCCCCCACCTTGCAGGAGCGGATGGCAGTCCAGGCCAACGAGACTCGCCGGCTTGCCGGCGGCCACTCTCCGTTCTTGTCCCAGCCGCGCCGCCTGGCCTCCCTCATCGACGACATCGCACGATCCGGGACGAGCTGAGCTGGGTCAGCGCCGCTTCCGCCGCGGACGCATAGTCCTGGAGATGGCCCGCGGCGGCAGGGGCGACCGGCCAGGCCGCGATGCTGATCATGACGGCCGGGGTGATGTTCCTCGCCGTCGCGCGCCGTGCCGCCTTGGTTCTCCCGAGGCCACGGCCGCCAGAACTGTAAGTTTCGCCAGTTCGCGCAGCGTCTTTTGTCGGTCACAGTGGTTTCGTCCAACCGCCTGCGTGCTTGCGAGCACCGCCCAAGGAGGCTTCTGTGGTGAAACCCAGTCACCCTGGCGATGTACCGTCGGCCGATTCCGCTCCGGCCGGCACCAGGGCCACGCTTCGCCGTGTCGCGGGCGCGTCCGTGATCGGGTCCACTCTCGAGTGGTACGACTTCTTCCTCTACGCCACCGCCTCTGCACTTGTGCTCGGGCAGGTTTTCTTCCCCACGGCTGACCCCGTCGTGAGCACACTGCTCTCGTTTGCGACGTTCGGCGTCGGCTTCGCCGCCCGCCCGATCGGGTCGATCATCTTCGGTGCCATCGGTGACCGGGCCGGCCGCAAGCCCGCCCTGGTCGCGACGCTGCTCCTGATGGGCGTCAGCACCACGCTCATCGGCCTGGTCCCCGGGTATGACACGATCGGCGTTGTCGCGCCCCTGCTACTCGTGCTCCTGCGTCTCGCACAGGGGCTCGGCGCCGGCGCCGAGCTCGCCGGTGCGACGATCTTCGCCGCGGAGTTCTCTCCCCCGCACCGGCGCGGACTCTTCGGTTCGATCGCGACAATCGGCACCTATTCCGGCACCGTGCTCTCCTCGGTGATCTTCGCGCTGTTCGCGCTCATGCCAGCGGATGCCTTTCTCGCCTGGGGCTGGCGGGTCCCCTTCCTGGTGAGCATCATCGTGGTCGGCGTGGGCATCTACATCCGTCTGCAACTCGAAGAAACCCCCGAGTTCAAGCAGGTCGAGAGGCGCGACGACGTGGCCAGGGTGCCGCTCGTCTCAGTCTTCCGTCACGAGTGGCGGAGCTTTCTCCTGGTGATCGGGATCGTCGCGGGCGCGTTCACCGCGACCTACGCCTATCAGACCTACTCGCTGTCGTACATGAAGAACAACCTCGGCATCACCTCGTCGATCGGCACGCTCGCCATCGCGATCGCGGCCTTCGTCGCGATGCTCATGGTGCCGCTGATGGGTGCGCTCTCGGATCGGATCGGCCGGCGTCCCGTGCTCATCGCCGGATCAGCGATCTCCGCGCTGTTCGCTTTCCCCTTTTTCATGCTCCTCAACACCGGCGAGAGCACGCTCATCATCCTCGCCATGATCGGCGGCATCGGGATCGGTGTGCCCACCATCCTCGGCGTGCAGGGTGTCCTCCTCACGGAGCTGTTCTCGACCCGCAACCGCTTCACCGGCTTCTCGGTCAGTCGGGAAATCGGCGCGATCGTGTTCGCCGGCGCCACGCCGTTCGTCGCGGCGAGCCTGGTCGGCGCAGCGGGTGGCGAGTCCTGGCCCGTGTCGCTCTACGTAATCGGCGCCTGCTTGATCACCCTGATCACGGGCCTCGTGATGCGCGAACCCGCGCCCGTGCGCGAGCAACTGACGCCGCCGGCACCGGGCGCGACGAATGGCTGAGATCGGATCCAGTGGGGCGGGACCCGGCCGGGTCACGCACCGCCGTTCCCTCGACGCCCTGCCGACGAAAGGACGACCTAGATGACGGTCGCGGAGCTGCCGCACAGCCTGGACTTGGAAGGGATGCTGGCCCTGCCTGCGCTGCTGCGCCGACGCGCGGCGGAGAAGCCGCACGCCGTGTTCCTGCGGCAGGTGGACGGCGACGACCTCGACTACGCCGGGCTGGAGCGGCGCGTGCGAGGATGGATGCGGGCCCTTGCGGCCGCGGGAGTGCGGCCGGGCGATCGCGTCGCGACCCTCCTGCCCCCCTCCTTCGACGCCGTCGCCGTGTGGATGGCCGCCGCGCGCCTCGCCGCGGTGGAGACGCCGCTGAACACGGCCCTGCGCGGGTCGCTCCTGTCATACGTCCTGGGCGACGCCGAGCCCCGCTGCGTGGTCGCGGCGCCCGGGCTTGTCGGCCCGCTGCGAGAGCTCGCCTCACGCGGGAAGCAGGCGCCTCCCGTCCTGCTCGCCGCGGGCGTGCCGGTGCAGGCCCCGCCATCCGGCGAGGGGTTCGACCTGCGCGCGCCGGACTTCAACGCGGACGAGCCCGCGATCGACCACGACCCGCGCCCTTATGAAGCCGCGACGATCGTGTACACGTCCGGTACCAGCGGACGGTCGAAGGGCGTCGTGGTCCCTTGGGCTCAGCAGTACGCGACCGCCCGCTGGCTGATGCCTCTCGACGGCCGCGTCGGTGACGTCTGGTACGGCCCGTGGGCGATGTTCCACGTGTCCGGGAAGGTCGGTCTGTACTCGAGCGCTCTGCTCGACGGCCAGCTCGTCCTGCGTGACGGCTTCAGCGCGTCAAGCTTCTGGGACGACGTCCGCCGCTTCGGGGTCACCTCGACCATGATCGTCGCTTCCACTGTCGCCTACCTGACAAACCGACCTGCGGATCCGTCCGACCGTGATCACACGTTGCGGAACGTCTGCGCGGCGCCCCTGCCCGAGGACACTGACTCCTTCGAGCAGCGCTTCGGGGTCAGGCTGTCCACGCTCTACAACATGACCGAGGTCGCCTCCCCGATCGTGACGGGCTGGTCGGACGCCCCCACCGGAAGCTGCGGCCGGGCCCGAGAGGGTGTGGAGGCACGCGTAGTCGATGAAAACGGCGATGACGTCGCGGACGGCGAGGCGGGTGAACTCGTGCTGCGGATGACGGTCCCGCACGAGATCATGACCGGGTACTGGCGCGCACCGGAGGCGACCGTCGAGGCCTGGCGTGATCTCTGGTTCCACACCGGCGACGCTGTGCGGCGCGACGCCGACGGCTGGTTCTACTTCCTCGACCGGCTCAAGGACACGATCCGGCGCGGCGGCGAGAACATCTCGTCCGTGGAGCTGGAGGCGCTCGTCAACGAGCACCCGCTTGTGCGCGAGTCCGCCGCCGTAGGCGTGCCGAACGCGCACGGGGACCGCGACGTCAAGCTCTTCGTCGTCGGCGAGCCCGGTCTCGACGTCGCGGAGCTTGCCACCGACCTCGACGACCGCCTACCCCGGTACATGCGACCGGCATGCATCGCCCTTCTTCCCTCACTGCCGAAGACGCACACCGCGCGGATCCGCAAAGCCCAGCTCCGCGACCTCGACGACGCACCGGACTGGGTGCGTCCCCGGCGCACGCCGCGCACGATGCCCCACGACCCACAGCGACCACCCGCAGAGGAGATGACCACATGAGCGCCTACCAGACCATGGGGCGCCCCGACCGCGACTCAGTGACCGTGCGCGGACGCGATTTGAGCACGGAGCTGATCGGGCGGATCGGGTTCACCGAGATGATCGCCCTGGAGCTGAGTGCGCGCCTGCCCAACGATCGCGAGCGTGCCATTCTGGACGCCGTGCTGGTCGCGCTCGCCGAACACGGCCTCACGCCGACGGCGGTCGTCGCCCGGCTCACCGACCTCGGCGCGCCGGGCGCCCTCCAGGGCGCGGTCGCGGCCGGTCTGCTGGGGGCCGGCGATCGATTCCTGGGCGCGCTGGACGGCTGCGGCCACATCCTGCAGGAGTGGCCCGCCGATGTCAGCACCGCCGAGCACGCGAGAGCCGTGGCCGCCCGGGAGAGAGCGGCAGGAAGAAGAATGCCGGGGCTCGGGCATCCGACCCACACCCAGGGCGACCCCCGCACGTCCGCGCTTTACGCCGTCGCCGACGCCCACGCTCTGCCCACTGTCATGCGCGACCGGCTCGACGCCCTGCGCGGAGCGGCGGAGGCCGCATCCGGGCGCGTCCTCCCGATCAACGTCGACGGTGCGAGCGCGGCGCTACTCTCCGAGATCGGCATACCGTGGCGTATCCTGCGCGGTATCGCGCTCGTGGCGCGGACAGCCGGGCTCGTCGGGCACCTCTGGGACGAGGCCCGTCACCCGAGCGCGATGGCGATCTGGGGGGCTGCCGAAGAGGTGGTGCCCTACCGCGCCCCCGGCCCCGCGGAACCGGGGACCGCCTATCGATGATGGAGTGGAGTCCATGGAGGCAGCAGAGCCGATCGTCATTCTGATCGTCGACGACCACGAGGTCGTGCGGGACGGCCTGATCGCCACGCTCTCCGCTCCGGACCGCCGGGTCGTGGGCGCCGCCGAGGCCGGAGCGGCCACCGAGCTCGTCCGGAGCGAGCGGCCGGCCGTCGCGGTCGTCGACCTGCGCCTGCCGGGCGTGCCGGGCAACGAGCTCATCGCCCGGCTGCGCGAACTCGATCCCGCCCTGCGCATCGTGGTACTGAGCACCTATCTGAGCGAGCAGAGCGTGCGCGCCGCATACGAGGCGGGCGCGGACGCCTATGTCGCGAAGTCCGCCGGAACCGACGAACTGCGCGGAGCCCTCGACCGCGTGCTGGCCGGCGAGTCGAGGTCGGAGACGCCGGCGGCACTCGTGCGCCGGCTACGTGGGGACGACGAGCCCCGTCCGCGTCTGAGCGCGCAGCAGGAACGCGTGCTCTTGCTCGCCGCGGGCGGGGCGACCGACAAGGAGATCGCGGCGGCACTCCACATCACGGAGTCGACGGCCCGCTTCCACCTGCAACGGGTGAAGGACCTCCTTGGCGTACGCTCGAAGACGCAGGTCATCGCCGAGGCGATCCGCCTGGAGCTCATCCCCCCAGGGCGGCTGTGACCGGCGCACCTGACGCGCCCGCGTCGCGACGGACACCGGACGGGGAGCGGGCGGCCCAGCTCGACGAGCTCTGCCGCACGGTCTCCGTCGTGACAGGCTGCGATGCCGTCCTGCTCACCGTATGGGAGGGCCCCGCGTGCGGGGTCGGAACCCGGGGACTGTCCGCCGATCACGGACGGATGCTGGCCGGCCTCGTCAGCCCCGAGATCGATGCCGAGCCGATGAGCCGGGCGCGACCGCGAGACGGCGCGGAGAGCTCCTTCAAAGCGCGGCTCGCCGAACTGAGCTTCGCCTCGTCCGCCCGAGTGCCGATCACCCGTGAGGGACGGGTGATCGGCCTGCTGCTGGTGCTCGGCAAAGGTCACGCCCGGCCCGACGCCGGGCTCCTGACCGCGCTCGCCCGGGTGTGCGAGTCGGCCATCGAGTATGAACGCAGGCCACCAGAGCCTCCCGAGCCCACCGAGCTTGACGCGCTGGCGCTGTCGACGGACTCCTTCGCCGAGCTGATCGCGGCGATCGGCCACGTGGTGTCACGACGGTTCGGCCCGGTGGGGGCCGGGCTGTCCGTCTTCGACGACGACACAAGGCTGCTCCTGACGGCGGACGGATCGTTCGGGTTGCCGCCCTCCGTGACCCGCCGGTACTGGATCGACCCCGACGACCTGCACAGCAACGCCGCCCGGGTGTTCGAACTGCGCCAGCCGTTCACCAGCAACCGCGTGATCGGCGATCCGGCGATCATCCAGAGCTACCCGCGGGCGTTCGGCATCCGGACCATGATGGCGCTGCCGCTTGTCATCGCCGACCGGTCGATCGGTGTACTGATGATCGTGAACAAACCCGGCGGTTTCGCCTCAGCCGATCTCGCCGCGGTGACGCCCGCGCTGCCGCGCATCTCGATCGCGGTGGAGCTCACCCGCCTCGCCCAGCGGCGCCGGTTCGCGTACGAGGCGGAGCGGCTGGCGGCCGAGCTGCGGATGGCACTGATCGGCGGCCGTCTCGGTGACGCGGCGGCAAGGGAGGTGCTCGAACGGACGAGGGAGCTGACGGCCGCCGACCACGTGATACTACGGCGCGGAAGCGGATCCGGCGCTCCGGCCCCGGGCGCCGTCGTGCTGCCCTGCGGCACCGAGAAGGGGCATCCGATGACGCTGGAGGCGGCCCGGGCCGCGCGTCCGTTCGGGAACACCGAAACGGAGCTCCTGACGGAGCTGGCTCGGGTGGTACGCGAGTCCGAGGCACTCCGCCGCGTGAGGCACCAGGAGGAGGAGCTCGTGCAGCACCGGGAACGGCAACGCATCGCCGACGACCTGCACGACGACGTCTCGCAGCTCCTTTTCGCCGCCCAGCTCGCGCTCACCGCGCCGACGCCCGACGTCGGACGGGTGAGCAGGCTCATCCGCCAGGCGGAGGCCGCGCTGCGGGACGCGATCTTCGTGCTGGAGTCCCCGCCCGTCCCGCTCTCCATGGAGCTCGCGCGGCTGGTGCGGGACGTCCATGGGCAGTGGTCGCTGGACGTGCTCCTCGACCTGGGACCCGGCCTTGACGACGCGGTCTCGCCGCAGGCGGCCCGCGAGCTGCTGCGCGCCGCCCGCGAATGCGTCGCGAACGCCGCCAAGCACGCGCGCGCAACCCGCGTCGAACTCCGCCTGCGGATCGACGAGGACGGCGAGGCGGCCGAGCTCGTGATCGCCGATGACGGCGTCGGCCTGCCTGGCGCCGACCCTGGGACACCCACCGGGGGACACGGCCTGCGTTCGCTGCGGCGACGAGTGACCGACGTCGGCGGCGAGATCCGGGTCGGCACCGGCGAGGGCGGCACGATGGTGATCGTGCGCCTGCCGATCGCCGAGCACTGACGCGCCGGGCTGGCACTAATGCCAGTTGCGACCTCAGCCGGGGGCATCCGAGTGTAGAGGCATGACACATGTCGAGGTGAAAACGGCATCACGCAAGATCGACCTGGGCACGCTCACCGTCCGCATGGACGTCCGCGAGCATGTCGCAACGATCACGCTCAACAGGCCGGAGCGGCTCAACGCTCTGACATTCGAGCTGCTGGACGGTCTCGAACGGGCCTGGCGCCACGCCTCGGAAGACGAGGACGTCCGAGTCGTGGTCTTCACGGGGGAAGGTCGCGCGTTCTGCGCCGGCGCGGATATCGACGACTACCTCTCTGCGCCTGTGCCCGTTGGGCGGCTTCTGTCGCCGTACGCGGATCTGCGCCCAGATCGCGGCCTGGAGCTGCGCAAACCCGTCGTCGCAGCGGTGGACGGCGTCTGCTACGGCGGCGGCCTCACCCTGCTGCTCGCCGCCGACATCCGCTTCGCGTCCGTCCGCTCGCGCTTCGCGACCCCGGAGACCGGCTGGGGCGTGCTCGCCTGCTACGGCGGCACCCAGCGGCTGATCCGGCAGATCCCGCACGCGGTGGCCATGTCCATGCTCCTCGGCGGCGAGGTGCTCGACGCCGAGGCCGCTCACAGGTACGGCCTCGTCTCGCACCTGGTGGAAGGGGATGCCCGAACGGAGGCCGAGGCGTACGCCAGGCGCATCGCCGCCCGGGCTCCCCTTGCCACGCAGTCCACGAAGGAGCTCGCGCTTCGGGCATACGACACTTCCATCGCGGACGGCGTGCGCCTGGAGGACATCATGGTGCGGCTACTGCAGGACAGCGAGGACGCGAAAGAGGGAATCGCGGCGTGGCAGGAAAAGCGCGAGCCGCGCTTCCGGGGGCGCTGATGTGCGGCCCGTCGAATGCGACCGCGGCGAGCCCGCCTCCGGACACGGCGATCGAGCCCGCCCTGGCGAAGCTCGGCGTCCGGCCCGAGTTCGCCGAGGGTGAGCCGGAGCAGGCGGCCGCGCTGGGTCTGCGACCGCTGCCACGGCTCTCCTACCCGCAGGTGCTCGCGCTCGCCGAGCTCCGGTTCGGCGAGGACCATGTGCTGGCCGAGTTCCCCGACGAGAACGCCTCGCTCACCGTCGGCCGGCTGCGGGAGCTGTCGGATCTTTTCGCGGCCGGGCTCCGGGCCCGGGGCCTGGGACGGGGCGACTCGATCGCGATCTGGTCACCTCCCGCCCCGGTGTGGCCGGTCGCGATGTTCGGCGCGGCAAGCCTCGGCGTGCGCGTGTGCGGCCTCAATACGCGCTACCGTGCCGAGGAGCTGAGCCAGGCGCTCGGCCTGCTCGATCCGGCCGTCGTCCTCGTGGCCACGGGGTTTCTCCGCATCGACAGTGCGAGCCTGGTCGCGGAGGCGGCGGGCCCCGCCCGGCGCCACCGTATCGTCACGGCCCCGGTCGGCTCCGAACTCGGCGGCCTGCGGGTGCCGGGCCCGGCCGATGCGGCGTCCGGTCCCCACGAGGGGGCGGTGCACCATAGGGAGCCCGCCCTCGTGCAGTTCACCTCCGGGAGCACCGCGGCACCCAAGGGCGTGCTCATCACCCAGTCGGGATCGGTCGCCGCGGCACACTACGGCGCTGAATGCCTGTCCATAAGGCCGGGCGACCGCATGTACTCCCCGCTGCCGTTCTTCCATATCGGCGGGACCGTCTCGACCGCTCTCGCCGCGGTGACGAGCGGATGCACGATGGTGATCCCGCGGCGGTTCGACCCGGCCGACGCGCTGACGGCGCTCGCGGGCGGATGCACGGCCTTCCAGGGCCACGGGGCTCTGTGGCGGATCCTGCTCGACACCCACCGCGAAAACCCGCGGCCCCTTCCCCGTCTGCGGACCGGCTGGGCCAGCGGCGACGCCGCCTTCCTCGCCGAACTGCGGCACGAGCTGGGTGTGACGGGACTGGTCAACATGTTCGGATCCAGCGAGGCCGGGACGATCGCGTGCACACTCGCGAGCGATTCCGCCGAGATACGGCTCGGGACTCTCGGTCACCCGACGCCGGGAACGCGGGTGCGCGTGCTCGATCCGCTGTCGGGCGAGCCGGTCGCGCCCGGTGAGGTCGGAGAGCTCACTCTCGCCGGGCCCATGATCATGCTCGGATACCTGGGCGGCGAACAGGTCGGCGAGGACGGCATCCGGACCGGCGACCTGGTGAGTTTCGATGGAGATGTGCTGCGGTACGCGGGGCGCGCCGACGACCGGCTCAAGCCCGGTGGCGAGAACGTGTCCCCGGCCGAGGTGGAGGAGTTCATCCGGCGCGATCCGGCGGTGGCGGAGGTCGTGGTGGTCGGAGTGCCGGACCACCGTCTTGGCGAGGTGCCGGCCGCCTTGGTGCGGTTCCGGAACCGGGCGGGGCTCGATCCCGCGGCCGCCGAGAAGCAGGTCGCGGAGCGCTGTCGTGCCGGACTCGCCGGGTTCAAGGTTCCCCGCCACGTGCTCGTGGTCGATGCGATGCCGACGCTCGACAGCGGGAAGGTGGATCGCCGCCGGATCCGGGCCGAGTTCATCGAGCGATTCGACCTGACGGCAGGAGGGCGGGGATGAGCACCACGATGGACGACGCCGACGTGCTCTTCGAGGTGAGCGGCTCGGTGGCCACGATCACCCTGGCGCGTGCCGCGCGGCGAAATGCGATCGGCTCGGCTTTCGCCGCCCGGATCGCGGACGCGTTCGCCCGCGCGGCCGGTGCGGGCGCCCGTATCACGATCCTGCGTTCGGCGGGGCCGGTCTTCTGCGCCGGCGTCGATCTCACCGAGCCGGTCCGGCTGGACGCGGGCTCGCCCGAACTCGTCGTCGCGGAGGCGCTCCTCGGAAGCGGCCTCTACGTCGTGACGGCGGTCGAGGGGCCGGTTCTGGCGGGAGGCCTCCTCCTGATCGCGCTGAGCCCCGTTGTGATCGCGAGCGAGTCGGCGTCCCTGTGGTTGCCCGAGCGATCGATCGGTATCTTCCCGAGCCGCGTGCTCGCCTATCTTGAGGAGATCGTGCCCGCGCGCCGCGCACACGGGCTCGGCCTCACGGAGGAGCGCCTCGACGCCCGCCACGCGCAGGAGCTGGGCCTGGTGACCGAGGTGGTCGGCGACGGGGAGATGGAGACGCGGCTCGCCGCGACGACGGCAGAACTCACCGAAGCGAGCCCCGCGTTCCTCGCGGCGGCACGCGACACCTGGGCCGCGCGCTTCCGTTCCGCGTCGTTCCGTGAGCGACGCGACGCCTACGATCGCATCCTCGCGGACAACCTCTCAGGGACGCAGCTCCTCCCACGTTGAGCCGGCGCATCCGACCTCGAAGAAGCCCATCCAGCCGAGCTCGGTGAACTCCGGCTGGTGGGCGTGGAACATGAAGCGGCCCCGGTGCCCGAAGCGCGGCTCCAGGATGCCGCGCCGGCCCTGGCAGAGCATCACCCTGTCGGTGCGCTCGACCGGCCGCAGCGACGTGCCGGTGGGATACCGGTCGAAGACGTTGCCGTGCACGTGAAAGGAGTTGACGAGGTCGTATTCCAGGACGTTGACGAGATAGGTCCGGCGACCGGCCCTGTTTCGGGTCGATGAGCAGCACGCCGTACCGGCCTGCGCCGGGTTTGACCGGCTGCCCATCCCGGAACCGGTGAGCCTTGATTTCTGAACTTCCCGAACAAGCCCTGCACGCGTCGGTCGGGCAGGGTCATCAGTTCGCCCATCGCGTGGAAGGGCATGCGCCTCCTGGCCGCCTCCTGCAGCACGGCCGCGGGGTTCGAACCCATGCGATGGCGCAGCGGGACCGGAGTCAATGGAGAAGAAAGCTGGCCCCGCGGCCCCCTCCAGTGTCCGCGGAGCCGGCTTTCCTCTTCGCCCACCCTCGCTGAGAAGGCGATGACCTGGAAGGATCTGGCGTTCCAGGGAACATCTTTCCCAGGAAATGTGGCCGCAGGAGTGCCATCATGGGCTGACATGGACGGTGGTGCGATCTCCTCCCCGCGCGGGCCGCTGGCCGATTTCCTGACCGCCCGGCGCGCGGTGGTCACCGCCGCCGACCATGGCCTGCCCGAACCGGGCTATCTCCGCCGGGTCGCCGGCCTGCGGCGCGAGGAAGTGGCTCACCTGGCCGGCATCAGCACCGACTACTACAGCCGTCTGGAACAGGGCCGGGTCCGGACCGCCTCCCGCAAGCCCGGCTTGCCAGGACCGGGCACGACGGCGCAGAGTCGGCCCGTCCGGGAACGGGGCAGCCCACGGTCGGGGCCGAGCGTGATCAGGAGCAGCACACGTTGCGTCGGGACCGCCGCCGCATGATCCGCAGACGACCTACTTCTCCCGCACAGACGAAAAGGGGCGGTAGGCCAGAAGCGCATGGATACCGCCTTGACCAGTCTGGGACGCAGACCAAGGACTCCCCGCACGGAGCAATGGCCATTCCTGTCCCGGGAGACCGAGCCGGTCAGCGGGTACGGACGAGATGAGCAGTGACAGCGCAGTTTGGGCTACGACGGCCGTCGGCGACGCCGCGGCCGGGGTCCGGTAAGCCTGGGTAGCGGTGTCGGCACATCCCAGTCGATAACTCGCAGGCCGGCGGCTGTGATGTCCTGCTCGCTGACACCAAGGAGCTGGATGGGAGTCTTGCCGCCATCACGCGCGAGCCACACCACCCGCCACCACTCCGGCCGGTGGCATCGGCCCTCAGCGCACGGGATCGAACTGTTCAACCTCGCAGCGGTGCCGGTCACCCGCTACCTCTACCGAGGCAACAAGATCCCCACACCCTGGACACTGCCCAGCCACTCCTGACGGCAGACACCGTGGAGAGCCCGTTACCGAGAAATCGGTACGGCGGGTTCGGCGAGCGGTCTGGGGAAACGGACCGGGAGCAATTCCGACACCGCGCCCCAGGCCGACTCGACCAGGTTGCCAACCTCCTCGTCAAGGAATGGCCACAGAGCGGCCACACTGCGGCGTTCTGCTGTGCCTCCAATGTCTTCGTGCAGCTGGTGCGACAACCCTCGCAGGAGGGGAGAGCCCCCGTCCGCGGACCATCCATGGGCCGTCTGTGGGCCGTTTGAGAGCCGACGTCAGCACATGAGTGCCAACGCCTGCCAACAGGGTTTCCGCAGCTCGGTGGCACTATGGAATGAACGGCGACCTCGCGGCGGTTGCAGGGAAGCAGTCGTTCATGGAAGAAGGCGTTTCGCATGTCAGCGCAGGCCCGTGCGGCCCGGCTCATCGTGCAGGCTCTGGAGGCGGAAGGCGTCGAGTACGTCTTCGGCATCCCGGGCGAGGAGAACATTCATTTCGTCGACGCGCTCAGCGACTCCCCCATCCGCTACGTCCTCGTACGTCACGAGCAGGGCGCGGCGTTCATGGCGGAGATGTACGGCAGGCTGACCGGTAAGGCGGGGGTGGCCTCGGCCACGCTCGGGCCTGGCGCGATCAATCTGCAGTTGGGCGTGGCCGACGCCACCACCAACAGCACCCCGGTCGTGGCGATCACGGCGCAGGTCGGGCTCGATCGCATCTACAAGGAGTCGCACCAGGTGGTGGATCTGGTGTCGTTGTTCCGGCCGATCACGAAGTGGTCGGAGCTGGCGCCGTCGGCGCAGGCGTTGCCGGAGCTGATCCGTAAGGCGTTCAAGACGGCGCAGACCGAGCGGCCGGGCGCGGTTTATCTGGCCATTCCGGAGGATGTGGAGTCGGCGCCGCTGCCGGAGGGGCTGCGGCCGCTGCCGGTGAACGTGGTGCGGCCGCAGGATCCGTCTCCCTCGCAGATCGCTCGGGCGGCCGAGGTGCTGGCGGGGGCTCGCCGGCCGATCGTGCTGGCCGGGCACGGTGCCAGCCGGGCCGGGGCTTCCGAGGCGCTGGTGCGTTTCTCCGAGCGGCTCGGGCTGCCGGTGGCGACGACGTTCAACGGCAAGGGCGTCTTCCCGGACGATCATCCGCACGCGCTGGGCGCGGTCGGGTTCATGCGGCACGACTATGTGAACTTCGGGTTCGACGAGGCGGATGTGCTCATCACCGTCGGGTACGAGTTGCAGGAGTTCGATCCGGTCAAGATCAACCCGAAGCGGGACAAGAAGATCGTTCATATGCATCAGTTCCCGGCTGAGGTGGACGACCATTACCCGGTCGCCGTCGGTGTGCAGGGGGACATCTCGCGTTCGCTGGACGCGCTGGCCGGTGCCGTGGACCGGCGCTTCGAGCTGAACGGGACCGGGGAGCGGATCCGCCGCATGCTGCGGGAGGAGCTGGAGCAGGGGCGCGAGGAGGGCGGGTTCCCGCTGTCGCCGCGCCGGGTGGTGACCGACATCCGCGAGGCCATGGGGCGCGAGGACATCGTGCTGGCCGACACGGGCGCGGTGAAGATGTGGATGGCCCGCATGTATCCCACCTACGAGCCCAACACGATGCTGGTCTCCAACGGGCTGTCGTCCATGGGGTTCTCGGTGCCGGGCGCGCTGGCCGCCAAGCTGGCCTTTCCCGGGCGCAAGGTGCTGGCGGCGACGGGTGACGGGGCGTTCCTGATGAACTCGCAGGAGCTGGAGACGGCGGTGCGCGAGCGGATCCCGTTCGTGGTGCTGGTGTGGGTGGACGGCGCGTACGGGCTGATCGAGTGGAAGATGGATCTGGAGCTCGGCCGCAATTCGCAGGTGGCCTTCGGCAACCCCGACTTCGTCAAGTACGCCGAGAGCTTCGGGGCACGCGGGTATCGGGTCACGAGCGCGGACGAGTTGCTGCCGACGTTGCGTAAGGCGCTGGACGATGACGTGGTGTCGGTGGTCGCGGTGCCGGTCGACTACTCCGCGAATCTGCAGTTGACCGACAAGCTGGGTGAGCTCACCGGCCCCTTCTGAGCCCCTTCTGAGCCCCCTTTGGAGTGGCCCGCGCGGCGCGGACGGTGCGGCGCCGCGCGAGCCGGTCAGCCGGCCAGGCGGGGGACGATGCCGGAGGCGTGCAGCCGTTCGCGGGCGGCTTCGATGGCCGCGCCCGTGGTGGCGAACACCTGTCCGGCCTGGACCAGCCGGGCGATCACCCCGAGTGCCTCCAGCGGCTGGTGGCCGTCGTCGGGGATGCCGGAGACGTACACGAGGATCCCGCGTTTCTCCAGGCGCGCGATGGCGTCGCCCAGGGCGCGGGCGCCGCTGGCGTCGATGGTGGTGACGCGGCGCAGGCGTAGCACCACGACGGACACGCCGGTCACGTCCGACAGCTCCCGCAGGAAGCGGTGGGCGGCGGCGAAGAACAGCGGCCCGTCGAGCCGGAAGGTGACGATGTGCTCGGCGAGCAGCGCGTGCTCGTCCTCGGTGTGCTGCGGCTGCAGGTCGTGGCGCAGCGGCTCCTGATCGAGGCGGACGTTGCGGGCGATCGCCCGCAACGCCAGCGCTCCGGCCACCACCAGGCCGAGGATGACGGCCAGGACGGTGTCGAGGGTGAGGGTGGCGACGGCGGTCAGGACGAGCACCAGGCCGTCGCCGCGGGTGCTGCGGAACATGGCGCGTACGGCGTCCATCTCCACCATCCGCACGGCCGTGGCCAGCAGCACGCCGGCGAGCGCGGCGAGGGGGATCTTGGCGACGAGGCCGGCGGCCAGGTAGACGATGGCGCCCAGGATCAGGGCGTGGGCCAGCGCCGCGAGCCGGGAGTGAGCGCCTGAGCGCACGTTGACGGCGGTGCGCACGATGGCGCCGGTGCCGGGCATGCCGCCGAACATCGGTGTGACGAGGTTGGCGATGCCCTGTCCGAACAGCTCCCTGTCGGGGTCGTGCCGGTGGTGTCCGGTCATGTTGTCGGCGACGGCGGCCGACAGGAGCGACTCCAGCGCCGCCAGCGCGGCCACGGCGACGGCCGGGGCGAGCAGCGACGGCAGCACCTGGAGGTCGAGGAACGCCAGCGACGGCGCGGGCAGCCCGGCGGGCAGGTGGCCGATCCTGGCCAGCGGCAGCCCGGCCAGCTCCACGACGAGGGTGACGGCGGCCACGACGACGAGCGAGAGCGGCAGCGCCGGCCGTACGCTCGCCACCACCAGCAGCACCGCCGCGACGGTCAGCGTGGTGGACATGGCCCACCAGTGCGGCCTGGACAGGAAGTCCATGACGGCGTGCCAGGCCACGACGGCGATTTTGTCGCTGTCGTGGGCGGGGACCCCGAGCGCGTGCGGGAGTTGCTGCAGCGCGATGACGCCGGCCATGCCGACGGTGAAGCCGGCGACGACGGGCGCCGGCACCAGGGCCATGTAGCGGCCGGCGCGCGCCAGGGCCAGCCCGACGAGGAGCAGCCCGGCGAGCAGGCCGACGGTCAGGACGCCGGTGGCGCCGTGGGCGCTCATGATCGGCATGAGCACGACGGTCATGGCGCCGCTGGTGCCCGACACCTGCAGGGCCGAGCCGCCGAACAGCGCGGCGAGCGCTCCGGCGACCACGGCGGTGGCCAGGCCGGAGGTGGCGCCGAGGCCGGAGGAGATGCCGAAGCCGAGCGCCAGCGGCAGGGCGACGATCGCCACCGTGAGGCCGGCCAGCAGGTCGTCACTGGGACGGTCGCGCATGGCGGCCAGCGCGGCGCGTTCGGGCAGCACGCTTCGGAAGCGGCCCCAGCTCGCGGCGAGCACCGCACTCACGTTGTGTCACCGTTCGAGCCGATCCTGTGACTGCATGCACGCATGAAAGGTTCGCCCATGATCACTCCTTCTGGGTAAAGACAACCCCACCTTGTCCCCAATTGCATAACTTTGCAATTGGTGAAGAGATCGTCAGCGTATCAACTGCACCCCGTCTCACCTGGCCAAACTGGGCGGGGAAAGGTGTTCGCCAGGCGTGAAAACGCCCGCTGGGTAAAGTCAGGCGGACAACATCGCGAAGGCCCGTCCGGCCGCGCGCACCGCCTCCGGCTCCACCTCGGCCATCGGGCGGCCGTCGGCGAGCATCGACCAGTTGCGCCGGGCCAGCACCCGTTGCGTGGCCATCACCTGGCCGGCCAGCAGTGCCGCGGTCAGGCGGTCATGGGATCCCTCCAGCGCCTCCGCCAGGGCCTCCTCGTCGCGGGCCATGTGCTGGTGCAGCCGCGCCAGCAGGCTCGGCGCGGTGGAGAACACCAGGCGGTGGTACGCCACCACGTCAGGATGGTCGTTGAGCCCCGTGACGGGGTCGTGCGCGGCCAGCCGGTCGAGGAAGTGGCGGAGCAGCGCCTCCAGCGGGCTCAGCCCGGACTCCCGCTCGCGCACCACCCGGGCCGACTCCCCGAGATGGTCGGCGATGCGGTGCAGGACCAGGTCCTCCTTGGACGCGAAGTACTTGAACAGCGTCGGCTTCGAGACTCCCGCCGCCGCCGCGATCTCCGTCACGGGCACCTCGTCGAAGCCGCGCTCCAGGAACAGCCGGATGGCCGCCTCCGAGATCGACTCGTGCACCCGCCGCCGCTGCAGCTCCCGCAGTCCCGTCATGGACGCACTCTATCAAAGTGTTAACCTGGTCAATCTATTAACCCGGTTAACGTTTTTGGAGGTGTGATGGGAACGCTCGACGAGGAGCGCGAGCACGTCGAACGCTGCCGGGCCGGCCTGCGCAGGATGCTGGACGGCGCACGGGACAACGTGATCGTCGGTGAGACCGTGGCCGGCGACCGCTACAGCGCCGAACGCCTGGGACGCCACCTCAAGAGCCTGGCCAAGGAGCTGAGCGTGGAGCCCGACGGCCCGCCGTTCTTCGGCCGGCTCGACTTCGGCGCGGACTCGGCCGAGCACGGCGGGCGCGCGTACCACATCGGCAGGCGGCACATCAGCGGCGAGCGCGGCGGCCCGCCCGAGGTGATCGACTGGCGCGCGCCGGTCGCGCGGGCGTTCTACCGGGCCAGCGCCCGCGACCCCCTCGGTGTCGCCGTACGCCGGCGTTTCGGCTGGTCGGACGGCACGCTGACGAGCTTCGAGGACGAACGGCTCGCGCGCGGCGAGGAGGGCGGGGGCACGCTGCTCGCCGCCGAGATCGAGCGGCCCCGCGTCGGCCCGATGCGCGACATCGTCGCCACGATCCAGCCCGAGCAGGACGATCTCGTACGCGCCGAGCTGGACACCTCGATCTGCGTCCAGGGCGCGCCCGGCACCGGCAAGACCGCCGTCGGCCTGCACCGGGCCGCCTACCTGCTCTACGCGCACCGCCGCCGCCTCGGCCGGGACGGCGTGCTGGTGCTGGGCCCGAACCGGGCCTTCCTCGGCTACATCTCCGCCGTCCTGCCCGCGCTCGGGGAGGTGGACGTCGAGCAGACCACGCTGGAACGGCTGCTCGCGACGGTCCCCGTCACGGCCGAGGACACGGAGGAGGCGGCCGTGGTCAAGCACGACGTACGCATGGCACGGGTGCTGCGCCGGGCCCTGTACGGCCGCGTGCGCAAGCCGGTCGAGCCGGTCGCGATCGCCGACGGCTCCTACCGCTGGCGCGTGCCCGAGGACGAGCTGCGCCGCATCGTGGACGACACCCGGCGCGAGTCCCTCCCCTACGGCGTCGGCCGCGAACGCGTCAGGGCCCGCGTGGTGGCGGCCGTGCGCCGCCAGGCCGAGTCGCGCGGCGCGACGGCGAACGCCGCCTGGCTGCGCCGGATCGGCCGCGGCGTCACCGCGTGGCTGGACGGCGTCTGGCCCGCCGTCAAACCGCAGGAGATCCTGTACGAGGTGCTGCGCGGCCCCTCGGGCGACGCCCCCGACCCGGCGCGCGGCGTGCTGACCGAGGCCGAACGCGCGGCCGTCACCTGGGCCAGGCCGCCCCGCGGCGTCAAGAGCGCCCGGTGGACGGCGGCCGACCTGGTCCTGCTGGACGAGCTCGCCGGTCTGATCGAGCGTCCGCGCGGCTACGGGCACGTCATCGTGGACGAGGCCCAGGACCTGTCGCCCATGGAGTGCCGGGCCGTGGCCAGGCGCAGCGAACACGGCTCGCTGACCGTGCTGGGCGACCTGGCGCAGGGCACCACGCCGTGGGCCGCCACCTCGTGGGCGCCGCGCATGGAGCTGCTGGGCAAGCCGGACGGCGAGGTGATCGCGCTCACGACCGGCTTCCGGGTGCCGGCGGCGGTGGTGGAGCTGGCCAACACGCTGCTGACGGCGCTGGAGGTGCAGGTGCCGGCGACGCGCTCGTACCGGTCGGACGGCCGGCTGCGGGTGACGCGCGCCGCCGGGCTGGGCGAGGGGGTGGTCGCGGCGGTGCGCGACGCGCTCACGTTCGAGGGCTCGGTCGGGGTGATCGCGGCCGACGCCGAGGTGGAGGCGCTGACGTCCGCGCTGTGGAACGACGGCCTGGACGTGAGCGGCCGGCTCAGCGTCGTGCCCGCCTCGCTGTGCAAGGGCCTGGAGTACGACCACGTCGTCCTGGCCGAGCCGGCCGCCATCGCCGAGGCGGAGCGGCGCGGACTCAACCGCCTGTACGTGGCCCTCACCCGTGCCGTCTCCCGCCTCGACGTCGTGCACGCCCGGCCGCTGCCGCCGGAGCTCGCCCTGCCCGCGGCAGCCGCCTGAAATGGGCAGATGCCGGGTACGCGTGGCTCGACAGGGCCTGCCGTTCGGTGTGTGATGTGGTTCACCCTCAGGAAGGAGCCGCCCGTGACCGCTTCGCAGGACCCGCCCCCAGGCGACGATCCCGGCCGGCCGCCACCGCCGGCTCCCGCGCGCCGGCCTCGGGTGAGCGACCAGGTCCTGTCGATCATCGGGTTCGTCTGCGCCGTGGTGGCCGTCCTGTACGTCCCGGTGCTGTTCGGCCTGGCGGGCGTCGTGCTGGGCATCGTCGGCCACACCCGCGGCGAGCCCCTGGGCCGCTGGGCGGCCATCGCCGCGGGCGCGGCCATGCTGGCCGGGACGATGCTCAGCATCCTGCTGGTCCCGCGCTGACGTACGGCTCCAGGGCCGTCCGTGCGGCCCCGTGCGATCCTTGAGGGGTGCTTTCGCCCATCGACGCGCTGCGCGAGCAGGTCACCGCCCGGTTGTCCGCCTTCGACCGCCGGCAGGTCCCGCCGGCCGGGGGCGTGCGCCGCGCCGCCGTCACCGTGTGCGTGCTGGAGGACGCCGGAGGCGGCCCGTACGTCATCGTGATCAGGCGCGCCGCCAGGGGCCGCAACCCCGGGCAGTGGGCGCTGCCCGGCGGGCGGGCCGACGACGGCGAGCAGCCCGTGGCGGCGGCGCTGCGCGAGCTGGCCGAGGAGACCGGCGTCACCGGCGTCGAGGTGGCCGGGCTGCTCGACGACTTCGTCACCGACTCGGGGTTCGTGATCACGCCGGTGGTGGCGTTCGGCGGCCGGCAGGAGCCGGTGCCCGATCCGCGCGAGGTGGCCTCGGTGCACGCGGTGCCGCTGGAACGCTTCCTGGCGCCGGGGGTGCCGCGCTGGAAGGGGAAGCTGCTGCAGATGCCGCTGGGGCCCTCCATCGTGATCCACGCGCCGACGGGGGCGATCCTGTGGCAGTTCGCCGAGGTGGCGTTGCGGGGGCGCGAGCAGCGGGTCTTCGACGTGGCCCAGCCCCACTGGACCAGGACCTGAGGGTGGCCCAGCCGTACTGGGCAGGGGGCCTGATGCGCGGCTCAGCCGCACTGGAGCGAGGGCCTGATGCTCGGCTCAGCCGCCTGGAGCGAGGGCCTGAGGGCCCGCGACCTGTCGAAACCACGCTCAAAGCGGAAGCCGCGATTACCTTTCCTGCCGGACGGTGTGCTTAACTCAAGATTGCCGATGTGGTCTGTGTCCCCCGGGCCGCAAATTACCGCCTTCACGGAATACCGTTCGGCTGGAGCCGTGTTGTGCACCTCGCCGAGGAGGCGACCGCCACATCGGCCTAAAAGCTTTCCCAGGCGTCCCGCCGCACCGGCGGGACGCCTGCTTTATTGTGGGGTGGCCGCCCGCCCGATGATCAGGAGAGCTCGTTGCTGTACGAAGTGGTCAAGTTCGCCTCCGCGCCGCTCGCCAACGCGATGTGCCGTCCGCACATCTCCGGCGCGGCGCACGTGCCGCGGACCGGCCCCGCGATCCTGGCCGTCAACCACCTCTCGATCCTCGACTCGTTCCTGCTGCCCGCGCTGCTGCCCCGCCACGTGACGTTCACGGCCAAGAACGAGTACTTCTCCGGCAACCCCGTCTCCGGCTTCTTCATGCGGCTGGGCGGCAGCCTGCCGATCGACCGCGAGAGCGCGCACGCCGCGCAGGCCATGCTCGACGACGCCGCCGCGCTGCTGGAGCGGGGTGAGCTGTTCGGCATCCACCCGGAGGGCACCCGCTCCCCCGACGGCCGCCTCTATCGTGGCAAGATCGGGGTGGCCTGGCTGGCGCTGAAGACCGGCGCGCCGGTGCTGCCGGTGGCGCTCAGCGGCACCGAGAAGGTGCTGCCCGTGGGCGCGAAGGTGCCCAGGCCCGCCCCCATCGGCATCACGATCGGGGCGCCGATGCGGTTCGAGGGCGACCACACCAAGGCGCGCGACCGGCGGCGGGTGACCGACGAGATCATGATGGCCATCCAGCGGCTGTCGGGGCAGGAATACGTGCCGACCTACGCGGCCAGTTACAAGGCATCCAATGGCATGTCATAGCACGACGCCGGGCTCGGACGCCTGGGGTCGGGAAACAGGGGGCTGATCAGTGGCACGGGGTCGTACCATCGCGATCGTTTCCGGCGCCACCGTGCTCGCGGTGGGGGCCGCGGCCGGCGGGGCGTACTACGTGCTGCACACCAGGGGCACCCCGGCCGAGACCGCGCAGCGCTTCGCCGCGGCCTGGCAGGCCGGCGACAAGAGCGCCATGACCCGCGAGCTGGCCACGCCGCAGCAGCTGGGCGCCTACGACCAGCAGCGCAGCGCGCTCGCGGTCGAGTCGGCCGCGATCAAGCTGGGCCGGGTCACCGAGGGCGACGACCGCGCCACCGTCCCCTACACCGCCACGCTCAACCTGAAGAACCTCGGCGAGTGGACCTACGAGGGCGAGATCGGCCTGGTGGTGGCCGACCGCACCTGGAAGGTCGACTGGAAGCCCACGACGCTGCACCCGTCGATGACGCAGGGAGCGGCGTTCTCGCTCAAGACCAGCTGGCCGGACCGCGCCAAGATCACCGACGCCTCCGGCGAGCGCATCGACACCAGCACGGTCGGCGGGTCGGTACAGCAGCTCGTCGGCTACCTCGACAAGGCCACCAAGAAGGACGTGGCCAAGCTGGGCTCGGCCTACAAGGTCGGGCAGGCGGTGGGGCGCGGCGGGTTGCAGGAGACCTTCCAGAAGCGGCTGGCCGGCCGGCCCGCGACCGAGATCCGGCTCGGCGACAAGACGCTGAAGACCATCGAGGGCGCCGAGGGCGAGCCGGTCGAGACCACGCTCGACCCCGAGGCGCAGGCCGCCGCCGTGACCGCGATCAAGACCGTCAAGAAGCCCGCCTCGCTGGTCGCGATCCGGGCTTCGACGGGCGGGATCCTGACCGTGGTCAACAACGTGGGCGGGTTCAACCGGGCGCTCGACGGCCGCTACCCGCCGGGCTCGACGTTCAAGGCGGTCACCGCGATCGGGCTGCTGGCGGCCGGGATGTCACCCGAGGACAAGGTGACCTGCCCCATGTACGCCAACGTCGGCGGGCTCAAGATCCGCAACTCCGACAAGGAGGAGTTCGGCAGCCTGTCGTTCCTCGACTCCTTCGCCCACTCGTGCAACACGACCTTCGCGCCGCTGGCCGAGCAGAAGCTGGGGACCGACAAGCTGCTCGAAGCTGCCGAAAGCGTCGGCTTCAACCAGCCGCTCAACATCGGCGTGCCCGCCGCCAAACCCAGCTTCCCCAAGGCCACGTCGGACGCCGAGCTGGCCGCCGAGGCGTTCGGGCAGGCCAGGATCACGGCCAGCCCGCTGACGATGGCCTCCGTCGCCGCGGCCATCGCCGACGGCACCTGGCGTCCGCCGACACTGGTGCCCTCGATCAAGCAGAAGGCCACCGAACGCGAGCTGCCCGACGGGGTGAAGTCCGGGCTGCACACGATGATGTCGGCCGTGGTCACCAAGGGCACCGCCAAGTCGGCGGGGCTGCCCGCGGGCACTCACGGCAAGACGGGGACGGCGGAGTACGGGACCGGCGAGAAGCTGGAGTCGCACGCCTGGTTCATGGGGTTCAAGGGGGATGTGGCGTTCGCCGTGGTCGTGGAGGGCGGGGGCGGCGGCGGGGCCGTCGCCGCCCCGGTGGCGGCCACGTTCCTCAAGCATCTGTGAGGCTGGAGCCCTCCGGGTCGGCGGCGTCCAGGTTTGCGGCATCCGGAGCGGTGGCGTTCGGTTTTGCGGCACCTGGGTCGTTTGCGTCCGGGTTGGCGGCGTCCGGATTTGCGGCTTTCAGGAGGAAGCGGCGGATTTCGGTGGCCACCCGGTCG
This sequence comes from Nonomuraea sp. NPDC048882, assembly GCF_040649755.1. NCBI lineage: Bacteria > Bacillati > Actinomycetota > Actinomycetes > Streptosporangiales > Streptosporangiaceae > Nonomuraea > Nonomuraea sp. NPDC048882. The sequence continues at coordinate 273,207 of NZ_JBEZGB010000008.1, forward strand.
GGGTGGCCGCGCTGGGCGGCGTTGGAGGTGGCGCTGTGGTCGAGGCCCTCCATCAGCACGCGGCGGGCGCGCGGCAGGACCCGCTCCAGCCCCGCGAGTGCCGAACGCAGGTAGGCGGGGCTTCTGGTGCCGCCGAGCAGCAGCACCTCGGCCCGTACCGGACGGTACACCGCCAGGTCTCCTGCGGCCCGCGCGGCCAGCTCCAGGTCCTGGCGCAGCGTCGGCGCCAGCTGCCCGAACGACTGCCCGTCCTGACGCTTCAGCATCAGGGTGGTGAGCAGCTCCAGCACCGGACGGGGCAGGGCCTGGAAGATCGGCGGGCCCAGCCGGGCGGCCTTCATGCCGGTGACGAGCGCGGCCGCGGTCTTGCCTGCGGCCAGCTCGCGGTCCAGGCGCGGCAGGCAGTCTGACGGGAAAGCGTTCGCGTCCTCGAACAGCGGGGGCTCGAAGACGACGGCCTTGCGTATGTCCGAACGTTCGAGCAGGGTGCGCAGCGTGATGATCGCGCCTGAGCTGACGCCGGCCACGTACGGCGCTTGCGTGGCGTCGAGCAGCGCCTCCAGGTCCTCGATCTCGCTCCGCAGGCCGTAATCGGGGCCGGCCGGGCCGCTGCGGCCCCGCCCTCGGCGGTCGGGGAGGTAGCAGGTGAAGGCGTCGGACAGGGCCTGGGCCAGCTCGATCTGGCTGTGTCCTGTCTGCATGGCGCCGTGCAGGATCACCAGGCCGGGGCCGTGCCCGACCTCGTGGTAGGCGATCTCGGTGCCGTCGGCGGACGTGACGGTGCCGATGGTGGTCGTGGTCATGGGGCTCCCATCGTTTCTCGTTTCCGTACGGAAGGTCCGTACGGTCTGCACGCGAAGGAAGCCCGGCTATCGTGGGATCTGCCATCTCGTGGGCCGGGGCTCCGCTTCGCGGGTCTTTCGGTCGGCGAGGTCTCCCGGCGGTGGTGTTGCCGCACCTCCGCCGGGCTTTTTCACTCTTCTGTCGCTCCCCTTTCCGCGAGTTCGGCGAGGCCGGGCGGCATGCGGCCGGTCCGGTGAAAGTCGCGCCAGGCGTCCAGGCCGGGGAAAGTGCCTTCGGCCAGCTCCACCAGCAGCGAACGCACCCAGCCGGCCTGCGCCTCCAGCATCGCCAGCGCGTACTCGGACTCGACGAGGAACAACCTGGGCAACTCGCCCCGCTGCTCCTCCAGCGCCCGCCGGTCGGCCTCGATCCGCTCCTCCAGCGACCCGAGCCGGCGCCGCAGCAGCTCCGTCACCTCGTCGGGGGTCAATCCGCCCATCACCGACAGGCCGGCCTCGAACGAGGACGGCTCCCGCTTGGGGGTGGACAGCAGCTCGCGGGTCCAGTCCTCGGCCTCCCGGCGGCCCGCCTCGGTGACGCGGTAGACGGTCCGCTCGGGACGGGCGCCCTGCCGTCCGCTCTCGACCGCCTCCAGCAGGCCGTGTTTGTCGAGGTTGCGGACGACCGTGTAGAGGGTGCCCCATTTGATGGGCATGTCCTGGTCCTTGCCACGGGCACGCAGGATGGAGGCCATCTCGTACGGGTGCATCGGGCGCTGGACGGCGACGGTGAGCACGGCCAGAGCCAGCAGGTTACTCACCGGGCGCCGTTTGGCCATGCCGCACCTTCCCTTACTCCGTATACTCGTGTGCGAGTATACGGCGGCGAGTATTCGGCCGGCAAGGGTTGTTCGTGGCTCTGCGATTCCGGCGCCTTCAGCCGGACCAGAACCGGTCGAGTTCCGCGCAGATGAAGTCGGTCCGCTCCTGGAACACCCAGTGACCGCACTGCTCGATGACGCCGCCGTACGCGTTCGCCGCGATGGCCCTGGCGCTGTCGACACAGTGGGCGCCGAACGACGACCGGCCGCCCCACGCCATCATCGGCACGGTGAGTTTGTCGGTCGTCAGCCGCTTCGTCTGCTCGGCCGCCTCCGGTATGGAGCCGTACAGGTTGAGACTCGCGCGCAGGTTGCCGGGCTGGCGCATCTGCGTCACGTACGCCTGGATCTCCGATTCGGGCATCGCGGTCGGGTCGTAGGCGAAATCGCGGAAGAAGTGCCGCAGGTACTGCTCCTCGCGGCCCTCGACGAGGAAGCGGGTGACGTCCATGTTCATGTGCAGGACGAGGTGCCAGTACGCCACGCGGGGATCCACGTAGCCCGGGTAATCGAGGCCGAAGAACGGCGTCTCGATCGCCGACAGCGACAGGGCACGATCGGCCGCCAGATAGGCGAGGGCGACGGAAGCCGGCCCGCCGAGGTCATGGCTCAGGATGTGGAAACGCTCCGCGTGCTCGGCGTCGGCCAGGCCCAGCAGGTCGGCCGCGATCGTCATGGGGTCGTAGCCGCTGAACGGCTTGTCGCTGTCGGCGAAACCCCGCAGGTCCGGGACGATGAAACGGTACTTGTGGCCCAGCCGCTCGATGACGACCAGGTACTCGCGGTGCGTCTCCGGCCAGCCGTGCAGGCACAGAACGGCCGGCCCGGAACCGGCGGTGACGTAGTGCAGCCGGACCCCGTTGGTCTCCGCCCGCTGGTGTTTCACGTCCATCAGAACCCCCCGTCCTGACATTTCCCACCCCGTCCCATGCACGGGCAAGGATCAGGCAACCGCTGCGCATGCACGCGCTCGGCGTTACGAACCGGCTTCGCCTGGTTCCCTGGCGGCTCGGCGTACGGCATAAGCGGCGGCCAGAAGTGAGAGGCCGAGTCAGATGGACGGGAGGTCCCGGCCGTTCACGGGAAGCGCGTCGAAAACGACGACCAGGAAACGCTCGCTGCCCAGCACCCTGCCGAAAGCGTTCGCCAGGACGTTGACGCATCCACCGGCGACCAGAAATGCGGTCACGGCGCGAGCGAACCGCCGTCCGCGCCATTTTCCCGTCAGCGCCACCAGCAGTGCGGGAAAGGCGAACAGCAGCAGCGCGGACTCGATGACCGTCAGCCAGAACACCGGCGAATTCCCGCGCACGATCATCGAGGCGAGCGCGCCGATCCCCAGGCCGGCGTCCGGGTTCGCGATGTCGCAGGAACCTGGTGTCGTCCTGGCCCAGCCGCACGGGGAATACATCGTCGGCAACAGAGCTGACACAGCAGCGGCTAATCGCCATAAGACTGCTCGCATATTTCCCGCCTCTCGGAAGTGATCGTCAGACGGAAAGGGAGTATGCCATGCGGGAAGAACAGCGATTGGGCCGGATTTCAGCGGGCCGGCCTGGCGGACGGCGCTCAGGAAGAGCAACGCCACGACCGCTGCTTGAGACCTCGGACTTCCGGTCTGGAAATGCTGCTGGGGTCGGTCAGCGGCCGGTCGCGCCGTCGATCAGTTCGCGCAGGATGTCCGCGTGGCCGGCGTGGCGGCCGGTCTCCTCGATCAGGTGGGTGAGCGCCCAGCGGACGCTCGGCCCCGGACGGCCCGGCCTGGGCAGCGGGGCGCCGAGGTCGGTGCAGCCGTCGAGGACGTCGTTCGCGCGCTCGACCGTCTCCCGGTAGCGGCCGACGACGTCGGCGACGCTGTCCGCCGGCACGGCGTGGAACGTCGCCTGCCAGCCGGTGACCTCCTCCCCGAGGAAGGTGGCGCGTTCGACGAAGGTGAGGTGGTTGAGCAGGCCGAGCAGGTTCGTACCGGAGGGTACGGCGGGGGTGCGGACCTGGGGTTCAGGGGCGCCGTCGACCTTCGCGGCGATCGACGCGCGCAGGTAGTCGAGGAAGCCGCGCAGGACCTCGATCTCGGTGCCTCCGGTACGGGGTGGCGGAGTGTCGCGGCGGCGGGAGGCGGTGGGCATGGTGATCCCCTTCGTACGGGAACGGCTCCGGCGCGGGCCAGGCCGTGCGGGGTCGTCGCGAGCTCGGACCGGCACATGGTCGGACTCGGACCGACATGTGGATGGTCAAGCTGTGCGGCGGATGAGGAGGACGTGGTCGGTGACCTCGGCGGTGCGGCCGCCGGGTCCGGTCGCGATTCGGCGGGGCGCGTCGGCGCGCTCGACCGTCCACGCCGCCGGGTCCAGGCCGATGCCTGCGGCGATCTCCTGCGGGGACGGATAGTGAGCGTCGGGGTCTTGCTTCCATGACCACGGCATGCTCGAACCGTGATCGACCACCAGCAATCGCCCGCCCGTACGCAGCGCGTGCGCAGCCGTACGCAGGATGGCCGGGCGGTCCACGTCGAACGGGGTGTGCAGGTAGTGGGCGCAGATCAGGTCGAACTCGCCCTGCGGGAACGACTCGTGCAAGGCATGCCGTTCCGTGACGATCCGGTCGTCCAGGCCGGATGAGCGGGCGAGGCCGGCGAGCCGCTCGACCGCGACGGCCGAGATGTCGACGGCGGTGACGTGCCACCCCTGGCGGGCGAGCCACAGCGCGTCACCGCCGTCGCCACAGCCGAGGTCCAGCGCGTCGCCGGGCGGCAGATCGGCGACCGTCTCGGCGAGGCGGTCGTTCGGGCGCGGGGCGGTGGCCGCGGGCCGGGCCGCGTAGAAGCCGTCCCAGAACGTGGTCATGTCGGTGGTGCTCATCGAAACTCCCTCTGCTGCCGGGTGGCTGCGCTCATCAGGACGTTCACGATCCGAATGCCGCCCCAGGCCGGAACGCGTGTCAGGCCGTAAGGCGCCTCAGATCGGAACTCGCTCAGTCTCCCCAGACCTGCCCGATCTGGCACGCGTTCTTGCGGTTCTGGCAAGATGGCCTCGTGGACGGCGCGACGGAGGAGGTGCTCGGCGCGGTGGGGCCGCGGCTGCGGGCGCTGCGCCGTGCGCGCGGGATCACCCTGGCCGACCTTGCGGCGACGACGGGAGTCTCGGAGAGCACGCTGTCCCGGCTGGAGAGTGGGCAGCGCCGGGCGACGCTGGAGTTGCTGCTGCCGCTGGCCCGCACCTACGACGTCCCGCTGGACGACCTCGTCGGCGCCCCGCGCACGGGTGACCCCCGGATCCATCTGAAGCCGATCCGGCAGTACGGGATGATCTTCGTTCCGCTGTCCCGGCGACCCGGCAGCACGCAGGCGTTCAAGATGATCATCCCCGCCCGCCCCGAACCGCTCGAACCGACGCCGCAGACGCACGAGGGCTTCGAATGGCTGTACGTGCTCAACGGCCACCTGCGGCTGGTGCTCGGCGAGCGCGACCTGACGATGACGGCTGGCGAGATCGCCGAGTTCGACACGTCGCTGCCGCACTGGCTGGGGAGCGCGGACGGCGGCGCGGTGGAGCTGCTGGTCCTGTTCGGCCTGCAAGGGGTACGCGCGCACGTACGCGCCCGGCCTCGGCAGTCGTCCCACGACGAGAGCTAGACGCGGCGGGAACCGGACGCAGCCGAAACCGGGCACGGCGGAACCAGACACCGCCGGAACGAGACGCGGCGAAGGCGGCGGGCGAGACGGCGGCGCGAGAACGAGCGGCTCAGGCCAGGTCGTCGCCTGGCCCAGACCGCGGTCAGGCGGCCGTTTGGACGGTCGGCTCGTGGCGGACCGGGAAGTTGACCGAGGCGGCAATGTAGCAGGACTTGTGGGCGTCGGCGTGCAGCGCGAGGGCGGTTTCGGTCATCTCGGGCGCGGCCACCGTGACCATCGGGTGGAGCACCACCTCGGTGAAGTGGCCGCCGTCCGCGGTCTCGGCCATCGTGCCGGTCGCTGTGTCGGCGTACGCGGTGACGACCACCCCGGCCATGGCGCACTTGTGCAGGTACCAGAGCATGTGGCACTGGGAGAGCGAGCCGAGCAGCAACTGCTCGGGGTTCCAGCGGGCCGGGTCGCCACGGAAGGCGGGGTCAGCGCTGCCCGGGATGGTGGGCGGGCCCTCGGCCGACAGCTCGTGCTCGCGGCCGTAGTCGCGGTAGCCGCTGGTGCCCGTGCCTTTGTCGCCGGTCCAGGTCACGACGGTCTGGTACGTATGCTGGCGGCTCATCGACGATCTTCCTCACTGTCTGGGTCCCCCTGGTGGGGCTCCAGATCACGTTAGCGAAACGGGCCTGGCATCCTGTCAGCCGGGCATAGCGCGGCCGGCCCAGCAATCGGGTACACGGCTGCAGCCCCGTCCGGCCCTTGTGGACGCCCTGCTCCGCGGCCGGGCACTGCCGCTGACGACGCCGTTCGGGCAAGGGGTCGAGCACGATATCCCATCAGCGGCCAAGACCCCTGACCACCGGTGAGGGCACGGTCTGACCCCAGGGCTCGGGCATCGGTCCAGCGGACGAAAGTACTCACTCGCCAGCGGCCACCAGGCACCGGGTCTGCCCGATCAGCGGACCCCGTAGCTCCGACTAGCTGACCGGATTGTCGAGGACGGTCACTGTCGTCTGCTCGCCGTCCAGCCAGTCGATCTCGATGCCGACCCCGGTGGCTGCCTCGATGAAGGCGAGCGCCGTGGCGCGTCTGCCGTCGAAGTCCTCGCGGTCGAGGGCGTCGAGCATGACGTGGAAGTCGGCGAAGACGTCCGGCGCGGGCTCTTCGTCGATCCGTTCGCCGAGAACGTAGTTCCAGATCGACGCCTGGATCCTGCCGCCGGCCGCGCAACGGATCGTCGATGTGCCGTTGACCTGCCATGACGTGGTCCACACGCGGGCGTCCTCGCTGAGCGTGCGCAGCAGTTCGTCGGACGGCGGGTCGCCGTACGTGCACTCCAGGAACCCGTACCCGCCGTCGCCCTCGAAGACGAAGAGCAGGGTGAGGTCCTCGTTCAGAGCCAGCTCCATGGGGTGGTCCACGGTGAGTTCCTCCGGGTCGCGCCCTCCGTTCATCCGCCACAGGAGGTCGTCCGGCGTCATCTCGTCGTCGAAGGGCTGCACCACCGTCCAGCAGGCGCCGTCCGTGAGCCACTGGTGCCGTTTGAAGAGAGCGCGGTAGTGATCAAGCACATGATCATCATGGGGCATCAGCAGGCCGGGAGGAATGGTCCGGCTGCGCTTTCCGCACCCTGCTGCTGGTCGTCACGGCTGGTCGGCACTGCAACTCGTCGCCACAGCTCGCCGCCACAGGCCGTCACCACAAGTTGCCCCAACAGGCCGTCACCGGGTGTCAGAGCCGGCTGCGCAACCAATCCAGGCCGGATTCGGCGTGGGTGACGATGGTGAAGTGGCTGTCGCCCTCGCAAAGCCGCAGTTCGGCGTTCGGGCAGTGGGTCGCGAGCCACTTTCCGTGGGTGGCGGGGATGATGCGGTCCTCGGTGCCGTGCAGCAGGAGGGTCGGGGCCTCGATGGCGGCGGGGTCGCAGCCCCAGGCGTGGGTGTAGGAGACGTCGTCGTCGATCTGGCCGTACGGGCCGGCGTCGAGGGCCGGTTCCGAGACCTTGCCCAGCCATCCCCACGGGCCCTCGAACAACGCCAGGTCCGCGGCGGTGAACTCGCAGTCGTAGGGGAATGCGGACGTCGCCAGTGCCGTGCGCACGTCGCGGCCCGCCGCCGCCGTGCCCAGCGCGGCCACCCCGGACGGGACCATTCCCGCGAACCAGTCGAGCCCCTCCACGCCGTACGGGGCGATGCCGGCCAGGGTCAGCACCGCTTGGACTCGGCTGCCCAGCGACGCGGCGCATCCCAGGGCGTAGGTTCCGCCGCCGGAGTAGCCGGCGACGGCGAACCGGTCGAGACCGAGGGCGTCGGCGACCGCCGCGGTGTCGCGGGCGATCGACGCCACGCTGCGGCCGGGGTCGGGGCTGGAGCCGCCGTAGCCCGGTCGGTCGAAGGACACCCATCGCAGGCCGAGCCTGTCGGCCGCGGCGAAGAGCGGCTCCGGCGGGGCGCCCAGGTTCGGCGTGCCGTGGTGCCATACGACGGGCAGCCGTCCGTTCTCCGCGGCGTCGTAGACGTGCAGCGTGCGGCCGTCGCCCATCGTGAGGTCCCGTTCGATCATCTTCGGGACTTTACCCCTGCTCACGCTGGGGTTCCCAGTGCCGGGTCACCACCGCTGAGGTACTCGGTGGCGGGTCACCGCCCGCGAGGTGACGGCCCCCCGCCACCGTGGTCCCGCCACCGTGGTCCCCCCACCAACAGGGAGCCTCGCCAGGGTCGGCAGGAGGTCGATCAGGGCGCCCGGCCCACCGCGACGGTTTCCCCTGGCACCTGGCCGTGGGCAACGGGCTTGCCAGGACGTCTGCGACGGCCCTGCTCGGACACCCGGTCGGCTGCGAATGCCTCCCCCGGGCCGGCTTGTCCCGGGCGTGGGTGGTGCGCTGCGGGACGTGGGGCATCGCCTCATGGGCGTGATCTTCGGGTGGGTCGGGCCGGCCGTTCTCACGTCGGTGCCGGCTGGGGTGCGGTCAGAAGGAGACTGCCAAGGCCAGGGCCGTGGCGGCCTCGTGGCTGAGAACCATGACCAAGAGTGTGGCGACCAATGTAGCGATGAGCAACCAACTGATGACAATGATGACCGTCGAGCGGCGTGGCCGGTGCCTCGGACCCGGCTGCCCCTTCGACCTCTCCTCGCTGCGGCGAACCCGCTCGTTGAACGACTCCAGTCGTGCGACGAGTCGGGGATCGTCGTCGACGAGGTGCTGCTCGATCTGGGCCAGCATTCGCTCCTCGTCCTGCGACCAGGCCATGGGTGCACCTCCGGAACGCAAGCTCTGTGGCGTCTTTCTGCCCAACCCTGAAGATCATTAGCCCCCGCCTGACCCAGTAATTGCCACCTCTTTTCGGTTTGCGATCATGCTCGAACCTTTGTTCTAATCATGGCATGCGCTGGGACAACCTGCGCCTGGCCGGGTCCGGCCGGGACGATCCGGCCGTGCCGCTCTTCGCTCGCGGCGCGGTGACCCGAACGTTCGACACGCCCGAATTCAGTGGGATGACCTTCTATGAGATCCGGGCCCGATCCATCATCAACCGCGTCCCCGCGGCCAGCCGGGTTCCGTTCGAGTACACGATCAACCCGTACCGGGGTTGCTCTCATAAGTGCATTTACTGTTTTGCCCGAAAAACGCACGAATATCTAGATTTGGATTCCGGGGCGGACTTCGACTCCAAAATCGTGGTGAAGGTCAACGCCGCCGAGCTGGCTCGCAAGGAGCTGGCCTCGCCTCGCTGGGGCGGGCACCACGTGGCCATGGGCACCAACGTCGACTGCTACCAGCGCGCCGAGGGGCGATATCAGCTGATGCGCGGCATCCTGGCCGCGTTGCGCGACGCCGCCAACCCGTTCTCCATCCTCACCAAGGGCACGCTGATCCTGCGCGACCTCGACCTGCTCACCGAGGCCGCCGACGTGACCGACGTCAGCGCCGACGTCTCGGTCGGGTTCGTGGATCCGGAGTTGTGGCGCGCCGTCGAGCCGGGCACGCCCAATCCGCGCCGCCGCCTGGAGACGTGTGCGACGCTCAACGACAACGGCATCGCCTGCGGGGTCCTGATGGCCCCGATCCTTCCCTATCTGACCGACTCCCCCGCCCAGCTCGACCGTACAGTCAAGGAGATCGCCGAGGCGGGCGCCACCCACCTCGTCCCGATCGTGCTGCACCTGCGGCCGGGGGCCAGGGAGTGGTGGCTGAGCTGGCTCTCGCGCGAGCACCCGCGCCTGGTGCCGCGCTATCTGGAGTTGTACGGGCGGGGCTCCTACGCGCCCAAGGCCTACCAGCAGCGGGTGACGGGCCTGGCCAGGGAGCTGGCCGAACGCCATGGGGTCGGCCGGTCCGTCCCGGCGATGGCCCGCCGCGCACCGTCCCGCCGCCGCCCTCCGATCACCCCCGAGGGCCCTGTGGTCCCACCCGAGCCGGAGCAGTTGCGCCTGCTCTGATCCCGTCCCCGCCTGACCCGAGGCACGCGGGGACGGTCAGAGATCGAGGCAACCGCACGCGGTGGCAGCCGGGGATGGAGACAACCGCATGTAGTGACGGGTGGGTGCGGACACGGCCGCATGTGGTGACGGCCGGGTGCGGGGACGGTCGCATGGCGACGATGGACGGGTGAGCCCGTGCGGGAAAGGGTTATTGAGGAGACGAGTAGGTGGTATGTCGGGTTTCGTCGTTTGATGGGTATTAACGGCCGTGGTGCACCAATACGGTGCATCTCATCCATTCGGGGGGAGATTTCCATGGCTGACACGAAGAAGAAACCCGCTTCCAAGTCCGGCAAGTCGAAGAAGCAGGCCATCAAGACCAGCCGGCAGGTCAAGGAGACGAAGCGGGACAGCCAGAAGACGTCCGGCGAGGAGTGACCATCCGGGCAGCCTGCCGATGGCTGCCGGGCCGGTGACCTGATCGGACGGCCGGGGTGGACGCCATAGTGACTGCCCGGCCAGACCTGATCAGAGGGCCTGGGCGGACGCCACGGTGTCTGTCTGGCCGGATCTGATCGGACGGCCGGGCCGGCGCCACGGTGACCGTCCGGCCGGATCTGATCGGACGGTCCGGGCGGTCACCGGGTGAGGCTGCTCGGCTGGAGATGATCGGACGGCCGGGGCAGTCGCTCGCCGAGGCTGCCCGGCCGGTGACCTGATCGGACGGCCGTGGCCCAGGGCGGCCCGGCCGTCCGATCGACCGTGGAGCTGCTCCATGTCGGCTTACCTGCGCTTCCCCGCCGTCTTCCAGGACGTGGTGGTCTTCGCCGCCGAGGACGACCTGTGGATGGTCTCCGCCCTGGGCGGGCGGGCCTTCCGGCTGACCGCGGGGCTGGCCGAGGCCGGCTATCCGCGCATCTCGCCGCGCGGCGACCAGCTCGCGTTCGTGGGACGCGAGGAGGGGCCCGAAGAGGTGTACGTGATGCCGTCCGGCGGCGGCGCGGCCCGCCGGGTGACGTTCCACGGCGCCCGCTGCACGGTGACCGGCTGGGATCCGGAAGGCCGCATTCTGTACGCCAGCGACCAGTCACAACCGTTCGAAGGCCGCAAATGGCTGCACCGGGTGAGGCCGGGCGGGGTGCCGGAGCGGCTGCCGTACGGGCCGGCGAACTCGATCGCGTACGGCCCGGGCGACATGATCGTGCTCGGCCGCAACACCGCGGACCCGGCGCGGTGGAAGCGCTACCGCGGCGGGACGGTGGGCGACCTGTGGATCGATCCGCGCGGCGACGGCGAGTTCCGGCGGCTGATCAGGTTGCCGGGCAACCTGGCCTCGCCCTGCTGGAGCGGCGGCCGGGTGTACTTCATCTCCGACCACGAGGGCGTCGGCAACGTCTACTCGTGCGACCCCACCGGCGGCGACCTGCACCGGCTCACCCACCATGACGACTACTACGCCAGGAACCTGTCCGGCGACGGGCAGCGCCTGGTCTATCACGCGGGCGCGGAGCTGTTCCTGCTGGACCCGGGTGAGGGGCCGCGGCGGCTGGAGGTGCGGCTGGCCAGCTCCAGGACGCAGCTCAACCGCAGGTTCGTGGAGGCCGCCGACTATCTCGACAGCGCGAGGCTGAGCCCGGACGGCAGCGCGCTGGCGATCACGGCGCGCGGCAAGGCGTACGCGATGGCGGACTGGGAGGGCCCCGTACGCCAGCACGGCCGCCCCGACGGCGTCCGCTACCGCTTCCTGACCTGGCTGAACGACGGCGTCCGGCTGATCGCGGCGGCCAGCGACGACGGCGACGAGGAGCGGCTGGTCGTCCTGGAGGGCGGCGAGGGCGGGCAGGGCACGGAGGTGGCCCGGCTGGGGCGGGTCAACGAGCTGGTCCCCGATCCCGCGCACGACCGGGTGGCGGTCGTCAACCACCGCGACGAGCTGCACGTGCTCGACCTGGCCACGGGCCGATCTGAGCTGGTCGAGGCCAACCCGCACGGCCCGCCGGAGGATCCGGCCTGGTCGCACGACGGCGAGTGGCTGGCGTACGCGAGCCCGTCGAGCTCCCGGTCCACCGCGATCAAGCTGCACCATCCGGCGACCGGCCGCACGGTCCAGGCCAGCGAGCCGGCGCTCAAGGACTCGATGCCGGCCTTCGACCCGGAGGGCCGCTACCTGTACTTCATCGGCCAGCGCGTCTTCTCCCCTGTCTACGACCAGCTCCAGTTCGACCTGGGGTTCCCGCTGGGGACGCGGCCGTACGCGGTGGCGCTCCGGGCGGACGCGCCGGACCCGTTCGTGCCCCGGCCCCGCCCGCTGGAGGAGCCGAAGGACGACGACGAGGAGGACGAGCCGGAGCCGCTGCGCGTGGACGTGGACGGGCTGGCCCGCAGGGTGACCGCGTTCCCGCTGCCGGAGGGCCGTTACGAGCGGGTGGCGGGGCTGAAGGGCAAGGCGCTGATCCTGACCAGCCCGCTCGAAGGGGAGGACACGCTGCACCTGTTCGACTTCGCCGGCGGCCACAACGAGCTGTTCGCCGAGGGCGTGGACGACTTCGAGCTCGGCCGCGACCACAAGACGCTGCTGTACCGGGCGGGGAATCGGCTGCGGGTGGTCAAGGCGGGCGAAGTGCCCGGTGACGGGGAGAGTCCCGGGCGTGAGACCGGCTGGATCGACCTGTCGCGGGTCAAGGTGTCGGTCTGCCCGGTGGCGGAGTGGCGGCAGATGTTCCGCGAGGCGTGGCGGCTGCAGCTGGAGAACTTCTGGACCGAGGACATGGCGGGCGTGGACTGGCCGGCCGTGTACGAGCGCTATCAGCCGCTGGTGGACCGGGTGACGACCCGCGGCGAGTTCTCCGACCTGCTGTGGGAGCTGCACGGGGAGCTGGCCACCAGCCACGCCTTCGAGAGCGGCGGCGAATACCGGCCGGGCCCCGACTACACGCAGGGCAAGCTGGGCGTGGACTGGCAGTATCGCGGCGGCGTCTACCGCATCGGCGCCCTCGTGACCGGCGACCTGTGGGACCCGAAGGCCACCTCGCCGCTGAACCGGCTCGGCCTCGACGTGCGCCCCGGTGACGCCGTGCTGGCCATCGACGGCGCGCCGATCGGGGTGGCCGCCACCCCGAACGAGCGGCTGGTCAACCAGGCGGGCGAGGAGGTCGAGCTGACGCTGCGGCGCGGCAAGCGCGTGTTCACGGTCACCGTACGCACGCTCGCCGACGAACGGCCGGCCCGCTACCGCGACTGGGTGAACCTCAACCGCGCCCAGTGCCACGAGCGCTCCGGCGGCCGGATCGGTTACCTGCACGTGCCCGACATGGGGGCCGAGGGGTTCGGGGAGTTCCACCGGGGCTTCCTGGCCGAGTACGACCGCCACGCGCTCATCGTGGACGTGCGCTTCAACGGCGGCGGCCATGTCTCGGCGCTGCTGCTGGAGAAGCTGGCCAGGCGGCGGCTGGGCTACGACTATCCGCGGTGGGGCGATCCCGAGCCGTACCCGCCCGAGTCGCCGCGCGGCCCGATCGTGGCGGTCACGAACGAGTGGGCGGGCTCGGACGGCGACATCTTCAGCCACACCTTCAAGCTGCTCGGTCTCGGCCCGCTGGTCGGCAAGCGCACGTGGGGCGGCGTGATCGGCATCTGGCCACGCCACCGGCTGGCCGACGGGACGCTCACCACGCAGCCGGAGTTCTCCTTCGCTTTCGACGATGTCGGCTGGCAGGTGGAGAACTACGGCACCGATCCCGACATCGAGGTGGACATCACCCCGCAGGATTACGCGCGGGGCGTGGACACGCAGCTCGAACGGGCGATCGACGTGGCGCTTGACCTGCTGGCCGACAATCCCCCGCATACTCCCGATCATCGGCACCGGCCGCGCATGCAACCTTAAGCATCCCCAAAGCGTCTAAAGATCATAGGTGGGGTTAGCGCACAGGGGATGAAAGCAAATGCGCTCCACCGACGAATAAGTATGAGACCGGTGGTGAGGCGAGCCCTCTCCGCCGGTCACGTGTGTCGAGACTTCTTCCGTGAAAAGGGGATCTGTTAAGTGCGCGCACTGGCACGCAAGGGCAAGTCGGCGATGGTCCGGCTCTATCGGGAGTACAACCGGCGCAAGAAGCGCGACGCGCCGCCGCCCTCGATCCGGCAGGTACGCATCCTGCTGCTGCACGCCAACGGGATGGGGGGCACCATCCGCACCGTGTTCAACCTGGCCAGTTACCTGGCCGAGGAGCACGACGTGGAGATCGTCAGCGTGCTGAAGGAGGCGGACGCGCCGTTCTTCCCCATCGATCCCCGGGTGAGGTTCCGTTTCCTGGACGATCGGATCGATCCCGGCATCGACCCGGTGCGCGCCATGTTGTCGAAGCTGCCGAGCCGGCTCCTCCCCAAGGAGGAGTCGGCGTACCACAGGTTCAACCTCTGGACCGACCTCAAGCTGGCTCGTTTCATCCGTTCGCTCGACACCGGCGTGCTCATGGCCACCCGCCCGGGGCTCAACCTCGCGCTCGCCCAATTAGCCCAGCCCGGTGTGATCACGATCGGGCAGGAACATGTGGCGTTGCGTACTCAGCCCGAACCCATCCAGGAGCTGATCAAGTGGCGTTACCGCCGCCTGGACGCCCTGGTCACCCTCACCAAGGCCGATCTGGCCGACTACCGCGAGACGCTGCCGAAGCAGCCGCGCAAGCTGGTCCGCATTCCCAACGCCGTGCCGCCGATGTCGGGCGAGGTGTCCAAGCTCGATGCCAAGGTGGCCGTCGCGGTCGGCCGGATGACCCGGATCAAGGGCTTCCACCGGCTGATCACCGCCTGGGAGACCGTCGCCGCCGCGCACCCGGACTGGAAGCTGCGCATCTTCGGCGCGGGGCCGCAGGAGGAGAACCTGGCCAAGCAGATCGTCGAGGCGGGCCTTGAGGGCAAGGTGGAGCTGCCGGGGCCGACGACCGACGTGGGCGCGGAGCTGGAGAAGTCGTCGATCTACGTGCTCAGCTCGCGGCACGAGGGCTTCCCCATGACGATCCTGGAGGCCATGGCGAAGGGGCTGGCCATCGTCAGCTTCAACAGCCCGCACGGGCCCAAGGAAATGATCAAGAACGAGGTGGACGGGCTGCTGGTCAAGCCCCGTACCAACGCGAACCTCGCCGCCGCCATCATGCGGGTGATCGAGGACGAGCAGTTGCGCCGGGACCTCGCGGCGCGGGCGCTGGAGACGGCGCACAAGTACGACCCCGACGTCGTCGGGAAGAAGTGGGACGCGCTGCTGGAGGAGCTGCTGGCGCGGCGCGACGGCTCGTGGGCCGCGGCCCGCCGGAGCAAAGAGCCCGTCGAGGCGCCCGCGGCGGAGGAGTCGTCCCCGGCGCAGGAGCAGCCCGCGGCGCAGGAGCAGTCGCCGGCTCAGCGATAAGGGTCTGATCACACACCCGAGCCGGTGAGTTCCACCGGCTCGGCGATGACGTCCACGAGCGCGCCGTTGCGGTGCACGGTGATGGGTAACGGCCGTCCGATCGCGTCGGCGAACATCAGCCGCTGCAGGCTCTGCGCGTCACCCACCGGGGTACGCCCGGCGCTCAGCACCAGGTCGCCGGCGCGCAGCCCGGCCCGGTGCGCGGGCGAGCCGGGCACCACCTCGACCACGCGCAGGGCGCCGTTCTGCCCGGTGCTCCTGCGCAGGTGCTCGGGCAGCGGCGCGGGCGAGGTCACCAGGCCCAGGAACGCCCGCCTGACGCGGCCGTCCCTGATCAGTGCGGTGATGATGGAGCGGGTGGTGGCGTTCATCGGCACGGCCAGCCCTACCCCGACCCCGGCCACGGCCGTGTTGATGCCGACCACCCGCGCCCGCGCGTCGGCCAGCGCCCCGCCGGAGTTGCCCGGGTTGAGCGCGGCGTCGGTCTGGATGACGTCCTCGATCAGACGGGTGGCGGCGCCGGCCCGGGCGGGCAGCGACCGGCCCAGCCCGGACACCACCCCGGCCGTCACCGAGCCGGTCAGCCCGAGCGGGTTGCCCACGGCCACCACGAGCTGGCCGACCACCAGCCTGTCGCTGTCGCCGAGCTCGGCCGGCGGCGGGGTGGCGGTGCGCGCCCTGATCACGGCGAGGTCGGACAGCGGGTCGCGCCCGACCACCTCGAAGTCGCCGGACACGCCGTCGGCGAACGCGACGGTGCCGGTGCGGGAGTAGCCGACCACGTGGGCGTTGGTCAGCAGGAAGCCGTCGCCGGTGAACACCACGGCGGAACCACTGCCCCGCCCGGCCCGCACGCTGGCCACCCTGGGCAGCAGCTCGGCGGCCACGGAAGACACGACCTGGGAGTAGGCGTCGAGGGGATCGGCCACCGTGACCTCCAATGTGCTTACTGGATTACACGGTAACTCTCCCCTTCAAAACCTGAGCGGGCTCCACGCGAAGCAGCGCCTGGGCGCGCGGGCCGCCCCTCTCGAAGCGGCGCCTGGGCTGAAAGCAGGGCTGGGGCTCAGGGCAAGGGCCCGGGCTCAGAGCAGGGCTTGGGCGAGGGCCGCGCCGCAGAAGGCCGCGCCGAGGCCCGCGACCACGCTGGCCACGGCGTTGGCGACCGCGTGGAAGCGGGCCCCCTCCTCCAGCAGCCGCACCGTCTCGTACCCCAGCGTCGAGTACGTCGTCAGCGCGCCGCAGAACCCCGTGCCCACCAGCGCCATCACCCCGTCGCCCACCGGCAGCGCGGCCACGAAGCCCAGCACCGCCGACCCGCTCACGTTGACGGAGAGGGTCCCCCAGGGGAACACCGTGTCGTGCCGCGCCTGCACCGCTCGATCCGCCAGGTACCGCAGCGGCGCCCCGACCGCCGCCCCCAGCACGATCAGCACGATCGTCATCGGACACCCGCCTCCGGCACGACGAGCACGACTGTCATCGGGCACCGATCCCGGGCACAATGCCGGCGGCGCGGCGGGTCAGCCACATGCCGGCCGCCGTCGCGGCCACCGCCGCCAGCATCGTGGCCACCAGGTAGACCAGGCCGATGAGCGGCGCGCCCGCCTCGACCGTCCGCCGCACGTCCACCGCGTACGTCGAGAACGTCGTGTAACCGCCCAGCACCCCCACCCCGAGGAACGGCCGCACCAGGCGGTGGGCCGGGCGGACCTCCGTGATCAGCACCATCAGCACCCCGATGAGCAGGCAGCCGGACACGTTGACCAGGAACGTCGCCCACGGGAAGTCGGCCGGCCCTGCGGGCAGCGCCGTCTGGACGGCGTGCCGGGCCAGCGCTCCGAGCGCGCCGCCGGGGGCGATCACGGCGAGTACCGGCCAGAGCGGCTCGGCCCGCTGCGCGGGAACGTGAAGATCGACATCGGGGTCGACGGGACGATCAGTCACACGACGCAGGCTACCGCCGCCTCCCCGGCGCGCCCTCGCCCACCCCTCTCACATGCCCCCCGCCCCGTCCGAGCTCGCCCCGCGGCGCGGGTGCGGAGTGGTTGATGGGACGATCAGTCACACAACCCTTCCCGTGTCAAAAGCGCCGATGCCGGGAATTTCTCTAGACAACCTGGAGCTCACGGAGGTCTGCTTGAGCACCAAGGACGCGGTCGCCGTCCTCGCCGGAGCCATCGTCATCGTCTCGTTCATCGGCACAGCCAAGACCCCGCCGGCCACCGCGGCCAGCCCGCTGGGCAACGTCAGCGGCACGTTACCGGGCCTGGCCCCCATCAGCTCCGCCGCCGACAGGCGCGAGGCGCGCGGCCTCATCAAGCGCCTGCGCGTCAAGGGTCTCGGCTCCAACGGGGGATACGAGCGCACCCGGTACGGGGACAACTGGGCCGACGACGCCACCGGGGTGCCGTACGCGCGCAACGGCTGCCGTACCCGTGACGACCTGCTGGCCCGCGACGGCCGGAACGTGAAGTACCGCAAGGGGTCGAACTGCGAGGTCGTCTCGATGGAGCTGACCGACCCCTACACCGGGCGGCTCATCCACTGGCACAAGGACAACGCCGACGAAGTGCAGGTCGATCACGTGGTGCCGCTCAACTACGGGTGGCGCATGGGAGCGCCGCGCTGGTCGATGACGAAGCGGCTGGACTTCGCCAACGACCCGCTCAACCTGCTGCCCGTGGACGGCGAGGCCAACGAGCACAAGGACGCCTCGGGGCCGTCGGGCTGGCTGCCGCCGCGCCGGGGCATCCGTTGCGCCTACGTCACCCGGTTCGCGCAGGTGGCGCTCAAGTACGACGTCCCGGTCACCCCGGCCGACAAGAAGACCATGCTCGCGCAGTGCCGATGAACCCTATCGCGGGTCGATCCAGGTGAAGCCGCGCCGGTAGGTCTGCTCCGCCAGCACCCGCTGCCCGGCCGTGTTCGGGTGGAAGTAGTCCCACTTGCTGACCTGGTCGAGGGTGAAGGGGTAGGCGAAGACGGCTCCCCCGTCGGTGCGGCAGGCGGGCCCGTACGCGGCGCACGCCTCGGCCGCCGCCCGGTTGTAGCCGATCACCCTGTCCCGCACCCTGGCGCGGCGCTCGGTGTCGGCCCGGCGGGTGGACGTGGGCCGCAGCAGCAGGCTCTGGCAGATGCGGCCGGCCGACCAGAACGTACGGGCCAGCGGGTTGCCGCGCCCGGCCTGCCACAGCCGCCGCAGGTCGGGGATGCTGGCCACGAACACCCTGGCCCTGGGCAGCCCGGCGCGCAGCTCGGCCAGGGCGGTGTCCAGCCGGCGCCGGTAGGTCGCCACCGGGGTCATCGCCTGCTCGGTGCGGGCGCAGGCGTCGACCGCGCCGATGAGGATCGTGACGTAGTCGGCCTTGGCGGCGATCGCCTTGCGTACCTGGCCGAGCAGGGCGGCGCTGGTGGAGCCGGGCACGGCGAAGTTGTGGTTGTGTTTGTGGAGCGTTCCAGACAGCTTCGACAGGCGCAGGTAGTGGCTGTCGACGTCGGCGCGGTCGCCGGTGGACCAGGAGCGGGCGGTGCAGGAGACGTACCAGCCGCAGGCGTTGAAACCGGCGGAGATGGAGTCGCCGAGCGCGGCCATGACCTCGGGGACGGGTTCCGCGGGAGCGGCGGCGTGAGCCGGGACCGAGGCGGTGAGGACGACGGCGGCGGCCAGCACTGGCCCGAGGCGAACGATCATGCGCACCAAGGTAGATAGCCGATCACCCTGCCACTATGGCTACACGGCAAGGCCTGCCAGTTCGGGACCGACTTCATATCCCCGCTTGACAGGCCGAAGGGGATCTGGTGATACCCAATACCTAACGGCATCCCGTTTTTTCCGGGTTCGTTGCCCGTAACCTCGCATTCACGGGGGTCCGAGTCGAACGTGTTCAGTTCCCGCATAGAGTGTCTTGGGTGAGTGTCGCGCTCGGAACAACCCGCCCGCTGCCGGTTCGCACCACCCTTGTCGGCGACCCCGGTGACCTGCTGGCCTCCCTCCCCAGGACGGCGCCCTACGCCTGGATCAGAAACGGCGAGGGCCTGGTCGGATGGGGTGAGGCCGCCCGCGTGACGGTGCCGCCCGGCCCCGGCAGGTTCGCCTGGGCCCGCCGGTGGCTGGCCACCGTCCTCGGTGAGGCGCACGTCGACGACGCCGTGCAGGCCCCCGGCTCCGGCGCGGTCGCCTTCGGCAGCTTCACCTTCGACGAGGACGCCCACGGCTCCGTCCTCGTGGTCCCGCGAGCCGTGCTGGCCCGCCGCGACGGCCACGCCTGGCTGACCACGATCGGGGACGCGCCGCTGGAGACGTTCACGCCGATCCGCGACCCCGGCCGGATCAGCTACGGCGACGGCAGCCTGAGCGCGCCCGAGTGGGAGCACGTCGTGGCCAGCGCGGCCAAGCGCATCCGCGAGGGCGAGCTGGAGAAGGTGGTGCTGGCCCGCGACCTGGTCGCCACCGCCGAGCGGCCGATCGACGTACGGCTGCTGCTGACCCGCCTGGCCCGGCGCTATCCCGAGTGCTACACGTTCTCGGTCGCGGGGCTGGTCGGGGCCACGCCCGAGCTGCTGATCCGGCGTACGGGGCAGGAGATCGAGTCGCTGGTGCTGGCCGGCACGACCCCGCGCGGCACCGGCCCGGCCGACGACCTCGCCCGTGGCAAGGCGTTGCTGGCCTCGACGAAGGACCGGCACGAGCACGAGTGCGCGATCGCCTCCGTACGCCAGACGCTGTCGCCCCTGTGCTCCTCGCTCACCACGCCCGACGAGCCCGAACTACTCATGCTGCCCAACGTGCAGCACCTCGCCAGCCACGTCACGGGCCGGCTGGCCGACGGGGCGTCGGTGCTGGACGTGGTGGCGGCCATGCACCCGACGGCGGCCGTCGGCGGCACCCCGACCCACACGGCGATCGAGGTCATCCGCGAGCTGGAGGGCATGGACCGGGCCGGTTACGCCGGTCCCGTGGGCTGGATCGACGCCCGGGGCGACGGCGAGTGGGGCATCGCGCTGCGCTCGGGCCTGGTCGAGGGGCGCCGGGCCCGGCTGTTCGCGGGGGGCGGCATCATGGGCGACTCCGATCCGGCGGCCGAGCTGGCGGAGGCGCAGGCGAAGTTCCGCGTCATGCAGTACGCCCTGGAGGGCTGAGCCGCCGGGTCCTCGGTCAGGCGGGGACGTGGAGGTCGGCGCCCGGTGTGACGCGGGCCCGGCCGGCCGTCAGCGTGGCCACCCAGTCGGTGAACGCCGCGACCTCGTCCTCCCCCACCGCCACCGCGAAGGTGACCTCCCCCGCGTACGTCACCTCGCGCACCGCGTGACGGGAGGCGCGCAGATCGTTCTCCACCCGCCCGGCCTGGTCGTGCGCGACCGCGACGTGCACGAGCCTGGCCGGCACCATCCGGACGGGCGCGGCCCGGTCGAGGGTCTCGGTCACCGCGCCGCCGTAGGCCCGCACCAGCCCGCCCGCGCCCAGCAGGGTGCCGCCGAAGTAACGCGTCACCACCGCCACCACGTCGCTGAACCCCCGGCCGACCAGCGCCTGCACCATGGGCGTGCCGGCCGTGCCGCCCGGCTCGCCGTCGTCGTCGCCCTTCTGGATGCGCTCGCCGATCACGTACGCCGTGCAGTTGTGGGTGGCCCCGGCGTGCTCGGCGCGGCGGGCGGCGATGAAGGCCGCCGCCTCCTCGACCGTACGCGCCGGGGCCACGGCGCAGATGAAGCGCGAGCGCCGCGCCTCGGTCTCGTGCTCGATGACGGTCGTGAGTGTGAGATACGGGGCAGGCACATTCGACAGCGTATTCCCTTGCCGCGGGCACTCAGGGAGCTAGCATGCCGACTATCCATCAGGACCTACGGGAGGGCCTCGTGACTCCTCCGCCCCCTAAAGAGGGCGGCTTCTCGCGAAGCCGCTGCGGCTTCGCGAAGGGCAAGCCCTGCCCCGAGAATGTTGATCGCCGCGTTGACGTCGGCGTGCGCAGTGTGGCCGCACGCCGTACAGGCGAACTCGGCTTGGGTGGCGCGGTTTTCTTTCGCCATGTGCCCGCATTGGGCGCACGTGCGGGAGGTGTTGCGGGGGTCCACGGAGATCAGCTCTCGACCGGCGCTTTCAGCCTTGTGCGCGAGGATGCCCAGGAACACCCCCCAACCCGCGTCCAGGATGCTCTTGTTCAGTCCAGCCTTGGCCGCCGCGCGGTTGGGCAGGTAGCCGCCTTCTCCGTCAGGTTTCGGGGCTGGGCTCTTGGTCATGTTCGCGATCCGCAGGTCCTCGTGCACGATCAGGTCGTAGTCGCGGATCAGGGCGTTCGCGGCCTTGTGCGCGCCGTCGAGTCGTTGACGCCGGATCTTGCCGTGCAGGGCTGCGACGCGGGCGACCGCCTTACGGCGGCGCTTGGACCCGCGCTTCTTACGGGCGAGGTCCTGCTGAACGGCTGCCAGCTTCTCGGCGGGCACATCGTCGCACGACAGGACGATGTACCAGCGGGAGCCTTCCCGCTTTACGCTGATCGTCTTCACCCGGCCCCGCACCGGGCGGTGCTGGTGCACGCGGACATGCCCGACGCCTTGAAGGCGGACGAACGTGGCGGACGGGTGCTCGGGTTGGGAGTCCCACCGGCAGCCGTCGCCGTCCTTGGGCCACTCAACCGTGTCGAACCAGCCCCGGCCCTTGAAACGCGGGAAGCCCGGAGCGCGACCGGCCTTGACGCGGTCGAAGAACGCGCGGAACGCCTTGTCCAGGCGGCGCAGGGTGGCCTGCTGGGAGGAGAACGACCAGTGCGCCTGATCGGGGTCGTAGGCGCGGATCTCCTTGAGCTGGGCGGACTGGTCGCCGTACCGGATCGATACCTGGGACCGCTTGTGCGCTTCGCGCCGCTCCGAAAGCGCCGCGTTGTACAGGGCGCGGTGGTCGTCCAGGCACGCGGTGAGTGCGGCCTGCTGGCGCGCGGTCGGACGCATGAGGAACTTGTAAGACCTACGCACGGCCACCCGCCTGGGGCGCCCGCTCATACTGCGTCTCGATGTAACGCCGCACCGTCTCTGCGGACACGGCGCCGACGGTCGCCACGAAGCAGGACCGCGACCACAGCGCGGGGAACTGGGAACGCAGGTGAGCGAACTCGGCGCGCAGGTGGTGCGAGGTGAACCCTTTGAACTGGTTGGCCACATACGACGGCGAGTTCTTCGGATGCGGCTTGACGAACAGGTGCACGTGGTCGGGCATCACCTCAAGCGCCACGATCTCCCACCCCTGCTCGGCGGCCTTGACGCGGATCCGCTCCTCCAAGCGGGCCTTCACCCGGCCGCCCAGCACTGCACGCTCGGGCCTTGGCGGCCCTCCCGCTCCCGATTCCCCCGACGGCTAACGCCGCCGGTCCCCTCGGAGGTACTGATGGAAACGGCGAATGACGTCATGCCCTATGCCGCGGCGGCGATCGACGCCTTCGGCACCGGTGTGCTGGCCAAGACCGGTGAGCTGGCCGCCGACACGCCTGCCGCCCGTGGCTCGCGCATCCTGCAGCGGGTGTTCGGGCGCGGCGACGCCCGCGCCAAGGACCTGATCGACCGGGTGGCGGGTGCCAAGCCTGACGACGAGGCCGGCCGGACGGCGTTGCGGCTGGCGATCGAGGAGGCGTTCCAGGCGGATCCTCTGCTGCGGCGAGAGGTGGCGGCGATGCTGCCCCGGCCGGCGTGGGACGCGCCGGTGAACGGGCCGGGGGAAGGGCCGGTGACCGTCGGGGGCGGCACTACGGCGGTGTGACCGTCGGAGGGGGGCGGCACCACGGCGGTGTGATCGTCGGAGGCGGCACCGCTCCGATCGTCGGAGGCGGCACCGCGGCGGTTTTGATCGTCGCGGGTGCCCGGTTCGAGGCGTCGTACGGACCCTTGCGACCGGCACTGCGGACGGTGTCGCGCTGTGCGGAACGCACAGCTGGGCCCGGGATCGGGCGGCATACGGTGACGCGCATGACTTATCGCGTCGCCATGGACATCGGCGGCACCTTCACCGACGTCGTCTGTTACGACGAGCGGTCGGGGGCCGTCACCGCCTCGAAGGCGCCCACCACGCCGGGGGATCTCGCGGAGGGGGTGTTCGCCGCGCTCGCGCGGGTCGTGGACGATCCGTCGGACATCTCCTTCTTCGTGCACGGCACCACGCAGGGTCTCAACGCGCTGCTGGAACGCAAGGGCGCACGGGTGCTGCTGCTGGCGAGCCGGGGGGCCAGGGACGTCTACCAGATCGCCAGGGGCAACCGGGAGCGCATGTTCGACCTGCGCTACCGCAAGCCGGCGCCGCTGGTGCCGCGGCAGGACGTCATGGAGGCGGGCGGGCGGCTGGACTACCGGGGGCGGGAGCTCGTGCCGCTGGACGAGGAGGCGGTGCGGGCGGCGGCGCGGCGGGCTCGTGCGGAGGGGTTCGACGCGGTGGCGGTGTGCCTGCTGTTCTCCTTCGCCGATCCGGCGCACGAGGTGCGGGCCGGTGAGATTCTGCGGGCCGAGCTGGGTGAGGATGTGCTGGTCGTGCTGTCGCACGAGGTGGCCAGGGAGTGGCGGGAGTACGAGCGGACGTCCTCGGCGGTACTGGAGGCGTACACGGGGCCGGTGGTGCGCCGTTATCTGGGCCGGATCGAGCGGCGCTTCGCCGAGCGGGGGCTGGCGGTGCCGGTGCACGTCATGCAGTCGTCGGGCGGGCTGGTGAACGCCTCGTACGCGATGCGCAGGCCGTTGCAGACGCTGCTGTCGGGGCCGGTCGGCGGGACGATGGGCGGGGTCGCGGCGGCCCGGCTGCTCGGGCGGGACAACGCGATCTGCGTGGACATGGGCGGCACGTCGTTCGACGTGTCGCTCGTCGTTAACGGGCGGCCCGACGTCAGCGCGGAGGCGCGGATCGAGGGTCATCCGGTGCTGATGCCGGTGGTGAACCTGCACACGATCGGCGCGGGCGGTGGCTCCATCGCCTACGCCGAGGCGGGCGCGCTGCGGGTGGGTCCCGAGTCGGCGGGGGCCGTTCCCGGGCCCGCGTGCTACGGCCGGGGCGGCACCCAGGTCACGGTCACGGACGCGAACGTGGTGCTGGGGCGGGTGGATCCGGCCTGGTTCGCGGGCGGGCTGATGACGCTGGACGCCGAGGCGGCCGGGGTCGCGGTGGCGGAGCTGGCCGGGAAGCTGAAGCTCGATCCGCTGCGGCTGGCCGAGGGCGTGTGCGACGTGGCCAACGCCAGGATGGCGCAGGCGATCAGGACGCTGACGGTGGAGCACGGTGTCGAGCCGCGTGAGTTCGTGCTGGTGGCGTTCGGGGGCGCGGGGGCGATGCACGCGGTGTTCATCGCGCGTGAGCTGGGGATCTCCGAGGTGGTGGTGCCGCGCTTTCCCGGGGCGTTCTCGGCATGGGGGATGCTGGAGGCGGACGTGCGCCGGGATCTGACGCATCCGTACTTCCGGCATCAGGACACGCTGGACGGCGCCGACATGTCCGGATATCTCGTGAAACTGGAGCGGGACGCGTTCCAGGCGCTCGCCGGTCAGGGCGTTCCGGAGCAGCGGCGGCGGGTGGAGCACGCCGTGGACATGCGGTACGAGGGCCAGGACTACACGCTCACCATTCCGCTGCGCGACGCCGCGGAGCCGGCCGGGCCCGGGTTCGCGGCGGAGATCGCGGCCCGCTACGCCGAGGCGCACACCAGCCGGTACGGGCACGCCACGCCCGAGGCGCCGGTGGAGTTCGTGATGCTGCGCAGCACCGGGTTCGGTTCGTTCCCCCGTACCGCCGCCCCCGCCCCCGGCGCCCCCGAGCAGGCGGAGCCCGACGTGCGGGACGTGATCTTCGACGGCGCCGTGCACCGTACCCCCGTGCTGCGCCGCTCCGCCCTGGAGGGCGATCTGGCCGGGCCCGCGATCGTGGTGGAGGAGACCGCGACCACGGTCGTGCCGCCCGGCTGCCTGGTCACCGTGGACGACAACGGCTTTCTCATCGTGAAGGTGGACCAGTGATCGACCCCGTCACCACCGAGATCATCCGCTGCGCGCTGCTGCAGGCGGCGGAGGACATGAACACCACCCTCATCCGCAGCTCCTACACCCCCGTCATCTACGAGGCCAAGGACTGCGCGGTCGCGCTGCTCGACCGCGAGCACAACGTGCTGGGGCAGTCGTCCGGGCTGCCGATCTTCCTGGGCAACCTGGAGGTGTGCACCCGCGAGACCGAGCGCCTGTACGGGCGGGAGGTCTGGGAGGAGGGCGACGTCTGGGTGCTGAACGACTCCTACATCGGCGGCACCCACCTCAACGACGTGACCGTCTACGGGCCGATCTTCTGTGACGGCGAGCTGGCCGGGTTCGCCGCGTCGCGGGCGCACTGGCTGGACGTCGGCTCCAAGGATCCCGGCGGCTCGATGGACTCCACCTCGATCTTCCAGGAGGGCCTGCGGATGGGCCCGGTGAAGGTGTACGCGGGCGGCGCGCCCTGCCGCGACCTGCACGAGGTGATCGCGCGCAACGTACGCTTCCCGCACGCCACGCTCGGCGACCTGCGTGCCCAGGTGAGCTGCGCGATGACCGGGCAGCGGCGGCTGCGCGAGATCGTCGCCCGCTGGGGCCTGGCGACCGTGACGGCCGCCCGCGACGAGATCTTCGCCCAGACCGAACGTATGGAGCGGGCGGCCATCGCGGCCATCCCCGACGGCGTGTACGAGGCGTCAGGACACCTCGACAACGACGGCATCGACCTGGACACCCCGTTGCCGGTGAACGTCCGCGTCACGGTGTCGGGCGAGTCGATGCACGTCGACCTGACCGACTGCGCCGACCAGGCGCTCGGACCGGTCAACTGCGGGGCGGCGCAGGCGGTGGCCGCGGTGCGGGTCGGTTACAAACTGCTGGTGTCGGGTGAGGTGCCGCTCAACGGGGGCTCGTTCCGGCCGCTGTCGGTGCTGACGCGTCCCGGCTCGATGCTGGCCGCCGAGTCGCCGGCCGCCTGCCAGTACTACTACTCGCATCTGGGGCTGCTCATCGACCTGGTGGTCAAGGCGCTGGCGCCGGTGCTGCCGGGCAAGGCGGCCGCGGCCTCGTACGGGGACTCGATGATCGTGCAGTTCACCGGCACGGACCCGCGTACCGGGAAGTTGTACGTCTCCCAGGAGGCCACGGTCGGCGGGTGGGGCGCGTGGGAGGGCGGCGACGGCGAGAGCTGCCTGATCAACAACGTCAACGGGTCACTGCGGGACATGCCGATCGAGGTGCTGGAGACGCTCTTCCCCGTGCGCGTCACCCGTTACGAGATGCGTCCCGGCACGGGCGGGGCCGGGCGGTGGCGCGGCGGCAACGGCGTGGTGCGCGAGTACGAGTTCTGCGGCGACACGTCGTTGTCGCTGTGGTTCGAGCGGTCGGTCACGCCGGCGTGGGGGCTGGCGGGCGGCGCGGCGGGCGCTCCTCCCCGGGTCACGCTCAACCCCGGCACGGGCGGGGCGCGGGAGATGCTCAAGGTGAACGCGCTGCCCGTACGGGCCGGGGACGTGCTGCGGTGCGAGTCGGGCGGGGGCGGCGGCTACGGCCCGGCCGACCGCCGCTCCCCCGAGGCCACGGCCGCCGACCTGGCCCAGGGCCTGATCACTCCTTGACCCCGATCCGCTCCCGCGCGCTCCCGTCCGGTGCGGGGCGGGCGCGGAGGAGGTCCATCTCGCGCCACTCCGGGCGCAGGCCGGTCAGAACGATGGCGAGCACGTACGCGGCCCCGCACGCCAGCAGCACCGGGGCCAGCCCCGTCACCGTCACCGCCACCCCGGCCAGCAGCCCGCCCAGCGGGGTGCCGACGAAGGAGAGCGAGGTCTGCAGTCCGGCCACCCGGCCGAGCAGGTGGCGCGGCACCCGTTCGAACGAGACCGCCCCCAGGATCGGGTTGAGGAACCCGCCGGCGAACCCGCCCACCGCGAACACCGCCACGATCGCCGCCACCGGCAGGTCGAAGGCCAGGAGGAGGAACCTCGGCGGCCCCGCGATCAGGAACGCCACGAACAGCACCGGCCGACGCGGCAACCGGTGCGCCACCGCCGCCGCCACCAGGCTCCCGCCGACCGCCGTCAGGCCCATCACGCTGCCGCACAATCCGAGCAGGACGGGCCCGTACCCGCTCTCCTTCGCCCACACGGGGCCGAGCACCTGGCCGAACGCTGCGTCGAGCAGGTTCGTCACGCAGACCATGGCGATCAGGGTGAGCAGCAGCGGCTCGCCCCGCAGAAACGTCATCCCCTCCCCGAACCGCCGCCAGTACCCCTCCTTGCCGGCGGGCCGGCGCCGGGGTGGAGGCGTGGCACCTTCCTCAGCCCCGGGCTCGGGCGCGCTGTGTCCCATCCCTCTCGGCAACGCCCACGCCACGATCACCGACCCGAGCGCGAAGAAGACGGCGCTCAGCCCCAGGCTCGGCAGCGCCCCGAAGACCCCGACCACCGCTCCCCCGGCGGCCGGCCCCACGGTCTGCGCCAGCCGCTCGGTCACCCCCATCAGCCCCGTGGCCCGCTCCAGCGGCATCCCCGCCCGCCCGGCCGCCTCAGGGATCATGATCTCCTTGGCCAGGTCACCCGGCCCGCGCCCGGCGCCGATCACCACCACCAGGGCGATCAGCGCGCCCATGGGCAGCGCGCCCAGCGTGTGCAGCAGCACGACGGCCCCGGCCGCCGCCGCGCTCACCACGTCGGAGGCCAGCGAGATCCGGCGCGGGCCTACGTGGTCGACCAGCGGCCCGGTCAACGCCTTGACCAGCACGTACGGCACCATCTCGGCGAACGCGACGACCCCGGTCCAGGCCGCGCTGCCGGTGGTGCCCAGCACGTACCAGGGCAGGGCGATGGCCGACACCCGCGTCCCGGTCAGCGCCACCGCCGTGGCCGCCAGCACCCCTGCCAGCGGCCGCACCCGGCCGTTCACGACGGTTCCGGCAGGACCTCGGTGATGACCGACACCCGCGCCGACCCCTCGGGCCCGTCCTCGCCGGGCAGGTCACGCCGGTAGCGGGAGATCACTTCCTCCAGCTCGGAGCGCAGCCGCAGCCCCTCCTCCGGCGTCAGCCGCAGCGCGAACGAGCTCAGGTCGAGCACGCTCCCCCACTCCCCCGGCATGGTCAGCATCTCGTTCACCGCCCGCTGGGCGCGCAGGCCGTACAGGGCCACGATCGACTGCATGTACGCCAGCACCGCCTCCGGCTCCGTCCTGGCCAGTTCCTCGTCGGACAGGCGGGTGACCTGGTGCACCGACCGCCACCACCGCTCCCGCGCGTTGCCCCGCTCGGCGTCCTCCTCCACGAACCCGGCCGCGCCGAGCCTGCGCAGGTGGTAACTGGCCGTCCCGGAGTTGACGCCGAGCCGCTCGGCCAGCCGGGTGGCGGTGGACGGGCCGTGCTTGCGCAGCAGGTCGACCAGCTGCACCCGCACCGGATGGGCCAGGGCCCGCAGCCCCTTGGCGTCAAGGACGACGACGTTCTTGTCGGGATCGCTCATACACCCGACTCTAAACCGCAAACACTTCTTCGCAAACAGTTCTTCGCGAAGAACTGTTTGCGATCGGCGACGGAGGGGTGGGTGCCGGAGCGTCCGTGGGCGTCCACTAGCGTCAGCGCGAACGACACGTATCGCGTACGGCTGCCCGCCGATCCGCCTGCCGAAGAGGTGCTGATGACGATCTCCCGCCCTGAACCCCATCCGCCTGCCGAGCCGTTCACGGAGGTGTCAGGGGATGAGCTGGAGCTGGTGCTGGAGGACGGCGAGGGGTGGTGGGGCGGCGCCGCCGAGGACGGGCTGTCGATGCCGTTCGGGACGCAGGCGTTCGCCCGCGATCTCGGCTCGCCCCGGGGGCACGGGTCGCGCGACGCCGCCCCGTCCAACCAGAGCGGCCCCTTGCTGGTGTCGACGCGCGGGCGGGTGGTCTGGTCGGAGCGGCCGTTCGCGTTCGCGTTCGAGGACGGGCGACTGCGGCTTTCCGGACGGGACATCCTGGTCGGCCGGGGTGGCGGATCGCTCCGGGAGGCGTTCCTGGCGGCCTCGCGGCGGTTCTTTCCCCCGGCCGGGCGCGCCCCCGCGCGGGAGCTGTTCTCCGGGCCGCAGTACAACACCTGGATCGCGCACCCGTACACGCCCACGCAGGAGACGGTCCTGCGCTTCGCCCGGGACCTGCTGGAGAGCGGGATGCCGCCCGGTGTCGTGCTGATCGACGACTCGTGGGCGTGCGACTACGGCACCTGGCGGTTCGACCGTGCCCGCTTTCCCGATCCGGCGGCCATGATCGAGCAGTTGCACGCGTGGGGCTGCCGGGTGATGCTCTGGGTGGTCCCGTTCGTCAGCCCCGATTCCGCCGCCTTCCGTGAGGCTGAGGAGCGGGGGCTGCTGCTCAGGGACCGGACCGGTGAGACCGCGATCCGCCGCTGGTGGAACGGGTTCAGCGCCACCCTCGATCTCACCGACCCGGCGGCCGTCCGGTGGATGACGGACCAGCTCGACGCGCTCGTCGAGGAGACCGGGGTGGACGGGTTCAAGTTCGACGCCGGTGACGTCCGCGACTACCGGGCCGACGATCTCACCTCCGTGCCCGCCGAGCCGGTCGATCTGTGCGAGGCGTGGGCGCGGGTGGGGCTGCGGTATCCGTTCAACGAGTTCCGCGCCTGCTGGCGGATGGGCGGGCAGCCGCTCGGCCAGCGGCTCCAGGACAAGCCGGCCCTGTGGGGGCCGGCCGGGCTCGGGTCGCTCGTCCCGGAGATGCTGGCCCAGGGCATGATCGGCCATCCCTTCGTCTGCCCGGACATGATCGGCGGTGGCGAGATCGGCTCGGTCGGCGGGCAGGCGGCGGTCGATCAGGAGTTCTTCGTCCGGTACGCGCAGGTGGCCGCCCTCAGCCCGATGATGCAGTTCTCGGTCCTGCCCTCGCGCGTCCTGGACGACGAACACCTCGCCGCGGTACGTGACGCGCTCGCCGTCCGTGAGTCCGTCCTGCCGCTGATCCTCGGGCTCGTGGACGAGGCGGCCAGGACCGGCGAGCCGATCGTGCGGCCGATGGCGTACCACGCGGGCGGGCTGGACGACGTGACCGACCAGTTCTTCCTCGGCCCCGACCTCGTCGTGGCCCCCGTGACGGAGAAGGGCGCCACCGAGCGGATCGTCGCCCTGCCGCAGGGGCGCTGGCGTGCCGACGACGGCGCCGTGGTCGAGGGTCCCGCCCTGGTCACTGTGCGGTGTGATCTGTCGCGGATCCCCCGGTTCGAGCGCCTGCCCGAGGGGTGAAGTCCCGGATGAGGGCGATCACCGTGCCGGCGGTGTGGTCGAGGTGGCTGCGGCCGTCCGGCAGCAGGGCCCGCGGGCTGATGTAGCTGCGCCGCCCGAGGTGGGTGGCCGGGTCGAGCCGGTGCACGGTGATCTTGCCTGCGCGGGCGGCCTGGTGCCATCCGCTGCGGCGGAACAGCCGCCAGCGCTGGGGGAAGATCCAGGTGCAGACGCGCTCGATCCAGTCGCCGTCGCTGGTGAGGCGGTGCAGGTGGACGGCGTGGGTGAGGTCGTTGGCTCCGTTGTGGAACCCGCCGAGGGTGATCAGCAGGAGCGGGGCACGCAGCCGGGCGTGCAGTTCCTCGACCGCGCCGGTGGCGACCTGGGCACCGCCGCTGTAGCTGAGCAGCACCACGGGGACGCCGTTGCCGGGCCGGTAACCGGCCAGGCGGAGCTGGTCGGCGATCTGGCCGCCCACGGCGCGGTTGTACAGCGGGCGGTAGCGGTGGTCGGCCGCGACGAAGATCTGCATGACGTTGTGCAGGAACAGCAGCAGCCCGGCGCGGCGGCGCAGCCACGCCCACAGCGGGCGGTCGGCGAGCGGGGCGGCCAGCGGCGAGTACGGCTGCACCTGCCCCAGCACCCGCAGCTCAGGCGCCCCGGCGATCAGGGCCTTGACCAGCTGGCCGCCGTCGCGCGTGTCGTGGAAGCGGCGTTTGCCGATGCCGTCCAGGTAGACGAGGTAGGCGTCCGGCGGCCGGTCGGGGTCGGCGCCTCTGGCGTGGGGCATGCCGTACGGGAGCTCGCGGGCGGGCGTGCGCCAGCCGGCGGTGTACGCCATCACCTCGTGCCGGGCGAGCAGGGCCTCGGCAAGCAGGACCGCGCCGAGGACCAGGACGAGGAACGGGAACTCGATCATGCGGGCACCCCCCGGGTGGCGCTGATCCACACCACGAGCCGCCTGACCGCCTCGACGGCCAGGCCGAGCCCGACTCCCGCGACGGCCACGCAGCCCGCGGCGGTCCACCAGCCCAGGTCCGTCAGGGCGGCGAGCGGGGCGACCAGGCCGGCTCCGACGGCGGCGAAGAGCAGCAGGTGCAGCAGGGGCCCGAGCAGCGGGAACGCGAGGACGGCGGCGAGCAGGAGCGGGGCGGCCAGCGCGGGGGTCCAGGTCAGCGGGGTGGTGGTCGCCGGAGGCTCGGGCAGGGTCAGGCCGGCCAGGGTCCAGGCGGTCAGGGGCCAGAGCGCGAACACGGAGCCTTCCACGACGGCCCCGGTCAGCAGCAGCAGGACCGCGCCAGGCCTCGACGTGCCGGGCCCCGCAGTGTCGGGCCTCAGCGTGGCGGAACTCAGCGCACCAGGTCTCGACGTGCTGGGGCCCGACGTGCTGGGTCTCGACGTGCGGGGTCTCGGTATGCCGGAGCTCAGCGCGACGAGTCGTGAGGTGCCGGGTCGGGACGCGCCCGTTCGGCGGGCCAGCAGGGGCAGCAGGCGGCCCGCGGCCTCCGACAGCCCGGCCAGCAGCAGCAGGACGGCGACGGCGGGTGACATCGCTCAGCTCTCCCGCCGCGCGCCCACCGAAACCGGCCGGCCGACCCGCTCCAGCTGGTGCTCGATCTCGTCGGCGGCACGCACGTAGCCGCCGGCCTCGTGCTGGGCCACCCGCAGGGCTGCCGCCGCCTCGCGGAAGCGCGGCTCGCCGAGCAGGCGGAGGGCCAGGGCTTGAACGGCGCCGGCGGTGGCCTCCCCGGTACGGATCGACAGGCCGGCCCCCAGCTCGACCACCCGGCGGGCCACGAGCGGCTGGTCGGCGCCCTGCGGGACCAGCAGCATCGGCACCCCGGCGTACATGGCCTCGTTCACGCTGTTCATCCCGCCGTGCGTGACGAACAGCGCCGCCTGCTCCAGCACCTCCGGTTGCGGGACGAAGCGGCGGGCGAGCACGTTGCCCGGCAGCGGGTCCAGCGCGGCCGGATCGACCGCCCCGGTGGAGACGATCACGGTGCCGCCCAGCGGCGCCAGCGCGTCGGCGAACGTCCGCAGCAGCAGCGGGCCGGCGTTGAACACCGTGCCCAGCGACGCGTACAGCACGGGTGCCCGCAGGCGGCCGATCGGGAACGACGGGTCTCGCGGCCGCGCGCCGACGCTCGGGCCGACGAACCGGTACGACGGGTCGAAATCGCCGGCGCCGGGCTGGAACGCGCGGGAGGTGAAGACCAGGTTGAGCGGCTCGCGTACGTTCGCCAGGTCCACCAGCGGCACCCCGTGCGTCCGGTGGCGGCGGTGCAGCGCCCACCGCGCGCGCAGGAACCCCAGCGCGGCGCCGGGCCTGGCCAGCGCGGAGACCAGCAGCTCCGCCGAGCCGCGGGTGGGGCTGGGCACGTTCCTGCCGAACGCGAACGTGGTGAACAGCGCCGCCGCCGGCACCCGGAGCTCGCGGGCGGCGACCGCGCCCCACGGGCAGGCGGACCCGTGCACGATCAGGTCGGGCCCGATGCCGCGCAGGTCGGCGAGGACGGCGGGCAGCAGGCCGGTGGAGGCGCGGGCGAGCGCGTCCAGCATCGTGATCGGCATCGGCGGGTCGGGCACCGGCTGGTCGCCCCCGGGGTAGGGGCGCACGGTCGCGCCGGTGGCCTCGACCTCCTCCGCGAACGCGGGTGAGGTGTGGTACGTGACGCGGTGGCCCCTGCGGACGAGCTCGGCGGCGAGGGGCAGGGTCGGGTTGACGTGGCCGTGCAGAGGGATGTTCAGGAACGCGATGGTGCTCATCGGACGGCTCCCAAGGCGGTGGGGAACGACTCGGTTCCGGCCCGGTAGAGGCCGGGCCCGCTGACGCACAGTCCGTCGAGGAAGCGGCCCGCCTCGACGGACGCGGTGGCGATCAGCCGCTCGGCCTGGCCGAAGTCCCATGGGGCCGGCCAGGTCTCGATGCCGGTCGGCACCACGACGGTGGGGATGCGGCGCGACACCTCGTGCAGGTCGCGCTCGATCTGATGGTGCAGCAGCAGCTGACCGGCCCTGGCCGCGACGGCGCCGGCCCAGCGGGGCGGGACGACGGGACGCGGCGCCCCGCTCTCCGGACCGGTCGACAGCACGACCACGCTGGCCGCACCCGCCTGCAGCGCCGCCCGTACCGGGACGAAGGCCACCACGCCGCCGTCCACGAGCCGGCGGCCCTCGCGATCGACCGGCGGCAGGATGCCGGGGATGGCGGCGCTGGCCAGCAGCGCGGACTCGAGGTCGCCGTGGTCGAGCAGCGCCTGGTCGCCGGTGGCCAGGTCCATGGCCACCGCGGTGAAGGGCACCGCCAGCTCTTCGATCCGCGCGGGCAGCCCGGCCCTGGCGATCAGCCGGCGCAGGCCGCGGTCGGCGAAGAGGCCGGCGCGGGAGGGCAGGCAGCCGAGCGGGAACACCTCGCGGCGGCGTACGTGGGTCCACACCCGGGCCAGCCAGGGTGCGGCCTGTCCCGGGTGGGCGGCGGCGATGGCTCCGTTGAGCGCGCCGACCGAGGTCCCGACGATCAGGTCGGGGACGAAGCCGCGCTGCTCCAGGGCGTACCCGACGCCGACCTGCGCGGCTCCGAGCACTCCCCCGCCGCCGACCACCACCGCCACGGGGCGGGGCAGGGCGCCCAGGCCCGCCGTTGCCGAGGTCGTCGCCCGCGCCGGCGGCGTCGTGAGCCGGGGAGGCTGAGCCCGGCGACAAATGATGGTCATCAGAAACCTCCGAGGAAACCCCGCCTTCAGGCGGGGGAGGAATCGGACCCCTGCGGAGCAGGGCAGGAACAGGCGATTCGCCGCCAAGCGCGCCAAGTACCCGACGTTCAAGAGCAAGAAGAAGTCGCGCCTGTCGGCGGAGCACACGCGTTCGGCGTTCCGCTGGCGTGACGGTGAGTTGACGCTGGCGAAGATAGACGGCCCGCTTCCACCCGCAGCACAGAACGTAGGCGTGGATGCGGGCATCACCGCCCTGGCCACACTCTCCACCGGAGAGAAGGTCGTCAATCCTCGTCACGAGCGCCGCGACCGGCGCAAGCCGGCCAAAGCCCAGCGAGCGCTCGCCCGCAAGGAGAAGGGCAGTAACAACCGGGCGAAGGCCAAGCCGAAGGTCGCCAAGGTGTACGCCCGCATCGCCGACCGCAGGACAGACCACCTGCACAAGGTCACCACACGGCTTGTTCGCGAGAACCAAGTGATCGCCGTGGAAGACCTGGCCGTCCGCAACCTGGTCGGCAATCACTCGCTGGCCCGCGCCATCTCGGACGCGGCCTGGCGCCGGATGCGGCCGATGCTCGAGTACAAGGCCGCCTGGTACGGGCGCACGCTGGTGGCG
The DNA here is from genome assembly GCF_040649755.1 of Nonomuraea sp. NPDC048882. Classification (NCBI taxonomy): domain Bacteria; kingdom Bacillati; phylum Actinomycetota; class Actinomycetes; order Streptosporangiales; family Streptosporangiaceae; genus Nonomuraea; species Nonomuraea sp. NPDC048882. Next base: position 307,880 of record NZ_JBEZGB010000008.1, read on the forward strand.
GTGGACCGCTGGTTGCCCTCCTCCAGGCTGTGCCCGGCCTGCGGCGCCGTGCGAGAGAAGATGCCGCTGAACGTCCGGATGCGGGAGTGCGCCTGCGGCACGGTCCACGACCGGGACGTCAACGCGGCCAGAGACGTGCTCGCCGCCGGGCCGGCGGCGAACTGAAACGCCTGTGGAGCTGGTGTAAGACCTCAACGAGAATCCTCTCGGGCGGGCGGCTGGCCGTGAAGCAGGAAGTCCCATGGGCGACCATGGGACTCCGCTCCTTCAGAGGGGGAGGATGTCAACGTCCGCCCTCTCTCACCAGCGGCTTCCTCGATTAGTATCACATGATACTGTCGCATTCGTAACCAATGTGAGCGTGTGACTCGTCACAGGCCCTGCCGAAGGCCCGCGTCGGTCACGCGCAGGCGAGGGCTGCGTTCGAGGCCGAGGATGCCCAGCAGGTGGTCCATCATGTGCTCGAACAGCGGCATCGGGTCGTCGAACGCGAAGTTGTGATGCTCGTACACGACCATGCAGAGCAGCCCGTAGATCTGCCGCCAGCAGATGACCATGAGCAGCACCACCCCGATCGGGAAGTCCAGCCCCACGCGCGCCCGGTAGGTCCGCAGCTGCTCCGCCAGGACGGGATCGATGTCCTCGTCGGCCTGGATGCGCAGCCGGCCTTCGCGCCACAGCCGGGCGAAGGGCACCCCGAAGAAGCCGCCCAGCTCGCGGGCGATGACCGTCGGGATGCCTTCCTCCGAGTCGGCGATCTTGGCGTAGGCGGCGCCCATGAGCAGGTCGAACTCGACCTTGTTGGCCATCGACCAATCGAGCACGGCCCGGGTGGCGGCGTGCAGGTGGGAGCTGAGGTCGTCGGGGTCCTGGCGGCGCACGGCCTGGGCGAGGGTGTCCATGAACTCCGCCGTGACGTCGTCGTAGACGGCGCGGACGAGCCCCGCCCGGCCGTCGAAGTAACGGTACAGAGCGGGCGGCGTCACCCCCACGGCCCGGGCCACGGCGGCGACGGTGAGCCCTTCGACGCCCTCTTCCGCCGCGAGCCGCCTGGCGGCGGCCCTGGCGTCGCGTTCGAGCTCGGCCCGCAGTCGTTCGCGTCGCGTCAACTCTGTCACAGGCCTAGTTTCGCGGCTCCCGGCCGTGCCCGCGAGCCGCGAGCAGGCCGCACCCGCCACTTACGGTGAACATCCATCACATGGTTAATGGTATTCACTCTTTTACGGATCATCATCGAATGGAGTCCTCCTGATGGGCACCCTCCGCGGAACGGCAGCGGCCGTCGCGTTCCTGCTCGCCACCACCGCCTGCGCGGCGGCACCGGAACCCGCCGCCGTACCCCCGGCCACGCGCAACTCTCGCGCGGAGTCCCTGGCGGAGGCGGCGAAGAGCCTGCCCGCTCTGCTCGCCGCACGGGGCCCGGTGGCCTGCTCACGGGACGGTGCGCACTGGCGGGTCACGGCGTACGACGACGCCTTCCGTACGCCCGCCGCGACCTTCTCCAGCGCCATGCTCCAGCCCCTGCTGACCGAGATCGCTACCAATGGCCGGAAGGCGGTCGTGCGAAGCCTTTGCGGCGAGACCGGCGACCCCGGCGTCAGCCCGGTCTCCCCGGACGGGCGCAGGCTCGCCGTCCAGGTCGACGGCGCGTCCGGCAGCGATCCGACGCACGTCGGCTGGCTCGACCTCGGCACCGGCGCGTTCACCGACCTCACCGAGCGGTCGAACATGAAGGGGTACGTGACGAAGACGTTCTCCGACAGCCGGCCCGGTTTCGCGTCCGACGGCTCGTTCTGGTTCCGCCGCGGCCTGCGGTTCTACTCGGCCGCCCAGGACGGAACGCCGGTCGCGCGCCGGCTCAGCATGGCGTGCGTCAAGAACGAGAGCGAGGAGATCTACTACCGCGTCGTCGGGCAGGTCGCCGTCGTGTGCCCGGGCACCGTGCACCCGTCTGGCAGGTTCGCCGCCGACCCCACCACCGTGGCCAAGGGCATGAGGTCGGTACGCGGCGCGGAGCTCGACCTCGTCGGCCGGACGATCGTCGGTCATGACGACGAGCCGATGATGAAGCCGTTCGGCATGGAGGTCGTCGTGCGTGACGGCGGCGGGCTGCGCGACTGCCTGCCCCTCGCCTGGCTCGGCGCCGCCGAATTGCTCTGCCAGGGCGGGAGCAACGACTTCTACACCGCGCGGGTCTCGCCGCGGCTGGCGCGGGACGACATCGAGTACGTCCAGGACACCGAGGTCGAGGTGATCAAGGAGATCGCCCCCGCCACCGAGTCCGCGATCCTGTCTGTGGCGCTCACGAAGGACCGCCGTTCCCTGATCATCGCCTCCTCCGCGAACGACGGCGCCGGTGTCGGCAAGCTCTACCGCACGGGGCTGGAGCCGCCGTCGGGCCTGGTGGAGCTCGGGCCGATCCCGCCGGAGTCGAAGGACCATTTCACCTTGCTGAACAACTTCCAGCACCCGTTGGACCGGCCCTGAGCGCCGAGACGCTGCGCAGCGTTCTGGGTGTCTCCTGCGGCCATTCATGTCGTGTTCATCCCTCTATTGGAGGTTTGTCAGCTGTCACCCTTATCTGCAGGAAAGGCAGCACTGTGAGGAACAAGAAGGCCGAGGAGACCGAGCACTCCGGGCTTTCCCGACGCCGTCTGGTCAAGTACGCCGGCGTCGGCGCGACCCTGGCCGCGGCGGCTCCCCTGATCGGCGGCACCCCGGCGCAGGCGGACGACGAGCGTACGTTCGCCGCCGGCGGCAACAACGGCCGGATGTGGCGGGCGGGCGATCACCACGTCCACTCGGAGTACAGCGGTGAGTTCGACACCAAGACGAACCCGCCGACCTTCCACAAGGGCGCGGACGCGGTCTACCCCATCGTCACCAACGCCATCATGGCCAAGTATTTCGGCCTGACCTGGGCGATGTGCACCGACCACGGCGGCCCGACGCACTCGAAGGTGAACTTGGAGCAGGCCTACCCCGACCTGCTGCGGTCACGGGTGCTGGTGCCGGAGGTGCTGCAGTTCTGGGGGATGGAGTTCGACGCGCCTGCGCTGGACCACCACACCCTGATGATCCCGCACCACGACGGGGAGGCGCAGCAGCTGTTCGAGCTGGAGAGCCGCTTCGCCAAGTTCGACGCCTTCCCAACCGATCCGGGCCGCGACACCGAGGCCAAGATGGTGGAGTTCCTCAAGGCCGCCCGCGGCATGAACCGCAAGCCGCTGGTGATCGCCCACCACGCCTCCCGGTCGGCGACCGGGCTCGGCGTGTGGGGGCAGGACACGCCGCGTGAGTTCCGTAACGGCAACAACGCCGCCCCCGACGTGTACGTGGGCTTCGAGGGCGCGCCGGGCCACCAGGCGGGCCCGCTGAACGGCGGCGCCCGCGGCGGGTACGGCAACCACCCCACCTACGGCGGATTCGACCAGATGACCGCCCGCGTCGGCGGCCTGTGGGACTCCCTGCTGGGCGAGGGCCGGCACTGGTGGATCACCGCCACCTCCGACTCCCACGTGCACTGGACCCGCGGCGGCTCCGACTTCTGGCCGGGCGAGTACAGCAAGACGTACGTGGCGGCCCGGCAGGACTACGGCGACATCATGGACGGCCTGCGCAACGGCCGGATCTTCGTCACCACCGGCGACCTGATCACCGCGCTCGACGTGACCGCGAGCAACCAGGGCCGCCGGGCCACGGTGAGCGAGACGCTCGTCGTCAGCAACCGGGGCCGCACCGACGTCGAGGTGGAGATCCGCTTCCGTCCCCTGGAGGGGAAGAACGGCAACGGCGACCGTCCCGAGGTGCAGCGGGTCGACCTGATCGCAGGCCAGGTCACCGGCGTGAGCTCGGACCTCGACGCCGCCACCAACCCCACCACGAAGGTCGTGGCCCGCTTCGGCCCCCGCGACTGGCGCCGCCAGGGCAAGGATGTCGTCATCCGGCACACCCTGCGCGACGTGGGCCAGGACAGCTACCTGCGGGTGCGCGGCACCAGCACGGACGAGATGGAGCCGCAGGCCGACGGGAAGGAGAGCCCGTGGGAGGACCTGTGGTTCTACTCCAACCCGGTCTTCATCCGCGTCCGCTGACGCCCTGACCGGGGCGGCCCGCGACGGGCCGCCCCGGTGCTCGCGTCCCCATCTCCGTCCGGGGTGGACGGTCCCGCTCAGGCGCCGCCCACGCGACGAGCGTCATGCTGACGCGTCGCCCACACGGAGGGCGGCGTGCTCAGGTGTCGCCCACACGGAGGGCGGCGTGCTCAGGTGTCGCCCACACGGAGGGCGGCGTGCTCAGGTGTCGCCCACGCGGAGGGCGGCGTCGAGGGCGCGGCGGCGGCTCATGGCGGTGTGCGCGTACGCCCCCAGCACCGCGCACAGCCCCAGCCCGGCCGCCAGCGCCACCGGCGTGAGCAGGCCGGGCGGGTGCTCGGTGACGGGCAGGCCGCCGGCGAACGCCGACATGTCCACGCCCGGCCCGAGCGCGGCAGGCAGGCTCAGGCCCAGGGCCAGGCCGACCGGCGCCGTGATGAGGACGACGGGCAGCAGTTCCAGCAGGGTCAGCCGCCGGGCCTGGCGGTCGGACAGCCCGAGCGTGCGCAGCAGCGAGACCGTCCTGGCCCGCCCGGCGGCCCCGGCGGCCAGCGACAGCACGATCGCGACCAGCGCGTACGCCCCTAGCGCCACCGTCACCACGACCATCGTGGTGCGGACCGTGCCGGTGAGCGGGTCGGCCCGGATCCCGGCCAGCGCCGCCTCCTGCGTCTCGACCGTGGCCGAAGGCACGAGGCGGGCCAGCTCAGCGGGCGTGATGTCGCCCTTGATCAGCAGCGTGTCGGCCGCCGGCCAGGGCAGCACCTCCTGCGACACAAGGAGGAACTGCCCACTGGCGTAGAACCCGGGCACCGCGTCGATCACGCCCTGGGCGTTCAGCCGTACCGGCGACAACCACGTGATGTCGAACGAACCCCGGCTGTCCAGGGCGGGCGAGAGCAGCGCGGAGTTCTTCCCGGACAGCTCAGGCAGCGCGATCGGGGCGTCCTCGTTGACCCGGCGCCACGCCGCGAGGTCCACGGCGACCGCGTACGGCCACTCTCCCGTGGCCTTGACCTGCACCCGGCCGGTCAGGGCGAGCGCCACCCGCTCGACGCCTGGCGCCCGTCGTACCCGATCGACCACGTCGGCCGGGAGGTTGCCCTCCGTCGTCAGCTTGATCGGCGCGCCCACCTTCTGCCAGGACGCCACCTGCTGCGTGGTGGTGATCCCGTCGTGCACCACCGCGGCGAACACCGACAGGCTCAGCGCGGGCAGCAGGATCAGCACCGGCAGCGCGCCCGCCGACCGCTCCCTGGCGGCCCTGGCCAGGCCCAGGAACGGCACCGCCGCCCGCCCCCGCGCGGCCAGCCCGACGAACAGCCGCAGCGGGTACGGGTGGCACCGCAGCGTGATCAGCGCGGCGGCCACCGTCAGCGCGACCGGGATCAGCAGCAGGAACGGATCCTGCTGCGCGGTGCCAGACGGCCCTCTGGCCCGCAGCAGGTACGCCCCCACCAGGGCGAGCACGACGACCAGCGCCTCCACCGTCAGCCGCCGCGCGGACGGCCGGGCGGCGACCAGGTCGGCCCGGCGCTCGTTCAGCGGCGCGCGGTGTGCGAGCACCAGGCGCGTCACGGCGAACGCCATGGCACCGGCGGCCACGGCCGCGGGACCGGCGTGCACGATGGGCAGCACGGGCCCCGGCAGCAGGTACGACAGCGCGTACCCGGCCAGGGCCGCGGGCACCACCGTAAGCGCGGTCAGCGCGACCCCGGCCACCGCCACCTGCCGCAGCGACGCGCCGCGCGCCCGCGCCAGGGACAGCGCGGGCTCCAGCCGGTCGGTCAGCAGCCGCACGCCCAGCACGATCACGCCGAGCGCGACCGCGAACAGGCCGCCGAGCAGCAGGTACATCACGGTCTGCGCGGCCGACAGCGCGACCTGGAAGGCGCCCAGCAGATCGGGCAGCCCGGTGACGACGCGGTAGATGATGCTGCCCGTCCCCTGGACGTCCACTTGCCGTTCGAACTCGGCGAGCGCGGCTTCGACGTCCGGCACGCCCAGCGCGTTCGCGGCCCGCCCGTCGAGGGGGAGGACCCAGCGGTAGGACAGGGTGCGTTCGCGGTTGGCCAGCGCGGCCAGGCCGTCGTCCGACATCAGCGTCGTGGTGTGCAGTTCCTCCGGCGCGTCCAGCGGTACGATCCTGGTGACGTGCAGGACGTCGGCGTCGTGAGTCCAGGCGCGGTCGGCCGGGTCTCTGGCCTTGAAGACTCCGACGATCTTGGCGGCGGTGTGCACGCTCCCGCCGAGCATCATGGTCCGGCCGACGCGCAGCCCCATCCGGGCCACCGCCTCCTCCACGACGCCCACCTCGATGACGGGGATCGTGGTGCCCACGTACTGCATGGTGAACGGCTTGCCGGGCGCGCGGCCGCTCACCCACTCCACCCGCCGGTCGGCGTCGGACAGCCAGCCGAGGTTGGCGAAGGTACGGATCCCGCTCGCGCCGGCGACGGGCGTACGGGAGGTCTTGGCGCTGATGTGGCCGCCGGACCCGATCATGGGCCGCAGCGCCGCCGGGATGAGCCGGCGCCAGCGCAGGCCGGCGTCCTCGAACTGCGCGCGTGAGCGCAGCTCGCCGGGCGGCAGGACCGGGGCGCCGGTGACGGCCACGTCGGCCCGCACCGCTGGTGCGCCGGCCAGCGACCGGCGCAGTGCCTGGTCGAACGAGGCCTGCATCGTCCTGGGCAGCCCGGCGAGGAGCAGGCAGGCGACCGCCGTCAGCACGGCGATCAGCGCGAACGTGCCCGCGTGCGCCCGTACGCCCAGAGGGATCGTCACCGCTCCTCCAAGGTCTGCCCCCGCCACACCCGCCGGGCCAGCCCGGCCACGATCGCGACCAGCACCGCCGTGACCAGGACCAGCATCGCCGCGACCGCGGCCCACGGGACGTGGAACAGCACACCGGGCGTGACCGCCGACGCCTGCCCGGTCAGGACGACGCGCGGCACCACCAGGCTCCCGACGAGCACGGCCAGCCCGGTGCCGGCCGCGAGCGACAGCCCGATGACGAACGCCTGCTCGGTGACCAGCATCCCGAACACCTGGCGGAAACCGGCGCCCAGGGCCCGCAGCACGGCGAACTCGGCCCGCCGCTCCCGCGCCGCGACCACGGCGTTGACCAGGAACCCGAGCACCGCGAACCCGAGCGCGGCGGCGAACCCCAGGGTCAGCGCGCCCTGGAGCGCGCCGGCCAGCGGGTCGTCGCGCAGCTCGGCCGCCAGCTCCCGGCGGTCGATCGCGGTCACGTCCCATTGGGGGTTGCGGCGCAGGATCTCCCGCGCGGGCGCGGTGCCCGCGGCGGCGAGCCACCATTCGGTGGCGGGCCTGGACGGCTGGGCGGAGGCCAGCTCGTACGTCTGCAGCGTCTCCCAGTCGGCGAGCACGGCCTGCTGGGCGGGGGCGCTGGTGGGCATGCTCGTCACGATCCCGGCCACGACGACCTGGACGACCCGGCCGGCCAGGCGGACCGTCCCGCTCTGGCCGATGTCGAGCTTGAACGTGGCGGCCAGACCGGGGGTGATCACCACGGGCAACGGCCCAGGCTCCCCGGCCTCGCCGCGCACCCCCGAGAGGCCCGACTCGCCCTTCCCCGGCACCTCCGACTTCGCCGGCGGCTCGAAGGTGACGATGCCGTGCGGGCGAGAGACGGCCCCGGCCACGGGCACGTCCAGTCCGTCCGCCTTCAGCCCGGTCAGCCTCGGGCCGGCCTGCTCGCCCGCCACGAGCCCGCGTACCGACAGCGGATAGGCGATCCGCCCGGCGCGCCCGGCCAGCGGGGCCAGATCGACCTCGACCAGGTTGGGACCCCACTTCAGCTCGCCGAGCGGCAGGTCGCGCCAGACGCCCAGCGCGTCGGAGATCACCAGCCGGGCCGTCGCGGCGGCGCGGGTCGCGACCCGCACGGTGAGGGTGCGCGGCCGTCCCGGCAACTCCAGCCGGCCCGCCCGGTCGCCGGGCAGCGCCCGCGCCAGCTCGGCCACGCTCAGCTCCGACAGGTCGGGACGCAGCCGGAACAGCTCGCCGAGCCGGCCCGCGTCCAGGGCGAGCAGCAGCGCGCTCTCGCCGCCCACGTCGGTCTGCGCCCGGAAGGCGGGCGAGGCGGCGGTGACGCCGGGTAACGCCGTGAACGCCGTGCCCCGGCCGAGCGCCCCCAGCTCAGGCCCTTCTGCCGGCCCGGACAGGCGCAGATCGGCCGACGCCTGGTGATCGGCCTGATCGCCTTGCGAGGCTTGCCAGGTGGAGGTGGTGGCCATGGAGACGACGCCGATCGCGACGGCCAGGGTGAGCAGCAGCGCCGGGCCCGCGTACTTGAGCGGCCGCCGGCTGACCTGCCAGGCCCCCATCGCAGCGACCAGCGTGGGCCGCCTGGACGTCACCCGTTCGGCCAGCTTCGACACCCGAGGCACCAGCCGCAGCCCCAGTAAACCCCCTGCCAGCAGGGCCAGCGCGGGCCCGGAGATGATCAGCGGATCGATGCCCAGCCCGCCGGCCGCCGTCTCGGTGACCGGCGCGCCGTACCGCTGGAGCTGCCAGATGGCCAGCGCGGCCACCGCCAGCAGCGCCAGGTCCGCGCCCGCCCCCTGGATCAGGCCGCGCCGGCCGCCGCGCCCGCGCGCCGTCTGCTCCTCCACGTACGTACGCCGCGCACCCGCCACGGCCGGCAGCGCCAGCAGCACGGCCGCCGCCAGCGCCACCCCACCCGACACGAGGAACGTGCCCAGATCCGCTACCGGCGCAAGCCGCACCTCCGACGCGCTGATCCAGGGCAGCATGGTGACCAGCGCGAGCAGCGGCGGGCCGAGGAACGGGGCCACGATCGCGCAGGGCAGCGCCACCAGCAGCGCCTCGCCGCCCGCCAGCGCCACCAGCCGCAGCGTGCCCGCGCCGCGCGAACGCAGCAGCGCCACCTCCATCCGGCGGTGGTCGGCCAGCAGCCGCGCGGTCAGCATCAGCGCGTACGCGGCCAGCAGCAACAACTGCAGCACCGGGATCAGCATGGTCGAGCGGGCCACCAGCGAGGCGGTGCCGAGCTGGATGAGCAGTTCGGGCAGCTCACCGGCGGTCACGCAGCTCACGCAGCCGGCCTTCGTCAGCCGCTCCCCGACCCGGCCGACGGCCTCGGCCAGCGGGCGCAGCCGCTCGGGGGTCAGCGCCCCGAGCTCCGGTTCGGCCGCCCAGACGGCCCTGACGCCGGTGGCGAAGCGCCCGACGAACGTCTCCCTCGCCACCATCAGCGGCCCGTACGTGGTGTATTCGCCGCGCTCCACGCCCCGGCGCAGCAGTTCCTCGCCGGCCCAGCGCTCGTCGGCGGGGTCGTCGAGCCGGAAGACGCCGACCACGCGGACCTGCACCGGACGCCCGTCGAGCCGCGCTTTCGGCGCGAGCTCGGAGCCGGTCCTGAACCCGGTGGCCGCCGCCGGCTCCGAGACCACCGCCTCGACGCTCTCCCCTCCGGCCCGCGGCCACCTGCCCGCGACCAGCCGGGCGTGCCGGTCGAGCCCGTCGTGACTGCCGAACCGCAGCAACTCGGGCAGTTCCTCGCCGTCCTGCCCCGGCATGACATAGGAGTCGGAGCGCAGGCTGGTGGTGACCGCCGGCGCCGCCCCGTACGCCGCCGCCAGCTCGCCACGCACCAGCCGGTCGTACGTCGGGAAGGTCCTGGCATCGACCTGAGCGCTGATCGTGGTGGTCGTCTGCCGGTACGAGGCCGTCTCCAGCGCCCTGCGCACGCCCGCGCCGGCGATGGAGGAGGCGTACATGGTCAGCGCCACCAGCGTGGTCGTCGCCAGCAGGATCGAGACCGTCGCGGCCAGGAGGAGCGGCGGCTCACCGAGTGCCCGCTTGACGACCAGCGGCCCCCGCATTCCCTGTCTCCTTCCCGCAGCCCGGCGCGAGCGCTTCAGTCGACGAACATCCGCGGCTTCGGCGTTTTCGGCGGTTTTGATCGGCGCACGAGTATTTCAGGCAGCGCGCCCGATACGCGAGCCCGCAACCACGTCAGTCGGCATGCGGATAGGCGAGCCGGCAGCTATTTCAGTCGGCGTGCGGATAAGCCAGCCGGCAGCACCCTGCCCGGCAATCACTCAGAGTCTCCACAGCGGCGCGCCTCGCCCGGCCCAACTCGGCGATCTTGGCATCGATCCGATCCACCACCGCTTCCAGCCGCCAGCGCTCACTGTCACAGGTGGCACCACCACGATCGTGCGCGGCCAGGGCATCGACGATCTCGTCCAGGGTGAACCCGAGCTCTTGCAGGCTCTTGGCCATCCGGATGCGTTCAACCGCGGCGGCGTCGAAAACGCGGTATCCCGAGGGCCGGCGCCGGGCGACAGGCAGGATCCCGCGCCGCTCATAGAAACGGACCGTGTCCACACTGACCCCGGCCTTGTGCGCGACCTGCCCGATCTTCACGGCGCAACCCCTTGACTCTGGACCAGGCTCCAGACTCTACGGTTCGAAGTGACGGCACCACAAGAGCGCTGACCGCCCCACCCGGAGGAGCCCAAAGGTGAACATTCCCCCCGCTTCCACCCCGATCGTCTGCGACATGACCACCGCCCCCGACACGCCCCAGGAGCGCCTGGACGAGTACCGCCACCTGTTCACCCGCCACCTCACTGCCCGCGAGCGCACCGAGCAGGGCATCCGCTTCCGCCTCCGCGCCGAACCGGGCACAGCGGCCTGGGTCCGCGACCTGGCCGCCCGTGAGAAGGCCTGCTGCGTCTTCTTCGCCTACGACGTCACCGTCGAGGACGGCGAGGTGCTCTGGGACTGCGCGGTCAGCGACGACGACACCGCCCGCGCCCTCCTGGAGGAGTACTACCTCCTCCCCGACCAGACCCACCAGAGCCCGGAAGCCTTGGAACACCACCTGTCCGCCAAGGGCCTCCACTTCACCACCGACCCGACCCACCCACACCGGCACCCGCCGGCCCAGCACCCAGGCGGAGACGCCGACGCCCGGTAGCAGCGGCCTCCGGTGTGACGCTGGACCGGCAGCGCCGTATATAAGGTGAAGCCGATCATTGGAGGTAGGCATGGACCACGACGTCGCCGCTCTGCTCGGTATCGACCTGGATGATCCCGATGTTCAGCGGGAGAGCGCAGCGGTCGAACGCGACATGCGTCTCATCGAGGCCCTCGTCGGCGTGCGTAAGCAGCTTGGGCTGGCGCAGAGCGAGGTGGCGGACAGGATGGGGCGGAGTCAACCCGCGGTGTCCGACTTCGAGCGAGTCGGTGGAGATCCACGCCTGTCCACGGTTCGCCGGTATGCCCTGGCGATCGGTGCGGAGGTCCACCACCTCGTCAGAACGGAAGGCACCGCGACGTGTGGCACCGCGTCAACGTCTGCGAGCGTGGTGATCGAGGGACTGACCGGCCCGGTGGCCCCGTCGCCCACTCGTGGTGGGAACACACTGGAGCTGAAGAGGGCTGTCGCCTGATGCAAAGTTTCCTGGTACGGAGGCGGAGTGGAGTACCACCGTTCATGACGATCGTTCGCTCACTGATGTTGTTCGCGCTGGCGGCGCTCCTGGTGATCATGTACGCCCCGCGCGGCTGACGGCCCCGGCCCCAAGCGCAGGTCAGCGGATGCGGCGGCCCGTTTCGGCGCACGAGTAGCCGCCCAGCGCCTCCACCTCCGCCCGGAACTCCGGCCGTTCCAGCAACTCCCACAGCGGCGCCAGCAGTTCCTCCTCCAACGTCCCGGTACGCAGCACCAGGTCGTACGGCTCCCGCGCCACCGGCACGAAGTCCAGCCCGAAGGCGCGCGCGGCGGCCAGGATGCCCAAGCCGGTGTCCGCGCGGCCGGCCGCCACGGCGGCGGCGACGGCGAGGTGGGTGTGTTCCTCGCGGGAGTAGCCGGACACCTCACGCGGGTCGATGCCGAGGCCGGCCAGCTCGTGGTCGAGCAGGGCGCGGGTGCCGGCGCCGCGCTGGCGGTTGACGTAGCGCAGGTCGGGTTTGGCGAGGTCGTCGATGCCGGTCAGGCCGAGCGGGTTGCCGGGGGCGACGATGAGGCCCTGGTCTCGGTGGACGAGCCGGATCACGGCGACGTCGGCGTCCGCCCCGAGCAGGCGGTCCACGTACGGGAGCGTGTAAAGGCCGGTGGCCGGGTCGAGCAGGTGTGAGCCGGCCACGTGGCAGAGGCCGTCGCGCAGGGCCACCAGGCCGCCGAGGGAGCCGACGTTCGACGACGCCAGGGTGATGAGGGGGTCGGCGGCGCGCAGGGCGGAGGCGGCGAGGTCGAGCACCATGTCGTGCGAGCCGATGGCGACGATGGTGCGGCCGATCTCGGACAGCCCGCGCAGCAGCTCGACCCGGACCTGCTCCCCGGCGTGGTGGCCCTCCACCCCGGAGGGCACGACGAGCAGGCCGTCGGCGCGGACGAGGGAGGTGAGCACGCCGGCGCCCCTGGGCAGCGGGGTGGCCACGAGCCGGTCGCGGACCCGGCCGAGGCGCACGCGTACCCAGTCGTCCATGCCGATGGCCGACGGCAGCTTCCTGGCCAGGTGCGCCGTGGCGGTGGGGCGTTCGCGCGGCGCGGCGCCCTCCAGCTCGGCGAGCGCGGGTGCGGCGAAGATGTCGAACGTGAGCGCCGCCGACACCGGGTAGCCGGGCACGCCGATCACCGGCGTCCGCTCGACCGCGCCGAGCACGACGGGATGGCCGGGACGCACGGCGACCCCGTGGACGGCGACGACGCCGGCCTCGGCGACCACGCGGGCGGTGTAGTCGTCGCGTCCCGCGCTGGAGCCGGCGATGAGCAGCACCAGGTCGGCGTCCTGAACCGCCTCCATGAGCACCGCGGTGATGGCCGCGGGGTCGTCGGGAACGATGTCCGTGACGCGCGCCGAGCAGCCGGCCTCCCTGGCCTGCGCGGCCAGCATCATCGAGTTGGTGTCGAGGATGTCGCCGGGCGCGAGTTCGGCCCCGACGGGGCGGATCTCGTCGCCGGTCGGCACGATCACCACGCGCGGCGCGCGGCGGACGCCGACCTCGACGACCCCAGCCGCGGCGCAGGCGGCGACGTCGACGGGGCGCAGCCGGTGTCCCTCGGGCAGCAGCAGCTCGCCGGCGCTGATGTCCTCGCCGATGGAGCGGACGTGCTGGTACGGAGGTACGGCCGCCCGCAGCTCGGCCTCCCCGTCCTGGGTGCGGTGGACGTGCTCGCGCATGACCACGGCGTCGTATCCCTCGGGCAGCGGGTCACCGGTGTCGACCACGGCGAAGTCGCCGTGGGCCAGCAGCACCGGGGTGGTGTCGGCCGCGCCGACGGTGTCGGAGGCGCGGACTACGATGCCGTCCATGGCCGCGGCGTCGAAGGCGGGCGAGGAGCGCAGCGCCCATACGGGCTCGGCGGTGACGCGGCCGACGGCGGACCCGACCGGCATGCGGACCGGGCCGACCCGGGCGGGGCAGCCGGCCGCGGCGCGGGCCTCGCGCCAGACGGTGAGCGCCTGGGCCGCGGGCACGTCGGAGACGAAGGGACTTTCAGCGCTCATCTGTACAGGGTGACCTCTACCTCGGTGCCCGCGTCCAGCCCGGTGGCCGGTTCCGGCACGATCACGTAACCGTCGGCGCGGGCCAGCACCGACAGTAGCGCCGACGGGCCGAAGATCGGCTCGGCCACGCCGTCGCGTACGCCGACTTGGACCACGTCGAGGCGGCCGGCCGCCGAGGCCAGGTCGCGGGAGAGCCGGGCGCGGGTGCTCGGCTGCGGCGGCGGGTTCTCGCAGCCGGCGATGCGCCACACCAGCGGCACGCCGACCTGCCCGAACACCACCAGGGCGGACAGCGGGTTGCCAGGCAGCCCGATGAGCGGCACGCCGGAGCACTCGGCCAGCAGTGTGGGTTTGCCGGGTTTGATGGCGATTCCGTGGCACCAGACCTGGCCGATCGCGGCGACCGCGCCCGCGGTCTCGTCGCGTGCGCCGACCGACGAGCCGGCCGAGACGACGACCAGGTCGGACTCGGGCAGCACCGCGGCCAGCCGGTCCTTGAGCGCGCCGGGCTCGTCGGGGACGATGCCGGCGATCCACGGCTCGCCGCCCGCGTCGGCGACCAGCCCCGCCAGCGCGGAGGCGGTGGCGTCGCGCACCTGCCCGGCGATGAGCCGGGCGGTGCCGGGCGGCACCACCTCGTCGCCGGTGGACACGATCGCCACCCGGGGGCGGCGGTGCGCGGAGATCTCGTTCACCCCGGCGGCGGCGAGGAAGCCGAGGTCGGGGGCGCGCAGCGGCCGGCCGGCGGGGGCCAAAACGCCGCCGCGCGCGACGTCCTCGTCGGCGCGGACGATGCCGGCGCCCGGCGCGACGGGCCTGGTCACCTCGATCGTGCCGGGCATCGTCTCGGCGGTGTACTCGACCATCACCACGGCGTCGGCGCCGTCCGGGATCACTCCCCCGGTCGGCATCGCGACGCAGCCGCCGGGCCGCACCGCCACGTCGGGCTCGGCGCCCATCCGTACCGCGCCGAGCAGGTCGAGGTAGGACGGGAGCCCGTCGGAGGCGCCGTAGGTGTCGGCCGCCCTGACCGCGAAGCCGTCCACGGTGGAACGGGCGAAGCCGGGCAGGTCGGCGGGCGCGGTGATGCCGGCGACGGGCACCCGGCGCAGCGCCCGCGCCAGCGGGACGCGCTCGGCCGGCGTACGGCGGGCGGGCCGGAACCCCTCGCGAACCTCGGCGAGGGTCCTGGCGGTGAAGAACTCCCTGCCGCTCAACGGTCCGGCTGCTCCTTCGAGCCGCCGGGGCGGGGTTGCGGCCGGGCCGCCGCGCCGCCCTTGTCCAGCCCCAGCACGGACACGACCGGGCCGAGCGCCACCTGCCCGAGCCCGCAGATGGACGTCTTGCGCATCGTCTCCTCCAGTTGCAGGATCCGGCCCCTGCGCGCGTCGTCGAGGGCGCCGGACCCGGAGTCCAGCGTCTCCCGCAGGAGCTCGTGCGCCTTGGTGGAGCCGACCCGGCAGGGCACGCACTTGCCGCACGACTCGTTGCGGAAGAAGCGCAGCACGTTGGTCGAGGCGGCCAGCAGGTCGGTGCCCTCGGCCAGCACCACCAGGGCGCCGGAGCCGAGCATGGTGCCGGCCTCGGCGAGCGTGCCGAAGTCGAGCGCCAGGTCGAGCCGGTCGGGGCCGATGAAGTTGGAGGACGCGCCGCCCGGCTGCACGGCTCCGACCTGCGCGCCGCCGAGCACGCCGCCGGCCAGGTCGATCAGGGCGCGCACGGTGGTGCCCATCGGCACGCAGTAGACGCCGGGGTTTTCGACGTGCCCGGAGACGGCGAAGAACTTCCAGCCGACGCTGTCGCCCTCGCCCTGCTCGGCCCACCAGTCGGCGCCGCGCTGCAGGATCACCGGCACGTCGGCGAAGGTCTCCACCGAGTTGATCAGCGTGGGGCGGCCGTGCAGGCCGTAGTTGCCCGGGAAGGGCGGCTTGTTGCGCGGCTCGCCGCGGTGGCCCTCCATGCACTCCAGCAGCGCGGTCTCCTCGCCGAGGATGTAGCCGCCGGGCGAGACGAAGATGTCGGCCTCCAGCCGGCGGCCGCTGCCGCAGGCGTCCGGGCCGATCACGCCCGCCTCGCGCAGTGCCGCGAGCTCCGCGCGCAGCACGCGCTCCTCGGGGCCGTACTCGTGCCTGATGAAGATCCAGCCGTGCTCGGCGCCGGTCACGGCCATGCCGAGCAGCAGCCCCTCGATGACGAGGTGCGGCTGGTCGGTGAGGATCTGGCGGTCCTTGAACGTGCCCGGCTCGGACTCGTCGGCGTTGCAGATCGCGTATTTGACGCCGCCCGGGTCGGTGGCGGCGACCAGGCCCCACTTCCGGCCGGTGGGGAACCCCGCGCCGCCCATGCCGCGCAGCCCCGACGCCTCCAGCGTGGCCACCACGCTCTCTGCGCTCATCTCGCCGGCCAGCAGCGCGCGCAGGCTGGCGTATCGGGACGCGACGCCGGAGCCGGCCGGGTACGGGTCGTTCGGCCAGGGTTCTGCGCGGCCCGTGACACCGGCCTCAGCGAGCTCGGCGTCGCGGGCGGCGGCCACGAGCGCGTCGACCTCGGTGGCCGGCGCCGGATGCTCGTTGACGGCCACGGCCGGGGCGCTGTCGCAGCGGCCCAGGCAGGAGACCTCGTTGAGCTCGATCTCGGTGTCGTCGCCGTAGCGGGCGCGGATCGCGGCGATCCGGTCGTCGGCCGAGCGCAGCCAGCACGACAGGTCGTGGCAGACGCTGACCTGCACCTTGGCCGGCGGCGTCGTACGGAAGTGCGGGTAGAAGGAGATGAGCCCCTGGATCTCGTAGAGCGGCCGGCGCATGGTGCGCGACAGCTCCTCCAGCTCCTCCCGGGGCAGCCAGCCCAGCCGCGCCTGGATGGCGTTGAGCGCCGGGATCAGCGACGGGCCGGGAAACTTGCCGGCTCGTGCCTCGACGCCGGGGACCCGCGGACGTCCCGTCTCGAAACTCAGGGTCATTCAGACACTTCCCATGTCGTTCAGGGGTCCGGTGCTGAGCGGCTCGGCCTGCCGATCGCCCAGCGCCTCGACCTGGATCGCGCAGAACTTGAACTCGGGGATCTTGCCGAAGGGGTCGATCTCGTCGATGGTCAGCAGGTTCGCCGCCGCCTCACGGAAGTGGAACGGGATGAAGCAGTTGCCGAGCTGCTCGCGGTGGGAGACGCGGACCTGCAGTTCGATGGAGCCGCGCCGGGAGCGTACGCGGGCCATCTGCCCGTGTGACAGGCCGCGGTCGGCGGCGTCCTTGGGATGCATGTAGACCTCGGCGACCGGCGAGATCGCGTCGAGCGCGTACGACCGCCGCGTCATCGATCCGGTGTGCCAGTGTTCGAGCAGCCGGCCGGTGTTGAGCACCAGCGGGAACTCCCCGTCTGGCAGCTCCTTGGCCGGCAGCCACTGCGCCGGGACGAGGTGGGCGAGGCCGTCGTCGGTGTTGAACCGCTCGTCGAACAGCACCACGGTGCCGTCGGAGTGGTCGGGGTCGGCGTTGGGGTAGAGCTTGCCGCTCAGACCCAGGTTGTCGTGGCGCAGGTTCGCGTACGACGGCATGAGCGCCACCATCTCGTCGAACACCTCGCTCGCGGAGGTGTAGGACCAGTCGAGCCCGATCCGGCGGGCGATGTCCTGGATGATCTCCCAGTCGACCCTGGCCTGCCCCGGTGGATCCATCACCTTGCGGCCGAGCTGCACGCGCCGGTCGGTGTTGGTGTAGCTGCCGTCCTTCTCCAGGTAGGACGACGCGGGCAGGATGACGTCGGCGAACTCGGCGGTCTCGGTCAGGAAGATGTCCTGGACCACCAGGAAGTCGAGCTGCGACAGCGCCTTGCGGACCTTGTTGATGTTGGGGTCGGACAGGAACGGGTTCTCCCCCAGCATGTACATGCCGCGCACCCCGCCCGGCTTCAGCACCGAGCCGATGATCTCGGTGACGGTCAGCCCGCGGTCGGGGTCGAGCTGCGTGCCCCACGCCTCCTCGAACCTGCGCCGGGTGCCCTCCCGGTCCACGCCTTGGTAGTCGGGGTAGAACATGGGGATCAGCCCCGCGTCGGAGGCGCCCTGGACGTTGTTCTGCCCGCGCAGCGGGTGCAGCCCGGTGCCGGGACGGCCCACGTTGCCGGTGATCGAGCAGAGCGCGATCAGGCAGCGGGCGTTGTCGGTGCCGGTGGTGTGCTGGGAGATGCCCATGCCCCAGTAGATGACACCGGCCTTGGCCTCGCCCCAGACCCGTGCGACCTGGCGGATCAGGTCGGCGTCGACGCCGGTGATCTGCGCGGCGCGCTCCGGCGGGTATTCGTTGACCGTGCGCACCAGCTCCTCGAAGCCGGAGACGCGGGCCCTGATGAAGTCCATGTCGATCAGGCCGAGCCTGATCACCTCGTGCATGATCGCGTTGTAGAACGCCACGTCGGTGCCGGGCTTGACCTGGCAGTGGTAGTCGGCGTGCTCCGACACCGTGCTGGCTCGCGGATCGACGTAGATGATCTTCGTGCCGCGCCGGCGGGCCTGCTTGAAGAAGGAACTGGCGACGGGGTGGTTCGCCGTCGGGTTGGACCCGGTGATGATCACGACCTCGGCGTTGGCGACGTCGCCGTACGTGGTCGAGACCGCGCCGGAGCCGACCCCTTCGAACAGCGCGGCCACCGACGAGGCGTGGCACAGCCGGGTGCAGTGGTCGACGTTGTTGGTGCCGAACCCGGCCCTGATCAGCTTCTGGAAGAGGTACGCCTCCTCGTTGGAGCACTTCGCCGAGCCGAACCCGGCGATGGCGCCCGCGCCCTGCTCGGCGTGGATCTCCTTGAGCCGCCGGGCGACGAGGTCGAGCGCCTCCTCCCAGGTGGCCTCGCGGAAGTGCGGCAGTACCTCGTCGTAGTCGACCAGGCCGCCGGGCTTGCGCCGGCCGTCCTTGCGGTTCTTGCTCAGCCCGGAGCCGCGTCCCCCGCCGCTGCGGCCGCCTCCGCCGCCGGCCCGCCCCCGGTCGTTGTGGGCGTCGCCGCGCACGTCCGCCGACAGCGGGCCCTTGGGGTAGGAGGAGTCCACCCTGATCAGCGGCACGGTCAGCCGCTGCGGCGAGGCCGCGTAGTCCCAGCCGTAGCGGCCCTTGACGCACAGCCGGCTCTTCGAGCCCGGCTGGTCGCGGCCCTCGGCGAAGGCGATGGCGCCGCGCTCGCGGTCGACGTAGTAGGTGAGGGCGCAGCCGACGCCGCAGTACGGGCAGACGGTGTCGACCGCGTCCAGCTCTTCCCGGGGCCTGATGGGGACGTCGTTGATCGCCTTGTTGGTCAGAGCGCCGGTGGGGCACGCCTGCACGCACTCGCCGCAGGTCACGCACGAGCTGGCGCCCATGGGGTCGTCGAGGTCGAACGAGATCGTGGTCGAGTAGCCCTTGCCCGAGCGGCCGATGACGTCGTTGCCCTGGATGTCGTCGCACGCGCGTACGCACCGGTCGCAGAGGATGCACGCGTCGTGGTCGACCGCGATGACCGGGTTGGAGGTGTCGAGGCCCCGGCCTGAGCCGCACGGCAGGCCGGCCGTCTCCTTGGCCACGTCGAACCGGTCGGCCAGATCGAGCAGCAGGTTGTCGCCGGTGGTCGTCTGCTTCGGGTCCTCCTCGCGGGGCGGCTGGTCGGACAGCAGCAGCTCGGTCAGCGTGGCGCGGTTGCGCTCCAGCTCGGGCGTGCTGGTCTTGACCTCCATGCCGTCCTCGCACGGGCGCACGCACGCGGCGGCGAAGGCCCGCCCGCCCGTGTCGACCACGCACATGCGGCACACCCCGACGGGGTCGTACCGCTCGTTGTGGCACAAAACCGGAATGTCGATGTCCACTGACTTCGCGGCGTCGTAGATGGTGGTGCCCTCGGGCACGCTCACCTCGCGACCGTCGATCTCGACGGTCACGGTCCGTACGGCGGTCGCCGGCTCCTCGATCGTCGTCATCTCAACCTCACCATGAGAGCACCGCAATTCGGCATACTGAATACGGCATACACTATGTCAGGCAATGTACCCCTTCGAGTGGCCGATCTTCTACCCTCTGATGGTCCGTTCCACGACACGGCGGCTCATCTACCCGTCCAGCAGGAGATCCGCGAGGTCGGCGGGGGCGACGCGCCCCTCCTCGTCGAGGCCGCGAGCGGCGTAGTAACCGGTGACCATCGAGCGCAGGCGGTCTTCGTCGAGCGCCGCCCGGCGTCCTGAGCCGAGCTCCAGCGGCGTCTCCAGCATCCGCGCCGGCAGCGTGTCGTCGGCGGCGGTGGCCCCCTCACGCTGGTTGAACGCGCGCTTGGCCCGGACGATCCGCCGGGCGGTCTCGCGCAGCTCGGCGGCGTCCACCGGCCAGCCGGTGACCAGCGCGAGCAGCCCGGCCCACTCGGTGAAGGGGTCGTCGAAGACGCCGCGCAGGAACTTGCACAGGATCATCGAGTCCATGACGGCGGCGCGATCCTCGGTGCCGACCGCGGCGGCGACGTGGGCCGCCCCGCCGGCCAGCCGGTCGAGCTCGCCCGACAGGTCGGCCTCGTAGGCTCCCGACCGGTTGTGGTCGGCTCCCCTGGCGTTGACCGCGAGGCCGAGCGCCATCGCCTGGAGGCTGCGGGGTTCGTATCCGGGCAGCTCCAGCCCCTTGACCTGCGGCGCGAAGTCGATCGACGACCCGCCCACCACGGCGGCGGCCCGGCGTGAGCCCTGCGCCAGCAGCTCGCCCAGACCCGGCGACCGCTCGCCGATCGCGTCCAGCGCGCGCAACAGGGCGGCGCCGTCGCCGAAGCGCAGCCACGGCTCGTCGAGCAGGCCGCGCTCGGCGCACTCCATCGCCCACGCGATGGTGCCGCCCGCCGAGATCGTGTCGATGCCCAGCTCGTCGCAGCGGGCGCTGGCGGCGAACACCTCGTCGGGGTCGGACACGCCGCACAGCGGGCCGAGCGCGAAGACGTTCTCGTATTCCATCCGCTGCTGGCCGCCGCCCTTGCGGGAGTAGATGTGCTCGCAGCCGATGGAGCACGAGGCGCAGCTGTTGCGGGCCACCCCGCGCAGCTCGTGCAGCTCCTCGGCGGCCAGACGGGGCGCGCCCTCGAAGGTGGCCGCGGTGAAGTTGCGGGTGGGCAGGGTGCTGACCGCGTTGAAGGCCAGCAGGTTGGCCAGCGTGCCCAGCTCGCGGTATTTCGCGGTGGCCGGGCCGAAGCTGCGTTCACGCAGGTCGCGGGCGGCGGCGAGGACGCCCGCCGGGTCGGCCACCGACACCTTGGCCGCCGACCTGACCAGCACCG
This sequence comes from Nonomuraea sp. NPDC048882, assembly GCF_040649755.1. Classification (NCBI taxonomy): domain Bacteria; kingdom Bacillati; phylum Actinomycetota; class Actinomycetes; order Streptosporangiales; family Streptosporangiaceae; genus Nonomuraea; species Nonomuraea sp. NPDC048882. Next base: position 328,746 of record NZ_JBEZGB010000008.1, read on the forward strand.
CCTTGATGTTCTTCGCGCCCATCACCGCGCCGAGACCGCCCCGGCCGGCGTGGCGGCCGTCATGGCTGATGGTGGCGTAACGCACCTGCCGCTCCCCCGCCGGGCCGATGGCCGCGCTGCGCCAGGTACGGCCGAAGCGCTCTTTCGCCGCGGTCTCGGCCTGCGCCGCGGTCAGCCCGGCCAGCTCGGGCGCCGGCTCGAGCCGTACGTCGCCGCCGTCGACCAGTAGCACCGACAGCTCGTCGGCCCGGCCGCGGATCACGATCGCGTCATGCCCGGTCAGCTTGCCGGCGATGGCGAACCGGCTGGAGGCCAGAGCGTCGGTCAGCAGGCCCGTGAGCGGCGACTTGGCCACGACCGCGAACTTCGCGCTGGTCGTCAGCGGCGTGCCGACCAGCGAGGAGAAGACGAAGGCCAGCGGCGCCTCAGGCGCCAGCGGATCGACCCCGGCGGGCGCCAGCCGATGCAGCAGCCACGTGCCCAGGCCCACCCCGCCCAGGTAGGAGCGGAGCACCCGCTCGTCCAGCGCGATAGGGGCACCGCTCGCGTCGCGGCCGGCGACGTCCACGAGCAGCGCTTGGCCGAAGAATCCGCCAGGTGCCATGTCACGACTCTACGACGCGCCACGAGGAGACCATCCCGTGGCCTGCCCTCGCGGGGTTCGCCTCCCGCGTAACCGGCCGCCGCCGCCCGCGTGCCGGCCGCGCACGCCCTTTTCCGCCCGTTTTCCGGACCGGATACGTCCTCAGCCACCCGCTTCCCGGACCGGATGCGTCTTCAGCCGCCGGCGTCGGCGGACAGGAAGGAGACGGTGTCACCGGCCACGAGGGGCAGGGCGGCGTCCCGGGTGACCTGGTCGCCGTTGAGCGCGGCCACCACGTGGCGGTCCAGAGCCAGCCCGGCCGCCGCTGCGGCGGCCCCGAGCGTGGCGGCAGGGACGGCGCGCGGCCGGTGACTCCCGTTCCTGGCCAGCGCGCCGAAACACTCCACCGTGACCTCCGCCGGCGGACGTTCCCTGGCCGCCGCATAGTCCTCGGGGGAGTTGACGTTCACCACGGACTCAAGCTCCGGGTCGTGCCGCCTGAGCCCGGCGTCGGCAAGCAGTTCGTCGTCGTCCAACTGCACCGCCTCGCAGTGCTTGAAGAGCATGCCGGGCCGCAGGTCGCCCGCCGCCAGCAGCTCCGTGACCAGTCCGGCCAGAGCGGTCCGGTAGCCGGCGGCCAGCGGCTGCCGGAACCCCCGGGCGACCGGCAGCACGACGTCCGCTCCCCCGTCCATCGCGCGCAGCACCCGGCGGACGAAGGCCGGATGGAGGAAGGGCAGGTCGGTGGAGCACACGAACGCCACCTCGGCCCGGTCGGCCACCGCCGCCAGCCCCACGGCCAGCCCCTGCATGGGCCCCAGCCCCTCCACGGGGTCCTCCGCCACCGTCACGCCCGAGGGCAACGGCGGCAGCTCCTGCCCGGGCGCGGCCACCACGACGACCGGGCCCTCGACCGCCCTGCCGACCACCGCGGCGGCGCGGTAGAGCAACGTCGAACCATGCCATTCCAGCCACGCCTTCGGCCGCCCCATCCGCGAGGAACGCCCGCCCGCGAGCACGACACCGGCAGCAGTCTGCATGCCCGCATGTTAGGCCACCCGAGCCGGCGAAGGAGCACCGCGGCCACCCCGCCAGGCCGCGCTGCGCTCAGCCGGGCCGCTGCCCGGCCTTCCGCACGACGGCGGCCTCGACCAGCGCGTTCCAGTCGCGGATCTCCCCCTTCTTCCACACGTCGCCGAACGGGGGCTGCTCCTTGTGGTTCGCGACCACGACGGTGCGGTAGCCCAGGTACACGTACGTCTCCGGATCGATGAAGATCTCGTCGCGCAGGTATCCGTCCAGGACGTGGTAGAGGGTGACGCCGCGGCGCTTGAGCAGGTCGGAGGCCGTGTCCTCGTACCGTACGCCGGGGATCGCGGCGAGGGCGCCGTACATGGCGGCGCGGAGTCTGGGCGGCAGCGCGGCGTCCCTCATGCCCATCGCGATCAGCTGGAACGCCCACCTGTCGCGCTCCTCGCGCTGGAGCTCAGGCGTCGATTCTGCGGCGATGCGCTCGGCCACCTCCGGGCTCTTGCCCCTGCTCTCCGCCCGCTGCCGGACGCGGTCCTGGAGCGACTCGCGGTGCCTGGCGTCCTCCTCGTCGACCGTCGCGTAGACGCGGGCCAGCAGCTGATCGGCCTCGGTCGGCAGGGCGAGCAGGTAGGCGTAGGTCACCTCGAACTCCGACCCCTTATGAACCTTGAGCCGGCCCTGCTCGACGGTGGCGAACGCCTTGTCGTCGAACCGCCGCCACTGCTCGTGGGTGACCGTCTCCTTGGGACGGCCGCGCAGCCACTCCCCGCCGTCCGGCCGCGTCTGGGCGCGTACGCTCTTCACGTAGCTCCACTGCGTGGGTGAGATCGCCCATCCGGCTTCGGCGCCGGCCAGCAGCGCCGCGTTGTCCGCCACGTCCTGGGCGTCCGCGACCGGCCGCAGCCGCAGCTCCGTGGTGGTCGTGGCAGTGGTGGACGGCGGGGCCGGGGAGGTCCGCGGATCCACGCCCGCGCCGGGAACGACCGTCACGGCCACGGCGACCGCGGTGGCGGCCGCTCCGGCCAGGCTCAGCCCCCACATCGGCCGGACCCGGCGACTCCGGCCACCGCGCATCTGCGCGTTGAGGCCGCTGCGCATGTGCACGTCCAGGCCACCGCGCATCTGGTCACCGCGCATGTGCGCGTTCAGGCGGGCGCGGGCCGCGTCGACGGTCCTCGGAGCGGGCTCCGGCTGCGCGTCGTGGTGGCGGCGCAGCTCTCGCAGTTCTTCCATGGTCTCTTCCATGGTTCAGGCCTCCTTCGCCACGTGACCCAGCGTCTTGCGGAGCTTGGCTCTGGCCCGGTTCACCCGGGAGCCGACGGTGCCGATCGGTACGCCCAGGGCTAAGGACGCCTCCGCGTAACTGAGGTCGGCGCAGGCCACGAGCATCAGCGCGTCGCGGTCGCGCTGGGACAGCCCGCTCAGGCCACGGGCCAGCCGTGGGCGGAGCAGTTCGGCGGAGACCCGGTCCGTGACCTGTTCGGCGTGACCCTCGACGTCGTCACGGCCGGCCGCGCGGCCGAGGGCCCGGTAGTAGCGGAGCTCGTCGCGGCGATGACGGGCGATGAGGTTGGTGGCGATGCCGTACAACCAGGCTTTCGCCCGCGCGTGGGTCAGGTCGTAGCGGGCGCGCTGGTCGAAGCCGATCAGGAACGTCTCCGCGGCCACGTCGTCGGCGGCCGCGGGCCCGAGGCGGGCGGCGGCGTAGCGGTGGATGGCGGTGAAGTACCGGTCGAAGATCACCGCGAACCACTCGGGCTCATCGCGCGACTTGGCGATGACCGACGCGTCGTCCGTCTCCGCCACCATCGGCCTCGACGGGTGGGAGGAAGGGTCATACATCCGGCGCCTTTCTCGAAAGAGGGTCGGCGCTTATTGCCCGATGCGCACCTTCTTGTTCGCGGTTGTTGTCCCCTGTCCTCCTGCGGCCCGCCGGACAACACCCGCCGGGCCCCGGTCACGGAGCACGTCGTGGGCACCTGTGCGTTAGGGGCGCCTTTCTCACCCGGTCACGCCGCCGGCTCCCGAGCAGGAGGACGACTGAAGTCATGTTGATCCTCCGCACGGTCTCGTGCAGGCCGTCACCCACATGACACACCCTCGCCGGGCAACTCAGAGCCTGCTGACGAAGGACTTTGGTGGTGAGGCTCGAGTCAGGAGAGTGTTGGGGTGCGGTCATCATTGGGCCGTTGACCGGTGAACGGGAGCGGGCTCCCGGTAGCTGAGGTGTTGTCTAAGCAGCTCAGCGGCCAGGAGCCCGTGGTTGTCTGTCTACACGTCCGCAGCCGTGAACGTCAGCGGTTGTGCCTCATCGGGGTGCGCATGTCGCGATCGGAAACCGGCATACCCGTCGGATCTCACCGACATCGAAGGGCAGGTGCTGGAGCCTGAGGCGCGAGGCGTGATGGCCGAGTTGGTCATGGTGACAGGCCGGCCGATGGTGCATGACCTGCGCGCGACCCTGGACGCGATCGACTACGTGACCCGGTACGGGATCGAGTGGCGGGCCCTGCCGGTCGACTTCCCGCCGCACGAGGCGATCTATGCGTTCTTCCTGCGCTGGTCCCGGCGCGGTCTGCCCGAACGGCTGGCCGGGCGGTTGCGTGGTCGTCTGCGCGTTCTGGCCGGACGCAGTGAGCTGCCGACTGCCGGCTGCGTGGACTCCCAGACGGTCCGGGCGGCCGAGACCGTCGGCGCGGCGGCCTGCGGATACGACGCGGGCAAGAAACTGAAGGGGCAGAAACGGCACGTCGTGGTCGACACGCTCGGGCTGCTGTTGTGCGTGATGGTCACCGCCGCGTCGGTGCAGGACCGCGACGGCGCGCCTCCGGTGCTGGCGCTGCTGCGCAAGAAGTTCTCCACGATCGCTCTGGTCTGGGCCGACGGCGGCTACTCTTGAAGCCGCTGACCTGAGTGCTGCATCTCGGCCGGACCCGCCTTCCAGGTCGCGGCAGAAGGCTTCATGATCGGAGCCCCGACGCAGCAGGGCATCAGGGCTCTGGGCGAGTGGAGGTTCTCGCTGTGGCCGTACCCCGGGGGTGCGGCCACAGCGAGATTCACAGTCTCTTGATGCACCCGGTGATCGCCACCGCGAGGGCCTCCTTGGGATACGCGGCCAGGTGGGCGACGTCACCGCCTGACCAGCGGTACAGTCCGTCGGCCGCACCAGCAGTGCAGAGGTGTGCCTTGTACAACGCCCACTTGCCAGCCTTCTTTGCCGCCGCGACGATCTGTTTCCAGAACTTCTTGACGAAGTTGTAGATGGCAGTCGGTATCCCGGCGATCTCCGCCCCATGGCCATCTTGGTGGCGATTGATGGCATCCGCGTGGCTGGTCATCGCGGCCCAGAGTCCGAGCTGATTTCCCGAACAACGGCGTCGGACAGGAAGCTGAGGTTGACCCGTTGTCGGTGATCACATCGTCGACCTCGGTCGACTCCATCGCCTCGGCGAATTCGGCGGGGTTCTGTTGGGCCCAGGCCATCAGGACGCCTGAAACATCGGTGCGGCTGTTCGACCATTGCGACGCCCCGTGATGTCACTTCTGCTGTAGGGGCTCGTCGGTTGTCCAGCGAGGGCGAGGCTTACTGGACAAACAACGCAGAGTCGGTCGAGGCGCGTGACCTGCGGCAGGATCAGTTCTGAGACGTTGTTCAGGAAAACGGAAGAAGCTGCGGCCGGCGACTACCACTCCGACCCCGAAGCCGTAGTAGGGGTGATTACGACCAGCACCGGCCGGACTGCGTGCGCTGCGAACATGAGCGCCAGGAGTCCGCCGACCCGGCACAACCCGCCCTACTGCATACGCCTCCCGGCCTACCGGGTGGGCGTCGGCTGGGGAGACCTGCGAGGCCAGCAGGTAACCCTGATCGGCACGCACTACAACATCAGCGGTACTGACGTGATCTCAGCGAATTGCTCGTAGGTAGTTGTGCTCGAAATGGGTGCGGACAAGTGCTGCTCGGGCGATGTCGCCGATGGTGCTGGGGCTGAGGGTGATGTGCTGGAGGATTCGCCAGCGGCCTTTGAGCAGGGCGAATCCGCGTTCGCCGAGGCAGCGCAGGGCGCGGAGGAGCCGGTTGTAGGTGCGGTTGTCCGGGCTGAGGATCTGGTTGCCGTCGGGCTGCTTGATCGGGGTGTGAATGCCGATTCCGGCGCCGTCGTAGCCGCTGTCGGCGAGGGTCGGCAGGCCTGCCGCGGCTGCGGCGTACAACGTGCCCAGCACGTGCGTGCGGGCAGCGGTCAGGTCATGGACCGAGCCTGGCTCGACGTCGGAGATCCACAGGGGCAGTCCGTCGGGTGCCGAGAGTGCTTGGAGGTTGCCGGCGTGGTGGTGGGCTTTGCCGGAGTACCAGGCGTCGATGGGTTCGCCCTTGACGCTGATGGTCTGCTCGGCGCAGCGGTCGGCGGGGATCAGGGTGCCGTCCAGGATCACATAGGGCAGATCGTCGGCTTGGGCGCGGTCCAGAGCCTCCTGCAGGTCAGGGGCTTGAGCTGCGAGGACGTCGATCCCTTCGACGGTGTAGCGGTAGGCCGTGGCGCGGGAGACGCGGTGATCGCGGCCGAGCTTGGGGATGTCGCGTTCACCCCGGAACCACCGCAGTACCAGGACCGCCTGCCAGAACGGGGTCAGGGCGCGGCTCCCTTTGGGGGTGCCGAGCCGGCGGCGCTCGTCGTGCAGCAGCCGGGCAACGTAGTGAATGAGCGCGCGGGAGACGTCGAGCGTGGCACGATGAGCAATCACGTGGAGCCTTCCGGGCGACGGGATTTCTTGTGGTGAGAACTCATCTACCGGAGGCTCCACGTCTGTCTCCGGCCTTCGACGACTTCTCCCGAAAAGCCCGAAACGCCACTGCGGGCGTCCCGAACATCCCCTATCACCCGAATTATTTCACTGAGATCACCTCACCATTGACTCTTAGTGAATGATTGCCTACCGTCGGTGTTTGACGTGGCGTCAAGCTCTTTCGCGGGGTGAAGCTCATGCTCAGGCGAGTCGAATCCGACCGGTGGCAAGAATCACTCGATGTCAATCCCCTTTACAACGGGCTGGTGCCGGAAGGCGGCGTGCCCCGGTTCAAGATGCCGGCCGGCCCGATGAATCCCGCGGCGGCCCAGGCGCTCATCCGCGACGAACTCCTCCTCGACGGCAACGCCCGGCTCAACCTGGCCACGTTCTGCACGACCTGGATGGAGCCCCAAGCCCGCGAACTCATCGCGGAAACCCTCGACCGCAACCTCGTCGACCACGACCAGTACCCGCAGACGGCCGACATCGAGGCGCGCTGCGTCAACATGCTCGATCACCTGTGGGGCGACCCGAACGGCTCCAGTGTCGGCTGCTCCACGAGCGGCTCCAGCGAGGCGGCCATGCTCGGCGCGCTGGCGATGAAGTTCCAGTGGCGCGAGCGGCGCCGGGCAGCCGGACTGCCCACCGCCAACCCCAACCTGGTGATGGGCACCGCCGTCCACACCTGCTGGCCGAAGTTCTGCCAGTACTGGGACGTCGAGCCGCGCTGGATTCCGATCGAGGAGCCGGCTTTCACCTTGAACCCGGCCCGGCTCGGCGAGTTCTGTGACGACAACACCATCGGCGTCATCGGCGTGCTCGGCTCCACGCAATGCGGCAAGTACGACCCGATCGAGCAGATGTCGGCCGAGCTGGACCGGCTGGAGGCCGAGCGCGGGCTGAGAATACCGCTGCACGTGGACGCGGCCGTGGGCGGCTTCATCACCCCGTTCCTGGAACCCGGCATGGTGTGGGACTTCCGGCTTCCCCGGGTGCAGTCGATCAACGCCTCGGGGCACAAGTTCGGCCTGGTCTACCCCGGCGTCGGCTGGATCGTCTGGCAGGAGCCGGACGCCCTGCCGCAGGACCTGGTGCTCTCCTGCGACCTGCTCGGCGGCAACATGGACACCTTCACGCTCAACTTCTCCCGCTCCGGCGCCCCGGTCATCGCGCAGTACTACAACTTCCTGCGGCTCGGCTTCGAGGGCTACCAGGCCGTCCAGCAGACCTGCCGGGACGTGGCGACCTACCTCGGTGCGGAGATCGCCAAACTCCCCGAGCTCTCGCTCATCGCCGACGGCTCGGAACTGCCGGTGCTCGCCGTACGGACCGCCCCCGGCTACGACGGTTTCACCGTCTTCGACCTGGCCGCCCGGCTGAAGATGCACGGCTGGCAGGCCCCGACGTACTACCTGCCGCCTGACCTGGAGCACATAGCCGTCATCCGCTTCGTCATCCGCAACGGCTTCAGCCTGGACACCGCCGCCAAACTGCTGGCGAACGTGCGCACCGAGGTGGAGTACCTGCGCGGCAATCCGGTTCCGCACCCTCGCCTCGGCGGCGATGAGGCGGCCGCCGAGCAGCCCGGTGTGCCGACGGGAGGGTGACGTCGATGAACGACTTCGCCGCGTCCATCACCTTCGACCAGCTCGGCAGTGACCCCTATCCGATCTTCGCCAGACTGCGCCGCGAAGCGCCGGTCGTCCTGCTGCCGAAGCTCGACCTGTGGATGGTCACCCGCTGGGATGACGTGCGCCAGGTCCTCAGCGCGTACGAGTCGTACACCAGCGCTTTCCCTTCGATGGCCACGCGGATATTCGGGGAACGGTCCGTACTCAAGGTCGAGGGCGACGCCCACGCCGATCTGCGAGCCGCCGTTGACACGCGATTCGCCCACGAACGCATAGAACGGGCCACCGCACTCACCCGCGAGGCCGCACGGCCGTACGCCGGCAAGCTCAATAGCCGGGACGAGCTGATGTCCAGCTACTTCGAACCCGCCACTAGCACCGCCCTCGCCCGTTTCATCGGCCTGCCGGACGTGGACACCGAGGCGCTCAGGCGCTGGGCCCGTAACCTCACCGCCGGGATGAGCAACTTCGTGGCGGACCCGGCCGTACACGAACAGGCGGTGGCCACCGCCACCGAGATCCGCCAGACGATCGAGCCCTCCGTCCGGCAGGCCACAGACCGGCCTGACGGCTCAGTCCTGTCGCAGCTGCTCCACAGCGGCTGCCCGCCCAATACCGTCCGATCCGCCGAGCACGTCATGCCCACCTTCATCGAGATCCTCTCGGCGTTCCTGGAACCGGCGGCCGGCGCGGGGCTCACACTGCTCGCGCTGCTCCAGCACCCCGCGCAGATGCGGGCCGTCCGGGATGACCCGCGCCTGATCCGCAAGGCCGTCCACGAAACGCTGCGCTGGCTGTCACCGAACGGCGCGCTCAGCCGCCGCGCGACCAAAGACGTGCTCCTCGCCGGACAGATCATCCCCGCCGGAGCGACCGTCATGGCGGTCATCGCCTCGGCGGGCCGGGACGAGAGCATCTTCACCGACCCGGACACCTTCGACATCAACCGGGACCCCTTCCCCAACCTGGGCCTCGGATACTCCCGCCACGCATGCCTCGCCGCCCCAGTCGTCGGTGCCATCATCGTGGCCCTGCTGGACGTGCTCCTCGAGCAACACCCCCAGCTCTCCCTGGATCCCGGACGGCCGCATAGCGTGCACGGCTGGAAGTTCCGCGTGCTGACGAACCTGCATGTCCGCATCGGTGATCCGGCCCGAGGCCGCTGAGCGCGGGATCAGTTCTCGGCTTTCCGGATCGGCGGTCCGCGTCCGTCGCTCACCAGGCGGGCCGCGTGGACGCGGTTGCCGCGCGTGATTCGCGGCAGTGCGAGACCGCAGCTGAGGGTAGGGCCGCGTAGGTTGGCACGCAGCACAGCGAGGAGAACTCATGCCGAGTAACACACCCGTGATCGCGGTCGGTGACGCGGAACTGAACGAGCTCCGCGCTCGGTTGACGTCCACGCGATGGCCCCGGCCCTGGCCGGTGACCGGCTGGGAGGCCGGTACCGACGCCGTGGAGCTTCGCCGCCTCGTCGCCTACTGGGCCTCCGGCTACGACTGGCGCGCCCATGAGGCGACCATCAACGCCCTCCCGTCACATTTCGCGGACCTCGACGGAACGCCGGTGCACTATCTCCGCTTCGACGGCGAGCACCCGGACGCGTTGCCGATCATCATCACGCACGGCTGGCCCAGCTCCTTCCTCGAACTCGTCCCGCTCGCCAACCGGCTGGCCACCCCTTCCCGGTACGGCCGGGCAGCAGCGGACGCGTTCACCGTGATCGTCCCCTCACTGCCCGGGTTCGCCTTCTCACCCCAGCGGCCCGCACTCACCGGCGCGGAGCAGACGCACGACCTCTGGCACCGGCTGATGCGCGACGAACTCGGCTTCGAGCGGTACGCGGCACACGGCGGAGACCTGGGCGCCGGCGTCACCTCACGTCTCGCCGAGGCCCATCCCGAGGTACTGGCCGGCATCCACCTGCTGGCCGTGGCACCCCCGGCCGGCTACGGCCCGGACGACCTCACCCCGCAGGAGCAGGACCACCTCGCCTCCGTGGCGGCCTGGCAGGCGGAGGAAGGCGCGTACCAGCACCAGCAGAGCAGCCGCCCCTTCACCCTGGCCTTTGGCCTGGCCGACTCGCCCGCCGGGCTGCTCGCCTGGATCGTCGAGAAGTACCGTGCCTGGTCCGACTGCGGAGGTGACCTGTCCTCGCGCTTCAGCGACGACTTCATCCTCACGCAGGCGTCCCTCTACTGGTTCACCGGTACGATCTCCACCTCGTTCAGGCCCTACTACGAGTACGCCCACGGCCTGACCAGGCGCGTGGAGCGGGTGAGCGTGCCCACAGCGGTCGCCCTGTTCCCCGCCGACCTGAGCCGGCCCCCGCGGAGCTGGGCCGAGCGCACCTACAACATCACGCGCTACACGCACATGCCGCGCGGAGGGCACTTCCCCGCCCACGAAGAACCCGATCTGCTGGCCCACAACATCATCGAGTTCTTCCGCGCCCACCGTCCTGCTGCGCCGTCGGCCCCGCGATCCCATGCATGAATGGGGGGAATGTTTCCGCTTCCGATGAATCCCACAGTCGTCATGTTCTCGGCGTCCTTCCAGAAGAGCCAAACCCTTGTCATGTGCCGAGCTCGTGGCGATGCGCGGGTCCCTGCCGTCAGCCGGCGGAGAAGTCATGGCCGTTGTCCAGATCGGTGAGCGGGTCTCTCTTCTTCCGATGAGCAGGGCGAGCCATTCAGGGTCGGTGGCGCCGACCGCGCGGGCGACTCAGTCCCATGCGGGATCTTGTGCCAGCTTCTCCGCTATCCGGTCGTGGAAGCTCTTTCGCTCCAGGGCCTGCTCGATGTCGGTGACGACGCGCGACAGCGGGTACGGGATCTCGCTCTCGATCTCGGCGACGGCGGCCTCGGTGGCCCGCCACTCGGCCGCCAGCCGGTCCACCACGGCCCGGGACTGGTCGGTGAGCATCACCTTCTTGCTGCGCGCGTCCTCGCCCTCGACGGTACGGACCCAGCCCGCGTCACGCATGGCGGCCACCTTCTGGCTGAGCGCCGAATGGGTCCGGCCGACCGACTCGGCCAGCTCGGTGATGGTCATCGGGCCTCGGGCGTGCAGCCGGAGCAGCTCCATGACGAAGCTCGGCTTGAGCCCCGTGATGCGTTTGCCGGAGTAGATCCGGGCGATGTCGGCGTCCATGGACGCCTGCAACCGGCGCAGTGGCCGCCAGAGGCTCTCCTCGGTGGGATCTTGCACGCGGGGATCGGTCATGAGTCCATCATATCAGCACTTATACAAGTGCTGATACTACATTTCTCTCTCCTACGGATGCACTCCCGTCGGTCGCCTTTTGCGGGAAATATCGTGAAAATCTGGCGGGACAATAAATCCTTTGCCGGGCCGGGTTTCCCGCCTCCACAATATCGATGTGGTAAGCGAGTTTTCCGGATCAGAGGCCGGTGACGGGCGGGTCGCCGGCGCGCTCTGTGCCGCCGTCGCGCAGGCCGGCGGGCCGGTCGCGGCGGGAGCGGCCATCTCCCAGATCATCAGACGGTGGGTGCCGCACGACGCGCTGCGCCTGGTCGGTCTCAACCCGGCGGCCGGGATCGGCCTGGGCTCGTTCAGCTTCTGGCACGACTACCATCCGGCACTGATCAGCGCTCTGGTGCTGAACAACTATCTGCACGGCGATCCCTGCTCGACCTCCACGCTCGCCCGGCGCGGCGAGCCGGTCGCGGTGGTGGGCGCCGGGGGCCACGGGGACGCGAGCATGCGGCGACTGCTGGCCTCCCACGGGGTGAGCGGCGAGTTGCGGCTGCTGATCAGGGACCGGCACGGGCCGTGGGGCCTGCTGGGCCTGCTGCGCGCCGAAGGCGCCAGGCCGTTCGGAGTGGAGGAGTGCGGGCGGGCGCAGCTGCTGGTCCCCGCGCTGCTGACGGCGCTGCGGCGCTACGTCACGGCGGGGCCGCTGACCGCCACCGCTCCCGCGCTCCCGACCGGCGTCATCGTGGTCGGCTCCGACCACACCGTCAGATCGGTCTCACCCCAGGCGCGGGCCTGGATGCGGCTGATGTGGCCGGGCACGGGCAACGGGGTGCCCGACTGGATCGCCGACCCCTTCTGGGTCGGGCTGTCCCTGCACGCGCGGGCCCACGCCCGCGACAATCGGGCCTGGCAGCCGGCGCTCTGCACGCCGGCCGCCAACTTCGGGCGTTCGATCCTCATTCACGGCCAGCCGCTGGACGAGGGCGGCGACGGCGACATCGCCATCCTCATCCAGGCGGCCGGCGGCAGCCTGCTGCTGCCGTCGTTCTGCGACTGGTACGGCATCACCCCGCGCGAACGCCGCATCCTCGAACACCTCTACGACGGGGCGGCCCCGAAGCAGATCGCCCGAGCCCTCGACCTGTCCGCCCACACCGTCAACGATCACCTGAAGTCGGTGTACGGCAAGACCCGCGCCCAGGGCCGGGACGAGCTCATCGCGGCCATCTCCGGCTGAGCACCGCCCTCAGGCGACGGCGCCCAGCCGGAGACACTCAGACCACGACTCACCGATGACGTCCCTCAGACCACGGTCCTCAGACCACAGTCCTCAGGCGACGATCGAGATGACGCGGCCGATCGCCTGGCCGGCGGCGACCAGCTTGATGATGTCGTCGAGGAAGGGCGTGAAGTCGGCGTTGACCCTGGCCTCCCAATGCCAGGACCAGCTCCGGTACAGGTCCGCCCAGTACGTCTGCATGAAGGTGTTGATCTCGGACTTGCCCCAGTCGTCGTCCCGCGAGCCGGACTCGAAGGTGCCGTGCACCCGGCCCGTGTGCCCGAAGGAGTAGATGTTGCCCACGGCGTCCTTGACCACCCAGACGAACGCGGTGTCGTAGCTGATCGCGCCGGACACGTGGAAGTGCCCGCTGAAGTTGATCGACCCCGTCTGGCTCAGGCCCAGGTTGGCCCACCCGCCCACGGCCACGCCGTCCTTGAAGCCGATGCTGGCGTTCCAGGGGCCGAGCTGCTGGCTGTCCATGGCCGCCGGCAGCCCGATCCCGGACGCGCTCGCCACCCGCCGGCCGAGCCCGCCCTCGGCGGGCGGCTCCGGCATGTGCAGCGAGGCGCCGACGGACGCGCGCACGTGCGGCGCGGTGTCCCATTCGCGGAGGGTGGCGGCGAGCCCGTTCGCCTCTTCGGCGGTGAATTCCGACATTTGTTGTTCCGTCCTTCCGTGTCATTCTCGTTTCCCTGCCTTTCCAAGAATGGGAAATCAGGCGGGCGAGCGACATCCCGAGCTTTCGGGATTGCGCCGCTGGGACGGCTCGAGCATTTTCCGTAGGCCGCTGGGTAACGCCGGACGCATGGCATACACACCCGATGAGGACCACCGCCGCCCGGACGGCGCCGACGACCGTGCGGTGCGGGCCGCCGGCATGTTGTCGGAGGCGCTGGAGACGGTCGAGCGCGCACGGGGGCACCTCTACTCCTTCCACCAGCTCACCGGCTCCGCCCACGCCACGGCCGACCAGGCCGTCCGGCTGCTGCGCGAGGCCGGCCACGCCGACCTGGCCCGGCGCCTGGCCGCCGACCTGGTCGGCCGCGACGTGCTGGCCGGGCGCTGGACGTTCCAGATCGTCGAGGAGTACGACGACGGCTACTACGCGACGTTCCGCGAGCTCGAACGCCAGGTACGCGAGCGGCTCATGGGCGGGCGCCGCCACGTGTACGAGGCGGAGCTCAAGCAGCGCTCCCAGGAGGCCGGCGAGGCGTAACCCCGTCGCCCGGACGGGGCGAGTCATCGGCGCGTCATAGCCAGGTCAACCGATCACCGTACGTTGCTCCCGAGGCCGAACGGAGCCCCGAGGGGCCAGCCCCGGTCGGCCCACGCCGGTGCACCTTCCCCCGCTGCCGGTCGGTGAGCTGGTCACCGATCAGGAGCTGCGCGCGCCCCTGCGGCTGACAGGCCAGGCGGACCGGCTGCCCACGGAGCTGTCGTCCGGCCGGCGGCAGCGGGAGGAACTCGACGACCGCTTCGACCGCGTGGTGCACCTGCCCAGAACACCCGCGCGAACCTAACTGAAGGAGGAAAGATGCGACGAATCATCGCCGCCGTCCTGGCGCTCTTCGTGACGGGCGCCGTCACCACCGGCATCGCGAGCCCGGCCCAGGCCGGTATCGGCGACGGCCGGCTGGGCAGGATCGTCAACCTGCAGTACGGCGAATGCCTGGACCAGGTCGGCGGCCAGGCCACCGACGGCACCCCGATCGGCCACTACCCGTGTGACGGCTCGACCCGGCAGCTGTGGTGGGTCGAGCAGGTCGCCAACGGCAACTACCGGCTGCGCAGCGCGTCCAGCGGGATGTGCGTGGACGTGGACCGCAACGGGACCGCGAGCGGCACCATCATGGTGCAACACCACTGCAACACGCTGAACCAGCAGCGGTTCTTCCTCATCTCTTACAACGGCGGGTACGCCTTCCAGAGCATCTGGGTGCTCAACAGGACGGGGATGAACCGGGTCATCGACACCCCGCCGTTCTCGCAGGACTACCGGATGCGGCTGTGGTCGTACAACGCGAGCAACGCGCAGCTGTGGACCATCGAGTAACCCTCGTGCTCATCGAGTAATCCTCGTGCTCGCCGCACGCCCCGCCGGCCACCGCGAGGTGTGGGGGTGTGCGGCGAGCACACCCGCGTCACCCCTGGCCGGCTCGGTACCCTCACCGAGCCGGCCCGCGCTGTCCCCGGCACGCCCGGGGTCTTCGTCGAGCGGCGCCGCGTCGTGCCGAGCGCCTTCAGGGCCGTCATCAGGCACGGCGGTGGCAGGCTGAGCGCCTTCGGGGCCGTCGCCGGGCAGGGTGGTGGCAGGCTGAGCGCCCAGGGGGCCGTTATCAGGCACGGCGGTGGCAGGTTGAGCGCGCTCGGGGGCGTCGGTGAGGAGTGGTGTGATGGCGGCCTGGCATCGGGTGCGCAGCCCGGCCGCCCGGCGGCGCGCCGCCTCCGACTGCTCCGTCAGGCCGGCGGCTTCGTAGGCGCGGGCCGCGCAGGTGGCGGTCTCGGTGGCGAGCAGGTGATGGCCGGTGCGGGCCAGGGCGTCGGTGGCTTCCGAGAGCGCGTCTCCGTCGGCGTTCGCCAGCCCACGTGCGGCGGTCGCCAGCGCCCGGGCCAGCGGAGTGTCCAGCCGGACGTCCAGTGGGGCGTCCAGCGGGCCGCTATGCCGGTCCGCGCCGCCCGGCTCGCCGGTCTCCCCCAGCCCGCCCGGCCGGTTCTGCCGGCCCGGCTCACTCTGCCCACCGCGCCCGTCGGCAACGCCGTACCCCTCCAGGGCGGCCGGGCCGGTGAGGCGTAGGACGTCGTGGCGGGCCGTTGCCTCGACGCTGCGGAGGCCGAGGGCGTGGGCCAGGTCGGCGGCGTAGCGGGCGGTGCTGACGGCCTCCGCGTGGTGGCCCTCGGCGGACGAGGTCCAGGCGTCGGCGAGGGCGGCCCACGGTGCGAAGAGCCGATTGGAGCCGTTGCCGCTCCGGTCGGCGCGCTCCAGCCAGGCGCGCGCCTCGCCCGCCGCCCCTTCCAGCGCGCAGGCCGTGGCCAGCCCGGCCGTGAACAGGTGGGTGAGCCGGAGGGTGTCGCGGCCGTCGAGCGCGGTCATCGCCTCCCGCAGTGAGCGGCCGGCCTCGGCCGTGCGGCCCTGCGCGCACTCCACCAGGCCGCGGAAGCCGACGTGGCCGGCCGACATCGTGGGGCTCTGCCCCTCCAGCACCTGCTGGTATCCCTCGTCGGCGACCCGCCAGGCCGCGTCCAGCTCGCCCGGGGCCAGGTACGCCAGCGACCGCGCGATCCCGAGCTGCACCAGCCCCCAGGGCAGCTCGGCCTGGTTCGCCTCGGCCAGGGCCAGTCCGTGCCGGTGGAAGCGGTCGGCGTCGGCGGCACGCCCGAGGAACCCGGCCGCCGCGGTCGCCGCCGCGCAGGCCCAGATGGCGGGCTGGTCACCGGCGGCGGAGCCCGGGGCGGTCAGCCGTTCTGCGAGCTCCACCGTGGCCGCGCAGCGCCCGTCGAACAGCAGGATCCACGAGCGGATCCCCTCGGCCAGTCCCTCCCCTGGCCGGCCGCGCAACAGGTCGAGCGTGCGCTCGGCGGCCACCGCGTCGCCTTCGCCCCAGTATCGGGTCTCCGCCCGGACCAGGGCCCAGGCCAGCAGCTCGTCGTCGTCCCGCGGGGGCCGCTCGGGCAGTACGGCCACCGCCTCGGCGCTGCGTCCCCGGTATTCGAGCACCTCGGCCAGCAGCGCGTCCGCCTCCACCGACGGGGCCGCCTGCCTGGCGGCGCGGGCGAGCCGTTCGGCGAGGGCCAGGTCGGCCCGGTTGACGGCCTGGCGGGCGCCGATCCGCACCACCTCGGGACGTACGACGGCCCCGCCCTCGACCTGCCAGAGCGCGGCCCGCAGCAGGTCGTCGCGGCGGCGCAGCGGCGTGTCGAGCAGCGCGCCGGCCAGGCGCCACCACAGCCGCCTGGCGTGGGCGGGAGACATCCGGGCGCGCAGCACCTCGGCGTAGAGGGGGTGTGCGAGACGTACGTGAACGCGGTCGCCGGCGCGCTCGGACACGGCCAGCCCGTGTGCCTCGGCCTCGTCCACCGACGCCTGGTCCACGAGCCGCGCCAGCAGCGCGTAGGGCAGCGGCTCGCCGCAGGCCAGCAGCTCCAGCAGCTCGGGGGTGCGCGGGCCGAGCGGGCGCAGGCGGTCGGCGAGCATCTGCTGGATCGCGCCTTGAGGACGGTAGTCGCCCGCCAGGTGCCACACGCCGTGCCTGCGGCGCAGGGTGCGGCCGGTGATCGCCGTCGTCAGCAGCTCACGCAGCGCGAGCGGGTTGCCCAGGGCCAGCTCGCGCAGGCGGCGCCGGGTGACGCCGTCGACGGCGCCGTCGAGTACGTGGTCGAGCAGCCGGTCCACGGCCGGTTGCGGCAGGCTCGCGAGGTCGAGCCAGGGCACCTGGCCGTCCTTCCACAACCTCATGATCGTCTCCGGTACGGGTTCGCCGGCGCGCAGGGTCGCCACCACGAACGCCAGCCGCTGGGCCACGAGGTGATCGAGCACGGCGGCCGAGCCGGTGTCGAGCAGGTGCGCGTCGTCCACGCCGATGACCACCCGGCGCGCCCCACCGCGCTCGCGGAGCCGCGCGGCGGCGGCCTCCAGCATCGGCAGTCCGTGGCCGGACTCCCGCCCGTTCGTCCCGCCGCTCGGGGACAGCAGGCCGGCCACCGCTCCGAAGGGGATCGACGCGAGCGCTCCGGTGGCCGCCACCCACTCGGTACGGTGCCCGCGCGAACGCGCGAGCGCCAGGATCTCCTGGGCCAGCCGGGTCTTGCCGATGCCCGCCTCCCCCGCGATCACCACGCCCCTGGCCTCGTCCCGTCCCAGACACAACCCGATCGTTTCGAGTTCGCCCTCTCTGCCCAGGAACGGCCAGCTCCGCACGACGACCGCGACCGCCGCCGCAGCAGCCGCAGTCGTCTCTTGACCCACCGTCTCCTCGCGCGCCTCGCCGTCCCGACCGTCGTCCGCGACAGCTCCGAACGTTGCCCGCGTCCACGCTCCAGCCCCGGCCGCCCCGGCGGTCTCCCGTGCTTCCTCTCCGACCCCGACCGCCTCGGCCGCGACTGCCCCGGCCCGGCCATCGCCCGCGATCGGCGCGGGCGTGTCATTCACCAAGATCGCCTGCTGCAGTTCCCGCAGTCGCGGCCCGGGCTCCAGCCCCAGCTCGGCGCCCAGCAGCCGGCGCGCCCGCTGGTAGGCGTCCAGCGCCTCGGCCCGCCGCCCGCTCCGGGCCAGCGCCGTCATGAGCAGGGCCCATCGCCGTTCGCGCAGCGGCTGCTCGCGTACCTGCCGGTCCAGCTCTTCGACGAGGTCGGCGTGCAGTCCCAGCCGCAGCCGTGCGTCCGCGTGGTCCTCGACGGCCCCGAGCCGCAGTTGCTCCAGCTCGGCGGTCCGCGTCTCCACCCATCGGGTGGACGGAACGTCGGCGAGCACGGGTTCGGGGGTGTGCCACAGCGCCAGCGCCCGCCCGAGCGCCGCCGCGGCGGTCTCCAGGCGGCCCGCCTTCAGCTCCCGGCGGCCGGCCGCCACTCCGCCCTCGAACAGCACCGCGTCGATGTCACCGTCGGCGAGCAGCTCGTACCCGCGCCGCCGCCCGGCCAGCACGTCACGGCCCACGAGCCGGCGCAGGCGGCTGACGTACGCGGCGATCGTGTTGGCGGCGGTCCGGGGCGGCCGTTCGCCCCAGACCGCGTCCGCCAGTTGGTCGGTACTGACCACCCGCCCGGCCTCGACCAGCAGCACGGCCAGCACCACCCGCTGCTGCTCGGCGGCCACGCCGACCCAGCCGCCACCGGTGTGAACGCGTAACGGCCCCAGCATCCGAAACCGCATCCCATGCCTCCCCCTGCACCAAAGCGCCGCGAAACTCTTCGTCACGCACCGCCGCCCGGATCACCGGCATGCGGAAGCTCCCGCTCCGGGCAGGGGCCGGAACGGGAGCTTCCTGAGTCTGGCCCCCGCCGGATCACCCGGCGGGGGCGGCGGTCACGGGGTCGCCGGCGGGCGGAAGATCTGCCAGAGGCGCCAGATGATCGTCGGTGCCTTCGAGCGCGGCGTGTCCGACGAGTACGGCTTCGACGCCGGGCCCCATCCGGTGCCCTGGTCGGCCATCTCGTCGGCCATGCTCCTGGCCGTCCCCTGGTGGGATCCCGTGGGACGTACCCTGCCCAACTGCTCGTCGATCGAGCGTTTCTGCGCCTCGGACAGCCCGCGCGACTGGCCGGTGCTCTGCTGGGCCGGCGGGTTGCGCCGGGCCTTGGCCGGGGTGTTGCGCTGGACCGCCCTGCGGCTGCTCGGGCGGACGGCGGGCCGCTGCCGGATCCTGACCTTGGGCCTGCTCGCCCGTCTGGTCACGGCCCGGCGTGCGGCGGCCGCTCGCCGCTTGGCCGCTGCGGCTCTGCGTGCCGCCGCTGCCGCCCTGCGCTTGGCCGCGGCGGCACGTGCCCGCTGCCTGGCCAGTGCGGCCTTCTTTCTGGCCTGCGCGGCGGCCCGCTTCTTGGCGGCTTCGGCGGCTCGCTTCCTGGCCGCGGCGGCGGCCTTCTTCTTGGCCTCCGCGGCGGCCCTGCGCCTGGCCGCTTCCAGGGCGCGCTTCCTGGCCAGCGCGGCGGCCCTGCGCCTGGCCGCGGCCAGCGCCGCCCGCCGGGCCGCCGCGGCGGCGGCCCTCCTGGCGGCGGCCTGAGCCAGCTTCCTGGCGATGGCCCTGGCCGCGATCCGCGCCGCGATGCCGACCACGAACCAGACGATCTGACCGTCGGGGTCGGTCATGGTGACGGGGCTGTTGTTGGCGTAGGCGTAGCCGTTGAGCTGCTGCGGATCGTTCTCGTCGATGATCGGGTCCACCGACACGAAGCGGCCGTTCTTGGGGTCGTACTCGCGGGCGCCCAGGTGGACGAGGCCGGTGGTCGCGTCCTTGGTGCCGCCGACGAACCCGCGTTGCCCCGGCCACCAGGGTGGCGCGGTGCCGCGATCTTCGCCGAACGGGGTCTGCCTGCGGATGGCGATGTCTCCCGTGCCGGCGTTCACCATGGCCTGCGCGGTGCCCTGGTGGTCGTTGGCCATGAAGTAGACCTGGTCGTCCGGCGTGCGGACCGCGATGGCCTCGCCGCCGATGGTGTAGTAGCGGGTCTGCTCGACGGCGTCCTTGGCGTAGTCGAGGCGCAGTTCCATGTCGTCGATGTAGAGGGTGGCGTCGGCCGGCGTCTTGCGGAGCAGGCGGTCGCCGTCGGCGTCGTAGACGAACGAGGTCGTCTTGCCGGCCTCGGTCACCGACTCCAGGTTGCCCTCGGCGTCCCACACGAGGCTCTGGTCGGAGGTGCCGACCTTGCGCCTGGTGGTGTTGCCGGCCGCGTCGTAGGCGAACACGTCCGCCCCGACGGCCTGCAGCGCGTGCGGCTGCTTGCCGCCCGCCGCGGGATAGGTGTAGTTACGCACCTGCTCGGCCGTGCCGCCCCAGGCGTGCCTGGTCTCCTTGGTGCGGTTGCCGGTGGCGTCGTAGGCGTAGCTGACCGCGTACGGGGCCACGCCGCCGATCGTGCCGGACTGGGGCGATCCACTGGCGCAGTCGTCGGTGGCCGTCCACGCCGAGGTCAGGCGGCGCAGGTGGTCGTACTTCAAGCACTGCGTGTCCTGGGCGGCCCTGTCGGCGATCTTGGTGATGTTGCCGGCCGCGTCGTAGCCGTAGCTGAGGTCCAGGTCGCTGGCGGACGCGCCGGCCCGGTCCAGCCGCATGCCGGTCAGGTAGCGGGTGCTCTCGTCGTGGGTGTAGGTCATCCAGGTCTTCTTGGCGCCCTCACCCAGCTCGTACTGGAGGATCTCTCCCATCTTGGAGTAGCGGGTCGCGCTCACGTACGCCGACAGGCCGGTGACCTTGACCGGCTGGCTGAGCCCGTCGTAGCTGTAGACGACCTGCTCCTCGGCCAGGCCGCCGCCCGCCGGGAAGCTGACCGACTGCACCTGGTCGTCGAGCGTGTAGCGGGTGTTGAGCTGGTAGGTACCGGCCAGCTTGCCCTCGCGCGCCGGGATGGTGACGGTCTGGCGCAGGGCGCGGTAGTCGGCGTCGATGGTGTTGATCTCCGCCGTGTACGCCTGCCCGCCGACATAGCGGATGCTGGCGTGCAGTTCACCCTTGGCCAGCGCGTCGTACTTCCACTCGGCCAGCAGGGTGCCGCTCGCCGAGCCCTCCCGCAGCTGGGTCTTGCGGCCCAGGGCGTCGTAGCCGTACCAGAGCGTCTTGCCGCGCGAGTCGGTGGTGGAGACGATCTCGTCGGCGTCGTTGTACGTCGTGGTGGTGACGCCCTTGTCCGGGTCCTCGGTCCTGATCTCCCTGCCGCGCAGGTCGTAGTGGTGCTTCCAGACGTTGCCCGCCGGGTCGGTCACCGTGGCCAGGCGGCCGGCCTGGTCGTAGGTGTACTTGGTGGCCTCGTACTCGCCGGTCGGGGTGGCGCCCTTGTACTGGCGCAGCTCGATCAGCCGGTCCTCGGCGTCACCGATCCGGGTGGTCGCGGTGCCTCCAGGGGGCGGGGTGACGTGCAGCCGGTCGCCCTCCTCCTTGGCCGAGACCCGGTACTTCTCCGCGCCCTTGGCCTTGAAGACCTCGGCGTTGACCTCGCCGGTGCCGTCGAACAGCGACACGATCTGGTTGGGGACGGCCGAGTCGGCCACCGCCAGCAGTTCGGTGGCGGGCGCGCCGGTGGCGAAGTAGCCGGTGTTGGACTTGTACTCCTCTCCCTGGGAGTTGTGGAAGGTGTCGGTGATCGTGCGGCCGTCACGCAGGGCGGGGTCCTGCGTCTGGTCGTCCGTGGGCGCCGGCTCCTGGGTCTGGCGCTCGCGCATCAGGCCGTCGTAGAGCTCGTAGCTGGTGGTGTAGCCGCCGTCGGCGCGCAGCGTCTTGGTGGTGACGTAGCTGGGGCCGTCGGTCCGCGTCGTGTAGGAGTACTCGGTGCTGGGCGACTGGCCCGCCGCCTTGTTCCGGTCCGGCTGCCAGACCTTGATCAGGCGGCCGAGCGCGTCGTACTCCATGTCGACCCGGCGGTTGTTCTCGTCGATCTCGGCGACGGGCTCGCCCCAGGCCGGTTCGAGCAGGGTGCGCTCGGTGTGGCCGAGGTCGTTCGTCTCCGTGGTCTCCGTCGGCGGGGCGCCGGTGGCCGGGCTGTAGCTGGTCACGGACTTGGTGCCCACGGGATCGGTCTCGCTGATCTCGCGGCCGTAGGCGTCGAAGGTGCGGACGGTGCCGTTGATCGTCTGCCCGTCGGCCGAGACGAGCTCCTGGACGGAGGTGACGTCGCCCTTGGTCGGCGGCTGGCCGTTCGCCTGGCCGTCGTACTGGACCTTCTCGTCCGAGAGCACCTCGCCCGCGGCCAGGGTGGACATCGGGGTGCCGCAGCTCGCGGCGACCTTCTGCACCCGGCTGGGGTAGTCGATCATCCAGCTCGTGTCGTTGCGGGCGTAGGTGTAGCGGACGCACTGGTCGTCGGCGGTGGTGGCCAGGTCGCCCTTCTCCTCGACGGTGGCGAGCAGGCCCTTGGCGTCGTACGAGCGCTCCTCGCCGGTACGCCGCCATGTGCCGCCCGTCATCGCGGTGCGGGTGACCATGGACTTCGGCTGGACCACGTGCGCGGCCTTGGTGATGCCGCCCTGCGTGGACTCGGCCGTCTTGACCGACCACGGCTCCTCGGCGGTCGCGGTCACGATGGCGCCGCCGTCGCCGTCGTACATGATCTCCTCGCGCTCGAAGCCGGCGAGCTGGTCGAGGTCGTCGAGCTTGCCGCCCTCGGAGTCGACCACCTGCACGTTGCGCTTGGAGCCGTCGGCCTGCTTGTCGCCGTGCATGCCGCGGAAGTAGCGGTACTCCGTCAGCGTGCGCTTGGTGTCCTGGCCGTCGCCCTCGCGGATGCGAACCCGGCCGAAGCCGCGGTAGTCGGCCCACGTGCGGTGCTCGGGCTTGACCAGGTTGGTGTCGGCGTAGTGCCAGCCGGCGCCGTCCAGGTACTCGTAGTCGGTGACCACGCTCGGCGAGCCGGCCACGCGGTCCACCTCGACGGTCTGGGTGACCAGGTACTTGTGGAACCAGTCGGTGACCTCGGCCTCGTTCGGCGGGGCCCAGCGCTGCGGGAAGCAGCGCCTGGTGTTCTTGTCCGCCGCGGGCACGTCGCCCGGCTTGCAGTCGGCGGCCGAGTAGTTGATCCGCAGCTCACCGCCGGACTCGTTGTCGATCGCCTGGACCCGCCACTTGACCAGCGGGGCGCGGCCCTCGTCGGAGTCCACCCGGTTGGGCAGCTGCACGCCGATGAACTTCACCGGGGGCAGCGAGAGCGTGCCGCCCACGTGACCCGTCTGCTGCACCGAGGCCAGCCACAGCGCCGGGCTCATGCCGTCGCCGGAGGCGGGGAACTGGTGCGCCAGTGCCCAGGAGTCCACCGGGTAGTACTGGCCGGCCGCGTTGCGGACCTGGGTGGTGACCTTGGTCAGGCGCTTGCGGGTGAAGAACGTCGGCGCCAGCCGGTCGGTGCACTTCACGCCCGAGTCGCAGATCTGGTCGAAGGGCACGTCCGGCCAGTGGCCGGCGGTGTCCTTCTTGAGCTGCTCGGGAGCACACGTGATCGTGCCGCTGGGCAGGCAGCGCTCGGCGACGTCGAACACCACGCGGGCGGCCGGCGCCTTGGTGAACAGCTCACCCTTCAGGTAGCCGTAGTCGATGCGGGTCAGGTAGGCGGCGCGGTCGTACACGGTGCCCTGTTCGGGCTTCATGTGCCGGCCGTAGTAGTTCTTCTCCTGGGCGTACCAGTACGTGGTGGCGTTGCCGTGCGTGTCCACCTCGTGGTCGAGGTTCCACCGGTAACCCTGCTGGCACCAGGCGTTGGCCGGGGTGCTGCTGTAGCACGGCTCACCGCTGTTGTTGCCGAACACCGGCACCGTCTGCACCGACTTCGTCTCGGCCTTGCCGCTGGCCCAGCCGGGCAGGCGGTTCTGGCCGAAGGTGTACTGGGTGCCGTCGTCGGTGGTGACGCGCCAGTACTCGCCGTTGTTGTCGCCGTTCGTGGCGCCGGTCAGCAGCTCGATCCTGGTGCCGTCGTCGCGCTTGGGCCGCCACTGCTTGGTGGTGGCGTCCTTGACCAGCTCGACCGAGGAGTCGCCCAGTGACATGGTGGCGTTGTCCTGGTCCCAGCACAGGTCGCCGGTCTTCTTGCCGTCGATCATGCAGGACTTGTAGCGGCGTTCGATGTAGCCGCTGGGGTTGAGCTCGAAGCCCTCGCCCGCCCAGGACGCCTGGTTGTTGGTGGAGGCGGTACGGCCGTCCACGCTCTGCGAGGAGTAACCGAGCGACAGGCTCGGCTCCTCGCCGCCCAGGGACGGGGGCATGCGCATCTCGTAGCCCCAGGTGAAGTCACCCGACTGGGTGCCGACGCTCCAGTCGGACGAGGCCGACAGGGAGGTGGCGGCGTGGTCGCCGGACGGTCCCGAGGCCGCCGCGGTCAGCGCGTACAGGCCGCCGGTCTCGACCTCGGCGCTCACCGTGCCGGTCTTGGCGTTGTTCTCGCTCTTCACCGGCTCCGGTGCGGCGCAGCCGGCCGCGCCGGTGAGTGCGCACTCCTCCAGCTTGACCAGCCGGAGCCGGGAGCCGTAGTCACCGCCGTAAGCGTGGCGGAAGCCGGAGTAGTCCACCTCCACCTGCGTCTTGACGGGCGCCTTGACGGGTTCGGCCGCTGCCGTGGCCGCCACGCCCTGTCCCGGGGTGATCCGCATGGCCAGGCCGAGCAGGTCGGTGTCGAGCAGTTCGACGCCGATGGGGGTCGCGGCCTGGGCGGTCTTGGCGTTGCTTTGCGCCAGCTTGACCGGGAAGCCGGCCGCCAGGGTGGAGGCGGAGCCGCCGCCCAGCTCCGCCTTCTGCGGTCGCGGCCAGCGGACTTCCGGTGGCGCCTTCCATGCCTGCTGGGCGGCGGGATCGGCCATCGGCGGCTGGACGGGGACCTTTCCGCCGGTCACCGGGGCCTCTTTCTGCGTGGCCGGGGCCGAGCGCGGCGCCGCGTAGGCGGGCATGGCGTAGGCCATCTCCACCATCAGGACGACCGCGAGGACGGGAGCGAGTCTGCGGGGCCAGCGCGATTCCGGCTTGGCCTCGTCCGTCGCGAAACGATTCCACGACGCGTCCGGATGGTCTGGCTCTCGGGGGGATTGGCGGAGGCCGTTCCATCGGGAGTCCGGCAGCTCTAATTCACTCGGCTGATCCATCAAGCTCCTCCAGGGGGTGTGCGAGGCGGCCGGCCGAGCGGGCTGTGCGGTGCTCAGCCGGTCATCGAAGGCGCGCGAACCCGGTGGGTCACGCTGGATGAGGAGACGATCTCAACGGTGCGGCCGGCCCTTTCCGCCGGCGTGACGGACTCGACGGCCGGCGGACGAGCCGCCGGACGGGCGTCCTGAACTGGGGATATGCCCGGGAAACGGACACCCGGGCATGATCAGCGATGTTCGCTCGGTGATCGCATCATCGCCGCGGGCACCCGCCGGTCCTGACTTTTGCTCTTTCTGCTCAAAAAATTTTCAGTGGAAGGACATCTCTGTAAATTTTCGCCTTACCGGGCGGTCAGCCCGTCGTCGACTGGCGTTCGATCAGCTCGGCGGGCAGGCGGGTGCTGGTGCGAGGGCGGTCCGGCTCGGCGATCCGGCGCAGCAGCAGATCGACCGCGGCCGTGCCCGCCTCGTCGGCCGGTAGCCTGATCGTGGTAAGGGACGGCTGGAGGTAGGCCGCGAACGGGTGGTCGCCATAGCCGAGCACGCGTACGTCGCCGGGGACGGTCAGGCCGCGCTCCCTGATGGCCCGGTAGGCGCCGAGCGCGAAGTAGTCGTTCGCGGTGATCAGCAGGTCGGGATGGTTGCCCCTGGTGATCAGGTTCGACGCCAGCGCGTACGCGTCGTCGGACCGCCACGGCTGGGTGGCGCCGCTCGTGCGGTGGGTGGGCACCTTGAGCACGAGCGCCTGCTCACTGGCGACGCCCAGCCGGTCGAGGGCGCGACGGAAGCCCGCGATCCTGGCGGCGACCGTACTGATGCGCAGGTCCTCCTCCAGCAGCCAGATCCGCCGGACGCCGGGACCGGCCGACCGGACCACCGCGTCGGCGATGGCCGACTCCGCGTCGATGCCGACGAAGTCCAGGCCGCGGCCGGGGATGTCGCGGCTGAGCTGCACGACCGGGATGTTCGCCTCGCTCAGCCCGTCCCACACGTCGCTCCTGAGCTCGGTGGCGACGCCCAGCACGCCGTCCACGCCGAAGCGCAGGAGCTGCTGGACCGCGCGTTCCTCGTTCTCGGCCGAGTCCTCGGTCACGAGGAGCAGCACGGAGTAGCCGGCCGCGCGGCACTCCCGTTCGACGGCCGAGATCAGCGCGGCGTAGAAGGGGTTGGACGGGTTGGTGATGACCAGGCCGACGACCATGGTCCTGCCGGACACCAGCGAGCGGGCGTGGCTGTTGGGGACGTAGCCGAGCCGCTTGGCCTCGGCGCTCACCAGAGCTCTGGTAGCCTCGCTGACCTGGTCTTTCCCGGCCAGCGCGCGCGACACGGTGTTCGCCGACAGGCCCAGCCGGTCGGCCACATCGCGTAGCGTCACCCGTTGCGAACGTGCCATCCCCGTCATCCTCCGGCTCAGCTCTTGCCCCACCACGTAGATCCGCAGTCTGGCAGCAGGAGCGCCGGCACCGGAAACCCTGCGTGGACTGCTCTCATTAACGTTCATGCTAGCGGCGGGATCGGCGAACCCCTTGACCTCTTGAACTGGACACTCGTAGTGTAACGCCCACATTAACGTTAATGGTCCGATGGGTAAGGACACCATCAGCAGGGAGCAACCGATGAAGCTGCGGCTCAGCCGGGCCACGATCGCCTCCACCGTGGGCACCGCGCTCGAGTGGTACGACTTCTCGCTGTACGGCACCGCCGCCGCGCTGGTCCTGCCCCTCGTGTTCTTCCCGTCAGGTGACCCGGTGGCGGCGACCCTGTCCTCGCTCGCCACGTTCGCCGTCGGATTCTTCGCCCGGCCGGTCGGCGGCATCGTCATCGGCGTGCTCGGCGACCGCGTCGGCCGCAGGACGATGTTGTTCGTCACCCTGCTCCTCATGGCGGCGGCGTCCACGCTGATCGGCCTGCTGCCCTCCTACGCCGCCATCGGCCCGGCCGCGCCGATCATGCTCGTGGCGCTGCGCGTGGTGCAGGGGCTCGGCGCGGGCGGCGAGTACGCGGGCGCCATGCTGATGTCGGCCGAGCACGCCGAGACCAGGGCGCGCGGGCTGAACGCCAGCGCGCCGACCCTCGGCAACGCGGTCGGCTCGCTGGTCGCGACGGGCGTCTTCTTCCTCGTCTCCGCGCTCATGTCGCACGAGTCCTTCATCGCGTACGGCTGGCGCATCCCGTTCCTGCTCAGCGTCCTGGTCGGCGTGGGCGGCGTGATCGTGCGGCTGAAGGTCTCCGACACCCCCGAGTTCCGCGAGGCGAAGGAGAGCGGCGGGCACGCGCAGGCTCCGCTGCGGGCGCTGTTCGCCACCTCAGGCCGCAAGATCGTGCCGGGCATGCTCATCAGCGTCGCGCCGAACGTGATCAGCTACCTGCCGTCCGTCTACGCCCTGACGTACTTGACCACGCACGTGCACGCCCCGTCGTGGGTCGGCCTGACCGCCGTGGTGATCGCCAACCTGGTCAAGCTGGTCACCGTGCCGATCGCGGGCCTGCTGTGCGACCGGTACGGGCGCCGCCCGGTGATGGTGGCCGGCTCGGTCGCGGCGGCGGTGCTGTTCTACCCCTTCTTCTTCATGCTCGACACCGGCACGCCCGTAGTGATCTGGGCCGCCTTCGTGATGATCTTCACGCTCTGCAACGACCTGACGCTCGCCTCGCAGGCCACGATGATGTCGGAGCTGTTCGACGTACGGCACCGCTACACCGGCGTCACCTTCACCCGGGAGATCACCGGCGCCGTCGTCGGCGGCTGCATCCCCTTCGTGGCGGCCTGGCTGGACGACTGGTCGGGCGGGCGGCTCTGGCCGATCGTGGTGGTGTCGGGGCTGCTGTGCCTGCTGTCGGCGTTCGGCACGCGCTTCATCGCCGAGCCCGCCCACCTGCGCCGCTCGGCGTCGGCGTCGACGTCGGGGCCGGCGCCGAGCGGGAGCCCGGCCGCCTAACGCTCCGCCGCCGTCCCGTCGCCATCTTGTGCAGGGCGGGGGCTGATCCCCTGGACGGCCAGGGCGAGCAGCCGGTGCGCCTCGGCGACCGGGTCGGGGTGGCGTTCGGTGGCCAGCGTGATGCCCGTGACCAGGGCGACGAGGTCGGCGACCGTCACGTCCTGCCCCACCGCGCCGGCCTTCGCGGCGTTGCGCACCAGCGGCTCGACCGCCCCGCCGATCTGGACCGCGCAGGCGTTCGCGTGATCGGCCTCGGCCTGGCCGTCCGGGACCAGCACGTCGGCCATTCCCCGCGCGGAGGCGGCGTACGTGGTGAGCGCGCCCAGCCACTCCAGCAGCGCGGCCCGCGCGTCGGCCGCCTCCGCCAGTTCCTCGGCGCGGGCGCACAGCGCCTCGACCCGCTCGTGGAACACCGCCTGCAACATCGCCCGCCGGCCGGGGAAGTGCCGCCGCACGGTGGCCGAGCCGACTCCCGCGACGCGGGCGATCTGCTCCAGGGAGGCTTCCGCACCGTGCGCGGCCACCTCGGCCTCGGCCACGGCGAGGATGCGCGCGTAGTTGCGCTGGGCGTCCGCACGCCTGACGGTCATGGCGTCATCTCCGAACTTGCTAAGTGGCGGGGTCCTCCGTATCGTACCAATACGTAAGCGGCGGGCCCCGCCGTTTCGTATCGACTGAGGAGAATCATGTCCGCACACTCCGCACCCGTCCTGGTCGTCGGCGCCACCGGCCTGCAAGGCGGCGCCACCGCCCGGGCCCTTCTCGCGGCCGGCGTCCCCGTACGGGCGCTGGTTCGCGACCCGGCCGCCGACCGGGCGAAGGCCGTCGAGGCGCTCGGCGCCGAGCTGGTGACCGGCGACCTCGACGACCGCGACTCGCTCAAGACGGCGGCGGACGGGGCCCGCGCCGTCTTCTCCGTCCAGATGCCCGACATGAACGGACGCGCCTTCGAGGGCGAGGTGGAGCAGGCCGCCAACCTGATCGAGGCGGCGCGGGCGGCCGGCGTGCCGCACTTCGTGCACACCTCCGTCTCCGGAGCCGGGTCGCACACCAAGTGGGTCAAGGACGAGTGGGCCTTCATGGAGCCCTACTACACCGCGAAGACCGGCATCCAGGACCGAGTGCGCGAGGCGGGCTTCGAGCGCTGGACCATCCTCAAGCCGAGTTTCTTCATGGAGAACATCCGTCCCTCCGTGCGGATCCTGTTCCCCCGAGGGGTCGAGAACGGGCTGGTGACCCTGCTGAAGCCCACCACCGAGCTGCGGCTCGTCGCCGTGCACGACATCGGCGTGGCGGCGGCCACGGCCATCACCTCACCCGAGCGGTTCGACCGGGTCGAGCTGGAGCTGGCCGGCGACATCCAGTCGATGACGGCCATCGCCGAGATCCTCTCCCGCCATCTGGGCGTCGAGCTGACCGCGCCCGACATGACCCCGGCGGAGGCGGTCGCGGCAGGGATGCCCGACATGGGCTTCGGGCAGTCGCGCGTCAACGAGCACCCTCAGCCCGCCCGCCCGGAGTTCGCACGGGCCCTCGGCCTGCCTCTCACGACGTTCGAGGAGTGGGCCCGGCAGAATCTGCGGCCCGGCTCCTGACCGGCTCCGGCCGCTTCCGAACGTCCGCGAAGAACTCGGCGACCAGATCGGCGGTGCTGACGTCCTGGTTGGTCCTGCCGATCACAGCGGGCGCCTTGGCGGGGCCGGGGATGGTGTGGCCGCCCCCGTGCACCGTGTAGAGCACCACCGGCGGCCGGCCCTCCTGCCGGTAGTCGGTGCGCTCGACCGTCGTCCGGCCAGGCGATCCGGGCCGGTGCGGCAGCGTCGTGCTGACGGGCTCGGCGGTGATGCCGTTGCGGGTGGCGAAGTAGGCCGCGGTCCGCGGCATCGACAGGCTCTGCCCGCCGACCTTGAACGCCGTCCGCACCCACCAGCTCGGCTCGCCGCCCTCGTACCGGATGATCGGGTCCTTCGTGCCGTGGACCAGCAGCACCGGCATCGGCGCGGGTGGCGCCGAGGCGAACAGGAAGTTCTCCGGCGCGGGCATGGTCGCGGCGATCACCGCTGCCCCCGCAATCAGCTCCGGCGCCTCGTGGGCCAGGCGCATCACCATCTGCCCGCCGTTGGAGTAGCCCACCGCGAAGATCCGGCCCGGGTCGATCCGGTGGCTGACGGTCAGTTTCTCGATCAGCGCCCGGGTGAACGCGACGTCGTCGATGTTCTCCAGCCTGGCCGGGAACGAGCTGTCGCGGCGAGCGTCGTTCCAGTTGCCCCGGTGGCCGTCGGGGTAGACCACCACCGCCGTGCCGCGCTCCGCCGGCGCGTCGAAGGCGCCGCCGGTGAACATCCTGTGCTTCGCCCCTGTCTGCCGGGATCCGTGGAAGATCAGGAAGAGGGCGCGATCGTCCGCGCCATCCTCCGGGCCGACCACGATGTACGTGCGCGTTCTGCCGCCCGCCTCGATGCTGTGCTGGGTCATGTGATCCTGCCCTTCGTGTCGTGCGGCCGGTCAGCCGAAGAAGCCGAGCCGGATGATCTAACCGGCCGCCGGCGAGAACCGGATGGCTTATCCGTTTCACCGTAACACAAACGGATGAGCCATCCGGTTATGCTGGTGACCATGACCGCCGCCCCGCTGCGCAAGGACGCCGCCCGCAACTGGCACCGCATCGTCGAGGTGGGCCGCCGACTCGTGGACGAGGGGACGCCGATCCAGCTCAACGACGTC
Organism: Nonomuraea sp. NPDC048882; assembly: GCF_040649755.1. NCBI lineage: Bacteria > Bacillati > Actinomycetota > Actinomycetes > Streptosporangiales > Streptosporangiaceae > Nonomuraea > Nonomuraea sp. NPDC048882. The sequence goes on from NZ_JBEZGB010000008.1 coordinate 359,203, forward strand.
GCGCGGGCCGCCTCGGTCGGGGTGGCCACGGTCTACCGCCACTTCCCCACCCCGGAGGCGCTGGTCGAGACCGTCGCCACCCCCGGGTTCGAGGCGCTGCTCGCGCAGGCCGAGCGGGCGCTGGCCTGCGACGATCCCTACGCGGGGCTGCGCGACTTCCTGTACGCCTCCGTCGACGGGCTGCTCGCCGACGCCTCGCTCTCCCCCGTTTTCGCCGCGCCCGTGAACGTCCTGCCGCACACCGCCGAACTCAAGCAGCGGCTCGCCGATCTGTCCGGGCGGATCCTGGAGCGGGCGCACGCGGCGGGCGCCGTCGATCCCGAGGTGACGCAGGATCACGTGGTGCCGCTGATGTGCGGGGTGGTGTATGCGGCGTCCATGCATCCCGCCACGGGCGCCGACGATCGGGCGGCGGCGGGGCGCCGCTTCCTCACCGTCATGCTGGAAGGGCTCCGCGTCCGCGCGAACTGACCGCCGCCGCCCCCTCTGCTCCGCTTCCGCCGCCCCCTCTGCTCCGCTTCCGCCGCCCCCTCTGCTCGGCTTCCGCCGCCCTCCTGCTCGGCTTCGCCGGACGTCCCGCGACCACCTGCGGCCCGGCTTCCGTCCGAGCCCCGCGACCGCCGCCGGGGCCGGCGATCATTTGGCTCACGACTGTCTTGACGCGTGATCAAGCAGGCTTGCATACTCCCTTCCAGGTTCTTCGAAAAACCTTTTCCTTTCTCTTCCCGCCCGTCGGGCCCTACTTTTTCCCGGGTTTTTCCGGCTCGGTCTCCCGCATTCAGGCGCAGCATTCTCGGACACGCAGGGAGTGACCTTTCGACATGCCTTCGAAAGTGTTGGGACGTACCGCACGACGGGGGCTCGCGATCGCCGCCGTCCTGGGGTTGATACTGACGACGGGCGCCAATCCGGCGTTCGCCCACTGGAACGGCACCGGCCAGGACATCGCCAGCATTCACATGCTCCCGTACAGCTACAACAGCACGTGGCAGACGCCGATGAACAAGGCGCTGGCCAATTGGAACGCCACGTCTAGCCCGGCCAACTTCTACAAGAACTCGAATTCGGGTTCCACCATCACGGTGAAGTCGTACAGCAACACCTGGTACGGGACCTACCAGCGGTGCGGCGGGATGTGCATGTACATCAAGCTGAATTCGCGCACCATCAACCGGGACGCCTCGAACTTCGCCAACTTCGTCACCAGCACGCTCGTCCACGAGTTCGGGCACGCGCTGAACCTCGCGCACAACTCGAGCACGTCGATCATGAACACGAGCCGTAACCGCAACACGATGACGAAACCCCAGGCGCACGATGTCAGCGACGTCAACGCCTACTACTAAAGGAGGCCGCCAAGTGCTACGGCGTCTCGGCGCGCTCGTCCTGACCGCGCTCTTCGTGACCGCGTGCTCGTCCCACGACGAAACCGTTCTCTACCGTGCCGACTATCCCCAGTACGAGAGCGCCGACGCACTCTTCGACCGGGCGAGCCTGGTCGTCGAGGCCCGGATCGTCGGCGAGCCGCGCTACCTGCAGGAAGTGACGGAGCCCGACCCCACGACGACGGATCCGCAGCTCAACCCCGAGGCCGGCGCCCCCGCCGAGGCGGCCGGCGACCAGCCGGAGCCGCCGCCGATGGTCATCACCGTCTCCACCGCGCAGGTGGTGAAGGTCTTCAAGGGCGAGGCCAAGGTGGGGCAGACCATCGAGGTCAAGGAGCTCGGCGGGGTCTTCGACGGCGTGACCTACGAGGAGGAGCACACCAGCGAGCTGAAGCAGGACAGCGGCTACGTCCTGTTCCTGGAGACCTTCCCCGACTCTCCGGCGGCGCTGCTCAATCCCGTCCAGGCCAAATATCCGCTGGACGCCTCGAACAATCCGGCGCCGCTGCCGGAGAACACCATCAAGGTGACGCGGACCGAGCTGGAGACGATGTCCTGACCGGTTTCACCTGTGCCGGGGCCCGTCATTCGTACGGGCCCCGGCATCATTCATGCCGTCGGGAGCCCAACCGCGTTGGGTGCGTCGGCCTCGAAGTATTCCGTCGTGGCGAAAGGGCCGGCATGGTCCTCGAAGAAACTTCGGACGGCGTCGATCGAGTCGTGCACGATGACGTTGACCGCCCTGGTGCCGTCGGTGCTCGCCACGGCCATCGTCCATCGCGCGCCCTGGGGCAGCCGGCCGTACGCCATTTTGATCGATTCCCAGAAACCGTCGCCGTCGGAAATGCTTGAGACGGCCATGATGTGCACGGTGGCGCCTTTCTCGTCGATTCTCGGATGAACGCGGCAGTTGAGGTGGAGGTAACGGGCGGCGCCGTTCTCGACGTCGTAGATGGCGAGCGTCTGCGGGTCTTCGAGAGGGTCGTCGGAGCACATGAGGAAATGGGTGTCGCTGATGGGGTGCAGTTCATGGTCGAGCTGTTCCGGTTTGCCGAGGAGTTGCGCCTCCATGGGGTTCAGAGTGTGTTTCAGATGGAGTTTTCCGGCTTCCGCCGTCACGTCGTAGCGGGTGCCGGGGCGTTCGTAGGAGCCCTCGTACCTGGACAGGTCGAGCACGAGGGCCGGGTCCGGCTCCGGCAGGGCGGGGATGGTGGGCGCGCCGAGGGCGGACAGGATCTCGTTGAAGACCATCCGGTAGAAGCCGTCGTGCGGCCCGGCGTTCGCCAGCATCGAGATGGCGATGCCCGGCTCCGGCAGGATGCGCAGCCGGGCGCTCTGGCTGATCGCACTGCCGTCGTGGGCGTAGACGGTCTGGCCGTGCCAGTCGCACACGATGAGGCCGAGCGCCCATTCCGGCCCGAACGTGTACGGGTCGGGTACGGGAACCCGTGACGTCGTCATCTCGCGGATGGCGTCCGGCGAGACGATGGCGGTCCCGTCCGGCGCCCGGCCCTCGTTGAGGAAGACGTACGCCAGCGTGAGCAGTTCCCCGGCCGTGGTGCTGACGTTGCCGCCGGGGCCGAAGGCGCGCGGCAGGTGCGTCAGCGGTGAGCTCACGGGCCCCTCTTCGAGGGATCTGATCAGGTAGCCGGTCGCGGCACGGTCCGGGTCCACGCGCTCGGGCCGGGTGTTCGTCGAGGTCAGCCCCAGGGGGACGAACAGGCGGTCGCGCATGATGTCGTCCCACCGCTTGCCGTCGCTCACCTCCATGATGCGGGCGAGAATCGCGTAGCCCAGGGCCGGGCTGTAGCCGTGCGTGTGCCCCACGGGGTGGACCTGCCGTGCGTCGGCGATGTTCGCCACCATGCGCTCGTACACGTCGTCGTCCTCGCCCGGATCTGCGTAGCTCTCCTCGATGCCGCTGGTGTGGTTGAGGAGGTGGCGGGGTGTGACCCGGGCCCCGGCCTCGGGGTCGGCGACGCGGAAGCCGGGAAGGTAGGTCCGCACCGGCTCGTCGAGGGCGACCTTTCCCTCGTCGACGAGCTGCATGAAGGCGAGGGCGGTCCAGGTCTTCGACACGGAGCCGCACTGGTAGACGGTGCCGGTCGTCGCGGGCTCCCGCGTGGAGACGTTTTTGACGCCGGCCGCGAACTCGGCGCTCTTACCGCCGGCGAGGACGCCGATCGTGGCGCTCGGGATGCGGTGTTCGGCGAGCAGGTCCGAGAGGCGGGCTCGCATCAGGGGGACGTCCAGCGGTTGGGTCATCGGGGGTTCCTTGTCCTCCACGAATGTTTCCGAGGCAGTAAAGGCTACGTAGCGTTTTATCTCTAGTCAACAAATCAGCATTCATACAATGCTCTTACCTGGCATTTCTCACAGAATCGTTGCAACAACATTGTCGGGAAATGCAATTCACACCGACCGATCGTTGCAATGTACTGTGGGTGAACGCACCCGTGAACCCGAACCGACAGGCGGCGAGTCGATGCCCGGAGGCAGGCTGACCCACGAGGATCGCCGGCAGATCGCGAGCTGGCTGGCCGAAGGGCTCGGCTACGCCGAGATCGCCAGGCGGCTGGGCCGGCCCACGTCCACGATCAGCCGCGAAGTGGCCCGCAACCGCGCCCCCGGCGGCTACCTGGCCGATCGTGCCCAGCAGGTCGCGGGGCAGCGTGCCCGCCGCCGCAGGCCGGCGGCCCAGGAGGGCGAGCCACCGGCCGGGGAGGAGCCGTCCGTGCGCGAGTTCGTGGCGCGGTTCGCCGCGCTGCTGGCGGGGACCGGCCTGCCCAGGATGCCCGCGCGCGTGTTCTCCTGCCTGCTCGTCTCCGAAGCCGGCAGCCTCACCTCCGCCGAGCTCGTCCGCCGGCTGAAGGTCAGCCCCGCGTCTGTGTCGAAGGCGGTCGGCTACCTCGAAGGGATGGGGCTGCTCAGGCGTGCCCGCGACTCCGGCCGCCGCGAGCGGTACGTCATCGACGACGACGTCTGGCTGCGGGCGTTCGAGACCGACACCGGGGCCCACGCCGAGGTCGCGGCGGCCGCGCGGCACGGGATCGAGATCTTCGGCGCCGGCACGCCCGCCGGCGCCCGGCTGGGGCGGATGGCGGGGTTCTTCGCCTGGATCCACGAGCAGATGAACGGCAGCGGCCTCACCGACGCCGTCGTGCACGACGGGCTGACGGTGCTGGCCGCGCTGGTGCACGCCGCCCGGCCCCTCACCGTGACCGGCCTCGCCGCCGCGCTCGGCTGGCCCGCCCGGCGGGCGGGCACCGCACTGGACGCGATCAGCCGCCGTCCGGCCCTCACCGACCCGCTCGTGGTGGTGCGGACCGGGCGCGGCGCGTACGCCGTCACCCCGAGGTCCGACCGGCTGAGCTCCGCCCAGCGTGACGCGCTGAGCGCCGGTGCGCGCTCAGCCCGGGACAAGCCGGACCAACACCCCCAAAGCTAGGCCCTGATCGGCGCGGGACGCCTGAACCAGGCCACAGGTTCACTTGCGCACGACCAAGAAAGCTTGATCATGGGAGTCGGGGTGGCTCGTCACGCAATCGCCTTCGTGAACCTAATTTCGGTGATGACGCATCTCTTCGGAGCCGAGGGAATCCCGTGCTGAATCACATCCTGGAGGACGGTCGCGCGCCGACCGCCACCGGTCTCGTCCCGGCTGTCGGCCTGGCCGCGCACGCCACCGCCAGGTCTCTCGTGCATGGGCACGAACGATGTCTGCCGGCGCCGGGGGGCCGGCCCGCGGTGTAGCCCGGGTTCCACCCCGGCACTCGGCACCGGCTGGGGCGCGACGACCCGTGAAGGACCAGCCGGCGACGCCTCTCGGGCGGTGATGCGGATCCATCCTGCCGCGCGGTCGAGGCGCCGCCGCACGGCGCACCACTGCCGTCCGGTCCCGCCGCCGTCCAGTGCCACCACCATGCGATGCCACCGTGCGGCACCACCGTGCGGCACCGCCATGCATGGCCTCCGCACGGCGGTCCCGGGTGGCAGCGCCGGGTGATGGCGTCGGGTGACGGCGTCGGGTGACGGCGTCGTCCCGCCGCATCAGCGACCGTGCGGACGAAGTGACCGAGTGACCGGCTCCGGCCGGCCGCCCGCCGAGCAGTCGCGAGACGCCGCGGGACGCGCGGGGCGTCGGGCCGGTGATCGCCGGGCCGTCATGGTGGCGCCGCCGTCGATCCGTGCCGGCCTGACCCGGCCGCGCTGCCACCCGAGCGGGTGGGCCCGCTCGGAATGAGCGTCACGTCGAGACGTCCCGCGCACGCCCGAGCGCGGCACGCAGCGAGGGGCGAGGAGCGAGGGGGAGAAACCGCACGCGGGCGAGGCACACGTGAGCACGGGGCGCGTGGGTGGGGCGGGCATCGGCTTTCGGGCGGATCGGGCCGGCCGATCAACCGTTGACCTGGTCGAACTAGCTATTCCGGAGAAGCAGTGGCTGTAAGTATCAGGGCCCGCCGCCAGATCGTCTGGCGGGCCGGAGCCCAGAGCGCGGGGCATCGGCGGGCTGTCCAGCCGCTCGGCCTGGCCGGCGTCGACGTGGTGTGCATGACGGTCGCCGCGGCCGGCGCCGAGCAGGACCTCCGCCGGATCGCCGTCGCGGGGATCGTCGTGCTGGCACTGAACGGCGCCGGCCGGGTCTACGTGCCACGCATCGTGCCCTCCTGCCTCGATCGCGGCCTCTGGCTGGCGGGATCCGGTCTGGTGAGCGTCCTGGTGGCCTGCTGGGGTGCGGCGTCGCTCGTCGAGGTCGTGCTGTTCGCGACGCTGTTCACGTTCCTCGCGGTCTGCGGCAGGAGCGTCCTGTGCCTGGCGGTCCGCAGGGCGCGCGAGCGCGGCAGGTCCGCGCCCACGCTGGTGGTCGGCGCGGGCGCGCACGGTCACCGGCTCGCGGACCTCCTGCTGGCCCATCCGGAGCACGGCCTGCTGCCGGTGGGCTTCCTGGACGAGGGCGCGGGAGAGAGCCGGGGCGTTCCCGTACTCGGCGGGCTGAGCGACGTCACCGACATCGTGCAGGCCCACGGGGTACGCGCGGTGGTCATCGCGGGGGCGGCCCGGCAGTCGTTCGCCAGGACGGCGCGTGCGCTCGGCTGCGAGGTGTATCTCGCGCCCGACCCGGCCGACGTGATCGTCGACTTCGTCACGCTGCACGAGCACGTGCGCAGCTTCCCGCTGCTGCGCATGCGTCCCGAGGCGCAGCGCCGCGCCTCCTGGCCGGTGAAGCGGGTGCTCGACGTCGCGGTCGCGCTGACCGGGCTCGTCCTGACCGCGCCGATCCTGGCGCTCTGCGCCGTGATGGTGCGCTCGGAGGTCGGCCCGAAGCTGCTGTTCAGGCAGCAGCGCGTGGGGCTCGGGGGCGGGCCGATCGAGCTGCTCAAGCTCAGGACGATGCGCTCAGCCGATCCGCACGAGTCGGCGACGCTGTGGAGCATCGCCGACGATCATCGGGTCGGCCCGATCGGCAGGTCGCTGCGCAGGACGTCGGCCGACGAGCTGCCGCAGCTGTGGAACGTGCTCAAGGGCAGCATGAGCATCGTCGGCCCCCGCCCGGAACGCCCGCATTTCGTGGAGCAGTTCTCCCGCACGATCCCCGGCTACGACCTGCGGCACCGGCTGCCGGTCGGGCTCACCGGCTGGGCCCAGATCCACGGGCTGCGGGGTGACACCTCGATCGAGGACCGCGCCCGCTTCGACAACTACTACGTGGACGGCTGGACCCTCCGCTCCGACATCAAGATCATGATGCGGACGTTGTGGTGCCTGCTGCGCCGGAGCGGGAGCTAGCCGTGCGCGTCCGTTTCCGGCCCAGCCTGCTCGCCGCCGCGCTGGTGCTGCTGACGTGCCTGCCCGCCCGGCACGAGGAGCTGTCCTCCGGGGTGCGGCTGACGGCCGCCGACGTGATGTCGCTCGTGCTGGCGGTGGCGGCGGTCGCCGTCCTGCTGACGCGTGCGGGGGCCGCCCTCTTGCCGGCCCGTTCGGTGGCGGAGCGGCTGCCGGCCCGCGCCCTGGTGTTCGCTCCCGTCGCGGCGGCGGCCGGCGTCTCGTTGCTGGCCTCGGCCGACGTGCTGGCCGGTCTGCCGGGTTATGTCAGGTACGTCCAGGTCTTCGTGGTCATTCCGCTGGCCGTCCTGGTGGCGGTACGCGACCGTACGGACACGCTGATCGTCGGCGGGGCCCTGGTCGCGGCGGCCGCGGCGCAGGGTCTGGTCGGCTGTGTGCAGGCGTTCACCGGCACCGGCGCGTCGTACGCGGGTGAGCAGGTGCGGGCCGTGGGCACGTTCGGCGCGCCGGACGTGATGGGCATGGCCAGCGTGGTCAGCTTCGGGACGATCGTCCTGCTGGGGGCCGGGCTGACCCTGCGGGGCCGGCACCGCGCCGCCGCCCTGACCGGAGCGGCCCTGCTCTGCGTGCCGCTCGCCCTGTCGCTCAGCCGCGGCACCTGGCTCGCGCTGGCCGGCGCCTGCCTGGTCGTGCTCTTCCTGCACAGCCGCGTGCTCGCCGCGCGGGTCGTGCTGGCCGGCGCGGCGGCCGCGATCGTGCTGGCGCTCGGCGTGGGCACGGGGGCGGACCCGCTGGGGCGGCGGCTGGACTCGGTCGCCTCCTCCATGTCGCAGCCCGACCAGTCGCTGCGCGATCGGTTCAGCCTGTGGCGGACCGCCGTGGACATCTGGCTGGAGCACCCGGTGACGGGAGCCGGTCCGCGCGGGTTCGCGCAGTTGCGTGACACGTACGCGCCGATCGAGCTGTCCAGCGGCAGCGACACCGAGGATCCGGTGCACGGCTTCGAGCGCCGGCCCCTGCTGTCGCCGCACAACATGTACCTGCTGACGCTCAGCGAGCAGGGGCTGCTCGGGCTGGCCGCCCTGGCCGGATGCCTGGCCTCGCTGGCGTGGTGGGCGGTGCGGGAACGCTCGCTCATCGCGGCCGGGCTGCTGACCTGGCAGATCGTCGACTTCTGCTACGGCGACATCGGCGGCGCTCCCACGCTGGTCATGTCCGTGGCGCTGGGCCTGGCCCTGTCGCTCGTCACCCGCCGCGAGACTTCCGCCTTTCCCGACGTACAGCCGGAGGTCGTTGTCGGCGGTGGTGTGCGATGACGGCGACGGCCGCTCCGCGGGCGGCGAAGGCCGTCGGGGTCACCGCCGTGCTGGTCGGGCTCGGGTCCGGGCTCGGGTTCGTCCGGGATCTGATGCTGGGGACGACCTTCGGCGCCGACGCCGAGACCGACGCGTTCCTCGTCGCCTGGACGATCCCGGAGACCGCCGCTCCGCTGCTGATCGAGGGGGCGATGGCGTTCGTGCTGGTCCCCCTGTTCAGCCGGGCGCTGGAGGCGGGCGACGATCTGCGCAGGCTGGTGTCGTCCACGATGCCGGGGCTGTGCCTCACCCTGGCGGCGCTGAGCGCAGTGACCGCGGCGGGCGCGCCGTGGCTGGTCGCCGTGCTCGCCCCCGGCATCCCCCGGGCCGAGCTCGCCGTCGGCTGCATGCGCCTGACCTCGGTCACCATCCTGATGTTCGGCCTGGCCGGATACCTGAGCGCGGCCCTGCGCGCGCAGCACACGTTCGCGCCGCCGGCCGCCATCTACCTCGCCTACAACGCGGGGATCGTCGGCTGCGTGTGGGCACTGAGCGGCCAGGGCGCCTTCGGGGCGGCGGTCGGCGTGGCCGCGGGCGGGGTCGGCATGGTGCTCGTCCAGGCCCCGGCCTTCGCCCTGCGCCTCAGCCGTTCCCGCGAAGCCTCGGACGGCACAGCCCGCATCATCGACCAAGAGCCCGCCGGCGCTGTGGCGTTGTCGTGGGCGGTATTCGTGCCGGTCGCGGTGTTCACGCTGGCCCGCCAGAGCCAGGTCTTCATCGAGCGGTACGTCGCCTCGTCCCTGCCGGAAGGCTCGATCTCGCACCTCAACTACGCGCAGAAGGTGTCCCAGGTCGCCATGGTCGTGTCGCTGATCGCGGCGACGGTGAGCTTCCCGCGCCTGGCCCGCGCCATCGCCGCCGGCGACCGCGCCGCGGCCCGCAGGACGCTGCTCGCCGACCTGGTCGCCGCCGCCGCGATCGTGCTGCTCGCCACGGCGATCCTGCTGGTCTGCGCCAGGGACGTCGTCACCGTCCTGCTGCGCTACGGCGCGTTCACGGAGGCCGACGCCACCGCCACCGCGGCGATCATGCGGGTGTACGTGCTCGGCCTGCTCGGTCAGGCGGTGGTCGGCGTCGTCTGCCGGGCGTACTTCTGCGGCGCTCGCGCCTCCTGGTACCCGGCACTGGCGATGGCGACGGGGCTGGCCGTGATGGCGCTGCTGGCCCGGCCCTCGTGGGGCGTCACGGGGATCGCCGCGGCCAACGCGGCCGGGATCACGGTGACCGCCGTGCTGCTGCTCGTACGGCTGCGCGCCCGGATCGTCGCGCTGCCCCTGCGCGCCTCCGCCGGGCCCGTCGGCCTGTTGCTGCTGTCGGTCACGGTCGCGGCGGCGGCCGGCTGGGCGGCACGGGCCGGCCTGGCGGGCCTGCCGCAGCCGCTCGCCCTGGCCCTGACGGGCGCCGTGATCACCGCCGTCTTCTGCGCCGTGGCGGTGAGCACCGGCGCCCTGACCACGCTCACCGGAGACACCCGGCCGACCAGATTGCGAGGTGGCGCGTGACCGCCATGCCGCTCGTGCTCATGTACCACTCCGTGGAGAGGTACGACAGCGACCCGTTCCGCGTCACCGTCTCCCCCGGCCGCTTCGCCAGGCAGCTCGGCTGGCTGGCCCGGCGCGGCCTGACCGGCGTCTCGATGCGCGAGCTGCTGCGCCGCCAGGCCGGGGGGAGCGCGCGCGGCCTGGTCGGGCTGACGTTCGACGACGGGTACGACGACTTCCTCGGCGAGGTCGTCCCCCTGCTGCTGAGGCACCGGTTCACCGCGACGGTGTTCGTGGTGTCGGAGCTGCTCGGCGGCCACAACGGCTGGGACGCCGGCGGCCCGCGTAAACGGCTGATGGACGCCGACGGCGTGCGCCGGGCGGCGAGCCTGGGCATGGAGGTCGGCTCGCATTCGGCCGGGCACCGCTCGCTGGCGGGCCTGAGCGAGGCCGAGCTCCGTCACGAGGTCACCGCCAGCAAGGCCACGCTGGAGCGGGTGCTCGGCGACGAGGTGAGCGGCTTCTGCTACCCGTACGGGCACGCCGGCGCCCGGGAGGTGAGCGCCGTCCGCGCGGCCGGGTACGGCTACGCCTGCGCGATCTGGCGCGGCCCGCTCACCGGCAGGCACCTGCTGCCCAGGACCTACGTCGGCGACCGTGACGGCGGGCTGCGGCTGAGCGTGAAGCGGGCACGCCACCGGGTCAGGTGGGGCCGGTGAGGGTCCTGCACGTCATCACCGGGCTGGCGGCGGGCGGCGCGGAGCAGCAGTTGCGCGTCCTGCTGCCCCGGCTGCGGGCCAGGTGCGAGGTGGCGGTGCTGACCGGCAGAGGCGTGCTCGCCGACGCCATCGAGCGCGACGGCCTGCCCGTGCACCGGATCGGCATGCGCGGCAACACGGACCTGCGGGCGGTGGGGCGGCTGGCCCGGCTCATGCGCAGGCGGCGTTACGACGTGGTGCACACCCATCTGTACCGGGCCTGCGTGTACGGCAGGCTGGCGGCGCGGCTGGCCAACGTGCCGGCCATCGTGGCGACGGAGCACTCGATCGGCCACGAGCACATCGAGGGACGCCGGCTCACCCGTCCGGTCAGGGCGCTCTACCTGGCCAGCGAGCTGCTCGGGCACTCGACCGTAGCGGTCTCGCCCACGGTGGCCGAACGGCTGTCGCTGTGGGGCGTGCCGCGCTCGCGCATCGTGGTGATCCCGAACGGCGTGGACGGCGCGGCCTTCGGCTTCGACGCGGAGCTGCGCCGCCGTACCAGGGAGCGGCTCGGCGTGGACCAGGGCGCCTTCGTGGTCGGCGGGATCGGCCGGCTGGAGCCGGGCAAACGCTTCGACCTGCTGGTGGAGGCGGTGTCGGCACTCGACGGGGCGGTGCTGCTGCTGGTCGGCACGGGGTCGTGCGAGCCGCGGCTGCGCCGGCTGGCCCGCCGGGCGGGCGACCGGGTGATCTTCGCCGGTGAGTCCACCGACGTGCCCGCCCTGCTGTCGGCGATGGACGTGCTGGCCGCGCCCTCGGCGGAGGAGGCGTTCGGCCTGGCGGTCGTCGAGGCGCTGGCCTCCGGCCTGCCCGTCCTGTACGGCGCGTGCCCGGCCGTCGAGGACCTGCCGCCGGGCGCGGCGCCGGGCGCGAGACGGGTCGCGCCGGACCGGCTGGCCGCCGAACTGGCCGAGCTGGCCGCCCGGCCACCGGAACGGCTCCCCCCACCTGACGCCGTCCGCTGCTACGACGTCCGCCACCAGGCGGACCGGCTGGAGTCGCTGTACCTGCGCCTGCTGGGCGCGGCACCCGAGGAGGAGAAACCATGAACAGGACCCCGGCCCGGCTCACGGGCCTGCTGTCGCGCTGGTGGCTGCCGTTGTCGCTGACGACGGGGCTGCTCGGCGGCCTCGCGTACACCCTGGCCGGGCAGGTCGTCTACACCTCGGACGCCTACGTCGTCGTGGTGGCGGGCGGTGAGGCGACGCGGGCGGCCGACTACGCCGCCGCCTACGCCCGGGTGGCCGCCCAGCCCGGCGTGCTCGGCGTCTCCCCGGCCGACCTGAGCGGCGTGAGCGTGGCCGCCTCGCCCGACGCCCCGCTGATCCGCCTCACCGCGGCGGCCTCGACCGCGGCGGAGGCCACCGGCCGGGCCGACCGGCTGGCGACCGCGCTGATCGCGTACGCCGGCGCCCACTCCACCGACACCCACGTGCGGCTGGCCCCCTTCGCCGGCGCCTCCTCCCCGAGCCGTCCCTCCGCCCCGGTGCCGCTGGTCAACCTGGCCGTGGGCGGCTGCGGCGCGGTCCTCCTGGGCGGCCTGCTCCGGCTGGCCGCGCCGCCGGCCCGTCGGCGGCCCGTACGCGAGCCGCTGCCCGAGCCGATCGGGGCCGGCGCGTGAGCGCCGCGCCCTCGCGGACCTCGCACGCGGGGCTGACGGTGCAGGTGGTCAGGGACGACGGCGACCTGGCCGCGCTGTCCGCGGACTGGACGGACCTGTACGCCCGCAGCTCGGCCGCCACGCCGTTCCAGTCCTATGGCTGGCTGTGCTCCTGGTGGCGGGCGTACGGGACCCCGGGGCGGCTGCGCCTCTTCCTGGCCCGCCGGGGCGGGCGGCTGGTGGCGGCGGCGCCGTTCCTGCTGGAGCGGCGCGGCGGCTGCCGGGTGCTGACCCCCGTCGGCGCCGGCCAGGCCGACTTCACCGACATCGTCGTGGACGACCTCGAAGGCGACGCGGGCCTGCGCGAGCTGCGCGCCGGGATGCTGGCCCAGCCGGGCTGGGACGTGATGGACCTGCCGGAGGCGCGGCCGGGCGCGACGGTGCGCAGGCTGGCCGAGCTGTGGGAGGGCAGGGCCTGGTCGCTGCCCGCCTCCACCTGCCTGCAGCTGCCAGGTCAGCCGATCGAGCAGGTGCTGGCCGGGCTGAACAGCCGCCGGGCGCACCGGCTGCGGCACGCGCTGCGCAAGATCGACACGCTGGACGCGCAGGCGGTCGAGGTCGGGGCGGACCAGGTCGAGGGGTCGGTGGCCGAGCTGCTGCGCCTGCACGCCATGCAGTGGGAGAGCCGGGCGATCAACGTCCAGCACACGGAGCGGCGCTTCCGCGACCATCTGGCCAGGGCGGTGCGGACGCTGGTGGTGGAGAACCAGGCGACGCTGACGGAGTACCGGGTCCGCGGGCGGCTGATGGCCTGTGACTTCGTGCTGGTCGGCAAGGACTTCGTGGGCGGTTACCTGTACGGGGCCCATCCCGACCTGCGTGCCGAGGCCGACGTGCTCACCATGTTGCTGCGGCACAACCTGGCGCTCACCCACCGGCTCGGCCGGCCCACGCTCAGCCTGTTGCGCGGCGACGAGCCGTACAAGACGAAGTTCGGCTGCGAGGCGGTGGTGAACCAGCGGGTGATGCTCGGGCGCGGGCTGCGCGCCGCCGCCTACGCCGCGACCGCGAACGCGCGCGCGGCCGGCCGGGAGCTGGTCAAGCGGCGCTGCCCGCGGCTGGCGCGGAAGGTGGCGGCATGGCAGTGAGGCCGGGCGTCCTGCACGTCACGCAGCCGGTGGACGGCGGGGTCGGGGCGTACGTCGCCACGGCCGCCGCCGACCAGGCGCGGCGGGGCTGGCGGGTCGCGGTCGCCTGCCCTCCTTCCGGGCGGCTCTTCGACGAGCTCACGGCCTCGGGCGTGCCGTGCCTGCCCTGGACGGCGGGCCGCGCCCCCGGACCGGCCGACCTGGTACGGGCGGCCGGGCTGGCCGGGATCGTCAGGGAGTTCGCCCCCGACGTCGTGCACCTGCACTCGTCCAAGGCGGGGCTGGCCGGCCGGGCCGTGCTCAGGGGCCGGGTGCCCACGCTCTTCCAGCCGCACGGCTGGTCCTGGCTCGCGGTACGCGGCCCCGTCGCCGCCGCGGCGCTCGCCTGGGAACGGCTGGCCGCGCGCTGGGCCGACCGGGTGATCTGCGTGGGCGCGGGCGAAGCCGGCCTGGCCGGGCGGCACGGCGTACGCGGCCGTCTCGTGGTGGTCCGCAACGGCGTTGACCTGCGCCGTTTCCCGCCCGCCTGCCCGCGCGAGCGGGCGGAGGCCCGCGCCCGCCACGGGATCGGCGAGCGGACGCCGCTGGCCGTCTGCGTCGGCCGGGTCTCCCGCCAGAAGGGCCAGGAGGTGCTGCTGTCGGCGTGGCGGCGGGTGGCCGCCCGCGACGACCAGGCCAGGCTCGCGATCGTCGGCGACGGCCCGCTGCTGCCCGCCCTGCGGTCGCGAAGCGAGCCCCGCGTTCACTTCACCGGCGACGTCACCGACGTCAGGTCCTGGTACGCCGCCGCCGACGTCATCGTCCTGCCGTCTCTCTGGGAGGGGCTGCCACTGACGGCGCTGGAGGCGCTGGCGACCGGACGATCGCTGGTCGCCTCGGCGGTGCCGGGACTGGCGGAGGTGGTGACCGGCGAAACCGGCGCGCTGGTCGCGCCGGGCGACGCCGGGGTGCTGGCGGAGGCGCTGCTGGCCAGGCTCGGGCAGCCCGCGCTGACGGCGGCCGAGGGCGCGGCCGCGGCGGCGCTGGCCGGCGCCTTCGACGTGGACAGGTCGCTGGACGAGCTCGCCGCGCACACGCTGGAGGCGCTCGGCACGGGAGCGGGAGCGGGGGTGGGAGCCGCGCGCAGCCGCTCGCGGAACACCTTCGACGACCGCGGGTTGGCCCGGCACTGCCAGACGCCGTGGGGACAGTAATCGGAGATCGAGTGATAGGCCACATTGTGACTGCCGATCCAGTCGAGCATCCGCCGGACGTAGGCGGAGCGGTCGCCCCTGCGGAACAGCCCCCATTCAGGGAAGGAGAGGGGCTTGCCGTGCCGCGCCGCGAAGTCGGCCTGGGCGCGCAGGCCGTACGGCTGCTCGACGTAGTCGGAGAACTCGCGCCCCGGCCCCTGGTCGTAGCTGTCCATGCCGATGATGTCGACCACGTCGTCACCCGGGTAGCACTCCGTCCACGGGATGGCGTCGCGCCCGCGGCTGGGCGCGAAGTCGAAGCGGAAACGCTGGCCGGGCGCCGAGCGCATGGCGGCCACGATGCGCCGCCAGTAGACCTTCCACGCCTGCGGGTCGGGCGCGCACCGGCTGGAGTAGGTGGTGCCGTTCATCTCCCAGCCCAGGACGATGATCGTGTCGCCGGCGCCGGAGGAGACCAGCTTCCAGGCGAGCCGGCGGAAGTGGTGGTCGTGCTCGCCGCGCGCTCCCTCGCTGAGCCGCCGCGCCACGACGCTGTCGGGCAGCCCCGCCTCGTTGGGGGCGACCATCGGCACGTTCAGCGCCAGCACCCGGCCGGGCCGGGCGGCCCGCCAGCGGGTCCAGGGCTCCAGGACGAACGCGGCGCCCGCGATGGCATCCCAGCGATCGCCTGGCAGGTACGTGCGCCCGACCGTCACCTTGTTGCGCAGCCACGACTCGAAGCCCGGCACGTGCTGCGGGCCGCGCCAGTCGGAGCCGAGGAAGACGCCCAGCGCCGCCGGCGGAGGGACGGCCGGCGGGCTCTGTGGCGGGAGGCTGACCGGAGGGCGCGGAAAGGGGCCCCGTGGCGGAGGGGCGGCCGACGTGCCCAGGCCGAGCGTCGTGCCCGCCATCGTCGCCACGACGATCGCCATCGCACAGTGCCGATAGCCGATCGCCTTCACGCCGTGCCGGCGGCCGATCGCCTTCGTGCCGTGCCGGCGGCCGATCGCCTTCGCGCAGCGCCGATGGCCCTTCCGCATCACCGTCGCGGTGTCACCTCGCGTTTCCTCCATACAAGGCAGGTAGCCGCAAACCGGATATTCAACTCGCGATTTGCCCGATCCATGGCTTTTCCTGGAAGAGCAGGACGTTCACCATGCTTGATCGCACCGTTCCGGCGCTCGTGCTGCGGATCGACGACAACGTCTTCCACCACGGCACCCTCGGCGCCATCCGGTCTCTCGGCAGGGCCGGCGTAGAGGTGCACGGGCTCATCGACGACCGGCGCACGCCCGCCTCCCGTTCCCGCTACCTGGCGCGCTCGCACGCCTGGCCGCGCGACCGGGACGTCATCCGCGCGCTCCGGCAGGTCGCCGACCGCATCGGCCGCCGCTCGGTGCTGCTCGCGATGGACGACGCCGCCGCCATCGCCGTGGCGGAGCACGCGGCCGACCTGCGATCCAGCTTCCTGCTGCCCGGCCAGGCGCCGGGGTTGCCGCGCGTGCTCGCCGACAAGCGCCTGCTGGCCCGCCTGTGCTCCTCGCTCGGGATCCCGCAGCCGGAGTCGCGGGTGATCACCGGCGAGCGCGACGCCGCCGCGGCCGTCGCCGACTTCGGCCTGCCGCTGGTCGCCAAGTGGGCGCGGCCCTGGCTGCTGCCCGCCGGCCGCGGGCTGCGCAACACCAGCCTGGTACGCCAGGCCAAGCACGTGGCCCCGCTGCTGCGCCACCTGCCGGGCAACGACCTGCTGTTCCAGCGGTTCGTACCGGGCGGGCCGCATTCGGACTGGTTCTTCCACGGCTACTTCGACGAGAACTCGCGCTGCCTGTACGGCGGGGCGGGCCGCAAGGAACGCTCGTACCCGCGCGGCGCGGGCCTGACCACGTACGGCCGCTGGCTGCCCAACCCGGCCATCGAGCGCGTCGCCCGCGACCTGGCCGCGACGCTGGGCTACCGCGGCGTCCTGGACATCGACTTCCGGCACGACCCCGCCACGGGCGCCTACCACCTGCTCGACTTCAACCCGCGGCTCGGCGCCCAGTTCCGGCTGTTCACCGACTCCAGGGGCCTGGATCTGGTACGGGTCGCGCACCTGCACCTCTCCGGCCGGGCCGCGGCGCTGGGACAGGCCGGTCATGGGCGGACGTACGTGGTGGAGAACTACGACCTGCTCGCCGCGGGCCCCGGCTGCCTGCGCGCGCTGTGCTCCAGCGACGAGCTCGCCTGGCTCTCCCCCGACGACCTGCGGCCCTTCGTGGCCATGGGCGGGCGGACGGTGAAACGCGGCTTCGACCGGATCACCCGGTCACCGAGACAGCGAAGGAGGAGAACGTGGGAACCCCGATGATCGACGTGGCGATCGTGGGAGCGGGCCCGTACGGCCTCTCCGTGGCGGCGCACGCGCTGCCAGCCGGGCTGGACGCGCGGGTGTTCGGCCGGCCGATGCACGCGTGGGAGCGGCACATGCCCAGGGGCATGCTGCTGAAGTCCGACCCGGACGCCTCCCATCTCGCCGACCCGGCGCGGCGCTTCGGCCTGGACGCCTTCCACCGCCACTCCTTCGGCGAGGCGGTGCCGGTGGAGCGGTTCGCCGACTACGGCAGGTGGTTCCAGGCGCGGGCGGTGGGCGCGGCACTGGAGGAGCAGGAGGTGACCTCCATCGGCCTGGCCGGTGGCTTGGCCGGTGGCCTCGGCGGTGGCCTGAATGGCATCGGCGGCGGCCTGGAGGGCGGCCGGTTCCTCCTGACCCTGGCGTCGGGCGAGGTGGTGGCGGCCAGGGCGGCGGTGCTCGCGCTGGGCTTCCTGCCGTTCGCCCACCGGCCGCCCGCCCTGGCCGCGCTGCCGCCCGAGGTGTGCACGCACAGCTCCGACCACGCCGATCTGAGCGGGTTCGCCGGCCGGGACGTGACCGTGGTGGGCGCGGGGCAGTCCGCTCTGGAGAGCGCGACGTTGCTGGCCGAGGCCGGGGCGAGCGTCCGGGTCCTCGCCCGTACGGACGCGCTGGCCTGGAACCCCGCCCCCGAGCGGCGGCGCTCGGCGCTGGCGCGCCTGCGCGCTCCCCGCTCCGCGCTCGGCAGCGGATGGCCGTCCGTCGCCTGGTCGCGGCTGCCCGGCGCGGTCCGGCATCTGCCGGCGGCGGCTCGCGGCCACATCGTGCGCACCGCCCTCGGGCCCGCCGGCTCCTGGTGGCTGCGCGAACGTTTCGACGGGGCCGTCACGGTGACGCTGGGGACCCGGCTGGCGGCCTGCGAGCACCGGGACGGGGTGCGGCTGGAGCTGCGGGACGCCACGGGGGCGCGGACGACCGTGGTCACCGAGCACGTGATCGCCGCCACCGGCTACCGGGTGGACGTCTCCAGGCTCGGCCTCCTCAGCGAGGACCTGCGCCGCGCGGTGGCGTCGGCGGGGCCGGGTCCCCGGCTCAGCCGGACCTTCGAGACGTCCGTCGCGGGGCTGCATCTCGTCGGGCTGGCGGCGGCGCCGACGTTCGGGCCGGCCATGCGGTTCGTGTGCGGCAGCCGGTTCGCCGCCCGCCGGGTGACCAGTGGGCTCGTCAGCCGCCTGCGATCACGGACCACCAACTGAAGAACCATCAACTACGGGGGAAAGCATGATTTGTCGCACCATAGTGGCCTGCACGGCCACCACCACCTTCCTGAGCATCCCGGCCACCGTCACCGGCACCCATGCCGAGAGCGCGTCGTCGTCCTTCACCAACTCGAACACCACCGCCGTGGGCCGCACGCCCTCCGGGGTGCGGGTGACCGTGCAGAAGACCATGATCGGCAAGACTCAGGTGGCCTCGGCCAAGGTCCTGCCCGCCGACCCGACGGCCGCCGACGACGAGTACCTCATCCCGGCCAACGCCAAGACGACGGCCGGATTCGTCGACCAGTACGAGCACTTCGCGGCCAAGCCCAGCGCCTGGAGTGACGTCGCCATGCTGACGTTCACCTTCTCCAGGCCCGTACGCGACCCGCACCTGCACGTCTTCGGCACCGGCGGCTCCTCCGGCGACGCCAGGAACCACGACGACTACTGGCCCGCGATCGAGCTGGTCGGCGGCATCCCGGCCACGCCCGCGTTCGCCCGCGTGGCCGGCTTCCCCGGCTACCGGACCAGCGCGACCGCCATCGAGCCGGAATGGACATATCCCACCGGCTCGACCACCTGCGGCGTGGTCTACGCCTGCGGGACGGTCAGGGTGAGCGGCACCGTCAGCTCGTTCACCGTCAAGCTGCGCGCTCATGACGACCGGCAGGGGAAGGGCGGGCCGGCCCCGCAGTTGTGGGCCGCGTTCAAGCTCTCCCTGGCCGAAGACGACTCCGACGCGCCCCCCTCCTACGGCGCGGCCTCCCACGCGATCACCCGCACGACGCTCGGGCGTACCGTGACCGCCGACCACACCGACGCGGTGAGCATGACCCCGCGCTCCCTTCCCACCGGCACCGACGCCGACGACGCCGTCACGGCTCCAAGGGCGCGCATCGCACCCACCGGCGATGACTACACGCTCGCCGTCCCCGTACGGGCCGACTCTCCGTCGCGGCTGAACGGCTGGATCGACTTCGACCAGAACGGCCGCTTCGACGCCGTCGAACGGGCCACCGCCAAGGTCGTGCCGTCCGCCACCTCCGCCACGCTGCGCTGGAGGGTGCCGCGGCCGCTGCAGACGGGCGTCACCTGGATGCGGCTGCGGCTCGCCACCCAGGGCCCGGTGACGGCGTCGCCGACCGGGTGGGCGGACAGCGGCGAGGTCGAGGACCACCAGATCGAACTCGCCCACCACTGCCCGTGCACCAACTGACCTCGCGGGTCACGGCTCCGGCTGGCCACGCCTCCGGGCGGGTGACGGCTCCGGGCCGGTCACGGTTCTGGCGGCTCCTCGACGTGTGGCCGTACGACCGCGACCGGGCAGGTCACGTGGTGCAGCACGCCGTGGCCGACCGAGCCGAGCACGGCCGAGGCGAGGCCGCCGAGCCCGCGTGAGCCCACGACGACGAGGTCGGCCGTCCGGCCGGCCTCGACGAGCGCGGTGATCGGGTGAGCGCACACCTGCTCGTCGGTGATGACGAGGCCGGGGTCGCGCTCACGCCGGCCCGCGATCCGCTCGGCCACGCGGTGGAACTGCTCGGCCATGAGGTCCTCCAGGAGGCCGCCGTAGGGCACGGCGTAGGGGGCGGCGTACGCCGAGAACGCCGGCAGTTGCCAGGCGTACACGACGTGCAGTTGCGATCCGCGCGCACGGGCCTGCTCGACGGCGTAGTCCAGGGCGACCTCGGCGTGTTCCGATCCGTCGTAGCCGGCCACGACCCGGTCGTACCACAGCGGGGTCGGCGCGCGGACGATCACGACCGGCCCGGTGGCGTGCCCCGCCACGGCCAGGCCGACGGAGCCGAGCAGCATTCCGGCGAACCCGCCGCGCCCGCGGCTGCCCAGGACCACGCTGTCCGCCGAGTGCGACTCGGCGAGCAGGGCCCTGACGACGTCACCGCCGAGCAGGTCGCCGCTCACCTCGACGTCGCGGGTGAGCTCCCGCGCACGGCGGACGGCCGCCTCCAGGACGCCGGCGCAGGACGCGGCGCTCTCGTCGTGGACGCGCGGCTCGCTCACCTGCACATCGTGGACGCGTGGCTCGCTCACGTGCACGTCGTGGACGCGTGGCTCGCACACGTGCACGACGCGCAGAGCCGCTCCACGTCGCTGGGCGTCCGCCGCGGCCCACTCCACCGCCGCGGTCGCCGGGGCCGACCCGTCCACTCCGGCGACGATGTGACCGTTCATCACGCCCGCCCCCCGCTCCCTCGCAGAGCCGATCCCTCTCTCCATCATCACCCCGCCGGCTCTCCCCCATGCAGACAAAAAGGACAATCTTCGTTGAATTTCATTTATCCGACATACGGGATATTTCTGGCATCGCGCTGGGAGTCTGCGCAGGCGGCGATGGGTATGGCGCGCCGAAGACGCGGCCGCGCCCTGGACCGGGCGCCGCGACGGAAGGGGATTGCGATGTCTCCAGGCAAGCGGAAGCCGGATCTGCCGGCTCCGATGTTCGCCGAGCAGCCCGACGGAAGCTACGTCACCTCTCTGCGCGGCCTCGCGGTGCTGCGCGAGCCGCTGCTGAACAAGGGCACGGCCTTCTCGCCGCGCGAGCGGGCGGAGCTGGGCCTGGAGGGGCTGCTGCCGCCGGTCGTCGAGACCCTGGACGAGCAGGTGCGCCGCTCGTACGCGCAGTACCGCGCGCAACCGACCGACCTGCAGAAGAACGTCTTCATGGAAGCCCTGCGCGACCGGAACGAGGTCCTGTACTACCGGCTGCTGAGCGATCACCTGCGCGAGATGCTGCCCATCGTGTACGACCCCACGGTGGCCGAGGCGATCCGCACCTACAGCCACGAGTACCGGCGCCCCCGGGGCGTGTTCCTGTCCGTCGACGACCCAGACGGCGTCGAGCGGGCGTTCCAGGCCCTGCGGCTGGGGCCGGACGACGTCGACCTGATCGTGGCCTCCGACGCGGAGGAGATCCTCGGCATCGGCGACTGGGGCGTGGGCGGCGGGGCCGGCATCGCGGTCGGCAAGCTGGCCGTCTACACCGCCGCCGCGGGCATCGACCCCGCCCGCGTCGTCCCCGTCGCCCTGGACGTCGGCACCGACAACGAGGCGCTGCTGAACGACCCGGCCTATGTCGGCAACCGGCACGCCCGGGTGCGCGGGCGGCGCTACGACGACTTCATCGACGCCTACGTGCGGACGGCGTCGCGAATGTTCCCCGGCGCGATGCTGCACTGGGAGGACTTCGGCCCGTCGAACGGCCGCCGCCTCCTGGAGAAGTACACCGGGCACCTGCCCACCTTCAACGACGACATGCAGGGCACCGGGGCCATCGTCCTGGCCGCCATGCTCAGCGCCGTGCGGGCCTCGGGGACGCCCATGGAGCAGCAGCGCATCGTCGTCTTCGGCGCGGGCACCGCCGGTATGGGCATCGCCGACCAGCTACGCGACGCGATGGTCCGGGCCGGCCTGGACGCCGCGACCGCGACCCGGCGGATCTGGCCAGTCGACCAGCAGGGCCTGCTCATCGACGACATGGACGACCTGCGCGACTTCCAGCGGCCCTACGCCCGCTCGCGCGCCGAAGTGGACGGCTGGTCACGGGACGGCGGCGGCATCTCGCTGGCCGAGGTCGTCGAGCGGATCAAACCGACCATGCTGCTGGGCGCCTCCACCGCGCACGGCGCGTTCACCGAGCGGATCGTACGCACGATGGCGACGGGGGTCGAGCGGCCGATCATCTTCCCGATCTCCAACCCGACCGAGCGGATCGAGGCGGCGCCGGCCGACCTGCTGCGCTGGAGCGACGGCCGGGCGCTGATCGCCACCGGCATCCCGGTCGAGCCGATCACCTACCACGGCGTCACCTACGTCATCGCCCAGGCCAACAACGCCATGCTGTATCCCGGGCTGGGGCTGGGCGTCGTGACCGCGCGGGCGCGCCGGGTGAGTCCCGGCATGCTCGCGGCGGCCGCCGAGGCGGTGGGCGGCATGGTGGACGTCTCGTCCCCGGGCGCGTCCCTGCTGCCGCAGGTGGACAACCTGCGCGAGGTCTCCGCCGTGGTCGCCGTGGCCGTCGCCGAGCGGGCGTCCGCGGAACACCTCGCCCGCACCAACCTGCGCGACCCGATCCAGCAGGTCCAGGACACTATGTGGCAGCCCGTCTACCGCCCGGTCCACGCGAACGGGAGCGAACGGTGAGCGCGCCCCGCGTCCTGGACACGCCGATCGGGCTCCAGGACACCGGCACCCGGACGGAGAGCGATTCGCTCGGCGACGTGGAGGTTCCGGCCGGGCACTACTGGGGCGCCCAGACGCAGCGGTCGCTCCGGCACTTCGACATCGGCGACGATCGCATGCCCAAGGCCGTCTACCACGCCTACGGGTACATCAAGAAGGCGGCGGCGATCGTCAACGCCCGCGCGGGCCGCCTGCCCCAGTGGCAGGCCGACCTCATCAGCAGGGTCGCCGACGAGGTCATCCGCGGCGACCTGGACGGCGAGTTCCCGCTGTACGTCTGGCAGACCGGCTCGGGCACCCAGTCCAACATGAACGTCAACGAGGTGATGTCCAACCGGGCGATCCAGCTCGTCGGCGGGCGGCTCGGCAGCAAGGACCCGATCCACCCGAACGACCATGTGAACATGGGCCAGTCGTCCAACGACACCTTCGTCACCGCCATGCACCTCGCCGCCGCGGAGGCCATCGACGATCACGTGCTGCCCGCCGCCGCCCGGTTGCGTGACAGCGCCGAGGCCAAGAGCCGCGAGTGGCAGCACGTCGTCAAGATCGGGCGTACCCATCTGGAGGACGCCACCCCGCTGACCGTCGGCCAGGAGTGGTCCGGCTACGCCGCCCAGCTCGGCGCGGCCATCGACCATCTGGAACACACCCGTACCGGGCTGTACCGGCTGGCGATCGGCGGCACCGCCGTCGGCACCGGACTGAACGCGCCGCCCGGTTTCGGCGAGGAGATGGCCCGGCAGCTCGCCGGACTCACCGGGCGCCCCTTCACCGGCGCGCCGAACAGCTTCGCCGCCCAGTCCTCGTGTGACGATCTCGTGCGGGTCTCGGCGGCCCTGCGCGCCTTGGCGGTACCGCTGTTCAAGTTCGCCAACGACCTGCGCTGGCTCGGCTCAGGGCCGCGTACGGGGCTGGGTGAACTGATCCTGCCGGCCAACGAGCCCGGTTCGTCGATCATGCCGGGCAAGGTCAACCCGACCCAGGCCGAGGCCATGCTGATGGTGGCTGTCCAGGTGGCCGGCAACGACACCGCCGTCTCCATGGCGGGCGCCGAGGGCAACTTCGAGCTGAACGCCTTCCGCCCGGTCATCATCAAGAACGTGCTGCATTCGGCCCGCATCCTGGCCGACATGATGCTCCACTTCCGGACGTACCTGATCGAAGGAGCCCAGCTGAACACTGAGACCCTGAGCCGCAACATCGATCACTCGATCATGATGGTGACCGCGCTCAGCCCCGTCATCGGCTACGACCAGGCCGCCCGCATCGCGCATCACGCCCTCGGCAAGGGCCTCGCGCTCAAGGACGCCGCACTCGAATGCGGTGTCGCGGAGGACTTGTACGACAGGATCGTCGATCCCGAACGTCTCACCCGAGCCGGCGTGCCCGGCCCGGACGGCGACGACCGGCCCTGAGCGCCGCCGCCGGTGGCCCATGCGTGACGCCGCCGGGCGGTAGGTCCGCGACCGGCATTCCAAAGGTTTCCTTGACATCCGTTGCCGGCCGAGCGGATGATTCCAAGCATGTCTTTGGAATCCTGGAGGGAACGGCCGCGCCGGGTGCTCGACGACCCGGCCGCCATGCGCGCGTTCGCCCATCCCGTCCGCCTGGCCCTGCACGAGTTGCTGATGCGAGCCGGTGCCACGACCGCCGCCGATGCCGCCCGCGAGGTCGGCGTCAGCCAGGCGCTGGCCTCGTACCATCTGCGGCAACTCGCCCGGTACGGCTTCGTGGAGCAGGCCGAGGCCCGCGACGAGCGGGAACGTCCGTGGAAGGCAACGTCGCTGACCCAGGACTGGTCCGACGCGGGGGCCGACCCCGAAGCGTCGGCCGCCCGCGGCCTGCTGGAACAGGTCATCGCCGAACGGGCGCTGGCCCGGCTGGCCGAATGGCAGGAGCGCCGCGCGGACGAGCCGGACGCGTGGCGGAAGGCGGGCGGGATCGGCAACTCCTACCTCTACGTCACCCCCGACGAGCTCGACGCGCTGGACGACGCGGTCAGCCGTCTCCTGGAGCCGCTGATGGCGCGGATCGCCGACCCGTCCGAACGGCCGGAGGGCGCCAGGCCCGTACTGCTGACCACGCTCACGATCCCGCTCCGCACGACCGGCACCGGTGACTGACGCCGGGCCGGCCACCCCGCAGGGCGGCGAAGCCACGGCACGAAACACGAACGCTCCACGCACATCGCCGGTCAGCGAGGCACCGGCGCAGGTCTCGGGCGCTTCGGACACGGCGTCGGAGGGGCCGGCGGGCGGGATCCGTGGGCTGCTCGGGGCGAACCGGGACTACCGGCGGCTGCTCTCGGCCGGGCTGATCTCGCAGACCGGCGACTGGGTCGTCAGCACCGGCCTGGCCTACCACGTCTACGTGCTCACCGGCTCCACCCTGTCCAGCGCCGCCATGCTGCTGGCGGGCCGGTTACCGGACGTCCTGCTCGGCTCGGCGGCGGGCGTGCTCGCCGACCGGTGGGACCGGCGCAGGCTGCTGGTGATCGCGGACGTGCTGCTCGCGCTCGGGCTGCTGCCTCTGCTGGCGGTACGCGAGCCGGGCCAGGCCTGGATCGTCTACGCCGTCGCCCTGTGGACGGGCGTGGTCAGCACGGTCCTGTTCCCCGCTCAGAAGGCCCTCGTGCCGCAGATCGTGTCGCCCGCGCAACTCGTCAGGGCCAACGCGCTGCACGGGCAGACCGGCCAGGCCGCCCGGCTGCTGGGCGCGCTGGCGGGCGGGGCCGCGGTGGGCGCGGGCGGGCTGGCCGCCGTCGTCTGGATCGGCGTGGCCGGCTTCGCGATCTCCGCGCTGCTGCTGGCCGGCCTGCGCAGCCCCGCCCGCGCTCCGGCCGCGACGACGACGATCGGCGGGCAGTGGGTGGCGGGGCTACGGCTGGCCGGCACCGACCGTGGCGTGCGCCTGCTGGTCACGTACATGGTGATCACGGGGCTGGGCGAGGGCGTCTTCTCGACGCTCGCGGCGCCTTTCGTGGCCGACGTGCTGGACGGGTCGGCGGACGCGTACGGGCTGTTCCTGTCGGCGCAGGCGGTCGGCGGGATCGCCGGCGGCCTGCTGATCGCCACCCGCCTCGGCGACGTCACGCCGCGGACGTTGTTCGGGTGGGGGACGGTCGTCTTCGGCCTGGCCGACCTGGCGCTGTTCACCTACCCGCTCCTGACGCGGGAGCTGTGGCCGGCCTTCGTGCTCATCGGCCTGGCCGGGCTGCCCGCCGCGGCGGCGATGGCGGGGCTGACCACGTTCGCCCAGACGGTCACCGGCGGCGACCGGCTGGGCGCGGTCTTCGGGCTGCTCGCCAGCGCCCATGCCGCGACGTCGCTGCTCGGGATGGCGCTGGCGGGCGTACTCGGCGACGGGCTCGGCATCGTCCCGATGCTCTGTGTGCACGCCGGCGGCCTGATCACGGCGGGCGCGCTCGTCGTGGCGGCATCACGTCGTTCCTCCCGGCGCCCTTGACCCACCCTCAGTGACGCGGCCGCCCGCTTCGGGCTTCGCCGTCACGGGCCCGTAATGCCGTCGTCCCTCGTGAACATTCTCCGTTTGCCCTCTGTTTAACATCCAACGTTGGACGTAGGATGTCCGACCTCAGAGCTGCTCCTGGCGAAAGGGCGAAGACATGCACGATGGGTATCCCCCGGAGGGCCGTACCGGGCGCTCCTGGCTCCGCCGGGCGGGCGCCGTCACGATGCTCGCGGGCTTACTCGCCGGCGCGTCCGTCGCGCCGGCGGCCGCGGCGCCGACGCCGGCCCCCGCGACGCCGCCCGCGACAGCACCGGCGGCAACCCCGGTGACAACGCCATCGTCAACGTCCTCGACGGCACCTGGGACGGCACCGGCCGAGGCTCCCGAGACGGGTGCGGGCGGCGGCGGCGCGCCGTTCGCCGACGAGCAGGTCCTCTACGAGCAGGGCGGCTTCGGGTACGCCTGCTTCAGGATCCCCGCCGTCGTACGGGCCGCGAACGGCATGGTCCTGGCCTTCGCCGAGGGGCGGGTGAAGGACTGCGGCGACGACGAGGACATCGACCTGGTGCTGCGCCGCTCCGCCGACGGCGGCCGGACCTGGGGGCCGCTGCAGGTGGTCTCGGAGGGCAACGGCACGACCCACGGCAACCCGGTGCCGATCGTCGACCGGCGTACGGGCCGGGTCGTGCTGGTCAGCACCCACAACGGCGCCGAGCCGTGCCCGAACGGCTGCGACCGCGACCCCTGGGTGCAGTTCAGCGACGACCACGGCGCGACCTGGTCGGCCGCCAGGGAGATGACCGAGGGCAAGCGCCCCGAGTGGAACTTCTGGTACGCCACCGGCCCGATGCACGGCATCCAGCTCGAACGCGGCCCGCACGCCGGCCGGCTGATCGTCGGCGCGAGTTACGAGAGCTGGGACCGGGTCGGCCCGCACGCGTACGGCACGCACCTGCTCTACAGCGACGACAGCGGCGAGACATGGAACATCGGCGCCGAGACGTCCTACGACGACGGCTCGATCATCGCCCAGGAGGTCACCGTCGTCGAGCTCACCGACGGACGGATCTACGCCTCGGGCCGCGAGCGCGGCACCGACGAGGGCAACCGGGCGTACGTGACGAGCAGCGACGGCGGCGAGAGCTGGGACGGGCCGATCCGCACCATGCCGGCGCCGGCGACGACCGACGTGCAGGGCTCGCTGGCGCGCTTCAGCGACGGGCGCCTGCTGTTCTCCTCGCCGATGCACCCGGGCGCGAGGGAGGCGATGGGGATCCGGTCGTCCTACGACGAGGGCCGCCGCTTCGAGACGTGGGACGAGGGCAAGGTCTTCCACTGGGGTCCGTCGGCGTACTCGGACATGGTGCGGCTGGACGGCGACGAGGCGGCCCTGATGTACGAGGCCGGCGCGGTCACGCCGTACGAGCAGATCCGGTTCACCCGGTTCAACGAGGCGTTCCTGGAGACGCCGAACGGCACCCCGCCCGGCATCCCCGGCCCGCCGGCGCCAGGACCGACGACGCCGGACGTGTCGCCGGACCGCAACCCGGCCTACGTGCGCGGCGGCGCGCAGCCGGTCGCCGGGCGCTTCGGGAACGGGCTCGCCCTGGACCGGGTGGACGACCGGGTGGAGGTGCCGTTCGACGACTCCATCGACCTCGGCGCGAAGGACTTCACGCTGACCACCTGGATCCGCTACTCCGAGACGACCGGATCGCACGCGATCCTCTGGTTCCACCGGGTGGACCGGGGCACCAACCCGCCCGGCCTCTGGCTGCGGGCCGAACCGGCCAGCAACCGCATCAGGGCGGTCATGTCCGTCGACCGGTTCGACGTGACCGTGCAGTCGCCGGGCGCGTACAACGACGGGCAGTGGCACTTCGTGGCGCTGCAGCGGGCGGGCGGCGAGCTGCGGCTCTCGGTGGACGGCGTGCGGGTGTCGTCGGCGCCGGTGCCCGGCGGGTCGCTGACCCTCGGCAGGGAGTTCGGGCTCGACGGGATCCACATCGGGCAGCGGCTGGACGGCGTGGACCGTTTCCGCGGCACCCTCGACGAGGTACGCGTCTACCGGCGCGCCCTGTCCGGCACCGAGCTGGACCTGATCAGGCAGCGCAACCTCCCGATCGGCGGCCGGTTGGGCCTGCGACTGCCCTTCGACACCGTCAACTGAGGAACGGCGTCGAACGGCAGCTGAGCGACACGGAGGCGGCGGCGCTCGCGGAACTCGCGGGCGCCGCACCTTCGCTGTCGCGAGCCGCCGCTCTCACCGCCGCAGGCACCCCTCGCACGGCAATCGGTAACCGGCAGCCGGTGCCGGGCGCCATGGACATCCCATGTCCTTCGAGCGGCGAACGGGTGGCATTCCCCCGATGGCCCGTCCGTGTAGTCGGCGTAAACTCTTCCGCACCGCCTGGCCTTCCGGGACCTAGAGGTGGGATGTTCGACACAAGGTCTTGGACGAGCCTGGAGGCAGCATGCCCACGCGTGACGGCGCGTCGCTTCAGGAGCGCATCGTCGCCCTGATCCACGAACGCGGGCTGGCTCCCGGCTCTCCGATGCCCACGGAAGTGCAGCTGATGGACCTGCTCGGAGCGAGCCGCAACAGCGTCCGCGAAGCCGTGCGGGCGCTTCGTGCGCTGGGCATCGTCGAGATCCGCCACGGACATGGGACGTTCGTCGGGCACGCGTCGCTGGACGTGCTGACGCCGTCGCTCGCCTTCCAGGTGCGTTCGGGTCCCGGCGGCGGGATCCAGGCGCTGCGCGACCTGGTCGAGGTCCGCGAGCTGCTGGAGACCGGGCTGATCGGCCAGGTGGCCAAGAGTGCCAGCGTCACCCGGCTCGCCGCGCTGGACGCCCTGGTCAACGGCATGGACCGGGACCCGGGGGCCGATCGGGCGTTCCACGCGCTGCTGTACGAGTCCAGCGGCAACGAGCTGGTGCTGCAGCTTATCGGCCTGTTCTGGGACGTCTACCACGAGGTCGAGCCGACCCTGGACCCGCCGGAGGAGCGGACCGCGGAGATCATCGCCAACCACCGCCGGATCGTGGCGGCCCTGCGCGCCCGGGACGCCGAGGCCGCCAGAGAGGCGATGCGGTTGCACTTCCGCGACGTCAAGGCCCGCATCACACGGGCGAAGACCGGGGCCGAGGAGCCGGCGGACAGCCCTCACCGCTGAGACCCGGGCGTCATCGGGGCGGGCAACCGGCTGGACCCGGCGACGGCCCTACGCCACCCGGCCAGGCGGGCGACACGCTGAGCCAGGTACTGTCTGTGCCTGCATCCGCCCTGGTCCCAGCCCTGACACTGTCTTCATGACGACAAACACTCAGATCACACCCATCGGCCTGCTCACCGGCAAGGTGGTGTTCATCACCGGCGCCAGCCGCGGCATCGGCGCCGCCGCGGCCCGGCTCTTCGCCGCCGAGGGCGCCGCGGTCGTGCTCGCCGCCCGCAGCGAAGACGCCCTTCGGGGGATCGTCGACGACGTCCGCGCGAAGGGAGGCGTCGCCGACGCCGTCCCGCTCGACCTGGCCGACCGCGAGAGCGTCCGCGCCGCGGTCGCGCGTGTGGAGGAGCTGCACGGACGGCTCGACGGCGCGTTCAACAACGCCGCCGCGATCCAGCAGCCGGGACCGCTGGACACGACGAGCGAGGAGGACATCGACGAGCAGTTCGCGGTCAACTTCCGCGCCCACTGGATCGCCATGACCGCCGAGGCCGCCCTCATGCGGCGCAGCGGTGGCGGGGCGATCGTGAACACCTCCAGCATCGGCAGCCGCCGCGCTAACCCGGCCCTGCCCGCGTACGGGGCGATGAAGCGCGCGCTCAACAGCATCACCGAGACCGCCGCCGTGACCTGGGCCGGCGACGGCATCCGGGTCAACGGCATCACTCCCGGCGGCACCGCCACGGAGATGATCGACGAGTGGGAGGCGGCGACTCCCGGCATCATCGAGCGGGTGACGTCCGCGACCCCGCTCGGGCGGATGGCCGAGCCCCGCGAGGTCGCCGAGGCGGCCGCGTGGCTGCTCAGCGACCGCGCCTCGATGGTGACCGGCGCCATCCTCCCGGTGGACGGCGGCGCCGGCGCCTGAGAACAGGCGACTCAGGCGGGAAGGCCGGCGTTCGGGGGCGGTGCACGGAAGGCCGGCGTTCGGGGCCGGTGGGCGGGTTGTACGGGATAGCCTTGGGCGTGATCGTTTCGAGGTGGCGGGGGTACCGGTGACGGGCTCCCGGGTGGCGGGTGTGGACGGCCAGGGACGTATCGGCGAACATCAGGTCGAACGGCTCCTCGGCGAGGGCGGGCAGGGCGCGGTCTACCTGGCCAGGTCGCCCGCCGGCGGGCACGTGGCGATCAAGGTCCTGCACGAGCGGCTCGCCGGCGATCCGGAGGTCCGGCGCCGGTTCCTGCGCGAGGCGGAGGTCGCCGCCAGCGTCGCGCCGTTCTGCACGGCGCGGGTGATCGGCACCGGGATGCTGGGCGAGCGGCCGTACATCGTCAGCGAGTACGTCCAGGGCCCGTCACTCGACGAGCTGGTCAAGCGGGACGGGCCGCGTATCGGCGGCGGGCTGGACCGGCTGGCGATCAGTACGCTGACCGCCCTCGCCTCGATCCATCGCGCCGGGATCGTGCACCGCGACTTCAAGCCGGCCAACGTGATCCTCGGTCCCGAGGGGCCTGTTGTGATCGACTTCGGCATCGCCAGGACCCTCGACACCATGACCACGACCAACCACGTGGCCGGCACGCCCGCGTACATGTCGCCCGAGCAGCTTGGCGACCAGCCGCTCACGCTCGCCTCCGACATGTTCTCCTGGGCCGCCACGATGGTGTTCGCGGCGACCGGGCGCAGGGCTTTCACCGGCTCGAACGTGCCCGCGGTCATGCACGCCGTCCTGCACGGCCCGCCCGAACTGTCCGGAGTTCCCGAGCCGCTGCGCACGATGGTGGCCGCCTGCCTGGCCAAGAACCCGGCCGACCGCCCCGCCGCCGCACACCTGCTCCGCGACCTCACCTCCGGCGACGTACGCACGGCCGCCGCGTCCCCTGGCACCGCGTCCCCCGCCGCCGTGGGCGAGCACACTCTCGTGGAAGGGATGCGGCCCCCGGCCGCGTCCGCCGTGCCCACCGCGCCCGCGGGCTCGAACGGGGCGAAGGCTCGGCGTGCACGTCCACGCCGGTGGCCGCTCGGGGCCGGGGCCGTGGTGATCGCGCTGGCCGTGACCGCGGGCGTGCTGCTCGTGCCCTCCTGGACGGCCGCCAACCAGGGCGGCGGGAAGAAGGCCACGACCACCCCGCTGGTGATCGACGGCAGGACGTACCCGAAGGTAGACGTCACCGACGGCTTCGACAGCACCCAGACCGGCTACGACCACTACCAGCCCTTCGGCAACGAGGCGCTGCCGGTGATCAAGGCCGAGGGCGGCAAGCTCACCGGCACGGCCCAGGGCCCGTTCTTCGGCTGGTTCGCCCTGCCCGGCACGCTGTCCTCCGCCGACGCGGTCAGCCTGATCACCCTGGGCGCGATGGCGGGCACCGGCGAGCCTGAGGACAGCGTCTTCGTCGGCCGGGTCAAGGACGCCGGCACGTACATCGGCGCCTGGTACAACCACACCCGCAAGGAGAGCGGCATCGACGTGCGCGTCGGCGGCGAGTTCCGGCACGAGCACAACCGGGCCGACCTCACGCTCGCGCCCGGTGACCGCCTGGCCCTGGTGCTGTCGGGTGGCGGCACGATCACCTCGTACGCCGAGACCGGCGGCACCTGGCGCCTGGTGACGACCCTCGACGTCGACCCGCTGAGCACGGCGGAGGAGCGGGCGTCCTGGCGGCACGGGTTCGCCCTGCGCGGCACGACCGGCACGATCGCCCTGGACGCCGCCGAGGGCCGCACCGCCACCGGCTGACCGGCGCCGAACGAGCAGCCGCGTCACCGACGTCGGACGAGCGCCGCCCAGGCGAACGGCGCTGAAGTGCACTAGGGCAGCCGCCACGAGCCCGGCGTCGCCTCTTCGCGGCATATGCCCAGGTGCAAGAGGGTAAGGAGACCTCAGACTTCCGGTCGGGCACCGCCGCCGCGCCATGCACGGCAGGCCGTCCGCCCGCTTCCCCCGAAGGCCAGTCGTCGTCATGCCAGAGGGGACCCGTTCGGATGACCGTACAGAAGCAGCGTGCGGACGCGCCGCCGCCCAGCCCGCCGGCACAGCCGGAGCGCGCGGGCCGGCTGATCGTCAGCTGGCTGACGTCGACCGACCACAAGGTGATCGGCTACCTGTACCTGATCACGTCCTACTCGTTCTTCACCCTGGCCGGGCTGATGGCGCTGGTGATCCGCACCGAGCTGGCCCACCCCGGCCTCGCGCTGGTGAGCAACGAGCAGTACAACCAGTTGTTCACCATGCACGGCACGATCATGATGCTGCTGTTCGCCACCCCGTTGTTCGCCGGGTTCGCCAACGTGGTCATGCCGCTGCAGATCGGCTCGCCGGACGTGGCCTTCCCCCGGCTCAACGCGGTCAGCTACTGGTTGTTCCTGTTCGGCGGGCTGATGGTGATCGGCGGGTTCGCCGGCTCCGCTGGGGCGGCCAGCTTCGGCTGGACCGGCTACACGCCGCTGTCGCACGCGACCTTCTCACCCGGCATCGGCGGCGACCTGTGGATCATGGGCCTGGCGCTGGCGGGCCTGGGCACGATCCTCGGCTCGGTCAACTTCGTCACCACGATCATCTGCATGCGGGCGCCCGGCATGACCATGTTCCGCATGTCGATCTTCACCTGGAACGTGCTGCTGACCAGCGTCATCGTGCTGATGGCCTTCCCGGTGCTGGCGGCGGCGCTGCTGGCGCTGGAGGCCGACCGCAAGCTCGGCACGCAGGTCTACGACCCGGTGAACGGCGGGGTGATGCTGTGGCAGCACCTGTTCTGGTTCTTCGGCCATCCCGAGGTCTACATCATCGCGCTGCCCTTCTTCGGCATCATCACCGAGGTCATCCCGGTCTTCAGCCGTAAACCGGTCTTCGGCTACATCGGCCTGGTCGGCGCCACGATCGCCATCGCCGGGCTGTCGATGACGGTGTGGGCGCACCACATGTTCGCCACCGGGCAGGTGCTGCTGCCGTTCTTCTCCTTCTTCACCTTCCTCATCGCGGTGCCGACCGGGGTGAAGTTCTTCAACTGGATCGGCACGATGTGGCGGGGGCATCTGACGTTCCAGACGCCGATGATGTTCGCGGTCGGATTTCTGGTCACCTTCCTGCTCGGTGGGCTCACCGGCGTCATTCTCGGCTCGCCGCCGCTGGACTTCCATCTGCACGACTCGTACTTCGTCGTCGCGCATTTCCATTACGTGGTCTTCGGCACGGTGGTGTTCGCGATGTTCTCCGGATTTTATTTCTGGTGGCCGAAGATGACCGGCAAGATGCTGAACGACACCATCGGCCAATGGCATTTCTGGCTGCTGTTCATCGGCTTCCACACCACGTTCCTGATCCAGCACTGGATCGGCGCGCTCGGCATGCCGCGCCGCTACGCCGACTACAGCCCCGCCGACGGTTTCACCACGCTCAACCAGATCTCGTCCGTCGGGGCGTTCATTCTGGGCGCCTCGACGCTGCCGTTCCTCTACAACGTCTGGTACACGTGGCGCCACGGGAAGAAGGTCACCATCGACGATCCGTGGGGTTTCGGCAACTCCCTCGAATGGGCCACCTCGTGCCCGCCGCCCCGGCACAACTTCACCAGCATGCCGCGCATCCGTTCAGAACGGCCCGCCTTCGACATCCACTACCCGCACAGCAGGGCCGCCGCCGAGCTGGAGTGAGCGTGCTCGCCCGCCGCCGATCAATGTGGTGGAATGGCGCTCGGAACGACATCTCGTACGGCACGGTGCGGCGATGGAGCCGGCCGGAAAGGCGGCGTCCATGTCCAGCGCGCAGTTGTACGACACCATCGGGGCCGGCTACACCGTGACCCGGCGCACGGAACCGCGCATCGCGGCGCAGATCTGGGCGGCGTTCGGCGACGCCAGGACGGTGCTGAACGTGGGGGCGGGCACCGGATCATACGAGCCGTCCGACCGTTACGTCCTCGCGGTCGAGCCGTCGGCGCTCATGCGCTCGCAGCGCCGCCCCGACGCGGCCCCCTGTATGGACGGGTCCGCCGAGCGGCTGCCGTTCGACGACGGCGCCTTCGACGCCGCGATGTCCGTCGCCTCCATCCACCACTGGCCCGACCCGATCGCGGGCCTGCGCGAGCTGCTCCGGGTCGCCCGCCGGGTGGTGGTGTTCACACACGACACCACCGAGGCCGGCTGGCTGCACCGGTTCTGGCTCACCCGCGACTACCTGCCCGAGGTGGGGAACCTGGTGTCCGGCCGGCCCTCGATCACCGAGCTGGCCGACGCGATCGGCGCCCGGCTGGAGCCGGTGCCCATCCCGTGGGACTGCGCCGACGGCTTCTTCGAGGCCCACTGGCGCCGGCCGGAGGCGTACCTGGACGAGCGCGTCCGCCGCGGGACCTCGGTCTGGGCCAAGGTCGGCCCGGAGGCCGAGCAACGCGCGGTCCGCGCCCTCCGCGCCGACCTCGACTCCGGCCGCTGGGCCGAACGCAACGCCGACCTCACCGACCTCACCACCGCAGAACTCGGCCTCCGCCTCCTGATCGCCTGACTCCGGGCTGGGAGCTGGACGGTCGGCGACCTCGGCGGATCCTGGTCGCCGCCGGTGATGACGGCTTTCCGCGCGCATCGGGGCTGTGCGGCGGGTACACCGCGCCGGCCCTCGCCGCGTCCTATTCCCGTCGTCATCGTCGTTCGCAGGAGTCACACCATGCGCTCAACCCCCCGCCGTGTCGCCGGAGCCGTCACAGCAGCCGCCCTGTTCCTGCCCGCGACCGCCGGACCGGCCTTCGCCGCTCCGTCCGGGGTGCCGAAGGGCGCCGTCACCGCCAAGGTCCTGAAGATCGTGGACGGAGACACCATCGACGTCTCGCGGGGCGGCAAGCGGTATCGGGTCCAGTTGCTCGAAGTGGACACTCCCGAACGCGGCCAGTGCTGGTTCGCCACCGCGACGGCCCGCACCAAGGCGCTGCTGCCGATCGGAAAGACGGCCTACCTGGTCGCCGACCGTGCTCCGCGCAACCGGTACGGCCACCGCCTGTACTACGTGTGGAACGCCAAGGGCATCCACGTCAACCGCAACCTGGTGCGGTACGGCTACGCCAAGGCCGTGCTGGACCAGCCCAACGACAGGTACATCCGGCTCATGCGCGCCGAACAGGCCAAGGCCAGGAAGGCGCGGCTGCGCATCTGGTCCGGCAAGTGCGACGGCGGCGGCCGCCAGCCGGCCCCCACTCCCACACCGACACCGAGCCCGACCAAGACCCGCCCTTCCGACGACGGGAACGATCCACGCTACCGGACCTGCGGCGAGGCCAACGCGAACGGATACGGCCCGTACGTGCGTGGCCAGGACCCCGAGTACGCCTGGTACCAGGACCGCGACGGAGACGGAGTCGTCTGCGAGCGGTGACGGCCGCCCTTCAGCGCAGGTCCTCGGATCAGATCAGGGCCGCGACGAGAACGCCGGCCGGCCGGCGTGGACGTCAACACGGTGGTCGTCCGCCCGCTCGGCCAGCCGGTCTGACCCAGGCGTCACCCGGCCGTGGCGATCCCGTCGAGGAGCGCCAGCTCGTCCCCGGTCAGCCGGAGGCCGCCCGCCGCGATGTTCTCCTCCAGGTGGGTACGGTCGCCGGTGCCGGGGATGGCCAGGACGTGGTCGCCGCGGTGGAGGGTCCAGGCGAGCCGGACCTGCGCCGGGGTCACGCCGTGGGCCTCGGCGACCTTGGCGACCTCGGTCTCGCCCGTCGTGTCGCGGCCACCGTGCGCGGCGGTGGTGGGAAGGCCGCCGGAGATGCCGGGCGCGACGGCGAAGAAGGGCACGAAGGCGATGCCATGCTGGGCGCACGTGTCGAGCAGAGCGTCGTCCTGACGTTCCGTCAGCCCGTACCGGTTCTGCACGCACACCACCGGCGCGATCTCCATCGCCTCGGCCAGTTGCTCCGCCCCGATGTTGGAGATGCCGAGGTGCCGGATCAGTCCCGCTTCGCGCAGTTCGGCGAGGGCGCCGAAGTGCTCGGCGACGGAGCCGGGCTCCCGGTCCATCCCCGCGCCCCAGCGCAGGTTGACGACGTCGAGGTGGTCGAGCCCGAGCTGGCGGATGTTCTCCTCGACCTGGGAGCGCAGCTGCTCCGGCCGCGCGTACTCGAACGCGCCGTCGCGGGCGCGGCCTGCGCCCACTTTCGTGGTGATGACCAGCTCGTCGGGGTACGGCTGCAGCGCCGTGCTGATCAGCTCGTTGACCGAGCGGGTGGGCAGGAAGTAGAAGGCCGCGGTGTCGATGTGGTTGACGCCGAGCTCGACGGCGCGGCGCAGCAGGGCGACGGCGCCGGCGCGGTCCCTGGGCCGCTCGTCCCAGGGCATGCCGGCCAGGCGCATCGCGCCGTACCCGATCCGGTTGACGGTGCGGTCGCCGAGGCGCCAGGTGCCCGCCGCGGCGGCCGGTGCGCTGCTCACGTTGGTGTCGTTCGTCATGGCTCCAGCCTGCGCGTGGCGTTCGCCGCACGTACGGGAATGGCAACTACCTGCCGGGCCGTTCACGGTGGGAAGGGCTGAGGCAGAATCGGTGGTGTGCTGACGATTGACGGACTCACGCGCGTGAACGAGACGGTCACGATCGTGCACGGCGAAGAGGAGTTGTTCCGGCGGGCGGGACATCTGTTCGCGACCGCCACCGACTTCGCGTGCGCGGCCGACGGCCTCGCCGGCTGGATGACCGACCACACGGCGGACCCGGTCGCCGCGGCGACGACGAGCCGCCTGGGCAGCTTGCGCGTCCGCAAGCTCTACCGGCCCGAGCTGCTGCTCAACTCGGCGTCCGCGCGCGAGCTCGCGCGGCGCCGTGACGAGTTCGGCGCGCAGATCCGCGTCACCACCGAGAGGATCAACGAGACGATCGTGCTCGACCGCCGGGTCGTGATCCTGGCGGGCGATCTCAAGGCCGGGCGGCGCGGCTACAGCGTGATCGCGCAGCCGGAGATCGTCCAGGGGGTGATGTCGCTGTTCGAGACGGCCTGGCGGTCGGCGACCGACCTCGCGGTCTACGACGCCCGGGTGGCCGAGATCCGCGAGCTCGCACCCTCGGTGCTCGACCTGCTCAGCCAGGGGGTCAAGGACGAGACCGCCGCCCGCACGCTCGGCCTCGGGGTGCGGACCTACCGGCGCCGGGTGGCCGAGCTGATGACCGCGCTCGGCGCCGAGTCTCGCTTTCAGGCCGGCGTACGGGCCCGCGAGCTCGGCCTGGTGTAACCCGCCGCTCAAACCTGCGCGGGCCGGCCGAGGAGTCCCGTGCCGCACCAGTCCTGCCGGCTGAGGTGGTCGAGCATGGCCGTCTCCGCCGGGCCGGGATTGCGCCGCACGCCGACGAGGACAGGCTCGGTCAGGGCGGGCACGAGCGGGCAGGCCAGTTCTTCGAAGCCCTCGGGGACGGCCGAGGCCGGGACCACGGTGACGCCCAGGCCCTGCGCTACGAGCCGTACCGCGGTGGAGATCTGTGACGCCCGGGCCACCGCGTGCGGGCTGAGGCCGGCGTCGGCGAGCAGACGGGCGAGGTAGTCGTCGACCAGGCTGCCGCTCCTGAACCGGATCCACCCCTCTGATGCCAGATCCTCCAGGCGCAGGGCGCCGCCGGAGAGAAGCGGGTGCCCCTTCGGCAGGACGGCGACGTAGGCCTCCTCGCCCAGAGAGTGAACATCGAAGGTGCACCCGGCGGGGACACGGTGCACCAGGAACATGTCGAGAGTTCCCTGGCGGACCAGTCGTTCCATGTCCGCGGGATCGGGCTCCTCGTGCAGGGTCACCTGCAGCTTCGGGTGGCGGACGCGGGTAAGAACGTCCTGATCACGGGTGCGGGGTCGCGAGGAGGCATCGGCGCCGCGACGGCGCACGCGTTCGCCCGCGATGGAGCGTCGGTGGTGATCACCGGCCGCAACGTCGAGCGCGGGGCCGAGGTGGTGGACGACATCACCGCCGAAGGAGGAAAGGCCCGGTTCATCTTCGCCGATCTGAGCGACCTCGCCGACGTCGAGCGGCTGGCCGAGGAGGCGGGTGAGATCGACGTACTGGTCAACAACGCGGCGAGCTACCGGGCCAGCATCAAGCCGGCCCTCGACCAGGACCTCGAGGCGAACGCGGAGTCATGGGACACCAACGTGCGCGCCGGCCGCTCAGGCGCAACGCCACGCCCGAGGAACTCGCCGAGGTCATCACGTTCGTGGCGAGCGAGCGCGCGAGCTTCGTCACCGGCCAGGTGATCGTGGCCGACGGTGGTCGCCTCGCCGTCTGAAACGACGTGGTGACCGCTTTCCTGTCAGAGTGCGTCGCAGGTCACGTCCAGGGGGATCATCAGGTGGGTGATCAGCCGGTCGGGCGGGGTGGTGGACGGGTCGGACACGTACACCTCGCGGATCGGGCCGCGGACCGGGCACAGCCGTTCGGCGCACCACGACAGGAGCGCGTGCGCGGTCAGCCCGACCTGGTCGTACGGGCCGACGTGGGTGGCGCGGGCGAACCGGCCGCCCGGCAGCACGTCGAGCTCGGCCCCCGCCACCGGCTTCTCGGTGACCAGCGCGACGGTGACGGTGACGGGCTCGCCGAAGTCGAGCGGGAACAGGCCGATGAGCTCGGGAACGGCCACGTTCGCGGCGGCCAGCAGGCCTGCGACGGCGGCCGAGGTGGCCCGGCCGATGTCGGACGAATCCGCCGCCGTCGCGGTGACCACCGCCACCCGCCGCGCCGGCTCGGTGACCACCGTGACGGGAGCGGACGGCAGGCCCTCCGCCATCACCCGCTCCAGGGCGGCCAGCGTCGATCGGCGCCTGGCCAGCTCGGCCTCCAGCCGCTCGTGCACCTCCGCCAGCACGCCCGAGCTGCCCGACAACACCTCGGCGATGACGGCGAGCGGGACGTCGAGCGAGCGCAGCAGCCCGATCGACAGCGCGTCGCGCGCCTGCTGGGGCCGGTAGTAGCGGTAGCCGGTGTGCTCGTCCACGTACGCGGGCACCAGCAGCCCCAGGTCGGCGTAGCGGCGCAGCTGTTTGACGCTCAGCCGGCCGAGCCTGGCGAACTGCCCGATCGGCAGCAGCTCCTCGTCCATGCCCCCAGCATGGCGTCTTCCCGTATGGGAGAGTCCACCCGTCCCGTCTCAGTGGTCCGGGGTCGTGTCCAGGTGGCGTTCGAGCGCGTCAGGCCCGGCAGCTGATCTCCATGCCGTCCTCCACGGGGAACTCGACGGTGACGTATCCGTTCGCCGGATCTCGGACATAGGCGAGGTAGCCGGCCATGCTCGCGAAGCTGCTGTCGTCGGCGGCGACGAGGGCTCCGGGGGCGAGGCGGTCTTCGAGCAGTCGCAGCACCGGCAGGCAGAGGTCCTTCCAGCCGTCGAGCAGCAGCAGGCCGATGGATCCTGGAACGCCGGCCAGGGTTTCGAGCGCGTCGCCCTCCAGGACCGTCACGTGCCCGGCCACGCCGGCCTGCTCCAGGTTCTGCCGCGCGGCCTCGACCTTGACCTGGCTGAGCTCGGTCGTCCACACGTGGCCCGCACCGTTGTCGGCGACCGCGGCGGCCAGGTGGATGGTGGAGATGCCGTACGAGGTGCCGAACTCGACGATCGTCTCGGGGCGGCCGTGGCGTGCGAGCGCGTAGAGCAGCCGGCCGGCCGACCTGGAGATCGGCATGTACTCCCCCGCCAGCGCGTCGGCGCGCTGCCTCGCCGACGCCTCGGCGATGGGGATGTCCAGCGGCCACGGCGCCGGATCGGCCTCCTCCCGGTCGGCGGCGGCGAAGAGCCGGTCGAGCACGGCGGCGGTCTGGGGTGTGGTGAGTGTGTTCATGCCCGCTACCGTAGACGCACCGTTGCGTCTAGGCAAGATGATAGGCTCAGGTGATCGACGGAAGGGAACCGATGGGCGCTGACGCCGGCGGCAGCACGAACAGAAGCCGCGCCACCACCGCCAAGCACCGCGGCAACCGGCACGGCCGCAGCGAGGAGGCCCGCCAGAGCGTGCTGGAGGCGGCCGACGACCTGCTCGTGGAGGTCGGATACACCCGGCTGACCATCGAGGGGATCGCCGAGCGGGCGGGCGTGGCCAAGCAGACGATCTACCGCTGGTGGCCGTCGAAGAACGACATCCTCATGGACGCGTTCGTCCAGGACGCCGCCGAAGCCCTCGTCCCGTCCGACACCGAGGACCTGCGGCGGGACCTGCGCACCCACGCCCGCAAGGTCGCCCACTTCCTGACCGCGTCCGACGCCGGCGCGGTCTTCCGGGCGCTCACCGCGCAGGCCCAGCACGACCCCGCGCTCGCCACCCGGCTGCGCTTCGAGCACCTTGGGAAGCAGCGCGGGTACGACCGGCTCCCCTTCGAACGGGCGGTCGCGCGCGGCGCGCTCGCCCCGGAGGCCGACATCGACTTCGCCGTCGACCAGATCATGGGGCCCATCTACTACCGCGTCCTGGTCACGGGGCAGGACGTTTCGCAGGAGTTCACCGACACGCTGGTCGACGCCGTGCTCGACCGGCTCACCGGCGCCTGAACACTGCGCGGCTACTTCGGCGGGGCGGGTGCGGCCTGGAGGTAGGCCAGGACCGCCATGACGCGCCGGTTGTGGTCGTCGGACGGAGGCAGGCCGAGCTTGGCGAAGATGTTGTTCGTGTGCTTGCCGAGTGCCTTGTCGGTGACCTGGAAGCGGGCCGCGATGGCCAGGTCGGACATGCCCTCCGCCATGAGCGTGAGCACCTCGCGCTCCCTGACGGTCAGGGCGGCCAGCGGCTCGTCGCGACCGTGCCTGGTCAGCAGTTGCGAGACCACCTCGGGATCCATCGCGGTGCCGCCCGCGGCCACCTGGCGCACCGCGTCCACGAACCGGCCGACGTCGCCGACCCGGTCCTTGAGCAGGTAGCCCACCCCGCCGGAGCGGTCGGACAGCAGCTCCCTGGCGTACAGCTGCTCCACGTACTGCGACAGGATCAGCACGGGCAGGCCGGGGACCCGGCGGCGGGCCTCCAGGGCGGCGCGCAGCCCCTCGTCGGTGAAGCCGGGCGGCAGCCGTACGTCGATCACGGACACGTCAGGGCGGTGCCGGACCAGCGCGTTGACCAGCATGGGGCCGTTGTCGACGGCCTCGACCACGGTGCAGCCGTGCGCCGTCAGCAGGCGTACGAGACCGTCCCTGAGCAGGGCGAGATCTTCGGCTATGACAACGCGCACGGGACCTCCATGGTCAGCTCGGTGGGCCGCCCGGCGGACTGCTCACGGTGAGCGTGCCGTCGAAGGCGGACAGGCGGTCCTCGATGCCCCGCACGCCGGTGCCGCCGTCCGGGCGGACCCCGCCGCGGCCGTCGTCGCCCACGGTCAGGCGCAGGACGCCGCCGGTGTGCCGCAGCCGGACCCAGGCGCGGGAGGCGCCGCTGTGCCTGACCGCGTTGGTCAGCGCCTCGGCGGCGGCGAAGTAGACGGCGGACTCGACCGGCGGCTGCGGGCGGCCGGGCAGGTCGAGGTCGACGTCCACCGGCATGGGGCACGACAGCGCGGACGCCTCGATGGCGCCCGACAGCCCGCGGTCGGCCAGGACCGGCGGATGAATGCCGCGTACCAGGTCACGCAGGTCCGTCAGGGCCTGCCCGGCGAGCTCGCGAGCCTCGTCGATCATCCGCGCCAGCTCGTCCGGGTCGCGGGAGCCGCCGGCCAGGCCCAGGTGCATGCGGACGGCGATCAGCTTGGCCTGGGTGCCGTCGTGCAGGTCGCGCTCGATGCGGCGCACCTCGGCCGCGTGCGCGTCGGCCACCGCGGCC
This sequence comes from Nonomuraea sp. NPDC048882, assembly GCF_040649755.1. Taxonomy (NCBI): domain Bacteria; kingdom Bacillati; phylum Actinomycetota; class Actinomycetes; order Streptosporangiales; family Streptosporangiaceae; genus Nonomuraea; species Nonomuraea sp. NPDC048882. Next base: position 401,062 of record NZ_JBEZGB010000008.1, read on the forward strand.
CGGGACGCGGTGAGCTGCCGGATCCGCGCGTCCGGCGCCTGGCCGTCCTCCAGCAGCGCTCGCGCCAGCCGGGCCTGGCCGGTGCGGAACAGCGGAACGGCGGCGATCACGACCGCCGCGATGGCGACGGTGGACAGGCTGAGGGCGAACGTGTTCAGGCCACTCGTCTCCGCCGGTCGCAGCCGGAAGAAGACGTAGTGGAGAGCGGCCAGCATCGCCGCCAGCGCCGCCACCGGGGCGGGGCCCGTGACGCCGTGGACGGCCAGCCACGCCAGTTCGCGCCACCTGCTGCCTGGGTCATACGCAAGGGCGTCGTGCCCGCCGAGCACCCTGCCCGCCCAGCGACGCTGGTAGGCGGCCAGGCGGTGGGCGAGCGCGAGCGCGAAGCCGAACGGCGCCCGCCCGGGACCGCCCAGCGGCACCAGGACGGCGCTCACCAGCACCAGGCAGAGCAGCGCCACCGCCGCCAGCCCGGTGACGGCGTTCACGCTCAGCGCCCCCAGCCCGGCCGCCCCGTTCCGCACACCCCCAGCCCGCCGGACGCGGGTCGTCTTCCCCTCACGGCTGCCAGTCTGCCGAGCTCGCGAGGTGAAGACGGTAGGGGCAGGCCCACCTTCCGGGGTGGCCGATTCCCACCCCGGAGGGTGGGCCGGCGCCCATGGGAACCGGCGCTCGGGCGCGTGAAGCTGTCCTGGCTCGATCGGAACGAGCCGATCGAGCACCCGGGTCGGCCGCGATCCAGTACCTCTCGACCGGCCACAGCCTCTACAACTCCGGCATTCCCTGCATCATCGCCCACGTCAACCGCTACCTGATCAGCCTGCGCCTGCCCGCTCCCGGCACCGTCTGCCGCCCGGCCACCTGACGACCGGCCACCTGACGACCGGCACCGGGACAAAGCCGCGATACCGGGATGAAGTCGCGATGAGGCCCCGGCGTGGTGACATGAGGACCGGCGGGGCCGGCGTGCTGCGGAAGTCAGCCGGCCCCGGCCGAAGCCACGGCGGTGGCGACGAGCCAGGATGCCGTACGGCGTGACCGTGCGCGGCCCCGACCACTTCGACATCTACGATTTCGTCGGCGGACAGCAGACCTCACGGAAAGAGATCAGGAGCCTGCGGCGCGGCTGCTGAGTCACCCCAGCCCCGCGTCGTGCACGATGAGGGCCAGCTGAACGCGGTTGTCCAGGCCCGCCTTCGTGAGAATGCGGGAGATGTACCCCTTCACGGTGCCCACGCTCATGTGCAGGTCACCCGCGATCACCGCGTTCGGCTTCCCCTGACCGACCGCCAGCGCCACCTCGCGCTCCCGCTCACTCAGCCGCCCCAGCACCTTGCGGGCGTCGCCACGCCGCCGGTCCTCCTCCTCGGGCATCAGGTGCGCGATCAGCCTGCGCGTGACGCTCGGCGACAGGATCGGCTCTCCCGCCACGACCTTCCGTACGGCGTCCACGATGCCCTCCGGCGGGGTGTCCTTGAGCAGGAACCCGCTCGCCCCCGACCGGAGCGCCTTGAACACCAGCTCGTCGGCGTCGAACGTGGTGAGCACCACCACCTCGGGCGCCCCCGCCCGTGCCCGCAGCCGCCGGGTCGCCTCGATGCCGTCGAGGCCGTTCATCCGGATGTCCATGAGCACCACGTCCGGCTTGTGCTCGGCCACGGCGCCCTCCACCTCACCGCCGTCGGCCACCGCACCGACGACGTGCAGGTCGGGGGCGCCTTTGAGCATCAGCGTCAGACCGGCGCGCACGAGGGCGTCGTCGTCGACGATCAGCACCCGGATCGGCGCACTCGGATCGGCTCCCACCCGGATCATGCTAACCCTCACCCCACCCCAGCCACGGCCGCCTTCTCACCACGGCCAGACCTTCATCGCGGCCACGGCAGCCGGGCCGCCAGCCGGAATTCGCCATCCGCCGTCTCGCCGCACTCCAGCCGGCCACCCGCCAGCGTCGCCCGCTCCGCCAGCCCGAACAACCCCGTCCCGCTCCCACTCCCCGCCAGCCCGACCGACTCCGCCCCCGTCGGCTCCATCTCCACCGATCCCGGCCCGGCACCGCTGTCCGCCAGCGCACCCGACCCCACCGACCCCATCACCTCCGCCCCCGCCACCTCTGGCCCCGTGACGCGCTCCCCCGGCGCACCCGACCCCACCGGCTCCGTCCCCACCGCCTCCCGTCCGCTTCCCGCGACGACGGCCGGTCCGCCGGGAAGCGGGTTGCGTACCTCGACCACCAACTCGTCCTCCCCCACACCCTCCACGACCACCGTCACGGGCTGACCGGGCGCATGCTTGCGCGCGTTCGTAAGCCCCTCCTGCACGATCCGGTACGCGGCCCGCCCCACGACATCGGGCGCCTCGGACAGGCGTACCCCGTGATCATGCAGCTCGACCCGCATCCCGGCCCGCCGCGACTCCTCCACCAGCGCCCCGAGATCCATCCCCTGATCCATCGACCCCCCGCTGTCAGACGAGGACCCCGGATCGCGCAGGACCGAGATGACGGCCCGCAACTCCTCCAGCGCCTGCCGAGCGCTCGACCGGATCACCCCGGCCGTCTCCGCGACCTCCCTCGCCGTCGCGTCCGCGTTGAACTCCAGCGCCCCCGCGTGCACCGCCAGCAGCGACAGCCGGTGGGCGAGTACGTCGTGCATCTCCCTGGCGATCCCGAGCCGTTCGGCACGACGCGCCTCCTCAGCGCGCAGCCGCTGATCGGCCTCGGCCCGGCGCGCCCGCTCCGCCAACGACCGCATCAGCTCCCTGCGAGTACGCGCGAGCATCCCCCACGCGGTCACCGCCGCCCCGAACAGCACCCCGACCAGCGCCCACACCGGGTACGGCGCGAGCCCGGGCGGCCGCAACGCGAACCTGACCAGCGTCGCCACCACCCCCGCGATCCCCACCGCGACAGCCACCCGGGGCCGCCGATACAGGGCGGCGAGCAACGCGGCGATCCCGCCCGCCACCGACGCGGAGGCGGCGACCACCGACACGCCGATCACCGCCAGCCCCGCCGCCACGGGCCACCGCCGGCACCACCACACCCCCGCGCAGGCCACCACCCCACCCACCACGTCGACAATCAGCTGCCAGCCCGGACCACCCGCCGAATCCCCCAAGACCACCGCCACCGCCCCGGCGAGCGCCGGCACGAACCCGGCCAGGCCCACGATCCACCCAGGCCGCGGCCGCATCCCGACGATCGGCCCTTCATCCGCGCTGGTCAGCAACACAACCGCCGATCGTAGCCCGCCCCGAATCCCCGCGTAAGCAACCAAGGTCACCCCTGGACCACGACCAAAGCCACCACCCACGGCATCCAAAGGACCTGGGCAAGCAACCAATAGCTGCCCCGCTCCGGACGTCCGCCGGCAGAGACAAGCCCTCGGCACCCGGCACGCTGGACACACCACCGACAGACCGAAGCCGGCGACCGACGCGCCGCACTCATCCACGACCTGGCACCCGCGCAGACGTCACCGCCCGACATTTCCTCAAAATGACCGTGCGCGGGATGTACAGAACGCCACCACGGCACCGACCAACCTCCGACCAGACCAAGAGAACCAGACCAGAACCAGAACCAGGAGCAGGAACATGCGTAAGATCATCTACTGGGTGCACACCTCGATCGACGGCCACATCGACGGGGCCAACGGTGAGTTCGACTGGCCCGTGATGGGCGACGAGCTCTCGGCCTACTCCGAGACGTTGAGCGCCCGTTCCGACACCTTCCTGTACGGCCGCGGCGTCTGGGAGGGCATGGTGTCCTTCTGGCCGGAGGCCGAGTCGATGTCGGATCACCCGCACGTGCTGAAGTTCGCCCCGCTCTGGCGCAGTACGCCGAAGATCGTCTTCTCCAGGACGCTGAAGAAGGCCGACTGGGCCGAGCGCGTCATCGGCGACGACCTCGCCGAGCAGGTCACGGAGCTGAAGCGGCAGGACGGCAAGGACCTGCTGCTCACCGGCGGCTCCGCCCTGGCCGCTGCGCTCACCGACCACGGCCTGATCGACGAGTACCACATCGCGGTGCACCCGCTCGTGTTGGGCGGCGGCCGGCCGCTGTTCGTCCCGCGTCCCGAGCGGCTGGGGCTGCGGCTGGTGGAGTCGCGCACCTGCGACGGCCAGGTGGTGGTCATGCGGTACGACCGCGACGCAGGCCAATAGGCTCGGCCCAATAAGCTCGGCGGCATGGACTCCCCCATCCTCGTCCTCAACACGGGCTCCTCATCCGTCAAGTACGAGCTCGTGGACCCGGTCACCCGCACCCGTTCGGCCAAGGGCCTGATCGAACGCATCGGGCAGGAGCGGGGACGGCTCACGCACCGCCACGGGGACGATCCCCCGTACGTCCGCGACCGTCCCTTCCCCGGCCACGGCGAGGCGCTGGACGCGATGATGGAGGCGTTCGCGGCAGCAGGACCCGACCTGTCCCCGGTCGCGGTCGGGCACCGGGTCGTGCACGGCGGCGACCGCTTCACCGGGCCGGCCCTCATCGACGACGACGTCATCGCCGCCATCGAAGAGCTGTCGCCACTCGCGCCCCTGCACAACCCGGTCAACCTGACCGGGATCCGGCTCGCCCGCAAGGTCTTCCCCGACGTGCCGCAGGTGGCCGTGTTCGACACCGCGTTCCATCTCACGCTGCCGCCCGAGGCGTACACGTACGCGGTGCCGCGCGACTGGCGCGAGCGGCTCGGCGTGCGCCGCTTCGGCTTCCACGGCACCTCGTACGCGTACGTCTCCCGCCGCGCCGCCACCCTCCTCGGCCGCGACCTGGCCGACCTCAACCTGATCGTGCTCCACCTCGGCAACGGCGCCAGCGCCACCGCGATCTCCGCCGGCCGCAGCGTCGACACCTCCATGGGCCTCACCCCGCTGGAGGGGCTCGTCATGGGCACTCGCTCCGGCGACGTGGACCCCGCACTCGGCGGCTACCTCGCCCGCGTGAACGGCATGGACGCGCAGCAGGTGGAACACGCGCTCACCCACGAGAGCGGCCTGCTCGCACTGGCCGGCTCCAGCGACATGCGCACGGTACGCGCCCGCGACGACGACGAAGGCCGGCTCGCCCTCGACATCTACACCCGCCGCATCCGCAAGTACGTCGGCGCCTACTACGCCCTGCTCGGCCGCCTGGACGCGATCGTCTTCACCGGCGGAGTCGGCGAACACGACCCCGCCACCCGCGCCACCGCCCTCACGGGCCTCGACCGCCTCGGCATCACGGTGGACGCCACGCTCAACGAGTCGGAGCAGCCCGGCGAACGCACGGTGTCCCCACCCGGCGCCGAGGTGACGGTCCTGGTCATCCCTACAGACGAGGAACAGGAGATCGCCCACCAAACCCTGACCCTGCTGACCTGAATGTTCTGCCCCGTGAGATTGCTGACGCGATTGGCGGATGGTTGACCACCCGAAGCGGTGTGTCCACGGTAAGGGAGTGTTCAGTCAGTCAGTCAGTGATATATCTCGATCTTGTCCGCTTCGTGATTGGTCGAGGTCAGAAGCTGCACGACGTGGAAGTGGTCTGCCACCGGCACGACGTGCGGCAGCACCTGCCGTACAGCGGCTTTGAAGATGGTGTACATGTTGATCGCTACGACGGCCACCTGCCGCCGCCAGGTGACGTCACACTGGCCGAGCCAGCCGGTGACGGCGGCGATGGTGCGGCCCTCGACCTGCCCGAGCAGACTTTGGTCGCCGGACAGGTCCACAAACCCGGTATGCCAGCGATCCACTACCGTCGTCCAGGTGCCGGTGGCCTCCTCCAGCGCCCAGCGATTCCGGCTGGGCGGACAGCACGCGGTGGGCGTGCGCGGCGAAGGCGGCGGATAGTTTCCAGTCACAGCACTAGATGTCCCCGAAGCCGGACCCCATAGCGGCCTGCGACGTTGCCCCTCCAACAGCCACAGTGGAGCCCTGCTCCATCACGCTGAACCGGCCCCGCACCAGAGCCACCGAACCCACAGCGCCACGGTCGCCTGGGTCAGGCCGGTCACCCGGCCAGCCATGCGTTCATTGGCTGGGAGCACATCGTGGACCAGTCGACCGCCCACGTGATCAGTTTCGCGATCCGCAGCAGATTCGCGTAGTGCTCGCAACGTAGCTCGCAACGTAGAGCGAGAACCTCCGAGTGCTCCTTCAGGGTGCGCAGCCAATCCCACTACGAGCCGGCCTGGCGCATGCCGCACGGCACCGCTGCGGCGATGCACGCAAGCGACGGCGGGCAGCGAGGTCGTGCCGGTACACACGCGGGCGTGCTCTCCCGAGCACGGTGCACTTCGCGGTGCCGCACTGGTTGTCGTAGGCGGCCCGCGTCTGTCGCCCTCTCATGACGCTGGACCGGAAATGCTGTGCACGCGGACGAGACGATCATTCCGCGTCGATTCCGCAGTCAGTGCACTCAAAGGCTGTCGCTGACGCCCAGCGGCGCCGGGTCGTCGGTCACCTGGGCGGCCGTGACAGCGACCGTGGTGACGATGTCGGCCACCGTGGCCCCCCGTGACAGGTCGTTGACCGGCTTGCGCAAACCCTGCAGCACCGGCCCCACGGCGACGGCCCCCGCGCTGCGTTGCACGCCCTTGTACAGGTTGTTGCCGGTGTTCAGGTCGGGCACCACGAAGACCGTGGCGCGGCCGGCGACCTGGCTGCCGGGCATCTTGGTCCTGGCCACGGCGGGGTCGACCGCGGCGTCGTACTGGATCGGGCCCTCCACCTGGAGGTCGGGGCAGAGTTCGCGGACCAGGTCGGTGGCGGCGCGGACCTTGTCGACGTCGGCGCCCGCGCCGGAGGCTCCGGTCGAGTACGAGAGCATGGCGATCCGGGGATCGACGCCGAACCGCGCGGCGGTGCCGGCCGAGGCGATCGCGATGCCGGCGAGCTGCTCGGCGGTCGGGTCGGGGTTGACCGCGCAGTCGCCGTACACCAGCACCCGATCGGCCAGGCACATGAAGAACACGCTGGAGACCAGCCCCAGGCGCAGGATCTCGAACGCGGGCCTGATCGTGTGCGCGGTGGTGTGCGCCGCGCCCGACACCATGCCGTCGGCCATGCCGGTGTGCACCATCAGGGTGCCGAAGTAGGACACGTCGGTGACGGTGTCGCGGGCCAGCTCGACGGTCATCCCCCTGTGCGCCCTGACCGCCGCGTACTCGCGGGCGAAGCGCTCGCGCAGCTCGGCGTCGAACGGGCTGAGCACCCGGGCCGCGTCCAGGTCGAGGCCGAGCTGGGCGGCCCTGGTTCTGATGCGGGCCTCGTCGCCGAGCAGGGTCAGCTCGGCCACGCCGCGCCGCAGCAGGGTGTCGGCCGCGCGCAGGATCCGCGGCTCCTCGCCCTCGGGCAGCACGATGTGCCGGCGCCGGGCCCGTGCCCGGTCCAGCAGCTCGTACTCGAACATGAGCGGCGTCACGACGTCGGTCTTGGCGATGTCGAGGCGGTCGAGCAGCAGCGGCCCGTCGACGTGCTCGGCGAAGACCCGCAGCGCCGTGTCGATCTTCCCGCCGGCCTCGGGCGTGAACCGGCCCTCCACCGCCGACAGGCGGGTCGCGGTGTCGAAGGTGTCGTGGTCGGTCACGATCACCGGCAGCGGGATCACCATGCCGCGCAGCAGCCGGTCGACCGAGGCGGGCAGCTCGCTGCCGCCGGTCAGCAGCACCGCCGACAGGGCGGGGAAGCCCGCGGTGGTGTGGGCCGCGATCAGTCCCGGCAGCAGGGCGGCGGCCCGGTCGGACGGGATGATCACGGCAGCGCCCTCGGTGAGGCGGTCGAGGATGCTGGGCAGCGACATCGCGCCCACCATGAGGGCGCTGGCCTCCCGCCCGAGCCCGTCGCGTTCGCCGAGAAAGAACCGGCCGTCGCAGGCGTCGAGCAGGTCGGTCACCGTCGGCGCGCGCAGGGACGGGGTCTCCGGCAGGACGAACACCGGCGTCGGATGGTCGATCGGCAGCGGCCCCGGCGCGCCGGCCCGGGTGACCACGACCGCGAGCTCGCCGGCGTGGTGGTGGGCCAGCTCCCTGGACGACAGCTCGACCGCGGCGGCGATCTGCGCGGCCGTCCTGTTCCTGCCGCTCACCACGTTGACCACGGGGGTGCCCAGGTCGGCGGCCAGCCTGGCGTTGAAGCCGAACTCCGTCGGCGCCCCCACGTCGGTGTAGTCGGTGCCGACCACCACCACCGCGTCACACCGTCCGGCCAGGGCGCGGAAACGGGCCACGATGTCGCCGGCGGCCCGTTCGACGTCCGCGTGCACGTCGTCGTAGGTGACGCCGGCGCACGCCTCGTAGGGCAGGGCGAGCTGGAATCTGCTCCGGATGGTGTTGATCAGGGCGTCCTCGCGGCCGGCCCGCACCACCGGCCGGAACACGCCCACCGTCTCCACCTGCCGGGACAGCAGTTCGACCAGCCCGAGGGCCACGGTCCCCTTGTTGCTCTCCGCCTCACCTGCGGCGACGTACACGGCACGCGTCATGTCCCCTATTGTCCGGGACCCCGCTGTCGCCCACGTCAGCGGGCGACGGCGGAAGACACTCTCGTCAGCGGGCGGCGGCGGAAGACAGCGCGTCGGCCGCGGACGGCGACATCGGCGCGGTGCGTCTTGTGAGGAGGCCGGTCGGCGCGGTAGAAACGGGCGACCACACTCCTCACCACCCGAGCCGGCCGCACCCGTCCGAGAGAGCGCTCTCTCGGACGGGCGACGCACTGACCTGCCCCTCCGCACCACTCCCCTGTACCAGCCCTGTGAAGGACGCACCGCATGACGACGACCCAGCCTTCCCGCGGCAGGCGGCCACGCATCGGCCTCGTGCTGATGACCGCCGTCCTGACCGCCGCCTTATCGGCGGGCACGAGCCCGGCCACCGCCGCCTCCCCACCGCCCGCCATCCCGAACCTCGGCCCGAACGTCACCGTCTTCGACCCCGGCATGCCGGTCGCCGACATCCAGGCCGTCCTCGACGCCGCCCACACCGCCCAGGTCGACGACGAGATGGGCGTCAACCGCCACGCGTACCTCTTCAAGCCCGGCACGTACGGCACCGCCGAGCAGCCGCTGCAGATCAAGGTCGGCTACTACACGGAGATCGCCGGCCTGGGCGCCTCCCCCACCGACGTCGTCATCAACGGCAAGGTCGAGGTCTACAACCGCTGTCTGGCCGACGGCGGCACCGGCAACTGCCTCGCGCTGGTCAACTTCTGGCGCACCCTGTCCAACCTGTCGATCAACGTCAACGCGGCCGGCCAGGACGGCTGCCGTTCGTCGGCCAACTTCTGGGCCGTCTCGCAGGCGGTGTCCCTGCGCCGGCTCGACGTCACCGGCGGCACCCTGTCGCTGATGGACTACTGCACCGCCGGCCCGCAGTACGCCAGCGGCGGCTTCATCGCCGACTCCAGGCTGCCCGCCATCACGAACGGCTCGCAGCAGCAGTGGCTGACCCGTAACAGCGAGGTCGCCGGCTGGTCGAACGGCGTGTGGAACCAGGTCTTCTCGGGCGTCGTCGGCGCGCCGGACGAGGCCGGCTTCCCGAACCCGCCGTACACCACGCTCGACACCACCCCGCTCAGCCGCGAGAAGCCCTTCCTGTACGTGGACGCGCGAGGCAGGTACGGCGTGCGGGTGCCCGCCGCCAAGAGGAACACGCGCGGCATCTCGTGGGCGAACGGCCTGACGCCCGGCCGTACGCTGCCGATCGGCGACTTCTACGTCGCCAAGCCGTCCGACTCGGCGCAGGACATCAACCGGCAGCTCGCCCGCGGCAAGCACCTGCTGCTCACCCCCGGCGTGTACGACATCGCCCGCAGCATCGAGATCAGGCGCCCCGACACGGTCGTCCTCGGGCTCGGTCACGCCACGCTGACCGCGTCCCGCGGCTCGACCCCGATCGACGTCGCGGACGTCCCCGGCGTCGTCATCGCGGGCGTGACCATCGACGCGGGCCCGCGCAAGTCGCCGGTGCTGCTGCGCGTGGGCAGCAGGCACGGGCATCACCGCGGCTCGCCGTCGAACCCGACGACCCTGTCGGACGTGTACTTCCGGGTCGGCGGCCCGCACGCCGGCAGCACGGACGTCGCCCTGGAGGTGAACAGCGACCACGTGCTCATCGACCACACCTGGGTGTGGCGGGGCGACCACGGGGTCGAGGGCTTCACCGACACCCAGCGCTGGAACACCAACCTTGGCCGCAACGGCGCCGTCGTCAACGGTGATCACGTGACCGCGACGGGGCTGTTCGTCGAGCACTTCCAGCAGTACAACACGATCTGGAACGGCGACGACGGGACGACGATCCTGTACCAGAACGAACTGCCGTACGACCCGCCGACGCAGGCCGACTGGATGAACGGCGCCGTCGAGGGCTGGGCCGGCTACAAGGTCGGCGACCGCGTCAAACGGCATCGCCTGTACGGGGCGGGGGTCTACGTGTTCAACCAGAACAACCCGCAGGTCCACACGGAGAACGGCTTCGAGGTGCCGCGGCGGCCGGGGGTGCGCCTGCACCACATCATGACCGTCAACCTGAGCGCCGGAATCATCGACCACGTCGTCAACGGCGAGGGCGAGGCGGCCGACACCACCAAGGTCGGTGCCCCGGTGTACGTCACCGACTACCCGGCGCCCTAATTAGTACCTGAGTCCAGCAGCGGTGGCTGGGGGACCACGCGTCCCCCAGCCCGAGGTGGGCGGTGGTGCGGCCCTACCGCCGCCGATCTGCTGGCAGAGCGGTGCCTGTTCAGCAGAGTTTGCCCGCGTACCACGCCCCGAGGTAGTCCGGCCACCAGCCGAGGTGATGGTCCCCCGGGCCGACGCACATCTCGAAGTCTCGGACTCCGCCTACGTTCCACCGATCGACGTAGATGATGACATTCGTCTCGCCGCAGTGGTTGTACCACAGCTCATCGAGGTTCCAGTGCTGGCCGCACTCAGCGCTGCCGGCCGATGACGCCGCGCCGGCTGTGGTCGTGTGGGCGCTCGCAGCCGCCGACGGCAGCCCGAGGGTCGCCACTATTGCGGCGCTCGTGAGTAATGCGCGGACAGTTCGCTTCATTCTCGCTCCTTTGGCCGGATTGACTTCCCCGAACTCGGTCACTGATCGGTTCGGTTCAGGGATGGGTGGAGTCGTCGCTCCCAGGAACGAGAGTAGGTTTCACCCGCGGCCTTTCACTATCCAGATCGCGCTCCTTGAACTGCGCTTTCCGGACGCGGGAAAATGCCGGGCTACGGCGCAGGCCAGGTGAGGACGGAGAAACTCGCTGAATACGGCTGGGCCATGCGACCGCGCCGGTCGCATGACCCTGGAGACGGATGTGAGTCGCCTTACAAGGCGTGCACCCACGCGTCGGTGATGTGGCAGCCGTTCGCCGCGCCGTTGACCGAGGAGTCCGGCCCCCTCGACTCATGCTGTGCCTTGTAGACCACGGGACCGTGGATTTCACGCGTATAGGGCCAGTGCGCCGAGGCACAGGAAACGCGCACCTGATAGGAGCCGAATCCGTCCCAGCAGATGCCGGTTCCCACATTGTTGTCGATAGAGGCCCCACAGGTCCACACCTCGGCGTTGGCCGGTGCGGCGCCGAGCATGACTGCGGACGACACGGCCATGGCCATAGAAGCGGCGACCACGGTTTTTCTGAAAAGCTTCATCTCTTCCTTTTCTTGGCACCGGAAATCGCGGTACGAGCGATGGTACGGAGAAATGGAATGCCGGGATATCCGGGAAACGAATGGTCTGCTGCGCGATCCGGACTGCCGCCTGACCGGAAACGACGGACGCCGGCCCGCCACCACGAGGGTGACGGGCCGGTCGGGGTTGCACGGGAGGTGGCGGTTTACCAGTGGCCGCCCTTGTGGAGCTGGCCGCGGACCGCGCCGTCGGGGAACTTGGCGGTGTGCAGGTTCGCGTACCAGTTCTTCGGGTTCTTCTTGATGCCCTTGAGCAGGCTGCTCTTGACGCGGACCGAGCCGAAGCTGGTGTTGCCGCGGATGGAGCCGTTGGACAGCAGGTCGATGACGACGGGGCCGTTCACGCCCGCCTTGCCCCTGTGGATGTGGAAGGCGGTGGGCCTGCCGGTGTTGCGCCACTGGACGAAGTAGTAGAAGCGGTTGCCGTGAATGCGGAACTTGGCGACCGCCACCCCGTCGCGGTCGTTCACCTTCTTGCCCGGCTCACGTACCTCGTTCTTGCCCAGGAGGCCGGCGGCGAAGTAGTACTTGCGCGCGAAGCCGGCCGACGTGGCCGTGCCGGCCGCGCTGGCCGGGGCGGCGGTCGTGTGGGTGTGGCCGTGCGCGGGCTGGCTCGCGGCGGAGGCGGGACCGGCGGCCATCGCCAGTGCCGCTCCCGCCGCCACCGCCGCGGCCGCCGCCGACCGGGCTACGCGCAGCCGCGCCGCCCGCCCCTTGCTCAGGCTCTGAGACTTGTTCATCGTGTTTCCTTCCACCCGTCATTCGCGGCACTTTGTGGCCGCGAGTAGAAGGTACGGATCACCGGGGTGGGCGTTCTGCGTAGAATGACGCAGATGGCTTATGTGTGATCGGCATCACCAAGGTCCGGGATCAGCTCGCGGCGCGGTCGCCGACCGGGCGGCGGCGCAGGAGCGGGTCGGCGATCGGTGCGGGCTGCCAGAGGCCGACCGGGTGGTAGACGTCGGTGCCGGGCGGCACGATCTCGTCGATCCGGTCGAGCGCGGCGTCGTCCAGCACGAGTGAGGCGCCCTTCAGCAGGCCCTCCAACTGCTCCATCGTGCGCGGGCCGAGGATGACCGAGGTGATCGCCGGATGTGCCGCGACGAAGGCGATGGCCAGCTCCGGCAGGGTGCGGCCGAGCTCGTCCGCCAGCTTCACCAGTTCCTCGACGACATCCAGCTTGGCCGCGTTCACCGGGATGGACGGGTCGAAGCGCTCCGGCGCACGCGCGGCACGGCCCCGCGTCAGGTCGATCTCCTGTCCCTTGCGGTAGCGGCCGGTCAGGAAACCCCAGCCCAGCGGGCTGTAGCTGAGCACGCCCATGCCGAGCCGCTGCGCCGTGGGCAGCACGTCGCCCTCGATGCCGCGGGCCAGGATGTTGTACGGCGGCTGCTCGGTGCGGAACCGGTACAGGCCGCGCTGCCTGGCCACGTGGTACGCCTCCACCGTCTCGTGCGCGGGGAAGGCCGAGCTGCCGAAGGCACGGATCTTGCCCTGCCGCACCAGATCGGTCAGCGCGGAGAGGGTCTCCTCGATGTCGGTCCGGTGATCGAACCGGTGGATCTGGTAGAGGTCGATCCAGTCCGTACGCAGCCGCTTGAGGCTGGCCTCGACCTCGCGCACGATCCAGCGCCGCGAGTTGCCGCCCCTGTTGGGCCCCTCCCCCATCGGGAAGTGCACCTTCGTGGCCAGCACCACCTCGTCCCGCCGCCCCTGCAACGCCTTGCCCACGATCTCCTCGGACTCGCCCGCCGAGTACATGTCGGCGGTGTCGACGAAGTTGATCCCGTGGTCGAGGGCGGTGTGGATGATGCGGATGCTGTCGTCGTGGTCGGGGTTGCCGGCCGCGCCGAACATCATCGTGCCGAGACAGAAGGTGCTGACCTCGATGCCGGTGCCGCCAAGGATGCGATATCTCATGCCTCGGAACCGTAGAATCTAGAGCCGACTCTAAGTCAAACTGGCCGCATGTCAGGGTTGAGCATCGGCCAGGTCGCCGAACGCACGGGGCTGAGCGTCCACACCCTCCGCTTCTACGAGCGGGAGGGGCTGCTGGCCCATCCGGTGCGACGGGGCGCCGCCGGGCACCGGGTCTACGACGAGGACGACATCGGCTGGCTGGGCGTGTGCATCCGGCTGCGGGCCTCCGGCATGCCCCTGACCGACATCCGCCGTTACACCGAGCTCGTCAGGGCGGGCCAGGGCAACGAGGTGGCACGGCTGGAGGTGCTGCGCGCGCACCGGGAACGGGTGCTCGCCCAGATGCACGACCTCGACGAGTGCCTCAAGCTGATCACCGAGAAGGTGGCCGTGTACGAGAGCCGGCTGGGTCTGCGGGACGGCGCCCGGGAGTGCGCGTCCTGACCCCTCTGTCCTGCTTCCTCTTCTGCGGGACGGGCAGACCCATAGAGTGATCCCCTCTTCGAGCTGGAAGCAGGTCCCCATGGCCGAGATGCTCGCAGCCCGGCTGCACATCCCCTCCCGCGAGGTGCGCATGGAGGAGGTGCCGGTGCCGGAGCCCGGCCCCGGGCAGGTGCGGGTCGAGGTGCGCGCGGCGGGGGTGTGCCTGTCCGACGTGCACCTCGCCGACGGCACCCTCACGCCTCTGCTGCTGAAGGACGAGACGGTGACGCTCGGTCACGAGGTGGCCGGGGTCGTGGACGCCCTCGGGCCGGGTGTGACCGACTGGGCGGCGGGCGACCGGGTCGTGCTGCAGGCCGGTGAGACCGACCGGTTCGGCACCGTCTACACCCGCGGCGTCGACTACGACGGCGGTTACGCGCAGTACGCGCTGGCCACGACCCGTACGCTGGTGCCGCTCCCCGACAGCCTGCCGTTCGAGCAGGCGTGCGTCATCCCCGACGCCGTCTCCACGCCCTGGGCGGCCATCACGGTCACGGCGGCCCTGCGGCCCGGCGAGGCGGCGGCGGTCTGGGGCGTCGGCGGGCTGGGCGCGCACGCCGTACAGCTGCTGCGGCTCGCCGGCGCGGCACCGGTGATCGCGATCGACCCCCTGCCCGCGGCGAGGGAGCGGGCGCTCGGGCTCGGCGCCGACGCGGCGCTCGACCCGGCCGACCCGGCCCTGCGCGACACGGTCGGCGACCTGACCGGCGGGCTCGGGCTGGACGCCGCCTTCGACTTCGCCGGCGCCGGCCCGGTGCGCGAGCAGGCGATGCCGCTGCTCGGCCGGGGCGGGCGGCTGGTCGTGGTCGGGCTGGCCAACGAGCCGGTGGCGGTGCCGAACGACGTCGCGCTCGCGTACTTCGGCCAGTCCCTGCGCGGCAGCTACGGCTCCGCTCCCGAGCACGTGCAGCAGCTCGTCAGGCTCGCCGTACGCGGGCGGCTCGATCTGTCCGGCTCGATCAGCGACGTGCTGCCGCTGGCGGAGGCGCCGGCCGCCCTCGACCGGCTGGCCAGGAAGGAAGGCGCCCCGATCCGCCTCGTCCTGCGCCCCTAACCCGGCCCGCCGGTACGAGCAGCCTGGTTGGGGAGTCAGGCGCGGACCACGGCCACGGGGCAACCCGCGTGGTGGAGGACGCCGCGGCTGACCGAGCCGAGCAGCGCCGACCGTACCGCGCCGTGCCCGCGTGAGCCCACGACGAGCAGGTCGGCCTGTTCCGCCACCCTGTTCAGCGCGTCGACCGGATGCGCGGACCGCACGTCCTCGATGACCTTCACCTGCGGATGGTCGCGGGTCAGCGACTGGAGGCGGTCGCGGACGACCTGGTGCTGCGCCGTACGGACCTCGTCCATGTCGTAGACGGCCTCGGGATCGAGGGCGAGCGACGGCAGTTGCCAGGCGTGCACCACCCGCAGCGTCGCGCCGCGCTGCCGGGCCTGCTCGAAGGCGTAGGCCAGGGCGGGCTCGCACTCCGGCGAGTCGTCCACCCCCGCCACGATCTCGCCGTGCTCCTGGCGGGGCTCGTCCCGTACCACCACGACCGGGCAGCGCGTCTGCCCGGCCACGTCCGTGCTCACCGAGCCCAGCAGCGCGCCGGCGAACCCGCCCCGGCCGCGGCTGCCGACCACCAGCTCGGCCGCGCCCTCGGCCTGCTCGCGCAGCACCTCGGCGGGCGCGCCGTCCACCTCCTGGGTGGTGATCTCGACGGACGGCTGCCGCGAGCGGGCCAGTTCCTCCGCCTCGCGCAGGATCCGCCGCCCCTCGTTCAGCAGCGCGTCGGGCAGGGCGGCGTCGGGGCGCCGGCCGACCAGGTACCACGAGGTGTCCATCACGTGCACGATCCGCAAGGGCAGGTTCATCCGGGCGGCGTCGTCCGCCGCCCACTCCACAGCCGCTCGTGACGGCGCCGAGCCGTCCACTCCCACGATGATCACGGTGTCCTCCCTCTCGTCGTCTCCATCCGACCGCGTCCGGCGCTCTTGGTCCAGGGCCCGGGGTCGTTCGCCCTCGGGGCGAAGGGCTCTTTTCCGCCGGTACGCGCAAGGCCCCTGCCCACGGAAGGCCCCCAGGACCGTGTTTCCGGCATGCGTCTCCGAGAACGCGCGGAACGGCGAGTGCCCTCCTGCCCGCCGGAGCCAGGACGGGAGGAGGGCGGGATGCCTAGCGGGGACGTACCACGGCGACCGGGCAGGTCACGTGGTGCAGCACGCCGTGGCTGACGGAGCCGAGCACCACCGAGACCAGGCCGCTGTGCCCACGCGAGCCGACCACCACCAGGTCCGCGGTGGCCCCTTCCGCCGCGAGCACGCTCACCGGGTGCCCGGAGACGGTCTCGTGGGTGATCTCGACGTCGGGGTTCTTCTCCCGCCACCGCGCCACGCTCTCGGCCACCGCCGCGGACTCCTCCTGGTAGACGTCCACCAGCAGGGTGTTGTACGCGGCCGCCTGCGGGGCGAAGACCGGCGTCTGCCAGGCATGGACGGCGTGCAGCGGAACACCGCGGACGCGCGCCTGCTCGACGGCGTACTCCATGGCCGCCTCGGAGTACGGTGACCGGTCATAGCCGATGACCACGCGGCCGTACGACTGCGCGGGGCGGCCGTGGACGACCACGACCGGGCCGGAGGCGTGGCCGGCGACGGCCGTGCTGACCGAGCCGATCACCATGCCGGTGAAGCCGCCGAGTCCCCTGCTGCCCAGGACCACGGTGTCGGCGGTGACGGACTCGCCGATCAGGACGTCGCGCACGTTGCCGGGAAGCGCCCGGGTGGCCACCTCGACGCCGGGGGCCGTCCCGCGGGCCCGGTCGGCGGCGATGGCCAGCGGGCCCGAGGGGTCGTCGGCGTCGTAGCCGTCGTAGGGACGTTCCTCGTACACGTGCACCAGGCGCAGGCCCAGACCTCTGCGGCCGGCCTCGGCCGCCGCCCATTCCACCGCTGCGGCCGACGGGAGCGATCCGTCCACTCCTACGACGATGGGTCGGGTCATCGCGCACCTCCACTGTTCTCGGGCACTGCTTTCTCGGGCACTGCTTTCTCGGGCACTGCTTTCTCGGGCACTGCTTTCTCGGGCCTCTGCCTTCAGCTTCGCCCGGCGCGGGCGGGCGGCGCCCGGGGACAAGGTCCCGCGCGTCAGTGCCTTTGGTCCTCAAATCCACCGGTCCGCCAAGACGGCACGAGGGGCCCGTACTTCGATGGCGGGTTTCCGCAGGGAAGACGGAGGCGGACCGCAATGGTGACGGGTCCGGGCCGTGGCTAGCTTCGTCGGATGCTCATCAACGTGCTCACCGCGATCACCCTTGCCCTGAACCCCTCCCCGCCGTCGCCGGCGTCCGTGGACGCGTTCGTCGAGCGCTACCGGGAGGCGACCGGGCTGCCGGGCGCGGCGGTCGCGATCATCAAGGGGACGGAGGTCGTCCACGTCGCCGGGTACGGCCGCACCTCCACCGGCGAGCCGGTGACGGCGGACACGCCCATGGCCGTCGCCTCCGTCAGCAAGTCCTTCACCTCACTGGCCGTGATGCAGCTCGTCGAGCAGGGGCGGGTCGAGCTCGACCGGCCGGTGCGCGGCTACCTGCCGGAGTTCACCATGGCCGATCCCCGTGCGGCCGCGATCACCGTACGGCAGCTGCTCGACCAGACCTCCGGCATGGCCGACACCACGTTCCGCGAGAAGAGCCTGCCCCAGCCGGAGACGCTGGAGGGCTCCGTGGCCCGGCTGCGGACGGCGAAGCCGGCCGCGGCGCCGGGCGCCGTCTTCAGCTACCACAACACCAACTACCAGGTCGCCGCCCGCCTGGTCGAGGTGGTGAGCGGCGAGCCGTTCGCGTCCTACCTGCGCGCCCACGTCTTCACCCCGCTCGGCATGAACTCCAGCACCACGCTCGACCGCGAACGCGACCTGCCCGCCAGTGCGCGCGGCCATCTGGTCGTCCTCGGCCGGGCCGTCGCCCTGCCCGAACCGACCGGGTTCGGGAACGGCTCAGGGGGCGTCGTCAGCACCGCCGGCGACATGGCCCGGTGGCTGATCGCGCAGAACGGCGGCCTCCTGACCCCCGCGAGTGTGAAGGAGCTGCGCACCCCCTCCCGGGCGAACGAGAAGTACGCCCTCGGCTGGTTCCTCGGCCGGACCCCGCACGGCGCCCCCACCGTGCACCACGGCGGCGACCTGTTCACCTCCACCGCCGACCAGCTGCTCATGCCCGGATCCGGGTACGGCGTCGCCGTCATGGCGAACACCGGCATGGCCTACGCCGACGCCCACGCCCTGATGGACGGCCTGGTCGCCCTGATCGAGGGAGACACTCCGCAGGTGCCGTCCTCGCCGCTGTATCTGCCCGTCGACCTGGTGTTCCTGCTGCTGACCCTGGTGACCGCCGGGCTCGCGGTGCGCGGCGCGGCCCGCTCAAGGCGCTGGGCGCGACGACGTACGGGATGGCGGCGGGCGCGGCTGATGGTCTGGCTGGCGCCGCTCGCGCTGTGCCTGTCGGCCGCGCCGGTCTTCCGCGTACTGGCCCGCGGCGCCGACATCATGTGGATCCAGGTGGTCTACCTCTATCCGGCGTTCATGGTCTGGCTGGTGACGGCCGCGGTCGCCGGCACCGTGGTGGCCGGGTCGCGGCTCTGCTGGTCCTTCGTCCTGAGCCGGGCGAGCGCCCGATCGACGGGCCGAGTCTGACTTTGGGCCTTGCGCGGTGGCAGCTCTATCGTTAATCCTTAGGAAACTTTCCTATGAGATTCGAGGAGTGGCGCACGTGCGAAGGATCCTGACCCTGCCGGCCGTCTTATCACTGGTCTGGGGGGTGCTCGCGGTGCTGCTGCCGTCCGCGGCCAACGCCGCCGCCTGCGCGACGGCGTGGAGCGCCTCGGCGGTCTACACCGGCGGCGCGGTCGTGTCGCACAACGGGCACAACTGGTCCGCCAAGTGGTGGACCCAGAACGAGACCCCGGGCGGCGCCGACGTCTGGGCCGACCAGGGCTCCTGCTCCGGGGGCAGCGGCGGCGGGACGGCCTGCTCCTATCCGAACTGGGTGGCCGGGCAGTTCTACGCCGTCGGCAGCATCGTCCGCTACACCGACGGCAACCACTACATCGCCGTCCACGAGAACCCCGGCTACGACCCGGTGATCAGCCACTGGTACTGGGACCCCTACACCTGCTCCGGCGGCCCCACCGATCCGCCCAACCCGCCCGACCCGTCGGGGTTCGTGGTCAGCCAGGCCCAGTTCGACCAGATGTTCCCCGGCCGCAACTCCTTCTACACCTACAGCGGCCTGGTCACGGCCATGAGTGCCTTCCCCGCCTTCGCCAAGACGGGCAGTGACACCGTCAAGAAGCAGGAGGCGGCCGCGTTCCTGGCCAACGTCGGCCACGAGACCGGCGGGCTGGTGCACATCGTCGAGCAGAACACCGCGAACTACCCGCACTACTGCGACCCGAACCAGTCGTACGGGTGCCCGGCCGGGCAGGCCGCCTACTACGGCCGCGGCCCCATCCAGCTGAGCTGGAACTTCAACTACAAGGCGGCCGGCGACGCGCTCAACCTGCCGCTGCTGACCAACCCCTGGCTGGTGCAGCAGGACGCGGCCGTGGCCTGGAAGACGGCCCTTTGGTACTGGATGACGCAGAACGGCCCCGGCACCATGACGGCCCACAACGCGATGGTCAACGGCCGCGGCTTCGGCGAGACCATCCGCAGCATCAACGGCAGCATCGAGTGCAACGGCGGCAACCCCGGCCAGGTGCAGAGCCGGGTCAACTCCTACCAGCGCTTCACGCAGCTCCTCGGGGTCTCCCCCGGCGGCAACCTCACCTGCTGAGCTTGCCGCACCTGCCTAGACCTGCCTAGACCTGCCTAGACCTGCCTCAACCTGCCGAACCTGCAGACCGGTCAGGCCCGCCGGCTCGCGCGTGCGCGGGCCGGCGCTCCCCGGGCTCTGGTCGCACCCCCACCTGCGGATACGGGCATCTCACAGGTACGTACGGGCGGACCAGAGCTCGGGGAAGACCACCCGGGCCATGCTGCGTTCGAGCCAGGCCAGCCCGTTGGAGCCGCCGCTGCCCGGCTTGGCGCCCATCGACCGGCGCACGGCCGCCACGTGCTGGTAGCGCCAGTCCCCGAACCGCTCGGACACCTCGGCCAGCGCGTCCCCGAGCGCCCGCAGCCCATCCCCTGCCATGCCGCCTGAAGTGTCCCCCGCCGCGTCGTCCTGGTAGACGCGCACCCAGGCGCGCTCGACCGCCTCGTGCGGCTCGTACTCCGCGCCGAAGTCCCGGCCGAGCACGGACTCCGGCAGGTCGTGGCCGTGCCGGGCGAGCAGCCCGGTGGCGGCGTCCCAGACGCTCGGCTCCTCGTACGCGCGCCGCAGCGCCTCCTCCCGGGCCCCGCCCTTGAACGGCCGCAGCAGCGCCTCGCTCTTGAGCCCCAGCCGGAACTCCACCAGCCGGTACATGCCCGACTGCAGCCCCGACGCCTCCCCGAGCCGGTCGCGGAAGCTGTTGAAGTCGGCGGGCGTCATCCAGCGCAGGCCGAGCCAGCCGGCGTTCATCGCCTCCAGGTGCAGGCCGGTGCGGCGCAGCGCCGCGACCGCGTCCCGTACCCGGTCGGCCCGCAGCGACTCCCTCGCGGCGAGCAACTCGTGGGCGACGAGGTGGAAGTACAGCTCCATCACCTGGGTGATGACCAGGAACGACATCTCGCCCGGGGCGTCGGTAAGCGGCCGTTGCAGGTCGTGCAGGACGTCGGTGCGGACGTAGGCGTCGTAGGGGATCTCCCGCTCGAACTCGAGGGTCGGCAGCCCGCCGCTCGCGCGGGCCCGCTCGGCCCGTTCGGCCGCCGAGACGGGGCGTACCCGTCCTGTCGTCTTCATTTGCGCCGCGCTCCCTTCATATGTCGGCGTGTGTCGGCACCTCATGATGGTGCGGCAGGGGCGCCCTGAGGAATGCCGTCCGAACGGGCTTCGCCGCTGATCGGTTCACGTTCGTCATCCATCTCGGGCATGCTGTTGCCGAACGAAAGGAGCCGCTGGTGGACGCCATGGACTGGGAGCTGCTGCGCGAGCTGCAGGAGAACGCGCGGCTGTCGTTCAACGAGCTGTCGCGCCGGGTGCACCTGTCGCCGCCCGCCGTGGCCGAGCGGGTCCGGCGGCTGGAGGAGGCGGGGGTGATCACCGGCTACCACGCCACGGTGGACCCGGGGCGGGCCGGCTGGACGGTGTCCGCGTTCGTGCAGCTCACCTGTTACGGGCCGACCTGCGTGCTGCGCGATCCCGAGGTGGCGACCTGGCCGGAGGTCAGGGAGATCCACCGGGTGACCGGCGACGTGTGCAGCATCCTGAAGATCGCGGTGCCGTCGATGGCGGCGTTCGAGCGGCTGATCGACCGGCTCGCCGTCTACGGCAAGCCGTCGAGCACGATGATCTTCTCCAGCCCGCTCGCCCACCGCCCGATCACCGCCGCCCCGGACTGAGGCCGGTGGGGTGGCCCGGAGAGGGTTCCGGGCCACCCCTGTTCGGTCAGTCCACGGCCATCAGGGTGAAGGTGAACCCGGTGATCACCGTACGGCGGAGCGGATTGTCGCACTTGATCCGGCGGCGCACCTCGTTCCTGCTGAGGCCGAGGCCCCGGGCGATGAGCCGGTCAGGGCGCACCGGCACCGGATCCTCGAAGACGACCTCCACCCGCACCGGCCACGGCTCGTCGAGCCGTGGCGGCGGGGCGTCCAGCCGCCAGGACCCGCTCCAGTCCAGGGTGAAGCGGTTGCGCCGGGCGAACGCCGGATCGAGCAGCGTGGCGGCCACCAGTTCGGGATCGTTCGTGTGGTAACGGTCGAGCCGGGCCGGGTCGATCGTCCTGACCGGCACGCGTTCGTGCACGGTGAGCTTGCTCGTCCGGTCGCAGGACACGCAGCGGACCAGCAGCCACACGTCCAGCAGCTTGCCCTGGGCGTTGACCCGGAACCTGCCCTCGCCGGTGGTGGCCGACTCCGACAGGCACTCGACGCAGCGCGTCGACAGCAGCGGCAGCCTGGTCCGGCGGACGACCCAGGGCAGCACGATATGAGGTTGTGAAGACATGATCTCTCAAGACCTGACACGAGGCCGGTTACGCGCGGCCTCAGACGCTGAACGACCGGGCGCACGCGGGCAGCCCGGCGGAGCCGGCCGCAGGGGCCGGCTGGAAGAGAGCGGAAGAACGTGTCAGGTCTGGCGAGCAGGCGGGGTCACGCGGTCATGTCCTTCGGTCTTCACTGTGGTGGGCCGCAGGCAACTTATGGGAACGCCGGAGGAGGGCTCAACTGATTTTCGGCCGCGCTCTCGGGGGCAGGCCGGCGCCCTCGTGCGCGGTGAGCGGGCTGACGCCTTCGGACGCGGGCTGACGCCTTCGGGGCGGTCAGGCGTCGAGCGTGCGAAGAGTGGGAGCGAGGCCGTCGGCGGTGAGCCGGTGCAGGCCGTCGGTGACCAGCTCGCGGAAGACCCGGTCCTCCCTCAGGTCGGCGCCGAAGATCTCCTCGATCGCCAGCAGGCGCTCCACGGTCGCCGCAGCCCCGGCGTCCGGGTCGCCCGTGAGCCGATCGGCCAGCGGGTCGTCCAGCTCGCGTGCCGTCGTGACGTACCGCATCCAGCCCGCCACCGCCAGCGCGATCCAGCGGGGCTCGTGCCCGGCGGCCAGGCGCTCGCGGGCCGGGTCGAGCAGGCGTTGCGGCAGTTTCTGCGAGCCGTCGGCCGCGATCTGCGCGACGCGGTGCCGCAGGCCGGGGTTGGCGAACCTGGCCAGCAGCGACCGTTTGTATCCGGCCAGGTCGAACCTGCCGAGCCCGTGCAGGGTGGGCGTGAGGTCCTCGTTCATGAGCCGGCGCAGGTATCCGGCGAACGCGGCGTCGCCCACCGCCTCGGACACATGCTCCGCGCCCGACAGGTAGGCGATGGCCGAGTGGCTGCCGTTGAGCAGGCGCAGCTTCATCCGCTCGTACGGCAGGACGTCCCCGACCAGCAGTGCGCCCGCTCGGTCCCAGGCCGGCCGGTCACCGGCGAAGTCGTCCTCGATCACCCACTGCGTGAACGGCTCGGTGACCACCGCGCCCAGGTCGCGCACGCCGAGCCTGGCCTCCATGTCGTCGAGGTCGGCGGGCGTGGTCGCGGGGACGATCCGGTCGACCATGCTCGCCGGGTAGGTGACATTCTGCTCGACCCACCGCAGAAGCGGCGGCTCGCACAGCTCGGTGACGAGCGCGGCGAGGGTGGCGCCGTTGCCGGGCAGATTGTCGCAGGAGACGACGGTGAGCGGGCCGGCATCGGCGGCCGCCCGAGCACGCAGCCCGGCCACCAGCCGCCCGATCGCCGTGGAAGGGCCCGGCTCCTCGCCCTGGCCCCTGCCGGCCTGCCCAGCCGAGGCGCCGGCCGACGGGCCGACCGGCCCCGGGACGCGGCGGTAGCCCTTCTCCGTGATGGTCAGCGTGACGACCGCCGTCTCCGGCGCGGCCAGGCGGGCCGCGAGGTCGTCGCCCGGGACCAGCACCTCGCGCACGGACCCGATCACGCGGACGTCGTCCCCGGCGCGCACGCCGTACAGGCAGTCCTGCGGGCGCAGCAGTTCGGCCACGGCGGTGCTGCGCTGGCTGGCCCCGCAGATGCCCCAGCGGTCGTCGCCGGTCGCGGCCATGGCCAGCTCGGTGTAGACGGCCTGATGGGCCCGGTGGAAGGCGCCGATGCCGAGGTGCACGACGCCGGTGGCGCGCGGCTCGGCGAGCGGGCGGGCGCCGGGCGCGACCCTGGACAGGGTGGCGCGGCTGAGCCTCACTGATCGGCCTCCATGTCAGCGAACCGGTCAACCGACGGGTGGGCGACAATCCCGGCGATCTTCACTGGTAGGCCTCCACGTCCGCGAAGAGCGTACAGGCCGGGTGGGTGCGCAGAACGGAGGCGGGGCAGCTCTCGGAGATCGGCCCGTCGAGCGCGGCGGCGAGCGCCGCCCGCTTGCTCCGGCCCGGCACGGTGGCGACCAGCGTGCGCCCGGCCATCAGGGTGGGCACGGTCAGCGTGACCGCCCGCGCGGGCACGTCGGCGAGCGCGGCGAAGCAGCCGTCGCTCACCTGCTGCCGGCGGCAGGCGTCGTCGAGCTCGACCACCTTGACCGCGAGGGGGTCGGCGAAGTCGGCCACGGGAGGGTCGTTGAAGGCCAGGTGACCGTTGTCACCGATGCCGAGGCAGACCAGGTCGATCGGGCCCCGGCCGAGCAGTGCGGCGTAGCGGGCGCTCTCGGCCTCCGGGTCGTCGCCGGGGTCGATCACGTGGACGGCGCCGGGGCGTACCGCGTCCCAGAGCTCTTCGCGCAGGAAGCGGCCGAAGCGCTGGGGGGCGCCGGCGGGCAGGCCGATGTACTCGTCCATGTGGAAGACGGTGACCCTGGACCAGTCGATTCCGCCGGCGGCGCGCAGGCCCGCCAGCGTCTCGCGCTGTGAGGGCGCGGCCGCGAAGACGACCCTGGCCTCGCCGCGCGCGGCCAGCGCCGCACGCAGGGCCTCGGCCGCGGCCCGCGCGGCGGCGGCGCCCGCCTGCGCCCGGTCGCGGTAGATCCGGGCTTCGAGGTTGCCGGCGGTCCGTTCGATCACGGGGCCGGTGTTGGTGGCCGTCACGATTGCTCCCCCTGTGCTCCCGATGCGTGGAGCTCGACGATCTGCATGAGGTTTCTGGCGATGTGGTACGGATCCTTGACCGGCAGGGCGACAACCTCGTCGAGCGGCGCGCCGGTCCGGTCCCTGATCTGGATCCACTCCTCGCCCTCGGCCCCGCCGGGGAAGGTGCGTAGCGTGTAGTCCCAGACGCGCTCGAACCAGCCGGCCGCCTCCCGGTCGCCATAGCGCTCGGCCGCCAGGCGGGT
Source organism: Nonomuraea sp. NPDC048882 (assembly GCF_040649755.1). Taxonomy (NCBI): domain Bacteria; kingdom Bacillati; phylum Actinomycetota; class Actinomycetes; order Streptosporangiales; family Streptosporangiaceae; genus Nonomuraea; species Nonomuraea sp. NPDC048882. The sequence goes on from NZ_JBEZGB010000008.1 coordinate 426,017, forward strand.
GGCGTAGGCGGCCTCGGTGTGGACCCACCACAGCTTGGTGGACCAGGTCCGCCTGACCAGGTCCTCGTACGGGCCGCCATAAGGCCGGCCGGAGACGTCCACGTAGCGGAACAGCCCGCCGTGCTCGTCGTCCCACCCGGACCGGCACAATGCGGACACAGAGGCGAGCAGGCCGGCGTGATCATCGGTCTCGCCGAGCAGGTCGCCGGCCTCCAGCGCCATCCAGATCCCCTCCAGCGCGTGGCCGGGGGTGCGGTGCCGGGCGAGGATCGTGTCGCGCGAGCCGGGATCGGGCACGAACGTCTCGGTGAACAGCCCGCCGTCCTCCCGGTGTGCGAGCATGGCCCGGCGCGCGGCCCGCAGCTCGCCCAGGCCGAACTCCCCGCCGGGCACGGCCAGGTGCGCGCGGGCCTGGTCGAGCCGGGCGTTCAGCACGATCATGCGCGCGCCGAACCCCGAACAGCCGGGCGGCAGTGGGTACGGCGGCGTCGGCGGGTCGCCCGCGGCCACGTCGTCCGCGACCCGCCGCACGATCCGGTCGATCACGGGCAGGTGCTCGGGCGAGCCGGTGTGCACGGTGAGCTCGGACAGCCCCATGGCGACGAAGGCGTCGGCGTAGACGCTGCGCCGCGCGGGCGGCGGCGCCCCGTCCTCGCCGGGCGCGGGCCCGCCCCGCTCGTCCAGGACGTACGCGCAACTGCCGTCGGGACGGACGGCGTGATCGAGGAGGAAGGACGCGCCGCGTTCGGCGTGCCGGACGAGGGCGGCGGCGTCGGCGGTGAGCAGGCCGCGCTCGGCGAGCCGGGCGGCGCGGGCCAGCAGCCACACGAACCGGCCCTGCGACCAGGTGAACTTGTCCGTGGACAGGCGGCGCCGGCCCCGGTTGTCGAAGCACGTGTAGAACCCGCCGTGCTCGGTGTCGATGCCGTGTTCGAGCCAGAAGGGGAGGATGACGTCTTCGAGTTGCTCGCGGGCGACCCGCTCCGGCCTCTCCGCGCCCCTCTCCGGGCCCATCTCCGGGCCCATCTCCGGGCCCATCTCCGAACCCATCTCCGAACCCATACCGTCCTTTCCGCCTCCGCCGGGCCTGCTGTCACTGCGGAATAATGAAAGCGATTGCATGGATTCTGGCTTCGCTAGAGTACTCCGGTCAAGCCGGATCGAGCCCACCCCCGAGGAGCGTGCCGTGAGCAAGCCGACGATCTACTCGATCGCCCAGCGGTGCGGCGTCTCCGCCGCGACGGTCTCGCGCGCCTTCAACCGTCCCGAGCTGGTCAGCGCCCCGGTCAGGGAGCAGATCATGGCCGCCGCCCGCGAGCTGGGCTACCAACCGAGCTCCGCCGCGCGCGGCCTGGTCACCGGGCGGGCCGAGATGATCGGGCTGGTCGTGCCCGACATCACCAACCCGTTCTTCCCGCTGCTCGTCCGCGCGATCCAGCGCACCGCCGAGCGGATGGGCAGCTCGGTCATGCTGATCGACGCCGAGGAGAGCGCGGCGGCGGAGGTGCGTCACGTCGCCCAGCTGCGCAGCCGGGTCGACGGGGTGATCGTGGCCTCGCCGCGCTCGTCGTCGGCGGCGCTGCGCGAGGCCGCGCGGGGCCTGCCGTGCGTGCTGCTCAACCGGCCGCTGCGCGAGCTGTCCTCGGTGATCTGCGACAACACCAGCGCGCTGTTCGACGCGGGCGAGCATCTGCACAAGCACGGCCACCGCTCGTTCGCGCTGCTCGCGGGGCCGAGCGCGTCGTGGGCGGCGGGGCGGCGCTCGCAGGCGATCCGCAGGTGGGCGCGGGGGCGTGGGGTGGAGCTGACCGAGCTGGGCCCGTTCAGGGCGACGTTCAAGGGCGGCAGGCAGGCCGGCGCCGCGCTGCTCGAAACCGGCGCCACGGCGGCCTTCGCCTTCGACGACCTGACCGCGTGCGGGGTGCTCGCCGAGCTGGCCGGCCGGGGCGTCTCCGTGCCCGGGGAGCGCAGTGTGGTCGGGTGCGACGACGTGCTGCTCGCCAGGACCGTGACGCCGAGCCTGACCACGGTGACCGCGCCGATGGACGATCTCGGGGCGACCGCCGTACAGGTTCTGACCAGGCAGATCGAGACGCCAGGCGGCCCGGCCGAGCACGTCGCGCTGCCCGGCGTGTTCGTCGCGCGCGACTCCACGGGGCCGCGTTCCGCCTCTTGACCGGGCTTCTGTCTTGGTCTTGAATGCCTGCAATCGCTTTCATCGGTCATGAGGAGCCCTGCAGGTGCAAAACGGACGGCACGTGCCGCTCATGCGGACGTACGCCGAACAGGTCGCCCGCCTGATCGGCCGGATCGAGACCGAGGAGGCCGACGCCGTCGCGGCGGCGGCGACACTCATCGCCGACCACCTCACCCGGCGCGCCGGCGACGGGGAGCGCCTGATCTACGTCTACGGCCCCGGAGGGCATTCCAACCTGGCCGCGCAGGAGGTGTTCTTCCGCGCCGGCGGCCTGGTGAACGTCAGCGCGATCCTCGACGAGGGCACGCTGCTGTCCGGCGGCGCGCTGCGCTCGATGGCGATCGAACGCACCCCCGGCTACGGCCGCGTGGTCATCGAGGACAACCGGCTCGGCGCGGGCGACCTGCTGGTCCTGGTGAACGCGTACGGCATCAACGCCGCGCTCATCGACGCCGCCCTGACCGCCCGCGAACGCGGCGTCACCCTCATCGGCGTCTCCTCCAGGGAGCACGCCGACCGCACCGCGCCCGATCATCCGGCCAGGCACCCGACCGGGCGTAACCTGCACGACCTGGTGGACCTGCACATCGACACGAAGGTGCCGGTAGGTGACGCCGTGCTGGAGATCGAGGGGGTGCCGGAGCGGGTGGGCGCGATCTCGACGTTCGCCAACGCGTACGCGCTCAACGTGCTCATGGCGGCGGCCGTCGCCGAACTGGCCGGGCGCGGCGTCGTCCCCGAGATCTGGCGCAGCGGGAACGCGCCCGGTGGCGACGAGCGCAACGCGCTCTTCCAGGACCGCTTCAGGGGGCGGGTGCGATGGCTGTGACGCTGCTGGCCGGGGCCGCGGTCGCGGATCTCACGCCGCCGGTCGGCGGCTCGCTCGCCGGGTACGCCGCCCGGCTGTCCCCGTCCGCCGCCGTGCACGATCCGCTGCCGGCCACCGCCGTGGCGGTCTCCGACGGCACCGCCACGTCCGTCGTGATCTGCGCAGACCTCATCGCGCTCGACCCCACCACCGTGCGGAGCGTCGCCGCCGAGGTGCACGAGCGCACCGGGATCCCGGCCGAGGCGGTGGCTGTGGCGGTCACGCACACGCATGCCGGGCCCGCAGTGACCAAAGGCGGCATCGGCGGCGTGGCCGACCCCGCGTACGTCGCGCACGCCCGCGCGCGGATGGCCGACGCCGGGGCCGCCGCGCTCGCCGCGCTGACGCCCGCCGTCCTGCGCCGGGGCCACGGCACGCTGCACGGCGTCGCGCACAACCGGCGCGGCGGGACCCTCACCGACCCGGCGGTCCCGGTCGTCCGGCTGGAGCGCGCGGACGGCGAGCCCATCGCCACCGTGTTCTCCCACGCCTGCCACCCCGTGACGCTCGGCCCCGACAACCTGAGCGTCACCGCGGACTGGCCCGGGTACGCGCGGCGGCACGTCGAGTCCGCGATCGGCGGCGTGGCCCTGTTCTTGCAGGGTTGCTGCGGTCAGCTCAACACCGGGCACGCCGCGGTCGACAGCCTGCGGCCCGGGGCCGGGCCGATGCCTGGGCGTACGTTCGAGGCGGCGCGCGAGAACGGGGCCCTGGTCGGGCAGGCCGTCCTCGACGCCGGGACGCGGGCGGTCACGGGCCCGGTGTCGGTGGCCGCCGCGCCCGTCGCCCTGCCCGTCGGTGAGCCCCTTACCGCTGACGAGCTGCGTAGGCTGGCCGGCGAACCCGGCGGGATCTGGGCCGGCTGGGCCCGCGCCCAGCTCCGCGACCCGGGGCCGGGGGCTGTCGAGGTCCAGGTGGCCGTGCACCGGTGGGCCGGTGTGCCGCTGGTCTTCCTGCCCGGCGAGCCCTTCGTCGAGTTCGCCCTGGAGCTGCGCGCTGCCGCCGGTGACCCCGGGCTGCTGGTCGCCGGGTACACCGGCGGCGTGCCCGGCTACCTGCCCTATCCGGAGTCGCACTACGCGGCCGGCGGGTACGAGATCGAGGAGGCCCACCGGGCCTACGGGCTGCGGGCCGCGTTCACGCCCGAGGCCGGTCGCCTGGTCATGGCCGCCGCCAGGGAGCTGCTCGGGGTGGCGGGATGAGCGTCGAGGGCGGGCCTGCCGCCGGACGTTCCGGCCAGGTGACGGGCAGGCTTGCGGACGGGCGGGCCGTGCGGGTCGAGCTGGACGGGTCGCGGATCGCCGCTGTCACCGACATCACCGACGTCGGCGGCGCGCCCGATGCGCTCATCCTCCCCGGCCTGGTGGATCTCCAGGTCAACGGGTACGGCGGGCTCGACTTCAACGCCCCCGACCTGTCCATCGGCGACGTGTCCGACCTCGTACGCGAGCTGTGGCGGCGCGGCACCACGACCCTGTGCCCCACGATCATCACCGCCCCCGAAGCCGCCATCGTGCGCAACCTGCGCGTGATCGCGGCGGCCCACGCGGCCGATCCGCTGGTCCGGCATGCCGTCCCCGCCGTGCACGTGGAAGGCCCGTACCTGGCGGCCGAGGACGGGCCGCGCGGCGCCCACGACGCGGCGCACCTGCGCGACCCCGACCTCGCCGAGTTCACGCGCTGGCAGGAGGCGGCCGGCGGGCTGGTGCGGATCGTCACGCTGGCCCCCGAACGGCCCGGCGCCGCCGCATACATCGCCGGCCTCTCCCGGCAGGGCGTCATCGCCTCGATCGGGCACACCGCGGCCACCCCCGCCGACATCGAGGCGGCCGTACGGGCGGGCGCGCGGCTCTCCACCCACTTGGGCAACGGCGCCCACACCATGATCCGCAGGCATCCCAACCACCTCTGGGCGCAGCTGGCCGAGGACCGGCTCGCCGCCACGTTCATCGCGGACGGGCACCACCTGCCCGCCGACACCCTCACCGTGATGCTGCGCGCCAAGGGCGCCGGCCGTTCGCTGCTGGTCAGCGACTCCGTCGCGATGGCCGGGCGCCCGCCCGGCGACTACACGACCCCGGTCGGCGGGCGGGTCACGGTGCGGCCGGACGGCCGGGTGACGCTGCCCGGCGGTGAACTGCTGGCCGGGTCGGGCAGCTCACTGTTCGAGTGCCTCGCCTGGGCGGTCACCCGGACCGAGCTGGATCTCCCCACCGCCGTACGTCTGGCCTCGGCGAACCCGTCCCGGCTGCTCGGCCTCGACCGGGGCCGGGTCGAGCCCGGCGCGCCCGCCGACCTGATCGTCACCACCCCCGACCTGTCCTCCGTCCTGCGCACCTTCGTGAACGGCGTCCCCGCCCACACCTCCTGACCTGCCCCTTTCCCTGCCGCCATCCGCACCCGCACCGCTCCCCCATCCGCACCCGCACCCGGACCGCTCCGGCATCCGCACACCCTGGACCGCTTACCAACCTTCCGCGCACCCCCGTACCGCTCCCCCACCCCCGATCTGGGAGATCTCATGGGCTTTCTCGACTGGCTAGTGATCTGCGGCTACTTCGTCGTGATGATCGCCATCGGCATCTGGGCGAAATCCCGCATCCGCGACGCCCGGGACTTCTTCACCGCCGGCGGCAAAATGCCCTGGTGGCTGTCCGGCATCTCCCACCACATGTCGGGATACAGTTCCGCGGTCTTCGTCGGGTACGCGGCCATCGCGTACACCGCCGGTTTCACCCTGTACGTCTGGTGGGCGATCGGCATCACGTTCGCCATGGTTGTCGGATCGTTCCTGTTCGCGCCCCGCTGGCCACGGCTGCGGCAGCGGCTCGGGATCATCTCGCCGCTGGAATACCTGGCCACCCGCTACAACGTGCCGGCGCAGCAGGTGCTGGCGTGGAGCGGCACCGCGCTCAAGGTCTTCGACGTGGGCGCCAAGTGGGCCGCGACCGCGCTGCTGCTGCAGGTGTTCGCGGGCGTGCCGATCGCCTGGGGCGTCCTGCTCACCGGCGGGGTCACGCTGATCTACTCGACGATCGGCGGGCTGTGGGCCGACGCGCTCACCGACCTCGGCCAGTTCGTCATCCAGCTCGTCGCCGGGATCACCATGTTCGTCGCGGTGCTCGCCCAGCTCGGCGGGGTGTCGGCGATCTGGACGCTGTGGGACCGGCTGCCCGAGGGGCACGGCCAGCCGTTCAACGACAAGTACACCGTGGGCTTCGTCCTGGTCTACCTGCTGATCAACACGCTGTCGTACAACGGCGGGACCTGGAACCTGGCCCAGCGCTTCATCGCCGCGCCCACCGGCGCCTCGGCCAGGCGCGCCGCGCTGTTGTCCGCGGCGCTGTACCTCTTCTGGCCGCTCGTGCTGTTCTTCCCCATGTGGGCCGCGCCGGTCCTGCTGCCCGGCCTGTCCGAACCCGACCAGTCGTACGCGCTGCTCACCCAGCAACTGCTGCCGGGCGGGCTCATCGGCCTGGTGCTCGCCGGGATGTTCGCGCACACGATGGCGATGACGTCGTCCGACGCCAACGCGATCTCCTCGGTCGTGATCAGGGACATCATCCCGTCGGTGTGGAAGCGGGCGAGCCGGCTCTCGTCCCAGGCCGAGCTGCTGGCAGGCCGCGTGTCGACGTTCCTGTTCATCGCGCTGTCGATGGGCATCGCGCTCACCGCGGACAGCTTCGGCGGCGTGCTGGGCCTGCTGATCCTCTGGTTCGGCGCGCTGGTCGGGCCGATCGCCATCCCGATGCTGCTCGGCATGCTGCCGGCGTTCCGCCGCTGCGGCCCGGCGGCCGCGATCGGGTCGTGGGCGGCGGGGCTGGTGGTGTTCGCCCTGGTGAAGTACGTCTTCCCGGGGCAGAGCCAGACCGTCGAGGTGGCGGCGCCGGTGCTGACCTCGCTGGCGGTGTTCGTCCTCGTCGGCCTGGCCGCCCCTGTCCGCGACCCCGAGGCCGACGCCCTGATCGACTCTCTGAGCTCCGAACAGCCGGAGACCGCTGGGACCACCTGATTTGTCGTACCCAGGGCGTACCGTGCCGTCCATGACGAATGCGCATGCGCCGCTCGACGGCGAGCGATGGCAGCCTGGAGACCTCGTCGTCGACGCCGACGGCGCCCTGTTCACGCGCGCCGGCGCTGGTGAGGATGCTGAACGAGGTCTGCCGTGGGGGCGTCCGGCCGAGGTGACGCGCCGGGATGACGGTGGCGTTCATGTGCCCGAAGGCGTGGTGGCGGAGTCGGTGCCCGTCCGGCCGCTCACACTGTTGCTGCGCGACGGACGTCCGGCTCTGCCCGCCGTACCGGCCGATCCGGCGGCGGTCCTGGGCACGCAGGCGCGGCAGACCGCGACCGCGGCGGGTATCGGTGGTCTGTTCCTGGCTGCCACCGCCTTCGACCCCGACGGCGGAGGCGACACCAGGGCGGCCAAGCTGCGCGCGGAGCTGCTTGATCACGTCGTGGTGGTGGACAACGCGGAGGAGCTCGCGGCGATGTTCGGCGGTGTGGCGGACGGTCTCTTGGTGGCGTTGGCGGATTGGCATGCGCGCAGTGTCGGGGAGAGCGCCTGAGTGCTGCCGTGACCTGCCGGTTTACGGGGGACGGGCAAGTCGCAGGAATTGTCGGTGGCATCCGGGACAGTTAGGGGTATGACCGAGTCCCCAGTGAGCCATGTCGTGACCGACCCCGCCAACGCCGACCCGCCTCGTGAGACAGCGCCGGACGGGGGTGGAACCCGTCCGCCCGAGGTCGTGGGTGAGCCCGATGGGGCAAGCCGCCGTCCGCCCGGGACCCCCGGAGGGGCTGCTGCGGAGCCGGACGGGGCGAGTCGCCGTCCGTATGAGAGCGCGGGAATGAACCCTCCGGAGTCGGATGGGGTGAGAGACCGTTCGCCCGAAACCGTGGGAAGGGCTCCGGCGGTGGTGGGCCGTTCACCCGAGACGGCGGGAAGGGTTTCCGAGGAAGCCGATCAACCGGTCACCTGTCCCCGCTGTCACGGTGTGATCGTCGGTGCGCAGACCTCCGCCTATACGACCGCCCGTGCGCGTCTGATCGTCACCAACGGCTATTGCCAGGGCGACTGTGCAGGGCGCGATGCCTGAGACGCGCGGACCGGCAGCGGGAGGTGCGGCGCCGTCCCGGTGATCAGAGGCGACGCGGGCGCCCGGTCAGGCGGTGCCAGGGTCCGCACCCACGCGCGCGATCAGGTCGCGGGCCCGCATCCGAGCGCACGGTCTGGTGGCAGCGGGATCGTGCCGGAGAGCCCGGTCTAGTGATGCAACCCGGCCCTCGGCCGAGCATGCGGTCAGGTGGCAGCGGGCCCGCGCCGGAGGGGTTCTGTTCAGTGACGACGCCGGTCCGCGACCGAGTGTGCGGTCAGGTGGTGGTGGGTCCGCGACCAAGGGTGCGGTCGAGGGTGATGCGGGTGAGCCAGCCCAGGCCGGCCGTGAAGAGGGGTGGCCAGACGATCGGGCCGAAGCTGTAGCCGACCAGCACCGCGAGCGGGATCCACACCCGGTTCACGGTCTGGTACAGCACGCCAGGCGGGCGGAGGCCGGCGAGCCGGGTCAGGTCGGGGAATGCGAAGAACAGCAGCGCGGCGGCCGTGGTCGGCAGGCCGTACTTCTGGCTCTCGAAGACGGCGAACGCGGCGAGGAAGAGCGTAAGAGCGCCCCAGGCGATCCGCCTGACCACGCCGCCCACGCCGGGAGTGGGTGGAGACGGGGCCTCGGGGGGTTCGGTGGTCACGGGTACAAAGTACTGCCAAGGTCGATCACACGGACGACTGGCTGTGAGGGTCGATCCCGCGACCGGCGCACCAGAAGGCCCGATCACGCGCACGGCGTACCAGCGGGGCCGATCACGCGCACGGCGTACCAGCGGGGCCGATCCCGCGCACGGGGCCGGCGTCCCCGCACGGATGACCCTAAGCAGGAGACGCCGGCCCGACGGGAGTGTGTCAGGGGGTCGGGGTGCCGTAGACGCTGACTTCGGTGAGGTGGAAGGAGAGGTTGGCGGTGTTGTGGGTGCCGACGATCCGGACGTACCGGGCTCTGGCCTCGGTGGTCATGGTGTCGCCGGCGTCGGTCGCGGCGCGGGGGCCCCGCCGGCCGCCGAGGGTGTACCAGGTGGTGCCGTCGAGGCTGCCCTCCAGCCGGTACTCGTAGAAACGTCCGCCGCTGACGTAGTTGCGTACGTTGATGCGTGAGATGTCGTCGATCTCCCCGAGATCGACCTGCCACCAGGTGGTGTCCCAGTTCATCTGGGAGGCGAAGTACGGGGAGTTGGCGCGGTTGCCGTCGTTGGCGTGCGCGGGGCCGCGGTTCGGCTCCGAGCTCAGTGCCGTGACCGGTTTGCGGAGGCTGCGCAGGGTATCGGCGGTACTGTCCCGCGCAGTGGACGGGGCCGAGACGGGCTCGGTCAGGACGGCGATGGCCTGGCCGCCGGTGTGCCGGTTGGCGGCGCTGACGAACACGCCGACGTCGAGCGTGGCCACCCCCGCGCCCGGGACGGCGCCCGATCCGACCACCGTCCAGTTCTGGCCGTCGGTGCCGCAGGAGCCGGTGAGCCGGTCGCCCGACCTGCCGATGCGCACCCGTACGGGCGGCGTGAACCCGCCCGCCTCCGCGCTGGAGTCGAGCCGGCCGTCACCGTCGGAGTCCCAGCTGAACAGGCAGCCGTGACCTGGGGTGACGGCGATGTTGGCGTACCCGGTGGCTCCCGGGGTGGCCAGATCGTCGCTCACCACCAGCCCGGAGCGGGTGTACTCGGCGGCGCCGTCCTGGACGAGCACCGTGCTCTGGAGCTGCTGCCCGTCGGCCAGGACGTCCGGGCGGTAGGCGGCGGCCAGTTCGTTGGTCTCCCTCCACAGGTCCGCCCCGCCCGCCGCGATGGCCACCGCGTCGCCGGTGGTGGCGAACTCGGCCTGTGTGTTGCTCATCGTCCGATATGAGGTGGGTACGGTCCCGGCGACCAGCAGGCTGGTCGAGGCCGTGTCCCGCCGGCTCTCGCCGGATTGCCGTTCGCCTCCGTCAGCTTGCCGTCCGCGTCCGCCGGATTGAGCGTCGTCCGCGTCGGATCGACGGTCGTCCGCGTTGGATTGACGGTCGCTCGCGTCGGATCGACGGTCGTTCGCGGCCGATCGCCAGTCGGCGGTGACGTTCAGCCGCGGGGTCGTGCCCGCGGTCTCGGCAGCGGGCACGGTGACCGTCCACGTCGCGGTGAATGTGCCGCCGGGAGCGACCCGATCGGCCCGCACTGGAGAGGTGGCCCGCACCCGGTATCCCCGGGGCGCGTCGAGCTCGAGCGTGACCCGGCCGGTGGGCCGCAGCGTGTTGGCGTTGCCGAACACCGCCGTCACCCGCACGCTCTCACCCGCCTTGACTCCCCTCCGGTCGGCAGCGACGCTCACCGCGCCCTCGGGGATCGCGGCCACCTCGCTCGCCAGGCCGTAGGCGTCGCCGCGCGGCTCGGCGGCGAGCCTGGTGCCGGCCCTGGACCACTCCTCGGCCACGGCCCGCCAGTCGATCGGCTCCGCGTATTCCGCGCCCGAGCGCAGCGCCGCCTTCAAGCTGTCGAAGAAGAGCTGCCAGCGTTTCGCGTAGTACTGCCCGACCAGGCCGTTCATCTCCCTGCGGGCATAATCCTGCAGATCGGAGCCGGCCGCCCAGAGCGTCACCAGCGACTTGAGGTTGTAGTCCAGGGTCGCCGCCTCGGCCGGGGTCGCGGCCTGACGGCGGGCCTCCTGCTGCCACGTGCCGAGCAGGAAGTTCTCGTCGGTGCCCAGGAGCCGGTCCATCAGCCGCATGCCGTCCAGCCACCGGCCGGTGAGGCGTTCGAAACGGTCGAGATCTTTGGCCCGGTAGGCGGCGCGGATCTCGGGCAGCCGCAGCCTGCTGTGGTTGGCCAGCACCTGCCGGGCGACGTCCACGAGGTCGTAGCGGTAGGCGCCCGAGCCGCGCAGGCGCCGGTCGACCTGAAGCAGTTCGTCGAGGGCGCGGTCGAAGGCGGCGATGTCGTACTGCAGGGGGTAGCCGGTGTTCGCCAGGCCGGGCTGGTCGTCGTACAGGCCGGTGACGTGGCGGGTGTCGGCGGTGGCGGGCCAGCTGTAGACGGTGTCGAGCAGGATCCGCCAGGCCGCCTTGGCGTGCGGGTCGTCGCGGCCGTACCGGGCGGTGGCGTAGTCGTCGAACCAGTGCGCCATGTCCGCGCGGCCGTCCTGCCACGGCAGGTCGGTGAAGAACGCGAGCGCGGCCGGGTTGTTGTCGATCGCCTCCGGCATCAGCGCGATGCCGTTCATGGCCGTGCCCTGCCTCTCCCGCCAAGCGTGGAACTTCTCGTTCCACACCGTGAGCCGGGCGCCGAGGTTGACGTGCCCGCCGAAGTTCCAGATGGTGCCGAACGCGTACCCGGTGCCGAAGAAGTCCTTGTCGCGGTCGGTGATGCCGGACTCCTCGCTGATGCCGTCGACGATGAACATCTTGCTGCGGTCGATGGCCTGGAGCGTCGCGGGCAGCGGGTTGTTCTGCCAGCCCAGGATCGCCCAGAGGGCGTCGGGGTGTGCGGTGTTCAGGGCGCGCTGCACCGCCTGCGAGGCGCGCGCGACGTCGACCTTGCCGGCCGTGCCGCCCTCGTGCAGCAGGTCCATCTTGTACATGGTGCTGTCGCCGAACAGCTCGCTCTGCACCCGGTAGAACGTGGCCGCGACGCGTTCGAAGATCGGGTCGGTCGGGTCGAGCCAGTGGGGGCGTTCGAGCTTGTTCCAGGTGCCCTGCGGGACGGTGTTGGCGGCCGGGTTGTGCTGCTTGAAGTCGGTCGGCACCGTGCCGAAGTAGCCGGGCAGCACGGGCACCATGCCCAGCGAACGCAGCCGGTCGGCCATCTTGCGGCCGAGGTCGATCCGCTGGTCGATGAGGTGCTGGGAGACGGGGCCGTCGGTGCAGCACATGTTCTGCAGCAGCCACCAGGCCTGGTGGCCCGGCTGTGGGATCCAGGCCCGCATCTCCTCGTCGGTGTAGCCGAACTCGGTGAACGTGCGCTGGTAGACCGCCTCCTGGCCCTCGTACACGAGCACCTCGTTGATGCCGTGCAGCGCGAGCACGTCGATCCGCCGCTGCCACTCCCGCCAGCTCAGGTACGGTCCCGCGTAGCCCTGGTTGGTGTCGTTGAGCGCGAAGCGGTGATCCACCGAGGAGTCCCTGGCCAGGCGGGACGCGGGCAGCGGGAGGCGGTGGGGAAGGTCGGTCTGGGAGCCGTTGATCGCGATGTCGGCGTGGGCCACGTGGCGCAGGTAGTAGCCGAAGCCGGTGAGCTGGACGGCCGGGGTGGTGCCGGCGACGACGAGACGGCCGCGCTCGGCGTACACCTCGAACCGGTCCCTGCCCGTGCCCTTGTCGATCGTGCGCAGGGTGACCTGGGCGGCGCGCGGGGCGCCGATCAGCCGTTCGAGGGCCTGTGCCGCCGGGCCCCCTGAACCGCCGGAGCGTTCCGAGGAGGTGGGAGGCGAGATGGGGGACGCGGGCGTTCCGGCGACGGCGGCCGGCTGGGAGACGAACGGGGCGGCGAGCATCGTTAGCAGAACGGCGAGTGCTGCCGCCAGACGGGGTCGTAAGCGGAATAAGGGGCTCTGTGGGGGGCGGGAGTGGGGCATGATGACGGCCACCTCCGGTACGGAAAAGTCCGATATGTAAGGACTTTTCGTAAGATCGTTGCGAAAATATACTCAGCTGCGGTCCGCCCGAGGTCAAGGTCTGTGCCGAAACGGATGGTCGAGGGATGCGTATGCAGGAGGAGAGGCCGCCGGGGACTCCGGTGCTGCGGAGGATGAACCGGGCGGCGGTGCTCGACGCGGTCCGGAGGCAGGCGCCCGAGCCCGTACGGGTGGCCGAACTCGCCCGGCTGACCGAGCTCACCCGCCCCACGGTCGCCCAGGCCGTGGAGGACCTGCTGGCCGGCGGCTGGTTACGCCAGCACGCGCCCCAGCCGGCCGCGGTGGGGCGGCCGGCGACCCGGTTCACGCTGAACGGCCGGGCGGCGCCCGTGCTCGGGCTGGACGTCGGCCCGCACACCGTGGCGGCGGCCGTCGCCGACCTGGCCGGCGAGCGCCTCGCCGAGGTCCGCCGGCCGGTCGGGCACGGCGATGCCCGGCACCTGCTCCAGGCGGTGGACGAGGCGGCGCAGGAAGCGCTGGCGATCGCCGGCCTGACCACCGACCAGGTCAAGGCCGTCACCGCGGCCACCCCGGGCATCGTCGAGGCGGGCACCGGCCGCGTGCTGTTCGCGCCGAGCGTGCCGGGCTGGTCGGAGATCGACCTCGCCGGCCGCCTGCGGGACCGGTTCCGGTGCGCGGTCACGGTGGAGAACGACGCCGACCTCGCCGCCCTGGCAGCCGCCCGCCGCCACACCGGCGCAGGCACGCTGCTCGCGGTGCAGTGGGGCGAACGCCTCGGGGCCGGCGTCGTCATCGACGGCCGCCTGCACCGAGGCGCGGGCCAGGCGGGCGAAATCGGCTTCATCCGCCCTTCCGGTCAGACCGACAGCGGCGGGGACGGCGATGGGCGGGGGCCGTTGGAGCGGGCGATCGGGGCCGAGGCGATCGTGGGGCTCGCCCGTCGCCATGCCGCCGGGCATCCGGGGTCCGGCCTCGCCGAGGTGACGGACGCTGCCGCCGTCTTCACGGCCGCCGCCTCGGGTGACGTGCTCGCTGCCGAGGTCGTCGATCAGGTCGCCGCCGTCTTCGCCGAGGCGGTCGCGCCCGCCGTCCTGGTGCTCTCGCCGCACGCGATCGTGATCGGCGGCGGCATCGCCCGGGCCGGCACGGTCCTGCTGGAGGCGATCGTCCGGCACCTCGAAGGGCTGACGCTCACGGCACCGCGGGTGGAGCTGTCGGAGCTGGCCGAGGGCACGGTGCTCACCGGCGCGATCCAGATGGCGCTCGACGAGGTGTGGCGGCACGCCCTCGCCACCTGCTGACCCATACCCCGGTCGGCGACGGGCTCGTAACGGGTGGCGCGGCGAGGGAGGGAAGCCGGCCACCGGTGACGGGCGGGGGGCGCGGCCGGGTGAGGGGAGGCCCGGCCGCTGACGGGTTAGCAGTAGCGGGCGGGTGCGATGCGGTCCATCACGCCGCCGAACCGGCCGCGATAGTTGGAGCTGTAGTCGCCGGCCGACGCCAGCCGTTTGGCCCGCCAGTTCCACTCGGTGTCGGCGGTGTCGACGAAGCAGGCTCCGCTCGTGGCCACGAACGACCCGACGTTGTCGGCGTGCGTACCGCCGATGAACCGGTTCCCGTTGGCCTCCCACCAGGTGTAGACGGCACCCGTGTAGTTGGCCCCCGTCCACAGGCACACATGCGCGTGGCAGGCCGGGGCGGCCGCCTGGACGGGCGCGGCCGGCGCCGCCACGACGGCGGCGGCAAGGACCGGGGTGAGGAGCAGGCTGAGGGATTTCATGGGGGATTCCTTTCGCTGACTGCGTGGACATCCCGCACGCTATACGCAACGTGATCGAACGAACACGTTAGGTTAGCCACTTCTTACTTCAAGGCCTGAATCAGATCGGGCCCCACGCGATCTGTGCAGGTGAGGGCGCATCCTGCCCTGCCGCGCCACGAGAAGGAGGCCGTATGCGATCATCCCGCCGTACGGAGTGGACCCGGGTCACGCCCCTCGCCGCCGGTCGGCTCGCGGCTGGCGAAAACGCCTGGCCGTCCCGTCCCGCCGCTGGTTTGATGCGCGGATGGGGATCTCTCAGGAGGCACGGGCCGACGATCCGTGGCCCGGATACTTCGCCGGCCGGGGCCACCCGGGAGCACTCCGGGTCGGAGCCGGCGCCGAGGGTGTCGTCTACCGGCTCGGCCACGGCCGGGTCGCCAAGGTGTGGACCGGCCGGCCGCCGATCGAGCTCACCCGCCGGGTGTACGCGGACCTCGCGCGGCACCGGCTGCCGTTCGCCACCCCGGAGATCTTCGAGGTGCTGGAGCACGAGGGCGTTCTGGTCACGTACGAGCGCGAACTGCCCGGCGTCCCCATGCACGGCGACCACCCCGAGGAGGAGTTCGGGCGGGAGCTGCCCGAGCACCACGCGGATGTGCTGCTCACCGTGCTGCGTGGGCTGGCCTCGGTACCGGGCACGGACGCGATGCGCCGGCTGACGTTCCAGGGCGACGACCGGCCGCTGTGGCAGGGGCACGACCGCTTCCAGGACGCGCTCGCGGCCCTGGTCGGCCGGGCGGTGTCCAGGAACGGCGCCGCGCTGGCCGCGCGGGTGCCGGACTTCGGCGCCGGGGTCGAGCGCACGCTGGACGCGCTGCGGTCGCTGCCCACCGGACCGGTCACCGCGATCCACGGCGACCTCGTCCCGCCCAACATCCACGTCGACGCCACCGGCCGGCCGGTCGCCGTGCTCGATTTCGGCTTCTGTACGACCGCGGGCGATCCGGCGTTCGAGGCGGCCATCACTGCGGCCTTCTGGGACATGTACGGCCCGTACGCCGAGGAGCACGCCGCGGAGCTCACCCGGCTCTTCGCCGACCGGCTCGGCCACCCTCCGGAGACCCTCGCCGTCTACCAGGCGGTCTACGCCCTGATCAGCTACGACCTGTTCGGCATGGGCGACGACGACGGCCACTTACCCTGGTGCGCGGCGCTGCTGCGGCGCAACCCCGTGTTCACCGCCCCTTGATCAAGAGCTCTCGGGCAGGACCTCACGCAGCAGGCGCCGGACGCCGGGGCGCGGCTGCCACTCGCGCGGGTAGCCGAGCGAGACCTCCTCGAAGCGGACCCCGTCGTACCAGGTGACGCGTGGGATGTGCAGATGGCCGTAGATCATGGCGGCGGTCGGGTAGCGGCGGTGCCAGTCTCTGGTGGCCGTGGTGCCGCACCACTGGGCGAACTCGGGGTAACGCAGGACGTCGGTCGGCTCACGGACGAGGGGATAGTGGTTGACGAACACCAGCGGCACGTCGTCGTCCAGCTCGGCCAGCCGCCGCTCGGTCAGCTCCACCCGGGCGCGGCACCAGGCGTCGCGGGTCGGGTACGGGTCGGGGTGCAGGACGTATTCGTCGGTGCAGACCACGCCGGTGCTGTGGGCGTAGGCCAGCGCGCTCTCCTTGGTGTCGTGGCCCTCCGGCAGGAACGTGTAGTCGTACAGGAGGAAGAGCGGCACGATCCGCACAGGGCCGCCCGCTCCCTCCCACAGCGGATAGTCGTCCTCGGGGGTGATGACGCCCAGCTCGCGGCAGATGCTCACCAGGTGCTCGTAACGGGCCACGCCGCGGAGGCCGTCGGGTTCGCCGGGTCTGGCCCACAGCTCGTGGTTGCCGGGCACCCACACGACGCGCTCGAACCGCCCGGCGAGCAGGCGCAGCGTCCACGTGATGTCGGTCAGCCGCTCGCCGATGTCGCCCGCCACCAGCAGCCAGTCGCCGGGGGCCAGGGGTTTCAGCCCTTCGACGATGGCTCTGTTCTCGGGATAGGCGACATGCAGGTCGCTGACCGCCAGCAGTTTGGCGTCCGTACGGGGAGCGGGCACCGGGTGTCTCCTCTTCCGGGGGTGGCCTCTACGAGCATGCCATGATCAGGTCAGCATCACATGGCAGGCGAGCTGGAGTGCCAGCCGGGTGGCGGCGTCGTCGAGGTCGAAGCCCGCGGCTCTGATGCGGTCGAGGCGGGTGGTGATCGTGTTGCGGTGCACGCCCAGCCGCTCGGCCGCCTTCAGCGCGCCGCCCTCGTCCAGGACGGCGGCCAGCGTCACCAGCAACGTGCCGTCCCTGTCGATCTCCAGCAGCGGGCGCAGCACGACGGCGGCAGGCGCCCGCAGCACGCCGGTGGGCAGGGCGCCGAGCAGCTCGGCCGGGCCCATCCGGTCGGCCCGCACCACCGTGCCCTCCCCTGCCACGTACGCCGCCGCCTCCGCGCCCAGCAGCGACTCCGCTACGGTTTGGAGGCCCTCGACCTGCGCGCCGACGCCGCCGGCGCACGGCCATGGGAGCGTACGCAGGCAGTGGCGGAGACGTTCCGCCAGCTTCTCCGGGCCGTCCGCGGACCATCCCGCCCAGCCCTCACCCCTGACCAGCACCGGCACCTGACCGAGCGCGGCCGCCACGAGCGCCTGCGCCAGCGGTGCATCGGCCGTCGGCGTGAGCGGGCGGAGCTGGTAGGCGGTGATCGGGCCGCCGATCGGCCAGCCAAGCGCGGTCGCCGCCACTCTCGCCTCGTCGGACCCGCCATCGGCCTCGTCAGCCCTGGCCGCTGCACCGGCCCCGCCGGCCTTGCCGGCCTCGCCGGGCTCGCCTGGTCCGGTGGCGATCAGGCGTTCGGCGAGGGCGGTCTGGAGGGCGAAGTCGCGGGCGGCGGTCAGGCTCTCCTGTGCCGCCCAGGCGGTCAGCGACGCCACCGCCAGGCCCAATACCGTACGTACGACCGCCGGCCAGCCCGGGGACCGCGACGAGCCGCCGGCCACCAGGGTGCCCAGCGCCCCGCCCTCCCGGCCGGGGACCGTCACCTCGGCCGACCACCGCCCGGTGGCGGCGTCGCGGCGGCCGGCCAGGGGCCGGCCGTAGCGGTCGAGGAAGGCCACCGACGTGCCCGGCAGCTCGGCGTTCAGCACTCCGAGGACCCGCCGAGCCGATGCGCCCGCTTCGGCCAGGCGGGTGGCGCAGCGGGCGACGAGCTGGGTACGGGCCGCGTCGGGGCGGGAGGCGGCGGAGGCCACCCGGACGGCGACGATCAGCGGGTCCTCGTCCACGAAGATCAGCGTCACGCCGAGCCGCTCGGCCAGCACCTCGCCCGACCCCTCGCTCAGCCCGCCCGCCGGCGCGATCACGCACGCCGCCGCCTGCTCCCAGGCCCGGCGCATGGCCATCTCCACCGCCCAGCCGCCGCTGGCCGCCGTGCCGATCAGCACCACCGCCGTGTGCGGGGCGACCGTGGCGAACACCGCCAGCTCGTCCACGATCCGCACGCCGCGCACGGGGTTCTCGCCCGCGCCGTACATGCGCGCGCCGGCCAGCGGTCCCGCGTCGACCAGCTCGGCCACCGTGACCGGCGCCTCCCACCCGGACGCCCGCACCGCACTCATCCCGCGCCCCCGTCCGCCGTTGCCCCACCGGAGTCCGCGGTACGCCCCCGCACGCCGACGCCCTGTGCGCCGGTCACAGCGGAAGTCCGAAGACGCGGGGGCCGCCCAGGGCCAGGCCTCGCTTCGTGTGCCATACCGGGGCCGCGCTGACCACCATGATGTCCACCTCCAGGCCCGGTTCGGCCTTGTCCACGTCCACGACCATGCCGTCGTCGGTCGAGATCATGCAGATCTGGTCCGGGACCGTCGCCACCACCGCCCCGTCGGCCAGGGCCAGGACGATCTCGTTGTGGGCCTCCAGCCGTACCAGCCGCTCCAGGTCCTCCGACTCGCGCAGCACGATGCTGGACGGCAGCGACGGCAACGACGGCAGGGCGAGCTCGGCGCCGTGGCCGGTGCTGCCCTCGACGCTCAGGATCCGGGCCCGGCACAGCGTGCGCACTCCGTACGGCGCCGCGGCCGAGCGGGGCACGCCCGGCTCGCCGGCGCGCATGAGCAGGCTCACCGTCTCCGGCACCAGCACCCGCGCCAGCTCGCCCGCCGTCATCGGATAGCATGCCGCCACCGCCCAGCCGCCGACCGACAGCACCACGGGACGCAGCAGTTCCTCCACCCGGCCGGCCGCCGTCTCCAGCAACACCAGCTCCCCTGACCCGCCCGCCAGGGCCAGCGGCGCCGGGCTGATCCCGCCCAGTGTGTACGTGGTCTGCTCCACCAGCGGGAACACCCGCCCGGTGCCGTCTCCGTCCACCAGCGGCACCCCCAGCCCGGCCGCCGCGATGAGCGGGAGCAGGGCGTTCTCCGCCGCCAGGTTGAGCCCCACGACGGCCCCTACCCGCGCGCCCAGCCGGCGCTCCAGGGCCCGGACGGCCCGCTCGGGCTCGTCGCCGGCGGGCAACTGCTCGCCCAGCGCCGTCGTCGAACCGATCAGGCTGACCGCCACACAGAGCGTCTCCGGCGCGAGCTCGTCCGCCCGCACCAGCTCGACGCCCCGCCCGAGCACCGAGCGCGCCCAGTCGAGCGCCAGGTTGTACGACGACTCCGCCGCCCCCGTGGCGAACACCCGCGACCCCACCGAGAGCCGGTCGAGCCCGCCGGGGTCGATCAGCCGGCCCATGGCCGCCCGTCCGCCGTCACGCGCACCCGGTAGAGCCCGTCCGGCAGGTACGACAGCGGGTTCACCGTGGTCTCCGTGATCGTCGCCGCGCCCGGCGCCGCCCCGGCGCTGACCGCCCTGGTCAGGGCCTCGTCCCTGGCGTCCTGGAGCGCCCGGTCCAGCTCGGCCCGGCCGCGTGCCTGCACGATCCGCTCGACGTAGGCCCGCGGCCGCCCGAGCGCCGCGCCGTACGCGGCCGCCACCCCGTCCGGCACCACCCCGTCCGGCACCTCCCAGCCCCCTGAGCGCAACTGTTCGAGGGCCGTGCGCCCGCGGGCCAGGCTCGTCGTCGCGCCCAGGTCGCAGGCCAGCGGATACCGCCGGAAGTAGTGCGCCGACACCACCCCGCTGTCCGACCTGGCGAAGTACGCCGGCACCCCGGGCAACTCCCCGGCCACCTCGTCGGCGATCCGCCCCGCCGCCGGCCCGAGCGCCGCGTTGCGGATCGCCTCCGCCTCCCGCTCGCGCAGCCCCGGATGACCGAACTCGTACGACAGCGTGATCCGCGCCCCCGGCACCTCGGCCGCGATGATCGCCGCCACCGCCAGCTCGTGATCGGTCAGCATCGGCGACCCCGTCGCCGTCACCGCGAAGTCCATCAGCCCGCATGTGCCCGCGAACCGGCGCACCGCCTCGGTGTCCAGCGGCGCCAGCGGCCGGCCCGTCACGCTGTGGCCTCCGCGCACGATGGTGGCGGCCCCTGAGCCGACGGCCGGGCGCAGCGCCTCGGGGCACGGCCCGCCGACCCGGACGGCCGCGACCGCCGCCAGGGGCGCCTCGGTCAGGTCCACCGCCACGAAGGCCCGTTCGGCCGTACGGGCCAGGCTGCGGGGCACCGGCCAGAAGGGCGTGCCGTCACTGACCGCCACCATCGGCGGCGGCGACTCCCCGAGGGCGACGCCGAGGATCACTCCAGCTCGCGCCCTTCCGTCTCCGGCAGCGGCACCGCCAGCAGCGCCGTGACCACCATGAACGCGTTGATGATCAGCATGGTAGCGGTGAAGCCCGTCGCGTTCGCGAGCAGCGCGCCCACCGCGGAAGGCGCGACGGTGGTGGCCACGAGCTGCGCGGCCGTGGCCCACGAGTAGCCGGTGCCGCGCAGCGCCGTGGGGTAGAACTCGCCGTTCCAGGTGTTCCAGACGCCCCACGCGCCCAGGCTGAAGAACGACAGGACGAAGTTGCCCAGGTACAGCCCCGTCATGGACTCGGCGGTGGCGAACCAGAGCCCGCCCAGCGCCGCCGCCACCACGTACACGAGGAAGACCTTCTTGCGGCCGAACCGGCCGGTCAGGAGGGAGGCGCTGACGTACCCGGGGATCATCATCAGCGCGCTCAGCGCGGCGAAGCCGAGCGAGGCCGACAGCGTCAGCCCCTTCTCCTGCAGCAGCGTCGGCAGCCACGTCTGCAGGCCCCAGTAGCCCCAGTTGAAGACGAAGTTCAGCGCCAGCATGACGACGGTGATCCGGGCCAGCCCGCCCTTGAACAGGTCCAGCGGGCGGCCCGCGCGTCCACGCGCGACCGTGAACGTGGCCTCCGCGTCGGGGCTGCCCAGCGTGCGCAGCACGGCTCGCGCCTCCTCCTGCCGGCCCTGCCCGGCCAGCCAGTACGGCGACTCCGGCACCCACGCCCTGATCGCGAACGCCCACAGCCCCGCCGCCGCGCTGGCGATCACCACGACGTGCCAGCCCAGATCGCCCAGCGTCACCGACGCCCCGATCGCGGCCAGCATGCCGATCGGCCAGCCGATCGACAGGTAGACGGCGGCCCGCCCCCGGTGCCTGGTCGGCAGCAGTTCGAGGAAGAAGGGGAACGTGATCGTGTAGACGCCGGCCAGCGCCAGCCCCGAGGCCACCCGCAGCCCCACCAGCACCGCCGCGTTCGGGGCGAACGCCGAGGCGAGCGCGACGATCCCGTACGCCAGCAGCGACCAGAACGCCGTGGGCCTGCGCCCGAGCCGGTCGGCCACCGGCCCCCACACCAGCACGCCCGGGATCATGCCGAACGCGACCGCCGACAGCACCACGCCGACGCCCGCCTCGTCGATGCCCAGCTCGGCGCCGAGGTCGCCGGAGACGTAGACGAGGGCGAGCTGCTCCCACGACTCGATGACGAACGCGATGAACAGCGCGAGCGCGATGAGCACGTGCCGGCGGGTGAACGGCATGCGGTCGAACGCCTGGCCGATGGGCATCGTGCCGGAGTCGATGGCGGTCATGGCTGCTCCTCGGAGGGGGCGGAATCTGGGCCGCACCCTACGGCGGGCCCGCAGCGGCGCACCTGTGCGGAGCGCCCGGCCCGATCTCCCGCCCTGTGCGGCCCGCCCTGCTCGCCCGCGCGGCGGTCAGGCCCCACCAAGGCCCCGCCAAGGCCCCGCCAAGGTCGCGCGGGGCCGCCCCGACCGGCCCGGGTCCGCCCCGGGCCGGTGATGGGCGTGGGGTAATAACGGTCCCAAGGGGGCGAGCCGTCTCGCCGCCCGCCCGGCCACGGTGGTCATGGCGATCCCCCGATCGACTCGGCGCACACCTGCCTGAGGTGTTCCTGCCTTGGCGGTCGTCCTGAGGATCGCCCGAACACGTCAAATGTCGGCCAATTTCACTCGCGTTCGAGCTCGTGGGCCAGTTCCTCCAGCTCCGCCCCGCCCGCCATGAGCGCGGTCAGCTCCTGCGTGGTGATGTCGGCCTTGGCGTACTCGCCCACGCTCGTGCCCCGGTTGAGCAGCAGGAACCGGTCACCCACCGGATAGGCGTGGTGGGGGTTGTGCGTGATGAAGACCACGCCGAGCCCTCGGTCGCGGGCGCGGGCGATGTAACGCAGGACCACGCCCGCCTGTTTGACGCCGAGCGCCGACGTGGGCTCGTCGAGGATGAGGACGCGGGCGCCGAAGTGCACGGCCCTGGCGATGGCCACCGACTGGCGCTCGCCGCCCGACAGCGTGCCGACCGGCTGGTCCACGTCGCGGATGTCGATGCCCATGGCGCGCAGCTCCTCCCTGGCCACCCGCCTGGCCTTGGCCACGTCGAAGGCCAGGCCCTTGCGCGGCTCGGAGCCGAGGAAGAAGTTTCGCCAGACGGACATGAGCGGGATCATCGCCAGGTCCTGGTAGACGGTGGCGATGCCGCGGTCGAGCGCGTCGCGGGGGCTCGACAGGCGCACCTCCCGCCCGTCCACCAGGTAGCTGCCGGTGTCGTGCTGGTGCACCCCCGACAGGATCTTGATCAGTGTGGACTTGCCCGCGCCGTTGTCGCCGAGCACGCAGGTGACCTGCCCGGCCGCGACGCTCATCGACACGTCCCGCAGGGCCAGCACCGAGCCGAACGTCTTGCCGATGCCCCTGGTCTCCAGGATCAATGCTTCACCTCCTCGGCGTAGCGCCTGACCAGGCGGTTGGCCAGCGTGGCCAGCAGCAGCATCGCGCCGAGGAAGAACTTGAACCAGTCGGCGTCCCAGCCCAGGAAGACGATGCCCTTGTCGGCCATGCCGAAGATGACCGCGCCGATGGCGGCCCCGATGGCGGAGCCGTACCCGCCGGTGAGCAGGCAGCCGCCGATCACGGCGGCGATGATGTAGATGAACTCCTGCCCGATGCCGATGTTGGCCTGCACGGACGTGTACCGCAGCGCGAGGATCGAGCCGACCAGCCAGGCGGCGAACGCCGTGGTCATGAACAGGGCGATCTTCGTCCGGGCCGCGGGCACGCCCACCGCCCGCGCGGCCTGCTCGTTGCCGCCCACCGCGAAGATCCAGTTGCCCACCCGTGACCGCATGAGCACCCACGTGGCCACGGCCGTCACCAGGATCCACCACAGGATGGCGATCCGGAACGAGGTGCCGCCGATCTCGATCGTCCCGGCCAGCACGGCGCTCGCGCCCTCGAACCCCTCGGCCCCGCGCAGGCCGCTGACCTGCACGGTCCCGGTGATGGCCTTGGTGACGCCGAGGTTGACGCCCTGCAGCATGAGGAACGTGCCCAGCGTCACGATGAAGCTGGGCAGCCGCGTCCTGGTCACGATCAGCCCGTTGGCGAGCCCGACGGCCAGCGCGACCACGAGCCCGGCGAGCATGGCCAGCCAGACGTTCAACGCGAACCGGGTGGCCAGCGTCACCAGGATCAGCCCGCTGGTCCCGGTGAGCACGCCCGCCGACAAGTCGAACTCCCCGCCGATCATCAGCAGCGCCACCGCGACCGCCATGATGCCGAGAGTGGCGGCCGGGTCGAGCCAGTTGGCGATGCCGGCCGGCGAGCGGAAGACCGGCGACTGCGCGGCGAAGAAGACGAACACCACCACGAGCCCGACGACCGCGCCGAGCTCCGGCCTGATGAGCAGGCGCCGGGCCATCCCGACGTCGGCGACCCGCTCATCCGCCGTCATCGTCATCGTGTGCCCGCCTCGGCCAGCTTGGCCACCTGCGCGGCGTTGTCCTTGGTCACGAAGCCGGGTCCGGTGTTGACGGGCAGGCCGCCGCCGACGGTGTTGAGGTTGGCCTTGTAGAGGTTGAGGAAGGTGATCGGCAGGTAGCCCTGGAGGTACTGCTGCTGGTCCACGGCGAAGAGGATCTCCCCGTCGTTGATCGCGGTGACCACGTCGGCCGACAGGTCGAAGGTGGCCAGCTTCGCCTGCGAGCCGGCGTCCTTGATCGCGTCCCTGGCGGCCACCGCGACGGCCGGATTGAGCGCCAGCACGCCGTTGACCGCCTGGTCGGACTGGAGTTTGGCGGTGACCTTCGAGGTGACGTCGGCCAGGTTGCTCACGTCCACCTGCAGCCGCTCGACCGTGCCGCCCAAGATCTCCTCGGCGCCCTTGCAGCGCTGGTCGAGCCCGACGTTGCCGGCCTCGTGGATGACGCACAGCAGTTTGGTGACGCCGGCCGTCTTGAGCTGCTCGCCGGCGCCGCGCCCGGCCACGTCCTCCGACTGGCCGACGTGGGTGATCGCGCCCAGCGCCTTGGAGGAGTCGGCGCCGGAGTTGACGGTGACGACCGGGATCTTGGCGGCGACGGCCTTGCCGATGGCCTCCTTGAGCGCGTCGGGGTTGGCCAGGGAGACCACGATGCCGTCCACCTTCTCGGAGACGGCCTGGTCGATGAGCTGGGACTGCTTGGCCGGGTCGCCGTCGCCCTGGTAGGTCACGGTCACGCCGTACTGTTTGCCGGCCGCCTCGGCGCCGTTCTTGACCACGTCCCAGAAGGAGTCGCCTGGGGCTCCGTGGGTGATGACGGCGAAGTCGCCGCCGCCTCCCGCGGCGGGGGCGGCGGCGGAGGTCGCGGGAGGGGCGTTCTGCCCGCTCTGACCTCCCGAGGATGAGCAGCCGGTCAGGGCCAGCGCGCCCAGCAGGGCCAGCACGATCGGGGTACGTCTCACAGGACACCTCCAAGACCAACGAGCTAGCCCTGGTTGTACCTCAATGTCATCTCTTTGTATAGACATGCTGACCTATGCCCGTCACGACCACCGATGGGCCTCGGTGAACGCGCCGTGTGTGCTTACCTATCCGCGAGTGTCGCCCTTGTAACCCCCGTGGCCCCTCCTGTCACAGCGCTGTCACAGCGCGGTAATGGGCGATGAAAGCGACGGCTAAGGGGTAATATGCACTCCCCCGACCAGCTTTCTCACGACCGGCGCGGTGAGCCATTTTCGCTGACACGACCACGGCGGGCGGCCACGCCCTCGTCCCGCCGGCGTACCGGCGCCGGCCATGAACGCCGCCCGGCGCTGGGCCGGCCGGATGGCGGCGGGCTGGAGACGAGCGAGGAGCCGGCACGGCTGGCTGGACCACACGGTGCGCGCCGTCATCCGCTACGACAAGACCGACGCCGGTCGGCTGTCCGCCGCCCTCGCCTATTACTCGTTCTTCGCCACGTTCGCCCTGGCGCTGCTGGGCTTCGCCATCCTCAGCCATTTCCTGGACTATCCCCCGGCGCTGGCCCAGGTGCAGCGCTACCTGAGCGACACCTTCCCGCGCCTCGACGTGCGGGCGCTGCGTGACGCCGGCGGGACGGCCGGGCTGGTGGCCTGCGTGGTGCTGCCGCTGACGGGGCTGTTCTGGATGGACACGCTGCGCTCGGCGACCAGGGCCATCTGGCAACTGGAGGAATATCCGGGCAAGTTCCTCCTGCGCCAGGTCATCGACCTGGGCGTGGTGGCGGGGCTCGGGGTGCTGCTGTCCCTGTCGCTCACCATCGCCTTCGCCGCCGAATGGGTGCTGACCTGGCTCGTGGTCAACACCGTCGGCGTGCAGGCCACGCCCGCCCGCGGGGTGCTGTCGGTGGCGGCGTTCGTGCTCGGCATCGGCGTCAACATGCTGCTGGCCATGGCGTTGCTGACCGCGCCCCCGCGGCTGCACCTGCCGCCGCGCCGGGTGATCGGGCCGGCGCTCGTCATCACGATCGGCCTGGAGATCCTCAAGACCGTCGGCCAGGCCCTGCTCAACATCACCGCCTCCAACCCGGCCTACCAGGTCGTCGCCGGAGCGGTGGCGATGCTGCTCTTCCTCAAGGTGCTCAGCCAGCTCATCCTGTTCGCCACCGCACTGGCGGCCACCAGCGGCACCGGCGACGTCAGGGACCTGGCCGACCGGCGCGACCCCGGCTCTCCTCCGGACGACCGGGAACAGCCGGCGCCGGACATGGGCGGTGACGTGTCCACGGGGGCGGCGTAACGTGAGGTGGTGGCAGACGATCTAGAGGTCCAGCGGGCCCTCACAGACCTCAACCTGGCGATCAAGGTTCTGCAGCACTCACCTGCGGACCTGAGGACGAAACGGCGTGCCGTCAAACGGGTGATGTGGGCGGCGTGGCGGGTGCAGCGCAGGTTGAAGCGGATCCGGCGGCGGCGCGACGAACGGGCACCGGAGCCGGCCACGTAACGGGCCCCCTGGCGAGCAGAAGGGTGACGGGCGATGCGTTCCCCCCTCGCGGTCGTACTGGCCGCCGCGATGTGCGTGTTCCTGCCCCCGCCGGCCGCGTCGGCGACCCCCGGCGACCGGCCGTTACCGGGGTACACCATCGACAACCCGCCGCTGGCCCCGGCCCTCGTGCACGGCCGGCCCAGCCGGGTGCACCAGGGCGTGCACGAGCACGCCGCCTTCACCGCCGAGGTGCCGCCGCGCTGGAACGGCGATCTGGTGATGTGGGCGCACGGCTACCGCGGCGACACGCGGGTGCTCACCGTGGACGAACCGGCGTACGGGCTGCGGCAGCGGCTGCTCGACCAGGGCTACGCCTGGGCCGCCTCCTCCTACTACGCCAACGGTTATGACGTGCGCGCGGGCGTGCTCAGCACCCGTGCGCTCACCGAGCGCTTCGCGCGGACGGTGGGCCGGCCGCGCCGGACGTACATCATGGGCGTGTCCATGGGCGGTCACGTCACCGCCCGCTCCATCGAGGAGTACCCCGGCCGGTACGCCGCCGCGTTGCCCATGTGCGGGGTGCTCGGCGACCACGAGCTGTTCGACTTCTTCCTCGACTTCCACCTCGTCGCGCAGGACCTGGCCGACGTGCCCGCCTATCCGATCCCGGACGACTATGCGACCTCCGTCGTGCCCCGGATCAAGGAGCGGCTGGGGCTCACCGGCGGGGCCGATCCGGCCGGTGATCCCGGCCGGCAGTTCCGCTCGATCGTCGTCGAGCTGGGCGGCGGGGAGCGTCCCGGGGCCGCGGCGGCGTTCGCGTACTGGCAGGACTTCCTGTTCGGGCTGGCCGGCCCTGACGGGGGCGGACCGCTGGCAGAGGAGCCGGGCAGGGTGGCGACCAACCGCGGCACCGTCTACCGGCCCGCCACGCCCGTGGACGTCAACGCGACCGTCCAGCGGGTGGACCCGGCGGACCCGGCGGCGCGGCACACGCGGCGGCTGACCGCGGTGCCGGCCGTCTCGGGCCGGATCGACGTGCCCGTGCTGTCGCTGCACGGGCTGGGCGACAACTTCGTGCCGTTCTCGATGGAGCGGTACTACCGGGCCGACGTGGCCGCGCACGGCCGGTCCCGGCTGCTGGTGCAGCGGGCGATCCGCGCGGCGGGGCACTGCGAGTTCAGCGCCGCCGAGGCCGGCGCGGCCTGGGACGATCTCGTCCGCTGGCAGCGCACCGGCCTGCGTCCCGCAGGCGACGACGTGACCAGCCCGGCCACGGTGGCCGACCCCGCCTACGGCTGCCGCTTCACCGACGCGTCTGCTCACCCCACCGGCACCAGGCCGCTCTATCCTCCCTGCCCGGCGTGACGGGGAGGCGCCGCCGTCAGTCGTGTGACGTCTTGGCGGGCGGGCCCGACCTGGCGTGCTCGCCGTCGTGCTGCCCGTCCAGCGGGATCTTCTCACCGCCGTAGGCGCGGCTCATCTTGAGCCGGAGCCGGCCGAGCGGGCCCCTGGCGGCCTCCGGCAGCACGCCGGCGCCGTCCTCGGTGCTGCCGGGGAGCATCGGGACCGGCTTCTTGCCCTCCACCAGGGCCTCGATGTCGCCCGCGGGCGCCGCGTGGATCTCGACGAACTCGCCGTGCGGCAGGCGCTTGATGACGCCCGACTCGACGCCGTGGCCGATCGTGGCGGCGTCGGAACGCTGCAGGCCCAGGCACATCCGGTAGGTGATCAGGTAGGCGAGGGCCGGGCCGAGGAAGATCAGCACCCGCCCGATGTACGTCGTCCAGTTGAGGCTGATGTGGAAGTTGGACGCGATCACGTCGTTGGCGCCCATCAGCCAGAGCAGGCCGTAGAAGGTGACGGCGGTGACGCCGATCGCGGTGCGGTGCGGGTTGTTGCGCGGCCGGTCGACGATGTGGTGCTCGCGCCGGTCGCCGGTGACCCACTGTTCCAGGAACGGGAAGAGCACCAGCCCGGTGATGATCAGCCCCAGCGGCAGCAGCGCCGGGATGAGCACGCTCAGTGGCACCGTGCCGGCGTGGGCGGTGCCGAAGAGGTTGATCTCCCAGGACGGCATGAGCCGCAGCGAGCCTTCCAGGAAGCCCATGTACCAGTCAGGCTGGGAGCCGGCCGAGATGTCGGCCGGCGTGTAGGGGCCGAACAGCCAGATCGGGTTGATCTGGGTGAAGGTCGCGAGCCCGGCCGTGACGGCGGTCGTGAACAGCAGGTACGCCCCCGACTTGGCCATGAAGGCCGGCAGCAGCGGGGCGCCCACCACGTTCTTCTCCGTGCGTCCCTTGCCCGGCATCTGCGTGTGCTTCTGCACCCACATCAGCACGAGGTGAGCGGTGATCAGCGCCAGCAGGATCCCCGGGATCAGCAGGATGTGCAGCGTGAAGAAGCGCGGGATGACGTCCTCGCCGGGATATTCGCCGCCGAAGAGGAAGAACGACAGGTACGTGCCGATCAGCGGGATCGACAGCAGCACGCCCTGGGTGATGCGCAGGCCCGCTCCCGACAGCAGGTCGTCGGGCAGCGAGTAGCCGGTGAGCCCCTCGAACAACGACAGCGCGAACAGCGCGATGCCGATCAGCCAGTTGATCTCGCGCGGCTTGCGGTAGGCGCCGGTGAAGAAGATCCGCAGCATGTGCACGACCAGGCCGGCGGTGAACAGCAGCGCGGCCCAGTGGTGGATCTGCCGGATCAGCAGGCCGCCGCGCACGTCGAAGCTGATCCGCAGCGCGGAGGCGTAGGCGTCGGACATCTCCACGCCTTGCAGCGGGGCGTACGAGCCGTCGTAGACCACGTGCCCCATGCCGGGCTCGAACCAGAAGGTGAGGAACGTCCCGGTGAGCAGCAGGATGATGAACGAGTAGAGCGCGATCTCGCCCAGCAGGAACGTCCAGTGGTCCGGGAAGATCTTGCGCAGGTTGCGCTTGAAGAACCCGGCCACCCCCAGGCGGTCGTCAAGATACCTGCTCGGCCCGCTGATGAATTTCGGCGGTGTGCTCATGCCTGGCCTTCCGCGGGACGGCCTCGCGGATCGGACAACCCCCCTTGTCCGATCCGCGAACCGGCGTTTCCCGTACGTGCTGTGAGTTCGATGATCATCGGGACGGCCGCCTCCCCGGCGGGGAGGCGGGTCGGGGCCGGGTGGGTCAGCGCTTGGCGGCCAGGCTGCCGACCGGGTGCTCGCCCTCGGTCTGCAGCCGGTACTCGTGGCCGGAGACGGCCCGGTTGTCGTCGATGACCCGCTCCGAGGGGGCAGGTTCGCCGCCCATGAGGGCTTCCTGCATCTTCTCGAAGCGTTCGTGGGCCTCCTGCACGTACCCGGTGCCCAGCGTGGTGAGGTCGATCTGGGTGGCCAGCAGCTCCCGCAGATAGGCCTTGTTCGGCTCGAACGTCACCGGCGCCGGCAGCTCGGGCGCGCACACCTGCTCAGGGTCACGGCCGTCGAGCCGCTTGAACAGCTCGGCGGCCAGGCGCAGGTGCTCCAGCTCCATGTTCAGGTGCAGCTCCCAGATCGCCTTCACCTTCGGATCCGACTCGGTCTCCATGAACGAGTGGTACAGGTAGCACTCGTTGTACTCGTGGTTGAGCAGCATCTCCCACCAGCTCTCGCCCGGGTCGACCAGCGACTCGTAGTGGGTGACGTGCTCCTCCTCGATCATCCCGATCTCCTGGTAGAGCTGCCGGGCGATCGGCTCCATGGCGGTCGGGCCGACGTTCATGTAGAAGTTCATCGTCTGCTGCTCGGCCGACATGATCGTCAGGGCGTGCAGTTTGGAGATCGGCGCCGTGCTGGAGCGGTCGTAGGGCTCGCGCACGTTGTCGACGGGGTCGCGATGATGCAGGTACGTCGGCCGGCCCGGCATCACCTCGGTCACCCCGTCGACGATCTTCTCCGCCTTGCGGTGCTCGATCATCTCGTACAGGTTGGCGTAGCGGTAGAGATGGTCGAAGTCCTCCAGCACGCCGAACTGGTAGGCCTGCTTGAGGTAGGAGTCCGGCTCCATCCGCGCCACCCACGCGGTCAGGTCGACCGCCACCTGCTCGTAGGCGATCGTGGTCTCCAGCACCGAGGACACTCCGGGCAGCAGCCAGTTGACCACCTTCTGCTGCTGCGCCTCGATGTAGCGCACCCGGGCCAGCAGCTGCTTGATCTCCGGGTCCGGGCAGTGGCGAGCCAGGTGGTGGCTGAACATGATCGCCTCCACCTCGATCCCGTTCATCGTGATGATCCGGCACCTGGTGTAGGGATCGGCGTGGTCGGGATCGATCGGGACGACGTTCAGCTCACGCCAGTTGCGCAGTTGCTTGTCCAGCGGGATGCCCCGCTCCCGCAACGGGTTGAAGGTCATGTCCATGCGCTCCTTCGCGCTCGTCCGGAATGCCGCGGTCCGCCCGCCTACCCGAGGCTTCCCGGAGCAACCTCTGGCCGCCCTCGGCGAAAGCTCCGCATTCGGTAAGGATCGCGACATGCGCCGGTCTCCGCCCGGCTCCGCTCGTGGTCCAGGCGGGGCCCGAGCGGGCGCGGGAGACGGGCCTGAGCGCGGGCATCGGCGCCAGGGCGTGGCTCGGCGCGGGCACGGACGGCGGCGCGGGAGCGCGGACGCCGCCGGCGGACAGGACCAGCAGGACCGCGAGCGCGGCCAGGCCGAGGGCCACCAGCAGCACGCACCAGAGCTCCCGCCAGGTGGTGTGGGCGGCGTAGCGCTGCGCCCCCGCCCTGCGGCAGGCGGCGTTGAGCGACTCGACGCGGCGGACGAAGGCACGGTCCCCGCGGCGGAGTTCCTGTTCGATCTCGCCCAGGATCCGGCGTTCCCGGTCCGACAGGTCCATCGCCGGGCACCGCGTCAGCCGGACGAGGGCGACGGCGGCCGGCCGCCGGGCTTGGTCGTCGTCATGTCAGGCTCCCGTCCCATCAGGCCCAGTGACGTCAGATACGGTCACAGGCGTAGTCGGTCACCGGCGCCGAGCGGGGGTGAGGGCACGGATCATCGTCGATCGGTACGCGTTCTCCTCACCGGAATGTTGTGCTGCATACCCAGCGATTCCCGGTTCATCCCCCGGTGATCGGGAATCGGGTGATCAGCCGGTTCCCGCGCTGAGCGCTCGCGCCACGGGGCGGCGGGCCGCCAGGCGGGCGGGCAGGGCGGTGAGCGCGGCCGTCGCCAGGAGGGTCGCGAGCGCGCCCGCGAGCAGCCAGGACGAGGGCGCCTCCACCGCGTTCCTGGCGGCGAAGATCGAGAGCAGGCCGCGGCCCAGGGGGATGCCGATGACGGCGCCGGGCAGGGCGGGCAGGAGCTGGGCGGCCGACAGCCCCGCGGAGATCTGGCCGGGGGTGGCGCCGAGCGTGCGCGCGACGGCCATGTTCGCCTCGGCCTCCATGGCCGTGGTCCAGGTGAACATGATGGTGTTCACCACGGCGAGCGTGATGAGCAGGACGGCGACGGCGAGCATGAGCCGGCGGTCGTGCTCGCCGCGCAGGTTGGGCAGGACGGAGGAGCCGCCCAGGCCGTAGCCCCGCTCCGTCTGGGCGTGCAGGGTCAGCAGGGCCACGATCGCGATCACCGTGACGGCGGTGGAGCACGCCTGCAGCACGGCGCGGCCCGGCCGGCGGGCGGTCAGCCGCAGCCCGAGCAGGAGCGGCGTGGGCAGCAGCGCGGACAGCGCGGTGAGCAGGGGACGGTGGCGGGGCGGGCGGGCGGTGGCGGTCAGCGCCGTGACGGTCGCCGTGCGCATGGCCCGCAGCGTGGGGCGCAGCGTGGACAGCACCGCCACCGCCACGGCGAGCAGGGTCGCGGTGACGACGGCGGCCGTGCCTGGCCCGGCCGCGTCGCCGATCCGGCTGTCGGTGGGGCTGGCGATGGCGGGCACGCTCAGCCGGGCGATCAACAGCCCCAGCGCGTCGCCGGCCAGCGCCAGCGCCAGGTATTCGGTGAGCAGCACGGTGGCGATCAGGCCGGGGCCGGCGCCGACGGCCTTGAGCAGCCCGGCCCTGCGTGTCTGCGCGGCGGCGCGCCCGGCGGCCAGCGCCGCCACCCCGGTGATCGCCAGGAAGCCGATCAGCCAGCTTCCGACGACCAGGATCGGCTGGCTGCTCCTGAGCAGGGTCAGGTCCTGCCTGGCCGTGAACTGCCAGGGGTGGAAGCTCAGCCGCAGACCGGCCTCGCGGTGGGCCTCTCGGTGGGCCTCGCGGAAGGTCTCGGCGCGGGCGGGGTCGCGCAGCGCGAGGTCGAGGGCGAGGGTCACCGGCAGGTCATGGGAGGCCGCGAGTGTCTTGGCGTCCGATGTGGTCATCCAGGCCAGGCCGCTGTAGTCGCTGCCCGCGCCGCCGGGGCCGATCTGCGCCGCTCCCGGGTAGACGGAGGTGGCCGCGGTGACGGCGATCCCGACGACGGGGTACGACCGGCCGGCGATGGTGACGCGGTCGCCGACGCCGACGCCGAGCGCGGTGGCGAAGCCGCGTTCGAGTACGGTGCCGCCGGGGCGTACCCAGTGGCCCGAGGTCGTCAGCGGGCGGTTGACCGCGCCCGGCCGCTCCGCGAAGCCGTGCACCACCACGTTGGAGATCCGGCCGCGGACGGCGAGGTCGGCGTAGACGATGCGGTAGGGGCCGTGGTGGGCGGTGACCTGCGGATCCCGCGCCAGCGAGGACAGGGCCGAGGTCACGGCGCGCCCGGACTCGCCGGAGAGCACCACCATGTCCGGTCCCGCGGTGGCCGCGCGGGTCTGCTCGTACAGCGCGTCGCTCACGCCGTTCAGTGACAGGCCCAGGGCCATCGTGGCGGTGGCCACGGTCACCGCGAGCAGCAGCATCGCCGCCTGGAGCCGGTGCCGGCGCACGTCGGCCGGCACCAGGCGCAGGACGAGCACGAGGGAGCCCATGGCGTTCAGTCCCCCAGCCCGATCAGCCCGCCGAGCCCGCGCGGGCGGGCGGCGGCCATCCGCAGGTCGTCGACGAACATCCCGTCGCGCATCGAGATCAGCCGGTCCGCCGTGGCCGCCACCCGCTCGTCGTGGGTGACGATCACGAACGTCTGCCCGGCTGAACGCAGCTCCCCGAAGATGCGCAGCACGTCGTGGGTGGCCGCGCTGTCGAGGTTGCCGGTGGGCTCGTCGGCCAGGACGACCAGGGGGTCGTTGACCAGGGCGCGGGCCACGGCGACCCGCTGGCGCTGCCCGCCCGACAGCTGGGCGGGCAGGTGCCGGGCGCGCGCGGCGAGCCCGACCCGCTCCAGCAGCCGGCCGGCCCGCCGCCTGGCCTGGCGGCGTGAGCGGCCGGCCAGCAGCGCGGGCAGCTCCACGTTCTCCGCCGCCGTCAGCTCCTCCATCAGGTGAAAGGCCTGGAAGACGAATCCCACCGAACGGCGGCGCAGGCGGGCCAGGGCTCGCTCGCTCAGCGTGTCGACGCGCCGCCCGGCCAGCCACACCTCTCCGCCGGACGGCCGCTCCAGGCCGCCCAGCAAATGCAGCAGTGTGGACTTGCCACAGCCGCTGGGGCCCATGATCGCCAGTGTCTGGCCCTGGGGCACCTCCAGGTCGATCTCGTCCACGGCGCGGACCCCGCTCTGGCCCTGGCCGTGCAGTTTCACCAGGCCGCGGGTCACGACCGCGGCGGCATTCGACCCGTTCATCCGTCCTCGGCTTCGTCGTCGGCCCTGGACCAGGCTCGTTCGCAGGCGTCGAGCCAGCGCAGGTCGGCTCGCATCCGGAGCATGACCCCTTCCAGCAGCAGGCCCGCGCCCGGCCCCGCCATCCCCCCAGGCTCTGTTCGCGCCGACCCTGTGTGCGCCGGTTCTGCCAGCGCCGCCTGCTGGGCCTCGCGCAGGCGGCGCAGCAGCTCGCGGCGCTGGGCCGCCACCAGCTCCACCGGGTCGGCGAGCCGGGCCGCCGCGGCGGCGGCGAGCTTGAGATGGAACTCCGCCAGGTCGGGTTTCGGCCAGCCCACCTCGGCCAGCCAGGCGGCCACCCGCTGCTGCCCGGCCGGCGTCAGCGCGTGGACCTTGCGCTCGGGCCGCTCGGGCAGGCCGTCCTCGCGCTCGGAGGTCACCAGGCCCGCTCGCTCCAGCCGGGCCAGCGTGACGTATATCTGCCCCCGGTTCATCGACTCGCCCAGCGGGCCGAGGCTGCGCCGCAGCCGTGCGTGCAGCTGGTACCCGTGCGACGGCTCCTTGGCGAGCATCGCCAGCACCGCGTCCTGCATGACACCCCCTAACGGTTGGGCAATAGATAGCGGTTACCCATAGAAGGTGTCAAAACAGCGCGAAATGGAACGTTCTACGCCGAGGGCAGCGCCCTCAGGCGGGCGGCCACTGGCGCAGGGCCAGGTCGGCCACCAGTTCGAGGTCGTCGCGGGCGACGCCGCCGGCGGCCTGGACGGCGATGCCGTTGGCCACGGTCATGAGGTAGCGGGCGAGCAGCCCGGGATCGGACCCGGCGGGCAGGTCGCCCTCGTCCACGGCCCGCTGGAACCGTTCTTTGAGCAGCGTGACGCCGTTGTCGCGCCAAGCCGCCAGCGTGTCGCGGGCGCCGCGGCCGGACTCGCCCGCCGCCAGCGAACCCTGCACGCCGAAGCAGCCGGCGGGGCAGCCGGGGCGCGTGGTGGCCTCGACGGCGCCGGCGAGGAAGGCGGCGGCGACCTGCCGCGCGACCGGCTCCTCCAGAGCCCGGGGGACGTACGCGGCGGGGCCGTCGTTGTAGCGCCGCAGGGCCAGGTGGAACAGCTCCTCCTTGCTGCCGAAGGCGGCGTACATGCTGGTGCGGCTGATGCCCATGGCCCTGGTCAGGTCGGTGAGGCTGGCGCCCTCGTAGCCCTGCTCCCAGAAGACGCGCATGGCCCGGTCGAGTGCCTCGTCCGGGTCGAAGCCACGCGGCCGGCCGATCGGCGCCTTCCCCTGGGTCTGCATGAGGCGAGTCTACCGCTTTTTGTACCGGACAGTGCGGAAGTGCTATCGTCGACTTCTGTACCGATCGATGCATAAATATGACGAGGTGAGAGCCATGGGAACGCTGGAGAACAAGACCGCCGTCATCACCGGCGGCGGAACGGGCATCGGCCTGGCCACGACGCGGCGGCTGGTGGCCGAGGGCGCGCACGTGTTCATCACCGGGCGCAGGAAGACCGTCCTCGACGCGGCGGTGGAGAGCATGGGCCCGGCGGCGGTGACGGCCGTGCCCGGCGACATCGCGGAGCCGGCCGACCTGGACCGCCTCTACGCCGCGGTCAGGGATCGGGGCCGGGGCCTGGACGTGCTGTTCGCCAACGCCGCCGCCGCCTCGTTCGCGACGCTGGAACAGACCACCGAGGAGCACCTGGACCAGATCCTCGGTGTCAACGTCCGCGGCACGCTGTTCACGGTGCAGAAGGCGCTGCCGCTGCTCAACGACGGCGCGTCGGTGATACTCAACTCCTCGGTACGAGCCGGCGACGGCGTCGCGGCGTTCGGCGCGTACGCGGCCTCCAAGGCGGCGATCCGATCCTTCGCCAGGACCTGGGCCAACGAGCTCAAGGACCGCGGCATCCGGGTCAACGCGATCTCCCCCGGCACCATCGACACGCCCGGGCTCGACGGGGTGGCCGAGGGGACGGAGGACGCGGCCCGCGCCAAGGCACGCTTCATCGAGGCCGTCCCGCTCGGCCGGATCGGGCGCGCGGACGAGGTCGCCAACGTGGTGGCCTTCCTCGCCTCCGACCAGGGCAGCTTCTTCCTGGGCGCCGACCTGGTCGTGGACGGTGGCGAGATGCACCTCTGAGCAGCGCTTCGACGAAGCGCCGCTCCATCGGGGCGCCGCTCCGCCCGAGCGGCGCCGCACCGGGGCATCGCCGGCACCCGACCGCCGCCGCACCCGAGCGCCGC
Source organism: Nonomuraea sp. NPDC048882 (assembly GCF_040649755.1). NCBI lineage: Bacteria > Bacillati > Actinomycetota > Actinomycetes > Streptosporangiales > Streptosporangiaceae > Nonomuraea > Nonomuraea sp. NPDC048882. The sequence continues at coordinate 462,024 of NZ_JBEZGB010000008.1, forward strand.
CTCATCCGAGGATTACCTCACCGCAAATTGACGAATCCTCTTTCCTGTAACGGAGTTCCGGCGTAGCCTCGGGAGTGACGGTGAAAGCCGTCCACATCAGGCCGACCTACTCCCCCGGGGGTTGCTCATGCCCGTCAACCGCGCGCACTCGCCGACATGCTGAGGACGACGGCCACCACGCTCAGCGTGAACAGCCGCCTCTCCCCCGCCGGGGTGCACGTCACCGTGGCGGGGGAACTCGACGCCACCAACGCCGGGCGCCTGGAGTCCGCCATCGCCGGCGCGTGGCGGCCCGGCCGCCCGCTGATCCTGGATCTGCACAGGCTCACGTTCATGGACAGCAGCGGGCTGCACGTGCTGCTGCGGGTGCGGGCCGACGTCCTGGCGGGGGCGGGCAGCCTGCGGCTGGCCTCCGTACAGGATCTGCCGGCACGGCTCCTTCAGATCACCGGGGTCTGGGACACCCTGGACATCTACGACAACATGGCGGAAGCCGCCGCCGCGCTCGCCCCGTCCCTGGTCGCCGACCTCGGCTGAGCCCGTCGCGGCCCTGGGCCGGTGACGTTCACTGCTCGCCGAGGCCGGTGCAGTGGGTGATCGTCGCGTCGTCCGGCCGTACCGCGTGGCGGGCCTCCGCCTGCCGGACGCGGCGGATGATCTCGGCGGGCCCGTCCGAAGCCAGCACGGCCAGGACCTCGGGCCAGCCGGTCCTGAACTCGTCCGCGAGGCGGGCGGCTCCGTTGCTGAGCAGGACGGCGCCGGACAGCTCCACGATCGGGCAACTTCCCGTGACGGCCTCGCCGGCCGCCCGCGGGTCGTCCTTGGCCAGCCAGAAGCCGCCCGGCGCGTTCCTGTGGGAGCGCAGGTCGTTCAGGATCCGCTGGTATGCGTCGGTGCCCTGTCCCGCTGCCTCCAGCGCGGGCACGTACGAGCTGCTGATGACCACCTCGCGCGGGTCGGTGACGACGATCGGCGCGCCGTCCGCCCGGTCGAGCACGAGGAACGAGTCGCCGAGCACGAGGTATTCGAGGACGCCGCCGGAAACGCGCAGCATGGCGACGGTCGCCGAAGGGCCGATGGGGTCGGCGACGGCGCAGGTGCCGCGGTGGGCGTCCGTCACCCGCTCGATGGCCTCGGCGAGCAGCTCGCGCAGGCCGCGGTCGGGTCCTGACGCGAGCAGGGCGAGGAGGGTGGCGCCCAGGCGGGAGGCGTACCAGGCGACGCCGTGGCGGCACGTCGCCTCGGCGCCGGGGATGCCGGCGCCGTCGACCAGCACCGCTCCGGCCGGGACTGCGCCGGTGAAGTCCTCGTTGACGCGGCCGGAGCGCGCCGCGACGCTCGCCATCGACACCCGCATGCCCGCCATCCTCCCGCCGATCAACGTGCCGACCATCCAACCATCGGCGCTAGCGTCCCCGCGGTCAGCCGAACATGCCGACGACGTACGCGCCCGGCACCAGCGCGACGGTGAGGGCGACGGCCCACCAGCGGGGGGCCGGGCCGTTCCGCAGCAGCCCGAGCCCGAAGGGCACCAGGGCGACGGCGAGCCCCGCCAGGGCGAGCACCGAGATCGGGTCGCTGCTGCCCTTCAGCACGCCCAGCGGCAGCGCGTGCCCCAGCGCCAGCGCCACGCACCTGACCACACCGAACGGACCCGCGCCGAACGCCCTGGCGCGGAAGGCGCCGACGGCGAGCACGATCCAGCCACCCATGATGCAGACGGAGGTCGCCTTGAAGACGTGGAAGGCGCCGTAGGTGTCCGCCACGGCCCGCCGTGCCGCCTCCAGCCCAAGCTCGTCCACCATCTGGAACGCCAGATGGCTCACGCCGGCGTGGAAGACCCGCCCGAACAGCCCGAGCACGACCAGCATGGCGCCCCACCCGGCCCAGCCGGGATGCGTCACGGCGATGCGCCGGGCCAGCGCCGTGGTGGCCGGCCAGAGCAGCACCACGCCGGCGGCGAACAGCCCGTACGACACGGCCATCCGTCCCGGATCGGCGGCGTAGGCGGCGAGCTGGCCGGGAAAGAAGTCGTCCGCGCCGATCCGGGTGAGGACCGCCGCGATGAGCAGCAAGGGCCCCAGCACCGCGCCGGCGCCTTCGGCCCAACGGCCGGGAATCGAACGTGTGTCTGTCATGCCGACCATCCAAGTGCCGGCCGGGCCCGCGCACACGGGCGCGCGGGTGAGACCTGGAGGTAGTCCTGGCACTAGCCGCCGTTCCCATCGGGAAGATGTTTGAGCTGTTTCGGCGGGGTAGGCCCCAGGGTTTGCGAACGCGGCCGGAGTGCGGAGTAGGTGGCCTTCATCCCGATCGCGCTCATGCCGACCTTCGCGTCGGCGAGCTTGGTGGTCAGCGTACGGGGCAGGCCGGACGGGCCCAATACGAGCGTCCAGTGCACCTTGACGCCGGGGGCGAGCTCCCACCACACGGTGTCCCTGGTCCACGCCGAGACGCGGCGCAGGTCCTTGACGCTCATGCTGCCCGTGTATGTCGTCCCCTTGCGGGCGGAACGGGACAGCAGGGCCTTCAGGGTGCTCGGCTCGGCGGCGTTGACGAAGTCGCCGAACATGGCGGTCGTCCCGCACGTCCAGCCCGGCGACTGCCTGAACCAGGTCTTGCCGTGTCGTCCTGCTCGTCGTCGCCGCCGCTCACGTTCAGCTTGGCCGTGAGGTCGGAGGCGGCGATGCCGCGCCGGTCGAACCGCACCCGCCCCGAGCGGGCCAGAGTGGAGGCGGACTTGCCGACGGTCCGCTGCTTGAGCGTCACCCCTTTGCCGGGTGAGAGCTGGGCGCGCAGGGCGGCGAGCGGGTCCTTGGGGGCGGCCAGCGCCGGCGTGCCGGTCGCCAGGACGACGCCGTCGGCGACGAAGCATAAGATCACGTCTTTCACGCCGATGATCATGCTGGTCGCAGATCACGACGGGACGACGTTTCCACCCTCCGGCGCCCGGCCGCGGCCGCATTTTTCCGGAGACCGAGATTTACATGGAATTTTGTCTGATTTGTGGCGTTTGTCGCTAATTTGAGGAATGTACGGCGAATTTCGCAGCCGCAGTGATCCATACCGGATCTGGAGGCATCATGAGCATGTACGCGGCCCGGATGCACGGCCTCAAGCAGCCGTTGCAGATCGACGAGGTACCGATTCCCGAACCCGGCCCCGAGGAGGTCCTCGTCAAGGTCCGGGCGACGGGGATGTGCCGGAGCGATTACCAACTCATCGACGGATATTTCCCGATCGACCTTACGTTCCCCTACATTCCCGGCCACGAGGTGGCGGGCCAGGTCGAGCGGCTCGGCGCCGACGTTCCCGCCTCGGCGGGCCTGGCGGAAGGGGACCTGGTGGTCGTCTATCCCGCCTGGGGCGACGGCACCTGCCGGCAGTGCCACGAGGGCAATGAGCAGCTGTGCACCGGCAGCGGCGGCTGGATCGGCTTCGGCCCGCCGGGAGGCTTCGCCGAATACGTCAACGTGCCCAGCCGTCATCTCATCCGGATCGACCCGGACGCGGGCCTGGAGCCCGAATACCTCGCGCCGCTGGTGGACGCCGGGCTGACCCCGTACCGGGGGATGAAGCGGCTGCGTGCCGCCGGCCGGCTGGCGCCCGGACGCACGGTGGCCGTCAGCGGGATCGGCGGGCTGGGCGGCTACGGCGTGCAGTACGCGCGCCTGCTCGGCGGCGGAGCCACCGTGGTGGCCTTCGCCCGCGACGACGCCAAGCTCGCGCTGGCCAGGGAGAACGGCGCCGACCACACGATCAACACCCGCGGCAAGACGCCTGATCAAGTACGGGCCGAGCTCGCCGAGCTGACCGGCCGCGGCGAGATCGACGCCGCGCTCGACTGCTCGGGCGCCTCGCAGTCACTGGAGCTCAACGCCGCGCTCCTGGCGGCCGAGGGCACGCTCGTGTCGGTGGGCCTGATGGGTGACAGCGTCGAGTTCCCGGTGTTCCCGTTCGTGTCGGGTGAGCGGACGTTCTCCGGATCCTTCTGGGGCAACCACAACGACCTCACCGAGGTGCTCGCCTACGCCGGCCAGGGGCGGGTCAAGCACACGGTCACTCCGATCAGCCTCGGCGACATCAACGACAAGCTGGACGAACTGGGCCGGGGCCACGTGATCGGCCGCGTGGTCGTCGTCTTCGACTGATCTGTCATCAGCGCAGATCGAGGGGGAAATGTCATGGCGAAGTTCCTGTTCGTGATGACCGGTGCGGCGTACTGGACGCTCAAGGACGGCACCAGGCACGCGACCGGGTACTGGGCCGAGGAGTTCGTGGCCCCGTACCGTGCGTTCACCGAGGCCGGGCACGAGATCACGGTCGCCACTCCCGGCGGGGTGGTGCCGTACGTGGACATGATGAGCCTGCGGCCCGACCTGGCCGGAGGCGCGGAGACGGCGCTCGGCCTGGAGGAGACGATCCGGTCGGCGGAGGCGCTGCGGCGGCCGATCATGCTGCCGGACGCCCGCCTGGACGACTACGACGCCCTCTACCTTCCCGGCGGCCACGGCCCCATGGAGGATCTGTGGCAGGACGCGGACGCCGGCCGGCTGCTGACAGCGGCGCTGGCCTCCGGCAAGCCGCTGGCCATCGTCTGCCATGCCCCGGCCGCGATGCTGGCCACCCGGATCCACGGCCGGTCGCCGTTCGCGGGCCGGCGGGTGACCGCGTTCACCAACGAGGAGGAGAACGCGGTCGGGCTGGCGCCGATGGCGCGCTGGCTGCTGGAGGACGAGCTGGTCGCTCTTGGCGTGGAGTTCAGCAAGGGCGAGATGTGGCGGCCGTACACGGTGACCGACGGCAACCTGTTCACCGGGCAGAATCCCGCTTCGTCGGCGGAGCTGGCCGGGCGGCTGCTCAAGGTGCTGTGAACCGCCACCGAGCCGGCTTCGGCCGCCGACCGTCCGTTGACCATTCGTGACCGGCTTCGGCCGCCGCTAACCGTCCGTCTTGCCCTGCCGGGTGCGCTGGTAGTGGCGCCTGGCCTTCATGCGGTTGCCGCAGCCGGCCATCGAGCACCATCGGGCGTTGTTCGGCCTGCTGTGATCGATCAGGAAGAGCCGGCACTCGTCGTTGGCGCAGGCACGCAGCCGCCCTGGGCCGGACACGCGCAGCGCGTCCCACGTCAGTACGGCGCGCGCCGCCGCGACGCGCCCGACGGGCAACCGCGGGGTCCACTCGATCCCCTCGTCCCCCTCGCCGCCGAGCGAGGCCAGGAACGACACGCCCTCGACGAAGCGGGCGAGCGCGGCGGGGGGCGCGTCGCCGCGTACGACGTCCTGGAGTGCCGAGCGGGCGTCCAGCGCGGCGCGCCACTCCTCCTCCGAGGCCGGCTGACCGTGCGCGGAGAGCCAGCGCAGCCCGTCGGCGGGGTCTGCCAGCAGGTCGGACGGCTGTCCTTCGTGTACGGGCGTGGTGTTCAGCAGGTCGAGGAGCAGCTTCTCGTCGGTATCGATCACCATGACGAACCTAACCTCCAAAGTCTCCTTGACAGGTTACACCAGGCCATGCTTGAGTCTAACCATCAAAATGACTTATAGGAGTTAGACATGACTGCCGTTCACCACCGCTACGCCACCGTCCAGGGCCGGCGGCTGTTCTACCGGGAGGCCGGCCCCGCGGACGCGCCGGTCATCGTGCTCCTGCACGGCTACCCGACCAGCTCATTCATGTTCCGCCACCTGATTCCCGCGCTCGCCGACCGCTATCACGTGATCGCGCCCGACCACCTCGGGTTCGGGCTGTCGGACGCCCCGCCGGCCGACGAGTTCGACTACACCTTCGACGCCCTCACCGGCCTCACCGCCGGCCTGCTCGACCAGCTGGGCGTGTGGCGCTACGCCGTATACGTCCAGGACTACGGCGCCCCGATCGGCTGGCGGCTGGCCCTGGACGACCCGGCGGCCGTCACGGCGATCATCACGCAGAACGGCAACGGGTACGCCGCCGGCTTCGTCCCGGAGTTCTGGCAGAGCGTGTGGGACTACCACCGGGAGCAGACGCCCGAGACGGAGCGCGCGATCCGCACCGCGCTGAGCCTGGAGGCCATCCGCTGGCAGTACCTCACCGGCGTCCCGGACGAGAGCCTGGTCAGCCCCGACACGTGGCACCATGACCACGCGCTGGTGTCCCGTCCCGGCAACGACGCGATCCAGCTCGCCCTGTTCCGCGACTACGCGACCAACCCGCCGCTGTACAAGGAGCTGCACGCCTACCTGCGGGCGAACCAGCCGCCGCTGCTCGCCGTGTGGGGCAAGGGCGATGAGATCTTCGGGCCCGACGGGGCTCGCGCGTTCGCCCAGGACGTCCCGAACGCGGAGATCCATCTGCTGGACGGCGGGCACTTCCTGCTGGAGAGCGCGGGTGACGAGGTGGCCGGCCTGATCCGCGACTTCCTGTCCCGCACCACCGCCGACCGCTGACCCGGCACCGGCCGTGCGGCGCCGGGCCTGCGTCGGCTGGGTGGAGCCCGCGCTCAGGCGGCGGTAATGACCTCGCCCGCGTCCTCATTCTGGTCGCGGGGGAAGAAGGGCAGGTCGAGGTAGACGGCGTCGGCGGCGGCCAGGATCTTCTCCGCGTCGTCGACCGGCGGGTGGATGGCCTGGTTGATCAGCTTCTTGACGGCCGCGCCCTCGGCTCCCGAGGCCATCACCCTGCGATTCCAGCCCCGCGTGAAAATCGCGCCGGCGCCGCCCAGGTCCAGGCAGGTGACGTACGGGCCGGGGGTGAACTCGCGGGGCGGCACTCCGAGCAGGTCGGCCGCCGCGTTGTAGCCGGCGACCTTGCCGAGCGGAGTGGCGTGCTGGCAGGCCTGCATGACCGTGTGCTCGGCGTCGTACGCCGCCGCGGCCACGTCCCCGGCGGCGAACACCTCGGGCAGGGCCCGCAGCCACCGGTCCACCGGCACCCGGCCGAGACGGTCGAGATCGTCCGAGATCTGCCGGGTGAGCCCGCCGGCCCTGAGACCCGCGGCCCAGACCACCACGTCCGCCGCCACCTTGGCGCCGCCGGACAGGACGGCATACCCGTCGCCGACCTCCGTCACCGTGCTGCCGAGCCGGCGTTCGATGCCCAGTTCGTCCAGCGCGGCCTCGATCTCCGCGCGCGGGCCGGGGCCGAGCTCGCGCCCGACCACGTCCGACCGGTCCACGAGCAGCACCCGGCCGCGGGCGGCCAGTGCGGTGGCGGCCTCCAGCCCGACGAACCCGGCGCCGACGACCACGGCGGAGTGACCGTCGCCGCCGCGCAGACGACGTTCGAGCCGCCGGGCGCCGTCCAGGGTGTCGATGTCGAAGAGCCGTTCGGCTCCGGGCAGCCCCTCGGGCCGGACCAGCTCGCTGCCCGGCGCCAGCACCAGGCGGTCGTAGCCGAGCTCCCTGCCGTCGGCCACGACCACCCGCCGGCTGGTGTCGATCGTGTGCACCGAGGCGCGCACGTGCTCGACGCCGATCGGGCCGAGGATCCGGCGGAGCTCGACCCTGGCCGAGTCCGGATCCGGCTCGTAAAGCCTGGGCCGCAGCACCAGGTGGTCGTTCGGCGCGATGAGCGTGATGCGCAGACCATCGTCCCCACGGACCGGATCAGCGTCGCCACGGGCTTCTCTGCGGGCCAGCGCCGCTCCCGCCGCGCTCCACACGCCCGCGAAACCGCCACCGATGATCACTACATGTGCCACTGTCTCGTCCTCTCCGCAGTGCCGCCCCCGGAGGTCGGGGTGCGGGTCGGCAGGGAGACGAGACAGCGTCCTCAGATGTGACCGAGGAGCGCAAGCTTGTCGGGATTGACCAGTCTTCTGAAGGTCGTGATCCGCCCGCCGGCGATCTCCACCGTGTCGAGCCAGACGAGCCGGTCGCCGTCGTAGGTCGCCAGGGCCGGCTGCCCGTTCACCTCGATGATCCGGTACGAGCCGGGCCGCCTCAGCTCGACCTGCCCGACCGCCAGGCGCGCGATCCGCTCAGCACCCTCGATCGGCCTGCGCGCGGCGGTCGCCCGGCCGCCGCCGTCGGCGACGTAGACGGCCTCGGGGTGCAGCAGGCTGACCAGCCCGGCCAGGTCGCCCGCGTCGGCGGCCGCCCTGAACGCCCTGAGCACACGTTCGGTCTCCGCCCTCGACGCCTGAGGCCGCTCCTGAACCTCCGCGACCCGGGCCCGCGCGCGGGAGGCGAGCTTGCGTCCCGCGGCGGGCGTGCAGCCGAGCACCTCGGCGATCTGGTCGAACGGGAAGCCGAAGACGTCGTGCAGCACCAGAGCGACGCGTTCGCCGGGGGTGAGGGTCTCCATGACGATCAGCATCGCGGTGCTCACGGACTCGTCCATGACCACATGGGCGGCGACGTCGGGGCCGGTCAGCAGCGGTTCGGGCAGCCAGGGGCCGACGTAGGCCTCGCGCCGGACGCGCGCCGAGCGCAGCACGTCGTACGCCGTCCTGGCCGCCACGGTCACCAGCCAGGCCCGCAGATCCCGCACCCCGGACAGATCGGCGCCGGCGGCGCGCAACCAGACCTCCTGCGTCACGTCCTCAGCCTCCGCGACGCTGCCCAGGATCCGGTACGCCGCCCCGAAGACGGCGGAGCGATGTGCCCGCCAGTCCGCCTCCCCCGGCGCCCCGCTCACTTCCACCCTTGACCTCCCGCCCCGAGTGTAGGCAGGCCACCGCGCCACCCCGTTCCCGCCCCTGGGCCTCTTCGAGGTGCCCGGCGGACGCGCGCCCGGAAGGCCACACGGCCCCGTCGAGCGCCGGAAACGGCGTCGCTCGCTCCTGGACTCGGCACGAACCGGCCCGGTTGATCGCACGCCGGCACGCCAGGAGCCGCTTCACGGCGCCCGCGTCGCAGCGCAGCGGCGGAGCCGCCGCGTGGTCGTGGGGTCAGTCGCCGGCCGCGCGTTCGCGCTCGTACGCGGCGTTGATGCGCAGTGCCTCGGCGAGCTGGTCCTCCAGGATGATGATCCGGCAGGCGGCCTCGACGGGAGTGCCCTGGTCGACGAGCTCTCTGGCCCGGGACGCCAGGCGCAGCTGGTAGCGGGAGTAGCGGCGGTGGCCGCCACTCGAGCGTCTCGGCTCGATCAGCTTGGCGGCGCCCAGGGCCCGCAGGAACGTCGGGGTGACTCCGAGCAGTTCCGCCGCCGCGCCCATGCTGTAGGCGGGGTAGTCGTCATCGTCGAACCGGTCCTCGGCGCTGTGACCGTCATCGTCGGCGCCGGCGGGCGAAGCCTGCACGGCACCGGGTGTGCGCCCTTGACCCATAGATACCTTTCTTCACGCCAACAGGGGGCCCCGGCGCCATGTGCGCCGGGGCCCCGAAGAGGTTCAACACCATCTGCCGGCCTGGGGCCGGCTTGTTGTCATCCGCATCCGCCGCCCTGTATGGCGGCGATGCGGGGATCGCGGATGCGTGACCGTAGACCACCTTCCCATCTTGTGGAACTGCGGTACCCGAGCGGCGAACGTCAGCCGGCGACGGGCGATCCTTCGATGGCGTTCAACACTCCCTTCCCTATTCCTCTGGACGTGACGTCCACTTACATCAACGGCAGCGCGTCCACGATCTGGGCCCTTACCGACCGCGCTGGCCCTTCACGTCCGACCTTCTGCCTGACCCAACTGACTTCATCCTCATTCCGGGCGGTTCATCGTGTTGCCTGGTACTTCCGCTGCCCGGTGGATCCGTTCCTTGCGATGTCAGAAACTCTAGTACCCGAGCGCGCAAATGTCTACTACGGCGAACACAGATTTTCATCGGCACCTATCGCAGCCTTCATCCGCCGCACGATCTTGGGCGATAGGTCCGTCCCGATCATCACGGCATGCTCGTCGCCACCGGCGAAGGCGGCTCCAGAAACGCCGGCACCAGATCGACCTGCTGGAACGCACCCGCGCGTGGTTCGACGACGGCTCGCCGGCCCCGCGGCCGCCCCAAGCTGAAAGCGGGCGAAAAACGCGTTGCCCTCGATAGCCCACGAAACGTAGAGTCTTGCGCTCGTGATCTCAGTGGTGGAACGAGTCCTGCCGGCTCGCTTGGGGACGGGATTCCGGTGGTTGCTGGCGTCGAGCTGGCTGACGAATCTCGGTGACGGGGTCGCGGCCGCGGCGGGCCCGCTGCTGATCGCGTCGCTGACGCGCGACCCGCTGCTGATCTCGCTGTCGGCGCTGGTGAGCTGGGGGCCGCCGCTGCTGTTCGGCCTGTACGCGGGCGTCCTGTCCGACCGGTACGACCGGCGCAGGATCGTGCTCGTCGCGAACGTGGCACGGGCCCTGGTGCTGACGGCCCTCGTCGTCCTCATGGTGACCGGCACCGTGACGGTGGCGACGGCGCTGGCGGCGCTCACGCTGCGGTCCATCGCCGAGGTGTTCGCCGACAACACGACGGCCACGCTGACGCCCACGCTCGTCGACAGGGACGATCTCGTCATCGCCAACGCCCGCCTGGGCACCGGGTTCATCACGCTCAACCAGCTCGCCGGTCCGCCGATCGGCGCGGCGCTGTTCGGGGTGGGCGTGACCTGGCCGTTCGCCGGACAGCTGCTGCTCGTGGTGGCGGGAATCGTCCTGATCTCCCGGATCACCCTGCCGCCGCGCGTCCGGCCGGCGGACGCGCAGGCGCCGAACGCCGTACGGGAGCTGGTCGCCGGGTTCAGGTGGACGATCCGGCACGCGGCGGTCCGCACGCTGGCGCTCACCATCCTGATCTTCAACTTCACGTTCGGCGCGGCCTGGTCGGTGCTCGTCCTCTACGCCCAGGAGCAGCTCGGCCTCGGCGCCGTGGGTTTCGGCCTGATGACCACCCTCGGCGGGATCGGCGGGCTGATCGGCACCGGTCTGTACGGGTTCATCACCCGCAAGGTGAGCCTCGGCGCGCTGATGCGGATCGGACTCGTCATCGAGACGCTCACCCATCTCGGCCTGGCCCTGACGCATTCGCCATGGGTGGCCGGGGGGATCTTCGTGGTCTTCGGCGCGCACGCCTTCATCTGGGGCACGACCTCGGTCACCGTCCGCCAGCGTGCGGTCCCCCATGAGCTGCAGGGGCGGGTGGGCAGCGTCAACACGGTCTGCGTCTACGCCGGTCTGGTGGTCGGCTCGCTGATCGGCGGCACCCTGGCCACCGCTTTCGGGGTCGCGGCGCCGTTCTGGTTCGCCTTCGCCGGGTCCGCGGTGTTCGTGGTGCTGTTGTGGCGGCAGCTCAGGCTCATCGCCCACGACGACTGAGCCCGCCGAAAGCCGCCTCCCATCGTCCCGTACCGGCCGCCGTACGACGCGAGCTGCCCCGCCTGGACCCAGCGGGACCGAGGCTTCGGCGACACGCGGGCGGAGCACCGGGAGCACGCCTTCCCGTGCCTGGTACGGGGACGCGGGCGGGACCTGGTCGTGGTGTATCCCGGACGGTCGAGCAAGGCGATCGTCCATCGGTCCGGCGACTGACGTACACCGCCCCGTCGCCCGAACGGCCCCGGACTCTCGCGGCGTACGACCTCGAAGGCCCGGGATCAGCAGGCGGAAGGACCGGTGTGATCGAGCGCCGCCCGCAGCTGCGCGATCCACTCCTCACCCAGCCGCCGCCCGTCAGGAAGCTGGTCGTCGCGGTCCCAGCGCCAGGCCGTGATCATCGCCAGGACGAGGGTCCGGCACTGGCGCAGCAGCTCGTGATCGACGTCCGGATAGTGCTCGGCGATCTCCTCGGGCTGGTGGGCGAGGTCGAACTCGACCGGCCCGCGGCAGCACGTCTCGAAGTCGATGAACAGCAGCCCGTCCTTCGTGCTGAGCACGTTGCCAGGGTGCGGCTCGCCGTGCAGGAACTGCTCGGGGGCGCCGCGCTCGGTGATCGACCGCCTCAGATCGCGCAACGTGCCGGCGAGGAGCCGGCGATCGTCGTCGGGGAGCGCCGGGGAGCGGTCGCGGTCCGCCACGAGGCGCTGGGCCTCCTTGGCCCGATCGGTGAAGTGCTGCGCGGGGATCTCCATCCCGCGCATACCGGCGTGCAGCCGCCCGAGCGCGGCGGCGACGTCGGCCGGTGGGACGTCTCCTGACCCCACGGGCTCGTAGTAGGTCCACAGCGTGATCACAAACCCGTCGCGCTCGTAGACGCGCGGCTCGACCCGCGGCTCCAGCGCGGCCACGGGGCTCCCGGATGCGGCGAGCCGTCGCGCGACCTCGATCTCGAACCGGGCCACCTGATCGTCCGCCCCGGGCGCCACTCTGGCCAGGACGTCACAGGGCAGCAGGCGCAGGGTGACCTTGTTCGAGTCGTGCAGGACGATCGCGTCGTCCGCCGCCAAACCTAGTGACGATGCGGTGGACCTGGCCGCGATCATCGCCCGTTCGAGCTCCGCTGCCCGCATCGCCACCTGTCCCCTCTCGCGTACGCACCGTGCGCACGACAGGGGATTCTCCGAGATCTTCCACCGGCCCGGCAACTGGATATCCACCCGGCCGGCCGCAGGGGTCAACAAGCGACAGGGCGTCCCGCCTCGGGTTGGACGCCCTGCCGGTCTACCTTTAGGCGAACGCCAGGTCGAGCTCATGTCGCTTGATCCTGCCGATGAACTCCGCCCAGGCGTGCGGCGAGAAGCTCAGCACAATGTCAGGCATGAGACTTCCACGTATCCGCACGCGACCTCGATGCAGCGCGACCTCGACACAGGTCGAATCTTCAGTGCATCTGCTGCTGCGATACCACGACGATTCACTTAATGACATCATTGTCTCCCGTCGTCTCGTGTCGACGTTCAGTTAACTGGTAAGGAAATCGTGCACGCCCATATGGCCGCGCACGCGAATGGACGAGTTCTCCCGATCCGCCTCGGCCTGACATTCATGGCGGGAATCAGCATCTCGATGGACCTGGAAAAACACAGGACCGGATCCGTGAAAGCCAGAGTGAACCGCACCGAGGGGTCAACCGGAATCGTCTCACGAAGTCACCGGGTCGCCGTGTGATGGGGCAACCACAATGTCAGGCTCGGGGCCTGGGTTGAGCCCTTTGCCGTCCGGCGATTCATCCCAAGGTCTTCCCTGGTGCGACTCGGGGTAAACCGGAGCCCTCATGCGTCAAGTCTAGGCTTGGCCGCCTCGATGTGACACCGTGTGACCGTGCGCCTTAGACTTCTACGACAAGGCAACCGGACCTCTCGCGCGTTACTCCTGCTCACCCTGGTCATGGCGACGGCCGGAGGGGCCGCGCTGACGCTTCTCTCGCCTGTTCTTCTGCAGCAGATAAACCTCGCCCGGGATGCCGACTGGAACAGGTTGAGCCAGATCGGCCAGACTTATGGGGCGGCATCGGCAATTCTGTCGGGATTCGCGCTGATCGGGGTCGTCAGCTCGCTCATCCTCCAAGGGAAGGAGACGCGGGCCACCCGCAAAGAATCCGCTCGCGGTTACCACGTGCAACTGATGGAAATGGCGATGCGGGATCCCGTCTACCTCGATTGCTGGGGGTCGCTGGATCGTCACCGTACGCCGGACGAGTTACGGCAGCACCTGTATCTCAACCTCATCGTCTCGTATTGGGAGATGCGCTACCAGGTCGGCGACATGCCGGATCGCGTGTTACGTTCACTCGCCACCGCGGAGTTGTTCACCACCACTCCCGGACGGAGATTCTGGGCCGAGGCCAGGATCCATCGCCTCAGAGCCGCGAAGAATCGGAAGATGCGCCGGTTCAACGAAATCATGGAGTCGGCGTATCAGGCCACGCCGGAAATTCCCCCGACACCGGCACCACCCGAAGCGTCCAAGGAGAAATCTCGTCTGGTCGCGGGGGTGGCCGCCGGCGCCGCCATCGGACTGGTGGGTGGGTGGATGGCGAGCAGGCGGCGTTCCGTACGCGGGCGACCTCAGTAGAGGCAGGCGGCAAGTGGAGACCGAACGTTCTATCTGGTAGAGTGTTCGCATGGGGAGAAGTGAACCGCTGAGCCGGACCTCCGAAGCGCGGTCACGGCTGCTCGCGACGGCGACCAGGATTTTCTACACCGAGGGCATCCACTCGGTCGGCATCGACCGGATCGTCACGGAAGCGCAAGTGACCAGGGCGACCCTCTACCGGCATTTTCCCGGCAAGGAAGAGCTCGTCCTGTCCTACCTCGACGGCGTTGACCAGGCCGTTCGCGACCAGGTGAACAAGGCTCTGGCCGACGGACGACCCGCCGGTGAGAGTCTGCTGGCCATCAGCCGGTCCATCGCCGGCGACATCGGGTCACCCGGATTCCGCGGCTGCGCCTTCCTCAACGCCGCGGCCGAATACCCCGATCCCGCGCACCCCGCCCACCAGGCGGTCCTCGCGCACCGTCAGTGGTTCCTCGAAACCGTCACCGGGCTGCTGGAGCGGGCCGGCCACACGCGGCCCGAGCGCGCCGGGCGGCACTTCGTCATGCTGCGCGACGGCGCCATGGCGGCCGGCTGCCTCTTCGATCCGCACCTGATCGGCGAGACCTTCCTGCACGGAGTCGAAGGGCTCCTGCGCGACCCCGCCGGCGCGGGCGCTCCTCAGGGGTAGGACCCCGGCCACGACCGGCCCAGGTCGCGGGTGGCCCAGGTCGCGGGTGGCCCAGATTGCAGGTGGCCCGTCCGGAGGCCAGGGGTGATCGGGCCTCCGGACGTCCGGGTCACCGCTCAGATCGCCAGCAGGTCGAATCCGCCGTCGGCCAGGCGGCCCGTGTTGGTGTCGTACACGTGGACGGTGATGGTGTTCTCGTGGTCGCAGCTCGCGGACGGGTTGCGGTACGCGATGTGCGGCAGCCGCCGCGGGTCACGGGGCGTGAGCTGGATGAGCGCGTCAGGCGCCGACACCGGGTGGGCGAGCTGGACGCAGTATCGGCCGGTCTCCGCCAGCCACGACCTGACGACGTTCGTGCCCCGGTTCAGGGTGCCGTCGGCGTTGACGATGGCGGCGGCGCTGTCATAGAACGACGCCGGGCGCGCGTGCGCGCCACTCTGCTCGGCGTGCGCGGGCGAAACCGCTGCCGCGATGAGACCGGCGACCGTCAGGGCGAAGACGCCTGACACAGTACGACGAAGCATGATAATTCCTTTCGATCGCGCCCTTACAGAGAGCAAGATTGAAAGTAGGCCCGCATTCGATATCACGCCGCGCGCCACCCCGGCGGGAACAATCAAGAAACTTTGATCGATCGACCCCGAACCCGTTACCACGTGCCGAGTGCCGCATCCGGCCCTGGTCAAGGCCGGAAAAGCACGGAGGAATGCACCGCTGGTCGGCCGAGCCATCGGAAATGGTGGCCTTTATGGCTAAAAGTGGATAGACGGCCGGGTCGGTTGAAGATCCTGTACCCAAAGGCCTTTCCCGCGACCCGCTTCGGCCGTAGCGTCAGCGGTGACGGCGACGCCGCCGGCACCGTGAGGCCGGCCTACCGTGGAGATCGCTCGTGTTCATCACTCTCGCGCACTCGTCCATCCGCTGAACGCCCGCGACGAGACCTCCATGTCTCCCTTCGGTGTACGCTGCCACTCGCTGGCCGCCGGCGCGCTGATCGTCGTGTCGGGCGAGCTCGACGCCGCCAACGTCGGCCAGCTCGAATCCTTCATCAGCCGGGAGCGACGGCGCGGCCGTCCGCTGATCCCCGATCTGGCCGAGCTGACCTTCATGGACAGCATCGGGCTGCAGGTGCTGCTGCTGCTGGTGCACGCCGACATCCGCAGGGAGGGCGGCACGCTGCACCTGGCCGCCGTCCAGGATCTTCCCGCGCGGATCCTGCAGCTCACCGGCGTGTGGCACGCCCTGAACATCCACGCCGACGTGACGGAGGCCGCCGCGGCCGTACGCGACCTCGAAGCCGGCTCCGGGCGGCTGCGGTCGTAGTCACGGGCGGCCGGGACCACGACCGTCACCGTGTACTCGGCGCGAGCGTGGCTGTGGGACAGTGTGGTGCACCGACTTCAAGATCGAAAGGTGCATGTTGTGGCAGTCCCCCTCGCCGCGTTCCTGCTGGCGTCGTCACTCACCTCCCCGTCGGCCGCGCTGCCCGCATGCCCGCAGATCTTCGGGCACGGCGGCTACCCCACCGGCGCCGACGCGTGGGAACGGGACCAGATCCGCCAGCCCAACAACCCGGCGGCCATCCGTCAGCACAAGGCGTGGGGCGCGGCAGGCGTCGAGGCCGACCTGCAGCTCACCAAGGACGGCACCAAGGCCGTCATGTGGCACAACACCTCGACCTGGGGACTGACCGGCACGAAGAAGAACATCACCGAGATCTGGTGGGCCAGCGGCGCCACGAAGCTGGACGGGCGAACCATCACGCGCGGCCCGTTCAAGGGCGAAAGGGTGCACACGTTCCGTCAGTGGCTGGCCGCGATGAAGTCGGCCGGCATGATCGCGATGGTGGAGGTCAAGCCGGAGGGCCGGCAGTCGCTGTTCCACGCGGACGCCGCGATCAAGGCGCGGGCCTGGGCCGAGGTCCTCGACCCCGTCAAGGAGAGTCACCGTTCGCAGGAGATCATCCTGTACTCGCACGACAGCGGCATCTCCGCCGAGCTGAGGAAGCGGGTGACCGCCGCGGACCTGGCGCAGGTGCTGAGCGGCGGCCCCGTCTGGCCCGACGTCACCAAGTGGGAGGAGCCGCCGCCGCCGTGGCGGCTGAACGAGAGCGCGTGGAACCAGGCGCTCAAGAGCGGCACCAAGCGGATCGCCACCGACTACCCGGCCCAGCTCCGCACGTGGCTCACGGGCAAGTGCCAGTAACCGGCCCAGCCCGCCCGGTCACAGGCAAGTGCCAGTAACCGGCCCGACCCAGCCACCCGGTCAGTGACCCGCCCGGCCCGCTCGCCCGGCCACTGACCCGCCCGGCTCGCCCGCCCGGTCAGTGCCGGGTGGCGAGCGGGTAGCCGCCCTGAGCCGGTCGCGGGTCCGCCCCGTGCAGGCGGTCGACGCCCTGGGCGACGATCAGGCAGCCGAACGCCGTGAGGGCGAGCGCCGTGCGGACGAGATGCAGGTCCGACCACTGCCGGCGGCTCTCCTCCCATCCGGCGGGCAACTGGTCGGGAGTCCAGCCGTCCACGATCCCGTTGATGGGCTCAAGGCCCGCCAGGGTGAGGACGACCGTGCCGACCACCAGGACCAGGGCGGCCACGCTGAGGCCGAAGACGAGCCGGCCGTGCCGCCACGACAGGGCCGCCGCGACGAGTGACGCCGCGATTGCGGCCAGCAGGAGCGGCGGCATGGCCCGGCCGTAGTCGACGTTGAGCGCCTGCCAGTACGTGACGTACGCGGGCCCCGGCATCCGGCCGACGGACGGGGCCAGCACCGTGAAGACGACACCGCCCGCGTACGTGCCGATCAGCAGCAACGCGATCATCCTGGACGCGGTGAGAATCGCGGACATCGTGCGCCCCTCCCTCGGCGAAGACTTGACTAGATTCGACCATATTCATTAGAGAGAAATCTAGTCAATATAGTTCTGGAATCATGGCCTCCGATGACCGAGCAGAAAAAGCGCCGCCGATACTCCAGCGCCCTGCGCCAGGAGCACGCCCAGGCCACCCGCCAGAAGATCGCGACGGCCGCGCACGAGCTGATGATCGGCAAGGGCTATGCCGCCACGACCATGGCCGACGTGGCGCGCGAGGCCGGGGTGGCCGTTCAGACTCTGTACACGTCGTGCCCCGGCGGCAAACCCGCTCTGGCCAAGCTCGTCTACGACATCACGCTCGCCGGGGACGCCCGGCCCGTGCCGCAGAGCGACCGCCCCGAGGTGCGGGCGATCATCGACGAGCCGGACCCCGTACGCAAACTGGCCCTCTACGCCGCCATGGCCACCGGGATCCTGCGGCGCATCACGTCCGTGCACCGTGTCCTGCGCGACGCCGCGGCCGCGTCTCCTGGCGACCACGGGCTGCGGGACGTCCTTGACGGCATCGAACGCGAGCGGCTGACGGGCAGCCACGCACCCGCCGCCCACCTCCACGAGCTCGGGGCCCTGCGCCCCGGCCTCTCCCCCGCCAGGGCGGCCGAGCAGATCTACGTGCTCACCGCGACGGAGAACTTCGAGAAGCTGACCGAGGTGTGCGGCTGGAGCGAGGCCGAGTACGAGGAGTGGCTCGCCTCGATGCTCGCCTCCGCCCTCCTCGCCCGCCCGGACGGCGAGGCGGCACGCGGGCGATGACCCGGCCCGGCGCTCAGGCCGCCGGTGCGTCGAAGACCGCCGTGACGAGCCGCCGCTTCACGTTCTCCATCGCCTCGGCCATGGCGACCCAGTCCACCTTGGCGTCCCCGAAGGTCAGCGAGCCGGTCATGGTCCTGCCGCCGTCGGGCGTGGCGTACATCAGCGTCGCCCAGCCCCAGAAGCCACCGTTGTGCTGGACGATCGTGCCGCCGCCGTCCGTCCGCTCCACGAACACCCCGAGGCCGTAGCCCATGACGGGGTCCGGCGTGCACATCTCGGCCAGCAGCGGCGCGGGCAGGAGCCGGCCGCCCATCAGGGCCGAGAAGAACGTGTGCAGGTCCTGGGTGGTCGAGATCATGTCGCCGGCGGCGGAGATCCACGAGGGGTTGAAGCGGGTGGTGTCGGCCACCTCCCAGCGGTCGCCCTCCTCGTACGGGTAGTAGCCGTGCGCGTGCGGCTCGGGGAGCTCCGGCGCGGCCTCGGGCACCACGGTGCCGGTCAGCCCGAGCGGGGAAAGGACGCGCCGCCGCATCTCCTCCGGGTAGGGGCGGCCGGTGACCTGCTCGATCAGCAGCCTGGCCAGCACGTAGTTGGTGTTGGAGTAGCTCCAGCCCGCTCCCGGCTCGAACCTGGCCGGCCGGGACAGCGCCATCCGCACCAGCTCTTCCGGCCGGTAGGTCCTGTCCCGGTTGTCCACCCACTCCTTGCCCACGCCGGGGACGCCGCCAGCCACGGCTCTCCCGTCCGGGTAGATCTCGCCGGTGAAGCTGAACAGGCCGCTGGTGTGCTGGAGCAGCATCCGCACCGTGATCCGCGGGTCCAGCCCGAACTCGGGCAGGTGGCCGGCCACCGGGCTGTCCAGCCCGATCCGCCCCTCGGCCACGAGCAGCAGCATCAGGGCCGCGGTGAAGGTCTTGGTGACGCTGCCGATCCTGAAGTGACCGTCGATCGGCGGCGCGGCGCTCCCGCCCAGCTCGCTCACCCCGGCGCTGCCGGCCCAGTGGCCGCGCTCGTCGTGCACGCGCAGCTGCACGCCGGCGAAGCCGTACTCGACGAACGACTCGATCGCCTCCCGCAGCTCCGGGCGGTCGGGGGCGGTGGCGGGGTTCTCGACGGTACGGAGGGACTCGTTCATGATCGATCCTTAGCTGGTGGAAGTGGTGTCCTGCGCAGGCGGGCAGGGCGGTGGCGCTCCGGCCCCGTGAAGGCTGCGCTGCGATCAGCCTGGAGCCTGACCTAAGGTCAAGGTCAACCGCCGCGCGTGCCGGTCCTTCGGCGGCGACGTGATGGGCCGGGACGTTCGCGGGTTATCCTCGACCCTGTGATCGCCCGCGACCCGTACCCGACGGCCCGCTGATGGCCGGGGGGCTCACCATCGGCCAGGCGGCCGCGTTCGCCGGCGTCACGATCAAGACGGTGCGGCACTATCACCGGCTCGGCCTGGTCGCCGAGCCAGAACGTGACGGCTCCGGCTACCGGCGCTACCGGTCGGCCGATCTGCTCCGGCTGGTGCAGGCCCGCACCCTGGCCGGGGCGGGGGTGCCGCTGGCCGAGGTCGGCGACCTGCTCGACGCCGATCCCGTACAGTTCAGCGCCGCCCTGGACGACGTGGACCGGCGGCTCACCGAACGGATCGAGGACCTGATCGCGCGCCGTGACACGCTGCGCCGGCTCGACCAAGGCGACCGGGCGCTGCTGCCCGACCGGGCCTGCGCGCTCCTCGACCGGCTGGCCGGCCTCGGCTTCGGCGCCGACTACGTGGACACGCAGCGCGAGGCCATGGTGCTGACGCGGGCCCTGATCCCGGAGATCTTCGACGGCTTCCTGTCCCGGCTCGAAGGCTGGCTCGACGATCCCGAGTTCGTCGAGCTGACCAAGCAGGGCTGGGACGCGCGGTCCTGGGATCCCGGCGATCCGCGGATCGAGGAGCTGGCGGCCGCGGTGGCCGGCCGGCTGCTGGCCGACCTCGAACGGCTGGAGATGCCGGCCGAGCTGCGGCGGCGGCCCGACGCGGACGCCAGGTACGGCTTGATCGACCACCACGGCGAGGACCACGAGCCGGCTCTCGCCCGGCTCAACGCCCTGATCGAGGCGCACCTGCGCGCGGCCGGCGTGGACGTCCCGCGCGCTCAGCACCGGTAACGGGCTGTGCGCTTGGGATCCAGCGCCCACGACGCGACCAGGCCCGCGCTGACGGGCCCGGCCGGCGGTGGCCTCTATACGATGGCAGGGTGATGATGTCCGCCGGCGAGACCCCCGCCCCCGCGTCCGTGCGCCTGACGTCGTCCACGGCCGGCGGCGACATCGTCGTGATCACCGTGGACGGAGTGCTGGACGCGACCACCCGCCAGCAGTTCGCCGACCACCTCGCCCAGGCCGGCACCTCCATCATCCTCGACCTCGCCGGCGCCACCTTCATGGACAGCCGCGCCCTCGGCCTGATCATCCACCACTGGCAGGCCAGCCAGGCCGCCGGCGGCAAATTCGCCCTCATCGGCGTCGACTACCGCCGCGCCAAAATCATGTGGATCACCGGCCTGGCCAAGGTCCTGCCCCTCTACGACGACCTCGACGCAGCACTCGCCGCCCTCGCCTGAGGGGAGCGAGCCCCTCACGGGCGGCTGCATACTGTTGCCATGAAGATACTCACGGTAATCGCCGCCGGCGCTCTCGCCGGCCTGTTCCTGTCCGCGGCTCCGGTCGACGCGCGCTCACTCAAGCGGCCCGCCCTCTGCTCCGTCACGTCCCTGGCGGTGGGCGAGCTCGTCGACAGCTGCCGGCTGGTGAAGTCGGCCGGTCTCTGACCTGAGGGGCCGAGGTGCGGCGCCGGCTCCGCGCGACGCGATGGGCACCGGCCGGCGTCCGCACCACCCGTCCGGCGCGGCGGGGCCTTCGTACGAGGGGAATCGCAGCCCTGAACTGCGAGTAGCGGCGATAATTCGGGTGACATATCCCACTTCATGCCGCATCGTTGGGCGCGGCCGATGAGTTTTGTCGGTGGCACCGGTCAGTCTGTACATGACGACCACATCTTGTGAAACCGAAGCCCGGATCCCCGGTGACGACCGGTTCTCCCCCGACGACCCCGAACGAGGTTCCGTGACCATCTCCGAGCTCGACTCACCCGCCAAGCCCGCGGCCGCCGCGTCCGGCCGCACGCCGCCCGTGATCCGTCTGCTGGTGCTGGCCACGTTCGTGGTCATTCTCAACGAGACGATCATGATCAACGCCATTCCGGGGCTGATGGCGGCGTTGCACATCACCGAGCAGAGCGCGCAGTGGCTTTCGACCGCCTTCATGCTGACCATGGCCGCGGTCATCCCGATCACCGGTTGGTTCCTCCAGCGTGTGTCCACCCGGGCCGCCTACGCCACCGCGATGGGGCTGTTCCTGCTCGGCACCGCGCTGGCGATGGCGGCGCCGTCGTTCGCCGTGCTGCTGGTCGCCCGCATCGTCCAGGCGTCCGGGACGGCCGTGATGATGCCGCTGCTGATGACCACCCTGATGCGGGTGGTGCCCGAGGAGGACCGCGGCCGGGTGATGGGCAACGTCACCCTGGCCATGTCGGTCGCGCCCGCGATGGGCCCGACGGTCTCCGGCGTGATCCTGCAGTTCGGCTCCTGGCGCCTGCTGTTCGCCGTGGTGCTGCCCATCGCCGCCCTGATCGCGTGGGGCGGCCTGAAGCGGCTGCAGAATGTCGGCGAGACCGAGCGCGGCAGCATCGACTGGTTCAGCGTGGTGACCGCCGCGGCCGGTTTCGGCGGCCTGGTCTACGGGCTCAGCCGGTTCGAGGGCGGCGACGCCCGCGTGGCCGTCGCGATCGTGGTGGCCGGGCTGGTCACCATCCTCGGCTTCGTGCTGCGCCAGCTGTGGTTGCAGAAGCACGGCGTGCCGCTGCTCGACCTGCGCACCCTGCGCCAGCGCACCTACACCGTCGCGCTGATCCTCATGTCGGTGGCGTTCATGGCGATGCTCGGCTCGATGATCCTGCTGCCGCTCTACCTGCAGAGCCTGCGCGGGCTCACCGCCCTGGAGACCGGGCTCCTGGTGATGCCGGGCGGCCTGGCGATGGGGCTGCTCGGCCCGACCGTCGGCCGCCTGTTCGACCGGTTCGGCGGCCGGGTGCTGGTGGTGCCCGGCGCGATCGGGATCATGCTCGCGCTCACCGGGTTCACCCAGGTCTCGATGACGATGCCGTTCTGGCAGATCCTCGGCCTGCACGCGCTGCTCATGGTGAGCCTGGCCGCGACGTTCACCCCCGTCTTCACCCTCGGGCTCGGCGCGGTTCCTCCGCGGCTCTACTCCCACGGCAGCTCGATCCTGAGCACGCTGCAGCAGGTGGCCGCGGCCTTCGGCACCGCGCTCGTGATCACCGTGATGAGCGCCAGGGCCGAGGCCCTGACCGAGGCCGGGGTCAGCGAGGGGCTCGCCGATCTGGGCGGGATGCGGCTGGCGTTCATCATCGGCGCGGCCCTGTCCGTAGCCGTGGTCGTCGCCGCCCTGCTCCTCCCGGCCCGCGCGCCCGACACCGGCGAGGGCGACGGCCCCGCCTGGCCCGCCCACTGATTCGGCGGTCTTCCGACCGGCCGTCACCGCCACTTCATGGCGGTGACGGCCGTCGTCGTACCGGGCGGGCGCCGGGCAGCCGGCAGCAGTGCCACGTCCGTGCGGCCGTGTTTGACTTGGCGCATGGATCAGCCCCGGTACGTACACCTGATCGAACGGGACTACGCGCGGATGCGCGAGACCGCCATCCGTGACCTCGCCGCCCCGGTGCCTCACTGCCCCGGGTGGACCACGGCCGACCTCCTCAAGCACGTCGGCGACACGTTCCTGCACAAGGTCGAGACGATGCGCCGCGGCGCCTGGCCGAGGCCCTGGCCGCCCAAGCCGGACCCGGACGGCCCCGCGGCGTACCTTGATCGCGCCATGGCCGGGCTGCGCGGCGAGCTCACCTCCCGCAAGCCGGAGGAGCAGGCGCTGACGTGGTACGACCCCGACCAGACCGTCGGGTTCTGGGCGCGCAGGATGGCGCTGGAGACGGCGGTGCACCGGGTGGACGCCGAACTGGCGGCCGGTGAGCCCATCGTGCCGATCCCGGCCGACCTGGCGGTGGACGGCATCGACGAGATCCTCGTGACCTTCCTCGCCTTCGCCTCTCGCCAGTGGCCGGAGGACTTCGGTGAGGCCCTGTCCGGCGCGGACGGGCGTGCGGTGTCGATCACGGCGGGAGCGGATCGCCTGTTCGTCCGCCTGGCCGCCTCGGGCGTCGAGGTCACCAGGGACGACGCGCCCGGGGAGGCGTCGATCTCGGGTGCACCCCAGGACGTGCTGCTGTGGTTGTGGCGGCGGGCGGACGGCTCGGCGCTGACCTTCGACGGCGATCCCGAGCTGGTGAAACGACTGCGCGACCTGCTGAAGGAGGCGACCCAGTAGGCCGAGCGCCGGGTTCGTTCTCACGCAGGCCCGCCGGAGGGCGGGGCCCGATCGGCGGGGGCAGGCGATTTTCCCTGGGCTGCCATGGACAGAGCGCGGGTTGGCGTCGAAATTGGTCGGCAGGTGTCGTCATCTTCCCGGCGGCGCCGATCGAATGACGTATCGCATGACGTGAGGAGCGCGCATGAGGATCGTGGAGCTCGCCTCGGTGGACGGGTACATCGCCTTCGACCTGGACTGCCCGACCAGCGCGGGCGGGACGCGGCTGGCCCCGGACGTGACCCCCGGCGAGGCGGGGCTGCTGGCGCGGGCGATGACGTACAAGCTGGCCGTGCTCGGCGAGCGGATCGGCGGCGCCAAGGCGGTGCTGCGGGCCGAGGCCGCGGACCGGGAGGCCACCGTGGCCCGCTACTGCCGGGAGATCACTCCGCTGGTCGAGAAGGAGGAGTTCCTCACGGCCTCCGACCTGGGCACGCGTACGCAGGACTTCGCGCCGCTGCCCGGCTACCGTACCGACGCGGTGATGCACCAGGAGGTCGGCGGCGAGCTGGTGGACACGATGGTGACCGGCTTGGGGGTGGTCGTGGCGGCGGAGACGGCGCTCGGCGGCCTGGACGGGCGGACGCTCGCGGTCGAGGGCTTCGGCAAGGTGGGCGGCGCCGTCGTACGGGAGGCCGCGCGGCGGGGCGCGCGGATCGTGGCGCTGTCGACGCTGCGGGGATGTGTGACCGACCCGGCCGGGCTGGACGTCGCCGCTCTGGAAGAGCTGCGGGCCGAGCACGGCGACGGCTGCGTGGAACGGCTCGGGCTGCCCGTGCATCCGGCCGAGTCGCTGTACGAGGTGGCGGCGGACGTGCTCGTGCCCGGCGCCCGCACCGGCACCCTGACCTCCGGGCGAGCCGCCAAGGTCCGCGCCCGCGTCGTCGCCCCGGCGGCGAACGTCCCCTACACCGACGCCGGCCTGCGTGCGCTGCGCGAGCGCGGCGTGCTGACGCTGGCGGACTTCGTCTGCGGGGCCGGCGCCACGATCGGCTACATCTCCGAGCGCAACCGCCAGGTCACCGACGCCGCCACCGCCCGGACCCTGGTGGAGCAGCGGGTCGCCGAGCTCACCGGCACGGCACTCGAGCATCCCGACGGGCCGTTCGCGGGCTCGTGCGCCGTGGCCGAGGGCTTCCTGTCCACCTGGCGCGCCCCCGACGGCCTCCCCGAGGGCCCGCCCCTCGCCCCCGAACCGGCGCGCTGATACACCTCAGCGCCCGAGACAGGACGCCGCACCCTGCGCCGCTCTCACTTGCCGCGCATCACCGCCGGCTCGTGGCGGCGCAGCATGCGGGCCACCAGGAAGGCGCAGACGACGGCGAGGAGCGCCAGGACGCTCATGTCCAGGAGCCACGTGCCGAGGTCCTGCTTCCACAGCGGGTCCGGCGGGTCCGAGATGTGCGGGATGAGCTGGCCCACGTCGAGCGTGGCCGCCAGCGCGGCCAGGGCCCAGCGGGCCGGGACGAGCCACGAGAGCTGCTCCATCACCGGCTTGTCGTCCAGGTGCACCAGCGCCCCGCAGAAGACCAGCTGGACCAGGGTGACGAGGACGAGCAGCGGCATCGTGGTCTCACTGGTCTTGGCCAGCGCGGAGATGAGCAGGCCCACGGTCATCGCGGTGAACGACAGCAGTGCGACGGCGAGCGACAGCTCGATCATCGGCGCCGTGAACACGCCCGTGTCGTACGTCTTGACGTTCAGCATCGCCACGTACGTCAGCACCACGCCCTGCGCCACGGTGATCACGCCGAGGACGAGCAGTTTGGAGCAGAGATAGGCCGAGCGGGACAGCCCGACCGCCCGTTCTCGCTGGTAGATGGCGCGTTCCTTGACCAGTTCCCGTACGGCGTTCGCGGAGCCGGTCAGGCAGCCGCCGATGCACAGGATCAGCAGCAGGTTCGCCGAGTTGCCGTTGCTGTTCGGCGGGCCCATCAGGTTGCCGGTCGGGACGACACGGGCCATCAGGCCCATCACGATGGGCAGCGCGATGGTGATGCCGAGGAAGAGCCGGTCGGCCACGATGCCGCGGCAGTAGCGGCGCACCAGCGTGCTGAGCTGCTCCGGCCAGCTCTGCTGCTTCGGCGGCAGCTCCCGCTGGACGGGGTGGTGCGTCGCGACGGGCTGGATCAGGTCGGCCGCGATGTACTTCTGGTACAGCTCGGATCGCGTGAACTCGCCGGCCCAGTCTCTGGAGGGGTCGTCGAAGGCGATGAACACGTCCGCCCAGTCGGTGAAGCCGAGGAACGGCAGCGCCTCCCCCGGCGGGCCGAAGTAGGCGATCTTGCCGCCCGGCGCCATCACGAGGAGCCGGTCGCAGATGTCCAGGTTGGCGACGCTGTGGGTGACGACGGCGACGGTACGGCCCTCGTCGGCCAGGCCACGCAGCATCTGCATCACCGACTTGTCCAGGCCCGGGTCCAGGCCGGAGGTCGGCTCGTCGAGGAAGAGCAGGGACGGCTTGGTCAGCAGTTCGAGCGCGACGCTGACGCGCTTGCGCTGGCCGCCGGAGAGCGACGAGATGCGGTTGTCCTTGCGGTTGGCCAGCCCGAGCTGCTGCAGCACCTCGTCGACGCGGGCCTTGCGCTCGTGCTGCCGGGTGTCGTCGGGGAAGCGCAGCTCGGCGGCGTAGATGAGGGCGCGGCGGACGGTGAGCTGGTGGTGCAGGATGTCGTCCTGCGGGACGAGGCCGATGCGGGAGCGCAGCTCGGCGTAGTCGCGGTAGAGGTCGCGCCCGTCGTACGTGACGACGCCCTGGTCGGCGGGGCGCAGGCCGGTGAGGGCGCGCAGCAGCGTGGACTTGCCCGACCCGCTGGGGCCGACCACGGCCAGCAGGCACTTCTCGCCCACCGGGAACGACACGTGGTCGAGGAGCACCTTGCCGTCCCCCACGGTGACGGTGAGATCGTGGGCCTGGAGGCAGACCTCGCCCGTGTCGGCGTACTCCATGAGCGTGTCGCCCACGAGCTGGAACGACGAGGGGCCGATGCCGATGAGGTCGTCGGGCGTGACGCGGGCCCGCTGCACGAGCTGTCCGTTGACGTAGGTGCCCATCCTGCTGCCCACGTCGACGATCTCGTGGCCGCCGGCGTCGATGCGCAGCTCGGCGTGCCGCCGCGACACCCTCAGGTCGGTGACGACGATGTCGTTCTCGGGCGCCCGGCCGATGCGTACGATCTGCGCCCCGCCGAGATCCCTGACCGTCGCCGGCTCCCGCCACTGCCCGGTACGGGGGAGGCGGAGGGTGGGCGTCGGCCCGGCGCCACCCGGCTGCCCAGGCCCCGAGGTAGGCGCTGTCAGCCGGAGCGTGGGCGTGGGCGAAGGCGTGGCGCCTCCCGGCTGCGCGGGCTGCCAGGCGGGCGCCGGGGGCGCGGGCCGAGGCGGGGGAACAGGCGCCGGTGCGGGCGAAGGCGGTGGGATGGCAGCGGGTCTGGACGTGGGCGGAGGCGGAGGGACGGCAGCGGGTCTGGACGTGGGCGGAGGCGGCGTCCAGGCGGCCGGCTCTGGCCGCGAGATCCGTGCGTCCGGCTGCGGGGGCGAGGTCCGGGCGTCCGGCTGTGAGGGTGAGATTCGGGCGCCCGGTGGTGGGGGTGGGGTCCAGGCGCCCGGTCGCCACGGGGTCTCCTGCGGCGGAGGCAGGGTGGGGGTGCGGAAGGTGATGGCGCCGCCGTCCGTCGGGTGGCCGAGGTCGATCCTGCTGCCCGGGCCGACGGCGACCCGCTGCACCCGCCGGCCGCCCAGGTACGTGCCGCCGCGGCTGCCGACGTCCTCCAGGATCCACTGGCCGCCCTCGAACCGCAGCTCGGCATGCGTCCGCGAGACCCGCTCGTCGCTGATGACGACGTCCGACCTCGGGTCGCGGCCCAGCCGGTACGCACGTCCGGGATCGAGGGTCACGGACACGCCATGGCCTTCGACGACAAGCTGCGTCACGGAAGCGCCTTTCTCACGGAGGACCAGAGGCGACGATAGCCCCGAACAGCCGACCGTAGACAGACTTTCCCGGTGAAGACGGATGTTTCAAGAATGCTCGTACTAAGAGCGGCGACGAGCTCAAGCGCCAGGCGAGCGAGTGAGGAGGGCAGGCAGGTGCCTCCGATCAGGTCGGAAGCTCCCGGCGTACACTCGCCGGAGAGATCACCGACTGGAACGGGCACTCGCATGACCGCTGCCACCGAAGCCGTCCTGGCCGGGCTCGACGACGCCACGTGCGACGAGCTCACGGCCCTCTACCGTGACCTGCACCGCCACCCCGAGCTGTCCTTCCAGGAGGAGCGCACGGCGGGCGTCGCCGCCGAGCGGCTGCGCGCGGCCGGGTTCGAGGTGCGCACCGGGGTCGGGGGCACGGGCGTCGTGGGCGTGCTGCGCAACGGCGACGGGCCCGCGGTGGTGCTGCGCGCCGACATGGACGGGCTGCCGGTGGCCGAGGCGACCGGCCTGCCGTACGCGAGCACCGCGACCACCCAGGACGCCGAGGGCCGCCGGGTGCCGCTGATGCACGCCTGCGGCCACGACATGCACGTGACGTGCCTGGCCGGCGCGGCCGCCGCGCTGGCCGCCGGGCGTGAGCGCTGGCGGGGCACGCTGGTGGCGGTGTTCCAGCCGGCGGAGGAGGTGGCGGGCGGGGCGCGGGCGATGGTGGACGACGGGCTGCTGGATCTGGTCGGCCGCCCCGACGTCGTGCTCGGCCAGCACGTCTTCCCGCGGCCTGCGGGCACGGTGCTGGTCAGCCCTGGCGAGGTCATGGCCGCCGCCGACAGCCTGGAGATCCGCCTGTACGGCCGGGGCGGCCACGGCTCGCAGCCCGAGCACACCGTGGACCCGGTGGTGCTGGCCGCGGCCACCGTCATGCGGTTGCAGACGGTCGTCTCGCGCGAGGTGTCGCCGTTCGACCGGGCCGTGCTGACCGTGGCCCAGATCCACGCGGGTCACAAGGAGAACGTCATCGCCGACGAGGCGAGCATCACCGTCAACCTCCGCTCGTTCTCGCCCGAGGTGCGGCGCAGGCTGCTGGACGGGGTCGAGCGGGTGGTGCGGGCCGAGGCCGCGGCGTCGGGGGCGCCTCGCCCGCCCGAGCTGCGCACGCTGAACTCCTTCCCGCTGACCGTGAACGACCCCGGCGCCACCGCCGTCGTCCGGGATGCGTTCAGCGCCCGGTTCGGGGCGGAGCGGGTGACGGACCTGGCGCCGCTGATGGGCAGCGAGGACTTCGGCGTCTTCGGCTCCGAGGCCGGGGCGCCCTCGGTCTTCTGGGGGCTGGGCTGCGCCGACCCGGAGACGTACGAGCGGGCGGTGCGGGAGGACCGGCTGGCGGAGGACGTGCCGGGCAACCACTCCCCCGCCTTCGCACCGGTGCTCTCGCCGACGCTGCGCATGGGCACGGAGGCGCTGGTCACGGCGGCACTGGCCTGGCTCGCCCCCGGGCCCGGCCTTGATCCGTCACCGGCGTGATCGAGTATCGTCCGGTGTTTGTGGCAGCTGAGGGCACGAAGCCGGTCGAATACCGGCAGGGCCGGTTCCTTACCCCGCCAGGAGCGACCGAGGTCCTCCTCGTCCGGCACGGCGAGTCCGAGCCCGCCCGCCCCGACCAGCCGTTCGCCCTGGTGGACGGCCAGGACGATCCGGGGCTCGCGCCCGAGGGCCATGAGCACGCGCGGCGGGTGGCCGAGCGGCTGGCCGCCGAGCGCGTCGACGCGATCTACGTGAGCTCGCTGCGGCGCA
The DNA here is from genome assembly GCF_040649755.1 of Nonomuraea sp. NPDC048882. Classification (NCBI taxonomy): domain Bacteria; kingdom Bacillati; phylum Actinomycetota; class Actinomycetes; order Streptosporangiales; family Streptosporangiaceae; genus Nonomuraea; species Nonomuraea sp. NPDC048882. Next base: position 491,340 of record NZ_JBEZGB010000008.1, read on the forward strand.
CATCCCAGACGGCCGCGCCGCTGGCCGCCCGGCTCGGCCTGACGCCGGTGGTGGAGCCGGAGCTGCGCGAGGTGTACCTCGGCGAGTGGGAGGGCGGCCTGTTCCGGCGCATGGTCGCGGAGGGGCATCCGACCGCGGACCGCATGGCGGCCGAGGAGCGCTGGGACGTGATCCCGGGCGCCGAATCCGCCGCGGACTTCTCCGATCGCGTGCGCGAGGCGCTCGGCAGGCTGGCCGCCGCCCACCCCGACCAGCGGATCGTGGTCGTCACCCACGGCGGTGTGATCGCCGAGGCGCTGGCGGCGGCCACGGGGTCGCGGCCGTTCGCGTTCCTGGGCGCGGACAACGGCTCGGTGTCACATCTGGTGCTGACCGAGGCCCGGTGGATCCTGCGCCGCTTCAACGACACCGCGCACCTCGGCCCCACCTTCTCCACCACGGCCGCGCCGCCCACCTGACGCCTCGATCAGGAGGCGGTGCGACTCCAGCAGCCCTTCTGGCAGGTCGCCGGGGGCGCACCAGCGGGCCTCCAGGATCTCCGTCGGGTTGAGCCGCAGGGTGCCGCCGCCGGCGTAGCGGGCCTCGTACGCCACGTCCACCCGCAGCTGGAACCCGCTCCTGAGCTGCACCAGCTCGCCCACGGTCACCTCAAGCCCGGTCTCCTCGCGCACCTCGCGGGCGACCGTCTGCTCGAACGTCTCCCCGCGCTTCGCCCCGCCCGTCGGCAGTCCCCACGGCCGCCGCTCGTTCCAGAAGCGGTGGCGCAGCAGCAGGACGTTGCCATCGCGGTCGCGTACGACGCCCGTCACCCCGACCATGAACGTGGCCTGGGACAGGTAGAGCAGCCGCCACCGCACCCGCGCGCCGAGCCGGAGCCAGACCCGGGCGAGCAGCCGCCTGCCCGGCCGGGCGCGGACCGTCAGTCCCACCAGCCCTCGACCACCTCGACGCCCTCGCTCTCGATGGCGGCGTGCCACACCGGATCACGCAGCAGCCGCGCCTCCCATGAGCGTACGACGCCGTCCGGCCCCTCGACCGCGTCCTCGCGGGACGGGTGCAGGAACAGCTCGCTGGTGCCCTCGGGCAGGGCCGCGAGCCGGCGGAGGTAGTCGTCCCTGAGTGTCTCGTACGTGCCCAGCTCTGCGGCCGTGCGGCGGTTGGTGGCGATCGTCTGGGGGATGGCCACGCCCAGCTCGTCGGCGCGGGCCACGGCGCGCCGGTGGGCCGCCGCGAGCGGCGGCGGGAGCGGCCCGCCGAAGTACGGCTCGGGGTCGCGGGGCAGCCGGAAGGCCAGGCCGTGGGCCGCGCACCAGTCGAGCGTCTCGGCCAGCCACGACCTGCCGTGCAGGCCGTAGAGGGTGCCGGCGTGGGAGTCGGCCGCCACGGGCGCGAGGTCGCGCTCGCGCATCCAGCGCAGCTGCGCCTGCGCCTCCCCGATGACGTCGGGAGCCTCGCCGCGGGCGCCGAGGACCATCGGGTCTGCGCTGAGCGTTCCGTCCTGATCGGCGAGGCTGCCCGGGCCGGCCAGCGGCTGCCAGCGCGGGACGCCGCGTTCGCTGGTGAGCGTCACGTGCAGCCGCGGCAGCACGCCGAGCTCCCTGACCTGCTTCGCGGCCGCCTCCGCGACCGGCGAGACGCAGATGAGCGTCGTCGCGGAGACGTGTCCCTCGGCCAGCAGCGCGGCGATGACCTCGGTCGTCCCCTGCTCGCGGGCGAGGTCGTCGGCGGTGATCACGACGCGGCGGCTCATCGGGGACGCTCCACGGCCGGTCCGTCCACGGGTTCCTCCCCCGAGCCCGCGACCGGGCCGTCCGCGAGGCCCGAGCCGTCCGAAAGGCCCGGACCGTCCGCAGCGCCCGAGTCGTCCGCAGGACCCGGCCCCGCCGGCGGGGCCGGGTCTGTCGCCTCGGGCGGCGTCTCGATCGGGACCGAGACCAGCCGCGCCGCGACCGCGCCGATCGTCGTCAGCACGAACGGATACACGCACAGGTACACCCGGAACGCGAGCCCGGGATCGGCGCCGGGATCGTCGCCCGAGTTGTAACCGAGGAACACGCCCAGCGAGGTGAGCGCGAGCCCGGTCACGATCCCGTTGAGCCGCCCGAAGAAGCCGAACGCCGACAGGAAGAGCCCTTCGCGGTGCTCCCCGTTGCGGGCCGCGTCCGCGTCCAGGACCCGGGCCACGATCAGGTCGTTCGTCGCCAGCATGCCCGACCACCCGGCGCCGACGAGCATCCCCGCGGCGATCGCGGTGACCAGGCCGGTGGCGAAGAACAGAGCGGCGAAGCCGGCCGCGAGGACCGCGAAGGCGATCCGCCAGGCCCACAGCGCGCCACGTCGGGCCACCAGGCGGGTCCACAGGACGAGCCCGCCCGCGGTGACCAGGATGACGATGCCCTGGAGATAGAGGGCGTTCACCACGGGGAGCCCGAGCGAGTAGCGGACGTACAGCTGGATGCCCGACAGCACCAGCGCCATGGCGATGCCGTAGCAGGCGCCGATGAGCCCGACCGACCAGAACATCGGGTTGCGCACGATGGACCACAGGCTCGGCAGCAGCCGCGGCCGCTCGCGCGTGGAGTAGCGGGGCCGCTCGCGCGCGCTGAGCGCCATGAACGCGATCACGACGAGCGCGACCGCGCCGTAGATGATCGCCGTGGTGCGGAAACCCTCGGTGGACTCCTCGGTGCCGAACACGCTCGTCGTGAGCAGCGGGGTGACCGCCAGCGAGAGCACGAGCGCCACCAGCTGGAAGCCCTGGCGCAGGCCGTTGGCGACCGCGCGGTCGCGCTCGCGCGGGTAGAGCTCGGGCAGCAGCGCGCCGTAGTTGGCGTTGATCATCGAGTCGAAAGCCTCGCACAGGATCGCGAACACCGCGAACCACAGCACGAGCCCCATGCCCCGCAGCGAGGACGGCGCGGAGAAGAACGCGATCATGCAGGCCACCAGCATCGGCGCGCCGACGAGCAGCCACGGGCGGCGCCGGCCGAAGCGGCTGCGGGTGCGGTCGGACAGGTGGCCGAGCAGGGGGTTGTCGACCGCGTCGATGACCGCGTAGATCACCATGACCACGCCGTAGGCGCGTACGTCGAGCCCGAGGATGTCGACGTAGTAAAGGATCATCGATCCTTTGATCAGGTTGATCGGGATGGAGGTGCCCAGCATCCCGATGGCGTAGCGCCAGGCGGGGGTGGTACGGGGTTCGGACACGCGATCACTTCCTTCTCCCTGAGCCGGCCGGCGGGGGCGTCAGCTCGCCCAGGACTCCGTGCCCGTGGTGACCGGGCCGCCGCTCTTGGCCGACTCCCCGATGGCGAGCCCGATGAGGTGGTCCTGGCACGCCTCGGCCAGCGGGTACGGCGCCGGCCCCTCCTGCCGCGCCCAGGCGCCCGTGCGTTCGAGCAGGTCCGCGACCGCGATGTCGTCGTCCGACAGGCCCGCACCGGCGAACGGGTTGCGATAGACCACCCGCCCGTCGAAGCTGATGTGCCGCAGGTCGCGCGCCTCCAGGTCGAGGTCCACACCGGTGTCGCGGCGGAGCAGCCGTGACTCCACCGGCGTGAGCGGGTCGGCCAGCCGGATCACCCGGTCGTCGGCCAGTTCGCCGGTCGAGCCGCGCACGACGATGCGCCGCGACAGCAGCGGGTTCCACCACTGGTTGTCGGTGAAGTCGTACAGGCCCATCCGGCCGCCGAAGCCGATCGTGGCGATGGTGGTGGTCGCCGGGCGGGGCGTGGCGTCGCCGCGCCAGCCGCCGGGGCCGAGCGGGTCGGCGAGGGGCGCCTCGAACGCGCCCGCGCGGACCTCGGCGGGCTCGAACCCGACGCCGAGCAGGCCGCGGATCATCGACACCGCGTGGTAGAGGTGCGTCGAGGAGACCTGGACCGAGGTCGGCTCGCCGATCACGCCGTCGCGGACGATCGCCAGCCGGGCCGCGTGCCCGGGCATCAGCAGGTACTGCTCGGCCACCTGCACCAGCCCGGTGCCGCCGACGTCGGCCCAGAGCGAGCGCAGCCCGGCCAGGTCGGGCGCGGGTGGCGTCTCGGCGAGCACGGGCAGCCCGCGCGCGGCCACCTCGCGGACGGCGCCCGGCATCGCGTCCCAGGTCACCGCGGCGGCGAGGTAGCCGGGCCGCTCGTGGCCGAGCAGCTCGTCGATCGAGCCGAAGGCCGGTACGCCCCACTCCGCGGTGATCGCGGCGCCCCGGTCGGTGCTGCGGGTGACGACGCCGGCGACCCGCAGCCGGTCCGGCATCGCCTTCGCCAGCCGCAGGAAGAACCGGGTCCGCCGCCCGCTGCCGATCACACCGAACGTCGTGGTCATCGAAGCCGGACCTCCCCGGGAGACGCTGGAACGGTTCCGCGTGGGACGAAACCGGCAACAGCGTACTTCGCCGGAGATCAGGACGGGAGCTAGAGGGCCTTGCGGAACTTCCGCACCTCGTTCCAGACCTTCTGCCCAGCGGCTTGAACTCGACGGTGAGCTCCCCCTCACGTCGGCGTACGGGGAGGGCCATCGGGTCGGAGGACGCCCCGCGGGCGTTAAATACGTTGCGCCCGCACGGGTGGTCCGCTCAGCATCAAGATCGGACGCTGCGAAAGGGGAACCCATGAACGCGGTCCTGCTCGACACGATCCGCCACAACACCTGGGCCACCGGACGGCTCATCGAGTTCTGCCGGGATCAGCGGCTCTCGGCGGAGCAGCTGGAGGTGCGCGGGGTCGGCACGTTCGGCGGCATCCGCTCGACCCTGCAGCACATCGTCGAGTGCGACGGGAGCTACGTACGGCGCCTGGCCGGGACCGAGATCTCCTGGGTTGACGACGAGGCCGAGGCCGGCCTGGACGAGCTGCTGAAACGGGCGTCGGAGGCCGCGCGGCTGTGGGAAGAGGTGCTGGCCCGGCCGATCGACGTCGAGGCCGTGCTCGTCATCGACGAGGGCACGCGCGAGACCCGCACCGGCATCTTCCTGGCCCAGGCCGTCAACCACGCCAACCACCACCGCGAGCAGGTCTGCGCCATCCTGACCGGCCTCGGCATCCAGCCGCCCGACATCCAGGCCTGGGAGTACGCCTGGGACACCGGGCGCATCTGGGACCGGCCCGCCGTCTCGTAGCAATACCGGGCGAAAAAGACGACCATGTGAATACGGCGGATGATCCGCGAACCGCCGAGTGCGACGGCCCGGAGCAGGAGAGCGCCACCGGAGGACTCTCATGACGACGCGACCCCCGCGCGTGATCATCGCAGGAGCCGGCATCGCCGGGCTGACGGCGGCCCTGAGCCTGCACGCGGCCAGCATCACGGACGTGACCGTGCGCGAGGCGGTGGCGGAGCTGCACCCGCTCGGGGTCGGCATCAACCTCCTCCCCCACGCTGTGCGCGAGCTCATCGAGCTCGGCCTGGGCGAGCGCCTGGCCGCGATCGGCGTGGCGACCGCCGACCTGACCTTCCTCACCCACCGCGGGCAGCGGATCTGGTCCGAGCCGCGCGGGCTGCACGCGGGCTACCGGTGGCCTCAATACTCGATCCACCGCGGCCGGCTGCAGCTGATGCTGCTGGAGGCCGTACGCGAGCGTCTGGGGCCTGAGTCGGTCGTCCTCGGCTCCCCCGTCACCGGCCTCGACCACGACGCCGACCTGCTCGTCGGCGCCGACGGCATCCGTTCCAGCGTCAGGCGGGCCCTGTTCCCCGGCGAGGGCGAGCCGCTGCCGGGCGGCGACGTGCTGTGGCGCGGCACCACGTACGCCAAGCCGTTCCTGACCGGCGGCTCCATGCTGATGATCGGCGACAGCACGCAGAAGCTGGTCATCTACCCCGTCGCGCCGCCCGGCGACGACGGCACCCAGCTGATCAACTGGGCGATCCAGCACCGGGCGCGCGTCGAGGGCGTGCCCACGGGCGACTGGAACCAGCCCGTCGAAGTGGAGCACGTCCTGCCCCACGTGCGCGGCTGGCACTGCGACGAGCTGGACATCCACGCGCTCATAGAGGGCGCGGAGCAGGTGTTCCAATACCCGCTCGTCGACCGTGACCCGTTACCCCGCTGGTCGGCGGAGCGGGTGACGCTGATGGGCGACGCGGCGCACCCGATGTACCCGACCGGTTCCAACGGCGGCACCCAGGCCGTCATCGACGCCCGCGTCCTGGCGTACGCGCTGGCCCACGGCCTGGGCCTGGAGTTCTACGAGGAGCAGCGGCGGCCGGTCACCGGCGGCATCGTGCTGGCCAACCGCCAGGACGGGCCCGAGGTCATCCTGCGGCTGGCCCACGAACGCGCCCCCGGCGGCTTCACCGACGTCGAGCAGGTGCTGCCGCTGGCCGAGCGCGAGGAGATCGCCCTGCGCTACAAGCGGCTGGCCGGATTCGAGCCCGCCACGCTCAACGCCCGCCGCAGCTGGACGGTGCGCCCCCAGCCGCTCCGCTGAGCTCCGGCGGCCCTCGGCGATCGAACCTCGGAGGTGGGCGCCGCGTATCCCCAGCCGTAACGCAGGCGCCTTTCAACGAGCGAGAAGAGAGCCCCGCCATGTCTGATGCCTCCCTGTCTGATGCCTCCCTGTCTGATGCCACTGTCACGCGGATCGCGATCAAGGACGTGACCCCGGACGTCTCCAGTGCGATGCGCGCCCTGCACGAGGCCGCCCTGGCCGCGGCGCGGGCCGCCGGCATCGAGCCGGAGTTGCTGCAGCTGGTCAGGATCCGCGCGTCGCAGATCAACGGTTGCTCCCTCTCGCTGGCCCGGCATCTCCGGGACGCGCGGGCCATGGGTCAGAGTGAGCAGCGCATCAGCGACGTGCGGGCCTGGCGCAACAGCAAGGTGCTCAGTCCCAGGGAGCGGGCCGCGTTGTCGCTGACGGAGGCGATCACGCTGGTCTTCGCCGGTCAGGTGCCGAACGCGGTGTACGCCGAGGCGGCCGGCCTCTTCGACGAGACCCAGCTGGCGGCGCTGATCTGGGCCGCGACGGTGATCAACACGCACAACCGGATCGCGATCACCACCCGGCTGGAGGGCAGCGGCGCGCCACCGATCGCGGCCGCCGGATAAACGTGCCGGTGCGGCGTCCCTGGCTGCGTCCGGGACGCCGCACCGGGCGTGTCAGCCGTAGACGCCGAAGTGCCACAGCGAGTAGCCGTACGCGGTGCCGCGCCGGGTGAGGTTCAGCCGGACGTAGCGGGCGGAGGTGTTCAGCGCGATCTCGTCGAAGCCGCCGTCCCCGCTCGCCGTGCTGTGCACGGTCGTCCAGCCGGCCCCGTCGGCCGACGTCTGCACCTCGTACGCCGCGCCGTAGGCGTCCTCCCAGCCGAGCTGGACGTGCCTGATCGCGGCCGTCCGCCCCAGGTCGACCTGGATCCACTGCGGATCGGCCCACTCGCTGGCCCAGCGGGTGGTGAAGCTGCCGTCGGTGGCCCGGTCGGGGGTGAACGGGCCGCCGTCGCCGTTCGCCTGATAGGTCGAGGCGGTGGTCGGCCTGCCCCCGGCCAGGTCGGTGCCCGCGATGACCGGCGGCACCACGCGGAACGAGCGCTGCTCGATGCCGGCGTTGCCGTGGCCGTCGTAGGCGTAGACGTACACCTTCCACACGCCCATCCGCTCCGGCGCCGTCACCGCGAACCGGCCGGGGCCCGTCTCGGTGAAGCGCGCCTGGGTCAGGCCGCGGTTGGCGGTGATGTGCTTGTCGCCGACCATGACGTTGTAGCGGATCAGGTCGCCGTCCGGGTCGGACGCGGCGACCTCGACGGTGAACTCCTTGCCCGCCTGCACGGCGGTCTGCGAGCCGACCGTCATCGAGGTGATCGCGGGCGGCGTGTTGCCGGTGGCCTGGCCGGTGTAGGCGCGCTTGAGCGCGTGGTAGCCGTGGCGGCGCCAGCCGCCGGTGGTGGTGTTGAGCCAGACGCCGCCGAAGTCGTTCTCCATGCCGTAGTGGAACTCGGTGGCGCCGAGCGCGACGCCGGCGTGGCCGGTGACGGCGTTCCAGCTCGCCAGGTACATGTCCCGCTTCTCCAGGTCGCCTGGCTCGTCGGGCACGCCGTTGACGTCGTTCGGGACCTCCCACTCGCCGTCGGGTCCCGCCTCGGTGACGATGTACGGCCGGGTGTGCCCGCCGGCGATCCAGTCCTGCCTGACGGTGCCGATGGCGCCGTAGGAGTTGACCGCCAGCAGGTCGAGCGCCGGGGCGTGCGCCTTGTAGTAGGTCCAGGCGTGGGTGTAGGCGTCGGTCGAGGTGACCGGGTGGTTGGGGTCGGCGGCGTGGATCGCCTCGGCCACCTCGTCCACGAACCTCGCGTACGCGGCCCGCCGCTGCTCGACCACGTCGGCAGGCAGGCCGTGGTCCTGCATGGTGAGGATCACCTCGTTGCCGACGTCCCACATCAGCACGCCCTGACGGTTCTTCAGCGCGTTCACGCGGGCCACGATCTCGTTCTTCACGCTCGTCTTGTACGCGGTGTCGTTGACGTAGTCGGCGCCCTGGTTCAGCCAGTGCCCGACGATGACCTTGATGCCGTGCCTGGCCGCGGTGTCCAGCAGCGCCGGGGTGTGCGTGTCGTCCACGCCCCAGGTGCGGATCGTGTTGACGCCCATGGCCTTCAGGTCGCGCATGTAGCCGTCGGCGGCGGCCTGCGGCGGCCCGTAGGTCACCCCCTTGATCAGGTACGGCGAGCCGTTCACGGTCAGCCGCCAGTCGCCCTGGGAGCCGGTCACCCGCACGACGCTCGGCCCTGCGGGGACGGGCGGGTCGGTCAGCTCGGCGGGGACGGAGCCGGCCTGCCGGGAGACCGCGACCCAGTCCACGCCGAGCTCGCCGCCTGAGGTGGTGGCGGCGGTGGGCGTGGTGAGGCCGGCCAGAGCGTTCGGCAGCGAGCCGCCGATGGCCAGGTCGAGGCGGAGGTAGAAGCCGTGGTGCACGGCGGCCTTCCAGGCGGCCACGCCGACCTGGCTCTCGCGTACGACCCACGTCTGCCGGCCGTCGAGGTAGAAGCGGATCTCCTCGTCGGTCTTCGTCCTGTCGATGATCTGCGTGTACTCGTGGTAGCCGGTACGGCAGCCCGCGCAACTGGCGAAGCCGCTGGTGCGGCCGTTGTACTCGTTGCACACCCCCTCGGGGGCGGTGCCGCAGTGCAGGGTGTTGGCGAGCTGGTCGCGGCCGTTGACCGCGGTCATGATGTCGGTCTCGCCGATGCCCGGCCAGTTCGTGTGGTTACCGCGGAAGGCTGCGCCGGTCGCGCGGAAGCCGGGCCAGTAGCCGAGCCCGTTCGCGACGTCCGGCTGCTTGATCATGGCGCTGAACTTCAGCAGCTCGCCCGGCCGCGGCTCGAAGTCGGCCCGCTGGGTCTCGATCCGGCCGGAGGTCCAGCGGCCGGCGCCGTCCCTGATCGCCTTGATGGTCAGCCGGCCGTCGCCGAGGTGCACGTTGGCCGTCGAGTCGGTCATGGTCTCGACCTCGCCGGTGCCCCAGTTCGCCGGGCCGCCGGGGTAGGAGGTGCCGGTGCGCGGGATCCAGTTCGCGGCCGACGGCGAGCTGCCCGCCGGGCCGGTGAAGTCGTCCCGCCACACCTCGCTCCACGTGCCCGGATCCGGGCCCGGGTCCGTTCCCGTGCTGCCGTAGACCTGCATCTCCCAGAGGGAGTAGCCGTAGCCGGTGGCTCGGGTGGTGCCGTAGAGGCGGATGTGGCGGCCGGTGGCGGTGAGGTCGATGGTCTGGGTGCCGCCGGCGCCGTTGGTGGTGGTGTGGGCGTCGGTCCAGCTGTTGCCGTCGTTCGAGGTCTGGATCCTGAACGCGGTGGCGTACGCGGCCTCCCAGGTGAGGACGACGCGGCTGATGCTCGCGGAGGTGCCGAGATCGATCCGCAGCCACTGCGGATCGCTGAACGAGCTGGACCACCGGGTGCCGGTCAGGTCCCCATCGAAGGCGGCCGCCGCGCTGTAGGCGGCCCCTTCCTCCGAGGAGGCGGTCGCCGGACGGCCCTGGGACAGCAGGCTGTCGGCCGCCGCGGGAGCGGGGAAGCCCAGCAGGGACACGATCAGGCCCGCCAGCGCGACGGCGACCACCGTCAACCGGCGCGGGCCCGGACTGCGAGTTGGATGCACGACCTCTCCTACCGACGGGGGGTGCCGGGCCGTGGGCACGGCTCAGGTGGGAGAGCGCTCTCCGTATCGGAGAGTCCTCCCGCCCGGCCGCCGAGTCAAGACCCATTTCTTCACCGAGGCGAAACACCCTGCTCATCCACCGGAAACGCGGCAGGTCGCGGCGCTTGCGGCTCCTCCCCACTTGACAACCGGTCACCGCAGCGGTCACTCTTTTGGAGAGCGCTCTCCTACGTGTGTCGTTCCGACCCGTTGGAGGAGAGACCATGCCGCCCGCAGCCCCGCCAAGCTTCCCCTGAGAGCGATGTGCGTCGCACTCGCCGCGGCCATCGCGCTGGTCGCGGCCGGCCTGACCACGATGGTGCCCGCCGTCGCCGCCGACGGCCTGCTCTCGCAGGGGCGGCCGGCGACCGCCTCCTCCGTCGAGGGCACGGGTTACAGCGCCGGCGCCGCCTTCGACGGCAGCACCACCACGCGCTGGTCGAGCGCCGCCGCCGATCCGCAGTGGCTGCGGGTCGATCTCGGCGCTCCCGCCACCATCAGCCGTGTCGTGCTGACCTGGGAGAGCGCGTACGCCACCGCGTTCAGGATCCAGACCTCGAACGACGGCAACAGCTGGACCGACGCCCACACCACCACCAACGGCGCCGGCGGCACCCAGACCATCGACCTCACCGCCACCGGCCGCCACATCCGCCTCTACGGCACCACCCGAGCCACCGGCTACGGCTACTCCCTCTGGGAGATGCAGGTCTACGGCAGCGGCGGCTCGCCCACCACGCCGAGGCCCAGCCCGACGTACACCGACGAGGTCACCCACCACGAGTTCCAGGCCAACTGCTCGTGGACGGCGAACCGGCCCGACGACCCCATCGTCTACCCCGGCCTGCCCGGCGCCTCGCACATGCACACGTTCGTCGGCAACCGGACTACCCACGCGGGCAGCACGGCCGCCTCGCTGCTCGGCGGCGGCACCTCGTGCACCAACCCGCACGACCGGTCGGCGTACTGGTTCCCGAGCTTCTACAAGGGCGACCAGCTGATCCAGCCGACCGGTGACCAGGTCATCTACTACAAGTCGGGCATTCTGGAGTACTGGCGGGTGCAGCCGTTCCCGCAGGGCCTGCGCTTCGTCGTCGGCAGCCCGTACGCGAGCCTGGAGGAGTTCCGCGACGCGCCCGGCGCCGTGGAGGGCTTCGAGTGCGGCGACCTGTCGCGCAGCTGGGACATCCCCCGCTCCTGCGCGCCCGGCACCCAGGTCAACGTCCGCTACCAGGCGCCGAGCTGCTGGGACGGGGTCAACCTGGACAGCGCGGACCACAAGAGCCACATGGCCTACCCCGTCGGCGGCTACTGCCCGGCCGGGCATCCGGTGGCGGTGCCGATGCTGGAGTTCAAGATCGCCTTCCCGGCGGACGGCGACCTGTCCCAGGCCCGCTTGTCCAGCGGGCGCGGCTACACCTGGCACTACGACTTCTTCAACGCCTGGGACGACCCGGCGATCCTCGACGCGCTGGTGACCCACTGCATCAACGGCGGTCTCCAGTGCAACCCGCGCGGCTACGACCTGTACAAACCGCATCGCGGCGCCGCACTCACCGAGGACTTCCAGCTCCCCCGGCCATGAGAGGAGCCCCTGGAGAGCTTGGAGAGCGCTCTCCGGCCGTTGTGCTATAAAGGGCTGATGAGGCAAGATCCCTCGCCGTCATCAGGCTCGTCCATCACTCTGGAAGACGTGGCCCGCGCGGCGGGAGTCTCGCGGTCCACGGTCTCCCGGGTGATCAACGGCATCCGCAACGTCGACCCGGCGATCCAGGAGACCGTCAGGCGGGCCATCGCCACCACCGGCTACGTGCCCAACCACGCCGCCCGTTCCCTCGTCACCCGCCGCACCGGCGCCATCGCGCTCGTCGTCTCGGGGGCGGGCGGCGAGGGCGCCGACGCCCCCTTTCCCGGCCAGGTCTTCGCCGACCCGTTCTTCGGCCGCGTCGTCGGCGGCATCGTCGGCTTCCTGCGGCCCCGGGGCATCCACCCGATCCTGATGTTCGCCGAGAGCGCCGAGATCCACGCCCAGGTCCTCACCCATCTGCGCCACGGCAACGCCGACGGGGCGCTGCTGGTCTCCACCCACGCGGCCGACCCGCTCCCCCGGCTGCTCGTCGAGGCGCGGGTGCCGGCCGTGCTGTTCGCCAGGCCGGCCGAGCCGATCCCGATCAGCTACGTGGACGTCGACCATCGGGCCGGGGCCAAGCTCGCCGCCGACCACCTCGTCTCGCGTGGCCGCCACCGCGTCGCGACGATCTCCGGCCCGCTCGACGTGCCGGCCGGGCAGTCCCGGCTGACCGGCTTCCTGGACGCGATGGCCGCCCACGGCCACGCCTACGTGCCCCACGCCGAGGGCGGCTTCACCCATCACAGCGGCGAGGCGGCCATGGAGCGCCTGCTGGACGAGCATCCCGGCCTCGACGGCGTGTTCGTGGCCAACGACCTGATGGCCCAGGGGGCGCTGGTCGCGCTGCGCCACCACGGCCGCAGGGTGCCGGAGGACGTGGCCGTGGTCGGCTTCGACGACAGCAGCGCGGCGACCGCGTGCCGGCCGCCGCTCACCACGGTCCGCCATCCGGTGGAGGACATGGCCGGGGAGATGGCCCGGATGTTGCTGACCCACATCGAGCAGCCGGGACGGCCGGCCACCTCGAAGATCTTCGACCCCGTCCTCGTCGTCCGCGACTCCGCCTGAACCACCCTTCCCGGACAGCCAGCGTCCCCGTTGATCCATCGGCCTGAGTCGCCCGTCCGGACCGCCCGTCTGGCCCGCCCGCTTGAGCCGCCCGGTCTCCCCGGCGGCCGGCGTCCCGTCGTGCGTGCTCGCCGCCGCGTTCTCCGGAACGGCGGACCGCTCGCACCGGAGCCGCACCGGGGATCCGTGAGACCGGGCACCGGGCGGAGGGCGGATCGCTAGACTTGGCGATCTTCCTTGACGACGGGAGCGCTCCCTTGAGACTGGAGATCAGGTGCCTCGGGCCCTGGGAGGTCGAGGCGGACGGCGAACCGGTGCACATCGCCGGGGCGCGACGGGTGGGGGTGCTGGCCCGGCTCGCGCTGGCCGCGGGGCGGTCCGTACCGGCCGAGCGGCTGCTGTCCGACGTGTGGGAGAGCAGCTCCGCCGCGACCGCGGGCAAGCAGGTGCACATCGTGATCTCGAAGCTCCGCGAGGCGTTCGCCGCCCACGGCGGCGCTGAGCTCATCGAGACCGTGCCCGGCGGCTACCGGCTGGCGATCGAGCCGGAACACGTGGACGCGCACGCCTTCACCGGCCTGGCCAGGCGGGCCAGGGCCGCCTGCGCCGAAGGCGGCTTCACGAGCGCGGACGGGCTGTTCCGCGGGGCGCTCGCACTGTGGCGGGGCCCGGCGCTGGGCGAGGTGGACGCGACCTGGGCGCGGATCGAGGCCGACCGGCTGGAGGCGGAGCGGCTGTCCGTCCTGGAGGACCACGCCGAGCTGCGTCTGTCCGCCGGCGACCACCGCGCCCTGACCGGTGAGCTCGCCGCGTACGTCAGCAAGCATCCGCTGCGGGAACGACCGGCCGCCCAGCTCATGCTCGCCCTGTACCGCGACGACCGGGCGCCCGAGGCCCTTGAGGTCTACCAGCGCCTGCGCCGGACCATGGTCGAGGAGCTGGGCATCGAACCCGGCACCGAAATACGACGGCTCCAGCAGGCCGTACTCGTCAAGGACCCCGAACTCGACCTGCCGCCGGAACGGCGGAGCACGCCCGGCCGGCCCGCCGCCCCCGCCGAGCTGCCCGCCGGCACCCAGGCGTTCACGGCGCGAACGGCCGAGATCGAACAACTCGAAGCCGACCTGACCGGCACCCCCGAGACCGGCTCGACGAGTGGGAGCGCGGTCAGCGTGATCAGCGGGCCGGGTGGCATCGGCAAGTCCGCGCTCGCCGTCCACGTCGCCCACTCCGTCGCCGGACGTTTCACCGACGGCGTCATCTACGTCGACCTGCACGGATCCACCGCCGGGCTCACCCCCTTGACGCCCGTCGAAGCCCTCGGCCACCTGCTGCGCTCCCTGGGCCTGGACGGCACCGCCGTCCCCGTGGACGCCGAGGAGGCCGCCGCCCGTTACCGCTCGCTCACCGCGGCGGGCCACCTGCTGGTGATCCTCGACAACGCCCGCGACGCCCGCCAGGTCCGCTCGCTGCTGCCCGCGGGGCCGGGCTGCCGCGTCCTGGTCACCAGCCGCGATCCGCTGGTCACCCTGGACAACTCCCGGCACCTGCGGCTCGACCGGCTCGACGACGCCGAAGCCGTCGCGCTGCTCGCCCGGGTCGCCGGAGCCGGCCGGGTACAGGCCGAGCCGGAGGCGGCGGTGGAGATCGCCCGGCTCTGCGGCGGTTTCCCGCTCGCGCTGCGCGTCATGGGAGCCCGCCTGGCGGCCCGTCCCGACTGGTCGCCGGCCGATCTCGCGGTCCGGCTGGCCGACGCCACCCGGCGGCTCGACCTGCTGGAGTACGCCGACCTGGCCGTACGCGCCAGTCTCGCGGTCAGCCACGAGCAACTGCGCGAGGAACCGGGAAGGCAGGACGCGGCGCGGCTGCTGGCCCTGCTGGGGCTGGTGGACCTGCCCACGCACACCTTGGCCACCACCGCCGCGCTGACGGACTGGACCGAGCACCGCGCCGAGACCGCCCTGGAGCACCTGACAGACGCCCGCCTGCTCGAACCCGCCGGATCCGGCCGTTACCGGATCCACGACCTCGTCCGGCTGTACGCCCGTGAGCAGAAGGTCTCCGGCGAGGACCGGGCCGGCGCGGCCGGGCGCGTGCTGGACCACTACCTGGCCACCGCGCAGCGGGCGTGCGGGCTCCTCTTCGGCGACGGCGTGGCCGGTAACCTGTTCCCCACCGCGCGGGCAGGGGAGGAGCTCACCTCCCTGGCGGACGCCAACGACTGGGTGCACCGCGAGCGGGACAACCTCCTCGCGGCGGCACGGCAGGCGGCGCGCGACGCCGACCCTTCGACGGCGGGCCTCGCGAACGCCATCACGTGGCTGTTCGAGCGCCGGGGCTGGTTCCCCGAGCTCATCGAGGTGACCGAAGCGGCGCTGCGGCTGGCCGGGAAACAGGAGGACTGGACCGCCCGCGCATACCTGCTGCAGGGGCTCGGCGGCGTCCATCAGCAGCTCGGGCGCTTCCTGACGGGCGCGACCTACCTGGAGGAGGGCCTGGCCTGCTGGGACCGGGCGGGGCTGCCGGACAGGAAGGCGGGCATCCTCAACGACCTCGGCGTCACCTACACCTTGATGGGCCGCTACGACGACGCGCACGCCGCGCTGGACCAGGCCCTCGCCATCACCGAACGGACGCGGCGCAGGGCCCACGAGTCCTACGTGCGCAACAACCGGGTGCATGTCTTCTACCGTCAGGGGAGACACGAGGAAGCGGTGAGCGAGGCGCGGCACACCCTGGCGCTGACGGAGGAGTCGGGCGACACCGGCGACCTCGGCATCGCCAACGACTCCCTGGCCGACGCCTACCGGGCCTGCGGGATGGCGCACGATGCCGTCGAGAGGTACCGGCAGGCGATCGAGCTCCAGCGCACGGCCGGGCACCTGATGGGCGCAGCGGTGTCCTGCTGGTGGCTCGGCCACACGCTGTACGACCTCGGGCGGCACGAGGAGGCCAGGCGGTCCTGGCAGGAGTCGCTGGAGATCCTGCGCGAGGCGCACCTGCTCACCCCCGCCGAGGTGGCGGGATACCTCGCCCAGCCGTTCCCGGACACCCCCGGACCGATCAGGAACCAGCTCTGACCATGCACGACGAACCGGCTGATGAGTTGAGGCAACGGCTGCGCCACGTCCATTGGATCGGCGGCGGCAGCGGAGCCGGCAAGTCCACCGTCGCCCGCCGCCTCGCCGACCGCCACGGCATGCGCCTGTACGACACCGACGCGGTCATGCCCGATCATGCCCGCCGCCTGCCCGCGGACCGGGCTCCCTGCCTGGGCCGGTTCGCCACCATGGACATGGACGAGCGCTGGGTGAGCAGGAGCCCGCGCGAGATGCTGGACACCTTCCACTGGTATCGCGGCGAAGGCTTCGAGCTGATCGTCGAGGACCTCCTGGCTCTGCCCGCCGATCGCCCGGTGGTCGCCGAGGGCTTCCGGCTGCTCCCGGACCTGGTCCGGCCGCTGCTCGCCGGCGTGGACCAGGCGGTGTGGCTGCTGCCGACGCCTTCCTTCCGCCGGGCGGTGTTCGACGGCCGCGGCGGACCGGACTGGGCCTTCCTGGCCAGGACCGGCGATCCGCGGCGGGCGCTGCGGAACGTGCTCGAACGCGACGCGCTGTTCACCGAGCGGCTCGCCGGGCAGGTCCGGCGCCTGGGGCTGCACGGGATCGAGATCGACGTCGGGGACGCCGAGGACGACCTCGTCCGGCGGGTCGCCGTGACGTTCGGGCTGGAGCGATAGGGCGTTCCGCGATAACTTGGTCGTATGACCAACTTGGCCGATCGGCCAACTTCGTCGCGGGGCGACCGCCGTCGCGAGCAGCTGGTGGAGACCGGCGTCGCACTGCTGGGCCAGGACGGATGGCCGGGAGTCACCACGCGCGCCGTGGCCGAGCAGGCCGGCACCAACCCGGGCCTGATCCACTACCACTTCGGCGGGCTGGCCGGGCTGCACGCCGCTATCTTCCGCCGGGCCACCGACCTGGTCATCAGCCCGCTGCTCACCGAGTTGCTCGGCGTCACGGACGAACGGGCGGCGCTGCGCACGATGCGCGGCACGCTGCCCCACGCGAGCGGCGACGAGCGGACGACCCGCCTGGCCGCGGAGCTGATCGTGGGAGCCACCCGCGACCCCGCGCTCGGCGCGGTGCTCCGCGACGAGCTGCGCCGGGTGCGCGCCCAGGTGGCCGACCGGCTCGGCCTGCTGCATCCCGGCTGGCCGGCCGCCCGGCGGGAGGGCGCGGCCACCCTGATCGTCGCCGCGATCGACGGGCTGATGCTGCACCACATGGTCGACGCGGACCTGCCCATGGACCAGGCGCTGGCCGCGGCGGAAGACCTGCTGGGGGACGACGGCCCCTGAAGACCCCTCCCCCATGGCGACACCCCTCACGAGAAAGGCCGACCACCATGGAGATCGTCAACCGGCCCGCGCCGCCGACCGGGCTGCGCCGCAGGCTCTGGCGCCTGCCCATCGTGCTCTACCGCCTGGGCCTGGGGCGGCTGCTGGGCGAGCGCGTCATGCTGCTCACCCACACCGGCCGCGTCTCGGGGCTGCCCCGCCAGGCCGTCATCGAGGTCGTCCAGCACGACGAGCTCGGCTACGTCGCCGCCTCCGGCTTCGGGGAGCGGGCGGACTGGTACCGCAATGTCATGACCGCCCCCGAGGTCGTCCTCCAGGTGGGCGGCAGGACGCTCAAGGCTGCCGCGGCGCCACTCTCCGCCGACGACGGCGCGGAGCTCATGGCCCGGTACGCGCCCCGCCATCCGGTCGCCGCCCGCCGGCTCTGCCGGATCATGGGCTTCGCCGTGGACGGCAGCGAGGCCGACTACCGCGAAGTGGGGCGGCGCATCCCCTTCGTCCGCTTCACCCCGGCCTGATCAGCGATCACCGGCGCGCCGGGGAACGGCCTTCCCGATGAACGATTCACTGCCACCCGGCAAGGAGCCGGAAACTTTCAAGCGACAGGCATTGATGAAAAGAAGTTTCGGGGATATCTTCACGATCATCCGCCCGGGCGCCCGACCTCCACCCCCCTCCAGAGGTGAGCATGCCTATGCCCGCACGGCCGGCACGAATGACGGCCATGAAGCCCACGATCCTCGCCCTCTCGATCGCCCTGGCGGCGGCGCTGTCCCCCCAGGCCGCCTCCGCCGCCCCTGCCGCCTCGTCATCCTCCGCCTCCGCCTCCGCGCGGGTGATGGCCTCGCACAAGAGCCCGTTCAACTGCGGCAAGACGTTCTACGCCAACAACTGGATCGACACTCCGGCGCACAACCCCGAGGGCTCCATCGACTGGCAGACGTACGGGAGCGACGCCATCAACGGCGAGCCCGTGCGCGCCACCGCCGCGGGCACCGCGTACTTCAACGACGCGGGCAGCACGAGCTACGGCAAGTGGGTCGAGGTCCGTCACAGTGACGGCACCAGGACCCGGTACGCCCACCTGGCGACCATGGTGCGGGCGGCCGGCGGCTCGATGAGCGTCGGCCAGGGCACCCAGATCGGCACGGTCGGCTCCACGGGCGGCTCCAACGCGCCTCACCTGCACTACGAGCAGCGCACCTCCGGCGGAGCCGTCGACACCAGCCCCACGGTCGAGGGCGTGACCGTGTCCCTGGGCCAGAAGAAGGCCGTGACCAGCACCAACGCCTGCGGCGGCAACCCGTACACGCCCGAAGAGGTCTGCGGCAGCGGTTACGAGACCATCGACTCGGCCGCCCTCACCGGCGGGCGGGTGTACCTGCTCTACAACTCCGGCAACGGCAACAACTGCGTCACCACGCTGAAGACGACGAACGTCGGGACGCCGTCGTCGATGTCGGCCTTCCTGGAGCCCGAGGGTTCCAGCAGGACGACGAACTCGGGCAGCTTCGGCTACTACGCCGGGCCGGTGACGCGGTCCGCGCCCGGGACGTGCGTCAAGTGGGGCGGCTCCATCGGCAGCGACTCCTACACCAGCCCCTTCGAGCACTGCGGTTCCTGACGACCGAGCCCCCGCCCCCCACCACCGGTGCGGGGGCTCGCCGCCGGTCAGGTGAAGGCGGGCATGATCCGGTCGTGGATCAGCCTGAGCTGGGTGTCCACGTCCGCCACCTCGGGCAGCTCCCGCCCCATGAACTGCTTGACCAGCGTCGCGTCCGTGACGGCGAGGATCATGTGGTTGACGCCGGCCGGCTCGATCTCGCGCTTGATCTTGGCCACGCACTCCTCCGGCGTTCCGGAGATGGACAGCCGCTCCCCCAGCTCGGGCGTGGTCAGCTCGACCGCCCTGGCCAGGTCGCCGGCGCCGAGGGCGTCCACGATGGGCTTCATCGCGCCCGGGTCGACGCCGTTGCGTTCGAGCTGCTCGGCGGGCATGGACGAGGCATACAGGCCGACCATGCTGCGGGCGGCCTCCTTGGCCACGGCCGAGTCGGGGCCGGTGGCGAAGACGACCCAGGCGCCGATGTCCATCGACGAGGGGTCCTTGCCCGCCTTCTCCGCGCCGGCCCGGAAGTTCTCGACCAGGTAGTCGTAGGCTTCGCGGGTGTAGCTGAGCGCGTGGTGCACGCCGTCGGAGAGCTCGCCGGCCGCCCGGAACGAACGCGGCCCGCGCATCGCGCCGAGCTTGACCGGCACGTGTTCCTGGACCGGCCGGGCGAAGGTGAACAGGCCGCTGTACTTGAAGAACTCGCCGTCGAAGGTGATCGCGCCGTCGTCCAGCAGGGTGCGGACCACGTGCGCCGCCTCCTTGACGCGCGACAGCGGCTTGGTGACCGCCCAGTCGATGCCGTACTGGGCGAGCAGCCCGAAGTTGCCGCTGGACAGGACCACCTCGGCGCGGCCGTCGCTGAGCTCGTCGAGCGTGGCCGCCGCCTGGGCGATCAGCGTCGGCTCGCGCAGCACCACCGAGGAGACGCTGGGCCCGAACCTGATGCGCGACGTCTGCTGGGCGGCGGCGGCGAAGAGCAGCCACAGGTCCTTGTGCCAGGTCTCGTCGGCGGCGTAGCAGGCGTGGAAGCCGAGTTCGTCGGCCAGGCGGATGGAGGCCAGCGACTCGCGCAGCGGGTAGTCGGGGAGCATCACGTAGCTGAACTTCATTGGGGGACCTCCTGTGGGATGGCGTCGCCCGAGGGGGCTCCGCCCTTGTCGTACGGCCGGGCGGCCAGCAGGTAGGCCAGCCCGGCGGCGATCACCACCAGCCCGGACAGGGCGACCAGGTAGTCGTCGTACCAGGGGGCGCCGGGCGTTCTCGGCCAGGCCATGTTGACGATGGCGAGCACCCCGTAGATCAGCGCGGCCACGTTGACGGCCAGGCCCGCGCGGCCGAGCGTGAACGGGCCCGACGGGCGCCAGCCGCGCAGCCTGGCCCGCAGCGCCGCCAGCACCACCATCTGGAAGCCCAGGTAGATGCCGAGCACCGCGAATGAGATGATCTTGATGAGGGCGTCCTCCGACACGATCGAGCCCAGCACGACCACGGCGGGAACGACGGCGGCGACCAGCAGCGCGTTCGGCGGGATGCGCCTGGCCCGGGAGAACCTTCTGAACACGCGGCTGCCCGCGATCATGTCGTCGCGGGCGTAGGAGTACAGCAGCCGGCTCGCCGCCGCCTGCAGACTGAGCGCGCACGACAGGAACGACAGCAGCACCACGCCGAACACGACCTTGAGCCCGACCGGGCCGAAGGCGGCGGTCACCACGTTCGTGACGGGGTCGGGGTCGGCGCCGGAGACGACGGCGGCGAAGTCGGGCACGGCCAGCAGCAGCGCCAGGCAGACGAACGTGGCGGCGGCGCCGCCCACGTAGATGGTCATGCGCATGGCCTTGGGGATGCGCCGGGTGGGGTCGGGCACCTCCTCGGCCACGTCACCGCACGCCTCGAACCCGTAGTACTGAAAAATCCCGATAAGTCCGGCCGCCAGGAACGCAACGAAATATCCGGACTCCGACCCGGCGCCGAACGAGTCGAACAGCACCCCGAGCCCGTGATGGCGCTCGGTGAGCAGCAGCCACCCGCCCACCGCCAGCGCCCCGACCAGCTCGGCGGCGAAGCCGATGATCGCCGCCACCGCCAGGGCCCTGGTCCCGCCCAGGTTGATCGCCAGCGCCACGCCCAGGATGACCAGCGCGCACAGGATCGTGTTGCCGGTGCTCACCCCGATCCCGAGGAAGGCCGACAGGTACGGCCCCGCCCCGTACGCCACGCTCGCGATCGTCACCAGCAGCGCGACCAGGTACACCCAGCCCGTCATCCAGGCCCAGCGCCGCCCCCACAGCCGCCTGGCCCACGGGTAGATGCCGCCGGTCAGCGGATACTGCGAGACGATCTCGCCGAAGACGAGCGCCACCAGGAACTGCCCGGCGCCCACGACGACCAGGCTCCAGATCATCGGCGGCCCGCCGACCGCCAGCGACGAGGCGAACAGGGTGTAGACACCGACCACGGGCGACAGGTACGTGAACCCGAGCGAGAAGTTGGCCCACAGGCTCATGTCCCTGCGGAACTCCGAGGTGTAGCCGAGGTCGGCCAGCCGGGTGTCGTCGCCCCGGCTCGGCGGCACGTCATTCGTCGAGGTCATGGAGCAGCTCCTCGCCGGAGATCACCTTGCCGGCGAAGTGCCGGTGCATCCAGGCCAGGTGGTCGGCCCGGGCGCGGACCAGGCGCAGCGTGTCCCAGTTGGGGAAGGTCTGCTGGGTCACGTGTTCGGTCATGAGCGCGGGCTCGACCTCGAAGACGTGCTCGAAGCGGGTGATCGCCACGTCGGTCACGCGCCGGGCCGGTGGAGGCGACATCTCCTCCTGATGGCGATAAGTCATGACTTCTCCGTATAAGCCTGGTCGAGCAGGTACTTGCCGGGGTTCATGATGTTGTTCGGGTCGATGGCCCGTTTGACGGCGAGCATCACGTCGTACCCGCCGCCGAGCTCGGCCGGGACCAGGTCCACCTCGCCCTCGCGGCAGGAGCCGTGGCAGGCGCTGATCGAGCCCCCGTGCCGCAGCGTCACGGCGGCGAGTTCGCGCTTGGCCCGCACCCACGCCTCCCAGGCGGTGTCGTCGAGCCGCTGCTCCCAGATGCCGATGTCGATCTCGGTGAGGTAGTCGGCGCCGGTCGCGCCGTTGGTGTAGGCGAACATGCCCCAGTCGTCGAACACGTCGCTCTCGCGCCTGAGCCGCTCGGCGATCTCGTGCCAGGCCAGCCGGACGGCGGGCAGACGGGTGTAGTTGATCGAGGCGTCCTCGCAGTGCCAGCTCATCGGCACGACCTGTCCCGACCGGGTACGACCGTGCAGCGGCGTGGCGTACCGGTCGTGCCGGGCCGCCCAGTCGCCCTCGGAGATCTCGTCGCCCAGGTAGCGGGCGCCGAGCGAGCGGGCGATGCGCAGCAGCCGCCGGCCGCCGACCCGCACCTCGTCCTCGTAGCCGTAGAGCGCGGCGCAGACCAGCGCCTTCACCGACGACGGCTGCGGGATGTAGGCCTCGTCGTCGCGCCGCAGGTAGTCGACCTTCCACTCGTCGAACAGCACCGCGCCGGCGAACGTGGCCACGCCCGCCCGCGCCAGCGCCCCGACCGCGCGATAGGCGCTGTCGTAGTCCTCGAACGCCCAGAACGGCGAGAACTCCGCCTCCGGCTTCGGGAACAGCTTCAGCGTCGCCTCGGTGGCGATGCCGAGCGTGCCCTGATGGCCCATGAACAGGTGCTTGAGCTGGTACCCGCTGGAACTCTTGGTGATCTTCCGGCCGATGCCGTCGCCGACGTGGATGACCCGGCCGCCCGGCAGCACGTGGTCGAAGCTGAGCACCAGGTCGCGGGTGTGGCCGTACCGGGAGCCGATCAGGGACCAGCCGCTGGTGCCGATCCGGCCGCCGACGAGCGAGCACGGGTAGGAGGCCGGATCGTCCGGATAGATCAGGCCGTGGCGGGCCAGGACCTCGTTCAGTTTGAGCGCGTTGATGCCGGTGCCGACCGTGCAGGTGCGGTTGTCGAGATCGATCTCCTTGATCTGGTTGATCCGCTTGACGTCCACCACGATGCCGCCGCGCAGCGGCACCGCGCCGTCGGTCAGCCCCGTGCCGCCGTCGCGCGGCACGACCGGGATGCGCAGGGCGTCGGCCAGCCTGAGCACCTCCGCGACCTCCTCGGTGGAGGCCGGCAGCACCACCAGGTCGGGCATGCGCTCGGCCCACCGGTGCACGGGGAACGGCGCGGGCACGCGCGCCCGGTTGAGCCGGTCGGCCTTGCCGGTCAGCACGTGCTCGGGGCCGAGGATCCGCCGCAGTTCGTCCAGTACGGGATCATCGATCAGCACCGTCATGACGCCACCTCCGGCACCCGTCCACCGCTCATGGGGCCACCCCCAATGACTCGGCCAGCAGCTCGTGCACGTCCACCACGTCGATCGAGCGCGCCCCGCCCGCCTCCGCCAGCGGCCGCTCCGACCACGGACAGGCGCTGACCAGCGTGTCCACGCCCAGCTCGGCCGCCTTGCCGATCCGCTGCTCGCTGATCTTCGCGGTCAGCTCCGGCTTCTCGACGGGCAGCCCGCCGCCTCCGCCCGAGCAGTACGACCACTGCGACACCCGGTCCACGTCGTGGAAGGTCAGCCCGGGGATCGCCCGCAGGATCTCCCTCGGCTCCCGCCAGACGCCCTTGCGCTTGTTGAGCCGGCACGGGTCGTGGTAGGTCACCGTGCGCTCGACCGGGACGTGCGGCGTCAGCCTGCCCTCCCTGATCAGCTCCGCGAGCAGCTCCACGACCAGCACGATCTCGATGTCGTAGTCGTCGCCGAAGTAGCGGGGATAGTCCTCGGTGAACGTGATGTAGTCGTGCGGGTCGAGCACCAGCACCCGCCGCACCCCGGCCGCCCGCCAGTCGTCCAGGTTGTGCCGGGCGAAGCGGCGGGCCTGCTCCTCGTACCCCATCTCGGCCGCCGGGCCGCCGCAGCACCACTGCTCGTTCATCAGCCCGAACGGGTAGCCGGCCAGGCTGAGGATCCGGGCCACCGAGCGCGGGACCGAGGTGCGGTGGAAGGCCGCCTCGCAGTCGACGAACAGGATGCTCTCCCCGCCGATCGGCAGGTCGAGCCCTTCGGCCCAGTCGCGGACCCGCGCCTGGTCCACGGGGGTGCCGTCGAGCACCGGCTCGTGCCGGCGCTCGTCGGTCAGCAGGTTCCAGCGCCGCCAGCCCGGCTGGTGCACGCCCTGCGCCACGGCCAGCCCGCGCACGGCCTTGACCAGGTCGACCGTACGGGTGCGGAAGCGGTAGAAGTCGCCGGTGAACAGCGAGTTGGGGCAGCGCACCTCGCACGCGCCGCATCCGGTGCAGTTGACGTAGTCGGCCGCGACGTCCGCGACCTCCAGCTCACCCTTCTCCATCGCCACGACGTTGGCGTGGAAGGCGGTGGGGCTCCAGGACTCGTTCCGCGTGACCTGCATGACGGGGCAGACCTCGCGGCAGAACTTGTGGCCTGAGGAGAAGCAGTTGTAGGCGGCGTCGCGCCACTCCTCGGCGAACCGTTTCTCGGGCCCTTTCTCGGGCCTGTCGTCGGGATCCGGCATGTGGCCTCCCAGGCAAGCGGGATCGCGCTGTGCGGGTTGCGCTTAAAAGTATGAGTTCATATTTCAAAAGGCAATATGCTGGAGCGCGTGAGTCAGCTTCCCAGGGCGGCCGTCTTCGCCCCGCTCGACGACGGTTCCGGCCGGGTGGAGGTGGTGGTGCGCCGGCTGGCCGAGGCCATCGCGCTCGGCCTCATCGCCGACGGCGACCAGCTCCCCGCCGAGCTGGAGCTGGCCAACGCGCTCAAGGTCTCCACCGTGACGTTGCGCGCGGCGCTGGCC
Organism: Nonomuraea sp. NPDC048882; assembly: GCF_040649755.1. Taxonomy (NCBI): domain Bacteria; kingdom Bacillati; phylum Actinomycetota; class Actinomycetes; order Streptosporangiales; family Streptosporangiaceae; genus Nonomuraea; species Nonomuraea sp. NPDC048882. The sequence continues at coordinate 515,982 of NZ_JBEZGB010000008.1, forward strand.
GCCCTGCGCGAGCGCGGCCTGGTCGAGACGCGCAGGGGGCGCGGCGGTGGCACGTTCGTGCTCGCGCCCGCCGACCCGTCCACGGCCCGGCTCCGGCGCCGCCTGCGCGAGCTCAGCACGTCCGAGCTGCGCGAGATCGGCGACTACCGCTGCGCCATCGCCGGCACCGCCGCCCGGCTGGCCGCCCTGCGCGCCTCCGCCGACAACGTCGCCCGCCTGCGCCAGCTCGTCGGCCGCCTCGACGCGGCCGGCTCCGTGGGCGAGCGCCGCAGGGCCGACGGCCGCTTCCACATCGAGGTCGCCGCCGCCGCCCAGTCCGTACGGCTGACCCGCGCCGAGATCGACATCCAGTCCGAGGTGGGCGAGCTGCTCTGGCTCCCGTACGGCGAGGCCGTCGATCCGCGTGACGTCGTGCGCAGCCACACCCGGGTGGTCGACGCCATCGAGGCCCGCGACCCGCTCCTGGCCAGGGCGCTCACCGAGGAACACCTCGACAAGGGGACGGAGCGTCTGATGGAGTTCCATTGGCGGCTCGTCGCATCCGAATGAGGAGGCAACGATGAGCGATCGGCACGTCGACCAGGTGGCCGACCGGGTTCACACGATCGTCGCGGACATCTTCGACTCGCTGGATCGCATCCTCGACAGCGTCGTGGCCTGCTATCGCGCCTCCGGCTCCTTCGCCTGCGCCGACCTGGCCGGGGTCCGGCCCGAGATCTTCGCCTGCCTGAGCCGGGCGCACGACGTGGTCGCGGGGGCCGGCGTCATCGTCGCGCCCGGCGTGCTGGCCGACCGCCGGCGGTGGCTGGAGTGGTGGCAGGCGCCGCCCGAGCAGGATCCGACCTTCCTCGACGTCGACCTCGACCCGGAGAGCCTCGACTTCTACGACTACACGCACGCCGAATGGTTCGCCGTCCCTGAGCACACCCACCGCCGCCACATCGTCGGCCCGTATGTCGACTACGGCGGCACCGACACGTACATGCTGACCTTCACCGCGCCCGCAGAGGTGAACGGCCGCTTCCTCGGCGTGGTGGGCGCCGACGTGCGGGCGGCCACGTTCGAGGCGCTGCTGCTCGGGGTGCTGGCCGCGAGCCCGACCACGATCACGCTGGTGAACGGCGAGGACAGGGTGGTGGCGACCAACTCACCCCGCCTGCCCGCCGGCTCCCTGCTCCCGCAGCCGGCCCCGCACCGGCTCCCGCTGGCCGGCTCACCGTGGAGCATCGTCACGACCACCGGGGACCGCGCGATCAGCTCCCTGTGACCGGGCTCGGCCCGGGTGCGCTCGTCCCCTGGTACAAGGACGCGGCGGGCCGCCCCATCCGCCTGCCATGGCCTTGATACAGGTGTGCCGGCCCCGAGGCTCGGCCCGCACACACCCGGGGCCCGCGTCCCGGCGCCGCGGATTCTCAGCCTGTGGGCTCGGGTTCGGCGGCGCCGGATTCCTCCCCTTCGACGGTTCCGGCCGCTTCCCGGCGTTCCTCCTCGACCTTGCGCTCCGGGTCCGGCGGCGGCTCGACCGGCTCCGACGGGATCGGGCGGGGTGTCCGCCTGATCCGCACGCCGGCGCGCTCGGCGATCGTGTCGCTCTCGCCGTTGACCCGTCCCACGGCTTCAGGCATGTCTTCGGGGGTTACGTCCTGTGCGCTCATGACCCGCACCTGCCCGCAGATCGCCGTCCGAAGCGGCCGCCGCTGTTTCGACGGACGTTTCCGCGACCGTTCCGGCGGCTGTGTTGGTGCCTGTATTAGCGACTGTATTGGCGGCTGTTGTGGCGACCGGGCCGAGGGCTGAGTCGGCGGCCGGATCGGCGCCAGGGTCCGCGGCCGGTTCCGCGTCGGCCGGCAGCCGCATGCTCAGCCGGACGACCGTCCCGCCGGGGCCGGTGGTGAAGCGCACCTCGTCGCTCAGGCGGCGCATCAGCCAGATCCCCCGGCCGCCGGGAGCCGCGCACGGCGGCAGGCTCTCCGCGTCGAGCACGGGGTCGGGGATGCCCGGCCCCGTGTCGCGGACCTCGCACAGCAGCGCGCCGTCCACCCGCCACATGCGCAGCCTGCCTTGCCCGCCACCGTGCTGGACGGCGTTGACCACGCCCTCGTTGACCGCCGCGAGAAAGTCCTCCAGCCGCTCGCCCGCCAGCCCCTGCCCCCGGGCCCGGCCGGAGACGGCATGCCGCGTGGCCTGCAGGCGAGCTCCGTCGAACCCCATGCTGAGCAGGGGAAGGGTCTCCATGATCGCGCCCCTCTGGGAACCGGTTCTCGTAGGACAGGACACTCCTCGCATTGAGAGCCGCCAGGTGCGTCCGGCGATCCGGCCCGTTCGCCGTCGCGGGCGAACGGAGCGTCGTGATCGCCGGCCCCCGCGATCCGCGGCTGCGTGATCCGCGGCCCCCGGCCCGCCGCGTCTGATCCGCCGCAGGGGAATCCGGCACCGCAAGCCCTCGCCGAGCCAGTGTGCGCACACCCGCATGCCCGCACTGTAGGCGGACGCCCCTGGAGCGTCGAGACACAATCCCGGACCGGTGGCGGCCGCCTCGAAAACCGGGCAAATGATCGTTAATATGCGGGAATGACGCGTACGGACGCCATGCCGGTCTCGCCGGTGGGCACGCTGTTCGGAGTTCCCGCCGGTCAGGACCTGTCCGCGAGCAGCCTCGTGGTGATGGGCGTGCCGTTCGACATGGGCTACCACCCCACCCGCATCGGCGCGCGCTCGGGTCCCGCGCACGTGCGGGCGCACTCCGCCCTGGTCGCCGAGCACCTCGACGGGTTCGGCACGAACCTGCTGCGCGAGCTCGGCGTGATCGACGCGGGTGACGTGGACGTACGGCCGGGCGACGTCGGCCAGAGCTTTCCCGCCATCGAGGCCGGGGTGTCGCGGATCCTCGCGGCGGGCGCCGTGCCGCTGACCCTGGGCGGCGACGGAGCGGTCACGTTGCCCCAGCTCCGGGCGCTGAAACGGCATCGGGACGGCTTCGCCGTACTCCACTTCGACGCCCACACCGACGCGTACGACGGCATCTACCCCTACGAGTACAACAACGCCAACACGTTCGTGCACGCCGTGACCGAGGGGCTGATCGACCCGGCGGCGTCGCTGCACGTGGGCATGCGTGACACCGACCACCGGGGGCGTCCCGGGATCGTCGGCGTGGCCAGGGACCTCGGCTACGAGGTCGTCACCATGGACGAGTTCACCGCCATGGGCGTGCCCGCGCTGGTCCAGCGGATCCGGGCCAGGTTCGCCGGCGTTCCCGTCTACCTCTGCTGGGACATGGACGTCTTCGACCCGTCCGCGGCGCCCGGCGTGGTCACCCCCTCCTGGGGCGGGATCACGGTGCGGGAGGGGCTGAGCATCCTGCGCGGGCTGCGCGGGCTCGACTTCGCCGCCTTCGACGTCAACACCGTGAGCCCGCCGCACGACCATGCGGGCCTGACCGGCAGTCTCGCCGCGCAGGTCGCGATGGAGTGCGTGTTCCTCCTCGACGCCTGCCGCCCCGCCGGGCAGCCGGGCTGAGCGGGCCGCTTCCGGCGGCGGAGGCGGTGACCGCGAGCAGAAGGCTCAGAAGCCCCGTGGGCGCGGGTGCCTGTCTACCGTGGGCAGAACGGGAGATTTCCAGACTCACGGGGGTGAAGTCTTGTGACGTTCTCAACCATCGTGGCAGCCGTATTCATGATCGCGATCGCGCTCATCGTCGTACGGTCGGTGTGGTCGCTGCTCAGCGGCTCGCCGGCCCTGCGCAGAGGCTCCGGCAACCCCGGTATTCCACGCTACGGATCAGGGATGCCCGGCTCCTACCACAGCCACAGCAGTGACAGCGGCGACGGGGGTGGCGGCTGGGGCGGCGACGGGGGTGGCGGAGGCTGCGGGGGTGGCGGCGGCGGGGGCGACTGACGGCCCTGGATAGTGGCGCGCGATCGGGACCGGTCCCCGTGCGGATGCGGTTGAGTGCCCGTATGGACCGCTCGCGCCCGCTGGCCCGCGTTCTGCTCGGTACGGCCACCGCCGTCGCGCTCGTGTCGTGCTCCGCGCAGGAGCCGGCACCCGGCGACGCCGCCGCGTCCCGTGCGCCCGCCACCGCTTCCCCCACGTCCTCCGGCGGTTCCCCCGCCACAGCACCCGCCACCTCACCCGCCGCGTCCAGCACGCCCTCCACCACCGCGTCCGCTACCCCGTCGGCAACCCCGTCGCCCCGCCGGAAGCTGCCCGATGCGGCCGACGGCGGCAATCGACGTTCGTGCGCGGACGGCAGGTGCGAGATCCGGGTGAAACGCAAGGCCCAGATCCCGCTGCCGGCGCGCTACGGCATCGGCCCGATCCAGGTGACCGGCGTCAGTTCCCGCACGGTGACGATGTTCGCACCGCTGACCAGCTCGAATTTCTCCAAAGGCACCGGCTGCACGGCCTCCATCACGGGGCCGTCGCAAGGCGCACCCGGTTACGTGATCCTGGACTGCTCCGTCGGGATGAAGACGGTCATCAACAAGATGCGCCTGGAGGTGCTCGGCGCAGTCGGCAAGACCGCCGTCATCCGCATCCGCCCCGCGAAGTGACCTCGGACGCCCGCAAGCCGACCGCCGACCGCGAGGCAACCACAAACGGCCGCGAGGCGACCGCCGATGACCGCGAAGTGACCGCAAGTTGATCGCGAGCTGATCGTCAGGGTGACCTCGACGCGGGTGCTCACGCCACGGGCGTCCGTGGGTCCGCCAGGAGGCGCCGGGCCTCGCATCGATGGCCAGCGAGCTGGGCCAGCGCCGCACCCGCCGCGCGCACGATGGCCGCGCGCTGCCCGGCCCCGTGTCGCAGGGCGTGGGCGGTGGCGCCGAGCAGGCCGGGCAGGGCGAGGGTCGCGCGTGGGTCGCGCAGGCGGGAGTAGGTGTCGAGGACGCGGCGCACGCCGTCCTCGTCGCTGGTCAGCGCTCTGAGCAGCTCGAACTGCACGTGGGCCAGGCCGTCGCCGCGCCCGAGCAGGTTCGTCCAGTGGTAGGTGTGCACGCACTGCGCGTCGCGCGTGCGCTCCCACGCGCGGGTGGCCCGGTCGAGCGCGGCGGGGTCGTCCAGTACGCCGGCGACGGCCTCCCCGAGCAGCCGCCCGAACCGTACGGCGTCCCGGATGCCCTGCGCGGTGACCGGGTCCTTGAAGTGCCCGGCGTCGCCGGCCAGCGCCCAGCCGGGGCCCGACGAGCGGCGGAAGTACGACGGGTGCTCGGCCGAGCTGACGATCTTCGTGCCGCGCACGCATCCCGCCAGCCGCTCGGCCAGCCCGGGGACGAGACTTACCGAACGGTCGAACTCCGCCTCCAGGTCCCCTCGGAAGTCCGCCGCCCGCTCGACCGGCGGCATCAGCAGGACCAGCGTCAGCCCCGCGTCGCAGGGAAAGGCGTTGCCCAGTTCGCGGCCGGTCAGCCACATCGCGGCGGTGTCGCGCCACTCCGCGCGCGGGTCCTCGTAGTAGGCGTAGTAGCAGGCCCGCCCGTTGGCGTGGGAGACGCGCGGGCGCTCAGCGCCGGCCAGGCGGGCGACGGTCGAGCGGCGGCCGTCGGCGCCGACGACGAGGCGGGCGCGGATCTCGTACTCCCTGCGCCGGTCGCGGTCCTCGACGCGCACGCCTGCGACGCGGTCGTGCTCCCACAGCAGGCCGGTGACGCGGTGCCCGTGCCTGATCTGCGCCCCGGCCTCGGCGGCGGTCTCGGCCAGTGCCGCGTCCAGCGGGGCGCGCCGGACGCAGAGGCCGTGGCCGATCCCGTCGACCGGGGTGCACGAGCCGGCCCGCCCTGGCGAGGGTGGCGGCCGTGGCCGACCCCGCGCAGCGCGCCCCGGCGACGACGACGTCAGCCTGCTCGGTCATCAGACCTCCCACCGGCGCTAACCGACTCATGTGTCGGTTAAGAAAGACGGTAAGCGGCCGGGGCCGCCGCGTCAACGCCGGACGGTAGGGTGCTCGGCATGGCCACCAAGGAGCCGAGGAAGCGCATGCCGGGCTCGGCCCGCCGGAGCCGGATCGTCGAGGCGGCCCTGGAGGTCTTCGCCGCGCGCGGCTACCACGCCACGGCGATGGAGGAGATCGCGGTCGCGGCAGGGGTGACGCGGTCGGTGCTCTACGACCACTTCCCGTCCAAGCGGGTGCTGCTCATCACGGTGCTCCAGGAGCAGAACGCCCGGCTGGTCGAGCACGTCGGCGGCCGGATCACCGGCTCGGGCTCGCCGGAGCGGCGGCTGCGCGCCACGCTCGACGCGTACTTCAGCTTCACCGAGGCCAACCCGGGCGCGCGCCGGCTGCTGTTCGACCACACCGACGAGGACGACCCCGAGATCAAGGCCGTGCGCTGGGGCATCAGGGAGACCCGCACCCGCTCGGTGGCCGCGATGCTCGGGCCCGACCTGCGCCGCCTGGGGCTCGATCCCGAGACCGAGGCCGCGCAGGCGGTGGTCGAGCTGCTGATCTCGGGCACCGACGGCCTGGCCCAGTGGTGGGCCAGGCACCCGTCGATGTCGCGTGACCGGCTCGTCGAGGCCGCCATGCTGGTGCTGTGGAACGGGCTGTCCACGCTGCCGGAGTCCGGCGCCCGCTGAGCCCGCGCACGTTCGCGTATTGACAGAAGTGAGGCATGCCTTCATCGTTCGGCCTAACTGAACCAACAGCAGTGTTGGTTAGGCAGGAGGTTCGCCGTGGACCAGCGAGAGAACGGGATCGGGCGCAGGGGCTTCGTCACGGGTGCGATCGCCACGGCGGCCGGCTCCCTGTGGGGCGCCACACCGGCCGAGGCGGCGAGCGGCCGCAAGGCGCCGTCGCTCGCGAGGGCGGCGGGCAGGACCTGCCCGGCGAGCACGGCTTCCGCTTCTTCCCCGGCTTCTACCAGAACCTGCCCGACACCATGAGCCGCATCCCGGCCGGCACCGGCACCGTACGCGACAACCTGGTCCCGGCGAGCTTGGAGGTGATCGCGTACAAGGGGAAGGAGTTACGCGTCCCGGTGCCGGGCAGCATCGGCGGGACCCTCACCCCCGAGGCGATCAGGGACTACCTGCGCAGCGCCGTCACCGCCGTCAGCACGGTCCCGCTGCGCAGATCGAGTTCTCCGTCGCCAAACTGGTCACCTTCGTGACGAGCGGGCCGCGCCGGCGGCTCGGCCAGTGGGAGAACATGGGCTTCGCCGACTTCATCAAGGCCAGCTCCATGTCGCAGGAATACCGCGAGCTGCTCGTGCACCTGTTCACCGCGTCCCTGGTGGCGGCCCAGCCGGACAAGGCCAACACCCGCACGATGGGGCTGATGTTCGAGGCGCTCGTCTACAGCGCGCTCGGCCTCGGCCCGTACGGGCCGCCCGACCAGGTGCTCAACGGCCCCTCCAACGACGTGTGGATCACGCCCTGGATCGACCACCTGACCGGCCTCGGGGTGCGGTTCGAGGTCGGCTGGACCGCGACCGGCTTCGACTACTCCGGCGGCCGGATCACCGGCGTACGGCTGACCGATCCCAGCGGCGCCACCGGCACGGTGAGCGCCGACCACTACGTGGCCGCGCTCCCGGTCGAGCGGCTGCGGCCGCTGCTGACGCCCGCGATGAAGTCCGCCGATCCCGCGCTGGCCCGGCTGGACCGGCTGGAGACGGACTGGATGAACGGGGTCATGATCTATCTGAAGGAGCCCCGTCCGATCGCGAACGGTCACCTCATCTATGCGGCCACCCCGTGGGCGCTCACCTCGATCAGCCAGGCCCAGTTCTGGACCGGGGACTTCGCGGCGCGCTACGGCGACGGCACCGTCACCGACTGCCTGTCGCTCGACCTGTCGGACTGGAACACGCCGGGCATCCTGTTCGGCAAGACGGCCAAGCAGTGCACCCGGCCGCAGATCGTGCAGGAGGTGCTGGCCCAGGTGCGTTCGGCGCTGCCCGGCGGCGCGGCGCTGCTGCCCGACTCGATCGTACGGTCCTGGTTCGTCGACCCGGCGATCACCGGCGAGGGTACGCCGGCGGTGGCCAACGACGAGCCGCTGCTGATCAACACGCCCTCCTCCTGGGCGGACCGGCCGGGCGCCACCACCGCCATCCCCAACCTCTTCCTGGCCGCCGACTACGTCCGCAACAGCATCAACCTGGCCACGGTGGAGGGCGCGAACGAGGCCGGGCGCATGGCGGCCAACGCCGTTCTGGACGCCTCCGGCTCCTCCGCCGCCCGGGCCCGGCTGTTCAGCCTGTACGTGCCGCGCGAGTTCGAGCTGCTGCACGACACCGACGACGCGCGCTACCTGCTGGGCCTGCAGAACAGGTTCGACCTGTTCGACCCGTACTGGCCGGGGCGGTGACGGCCCGCCCCGGCCCTGGGGTGCGCTATCCGCCCGTGATCACGAAGCCGGTGCCCGGTTCCCTGACGATGTCGCCGGTCGCCGAGTTCGTGATGGTGACGCCGCTCAGGGTCGCGCTGCCCCGGGCACCGCCGTGGGCCAGGATGCCCGCGCCGTTGTTGGACTTGTCGATGCGGACGTTCGTGATGGCGACGCCGGGCATGTTGCCACCGCCCGCCTTGAACTGGATGCCGTCATAGGTCGAGTCGGAGATTTCGGTGTCGCGGATGGTCACGCCGGTGATGTCGCGATTCTGGGCGAACAGGGTGATGGCGCCGAACTTCTGCGCCTCGCCCCAGAAGACGCCGCCGCAGCGGTACAGCGCGTTGCCGGCGATCAGCGTCTGGCCGGAGAAGGGCAGCGGGTTGTGGTCGGTGGCGAGCATGATGCCGGGGTAGTTCATGGTGTCGTACACCAGATTGTTCTCGATCTTGTTGCCGTAGCCGCCGTAGATCGCGATGCCGTTGGCCCGCCACGGGAGCTGGACGGTGTTGTTGACGAACGTGTTGTCGTGGGCGATGTCCACCGACGGGTCCTTGACGAACGGGTTGGCCCAGACGGCCAGCGAGTCGTCCCCGGTGGTGCGGAAGCTGGAGTTGAACACGCGCGAGTTCCGCGTCCCGTTGCTGAAGTTGATGCCGTCGGCGTAGGTGTCGCGGATGCGCATGCCGCTGAACTGCAGCCCGTCGGCCGGCCCCCACAGCTCGGGGATGTTGTCGTAGTCGCGGCCGCCCCAGACGCCCACGTTGGCGTGCTCGATCCAGACATTGCTGATCTTCGTGTTCCGGCCGAAGCGGCCGTTCAGCCCGACGCCGCCCTCGGCGCCGCCGGGGCCGCCGCGGATCCGGCCGGAGCCGAAGATGGCCACGTCGGAGATCTGCACGTTGTCGTCGATGTCGAAGCCGAAGTTGCCCTCGTGCGGATGGTTGATGCCGCCCGTGGCCAGGTGCGGCTCGGTCAGGGTGTAGAACTGCGAGTGCCACATGCCCGCGCCGCGGATCGTCACGTTCCTGATGCCGACCTGGTTGTACTGGCCGCGGTTCAGCGGGTCGTCGGTGAGGATCTTCTTCTCCTGCCGCCACTGACCCGGCGGGATCCACACGCAGGCGATGACGCCGTTCTGGTCGTCGGTGACGGCCCGCTGGATCGCGTCCGTGTCGTCCCCGCCGTCGTCGGGGACGGCGCCGTAGTCGGTGATGGAGGTGCACTCAGCCGGCTTGCCCGCCGCGGGCGCGACCTGCTCCAGGTCGATCAGGTCGATGATGTAAAACGCGGCGTCGTCGCCGGCGTCGCGCTGGAGGCGGAACTTGGTGCCGGCCGGGTACGAGCGCGACAGCAGCGCGTGCGACTCGTCGAACAGCCTGCGCGCGTCGGCCTGCGGGGTGTTGGTCAGCGCCTCCGGGTCGTCGCTGGTGCCGTACAGCCAGCTGTGCTTGGAGGAGAGGGTGAGTTTCCGTACGAAGGCGCCGTCGGCGTACAGGCTGATCGTGGCCTCCATGCCGCCGCCGCCCGGCGCGTCCGGGATGGAGTTGCGCACCACGATCGAGTTGGCCTGGTTCACGGAGGTGAACTCGACGTACTGGCCGGTCGAGTTCAGCCGGACCGACTTGCGGCCGGAGGACTCGGTGGCGAAGTTGGTGTGCCCGAACGTGCGCAGCGGGTCCGACTGCAGCAGGGTGCCCTGGTAGGAGGCCGCTTCCGCCTCGTACTCGACGTACGGCAGCGAGGCGCCGCGGCCGACGGTGATCGGCTGCGAGAACGTGTTGTTGCCCTCGTCGGTCTCGGCCACGACACCGGTCGCGTCCGCGGTGGCGACGGCGGTGGCGCCACCGCTGGTGGCGGTCCAGCCGCCGCTCACGGCCACGTTCGCCGTCGCGCCCGCGGCGATGGGCGAGGTCTGGGTGTCGAGCGTGATGCCCCCGATCGCGACCCGGGTGACCGTGGTGGCGCCGGTCGTGGTGGTGCCGCGGTTCCTGACGGCCACGGTGAAGGTGACGCGGGTGCCGGCGGCGGGGTTCGGCGGCGTGGCGGTCAGGCCGAGGATCTGCAGGTCGGGGCCAGGCGCGTCGGCGACGACCAGGGGTGATGGCGCGGTGTGACCGTTGTTGGCCTCGTTCTGCTCGGGGACCGCGTTCTGCTCGTCCACCCTGGCTTCGAGCTGGTACGTGCCCGCGCTCCTGGTCCCGATGTTCGCCGACACGGTCGTGGCGGCTCCGGCGGCCAGCGCCGCGACGTCGGCGGTGCCGACCTTGGCGCCTGCGGCGTAGAAGGCGAGCGAGGTGGCGGCGGAGGCGGCGGTGCCGGCGTTCCTGACCGTGCCCGACAGCGTGATCGCGGTCGTCGCGGTCGGCGCGGCGGGCGTCCAGCTGAGCGCCGTCACCGTGAGGTCGGGGTTGGGTGCCGGGGTGCCGAAGATCTGGAACTCGGCGACCTGGCCGCCTGGGGCGCCGGTGTTGGCGGTGAACTGCAGGCGGACGTCGGCGGCGGTGGCGGTGAGCGGGATGGTGACGGTGTTGCCGGTGGCGGGGTCGAAGGTGTAGGTGGCGCTGGGGACGAGGGTGGTGAAGGTGGTGGCGTTCTGGGTGCGGCCGAGGACTTGGAGGGTCTGGGTGCGGCGGGCCCAGGCGGGGTCGGGGTTGAGTTTGAGGGTGAGGGAGGTGAGGGTGGCGTCGGCGCCGAGGGGGGCGGTCAGGGTGGCGGGGTAGGCGGCGCTTTCCCAGTAGGTCTGGGGGTTGTCGTCGTTGGCGTTGGCGGCGACGTAGGTGTGGGTGTGGGAGGACTCGGTGAGGGTTTTGCCGAGGGCGAGGTTGGTGGCGTCGCCGGGGGTGTCGGGGGCGGGGCCCCAGAGTTCGGCTTCGGCGAGCTGGGCGGCGGGCCAGCCGGTGTTGGCGGTGATCTGGATGCGGACGTATCGGGTGGTGGTGGCGGGGATGGTGAGGGTGGCGGTGGGGTTGAAGGTGTGGGTGGCGGAGGGGAGCAGGGTGGTGAAGGTGGTGCCGTTGGTGCTGCCTTGGACGGTCAGGGTCTGGGTGCGGGTGGGCCAGCCGGTGGGCAGTTTGAGTACGGCGCGGTTGACGGTCGCGGTGG
>NZ_JBEZGB010000009.1:0-69834 GCF_040649755.1 Nonomuraea sp. NPDC048882
CTGCTCGGGCTGCTGATCAAGGATGCCAGGCCGCTGCGGCTGCGGCGCATCTCCGACCATCCGGAGTCCTACGGCTTCCCGCCCGGCCATCCGCCCATGGGCACCTTCCTGGGCGTGCCGATCCGGGTGCGTGATGAGGTGTTCGGCAACCTGTATCTGACCGAGAAGCGCGGTGGCGGCGAGTTCGACGAGGAGGACGAGGCGGTGGTGATCGCGCTGGCCACGGCGGCCGGCGTGGCGGTGGAGAACGCCCGTCTGTATGAGGAGTCGCGCAGCCGCGAGACCTGGTTGCAGGCGTCGTCGGAGGTGACCACGAGCCTGCTGTCGGGCGCCGACCCGCGCGAGGTGCTGTCGGTGGTGGCCGCCCGCGCCCACCGCATGAGCGACGCCGACGTCGTCCTGATGCTGCTGCCCGGCTCGTCGCGGGAGACGCTCGTGGTGGAGGTCGTCGAGGGGGAGGGCGCGGAGGAGCTGGAGGGGACCTCGATCGAGCTGTCGAGCACGCTCGCGGGCGACGCCTTCACCCGGGGCGAGGTGGTGTCCTGCGCCGACCTGCAGACCGGCCCCTTTCCCGACTCTCCGCTGCGGCGGCTTGGGTACGGCCCAGGACTGATGGTCCCGCTGGGAGCAGCACCGGCGGTGCGGGGAGTGCTGATGCTGGCCAAGCGGAGCGGGCGGCTGCCGTTCAGCGGCGCGGCCGAGCAGATGTTGCGGGCGTTCGCCGGTCAGGCGGCGGTCGCGCTGGAGCTGGCCGAGGCGCGGCGCGACGCCGAGCGGCTGGGTCTGCTGGAGGATCGCGACCGGATCGCGCGAGACCTGCACGATGTGGTCATTCAGCGGCTGTTCGCCACCGCGATGACGCTGATGAGCACGCTGCGGCTGGTCGAGCGGCCCGAGGCGGGCAAGAAGCTGCAGCACGCGATCGACGAGCTGGACGAGACGATCCGGCAGATCCGCTCGTCCATCTTCGCCTTGCAGGCCTCCTACGACGACACGCCGCCGAGCCTGCGCGGGCAGATCGTGGAGCTGGTGGAGGGGGCGGGCAGCCACCTGGGGTTCATGCCGGGGCTGCGGATGGAGGGCCGGCTCGACACCGAGGTGCCCGAGGCCGCCGCCGAGCACGTGGTGGCGGTGCTGCGCGAGGCGCTGTCCAACGTCGTACGGCACTCGCACGCGACCAGGGCCGAGGTGTCCGTCGAGGTCGCGGGCGGCGCCCTCACCCTGCTGGTCACCGACAACGGCGTGGGCCTGGGCGAGGGCGGGCGGCGCAGCGGGCTGCGCAACATCGAGGAACGGGCCGCGCGACTGGGCGGCTCGGTGGAGCTGGAGCCCACGAAGGAGGGCGGGGCCCGGCTGTGCTGGCGGGTCCCCCTATGAGACCAGGCTGTGAAGCCGATCGTCCTCAGGTCAGGCGGTTCACCCGCTGGGCGATCGTCGGGTGGCTCGACCACCAGCCGTGCCTGGCGGGCTCTGCGGCCACCAGGCCGACGGCGGGGATCGTCGCCGCCCGCAGGTCGGTGGCGGGGATCCCACAGCCGATGATCTTGAGCAGGGTGGCGGCCAGCAGCGCGGGCTGCCCGGTCTGCACGGCCGCGTCGTGGTCGGCGGCCAGCTCGCGGCTGCGGCTCAGCGCCCGCAACGGCAGCCGGGCCAGCACGCTGAACACCCACAGCACGGCGATCCACGAGGCGAAGGAGGCCAGGAAGAACATCACCGGAAGGTCGCGGACCTGCTGGAGGAAGGGCACCGGGCGGCTGTTCCTGCGCACGTACTTGCGGGCGACCCGCATCCCCCAGGCCATGGCGATGGTCAGCGAGCCGGCCAGCGTCATGAAGGCCACGTCGCGGTGGCGGATGTGCGCGACCTCGTGCGCCATGGCCACGGTGAGCTCCTCCGGCTCCAGCGTGTCCAGCAGCCCCTGGGTCACCATGACGGTGGTGTGCCGGCGCGAGCGGCCGAGGGTGAAGGCGTTGGGCCGCGGGTCATCGCTGACCGCGACGCGCGGTTTGGGCAGGTCGTTCAGCGCGCACAACCGGTCCAGCACGGCGTGCAGCTCCGGCTGCTCCTCGGGCGAGACGATCCGGGCCCTGGTCGCCTTGCGCGCCATCCACTCGGTCGCCCACCACTGCGGCAGCACCGCCAGCGCCACCGCGACCACCACCACGGGCACGACGATCCCGGCCAGCAGCGCCAGCCCGATGGGCACGGCGTAGACGAGCGCCAGCAGCGCCATCGCCACGATCATGCGCGGAACCAGTCCCTGTGCCGAGCGCCGGGCCATCAGCCTCATCCACCCATCTGCCGGAGGTCGCGTCCTCACTCCCCAGTGGACCTCTCGCGGCCGGGGAACTCAAGGCCCGTGATCCCTTTTCCGGCTCTATACAGATCCTGAAGGTGGATGTCCTACCGTCGTGGGTCTACGCGATCCTTGTGGGAGATTTGATCATGACGAGAACCCTGCTCGTGACACCGCTGCTCGCGATGGTGCTGGCCGCGTGTGGCTCGGGTGCGACCGGCGGGGGCGGGGAGGAGCGCCAGACACCGGCGGCGACGGGCTCGGCCGGCACGGTGACCAGTCCGGCGCAGGCCGGTGAGACGACGGGCAGCCCTTCGGCGACGCCGACCGGCCCCGAGCCGACGCACTGCCCGAACGGCGAGCTCATCCCCGCCGTGGACAGTCCGGCCGTGCACGCCGATCCGGTGGTCATCCCTGAGGCGAAGGTGGGCGGCACGACCATTCCCGCCGTCACCATCCCCGGTGTGGACATCCCCGCCGTGCACATCCCGGCCCAGTGCACCGAGATCGCCCCGGCACCCGGCGGCTGCCTCGGCGCCGCGTCGATCCCGCCGGTGTCGATCCCGGCCGTGGAGATCCCCCCGGTCGAGATCCCCGGCGTGAACGCGGGCGGGATCAAGCTCGACCCGGTCAGGGCCGAGGGCAAGCGGGCGGAGGCCAAGCACGCCCAAGGCGTCTCGACGCCCGAGGTGTGCCAGGTCAAGCCGAAGCGCGGGAGCATCGTCCCGTTCGTGATCCGGCCCTTCATCATCAGGCCGTTCATCATCAGGCCCTTCGTGATCAGGCCGTTCATCGTCCGGCCCGGCGCCTGTAACAAGCAGAACGAGTGCCTGCCGGCCGTCGAGGTGCCCGCGGTGGAGGTGCCCGCCGTCGAGGTGCCGGCCGTGGAGATCCCGGCCGCGGAGCTGAAGGCGTACGAGGTGGGCAAGAGCGAGGTGCTGGAGGGAGAGGGCTCGATCGCGTTCAGCATCGAGGCCGACGTGCTCTTCGACTTCGACAGCGCCACCGTCAAGCCCGAGGCCGCTGCCGAGCTCAGGCGCGTCGCCCGCGAGATCGGGAAGAAGGCGGGGAAGGACGCGCGGATCGCCGTGGACGGGCACACCGACGCCAAGGGTGAGGACGCGCACAACCAGCCGCTGTCGGAGCGGCGGGCGCAGGCGGTCGTCGACTGGCTGGCGGACGAGGGCGGCCTGGACCGTTCGCGGCTGAAGGCGCGGGGATACGGGGAGAGCAAACCGGTCGCGCCGAACACCAAGGCGGACGGCTCGGACGACCCGGAGGGTCGCGCCAAGAACCGGCGCGTGGTGGTCTCCACGGCGACCTGAGCCATCCGGCCGAGGAGGTCAGCGGCCCCCGCGCGATCGTCCGCGCCGGGGGCCGTTGAGTTTCGCCGTCCGTGAGGCTTCTGTCTGGTCATGTAACTCACTAGTACGTACATTAGGAGGACATGCGCGGTCGTACCCGCTGGAAAGGGAGAAGTGATGGATTCGTTCCTGATCGGACTGATCGGCTCGGGTATCGGCCCCTCCTTGAGCCCGCCCCTGCACGAGCGTGAAGCCGTGCACCACGGGCTGCACTACGTCTACCGGCTGCTCGACACCGACCGGATGGGCGGCGACGTGGGCGAGCTGATCCGCACGGCGCGCCGGTTCGGCTACGACGGGCTCAACGTCACCCATCCCTGCAAACAGGACGTCATCCCGCACCTGGACGAGCTGTCGCCGGACGCCCGCATGCTCGGCGCGGTCAACACCGTGGTGTTCGACGGCGATCGGGCGATCGGCCACAACACGGACTGGACGGGCTTCGCCGAGTCGTTCGCGCGCGGCCTGCCCGACGCGCCCGCCCGCCGGATCGTGCAGCTCGGCGCAGGGGGAGCGGGGGCAGCGGTCGCGCACGCGCTGCTCACGATGGGCGCCGACCGGATCACCGTGGTCGACTCGGAACCGGCGCGGGCCCGCACCCTCACCGGGGAGCTGACCGCCCGCTTCGGGGACGGGCGGGCCCGCCCCGCGCCCGCCGCCGAGCTGCCGCGGCTCATGGAGCGGGCCGACGGGCTGGTGCACGCGACGCCGACCGGCATGGCCCGGCATCCGGGGATGCCGCTGCCCGCCGGGCTCCTGCATTCCGGCCTGTGGGTGGCCGACATCGTCTACCGGCCGCTGGAGACCGAACTGCTGCGGCAGGCGCGGGCGGCCGGCTGCCGGACCCTGGACGGCGGCGGCATGGTCGTCTTCCAGGCCGTGCACGCGTTCCGGCTGTTCACGGGCCGGGAACCGGACGCCGAGCGGATGCTCGCGCACCTCACCGATCTCGTCGCCGTCTGAAGCCCGCCTGGCGAAACCGCCGTCAAAGGGAGGAAAAGCGTGCGCAAGTCCATCGCCACCGTGTCGGTGAGCGGCACCCTGGTGGAGAAGCTGGAGGCCATCGCGGCCGCGGGGTTCGACGGAGTGGAGATCTTCGAGAACGACCTGCTGGCCTGCCCGCTGCCACCGGAGGAGATCCGCGCCCGCGCGGCCGATCTCGGCCTCGGCATCGACCTCTACCAGCCCTTCCGCGACTTCGAAGGGGCGCCGGCCGAGCTGCTGGCGGGCAACCTGCGCCGGGCCGAGCACAAGTTCCGGCTCATGGAGCGCCTCGGCGCCGATCTGCTGCTGCTCTGCTCGAACGTCTCGCCCGCGGCCGTCCCCGATGACGACGTGGCGGCCGGGCACCTGCGGCTGCTGGCCGAGCGGGCCGCCGAGCACGGCATCCGCGTCGCCTACGAGGCGCTGGCCTGGGGCCGGCACGTCAACGAGTACCTGCACGCCTGGCGCCTCGTCCGGCTGGCCGACCACCCCGGCCTGGGCGTGTGCCTGGACAGCTTCCACATCCTGTCGCGGGGCTCCGACCCGATCGGCATCGAGGCCATCCCGGGCGAGAAGATCTTCTTCCTGCAGCTCGCCGACGCGCCGCGGCTGGCCATGGACGTGCTGCCGTGGAGCCGCCACTATCGCTGCTTCCCCGGTCAGGGCACGTTCGACCTGGCCGGGCTGCTCGCCGGCGTGCGGCGCGCGGGCTACGCGGGGCCGCTGTCGCTCGAGGTGTTCAACGACGTCTTCCGCCAGGCGTCGGCGGAACGCACCGCGCTGGACGGCATGCGCTCGCTCATCGCCCTGGAACGGGAGGTGGCGGGCGCGGCCCATCCGGCCGTGCCCGCCGGGTTCGCCTTCGCCGAACTGGCCGGCCCCGCCGGGCTCGGCGGGCTTCCCGCGGCGCTCGGCTTCACGCGTACGGGGACACATCCCGGCAAGCCGGTGGAGCTGTGGGAACAGGGCGGGGCGCGGCTGCTGGTCAACGCCACGGGGGCGGCCCCCGCGCTCGTCGCGGTCGGCCTGGACAGCCCCGACCCCGCCGGAGCGGCCCGGCACGCCGAGTCGCTGCTGTCGCCGATCCTGCCGCGCGCGCGTACGCCCGATGAGGCGGAGCTGAACGCGGTGGCCGCGCCGGACGGCACCGAGATCTTCTTCTGCGACGACGGCTGGCTCGCCGACTTCACCCCTTCCCGGCCGTACGGGGAGCAGCCGGGCCACGTCACCGGCATCGACCACGTCGCGCTCACCCAGCCGCGGCACCACTTCGACGAGGCGGCGCTGTTCTACCGCAGCGTGCTCGGGCTCCGGCCGCAGCAGAGCCTGGAGGTGCCCGACCCGTACGGGCTGCTGCGCAGCAAGGCGATGTCGAGCCCCGGCGGCGAGGTGCGCGTCGTGGTGAACGTCGCCCAGGTCGGCGCCGACCACCTTCCGTGGCAGCACGTGGCGCTGGCCTGCGACGACGTGGTGGCCGTGGCCCGCAGGCTGCGCGAGGAGCATCCAGGGCTGCTGCTGCCGATCCCCGGCAACTACTACGACGACCTGGACGCCCGGTGGGAGGTCGATCCCGAGCTGCGCGGCCTCGGCGTCCTCTACGACCGGGACGAGCGCGGCGGCGAGTTCCTGCACCTCTACACCGTCACCGCGGGCCGGGTCTTCTTCGAGCTGGTCCAGCGGATCGGCGGCTACCAGGGGTACGGCGCCGGCAACGCCGCCGTCCGGCTGGCGGCTCAGCACGCGGGACGTCGCTGAGGCGGCGTGTGCGCGGCCAGAACGTCCGAAACGCGGTCTTGTAACGTACGAACCAGTGAGTTAGTTTCGCTGGAAGCATCACCCCCCTCGAATTCCCCTGTGAGGAGCGAATCGTGACCGTGCCCGGCAAACCTCGGAAAGCGGCCGTCGCTGCCTGGATCGGCAGCGCGCTGGAGTACTACGACTTCTTCATCTACGGCACCGCCGCCGCGCTGGTCTTCAACCGGATCTTCTTCCCCTCCTCCTCGCCCGCCACGGGAACCCTCCTCGCCCTGGCCACCTTCGGGGTCGGCTACCTGGCCAGGCCCGTGGGCGCCTTCGTGCTCGGGCACGTGGGGGACAAGTTCGGCCGCAAGCGGGTGCTGGTCACCACGCTGGTGCTGATGGGCGCGTCGACGTTCCTGGTCGGCTGCCTGCCCACGTACGACGAGATCGGGGTGGCGGCGCCGATCCTGCTCGTCGCGCTCCGCCTGCTGCAGGGGTTCTCCGTCTCCGGGGAGCAGGCGGGCGCGAACGCGATGACGCTGGAGCACGCGCCTGAGGACCGCCGGGGCTATTACACCAGCTTCACCCTGAACGGCACGCAGGCCGGCCAGATCATCGCCACCGCGATCTTCCTGCCGGTCGCCGCCCTGCCCGAGGAGCAGTTGCTGAGCTGGGGCTGGCGGGTGCCGTTCTGGCTGAGCGTGGTGGTCGCGGCGGCGGGTGTGATCATCAGGCGGACGCTGGAGGAGACGCCCGCGTTCGAGCGGGAGGTCGCCACCGACACCGTGGCGAAGATGCCGCTGGCGGTGCTCTTCCGCGAGCAGTGGCGTGACGTGCTGCGCGTCGTCGTCGCCGCGGTCATCGCGTCCGTGAGCACGATCTTCACCGTGCACGCGCTGTCGTACGCGGTCAACACCATGGGCCTGGAACGCACGCCGATGTTGTGGGTGGGGGTGCTGGCCAACATCGCCGCGCTGATCTCTATCCCGCTGTGGGGCAGGCTGTCGGACCGGGTGGGCCGCAAGCCGGTCCTCATCGGCGGCTCACTGGGCAGCGCGGTGCTGATGTTCGGCTACCTGTGGTCGATCTACACCGGCGACTTCCTGCTGATCTTCGTCGCGGGCATCGCGCTGTTCGGCATCGTCTACAGCGCCGTCAACGCGGTGTGGCCGTCGTTCTACGGGGAGATGTTCACCACCCGGGTACGCCTGTCGGGCATGGCGATCGGCACCCAGATCGGCTTCGCCATCGCCGGGTTCGGGCCCACCGTGGCCACCGCCGTGGCGGGCACCGGCCCGGAGAGCTGGCTCGGCGTCTCGATCATCACCGCGGTGTTGTGCCTGGTCAACGTGGCCGCGGTCGCGACCGGGCGGGAGACGTACCAGGTGCCGACCGCCCGGCTCGGGCTGCCGCAGGAGGTCGGGGCCGGGCGGCGGGACGTCAGCTCGCGGCCAGGTCCATCCGCAGGAACTCCTTGATGCGGAGCACGCGTACGGGGCGGCGCGACTTGGTGGGCAGCGCCTCCAACGCCTCGTCCCTGCCGACGACGCGGGGGGTGGCGAGTTCCACCTCCTTGCCGTCCACCAGGAGTCGCGCGCTGCCCGCCGCCAGGATGTTGCGCACCCAGTCGGAGCGCGATCCGTACACGAGGATGAACAGGTAGCCGCCAGGGACGGGAAAGGCGTCGAGCGGCGTGTGGTAGGTGCGGCCGGAGGCACGACCGACGTGCGTCAGCACGGGCGATTTTCCCTGGGCGAGCGTGAGCGGGTTGAACACCCGCTTGTTCACGTGACCCCACCATAACGGCATCGGCATCGCGGACCCCTCTCGGCTGGCGTGCTCCGGCACGAAGACTTACGTTTGTAAGGTGACTTACTACCGTAAGGCTGACTTACACTCGTAAGGTTGTCAACCGTCACCAGCTCCGGAGTTCTCTCGTGTCACCAGCGCGGCCGCTCAGCAGGGACCTCGTGCTGGAGGCCGCGGTCCGGGTCGCCGATCGCGGTGGCATCGAGGCCGTCACCATGCGGCGGGTGGCGCAGGAGCTGGGCGTGGAGGCGATGTCGCTCTACCACCACGTGCCCAACAAGGACGCCATCCTCGACGGCGTGGTGGACGTGGTCTTCACGGAGATCGAGCTGCCTCCCGCCGGGTGCGACGACTGGCGCGACGCGATCCGTGTGCGCGCCGGCTCGGCGCGGGCGGTCCTGGCGCGGCACACCTGGGCGCTCGGCCTCGTGGACTCCCGCCGCAACCCGGGGCTGGCGACGCTGCGTCATCACAACGCCGTCCTCGGGGTCCTGCGTGAGGCGGGGTTCAGCCTGCAGATGGCCGCGCACGCCATCTCGATCATCGACAGCTACGTGACCGGGTACGTGCTTCAGGAGGCGAACCTGCCGCTGAGCACGCCCGACGAGGTCGAGGACGTGGCCGGCGGCATCCTCGCCGAGCTGCCGGTGGAGGAGTTGCCGTACCTCGCGGAGATGATCGTCGATCATGCCCTGCGGCCGGGCTACGACTACGGTGACGAGTTCGGCTGGGGCCTGGATCTGATCCTCGACGGGCTCGAAGCCCGCAGGAAGTGAGCCGCGCGGTCCTTCCCGCGGCTCAGGGCCTGCTCGGCGGAGGCGCAGACAGGGGAGCCCGGTCTGGAGTCACGCCGCCTTCGCCGGGTGCCGCCGCTGGTGCGGGTGGCGGCGATGCGGGCAGGACGGCGTATCGCCGGCACGCCCCCGGGTCCTGCGGGCCTCGGCGGCGGGGGTCATGGGCTCAGCGGAGGGGGTCGCGGGCTCGGCGGGCGGCAGGAGGTCGTCGGGTCCGGCCTCGGGGGACTCGGCGTC
Source organism: Nonomuraea sp. NPDC048882 (assembly GCF_040649755.1). Taxonomy (NCBI): domain Bacteria; kingdom Bacillati; phylum Actinomycetota; class Actinomycetes; order Streptosporangiales; family Streptosporangiaceae; genus Nonomuraea; species Nonomuraea sp. NPDC048882. The sequence goes on from NZ_JBEZGB010000009.1 coordinate 9,225, forward strand.
GAGCACGGCGAGGGCCACCGGCTGGGCGGCCGATGGGGGCTGGTCGTCGGGTACGGCGAGCGCCGGCTTGATCCGGATCTGGGCGATCTCGGGGGCGGGCGCGGGCGGCTGGGCCGGGGCCGCGGGCAGCAGCACCTCCTCCAGTCGCTGCATGAGCATCAGTCCGGCCAGGAGAAGCAGAGGGAGAGCCAGGACGGCCAGCATTCCAACGAACCTTCCAATGTCACTGTGAGCCAAGTCGCTTGCTGCCGACACTGCCCGGGACTTCGCCCGCTATGCGCAGGATCGCCGATCCGCCGCGGGTCAAGGGGCCGCGCGTCACCCACATCGGCAGTGATTATCCCATAACTGCATAAAGCGCGTGTCGCAGAACCCGCCCCGCTCCTCCCGTTCGCCCGTTGTGCCAGGTCGCGATGGGTGAGGGTGGGTATATCGGCAGCAGGAGCGGACCCCGTATGGGTGGCTTTCCGTTTCTTCGTCCGAATCTGAGGGGGAACGTCATGACCCGCGCCTACGGCCCAGGCAGCACGGCGGTGCTGCTGGTCGACCCGTACAACGACTTCCTCTCCGAGGGCGGCAAGCTCTGGCCCCGGCTGCGGCCCGTGGCGGAGGCGGTCGGGCTGGTGGACCACCTGCGCGCCGTGCTCGCCACCGCGCGCGGGGCCGGCATGCGGGTGATGTACGTCCCGCACCGCCGCTGGCGGCCGGGCGACTACGACACCTGGGACCATCCGAACCCGACCCAGCGCGGCATCCAGGAACGGCACTCCTTCGAGTACGGCACCTGGGGCGGGGAGTTCCACCAGGACCTCCAGCCGCACCCCGAGGACATCGTCATCCATGAGCACTGGGCGCAGAGCGGCTTCGCCAACACCGACCTGGACTTCCAGCTCAAGCAGCACCACGTCACCCACGTGGTGCTCATCGGCGTGCTGGCCAACACCTGCCTCGAATCCACCGGCCGCTTCGCCATGGAGCTCGGCTACCACGTGACGCTGGTGCGCGACGCCACCGCCGCGTTCCAGCCCGAGATGATGCACGCCGCGCACCACCTGAACGGCCCCACCTTCGCGCACGCCATCCTCACCACAGGGGAGCTCGTCACCGCGTTCGCGGGCGACACCGCCGGCTGAGCGCACCCGCCGGCCACCCGGCGCCCACCCGTCGGCTGCCCGCCGGCGCCGCTGGGCGCGGCGGAAAATCATTGGCTGTCCGGGCACGCCCTGCGGCAGCATGGCCACGGTGGGTCGCGGCGTTCGGGAGGGCCGATGTCTGTGCTTGAAACGGGGGAGGGCTCAGGAGACGGCCCGTCCGTACGGAAATCAGCGGTGCTGCTGGTCCTGCGTCATTACGGCGGGGAGCTGAGGCGTCAGTGGCGCGTCTCGGTGCCCGCGCTGACGCTGCCGGCGCTGGGCAACGTCTGCCTGTTCTATCTGGCGCCGCTCGCGGTGGCCGGGCTCGTCGGGCATCTGGCCGCGGGCGGCGACGGCTCCGTCATGGCGCTGCTGCCGTACGTGCTCGGCTTCGGCGCGCTCCTGCTGGCCGGCGAGACGCTGTGGCGCATCGGCCTGCACTTCCTCAACCGCACCGACGCCAGGGGCATCGAGCGGCTCGGCGTGATCGGCATGGACGAGCTGCTGGTCAAGGACACCGCGTTCTTCCACGACAACTTCGCCGGCTCGCTGACGAAGCGGGTGCTCGGCTTCTCCAGCAGGTTCGAGGAATTCGTCGACACGCTGACATTCTCGATCATGGCCAAGCTGGTGCCGCTGATCTTCGCCTCGGTGGTGCTCTGGCAGTACCACCCGCTGCTGGTCATCGTGCTCCTGGGCCTCATCCTGCTCACCGGCTTCCTCGTCGCCCCGCTCATCCGCCGCCGCCAGGCGCTGGTGGAGCGGCGCGAGGCCGCCAAGGTACGCGTGTCGGGCCACGTCGCCGACGTGCTGTCCAACATGGACACGGTCCGCGCGTTCGCCGCCGAACGCCGCGAGGCGAGCGAGCACCGGGAGCGGATCGCCGAGCAGCGCCGGCTGTCACTGCGCTCGTGGGACTTCGGCAACCTGCGGGTCGACACCGTCGTGGCCCCGCTGGCGGTCCTCACCAGCGCCGTCGGCCTGCTGCTCGCCGTGGCGCTCAGGGGCGGCCTGGGCGTGGAGGCCATCGTGGTGACCTTCACCTACTACTCGAACACGATCAACATCATGTTCGAGTTCAACCAGATCTACCGGCGGCTGGAGAGCACGCTCACCGAGGCGGCCCAGTTCACCGAGCTGCTGCTGGAGCCGCCGACCGTGGTCGACCCCGCCGACCCGCAACCGCTGCGCCCGGCCGACGCGGGCATCCGCTTCGAGCGGGTGAGATTCGCCTACGGCGACGGCCCGCCGCTCTTCGACGGGCTCGACCTCGACATCCCCAGCGGCACCAAGATCGGGCTGGTCGGCCAGTCGGGCGGCGGCAAGAGCACCCTCACCCGGCTGCTGCTGCGCCTCATGGACATCGACGGTGGCCGGATCCTGATCGGCGGCCAGGACATCGCCCGCCTGCGCCAGGCCGACCTGCGCAGTTTGATCTCGTACGTGCCGCAGGAGCCGGCCATGTTCCACCGGTCGATCCGCGACAACATCGGCTTCGCCCGGCCCGGCGCCACCGACGCCGAGATCCTCCGGGCGGCGCAGGCGGCTCATGTCACCGAGTTCGCCGAGTCCCTGCCCGACGGCTTCGACACCCTGGTCGGCGAGCGCGGCGTCAAGCTCTCCGGTGGCCAGCGGCAACGACTCGCCCTCGCGCGGGCCATCCTGCGCGAGGCGCCGATCCTGCTCCTGGACGAGGCGACCAGCGCCCTCGACTCCGAGAGCGAACTCCTGGTCCAGGAGGCGCTGTGGCAGCTCATGCGCGACAGGACCGCGCTCGTCGTCGCCCACCGGCTGAGCACCGTCGTCCGGATGGACCGGCTGATCGTGCTCAACCGGGGGCGGATCGTGGAGCAGGGCACCCACAGTGAGCTGCTGGAGGCCGACGGGCCCTACGCCCGGCTCTGGCGGCACCAGTCGGGCGGCTTCCTGATCGACGACGACCTCGACGCCGACCCCGCAGGAGCGGCCGGCACGGCCACCGCCGACGCCGTGCGCGGCTGACCGGCCGGCACGGTCACCGCAGCTGCCGGTGCGCGGCCGACCGGTCGGGCAGTTCACGATAGTTCGTTGCACGAATTCGTTATTCTGGGTCGGTGAGTGAGAACGCAGGTGGTCCGATCGGGCCGGTGAGCGCCCTGGTGCGGGCCACGTTCCTGGTGAACGCCGTGTACGCGGCCTCCGCCCGCGAATACGGCCTCACCCAGCAGCAGGGGCAGCTGCTGTGCGTGCTGATGGCGCAGCCGTACGGGATGAGCGAGCTGGGCGCGGTGCTCGGCCTGGCGAAGTCGAGCCTGACCGGACTGGTCGACCGGAGCGAACGCAACGGCCTGGTCGAGCGCAGACCGGACCCGCAGGACTCCCGCGCCGTGCGGGTGGCGCTCACCCGGCGGGGCGCCAAGGTGGCCGAGGGCTTCCACGCCGAGACCTGCCACCGGGTCGAGGAGCTGATCGCGGGCTTCGGGCCGGCGGAGCACGACACAATCGCCGCCCTGCTCGGCCGGGTCGTGGCCGAGAACAAGGTGCCTACGGTCTTCCTGGAGCCGGAGCGGGCCGGCTGACTTGCAGTTCGTACTACGAATCAATATGGTTCGTAACACGAACTCAAAGTGACGATGGCGATCGACTGCCTATGGTCGCGCACGGGGGAAAGGCAGAACAATGTCCGCACATGACGTAGTCTTCGGTTTCGGCGCGCATCCCGGCATCGACGACATACCCGGACTGCTGCGCACGGTCCAGCAGGCCGACCGCGACGGGCTCGACCACTTCAGCGTGGCCGACCACCCCTATCTCGGCGGGCGCCTCGACGCCTACGCCACGCTCGGCTTCGTCCTCGGGAGCACGCGGCACATCGCCGGCCTGGTCAACGTCACCAACGTGCCGACCCGGCCGCCGGCCATGCTGGCCAGGACGGTGACGTCGCTGTCGGCACTGTCGGGCGGCCGGGTCGTGCTGGGTGTGGGCGCGGGCGGGCTGTGGGACCGTATCGCCGACATGGGCGTGCCCCGGCTGTCGCCCGGCGCCGCCGTGGACGCGTTCGAGGAGGCGATCACCCTGGTCAAGCTGCTGTCGGGCGGCGGCGCGCCGGTCACCTTCGAAGGCGCCCACTACCAGGTGCGCCAGATCGAGCCCGCCCCCGTCGCCGCGCCGCCCGTGTGGACCGGATCGGTCGGCCCCAAGTCGCTGGCCGCCACCGGCCGCGTGGCCGACGGCTGGATCCCCGGCCATGCGGCCGACTGGCTGAGCGAGCGTTACCGTACCTCCCGGCCGATCATCGACGAGGCCGCGGCGGCGGCCGGCCGCGACCCGGGCGAGATCCGTACGATCTACAACCTTCCCGGCCGCATCACCGACCGGCCGCTGCCCGTCACGCGCGGCGACGACGGCCGCTGGCTCGGCGGATCGGCCGCGCAGTGGATCGAGGAACTGACCGGGGCGGTGCTGGAGCACGGCGCGTCCGGTTTCACGCTTTTCTCCGCCGAGAACGGCGCCGCGGACGACACCGTACTGGCCCGCTGGGCCCAGGAGATCGCCCCGGCCGTACGCGAGGCGGTCACGAAGTAGGACGCGAGGTGGTCACCGGGCGGGACCTGCTTCCTCGCCACCGCCGAACACGGCCGGCTCGCCGACCTGGAACCACGCCACCGCCGCCGGGCCCGGCAGGCAAAGGTTCCTCAGTCGAACAGCATCGCCGTACCCTGGATCTCCATCAGCATTTCAGGCAGCCATAGCCGGTTGATCCCGATCACGGCCATCGCCGGGTAGTTCGGTCCGACGAGCCGGCGCCAGACGGCCTGGATCTCGTCCCAATGCGCCTGGAACTGCGGCATGTCCACAACGTAGGCGGTGAGGCTCACGAGGTGCCGTGGCCGGCCGCCCGCCGCGCGTACCACGCTGAGCAGATTGCGTAGCGTCTGCTCGTACTGCGCTACGACACCGACCGCCCACGTGCCGTCCCGGTGCTGTCCGCTTGCGCCACCGAGCAGGAGCGTTCGACGAGCTTCGACCACGACGCCGTGCGACCAGCCCTGTGGCGCGGGAAGGTCGCTCGGGTTGATCACCTGGTACGGCCGCCCCGTCGCCTGGGCCGTTCCCGGCATCGTGGTGCTCGCGACCGCGGCGACTGCGGTGGCCGTGGTGACAGCGGTGGCCGCGCCCGCTGTGCCGGCCAGCAAGGCGCGCCGCGCGAGCGATCGGCCGGTCGAGGCCGCGGGCGGCTGCTCGTCCTCGGGGACTCGTACGTCCATGATCTGGTCCTTTTCGTGAGGGTGAAGTTGCGGATCTTCCGGCGGGAGGGGCCGTTCAGGTCGTCGGCGACGCGCTGTCCGAGTCGGCCGGGCGGACACCGGCGGCCGCGCGGTGCGGGTTCTCCGTGCCGGAATGAGCCGACTCCGCCCAAGCTAGAGTCATTGGATAGCGGGTACCAAAAGGAAACTAAAGGAGAGGGAGCCATGGTCAGCTACACGAGTGATCAGGTATTCGATCCGTGCCCGATCGCGCCCGCGGTCCGGGTGATCTTCGGGCGATGGACCACGGACGTCCTGTGGGTGCTCATGCACCAAGGCCGGATGCGCTTCACCGATCTTCGGCACCGGATCCCCGATGTGACGCCGAAGGTCCTCTCCCAGCGCCTGCGTCAGCTGGAACGCGACGGGCTCGTAACGCGCTCCTACTATCGTGAAATGCCGCCGCGCGTCGAGTACGAGGCCACACCACTCGCGCACAGTCTCGTGTCGATCTACACGATGGTCGACAACTGGTCGAAAGAGCACACGCACGAGGTCGAGGCCGCACGCGCCGCGTACTCCGGCCCTCTGGTTTCATGACTTCTTGACCGCGACCGGTGGCACGTGCGGCGGCTCCAGGAACTCCCATGATCCCTCGCGGACGGTGGTGCTCGCGGCGTAATGTGAGTTCTCCTCATTCGCCGGGCTCGTTGTGAAACGTGGGGCCGCGGGGATTCATTTTCTAGATCCGGATGATATTGGGCGCGAAATCGATGTGCCGAGCGCGTACAAGTACATAGAGCGGAATTAATCGGCTTCCTATCGTGAGCAGCAATCTCCACGAAAGGAAGAGGTCATGCGAAAGATCCTCGCGGGCGGCGTCCTCGCCGCTTCATTGGCGCTCTCCGGTCTTGCCACCGCAGCCCCCGCCCAGGCGAGCACCACCACGACCGGGGTCACCTCGGTCAGTGACAGCGCCGGCTGCAAGCACGGCTACTACTGGCACAAGCACTGGTACAAGAAGTGGTACAAGAAGGGTCACTGGTGGAAGGGCCACTACCACAAGAAGGGCCACTACCACTCCTACTACAAGTGGCACTGCCACAAGAAAGGCTAAAGACAGCTGAAAAAGGGCCCACCGGCGTCTAGCCGGTGGGCCCTTTTCGCTGAGTCAGCGTCTCGCATGCGTCACAGCAATCTTCTTCACCTAGCGGCGGCGACGCCTGCGGCGTGCGCTCCTGCTGGTGTCGGAGTCTCCACTGCCTCCACCCGGAATCGGATAGGGCTTGCGTGACTGCTGCACGCTTGTCAGTCCGAGATAATGTAGCAACGACATGAGTTTCCCCCGATTGGATCATGTGCCGATCCCTCGTACGAACCGGTACTGCTTCGTTGTCGACACCTGTGCAAACCAGCCCCCCATAACGATGCTTCCCCGGTAGCCCCTTCCGGGCGAATCCTCGCCCAGCCTTTTACCAGCCGTGTACCCGCCCGGGGGGTGACCCGGCAGGGAGCACGGTCCGCGGCAGCCGAACCAGGCTGACGGAACGCAGCTCCAGCACGCTGCCGCCGGGGTATGCCGTGGGCCGGGCCTGGGGCGAGACGTACACGGGGGCGTCCTCGCGCAGCGGCAGCAGCCGCAGCTCCAGGCAGCCGTGTTCCCTGAGCGGTTCGCGGAATCTGCGCAGGCCGATCTCCCAGACGGGCCCGTGCCAGAACTGGTCGGCCACGAGGCGGCCGCCGAGGTAGGCCCGCCCGACGTCGCCGATCCAGTCCAGCCGCAGCAGCACCTCGTCCTCCTCTGCGCCGCAGTCCGCTGCGGCATTCTGCGCGAACGCCTCCTCGGGGATGGTGATCCGGTAGACGGCGGCCTGGCCGAAGTCGGCATCGGTGGGCGCGGAGGCCCGTCCTGAGGCGGCGTCCACGACCGGTGGCCGGGCCGGGCCCGCCGGTGCGACCAGCTCCACCTTGGCCTGGGGCATCGGGTCGGGCGAGGGGGCGGGCAGTGGCAGGACCCCGAACACGCCGTCGGTCGTGGCGGCGGAGTCGGGGGCGGGGAAGATCCGGACCTCGTCGGCTTCGCCGTAGCAGGTCAGGCATTCGTCGTCGATGACCGCCGGGCCGTCGCTCAGCACGAGCCGATCGGCGTCCCAGAGCCGGCCCCGGGTGGCGGTGAGGGCGCCGGCGGCGTCCAGCACGAGGACGGACGCCCGGCCTCCGGACGCGTCGCTCACCCGCACCAGACACCCGGGCCCCGGCCGCAGCCCCGCGACCACAAGCCGGTCGCCTTCCCGCCGCACGGTCGCGGGATTCGCGGCTGCTGTCACTGTCACGGGATCTGCGTCTCTGGTCGCGGTCGCAGAACCCTCGGTCGCGGTCGCCCGGCCCTCGATCACGGTTACCGTCGCGGCGTCGAAGACCAGCTCGACCGGGATCCCCGCCGTCTGCGTGAACACGTGCACAGGCTCTTCGTCGTCGATCACGCACACGGGCTGCGCGGTGGCCGTCAGCAGCAGGCTCCGTCCGACGGGCCGAGCGAGCGGCCAGGCGAAGTACGCGCCGGACGGCACCGTCACCGGCTCGCTCGGGACGACGAGCTCGCGGCCGTCCAGCTCGACGGCGAATTGGACGCCGTCATGGGCGGGCAGCGTCTCGACGGGCTGGTGGTTGTTGACGAACAGGAAGCCGGAACGACCGTCGGAACGCACGCACCAGCGCAGCGTCTCCCGGTCGGCGGTGTCGGCGGGCGCGCCGGGCGGCATGGTCAGCGTCATGGTCGCCAGATCGGGCCCGTCCGTGGCCAGCCACAGGTGCTGCAGCCGCAGGTGGCGGTAGGAGTCGCGGAACTGGCCGTACTCGCCGAGCGGGGCCTGGAAGTCGTAGTTGATCACCGGGCAGTCGTTCGGATAGCCGGTGGCGTGCGACTCCTGGAGGGTGGACAGCTCGCCGACCTTCTGCGAGGCGCCGTGGTACATGTAGTAGCCCTGCCACACCGACCCGCTGCCCAGCTTGACCAGCGCGAGCGCGGCGATGTCGGCGGCCGTCACGAGGGGACGGCGGTGGTAGGAGGTGTACATGCCGCCGCCCAGCTCACAGGTGGCGAACGGGTAGCGCGCGAGGTGGCTCTCGTCCGAGCCGGCCGCCTCGGTGGTGCGCAGGTCGGCGCCGATGGAGTCGTCGTCGCGGCCCGGGCCGAAGAAGTAGTGGGCCCGGCTCTGGCGCGGCCAGCCGTCGTGGGCGGTGTCCCACGCGGCCTCGGGATAGCCGCCGAACAGCGGGATCAGCTCGTCCGCAGGAAGCCGCGCGTGGCCCCAGCCGGTGGCCGTCCACAGGGGCGCGTCGATGCCCGCAGCCCTGGCCAGGCGCTTGAGCGTGCGAAGGTGCTCGGGCTGGTCGTACAGCTCGTTCTCGATCTGCACCGCCACCACCGGGCCGCCGTCCGCCCGGGTCAGCCCGGCGAGCCGGTCGCCGATCTGCTCGAACAGCGGCCGCACCAGCGCGAGGTAGTGGAGGTCGTCGGTACGCGGCACGCAGTCCGCCGCGAGCAGCCAGTCGGGGAAGCCGCCGTTGCGTGACTCCCCGTGCCCCCACGGGCCGATCCGCACCACCACGTCCAGGCCCAGCTCGGCGCAGGTGGTCACGAACCGCCGCAGGTCACGGTCGCCGCTCCAGTCGAAGACGCCCCGGCGTTCCTCGTGCAGGTTCCAGAAGACGTACGTGGCGACAACGCCCACGCCGCCGCCCCGTACCTTCAGCAGCTCCTCGCGCCACTCGGCGGCGGGGTAGCGGCCGTAGTGGAACTCGCCCATCACGGGGAACCACGGTCGGCCCGCCCGGCTCAGATGGCGCGAGTTCACCGTGATCGCGTCAGGATGCTCGGGTGGATCGCCGAGCCGCAGCGGCGTTTCCAGGGGCGGAGGTACGTGCCCCGGCACAGTCAGTCGCCGCATGGGCGCACCTCTCCTCAGACGGCAGCAAACTGGCGGAAATACTACTGAAGCTCACAGCGCGGGGCGGCGAAGGAGCCGCTCGCGCCCCTGGCCGCGCAGCGCGATCGCCGCCACCAGGGCGGAGGCGCCGACGCCGGTCAGCGCTGCCGTCGCACCCACCGGGCCCAGATCGAAGAGCTGCCCGATCACCAGTTCGCCCGCGAAGGAGAACATCCCGGCGCAGAACGCCAGCACGCCGTAGTACGAGCCGAACCGCTCGGCCGGGGCATGCCGGGTGACACGCTGGAAGATCGACGGCTGGATGAGCCCGTTCGCCACCCCGTTCAGCACGGCGGCGATCATGAGCGGACCCGGCTGCGTACCGTCCAGTGAGGCCAGCACGAAGAACGCCGCCGCCGCGCAGCACAGACCGGCGCGCAGCACCCACGGACGTTCGCCCCGCCGACCCGCCGCCACGAACGGCTGCGCCGCGGCGGCGACGGCGGCGAGGACGCAGAAGCAGAGCGTCGCCGCGCCGGGCGCGAAGCCGAGCAGCGGCACAGCCGTCATGATGTGGTTGGCCAGCAGCGTTGTGGGCGCGGTCAGCAGCGCGAAGAGCAGGAACGAGCGGTCGCCGAGCACCGCCCGCACCCCGGCGGCCACCCCGCTGAACGCCGCCGGCGCGGGTTCTGGCCGGCCCTTGGGCAGGAGCAGGAACAGCCCGCAGGAGATCGTCCACATGGCGGCGGCGGCCCCGGCCAGCAGCGCGAACCCGGGCCCCGCGGCGAGCAGCAGCAGCCCCACGGGCGGGCCCGCGACCGTCGCGACGTGCTGGGCGGTGACGTACGCGGCGAAGCCCCCGGCCCGGTGCGCCGGCCCGGCGCTGGCCAGCAGCGTCTGGGCCGCCGGGTTGTAGAGCGCGCCGCCCACCGCGATGACAACGGCCGCGCACAGCAGCGTGCTCACCTCGCCCGCCGTACCGAGCAGCCCGAAGCCCAGCGCGCGCAGCAGGCACGCGATCACCCCCGTCCGGCGCGCCCCGAGGCGGTCGGTGAGCACGCCGATCGGCAACAGGAGCGCGAACTGCAGCCCGGTACGCACCCCGAGCACCAGCCCCACCGTGCCGGCCAGCAGACCGAGATCGTGCCGGAGGTGCGCGACCAGGTGCGCCATCACCGAGAAGAAGCCCAGGCAGGCGGAGAGCTGGATCACGACCACCGTGACGACCACCCGGCGGCCGGAGACGTCCTGGAGGGGCGGGGGAGAGGCGGGTGCGGTGACGGTCACGGGAGTGAGCACACCAGAGAACGATCCGGCCGGTCCAATATCGGTACACCCCACGACCGATACCCGAAACCATATCAACGCCCATCCGCCCAGGCCGGCGCCTTTCCGACAGCACCGCTCGGCCCGCATTGCCCGGGGCCGCACCGCCCAGGCCGCAGAGTCCTGGGCTGCATCGCGCGGGACAGTACCGCGCGGGTGGCATCGTTCGCGGTGCTGCGCCGGGCCGCCATCGCCGGCGCAGTACCGCGCGGGGTCGCATCGTCCCGCTGGAGGTGGGACGTTGGGCGGGGGACGAGGGACGTGGAGCGTCGGACAGGTGATGCTGGGAGCGGGATGGCGGAGGTCGGAATCGTGTCGCCTGGTTGGCGGTGACCCCGTCCCGATGGCGGGATCGCGCAGGTCGGAGCAGGGTCAGGGTGCTGTGTCGGTCCAGCTGTGCGTGTCGGCGATCACGTTCGCGTCCGCGTGACTGATCCGGTACGGCTCGGTGAAGTCGACCGGGGCCGTCTTCAGCTGCGCGCGGTCGAAGGCGACGGAGATGCTCGCCCCCGAGATCACTGGCTTGACCTCGACCGGGCCGGTCGCCGGTGCCCATTCGGCGCTCCACGCGCCGTCGCGGCCGGTGAATGACAGCACGAAGGTCTTGCCGTCCTGCTCGATGGAGACCGCCCACCGGCTCTGGCTCTTCCCTCCGGACGGAGCCTTCGCCGGGATGGGGCCGGCGGTGACGAACGCCAGCGTGACGCCGTCCTGGCCGCCGTTCGCCGCCGCCACCAGGAGGTCCGCGTACGGAGGCGCCTCGCCCGAGTCCGGCCCGCCCTTCACGTCCCCGCGTACGTCCTTCAACGCCGCGCTGCGGAAAGCCGGCTCGGGGATCGAGCACGTGAGGTCGGCCCGCGTGGTCCGGTCCGGCGTGACCCGGGCCGTCGTCGAACACGTCTTGCCGGCCACGGCCGTCTGGAGCCGGTAACCGCCCCGGGGCAGCGAGAAGCGGAACCCGCGGCGGTCCGCGCGCCGGCTCGCCACCCGCTTGCCCTTGCCGGTGAAGACGTCGACCTGCCCAGGCTGGTAACCGTCCTCTCCCGGATCGCCGGAAGACGGCCCGCCGCTGTGCACGATGCCACCGACCAGCACGCCCTCGGCCGGAGCCGGAGGAGACGGGTCCTCGGAGGGGACGATCTCCGGGGTGGTCTTGACGGGGGCGGGGGTCGTCGGCTTGTCGCGGGGCTTGTCGTCGTCGTCCCGCGTGTGGGTGAGCAGGTCCGGCGACGGGTCGGCGGCGATCGGCGGTGTCGGGCCGGCCTGCGCCTGGGACGCGGACGACTCCGGCGGACCGGTGCCCAGCAGGTTCCAGGCCGCCGTTGCCGCGACGGCCATGGCGACGAACCCGGCTCCCACGCCCAGCGCCCGACGCCGTACGCGCCGCCCACCGGCCGGGGCGGAAACCGTGGCCCGCCCCGTACCCATCCCGGAGCCCGCCGCCCCACCAGCCGCGCCACCAACCGCAGCCCGACCGCCGGCCTCCGGACCGCCACTCGAACCGGCCCGCCCGCTCGCCGTCGGCCCGCGACCCGAACCGGCCCGCCGGCCCGCTGTCGGCCGCTCACCCGAGGCGTCCAGCGCTGACCGCCCGTCCAACCCAGGCCGCTCACCCGAGCCGGAAAGCCCGTCCAATGACGGGCGCGGGGCTGATCGGTCCGCGAGCGACGCGCCAGGCGCCGCCCGGTCGGCGAGCGCGCGGGCCACCACGGCCAGGGCCCCGGCGCTGGGCCAGCGATCCGCCGGATCCTTGGCCAGCGCCCGCATGACCACCTCGCCCACCGCCGCAGGCACGTGCGCGGGCAGCGGCGCCGGCGCCTCGTGCAGGTGCTTGAGCGCGATCGCGACCGCGTTCTCGCCCTGGAACGGCGCCTGCCCCGTCAGGCACTCGTAGGCGACCACGCCCAGCGCGTACACGTCCATCGCCGTGCTGGGCGCGGCGCCCTCGGCCTGCTCGGGGGCGCAGTACACGACGGTGCCGAGCACGATGCCGGTGGCGGTCAGCTTGCCGTCGCCCGCCGCCCGGGCGATGCCGAAGTCGGTCAGCACGACGCTGCCGTCCGGCCGGATCACGAGGTTGCCCGGTTTGACGTCCCGGTGCACCACGCCGGCGTCGTGCGCGGCCTGCAACGCCTCGGCGGTCTGCGCGACCAGGTCCATCGCCGCGCCGGCCGGGATCCGCCCGCCGCGCGACAGCAGCAGGTGCAGCGGCTCGCCGTCCAAATACTGCATGACCAGGTACGGAGTACGCCGCCCCGACAACTCGGCGATCCCGAAGTCGAACACGGCCACCACGCCCGGATGGTCGATCGTGGCCATCGACCGGGCCTCGGCATGGAACCGGGCCGCGAACTCGGGGTCGCCGTCCAGCCCCGCGCGGATGGTCTTCACCGCGACAATTCGGTCGAGCAGGAGGTCGTGAGCCCGCCACACCTCGCCGTGACCGCCGCCGCCGAGCCGTGACACCAGGCGGTAGCGATTCGCCAGCACGGTATCCGGACTGATCATGTTGCTGAGCCCCCGCCCTTCGCTCCGACACAAAGTGTCCGTTCTTGAAAGACGGCTCGGGCGGGTCAACGGTTCGAAGATCGGCCGATTTCTACGACGGCGCGCTCCCGGCGCGTACGTTCCGTGGCAGCAGGGCGACCAGCCCGAGCAGCACCGCGGCGGCCGGAACGCCCCAGAACAGCACCTCAGGAATGGCCGCCGCGGTCGCCGCAGGACCGGGGACGCGCCCCTGGAGCTCGCGGGTGAGCAGGCTGCCGAAGACCGCCACGCCGAGCGACAGCCCGAGCCCGCGCACGGACACCACGGCTGAGGTGGTGGCGGCCAGGTCGGCGGGAGGGGCCGCGTTCTGCGCGACGACGACCAGGTTCTGCATGAGCAGCCCGAACCCGGCGCCCAGCACCGCGATCCCCGCCGCGAACAGCAGGTATGGGGCGCTGGGAGTGAGGCCGCCCAGCACCGCGAACCCCACCGCCGCGATGGCCGCACCGGCCATCAGATAGGGCCGGAACCGCCCGCTCGCGCCGATGCGGGCCCCGGCCAGGAAGGAGACCGCCATGAACGTCAGCACGTACGGGTTCAGCGCCAGCCCCGCCTGCGTCGCCCCCATGCCGTACCCGGCCTGCAGATACGTGGGCAGGTAGACGATCGAGCCGCCGAGCAGCGCGCCCAGCAGCGCGGCGGCGGGCAGGGCGGTCCGCAGGGCGGGGTGGGCGAACAGCCGAGGCGGCAGCAGCGGGTCGGCCGCCCGCCGTTCCTGCCGTACGAACAGCGCAGTCAGCACCACCAGCGCGCCCACCAGCCCGAGGATCGTCCCGGATGTCCACGCGTAGACGCGTCCGCCCCATTCGGCCACCAGCAGAAGACTAACCATGGCGCCCGCGAGCAGCACGGCCCCGGCCACGTCGGCCCTGCCGTGCGCGCCGGGCGTCGGCAGACGCAGCGCGTACGCGGTGAGAGCCACGCCGAGCAGGCTGAGCGGCAGATTGACGTAGAAGATCCAGTGCCAGCCCCAGGCGTCGGTGATGGCGCCACCGGCGAGCGGCCCGCCCACGCTGGCCAGCGCGAACACGCCGCCGGTGAAGCCCTGCACCCTGCTGCGCAGCCGCGGCGGGTACAACTCGGACAGCGCGATCGTCGGCAGCACGAACAGCCCGCCCGCGCCGATGCCCTGCACCGTCCTGGCGGCGATCAGCTGCGGCATCGACTGCGCCAGGCCGCACAACGCCGAGCCCGCGGCGAACACGACGACCGCCGTGACGAAGACGGCGCGCCGGCCGAACCTGTCGCTGACGCGGCCGTAGAGCGCGCCGGTCGCGGTCGAGGCCAGCACGTACGAGGTGACGACCCAGCCGATCGCGTCCATGCCGCCCAGGTCGGCGGCGATGTCGGGCAGGGCGATGGCCACCACCGTCTGGTCGAGCACCGACAGCAGCATGCCGATCAGGAGCCCTGCCGTGGCGAGGGGGACGTTGCCCGTTCTGGAGGACATGAGCTCAGCCCTCCCGTCGCGCGAACGGGTCGGGCAGGCCGAAGTCCTCGCCGAGCAGGTCCTGGTCGACGGCCCCGCCGGCCAGGGTGCCGCTCGCGGCGGCGGCGATCACCGCGGCGAGCGGCATGGGCACGGTGCGGCGCCTGGCCATGTCGCCGGCCGCGTACACGCCGGGCACACTCGTCCGGCCGAACTCGTCGATCTCCACGCACCCGTCGGCGAAGGCCGCGCAGCCCAGGTGCTCGGCCAGGGCGGAGCGCTGGCGCGGCACGTTCGCGACGAACACCGCCGCCCGTTCCAGCGGCGGGCCGCTCTCGAACACGATCTGTTCCAGCCGTCCGTCCGCGCCTTCCAGCCGGGTGACGGGCTCGCACCGCACCGCCACGCCGTACGCGGTGAGCGTCTCCCGCGCAGCGGGGCCAGCGGCTCGCCGCCGGTGCAGAGCACGACGCCGGCGGCGAACCGGCTCAGCTGCAGCGCCAGCCGTACGCGGCCGGGCCCGGCGCCGAGCACCGCGACCGGCAGGCCGGTGCACTCGAAGCCGTGGCAGTACGGGCAGTGGAACGCCGACCGGCCCCACAGCTCGGCCACTCCGGGCGGGCCGGGAAGCTCGTCGGCCAGCCCGGTGGCCAGCAACAGCCGCCGCGCTCCCACCGTCCTGCCATCGGACAACTCAACCCGGAACCCGCCACGTGCCACGTCGGCGCCGGGAACGCCCTCCACGTTCTCCGCCGCAGAGGCCGCAGAGGCCGCAGAGGCCGCAGAGGCCGCAGAGGCCGCAGAGGCCGCAGAGGCCGTGGGGACCGTGGGGACCGTGGGGACCGTGGGGACGGTGGGGACCGTGAGAACCGCCTCCGCAGCGGCAACCGTCCCCGCCAGCGTCCGCACCGCCGGATACCCGGCCAGCTCCCGCCGGCCAAGCTCCCGCAGCTCGTCCGGCGGGGTCCCGTCCCTGGTCAGAAAGTTGTACACCGCATCGGCCCGGGCATTGCGCCCGTCCCCGGCGTCGACCAGCAACACCGTGCGGTGCACCCGCCCCAGCACCAGCGTCGCGGCCAGACCGGCCGGCCCCCCGCCGGCGATGACGACGTCGTACATCGTTGCCTCCATGAGTTCGGTTGTTCGAACGGAGGCAAGTCTGCAAGTTAAGGTCAACATGAAGTCAAGCGACTCCACGCGACCCCCGCACGGGCCGGCCGTCAGCCGGTGTAGCCGCGCGCCGCGTAGTCGTAGGCGTCGTTGTAGTAAACGTACGGCTTCTTCCCCTCGAAGGGCTGGAACTGGTCGGGCTGCCACTTCTTCTTGTTCTTGAGGAAGTAGTTGTCGGCCGGGCACTTACCGCGAGCCCAGAACGAGGAGATCCTGTCGCGCCACCAGTCGGTGAATTCGTACTTCTTGCACTTGGACGCGGACGCCTTCCACCTGGCCATCGCACCACGGAAGTTCGAGTCCGTGTAGACGCAGTAGTACCCCGCCTTGCAGTCCTTCGCCGTGGCCGAAAGCAGCACGGAGACCGCGCCGCCCTCATAGGAGATCTCGTTGTTGCTCACCTTGGTCCCGTTAGGGAAGGCCGCCATGTACGCCTCGACCCTGGCACTGCCGGAGGCAGCCTGGGCCGGGACCGCGCTGGAGGCGACGACCCCGGCGGCGACGGCGACACCGGCGGTCCTCAGGACTTTGACGAGAAGCGGATGCTGGCTCATTTCGTCTCCTTCTCCGTGTGGTCGCCACGAAGATAGGCACCCCGATGTTGAGCCCCCGTTGAGTCCCCGTTGACCCCCGTGCTCGTGCTCAGGCCGCTTCATACCACCAGGGCATGAAGCGGTGAACCGCTGGCGCCCGGACCTGGGCTGGGTCAGGATTGAAGCATCTGTCGGCACGGCCGTTCACGGAGGTATGGCATGCGCGCCCGATGCGTGGCCATGGTGGCGTGCGTACTCCTCTCGGCATCCTGCTCGGCCGGGCCCTCGCTCGGCGACGCCGTGGCCGAACTGCGGAAGGACACCCGCACTCTGGAGACGGACGACGTCTTCAAGAACCCGCTCAAGAAACTGACCATCCTCGAACGCCCGGACAAGGACGTCCCGTGTGGCGAGGGCCGGTTCAAACGGGTGATGCGAGCCACGGCCGACTACGAACGCGCCGCCGGCCAGACCGTGGACGCCTACCTGAACCTGGCCCAGAGCCTCATGGAGGACACCCTCTCCCTGCCGCGATTCGGTTACACGGTGACGTCCGACCCCGGCCGGCGGGACAAGCCGGCGGCACGGGTCATCCGGGGGGTGAAGGACGAGGCGGGGGTGACGATGACCGTCGACGTGCGGCCCGACTCTCCGACGTGGTCCATCCGCGCCGAGACCGGCTGCTTCGCCTCCTGAGGATCGTCGTCAGCTCCAGATGTCGATGATGTCCCGGGAAAGAGTGCTCGTGCCCAGCCGGGAGGAGTCCTCCATCTTCGCGTCGAACCGCGGATTGTCGTCCATCCACCGTTCGAATTTTGCGAGCTTGTCCCTGAGGGTCTTCCCGCGGTCGCCGTTCCCGGCCTCCCTGGTGGCCTCCGCGACGATCTCGTCGTAGGTCTTGAGCCGGCCGGTCGTGCCGCTGATCAGTTCGGGAGGCGGGGCGCTCGCCGGGAATCCGGCTTCGTACAGCATGCCCGCCAGGTCGTAGCGGTGCCGTACGACATAGTCGAGCTGCTCGGCCTCCAGCTTCTCGGCCCGGGTCTCGAAGCTGTCGGCCCATCCGTCCAGCGCGGTGCTGACCCCGTACGCCTTGGCGACGTCCCATGCCGCGTTGACGACCCGCTCCCTGACCACGGCGCCGCCCAGGGCGGCCAGGTCGCCCACCGGAAGCTTGTCGATGCCCAAGGAGAGGGTGTTCTTGACGATGTCGCGCAGCAGCTCGTCCTGTGCGTCCATCTCGCCCCGCACGTCGCTGATCGCCTTGTACTCGATCCCGCCGAAGTCGCCGAACACCTTGCTCGCCATCTCGAACTGACCGCTGTCCTGGCCCTTGTCCAGGCGGGCGGCGGAGACCATGGTGTCGTGGTAGAACGTGGCCATCGCGGCATCGAAATCACCGGTGGCCCGTTCGTCGGCGGCGAACGTGCGCAGGAAACGATAGGTGTCGCCCGGGCTCAGATGGAAGGACGGCGTGATCCCGGCGACGTCGGTCCATCCCTCCGGCGCTCCCATGGTCGATGAGCGGTAGAGCGCCCTGTCGATCCGCGCGCCCGTGACCATCTCGTGGGCGTACGACGTGGCGATCGCACTCATCGAGTCAGCGGCGGTGAGCGGCAGATCCTCGCCGAAGGAGCCCATGGCGGCGATGGTGTCGAACGCGAAGGCGGCGGCTTCGGGGGAGTGCCGGCCGGGCCGCTCGTCCACGGCCTCGGACCCGTCGGCCAGCACGCGGCCGAGAGAGTCGGCGACCTGGTCGCCGTAGCCGTGGCCTTTCGCGTACTGGACGAAGAGCTTCATCTTCTCGGTCTGCGAGAGCTTCACGTCGTCCCCGCCCATCCGGGCGAACGTGTCGCGGATGACGGCTCCGTCGCCTTCGAGCACCGACAGGGCCATGGCCACGGTGTCCGGGGGAAACCCGTAGGCGCTGACGTCGGTGACGGTTCCGGCGCGGAAATCCCCGCGCGGATCGGCCACGAACTCGTCGAGCACCAGGGCGCGGGCGGCGGACGCGCGATAGGAGGCCGGCGCGCCGGAGTCCTTGAGCAGGGCGAGGCGGTTCCAGGCGACGTCGCGCCCGGCGGGCTTCAGCAACTGGCTCCTGACTTTCGCGAAGCCAGGGATGGCGGTGGGCGCCGCGAGAGCCGCGCCGAGGGCCTGGCTGAATGCCGCCAGATCCGCTTTCGCCGTCGAACTGCCGGTCGCGGCGATGATCTGAGGCAGGTCGTCGCGGATGTGGGGCGGCAAGGACGCGTAGAAGGCGGCGGCAGCCTGGGGGTCCTGCTTCAGGGCCGCGATGTCGTCGGCGTACGCGTGGATCTCCGCGGCCTGGTCGCGTTGCTCGTTCTTCGTCCTGGTGCTGAAGACGCCGGTGACCTTCTTGGCGAGGCGGCGGGCTCGCTCGAGGTCGTCCAGATCGTAGGGCAGCAGCAGGAAACCGGGGCTCGCGCCGTCGCCCAGCTCCTCGATGGTCTCGACACGATAGGTCAGCATGGAAAGCTGGCTCGTGCCCCAATCGGCGATATCCCGTATTTCGCGGAATATCGCGGTGCTCATGTCGTTCCGGCGAAAGCCGGCCTCGAACTCCGCGCAGAAAGCGGTGATGGTGTCGATTCCGCCTTCCAGCGAACGAGACATTCGTTCCATTCTTCGTGGATCAACGCCGCAGAACTCGTTGACCGGAGTCGTCATGGGATCCTGCCCGCCATCTCACGCCGGATGTGGTTCGCCTCCGCGGCCGTCACCTGGGGCGGATGACGGCTCAGCTCCTCCTCCAACGCGTTGACCACCTGCTCGGCGAGCCGGGCCAACCGGCGATGACGAAACTCGAGGTCATGCGTCCACTTTCTGGCGGTGGGCCCCGTCCACACCTGGTTGGAGTACATGTCGGCGACCGGGGCCTGGTAGGCCGTCCGTACGTGGGCGGCCTGGTCGCGAGCGCGGGTGAGAAGCTCGCGGAGCACCATGTGCCTGGGATTGGGCACCAGCGGCTCGGCCATGGAGGTCTCCCTGGGCCTGACTCCAGAAATGGTCAACGTGAACCGTAGACCGGCTTATTGCCGGCGGCAAGCGAAAAGCCCGCTTGGCTATGGGAATGGCGGACGCCGCCGATCGGAATTGCGCGAACCGGCACCAGGATCATCTTCCGGCGCCGGTCGCGGGCGGGGGCTCAGGCCGGTGGCAGGTCCTTGATGTAGAGGAGGCCGTCGTACGTGGGCGGGTGGGTCGGGTTCAGGGGGATGTAGCCGTAGTACGGGGATTCGCGGGGTGCGGGGGCGGCGGTGAGGGTGGTGGCGAGGTGGCGGGTGTCGATGAGGTGGCGGTCGCCGGGGAGTTGGTGGAGGAGGCCCTGGAGGGTGTCGGGGGGTGGGGCGGGCACGTCGTGGTGGGCGATGGTGCCGACGTCCGTGGCCAGGAAGGCGTAGTCGTCGCCGAGGCGGGGGCTCACCAGCGCGCCCGCGCCCCACCAGTCGAACGGCCGGCCCGCCATGGTCAGCGTGCCCTTGTCGCGCTGGAGGTGGGTGTTGTGGGCGTAGACCAGGGTCGGGCCCTGTTCGGCCAGGGCGAGGAGGTTGGCGGCCATCATCGTGTCCCGCACGCTCGCCAGCCGGGGCCAGCGGGCCGGTGAGGTGTCGGCCATCCAGTAGTGGTAGCGCAGCAGGCCGGTGGCGGTGCGACCGTACAGGCGGGCCCGTTCGAGCTCGCCGGGGGTGGAGGTCGCGATCAGGTGCGGCAGGGACGCGTCGAACAGGGCCACCAGGTCGTCGGCGAGCAGCCGCAGTTGCCTGGCGTCGTCGGAACGGCCTACGGATTTGGACGGTTCCCAGGCGGCGGCGGGGTCGGTCCAGCGTTCGTCGGCGCCGATGAGCTGGTCGAGGGTGTCGGCCGTGCAGGGGAGCAGGGCCGGCTCGACACGGGCGGCGAGGTAGGCGTGGAGTGCGGTGAGGACCTGCCGGGGGCTCGCGGCGGCCTCCGTCTCCAGCGGGCCGTCGAAGCCGGCGAAACGCAGCTGCTCGGAGGCGGGCCTGCCCTCGTTGTACGCGCGCATCCAGCGAACGAGCTCGCGGTTGCCCGGTGACGTGCCCCATCCGTGGCTGATGCCGCGCTCCACGACCTCGTCGAGCGTGCCTGTGCCGGAGGTGACGTAGTCGTCCACGGTCAAGCCCGCCAGGCAGTCGCTCTCGAGCGCGATGATCCGGTAGCCGTCCTGCTCGACGAGCTGCCGGAACAGGTCGTT
Source organism: Nonomuraea sp. NPDC048882 (assembly GCF_040649755.1). Taxonomy (NCBI): domain Bacteria; kingdom Bacillati; phylum Actinomycetota; class Actinomycetes; order Streptosporangiales; family Streptosporangiaceae; genus Nonomuraea; species Nonomuraea sp. NPDC048882. The sequence continues at coordinate 29,752 of NZ_JBEZGB010000009.1, forward strand.
GCGTACGTCGAGCAGGAGTTCTTCGCCGTGGGTGGGTTCGCCGAGGGCGAGCAGGCGCGGCCGGGCCCGCAGGAGTCTGGAGACGGTGGCGGCTTCGACGGCATGGGCGGATTCTTGGATGATGCCGATGTCCATGCCTTCAACGGTATCGTTGAACTTTCAGTGTGAACTTTTGCCGATATCTCCGTGGTCGTGGTGCTGAAAGCTTCAAACGAGGGGCAAAGGCGGGCGATCAGCCGACGTGGACGACCGGACGGCGGGCGGGATCCGGTTCGGCCTGGCGGAGCACCTCGCGGGTCAGGGGCGGCACGTCGCCGCCGCCGAAGACGAGGTAGCGCAGCAGCGCGCCGATGGGGTTGCCCTCGGCGGCCCAGTGGAAGTAGACGTGAGGCGTCTTGCCGTACGTGTCGCGCAGGTGCAGCAGCAGTGCGGCGATGGAGTTGGCCACGGTGGTGCTCTGCAGGCGCAGGACGCGGAAGCCGTGCCGTTCCTCGCCGACCACCCGCAGTTCACCGGCGAACTCCGAGGCGTCGGGGATGGTCACCTCCAGGAAGAGCAGGCCCTCGCTGGTGCGCAGGCGGTGCAGCTCCCACGCCTCGCGGGCCTTGTCGACGTACTCCTTGGCGTCGCGGGTGTGGGGCTCGTTCGCGATCAGGTAGATCTCGCCGGCCTCGTTGATGAAACGGTGGGCGCAGTCGTCCAGGCTGATGGTGGTGACGCGCAGTTCGGTGGAACGGGTGGCGCGGGAGACCAGCGAGATGACCACGATGGCCAGGACGAACAGCAGGGCGATGACCAGGCCGTCGGGCCGTTCGATGATGTTGGCGACGGTGGCGTAGGCGAAGATCAGGCTGATGAGCCCGAAGTAGGCGGCGGCCTTGAACCGGCGCGCGGTCCAGGCGGCCAGGGTGACGGCGACGCCGGCCGACAGGATCAGGGCCAGCACCCCGGTGGCGTACGCGCCGCCCTGAGCCTCCACCTCGGCGTCGAAGAACACCGTGATGAGGAACGCGATGCCGGTGAAGACCAGCACCATCGGCCGGGTGGCGCGGGTCCAGTCGGGGGCCATGCCGTAACGCGGCAGATAACGCGGGACGATGTTGAGCAGCCCGGCCAGGGCGGAGGCCCCCGCGAACCACAGGATGGCGATGGTGGACAGGTCGTACGCGGTGCCGAACCAGTCGCCCAGGTAGAGGTGGGCGAGGTAGGCCAGGGCGCGGCCGTTGGCCGAGCCGCCCTCCGCGAACTCCTCGGCCGGGATGAGCACGGTGGTGGCGACGCTGGAGGTGATCAGGAAGACGCTCATGATCAGGGCGGCGGTGGTCAGCAGCTTGCGCGCGCCCCTGATCCGTTCCGCGAGCTCGCCCTTGACCAGGGGCATGACGGCCACGCCCGTCTCGAAGCCGGACAGGCCGAGGGCCAGCTTCGGCATCACGTACAGGGCGACGGCCACCATGGCGATCGGGCTGGAGTAGTCGGAGGCGAGCACGTCCCGCCAGCCGGCCACCTGCTCGGGATGGGTGAGCACCCGCTGGACGGCGGTGCCCACGACGACCAGGTTGAGCACCAGGTAGACGGCGACGAGGACGACCGCGATGGAGATGGCCTCGCTGAAGCCGGCCAGGAACACCCCGCCGAGCGCGGCGATCAGAGCCAGGGTGACCGGCACCTGCCAGCCCGCCCAGGAGTGCGGGACGAAGGGATTGTGCAGGATGTGCGCGGTCGCGTCCGCCGCCGACAGCGTGATGGTGATGACGAACGCGGTCGCCACGAACCCGAGCAGGAACAGCACCAGCAGCTTGCCCCGCCAGCCGGGCAGCAGCCGCTCCAGCATCGACAGCGAGCCCAGCCCGTTGGGGCTGTCGGCGGCCACCTTCCGGTAGACCGGCAGCGCGCCCAGCAGCGTCAACGCCACCAGCAGGAGCGTCGCCACGGGGCTGAGCGCGCCGGCGGCCAGCGCGGCGATGCCCGGCTGGTAGCCGAGGGTGGAGAAGTAGTCGACGCCCGTCAGGCACATCACCTGCCACCACTGGTGCCGGTGCCCGGCGGGCTCCTCGGCGGCGGGGCGGTTCACCGGGGTCTCGGGGGTGGGCAGGCCCTTGAGCAGCCACCGCCGCAACGGCGTGTCGGGCACAGCCGCACGCTGGTCCACCTCGGTCACCTGGGTCCTTCCGTCGTCAAGGGGACGTCAGGACGAAGACACTAGTGAGGCAAGTACGGGTACCAGCGTGATCATGGCGTCAATAAAACGTCAATATTCGGGCGGATGGGGTCGGGGTCGGGGGTGAGAGCGGGTGGTCTCATCCGCAGGGAGGCCTGACGGGGGGCGGACGGGGGTCAGACAGGTAGCCGGTGGCCGGGATCTCACCTGCGGGCACGCGGACTTTAGGGATTCACCTGAGGGAGGGTCGGCTGTGGGGATCGCACCTGCAGGCGGGCCGGCCGTGGGGATTGTGCCCGTGAGTGAGTCGGCCGAAGGGATCGCATCCGCGGGAGGGCCGCTGTGGGGGTCACGCCCGTGGGTGGGCCGACCGTAGGGGAGGTCAGCTGCGGGCTGGGCGGATGACGAGGCGGCCGTAGGGGAGGGCGCCGGTGACCTGGACGTGCAGCTCGCCGGGACGCCGGCGGCCCGGTGCCTTGCAGATCACCCGGCCCCATTCGGCCCGCACCCCGTCGGCGTCCACACTCGCACCCGCGGGCACGATGATCGTGGCCTGGCCATAGGCGAGGTGGAGCTCGATGTCGACCTGCGCGTGCCGGATGACGGCCCGCGACAGGTCGAGCCGCACCCTGCCGTACGCGGACTCGATGTGCAGGCGCCGGGGGACGTTCCAGTCGCCCGACCGCTTGAGGCCCCCGCCGACCGACTGGAGCCTGACCACCTCGTCGTGACGCGGCAGGTCGGCGACGACGAGTTCGAGCTCCTGGACCGAGCCGGCGCCGAGTGCGCGTTCGAGCCGCCGCTCCAGCTCCTCCTGGTCGAGCCGCCCGTCGGCGTACGCCTGCTGCACCAGCTCCACCGCCCTGTCGCGGTCCCCGTCGGAGACCCGTGCCGTCGCGGGGTTCACCGGCTGACGGCTCTCTTGTACAGCCGCGTGGCCAGCGGCACGAACACGGCCAGCAGCACGACCGACCACGCCAGCGACACCGGCACCGCGTGCTGGAGCGGCCACGCGGCGGGCGTCGGTATGGCCGGGCTGGTGTTGCCGAACAGCTCGCGCGCGGCCTGGACCAGCGTGGAGACGGGGTTCCACTCGGCGATCGGCTTGAGCGGGCCCGGCAGGCGGGCGCTGTCGACGAAGGCGTTGGACAGGAACACCATCGGGAACGACAGGATCGTGGCCACGTTGTTGAACACCTCGGGCGTACGCAGGGCCAGCGCGACCGTCGCCGTCACCCAGGAGAAGGCGTAGGAGAACAGCAGCAGCATCAGGAAGCCCAGCGCGGCCTCCGGCGGCGAGGAGTTGATCCGCCACCCGACGAGCAGGCCGACCGCGACCATCGTGACCATGCTGGTCAGGTTCATGATCACGTCGGCGATGGTCTGGCCGGTCAGCACCGCCGACGGGGACATCGGCAGCGTGCGGAACCGGTCGAAGATGCCCCGCTGCAGGTCCTGCGTCAGGGTGTAGCCGGTGATCTGCGCGCTCGAGACGATGGTGAGGACGAAGATCCCGGGGAGCAGGTATTCGCCGTAGGACATGCCGGGCAGGCTGATCATGCTGCCGAAGACGTAGGTGAACAGCAGCACGAACACGATCGGCAGCATGACCACGCCGCCCAGCAGGTCGGGGGCCCGGCGGATCTTCAGCGCGTTGCGCTTGGCGATCGTCATGCCGTCGGCGACGGCCAGGTTGAGGGCGTTCATCACACGGTCTCCTTGACCTTCTCGTCGGCCTGGTGTCCCGTGAGGGTGAGGAACACGTCGTCCAGGGTCGGCCGGCGCAGCCCGGCGTCGCGTACGGTGACCCGTTCGGCGGCCAGGCGGCCGAGCGCGGCGGTCAGCGCGCTCACCCCGCCGCTGACCGGGACCGTCACCCGCAGGATGTGCGGATCGCGCTGCGGCGCTCCTACGGCCAGCGGCGCCAGCGCCCGCTCCGCGGCCTCCAGGTCGGCCGGGCTGGTCAGCCACACCTCGACCCGGTCGCCGCCGACCTGCCGCTTGAGCTGGTCGGACGTGCCGAGCGCGATCACGTGCCCGTGGTCGACCACCGCGATGCGGTCGGCCAGCCGGTCGGCCTCCTCCATGTATTGGGTGGTGAGCAGGACCGTGGTGCCCTCGGCGACCAGCTCGGAGATGACGTCCCACAGGCTCGCCCTGGCCCGCGGGTCCAGGCCGGTGGTGGGCTCGTCGAGGAACAGCACCGGCGGGTTGGCCACCAGCGCCCCGGCCAGGTCGAGCCGCCGCCGCATGCCTCCCGAGTAGCCCTGCACCGGCCGGTCGCCGGCCTGCGTCAGGTCGAAGCGCTCCAGCAGCTCGCGGGCGCGCTGCCGGCTGCGCTGCACGCCCAGGTGGTAGAGGCGGCCGACCATCTCCAGGTTCTCGGCGCCGGTGAGGTGGTCGTCCACGGCCGCGTACTGGCCGGAGGCGCCGATGTGGCCGCGCAGGGCGCGTGCGTCGCGGACGACGTCGAACCCGGCCACCGTGGCGTGCCCGGCGTCGGGGCGCAGTAACGTCGTCAGGATGCGCACGGTGGTGGTCTTGCCGGCGCCGTTCGGGCCGAGCAGCCCGAACACCGTGCCCTCGGGGACAGACAGGTCCATCCCGTCGAGGGCGACCACGTCGCCGTATCTTTTGACCAGCCCCTCGGCCATGATCGCGTCAGGCATGAAAGTCTCCTTGATCGTCAGGATCGGTGGATGGAGATGTCGCCGTGCGCGGTGTGCGCGCGCACCTCGACGACGTCGTCGGTGTGACCGGGGCCGTCGCTGGACTCCAGCTCGACGTCCACGGTGCCGTAGGTGGAACTGAGATCCAGCCAGGCCGCGCTGCCCTCGCGGATGCCGAGGTCGAGGCCGCCGCCGGTGGTCTCCATGACGACCGAGCCGGCCACCACCTCGCCGATGCGAGCGCTGCCGTACGAGGTCTTGATGGCGACGCCGGACAGGGCGCGGTCGACGGCGATGTCGCCGTGGGAGGTCTGCACCCGCAGCTCGCCGGTGATCTCGCCGAGGCGCAGGTCGCCGTGGGAGTTCTTCAGCACCGCCGTGCCGTCGATCTCGCCGATCCTGATGTCGCCGTGGGTCGTGGTGACCTCGGCGTGGCCGGACGAGCGGGTGACCGAGATGTCGCCGTAGGTGGTCTTCAGCCGCAACCGGCCGGACTCCTCCACGTTGACGTCGCCGTAGGTGGTGGTGAACGCCACCTCGCCGAGCGGGCCCCGGCAGTGCAGGCCCGTCGCCGCCTTGGCGTCCACGCGGGAGCCGGCGGGCAGGTCGATCGTCACCTCGATCGAGCCGCTGTGGCCGAGCAGCAGCGAGCGCGCCCAGGACGTGGGCGACTCGACCAGTTTGTCGAACGACAGGCCCCAGCCGAGCGACGTGGCGGGCCCTCCGCCCTCCACCCGGAGCAGCAGCCTGCCGCCGGTGAGGTCGACCCGCGCCTGCCGGGCGGCCTCGACGTCGGATTCGTCGAACTCGTTGCTCGGGCGCACCTCCACGACGGTGTCGGTGCGCTCGCTCGCGTTGATCCTGATGGTGGCCGTCGGCAGGTCGATGACGACGAGGACGGGCTCGGGAGTGTCGAAGGTCGGCATGGCGATCCAGTCGTCGCGGGTTGACGTGGTCATCAGCGCACCCAGCCGCTGTAGCGGTTGCCGGCCTGCCGCGGCGCGCTCTTGCCTGAGCGCCGGGTGTCCTGGCCGGGGTCGAGGGCGGCGGAGACGGCGCGTACGAGCCAGGCGTTAGCGGACAGGCCGTCGCGGGCGGCGGCCTCCTCGATGCGCGGCTTGAGGTGCTCGGGAACGCGCAGGGAGATGCGGGACGTGCCGCCGTCGTCGGCGTCGGGCGGCATGGGTGGTGGCGGCGGCGGTGGCGGGGCGGGCGGGCCGTGCCGCTCGCCGTCGTCCTCGAACGAGGCGGCGACCAGCGGTGGCGTCACCACGAAACCGGGTTCGCGGCCACGCAGGCGGACCTCGACCGAGCCGGGGGCGAGGTCGCGGGTGATCTCGTCCGCGGCGGCGGACAGGGCCTCCAGCAGGGCGAGCCGGGTAGCGGACTCGAGCGTCGCGGCCAATCGCTCGGCCAGCGCCCGCGCCTCGTCACCGCCCGCCGCGGCGGCGATGGCCAGATCGCGCCGGAGATTGTCAACGTACGGAGCCAAGTCCATGGCGTCACTATGACATCATCGTGGCGTCATATCAAGTGGGCTGGTGGGAGTGGGTGGAGTCATCATGGCGTCATGTGGCGTCACCAGACTAGCGGCTCCTGCGCGATCGTGGTCTTCCATCGAGGGCCACGAAGAGCTTGGGCAGGCACGACAGAATCCGCACGCGCTGCGCTGGCGTGGTGTCGCGGCAGGATCCGTACGCGCTGCACCGGCGTGGTGCCACGGCAGGCGATCAGCAGGACGACCGCCATCGCCAGCAAGCCCCGCCGCCTCGCTGATCAGGGCAGCAGGTAGCCGATGGTCTCCTCGCGGGCGCGGCGGAGGAAGCCGGTGTAGTCGCTGCCGCCCGTGCCCTTGGCCGCGCCGTCGCGTTCGAAGCGCTGGATGTAGCGGCCGGTGATGCCGATGTGCTGGGCCCTGAGCCGGGCCAGCGCGTCCACGGCTCCGTTGTACGCCTCCACCAGCCGTGGCCGGTCGCGGCGCCGGTCGGCCACGTAGGCGCGTACCGAGGGGCCGGTCTCCAGGTCGGTGAGGAAACGGCGGTGCGGCGCCGGCATGTACGCGCGCATGCCGGTGAGGAAGCCGGCAGTCACCTCGTCGTCGTGGCGGATGCCGAGCCCGGCGTCGAACGACTGGATCAGTGAGCTCTGCGCGGCGCTGCCGCCGGCCAGGACGACGGGCCCGCGATCCACGCCCTCGAAGATCAGCCCGGGTTCGGCCCAGCCGGTGAGGAACGGCCTGATCCGGTGGAAGAAGACGTGCGGGTCGCACCAGCGTTCGATGCCGAGCAGCGCGTCCGTCGTGCGGCCGAGCACCTCCTGCACGCCTAGCAGCGCCTCTGTGAGCAGGTCGGGGGCGTTGGCGATTACGGCGTCGTGGGCGCGCACGAGCAGCGGCAGCCCGGGCGCGCCGGCCAGCTCGACGCCCACGGTGGCGAGGTAGAACCACTTCTCGTCCACGCCGCCGAGGAACGTCACCTGGGTGTCGATGTTGGACGTGCTCAGCGGCTCCGTGCGGTCGAGGCGGCGCCAGTTGTTCAGGACGATCGAGGCGTGGGCGATGATCGGCGGCCGTTCCAGCAGGCGGGCCAGCTCGTCGAGGGGGCGGGCCACGGGGGCGGGGAGCGTGCGGGCGGGGGTGGTTGATCCCCATACGTACGCGTTCGCCAGGCAGGTCAGCAGCAGCATGGCCCGTTCGCGCTCTCCGTGTGAGCTCAGTTTTTCGAGTGTGAGCACGGGCAGCGACGCGACGGTGCCGCGCAGGCGGCCCGTCATGATCAGGGCTGACAGGTCGCGTACGGTCCGCTCCCAGGGGCGGTAGTACGGCGGCAGCGTGTTCGGCGGGTCGTCGGCGGGGACGAATCCACGGACCGGGTCGATGGCATAGTCGCCCAGGCCGGCCATCCGTCCCGCCCCAGATGTCATCGGCCCCTCCAGCCCGGACCCCGACGCCGCCTCACGCACATGAACTCCGCCGAACCGGGCCCCCGCGCCGTCTCAGGTGTCATGGGTTCTTCCGGTCCGTGCCCCTGTGCTGTTCCGGGCGCCTCTGGTCTGGATGCCCGCACCGTTCCAGGATTCTCCAGGTCGGCCGTTTCCGTGGTCATCGGTTCTTCTCCGGCGAACCGTTCGCGGGGGCGAGGATGCGCCAGGCCGCAGGATGCACCGTCCAGGCGTAGGAGGGGCTGGCCTGGTACAGCTCCCCGTCGGCGTTGGCCGGGACCGGCTCGCCGTCGATGGAGATGGCGCGCGCTCTGAGGGTCACGACGTCGTCGTGGCGGCGCTGTCTGCCTAGCCGCAGCAGCAGGCCGAAGGTCAGCCGGGCCAGGGGTGAGACGGCGAAGGAGACGACCACGTCCGCCAGGCCGTCGTCAGGACGGGCCTGTGGGGTGAGCGGGGTGCCGCCGCCGATCGAGGTGCCGTTGCCGACGCCCACCATCAGGATCCGCCGCCGGCCGTCGGCGATGGTCCTGCCGTCCGCGCGCACCCGCAGGTGCCAGCCCTTCGCGCGTACGCCTGCCAGCAGCGCCCCCGCCGCGTACGCGACCCGGCGCAGCAACGGTTTGAGGGGCGTCGCCTCCTCGGCGGCCAGTGCGCCGACGCCGACGTGCACGGCGTTCACCACGATCGTGCCGTCGCCGGCCACGAGCAGGTCCATCGGCCGCTCCCGGCCCCGCAGGACCACCTCAGCGGCCTCGCACGGGTCGAGCGGGATGCCCAGGGAACGTGCCAGGTCGTTGCCGGTGCCCATCGGGATCAGGCCCACCGGGCGCTCGGCCAGCTCGTCGCGGGCCAGCAGCTCGGCCACCAGCGTGTGCAGGCTGCCGTCGCCGCCGAGCACGACCGGAATGCGATCGGCGTGCTCGGCCAGCGCGCGGCCGATGTCCTCCGGCCGTTCCGTCACCCGCTCCACGACGTCGACCCCGCCGGAGAGGACGTCCAGCACCGCCTTGCGGCGCTCCTCGCCGGCTCCGCCCGCGGCCGGATTGCCCATCACCAGCAACCTGCGAGCCATCGCGCCTGCCCTCCCCGATCCCTGCCCTGTCAGAGTCCTGCCCTCCCGGCCTTGCCTTTCCGGGGTCCTGCCCTCCTGCGGTCCTGCTCTCCCGGAGTCCTGGGCGCTCGATGCCCATGATTCGCCCCGCGAAACCGGGCTGGTGGAGCCGGTGGTGGTGAGGCTGGTGGTGCTGACGGCGCGGGTGGCCGAGCTGGAGCGCTTTCCGAGCCGGTCGCCGTACATCGGCGGACAATGGATGGAGCGTTCCGGTCGACGAGAGGAGACCCGTGGCGGCCCAAGGTCGGGACATGACGCTGGAACTAGCCGCCGAGGAAGTGTGGCGGTTGCTGGACCTGATCGCCCCTGACGTGCGGGCGGTCGCCGAGGCGGAGCTGCGGGCGGAGGGATTCGGCCCGGACGAGCCGGAGGGGCCGTCTGCGTCTGACAGGCCTGACGGGCCGGACATGTCGGATGAGTTGTCTGGGCGGGTTGGACTGCTTGGGCGGGGCGGATTATTCCGGCGGGCCGGACGGCAATCTGCCCGAACTCCTCACCATCGCGACCGCCCAAGCCCGCCTCCCGCCCACCTCCTGAGAGCCAGGCGCCGCCTGCGAGCGCCAGGCGAGGGAGCATGGGGTGTCCAGTGGAGGATCACGCGGGACGGCCGACGAGGGGTCACGCGTGCGGCCGGTGCTCGGTCAACCGTTCCACGAGCGCCCGTACGATCGCGATCTGCCCGTCCAACGACGGATGCACCCCATCCTCACCCTGCAGATCAGACCGCGCCGGAACCCCGAACGCGGCCGTCAGGTCCACGACCGGCTCGGGAAAGCCCAGCACCTCCCCGGCCAGCGCCACCACGTCGGCGTTGCGCCAGCCGACCTGGCTGAACCCGAAGGCGGGGAAGGCGGCGACCCGTTCCTCGCGCACCGGCACAGGAGTCAGCCACACCCACGTCTCCACCGCCCCGCCGATGCGCCGCAGCTCCCGCAGGTTGGCCACACTCTCGGCCAGGCCGACCTGGGGCTTGGCGGACTCGGGGCCGATGCGGGTGACGTCGTTGCCGCCGAGTGCGCAGATCACCCAGTCGGGGCGGACCGCGTTCAGTGTGGCCGGCCAGCGACGCAGCAGCATGGCGGTCGTGTGCGCGGACAGGCCGCCGTTCACGACGAGCACGCCGCGCGGGCGGAGCAGGTGGCGCAGGATCTCGGCCCAGGACTGCAGGTCGTCGGTGATGCTGTCGCCGATCGCCAGGATCGTCCGCCCGGCGGGTACGGGCAGCGCGGCCAGGCGGGCGGCGAACTCCCCGTCGGTGAGCAGGGTCTCGGCGGCCTGGCCGGCGCGGGCGTCGTACTCGGCGATGACCTGGACGTACTCGTCCCGGCTCAGCCCGAAGATCGTCGGCAGCGCGTCCGCCATGCCGGGCAGGTAGCCGTACAGCTTGTCGAGATGGGTGTGCTGCAGCCAGGTCTTGCCTGTCATGGGCTTCATGGCCGTCCATGGTCCACCTCCGGGTGGCAGGGAGACAGGCACGTAGCAGGACACTTACCGGACATCCGGCCCGGCATCGCGAGAAAGCGCCTTATGCGCGTCAAGAATCCCCGCCCGGCACCGTGAGAAAGCGCCCTGTGCGGATGGCGTCAAGAATCCCCACCCGGCCGTATGAAACCCGTCAAGGAATGCGAAACAGGGCTATTTCCCAGATTTGCTGGACTCTGTCCCGCTCATCCGAGCGGAGGAAACCAGAACTGAGGAGTGGAGATGGCCGACGTCGTCTTCGTCGCTCTGACGATCGCGATCTTCGTGATCTTCGGGCTCGTCGTGAAGGCGGTGGAGCGCCTGTGAACGCGGTCAACGCCACGGGCCTGGCGATCGTCGTCGCCCTGACGGTCTTCATGGTCGCGGCCCTGCTGTTCCCGGAGCGGTTCAGATGAACGCCACGACGGCGGGGGTGCTCTTCGTCGCCTCCCTGGTCCTCGTGCTGGCTCTGCTGCACCGGCCACTCGGCGACCACATGTTCCGCGTCTACACGAGCAAGAGACACACCGCCGCCGAGCGCGGCGTCTACCGGCTCCTCGGCGTGCGGGCCGACGCCGAGCAGAGCTGGGCGGTCTACGCGCGCAGTCTGCTCGCGTTCTCGGTGATCTCCATCCTGGCCGTGTACGGACTCCAGCGCCTCCAGGACCGGCTCCCGCTGAGCGAGGGCATGGCCCCGGTCACCGATCACATCGCCTGGAACACCGCCGTCAGCTTCGTCACCAACACCAACTGGCAGGCCTACTCCGGCGAGTCCACCATGGGCCACCTGACCCAGATGGCCGCCCTGGCCGTGCAGAACTTCGTCTCGGCCGCGGTCGGCATGGCGGTGGCCATCGCGCTGGTGCGCGGCTTCGCCCGCAGCCGGTCGGGCACGATCGGCAACTTCTGGGTGGACCTGGTCCGCGGCACCGTCCGGGTGCTGCTGCCGATCGCGTTCCTGGGCGCGCTCGTGCTGGTCGCGGGCGGGGTGATCCAGAACCTGTCGGGCGTGCACGAGGTCAGCACGCTGACCGGCGGCACGCAGGCGATCACCGGCGGCCCGGTCGCCTCGCAGGAGGTCATCAAGCTGCTCGGCACCAACGGCGGCGGCTTCTACAACGCCAACTCCGCCCACCCGTTCGAGAATCCGACCACCTGGACGAACTGGTTCGAGCTCCTGCTGATCCTGGCGATCCCGTTCGCGCTGCCGCGGACGTTCGGCCGGATGGTCGGGCAGGTCCGTCAGGGGCACGCCATCCTCGCCGTCATGGGCGTGCTGGCGCTGGCCTCCGTGCTGCTCACCAACGCCTTCGAACTCGGCGGCCACGCGACCGTGCCGCAGGCCGTCGGCGCGGCCATGGAGGGCAAGGAGGTCCGCTTCGGTGTCTCGGACTCCGCCACCTTCGGCGCGGTGACCACGCTCACCAGCACCGGAGCCGTGAACAGCTTCCACGACTCCTACACGCCGTTCGGCGGCATGATGACCATGGCGAACATGATGCTCGGCGAGATCGCCCCCGGCGGTGTCGGCGCGGGCCTGTACGGCATGCTCGTGCTGGCCGTCATCACGGTCTTCGTGGCCGGACTGATGGTCGGGCGCACCCCCGAGTACCTGGGCAAGAAGATCGGCCCCCGCCAGATCAAGCTGGCCTCGCTCTACTTCCTGGTCACCCCGGCGCTCGTGCTGATCGGCACGGCGTTCGCGATGGGCTCGCCGGAACAGCGCGCGAGCATGCTCAACTCGGGCCCGCACGGCCTGTCGGAGATCCTGTACGCCTTCACCAGCGCCGCCAACAACAACGGCTCCGCCTTCGCCGGCCTCACGGTCAACACCCCGTGGTACGACGTGGCGCTCGGCCTGTGCATGGTCTTCGGCCGGTTCCTGCCGATCATCCTGGTCCTGGCGCTGGCCGGCTCGCTGGCCCGCCAGTCGCCCGTCCCCGAGGGCGCGGGCACGCTGCCCACGCACCGGCCGCAGTTCGTCGGCCTGGTCGTCGGCGTCACCGTCATCCTGGTCGCCCTGACCTTCCTGCCGGCGCTCGCGCTCGGCCCGATCGCGGAAGGACTGTCCTGACATGTCAGCCCCCGTACTGGAGAAACCCCTGGAACGGACCGGCCGCGCCGGCGGCGGTCTGTTCGACCCCCGGCACCTGCTCCTGGCGCTGCCCGAGGCGCTGAGGAAGCTCAATCCCGCCACGCTGTGGCGCAACCCGGTCATGTTCGTCGTGGAGATCGGCGCGGCGTTCACCACCGTCCTGGCCGTCCTGCGGCCGTCGTTCTTCGCCTGGGCCGTCGTGGTGTGGCTGTGGCTGACCGCGATCTTCGCGAACCTGGCCGAGGCCGTCGCCGAGGGGCGCGGCAAGGCGCAGGCGGCCACGCTGCGCCGGGCCAGGACCGGCACCAGGGCCCGCCGCCTGAGGAGCAGGGACGCGGCCGAGTGGGACGAGATCGGCGCGCCCGAGCTCAGGCCGGGCGACTTCGTGGTCGTCGAGGCGGGAGAGATCATCCCGGGCGACGGCGACGTGGTGGAGGGCATCGCCTCGGTGGACGAATCGGCCATCACCGGCGAGTCCGCCCCCGTCATCCGCGAGTCCGGCGGCGACCGCAGCGCCGTGACCGGCGGCACCAGGGTGCTGTCGGACCGGATCGTCGTGCGCATCACGCAGCAGCCGGGCGAGAGCTTCATCGACCGCATGATCGCCCTGGTCGAGGGCGCGAACCGGCAGAAGACGCCGAACGAGATCGCGCTCAACATCCTGCTCGCCGCGCTGACGATCGTCTTCCTGGTCGCCACCGCGACCATGCAGCCGCTGGCCGTCTACTCCAAACTGGTCAACCCGGGCGTGCCCGACTCCCTGGCTCTCGACGCGAACGGTGTCACCGGCGTCGTGCTGGTGTCGCTGCTGGTCTGCCTGATCCCCACCACGATCGGCGCGTTGCTGTCGGCCATCGGCATCGCCGGCATGGACCGCCTGGTGCAGCGCAACGTCCTGGCGATGTCGGGACGGGCCGTCGAGGCGGCGGGGGACGTGTCCACGCTGCTGCTGGACAAGACCGGCACGATCACCCTGGGCAACCGGCAGGCGTCGGAGTTCGTCCCCGTCGCCGGGGTCACGGAACGGGACCTGGCGGAGGCGGCGCAGTTGTCGAGCCTGGCCGACGAGACACCAGAGGGCCGCTCGATCGTGGTGTTCGCCAAGGAACGTCACGGCCTGCGCGAGCGCGAGATCCACGGCGCCGAATGGGTGCAGTTCACCGCACAGACCCGCATGTCAGGCGTGAACTTCGAAGGCCGCGAAGTCCGCAAGGGCGCCGCCACGGCGGTGATGAAGTGGGTGCGCGACGCCGGCGGCCACCCCACCGACGAGGTGGGGCACATCGTGGACGGCATCTCGGCCTCCGGCGGCACCCCGCTGGTCGTGGCCGAGCGCGACCGGGTGCTCGGCGTGATCCACCTCAAGGACGTGGTCAAGCAGGGCATGCGGGAACGGTTCGACGAGATGCGCCGCATGGGCATCCGTACCGTCATGATCACCGGCGACAACCCGCTCACCGCCAAGGCCATCGCCGACGAGGCAGGCGTGGACGACTTCCTGGCCGAGGCCACCCCCGAGGACAAGCTCGCGCTCATCAAGAAGGAGCAGGAGGGCGGCCGGCTGGTCGCGATGACCGGCGACGGCACCAACGACGCGCCCGCCCTGGCGCAGTCGGACGTCGGCGTGGCCATGAACACCGGCACCAGCGCCGCCAAGGAGGCCGGGAACATGGTCGACCTCGACTCCAACCCGACCAAGCTGATCGAGATCGTGGAGATCGGCAAGCAACTGCTCATCACGCGCGGCGCGCTGACCACGTTCTCGATCGCGAACGACGTCGCCAAGTACTTCGCGATCATCCCGGCCATGTTCGCGGCCGTCTACCCGGGCCTGGACGCGCTCAACATCATGCGCCTGTCCAGCCCGCAGTCCGCGATCCTGGCCGCGGTCGTCTTCAACGCGCTGATCATCGTCGCGTTGATCCCGCTGGCGCTGCGCGGCGTCCGCTACCGCCCGTCGAGCGCGTCCAAGCTGCTCAGCCGCAACCTGTACGTCTACGGCCTGGGCGGCATCGTCGCGCCGTTCATCGGCATCAAGATCATCGACCTTCTGGTCCAGTTCCTTCCGGGGATGAGCTGACATGCAACGTCTGCCCGCCTGGCTGCGCCCGCATCTCGCCGCGATCCGCGCGGTGGCCGTACTGACGGTGCTGCTCGGCCTGATCTACCCGCTGGCCGTCACCGGCCTGGCCCAGGTGCTGTTCCACGACTCGGCCAACGGCTCGATCGTCAATGGGAACGCCGGGAGCGCGATCATCGGCCAGTCCTTCACCGACGCGCGCGGCGTGCCGGTCGGGAAGTACTTCCAGTCCCGGCCCTCGGCCGCCGGAGACGGTTACGACCCGACCGCCACCGGCGCCTCCAACCTCGGCCCCGAGGACGTCGTGGACACCCTGCCCACGCCGGGCGAGGAGGGCAGGCAGTCGCTGCTCACCCGGGTCTGCGCCCGTTCCAAGGCGGCCGGTGAGCTGGAGGGCGTCAGCGGCGCCCGTCCGTACTGCACGCCCGACGGGGTCGGCGCGGTGCTGAAGGTCTTCCCCGATCACGCGGTCAGCGTCAACCAGCCCTGCCCCGCCACCCCGTTCCTGGCCACCTACCAGGGGCTGCCGGTCGAGTGCGGCCGGCCGGGCGCGGACTACGCGGCCGGCCGGACCGTCCCCGTGCGCGGCGACGCCGGCGCGCCCGCCGTCCCCGCCGACGCGGTGACGGCGAGCGGCTCGGGCCTGGACCCGCACATCTCCGTGGCCTACGCCGACCTCCAGGCGCCCCGCGTGGCCAGGGAACGCGGCATCGCCGTCGAACAGGTGAAAGCGCTGATCGCCGAGCACACCACGGGCCGCGTGCTCGGGTTCGCCGGCGAGCCCGCCGTCAACGTGCTCGAACTCAACCTGGCGCTCGACCGGACATGAGCCGGGGCCGCCTGCGCGTCTACCTCGGGGCCGCGCCCGGGGTAGGCAAGACGTACGCGATGCTCGGGGAGGGCCGCAGAGCCGTCGAACGGGGCCGGGACGTGGTCGTGGGGCTCGTCGAGACCCACGGCCGCCCCCGCACCGCGGCCCTGCTGGACGGCCTTGAGGTGGTTCCGCGCAGGACGGTGACGCACCGGGGCGTGCCGCTCACCGAGCTGGACACCGAGGCGGTGATCGCCCGCCGGCCCCGGGTGGCGCTGATCGACGAGCTGGCCCACACCAACGTGCCCGGCTCGAAGAACGCCAAGCGCTGGCAGGACGTCGACGAGATCCTCGACGCCGGCATCGACGTCGTCTCCACGGTCAACATCCAGCACCTGGAGTCGGTCAACGACGTCGTCGAGCAGATCACCGGCGTGCCGCAGCGCGAGACCGTGCCGGACGAGGTGGTGCGCGGCGCCGATCAGGTCGAGCTGGTCGACATGTCGCCCGAGGCGCTGCGCCGCCGCATGGCGCACGGGAACGTCTACGGCTCGTCCAAAGTGGACGCCGCCCTGGCGAACTACTTCCGCGTCGGCAACCTGACCGCGCTGCGCGAGCTGGCCCTGCTGTGGGTGGCCGGTGAGGTGGACGACCAGCTCGACCGCTACCGCGCCGACCACGGCATCGCCACGACCTGGGAGACCCGCGAACGCGTGGTGGTCGCCCTGACCGGCGGCCGGGAGGGCGACACCCTGATCCGCAGGGCCGCCCGCATCGCGGCCAGGACCAAGGGTGCCGACCTGCTGGCCGTCCACGTCACCAGCGCCGACGGGCTGGCCGGGGCCGACCCGGCCAGCCTGGCCCGCCAGCGCACCCTCGTCGAGAGCATGGGCGGCAGCTACCACCAGGTCGTCGGGGACGACGTCTCCCAGGCGCTGCTCGACTTCGCCCGTGGCGTGAACGCCACCCAGCTCGTGCTCGGCGCCTCCCGCAGGGGCCGCTTCGCGCAGATCCTCTCGCGCGGCGTCGGGGTCGAGACCACCGCCCGCTCCGGCTCCATCGACGTCCACATGATCACCCATGAGGAGGCCAGGAAGGGGCGGCGCCGGCGGGCCGGCTCCCGCGCCGCGCTCACCCGCAGGCGGCGGCTGGCCGGCTGGGTGCTGGCGGTGGCCGGGATGCCGCTGCTGACGCTGGTGTTGTCGCCGTTCCGCGACGTGCTGTCGCTGCCCAGCGAGATCCTGCTCTTCCTCTGCCTGACGATCGGGGTCGCGCTGGCCGGCGGCATGTGGCCGGCCATCACCGCGGCCGTGGGCGGGTCGCTGCTGCTCAACTGGTACTTCACGCCGCCGCTCGGCGAGTTCACGATCAGCGATCCGGAGAGCCTGTTCGCGCTGGTGGTGTTCGTCGCGGTGGCGGCGGCGGTGAGCACGATCGTGGACGTCGCCGCCCGCCGTACCCGCCAGGCCGCCCGCGCAGGGGCCGACGCCGAGCTGCTGTCCACGCTGGCCGGGCACGTGCTGCGCGGCCAGGCCGCCGTACCATCCCTGCTGGCACGCATGCGCGAGACGTTCGGCCTGGACTCGGTCACGCTGCTCGAACGCCGGCCCGAGGCCGCTCGCACGCCCGACGTCCGCACCGACCCCGGCGCCTGGCGGATCGCGGCCACCTCCGGTGGCGAGCCCGCGACCTGCCCCGGCCGGGCCGACACCGACGTGGTCATCGACGACGACATGATCATGGCCGCCAGGGGCGGGCCGCTGGAGGCGGCCGACCGCACGGTGCTGGAGGCCTTCGCCGCCGAGGCCGCCGTCGCCCTGCGCCAGGAACGCCTGCGCGAGGAGGCCGAACGGGCCCGCCCGCTGGCCGCGGCCGACCGGATGCGCACCGCGCTGCTCGCCGCCGTCAGCCACGACCTGCGCACCCCGCTCGCCTCGGCCAAGGCCGCGGTCGAGAGCCTGAGCGGCACCGAGGTCGCCTGGTCGCCCGAGGACCGCGCCGAACTGCTCGCCACCGCCGCCGAATCCCTCGACAAACTGGACCGGCTCGTCGCGAACCTGCTCGACATGAGCCGGCTGCAGGCCGGAGTGCTCGGCGTCGCTCTGGAGCCGGTCGATCTGGAGGAGATCGTCCCGCGCGCCGCCGACGACCTCGGGCCGCCGCGCGACCGCGTCGAGTACGACCTCCCCGCCGGGCTGCCCGACGTCCTGGCCGACCCGGTGCTGCTGGAGCGGGTCCTGGTCAACCTCATGTCGAACGCCGTCCGCTACAGCCCGCCCTCGGAACGGGTGAGGGTCACGGCCGGGCGGCACGGGGAGCGGGTCGAGGTACGCGTCGTCGATCGCGGGCCCGGCCTGCCGCCCGAGGCGTACGACCGGGTGTTCCAGCCGTTCCAGCGGCTCGGGGACCGGGACAACCACGCGGGGGTGGGGCTCGGCCTGGCCCTGTCGCGCGGGCTCACGGAGGCGATGGGCGGGGCTCTCGTCCCCGAGGAGACGCCCGGGGGCGGGCTCACCATGACCCTCACCCTGCCTGTCGCCGCCGATTGATCGGGGGTGATCCGGCGGGGAGCGGCGGGCGAATCAGTTCCCGGAGGGGATTGCCGCCGCTGGGAGGGGCGAGGCGTTGAACGAACCACATATTTCCGGCAGATCTGCTGGTTTCCCTGGCCAGGGGGCTGGTGGTCCGGGCAGACCGGCCGGGTTCTTTGATTCGGGGGTCGGGCGGGCGGCCGGGTTTCCTGACTCGTGGGCCGGCCGGGCGGCCGTGACCTGGGGGCTGCCCGCAGCGGCGGATCCCGGGACGGTCCTGCCGTGCGTGGTGCTCGTGGACCAGGCGGGGAGTGCCGAGTTCACGGGGCTGCAGCGGGGGTTGTCCGCGCTGGGCGTGCCGAGCCTGCGGATCGACGCCCAGGCGCTCGCGGGCCTGGCGCTGACCCTGGAGGAGGACGGCTCGCTGCGGATCGACGGCCGCCGGATCGTCCCCGCAGTCACCTGGGCCCGCCACCTGCCGCCAGGTGCGGCGCCCGGCCACGCGTACCCGGCGCCGTCCCCGGTCATGGCCGGCCCGTGGCACGCGCTGATCGGCCGGTTGCCGGAGCTGTCCAGGGTGCGGCTGCCCGGCGCGGGCGATCCGGGGCGGCTCGTACGGCTGAGGGACGCGGCCAGGGCGGGCGTACGCACCCCCAGGACGATCGTCACGACCGACGCCGCCACGGCGGCCGGAACCCTCGGCGGCCCCCGCGCCGTCGTCAAGCCCCTCGACCGCCACACGACAGGCACCACCCCCAGCCTCGTCCCCTGCCCCGTGCCAGGAGCCAACGCAATGCCAGGAACCGGTCCGGTGCGGGGCGTGCCGGTCATCGTGCAGGAGTACGTCGAGCACCGGGCCGAGCTCCGCGTCCACCACGTGGACGGCGTCCTGCGGGCCTTCCGCGTGACCAGGCCCTCACCCACGGCGAGCCGGCATCACCCGGCGGTCACGGTCGCCCAGGTGGCGGTCCCCGAGGCCGTCGCCAGGGCCGTGCGCGAGCTGGCCGGGCGCTGGGAGCTGCGTTACGCGGCCTTCGACTTCCTGCTGACGGCACGGGGCCCGGTCTTCCTCGAAGCCGACGGCGACGGCGACTGGCACTGGTACGAGACCAGGGCAGGCGTGGAGGACGTCTCCCGCGCCGTGCTCGCCATGGTCCGCGACCTGCACGCCCGCGCGGCCCGACGGAACAGCGCGCCGGCCCCCGGCACCACGGCGGAAATGCCGGCAGGCCGGACGGCCGGGCGTGCGTCGATGGGCCGGGTAGCGGGGCGCACCCTGGTGGAGCCGGTGGCGGAGGACACTGGTCCGGCCGGTGGCGCGGGACTGGACGCCCGTGTGCTCGGGCCGCTCGACCTGAACATGGCCGGCACGCCTCTGCCCGTCACCGCCAGGAAGGCGAGGCTGCTGATCGCCGTCCTGCTCACGCTGCCGAACGAGGTGGTCCCCACCGACCAACTGATCGCCACACTCTGGCAGGACGCTCCGCCGCCCACAGCCCGCAAGAACCTCCAGGTGTACATCTCCACGATGCGCAGGCACCTCGGCGACCGGATCTCCTTCCACGGCCGTGGCTACCGCATGGCCGTGGAGCCGGAGGAGCTGGACCTGCTCAGGTTCCGCCGGCTGGCCGGCGCCGGGCGCGACCTGCGGGGCAGGAGAGAGGCTGGCGCGGCGCTGGAGGCGCTGGAGGGGGCGCTGCGGCTGTGGCGGGGCGGGCCGCTCGCGGAGTTCGCCGGGGTGCCGATGCTCGACGAGGCGATCGGCCGGTTCACCGAGGCGTACCTGGCGGCCGGCGAGGACTGGGCGGAGCTGGCGATCGAGCAGGGCCGGCCCGCCGAGGCGCTCGCGAGGCTCGACGAGGTGGTGCGGCTCTCGCCTGACCGCGAGCGGCTGGTCGCCGCCCGGATGCGCGCTCTGGCCGGCTGCGGGCGCACCTCCGAGGCACTGTCGCAGTACGAGTCCGTACGCCGCGATCTCGCCGCCCGCCTGGGCCTGCCCCCGAGCCCCGCCCTGACCAGGCTCTACGAGGAGATCCTGGGCGGCGAGAAGCAGGGCGCGGCCTGAGCACCGGGCAGGGGAGGCGTCACAGCAGCACCAGGACGAGGTTGACGTGATGGGTGACGGTGGGGGAGATGGCGCCGCCGGTGGCCATCCAGGCGCCGCCGAACAGCACGGGCCCGGCGATCCGGCTGTCGGGCGGAGTG
Organism: Nonomuraea sp. NPDC048882; assembly: GCF_040649755.1. Classification (NCBI taxonomy): domain Bacteria; kingdom Bacillati; phylum Actinomycetota; class Actinomycetes; order Streptosporangiales; family Streptosporangiaceae; genus Nonomuraea; species Nonomuraea sp. NPDC048882. The sequence goes on from NZ_JBEZGB010000009.1 coordinate 49,816, forward strand.
CGTCCGAGCAGCGCGGTGACCCTGCGCGTGACATGGGAGCCGGTGAGTGCGAGCCGGCCCGGCCCATCATGGGGGCCGGAAGGGGCGGACCCCATGATGGGCTGGGCCAGCGCGACCCGGGCGATCGTCCGCGCGGTCAGCACCCGGTCGCCGACCGCCACGGCGGCCTCCTCGTCGGCCCAGCGTTCGAGCGCGTACCGCAGCGCCCGGTACGGATACGCCAGGAAGGGGAAGACGCGGGTGAAGACCGAGCCCGCCACCAGGTAGAGATGGTGGCGGTGCTTGAGATGGGCGGCCTCGTGGCGGAACACGACCTCAAGCTCGCGCCTGGACAGCAGCCCGACCAGGCCGCTGGAGAGGATCACCCCGCCCTCGTGCCCCGGCACCGCCATCGCGTACGGCCGTTCGTCGGCGACGACCCCCGTGCCCAGAGCCCTGACCGCGCGGAGCTCCCGCCGCCAGCGCAGCGCGGAGCAGGTCACCGCCACGGCGATGAGCACCAGCAGCGCCCCCGCCGCGACCCCCACCGGAAGGGGGACCCGGCCGTTGTCGGCCAGCAGGCCGCCCGCCAGCGCGGCTTTCGCCGGGGTCCAGACGCCGGTGGCCATCACGACGAGGAAGGCCAGCAGGCCGAGCACGGCCGACGCGGAGGCGCCGATGAACAGGATCAGGATCCGCGCCGTCCAGGCGGGATGCATGCGGGGCTGCCGCCACGCGACGACCAGGGTGCTCAGCGCCAGCAGCGCGGTCGGCAGGTAGATCTCCAGGTTCACCGCTGCTCTCCCGTCTCGTCGAGCAGCGCGCGCAGGGCCTCCTCCTCCTTGGGGTTGAGGCCGTGGACGAACTGGCTGAGCACCGCCGACGGATTGTGCGCCAGCCGCAGGTGGCCGAACATCCGCTCGGCGGCCAGGCCGGGCTCGTCGGCGGTCAGCCGGTAGACGTAGGCCCGCCCCCGCTTCTCGCGGTCGACCATGTTCTTGTCCAGCAGGCGGAACAGGATCGTGTTCACCGTCGTGTACGCGGCCCCGCCGGCCAGCCGGTCGCCGATGTCGTTGGGCGACAGGAACCCGTCCGCCCCCGCCAGCACGGCGAGCACCTCGGCCTCCAGTTGCCCGAGCTTGCGCCGCGACATCGAACCGCACCTCCACCGCTCCGACGGCCCTCTCTGCCGGAACCGTATCCCATCCTCCGGCCGGTGGCAGGCCGGGCTCGTCCACCACGCGGCTCCAGGCAGCCGCGCGCAGCTACGACATTTGTCGTAGAAGAAAAGGAGTGACCCAAGGAGCGACCCCAAGGAGTGACATGGCCAAGGCGGGCGACGCCCTTCACCGCGCATTCTTCGGCCTGCTGGCCCTCCTGCCCGCCACGGGCGCGCAGGAGTCGGTACGCCGCTACTTCGACTGGTGGCACCGCAGGCCCGACCCCTGGCGCTACACCAGCGACGGCTACGAGCGCGACCGGCACGCGGCACTGCTCGGCTGCCTGCCCCGGCGCGAGTACGCCCGCATCCTCGACGTCGGCTGCAGCGAAGGCGTCTTCACCGACCTGCTGGCCACGGCCCACCCGGGGGCGGAGACGCTGGGCGTGGACATCTCGTCGCAGGCCATCCGCAGCGCCGCGCGACGCGCCGCCTCGGCCGCCCGCTTCGCCTGTCTGGACATCCGCAGGCACGCGCCGCAGGGCGCGTTCGACCTGGTGGTCTGCACCGAGATGCTCTACTACGTGGGTGGTGCGCGCAGCCTGCGCCAGGTCTCGGGGCGGCTGGCCGGCCTGCTGGAGCCCGGCGGCGTGCTGATGGTCTCCCACCCGTTCCCTGAGTCCAGGCGGCTGCACCGCCACTTCTCGGCGGCGGGCTCGCTACGCCAGATCGAGGAGCTCGTCGTACGCGGGAACGGCCGCCCCTACGGGATCTCGGTGTACGGCCGCGCCCCGGACACCCTCACCGCGAGCCCCTGAGACCGCGAGCCCCTGAGACCCCGAGCCCCTGAGACCCCGAGCCCCTGAGACCCCGAGCCCCCTGAGAGCCCGAGCCCCGTTCACCGCAGCCCCCTGACGGACAACAGGAACGAGGCGGCCCCCATCGCCACGGACAGCAGGACCAGCAGCGCCGCGCCCACGACCAGCAGCACGCGGCGCCCACGCGTGGGCCGTCCTGAGCGCTCGTCGTCGGGCGGAGGGACAGCCATAGGCGGACGCTAACATCCGGGCCCCGCCGCGACCGGCGCGGACGCGCGGACGACCGGTTCCCGCCTGCTTGTCAGCGCCCGCCCCAGACGCTGCGCGGGCACCTCGACGAGCCGGTACGTGACCCAGCTCGCGGCCAGCACGGCCCCCGTGACGAGCACCGTGGCGACCGCCTGGAGGGGCAGGGAGGCGGCACGCAGGTCGCCCGCCAGCTCGACGAGCACCTTCAGCAGCGGGACGTGCGTCAGGTAGAGCGAGTAGCTGACGAGCCCCAGCCACGCCAGCGCCCGCGGCACCCGCCGCTCCCGCAGCGCCATGCCGGCGGCGAAGGTGAGCGCGGCGAGCGTGAGCGTGGTGATCCACACGTCGGGCCGCACCCACCACCAGCCGGCCTGCGGCGCCCACACCGGCGCCACGGCGACGAGCGCGGCGGCGGGCACGATCGGCCAGAGCCGTCCGGTGCCGCGTTCCCACCGGTGGACCGCGTTCCCGACGAACATGACCGCCAGCATCGCCGCGCCGAACCAGGGCGTGCGCCCGCTGAGGAACAGCAGCGCGACCGCCCCCGCGCCCAGGGCGCACGTCGCGGCCATCGCGGCCCGCCGCGCGAGCACGCACGCCAGCCCGGCGGCGAAGCCGGCGCTCGACACCCACACGGGCCAGTCGCCGGCCAGCGGCGGGCCGGACAGCATCAGCCCCGCCACCATCGCGCCGGCCGCGAACAGCAGCGCGGCCACGCCGCCGCCCGCGTGCACGCCCGCCGCGTACATGGCGGCGGCCACGAGATAGAACACCATCTCGTACGACAGCGTCCACATCGGATCGACCACCGCGGCCACGCCCACCACGTCGGTCAGCATGGTGAGATGCGCCGCCACGGCCGTCAGGTCGCGGGGGACGGCCTCGCGCACCGGGATCCACCACGACAGCGCGAGCGTCAGGACGATGACCGCCAGGTAGAGCGGATACAGACGAAAGGCACGGGAGATCCAGAAAGCCCGCAGATCACCCCGCCGCTCCAGCGAGAACGGAATGATGTAGCCGCTGACCAGGAAGAACACCAGCACGCCATAGATGCCCAGATTGCACCAGTAGGGGCGCAGCGAGGGCATGACGGCCTGCAACATGTGCTCGGCGAGCACCGCGATCGCCGCGATCCCCCGGAGAGCGTCCAGCCAGGCCAGGCGCGGGCGGGCAGACGCAGGTGAGGAATCAGGCGCGGCGGGGATCACCCCGGCAATTTACCGAACCTTTAACGTCGCGCCATCCCGTTATCCATAGGGGGTGTGGCAGGTGTGGCGGAAGCGGTCCTGGGCGGCTGCTAGGGTGATAGGCACTTTTGATCGAGTGCCTGGTTGACCTCGACAGGGCAGCCCCTCGGATCGCGTACACAGGGAGAGCGGACATGGCAGGTGACGACGACATCTCCGGGTGATACCGGAAGATGACGGCCCCGGCGGGCGCGCCCATGCCGCCGCCGTGCGGGCCATGCCGTCGTTCCACCGTCCCTGCCCCCGCTCATCGGGGTTCCCGTCACCGGGCGACCGCCGTCGCGCGCCCGCGTACCCGTACGAGGTTTTTCGCCATGTCCGATGCCTTCATCGTCTGCTCCGGCCTGTCCTTCTCCTGGCCCGGCGACGTGCCGGTCTTCCAGAACCTGTCCTTCACCGTCGGCGCCGGCCGCACGGGGCTCGTCGCCCCCAACGGCGCGGGCAAGAGCACGCTGCTCAAGCTGATCGCCGGCGAACTCCGGTCGGCCGCCGGGTCGGTGACCGTCCAGGGCACGCTCGGCTACCTGCCGCAGACCCTGCCCTTCTCGGCCGGGCCGCGCTCCGGCGGGCTCACCGTGGCCGAGGTGCTCGGCATCGCGCCCGTGATCGCGGCGCTGGACGCCATCGAGGCCGGTGACGCGAGCGAGGAGCACTTCACCACGATCGGCAACGATTGGGACATCGAGGAGCGCACCAGGGCCCAGCTCGACCGCCTCGGTCTCGGCGAGCTCGGCTTCGGCCGCACCCTCGACACGCTCAGCGGCGGCCAGGTCATCTCGCTCGGCCTGGCCGCGCAACTGCTGCGGCGCCCCGACGTGCTGCTGCTCGACGAGCCGACCAACAACCTCGACCTCGACGCCAGGAACCGGCTGCACGGCGTGCTGGAGACGTGGAACGGGTGCCTGCTGCTGGTCAGCCACGACCGGGCGCTGCTCGACCGGATGGACCGCATCGCCGAGCTGCACGAGGGCGAGCTGCGTTCGTACGGCGGGAACTTCACCGCGTACGAGGAGGCCGTGCGCGCCGAGCAGGAGGCCGCCGAGAAGAACGTGCGCAACGCCGAGCAGGAGCTCAAGCGCGAGAAGCGGGAGCTGCAGCAGGCCAGGGAGCGGGCCGACCGCCGGGCCAGCAACGCCGCCCGCAACCTCAAGAGCGCCGGCCTGCCCCGCATCTTCGCCGGGAACATGAAACGCGGTGCCCAGGAGTCGGCGGGCAAGGCGGGCCAGACCCACGCCGCGCGGGTCGGCGACGCCAAGGCCAGGCTCGACGAGGCGGAGCGCGCCGTGCGCGACGACCAGAAGCTGGTGCTGGAGCTGCCGGGAACCCGCGTCCCGGCCGGCCGCACGCTCTTCCACGCCGAACGGCTGCAGGCGGGCTTCCCCGGCGAACGGCCGCGGGCGGGGCACGACGGACGGACGCTCTACGCAGGAGAAGGGCTGGACCTGACCGTGCGCGGGCCCGAGCGCATCGCGCTGACCGGCCCCAACGGCGCCGGCAAATCCACCCTGCTACGCCTGGTCGAGGGCGGTCTTGAGCCGGAAAGCGGCCTGATCAGGCGGGCGGACGGCCGGATCGCCTACCTGTCGCAGCGGCTCGACCTGCTCGACGTGGACCGCACCGTGGCGGAGAACTTCGCCGCGTTCGCCCCCGAGCTGCCCCAGGCCGACCGGATGAACCTGCTGGCCCGCTTCCTGTTCCGGGGCGCCAAGGCGCACCTGCCGGTGGGGGTGCTCTCGGGCGGCGAACGGCTGCGCGCCACCCTGGCCTGCGTCCTGTGCGCCGAGCCCGCGCCCCAGCTCCTGCTGCTCGACGAGCCCACCAACAACCTCGACCTGGTCAGCGTCGGGCAGCTGGAGAGCGCGCTGAACGCGTACGAGGGGGCGTTCATCGTGGTCAGCCACGACGAGCGGTTCCTGGCCGGGATCGGGGTCGAGCGGCGGCTGCGGCTGGCGGAGGGCCGGCTGACCGAGCTCGCATGAGCGGACACATCCCGCAGGAGGCATAGTTTCGCGGTCCCGTCTCGTCCTTGCCGGTGACATCGTGAGGAGGACCGGGTGGATCCAGGATTTGCGGCGAACTTCCGGCAGTTCGTCATCGACAGGTCGGGCGCGCTCTTCCGCACCGCCTACCTGCTGACCGGTGACCGGCACGCCGCCGAGGACCTGGTGCAGTCGGCTCTGGCCAAGACGGCCGCGCGCTGGCGCGGCCTGCGGGACCCGGCGGCCATCGAGGGTTATGTCCGCCGGGCCATGTACCACGAACAGGTGAGCCGGTGGCGCCGCCGCGCCAAGATCGTCGAGCTGAGCACCGCCGAGCAGCCCGACGTGCCGCGCGACGGGCACGCCGACAGCGCCGACCTGCGCCTGACCATGCGGGCGGCGCTGGCCAGGCTGACGCCGCGCCAGCGGACCATGCTCGTGCTGCGTTACTTCGAGGACATGTCGGAGACCGAGATCGCGCGCCTGCTGGGCGTGCGGGTGGGCTCGGTCCGCAGCCAGATCTACCGCTCGCTGGAGCGGCTGAAGCGGTCCGCCCCCGAGCTGAGCACTGTGAGGGAGTTCAGATGAACGTCGAGGACCTGCTCCGCGAGACCCTCGCCGAACTGGCGGACGAGGAGCGGCCACCGCACCCCGAGCGTTTCCTGCGCTCGCTCCCGCCGCCCCGCACGCACCGGCGGGGCGTCGCCCTGGCCGCCGCGGCCGCCGTCGTGGTGCTGGCGGCGGGCGGCACCGTCGCGGTGCGGACCCTGTCGGAGCCGGACCGGCCGGCCCCGCCGGCGGCCACGCGGGCGGCCACGCGGCCGCAACCGCGGCCGGACCGGGTCGTCATCAAGGAGGGGACACGCCTCGCCGACGTTCTCGCCCGGCTCGCCCACGCGACCGGCAGACCCCTCGCCGCCTTCGCGCAGGCCGCGCGGGACGGGCGGGCGCTGGGCCTGCCCGCCTACGCCAAGGGCCGGCTGGAGGGCTTCGCCTACCCGGGCACGTACGAGTACACCACCGCCACCACCCCCACGGAACTCCTCGCCGCGATGGTGGCCCGATTCCGCACGGAGTCCGCCAAGCTCGGCCTGGACGCCCGGCCCGCGCCTCTCGACGTCGTCATCATCGCCAGCCTGGTGCAGGCGGAGTCGCCCAGCAAGGCCGACATGCCCAAGGTGGCCCGCGTCATCCGCAACCGCCTGGATCGCGGCATGTATCTGCAGCTCGACTGCACGGTCATGTACGGACTCGGCAAGTACGGCATCCAGGCGACCGTGAAGGACGTCAAGGCGCGGACGCCGTACAACACCTACCGCCACCGCGGCCTGCCTCCGGGCCCCATCCTCGCCCCCGGCACGGCGGCGCTCAAGGCGGCCCTGCACCCCGCCAAGGGGTCCTGGCTGTACTTCGTGGCCGTCGATCCGAAGACCGGCGCCCTGGAGTACGCCACCACCCAGGCGGAGTACGAGGACCTCGTCAAACGCTACAAGGGCTGACCGGTCAGCCGGCCGCTCTGGAGCCGTTCGCGCGCCCGTGTTCCAGCGACGCGAACAGCTGCTCCCAGAGCGGCATCACGACCTGCGGGGTGTAGGAGACGGCCGTCTCCGCGGCGGCGGCCCCCATCCGCACCCGCAGGTCGCGGTCGGCGATCACCTCGCCGAGCGCGGCGGCCAGGGCGTCCGTGTCGCGCGGCGGCACCAGCACCCCGTCCTTGCCCGGGGTGAGGACGTCGGCGGGCCCGGTGGGGCAGTCGAAGGCGACGATCGGCAGGGCGTGGCCCATGGCCTCGATCATCGCCATCGGCAGCCCCTCGATCCTGGAGCTGAGCGTGTAGACGGATGCCCTGGCCAGCTCGTCGTGGATGCGGTTGCTGCGCCCCATCAGCCTCACCTGGTCACCCAGCCCGGCCTCGTCGATGCGCTCCTGCAACCGCTCCTTCAACGGGCCGGTGCCGAAGATGCGCAGCTTCCATCCGGGATGCTCGCGGGCGACGGTCTCGAAGGCGGTGATCAGCAGGTCGAAGCCCTTCTGGGGCACCAACCGGCCGACGGCGATCACGACGGGGTTCTGCTGCCGGCTGTGCTCGCGGTCGTCCATGTGCACCGCGTTCGGGATGCGCACCACCGGCGTTCCGGGGAGGAGGGTGGTGTACTCCTCGCGGCTGGTCTCGGTCAGCACGGCGATGGTGTCGAAGCGGCCGTAGTGGCGGGCGATCTGCTCGCGCACGGCCTCGTGGTAGGAGGCCAGGTTCATGTGCTCCTGGGCGACCCGGATCACGCTCGCCGGCGTGCGGCGGGCCGAGATCAGGTTGAGCGCCGGGCGCGTGGTGACGAGGACGCCGTCGGTGAGCGAGGAGACGTAGTCGATGACCGCCCCCTCCACGCGCTCGGTGAAGTACTCGGCGGCGAACTCGCCGTACGGGACGATCTTGCCGCGGGCGCGCCGCCACACCTTCCTGGCCAGCGAGTCGGGTACGACGCCGTCGCGCTGGTCCACCAGCGCCGACAGCCCGACCCGGGGGTCGATGGCGAACTGCGGCTCGTCGCGGCGGCGGACCACGCTGACGATCTCGACGTCGTGGCCCGCCTCGGCCATGGCATTGGCCTGGTTGACCACGGTACGGATGGTGCCGCCCATGCCGTACGCGTGCAGCAGCATGTAGCGGATCTTCACGAGAGGTACTCCCAGGTCCGGCACATGACCTTGAGCCCTTCGGGGATCTCCTCCGCCCGGGGCAGCTCGCGGCCCCGTTGCACCATGCCCGACTGGATCTTGTCCTTCCAGTCGCCGAGACCCTTGGTCACCACCTCGGGCCGGCCGTAGGACAGCAGCTCGGGAGCCCAGGGCAGGCCGAGGAAGTCGCAGATGCCGCGCGAGATTCGCTCCGGGTCGGCGGTCAGCTCCTCGTAACGCACGGTCAGGCCGTGCAGCGCGGTGCGGGCCCGCTGCACGGCCTTCATGTACCGCAGCGCGTCGGCCGCGGCCTCGTCGGGGGTGCGCTTGTCAGGGCTGGCCTCGTGCCAGGAGGTCGCGATCGAGGCGGGGTGACGCAGCAGGAAGAGGAACCGGGCGTCCGGCCAGCAGGCGGACAGGCGCTCGTAGGCGAACGCGTTGGCCGGGGTCTTCTCGACGATGAACCGTTTGCCGCTGCGTACCAGCTCGCGGTGGAGCACCCGATCCCACAGCAGATGTTCGAGATCGGCCTTGGTGTGTCCGAGGGCGGACATCGCCCTCTCGGCCAGCGAGGTATCGAATTCCACTCGCAACCGGCGTACGTGCAGCTCATGGGGAGCGTGCAGGTCCGGGTGAGCGTTGAGCATCGCCCGCAGCAGCGTGGAGCCCGACCGGACCGGCGAGATGATGAACACCGGTGCCCGCAGCAGGCGGTCGGTCTCGGGATCGGCGGGCGGACGGAACGGCGTCTCCGGCCGCTTGGCCGGGACCTTCGCCGGCGAGCCCGCCGTTTGCCCTGCTTTACCTACTCGGTTGACCTGGAATCCTGTGTACCTGGCCAGCGCGCCGTTTATTGTGCGCTGCCACTTCATGCCGAGGGAGATTACCCGGCTTACCTGGAGATTGCCTGTGTGATGCACCAGGTCGGAGGGCTTGTGCGGGCGAAATGACGGTTTCGCCGGGCCTGTGGCGTCAGGAGGGGTGAGGGAGGCGTCAGGGAGCGCAGATCACCGAGAACCAGACGACCTTGCCGCCGCTGGCGGCGGCTACGCCCCACTCGTCGGCGATCGCGGCGACGATCTGCAGCCCCCGCCCCGAGGGCGCGTCCAGGTCGGGTGAGCGCTGGGCGGGGATGCCGTCGCCCGGGTCGAAGACCTCGCCGTACAGCCGGTCCGCGCGGGTCTCCAGGCGCAGGGCGTAGGCGGAGCCGCCGTGGCGTACGGCGTTGGTGACCAGCTCGCTCACGATGAGCAGGCAGTCGTCGATGATGTGCGTGAGGCCCCAATGGATCAGGTCGGAGCGGACGAGGGAGCGGGCCTCGCCGACCCCCGCGGGCACGGACGGCAGCAGGTATTCCACCGTGCGGGCCGGCGGGGCGGACAGGGACCCTGGCTGGAGGGCCATACGCATCACATCTCTCGACCTTTGGGAGCGCTCCCAATTCCACGATAATCGTTCACCTTCGCTCTTGTGAATGCGTGAGGGGAAGATTCTCGGCGGAAGGGGCGGATTCTCAGGGGATGGGGTCCACGGCTTCTCGGGGGATGCGGCTCACGGCTGCTCAGGGGATGCGGGCCACGGCGCCGAAGTTGCCGGACGAGCTGGGCTCGTCGCGGCAGGCGAGGTCGCCGCCGCCAGGACGCCACTCGGGCACCCACACCAGACCGGGCTCCATCAGGTCGAGCCCCTCCAGCAGGGCCGCCACCTCCTCACGCGACCGGATCGCGAGGTGGGGCAGCGTCATCGCGAGCATGTCGCGGATGGCGGGCAGCAACTCCGGCGGGATGCCGTCGAACGTGGTGTGCAGCAGACCGAGGAAACTGTCGGCGGGAGCGGTGTGACGCAGGCGCTTGATGACGTAGTGGGCGTGCTCGTCGTCGTCGAGGCTGTAGGCCGACAGCAGCAGCACGGCCATGGGGCGGTCCCAGTCGAGGAAGGTCTGCACCACGTGGTCGCGCAGCACGTCGTCGATCTCCCTGGCGTCGCCCTCCACCACGCGCACCAGATCGGTGAACGGTTCGATGGTGGCCTGGGCCATGGCGACGACCATCGGATTGTTCTCGACATACAGCACGCGCGGGTCCGAGGCGGCGGAACGACGGGCCAGATCATGTAACCGATTGCCGGCCGGAAGGCCACTGGGGATGCCACTACCGACGATCATGAATTGGTCGATGCCCTCGACGGTGGCAAGATGGCGAATCATCCGGGAGAGAAACTCGAGCACCGCGCGGGCCGCGTTCGTCAGGGCGGGGGTGGCTTGATCAAAATGGCGCACCGTGTCCTTGTCGGCCAGGAAGTTGTTCTTCCCGCCGGCCGCCGCGTCGAAAAGGCGGGTGATCCTGGCCTGCGTGGTTTCGAGCTTGGCCAAGTTTCGGACAGCACGCTGATGCATGAGCGTTGCCCCTTTCCCCTCGCCGCTACCCTTTTTCCGGTATGCGATCTATGGACCTCACTCGATGACTCGAACCATATGTTCCAACAATTCCAGTGAATGACAACACGATAGACCGGTTATCTTGGGAAATGTTTGTTACCAGAATCATCGTGGGAAGGATCCGCGTCTGGTGGCATCCGTCCGGCTTTGATCAATGTCGCCGGTGAACGGCGGCTGACTGCCGGTTCCGTACCAGGTCAGAAGGGTTGTTCGGCCGCGAATTGGCGATCTAGGATCGCGAATAGGCGCCTCGGGGAGCCCGGTTGAAGATCGTTCCAAGGTGTAGGCGGTCGGGAGATCGTTCCCCGCGGTGAAGATCGTTTCCGCTCCGCGCGGCGGCGTAATCCGGTCATCGTGCCGCCGGCGGCCTCGATCCCGCACCCCGCCGAAACCCCGCCGCCCCCCGAACGCGAAGAACCGCGCCCCGGGGTGGCGGGGCGCGGCTCAGAGTTTCGGCGGCGGCGGGCTCAGTCGGTGCCGAGCTCCATGGCGGCCTGGTCGAGCAGTTCCTCGTCGTCGGAGACATCGCCCGGCGACGGCACCTCGCCACGGGCGGCGATGGCCTCGGCGCCGCCCTCGGGCATCGCGCCGATCAGGTCGGTCGCGGCCACCTGCGTGGCGCCCAGCAGCGTCTGGTGCGGGCTGCCGACCATGCCGAGCCCGGCGTACTGCTCCAGCTTGGCGCGCGAGTCGGCGATGTCGAGGTTGCGCATGGTGAGCTGGCCGATGCGGTCGAGCGGCCCGAACGCGGCGTCCTCGGTGCGCTCCATGGACAACTTGTCGGGGTGGTAGCTGAACGCGGGGCCGGAGGTCTCCAGGACGGAGTAGTCTTCCCCGCGCCGCAGCCGCAGCGTCACCTCGCCGGTGACGGCCGTGCCGACCCAGCGCTGCAGCGACTCGCGCAGCATCAGCGACTGCGGGTCCAGCCAGCGGCCCTCGTAGAGCAGCCGGCCCAGCTTGCGGCCCTCGCTGTGGTAGCTGGCCAGGGTGTCCTCGTTGTGGATGGCGTTGACCAGCCGCTCGTAGGCGGCGTGCAGCAGCGCCATGCCGGGAGCCTCGTAGATGCCCCGGCTCTTGGCCTCGATGATCCGGTTCTCGATCTGGTCGGACATGCCCAGCCCGTGCCGGCCGCCGATGGCGTTGGCCTCAAGCACCAGGTCGACGGGGGAGGGGAACTCCTTGCCGTTGATCGTCACCGGCCGGCCGCGCTCGAAGCCGATGGTGACGTCCTCGGTGGGGATCTCCACCTCGGGGTCCCAGAACCGCACGCCCATGATCGGCTCGACCAGCTCGATGCCGGTGTCGAGGTGTTCGAGCGCCTTGGCCTCGTGGGTCGCGCCCCAGATGTTGGCGTCCGTCGAGTACGCCTTCTCGGTGCTGGCGCGGTAGGGGAGGTCGCGGTCGAGCAGCCACTCCGACATCTCCTTGCGCCCGCCGAGCTCGTGGACGAAGTCGGCGTCCAGCCACGGCTTGTAGATGCGCAGCGACGGGTTGGCGAGCAGGCCGTAGCGGTAGAACCGCTCGATGTCGTTGCCCTTGAAGGTCGAGCCGTCTCCCCAGATCAGCACGCCGTCGTCGAGCATCGCGCGCACCAGCAGGGTGCCCGTGACGGCCCGGCCGAGCGGGGTGGTGTTGAAGTAGGTGCGGCCGCCGGAGCGGATGTGGAACGCCCCGCAGGACAGCGCCGCGAGACCCTCCTCCACCAGGGCCGCCCGGCAGTCGACCAGGCGGGCGATCTCGGCGCCGTACGCGCCGGCGCGACCGGGCACCGAGGCGATGTCGGGCTCGTCGTACTGGCCGATGTCGGCGGTGTAGGTGCAGGGCACCGCACCCTTCTCGCGCATCCACGCGACCGCCACGGAGGTGTCGAGGCCGCCGGAGAAGGCGATCCCGACCCGTTCGCCTACTGGGAGAGAGGTGAGCATCTTGGACACGAGTAGAAGTATATACATACGACTGCATGACCATTCAATGAGGCTCGCGAAGAAACCGGGCCGGTGTGTCGAAGGTCTCGTCCGGGCGAGCGGGCTCCCGGTGCGCGCCACCGGGGTGCCGAGGTGGCCCGGAGGCAAACTTTAAGTCACTTGCTTGACTCGGTCTCCCCTGCTTGGTTGGCTGATACCGCCTCAAATCGACAGGCGGCGTCACTGTGAGACAGGCCGAACGTCAAGGAAGGTCATCGATGAAGATCACCACGGACGAGGCGGTCCCCGAGTTCCCCGGCGTCAGGGCCGCGACGTGCCCGTTCGACCCACCGCCCGAGCTGCGGGAGCTGCGCCGCCACGGCCCGCTGGCCAAGGTGCGGCTGTGGGACGGCAGCACGCCGTGGTTCGTGACCACGCACGCCGAGCAGAAGGCGCTGCTCGGCCATCCGCAGGTCAGCGCCGACGTCACCCGGCCCGGCTATCCGATCCACACCGCCGGCATGGGCGGGGGCTCGCTCAGCTTCATCCTCATGGACGACCCCGAGCACGCCCGGCTGCGCCGCATGGTGCAGGGCGCGTTCACGGTCAGGCGGGTCGAGGGCATGCGCCCCGCCGTGCAGCGGATCGTGGACCGGCTGATCGACGACCTGCTGGCCGGGCCGAAGCCGGTGGACCTGGTGGAGGCGTTCGCGCTGCCGGTGCCGTCGCTGGTGATCTGCGAGCTGCTCGGGGTCCCGTACGCCGACCACGACTTCTTCCAGGACAACAGCAAGACCGTCATCAAGCGCAGCGTCACGCCGGAGGAGCGCGCGGTCGCGTTCGGGAGCCTGTTCGAGTACCTGGACGGGCTCGTGGGCAAGAAGATCGAGCACCCGGCCGACGACCTGCTGTCCAAGGTGGCCGCCCGGGTCGGCGCCGGCGCGCTGACCCGGCAGGAAGCCGCCCAGATGGGCGTGCTGCTGCTGATCGCCGGGCACGAGACCACCGCCAACATGATCGCGCTCGGCACCCTCGCCCTGTTGCGCCATCCGGCCCAGCTCGCGCTGCTGCGCGAGAGCGAGGATGCCACGCTGGTCGCGGGGGCGGTGGAGGAGCTGCTGCGCTACCTCAACATCACCCACAGCGGCCGGCGCCGGGTCGCGACGGCGGACATCGAGATCGCCGGCCAGGTCATCAGGGCGGGCGAGGGCATCATCATGCCCAACGACATCGGCAACCGCGACCCCGAGGTCTTCCCCGACCCCGACGAGCTGGACGTGAGCCGCGACGCCCGCCGCCACGTGGCCTTCGGCTTCGGCGTGCACCAGTGCCTCGGCCAGCCGCTGGCCCGGCTGGAACTGCAGGTCGTCTACGGCACCCTCTACCGGCGCATCCCCACCCTGGCCCTGGCGGCGGAGATGGAGGAGATCCCGTTCAAGCACGACGGCCAGGTCTACGGGGTCTACGAGCTGCCCGTCACCTGGTGAGAAGGGCGGACCGGGACCGGGCGCGCGCGGGCGATAATGATCCCGACCCCCGGCCCCGACCCCCGAGGAAGCGCCTTGAGCCGTGCAGCGGAACCCGACGGGAGCTCCGTGAGCCGTTCCGCCGGATCTGACGGGAGCGCCTTGAGCCCGGCGGCCGGACCTGACGCGAGCGCGCTGCTCGACCGCGTGCGCGCGCTGGCGCGCGGCGGCGAGCGGGTGCTGATCGGCATCGCGGGCTGTCCGGGAGCGGGCAAGTCGACGCTGGCCGGTTGGCTGGCCGGCGCGCTCACCGAGACCGGGTTGCCCGCCGTCTGGGTGCCGATGGACGGCTTCCACCTGGCCGACGTCGAGCTCGAACGGCTCGGCCGGCGCGGCCGCAAGGGCGCCGTGGACACGTTCGACGGCCACGGCTACCTGGCGCTGCTGCACCGCCTGCGCGCCGAAAAGAGCGACGTCGTCTACGCTCCCTCGTTCGACCGCGAGATCGAGCAGCCCATCGCCGGCGCCATCCCGGTCCCTCCGCAGGCCAGGGTCGTCGTCAGCGAGGGCAACTACCTGCTCCTGCCCGGTGAGCCGTGGCGGCGGGTGAAGGCCGCGATGACCGAGGTCTGGTACACCGACCTCGACGACCGGATCCGCCTGGAACGCCTGACCGGCAGGCACGTCCGGTTCGGCAAGACCCCCGACGAGGCCGTGCGCTGGGTCGCCGAGGTGGACGAGCCGAACGCCGCGGCCATCCGCGCCACCCGCGACGCCGCCGACCTGCTGGTGGACTTCGACCGGCTGGGCATCTCCTGAGCCGGCCCAGGGCGGTCCTGGCCGCGCACGCCGATTTCCGCCGGCTGTTCCTGGGCAACTCCGTCTCGCTGCTGGGGTCCAGCGTCACGACGGTGGCGCTGCCCCTGACGGCGGTGCTCCACCTGGACGCCTCGGCCACGGAGATGGGCCTGCTCGGCGCGGCCGGGCTGTTACCGCACCTCGTCCTGGGGCTGCCCGCCGGCGTGTGGGTGGACCGGCTGCCGTACCGCCGCACGATCGTGCTGGCCGACGCGGCCAGGGCGCTGCTGCTCGGGGCGCTGCCCGTGCTGGCCGCCCTCGGTCTGCTGCGGATGTGGCACCTGTACGCGGTGGTGACGCTGGCCGGGGTGGCCGGGCTCTTCGAGGCGGTGGCGGCGCAGTCCTTCACCCCGTCGCTGGTCCCGCGCGAGCGGCTGCTGGCCGCCAACAGCACGCTCATGCTGAGCAACGCCACGGTGAACACCACCGGCTCGGCGGCGGGCGGTCTGCTGGTGTCGGCGCTCACCGCTCCGGTCGCCATCGCCGTGGACGCGGCCTCGTTCGCGATCTCCGCCCTGCTCAAGACGCGCATCGGCGTGGCGGGCCGGCCACCGGCGGCGGGGGAGCGAAGCCGCGTGCGGCTGCGCACCGACATCGCCGAAGGGCTGCGCGCGGTCTTCGCCGACCGGGTCATGCGCGCGGTGATCCTGGCCGCCACCGTGGGCGCGCTGGCCGGCCAGGCTCAGGCCGTCGTGCTCGTCCTCTACCTGGTCCACGACCTGAAGCTCACGGCGGGCCTGATCGGCGTCCTCGTCGCGGTCAGCGGCGTGGCGAGTGTCGCCGGCGCGCTGGTGGCCACCCGCGTCACCCACCGCTTCGGCCCAGGGCCGACGTTCATCGCCGGCATGGGCCTGGCCTCCGCCGCCGGGCTGGTGCTCGCCGCCGCGGCCGGCCCGTTCGCCGTCACGCTGGCCGTCCTCGTCGTGTCGCAGGTCCTGCGCGGCAGCGGCCCCTCCCTGTTCGGGGTCAACCAGCAGACCCTGCGCCAGGCCCTGATCGCGCCCGGCCTGCTCTCCCGGGCCAACGCCACCTGGCGGTTCCTGGCCTACGGGGGCCAGGCGCTCGGCGCGCTGCTCGGCGGCGCGGCGGGCACGGCGCTCGGGCCGCGGGCCACGCTGGTCGTCACGTCCTGCCTGATGCTGGCCGGCACCGCGATCGGGCTGGCCTCGCCGCTGCGCTCGCTGCGCGAACTGCCCGGCCGCTAGTGATGCCCGATGGGGGCTAAGACGTACCGGTAGAACTCGTAGCCCGCGAAGGCGATCACCGGCACCCCGAGAGCGATGAGGATCCGGCGCGGCAGCGGCATCCGGAAGGCGGGGGAGGCGATCGACGGCTCCGCATCCTCGGCGGGGACGACCGGCGCTCTGGGCAGCGGCGGGGGGTCGGGGGCCGCCGTCAGCTCGGGATGGCGGCTGAGGTAATGAGCGGGGAACGAGGTCAGGTGGTAGGCGCCGCACGCCGGGCAGGCCATCCCCGACCAGGGCGGCTGCACGGTCACTCCGGCGCTCAGCCAGACCTGGACCTCGTTGCCGTGGTCGTCGGTCATGTGACGGACAAGGTAGTCCTCCTCCCAGACGTACAGGCAGCGCAGGCACTCGAAAGGCCAGGACTCTCGGGACTCGAACCCGTCGCGCACGAGGAGCCTCCTCGGTCGGGCGATGAGCGGTCACTTCGACTCTCCGCCCGCCCCCGCCTCGTCATGCAAGCGCAGGTTATGACACGGTGCGCTACAGAATGCTCACCTTGCGTCATGTTAGGGCTGGGGGTTTGCGGGCGCGTTCTGAGCGGTATGTGCGCTACGGAGAGGTGATGGAGCATCACCTGGAGTGGCCGATCGGGGGGTTGGGCCATGACGACATCCACCGCGCTCGACGAGGTGCACATTCTGTGGACCTCGGAGG
The DNA here is from genome assembly GCF_040649755.1 of Nonomuraea sp. NPDC048882. NCBI lineage: Bacteria > Bacillati > Actinomycetota > Actinomycetes > Streptosporangiales > Streptosporangiaceae > Nonomuraea > Nonomuraea sp. NPDC048882. The sequence continues at coordinate 66,492 of NZ_JBEZGB010000009.1, forward strand.
GGCTGAGCTGCGACGGCGACACCGTGTCCGTCACGGCCGCCACGCTGCCCAGCATCGAGGACGTGCTGCTCGGCCTCGTGCCCGGCCTGCCCAAGGTGCACCTGCACAACAAGGTGCTGGCCACCGAGGTCGGCGACGCCTTCATGGCCGCCTTCCACCAGGCCGACCGGGGCGAGCTGGGGCCGTTCATCCTGGTGGTCGAGGGGTCGATCCCGAACGAGCGGATCAACGGTGACGGCTTCTGGACGGCCATGGGCAACGACCCGGCGACCGGCGAGCCGATCACCGTCAACGAGTGGATCGACCGGCTGGCGCCCAAGGCGTGGGCCGTGGTCGCGATCGGCACCTGCGCCGCGTACGGGGGCATCCACGCCATGGCGGGCAACCCCACCGGCGCGATGGGACTGACCGACTACCTGGGCTCCGGCTTCCGCTCGGCGGGCGACCTGCCGATCGTGAACGTGCCCGGCTGCCCGGTGCAGCCCGACAACTTCATGGAGACCCTGACCTGGCTGCTCTACCAGGCGGCCGGCCTCGCGCCGACGATCCCGCTGGACGAGATGCTCCGGCCCACCTGGCTGTTCGGCAAGACCGTGCACGAGGGCTGCGACCGGGCCGGCTACTACGAGCAGGGCGACTTCGCCCGCGACTACAACTCGCCCAAGTGCCTGGTGCGGGTCGGCTGCTGGGGCCCGGTGGTCAACTGCAACGTCACCAAGCGCGGCTGGATGGACGGGGTCGGGGGCTGCCCCAACGTGGGCGGCGTCTGCATCGCCTGCACGATGCCCGGCTTCCCCGACAAGTTCATGCCGTTCATGGACGAACCCCCCGGCGCGTCGGTGTCGGCGACGGTGAGCGCCGGTTACGGCTCGCTGATCCGCAGGCTCCGCTCCATCACCAACCGCTCGGCCAACAAGGAGCCGAAGTGGCGGCACAACGGGCGCAAGCTGACCAGCGGGTACGACCCCCGCTGGGGCAACTAGGGGGAACGGCAAGGTGACAACCCGTACCGCGGGACGCGGCCAGGCGAAGGGTACCGAGCGCGAACTGGTCGAGATGTCCTGGGACCCGATCACCAGGATCATCGGCAACCTCGGCATCTACACGAAGATCGACTTCAACAACCGCGAGGTGGTCGAATGCAGGAGCACCTCGTCGCTGTTCCGCGGCTACAGCGTGTTCATGAAGGGCAAGGATCCGCGCGACGCGCACTTCATCACCAGCCGCATCTGCGGCATCTGCGGTGACAACCACGCGACCTGCTCGATCTACGCCCAGAACATGGCGTACGGCGTCAAACCGCCGCCGCTGGCCGAGTGGATCATCAACCTCGGCGAGGCCGCCGAGTACATGTTCGACCACACGCTCTTCCAGGACAACCTGGTCTTCGTCGACTACTGCGAGCAGATGGTCAAGCAGACCAACCCGAGCCTGCTGCGGCGCGCCGAGACCACCGAGGCGCCGAACGCCCGCATCCACGGCTACCGCACGATCGCCGACGTCATGCGCGCGTTCAACCCCTTCGAAGGCGACGTCTACCGCGAGGCGCTGCAGGTCAGCCGGGTCACCAGGGAGATGTGCTGCCTGATGGAGGGGCGCCACGTGCACCCGTCCACGCTCTATCCGGGCGGCGTCGGCACCGTCGCGACACCCCAGGTGTTCACCGACTACCTGGCCAGGCTGCTGCGCGTGCTCGACTTCGTCAAGAAGGCCGTCCCGATGAACGACGACCTCTTCGACTTCTTCTACGAGGCGCTGCCCGGCTACGAGGAGGTCGGCCGGCGCAGGGTGATGCTCGGCTGCTGGGGCGCCTTCCAGGACCCCTCCGCCGTCGACTACGACTACCGGAACATGGCCTCCTGGGGCCGCAAGATGTTCGTCACGCCCGGCATCGTGCTCGACGGCGAACTGCTCACCACGAGCCTGGTCGACATCAACCTCGGCATCCGCATCCTGCTCGGCAGCTCCTACTACGACGACTGGCAGTCCGAGGAGACGTTCGTCACCCACGACCCGCTCGGCAACCCGGTCGACCAGCGCCACCCGTGGAACCAGACGACGCTGCCCAAGCCGCAGAAGCGCGACCTGGAAGGCGGCAACTACAGCTGGGTGATGAGCCCCCGCTGGTACGACGGCCGCACCGGCGACCACCTCGCGCTCGACACCGGCGGCGGCCCGCTGGCCAGGCTCTGGGCGACCGCGCTCGCCGGGCTGGTCGACACCGGCACCGTCCGCGCCACGGGCGGCTCCGTGGAGATCAACCTGCCGAAGAGCATGACCCTGCCGGAGATGAGCTTCGAGTGGAAGGTGCCGCGCTGGGCCAACACCATCGAGCGCAACCGGGCCCGCGTCTACTTCGTCGCGTACGCGGCGGCCATGGCGTGCTACTTCGTCGAGCAGGCGATGGGCGAGGTCAGGGCCGGGCGGACCCAGGTGTTCAACGACTTCGACGTGCCCGACGAGGCGATCGGCTGCGGCTTCCACGAGGCCGTGCGCGGGGTCCTGTCGCACCACATGGTGATCAGGGACGGCAAGATCGCGAACTACCACCCGTACCCGCCGACGCCGTGGAACGCCAGCCCGCGCGACAGCTTCGGCACGCCCGGCCCTTACGAGGACGCCGTCCAGGGGCTGCCGATCTTCGAGGAGAACGGGCCCGAGTCGTTCAAGGGCATCGACATCATGCGTACCGTGCGCAGCTTCGACCCGTGCCTGCCGTGCGGCGTGCACATGTACCTGGGCGACGGGAAGGTGCTCCAACAGGTGCACTCGCCGACGTTCGGCGCGGCCGGATAGGCGGCGGGGGCGATGACGGAGCGGATCGAGCGCATCGAGGCGCTCCTCGACGAGGCAGAGCCGGCCGCGATCGAGCTGGTCGGGGAGCTGCTTGAGCTGTACGGCGACGGGCTGGCGCGGGTGATGGCGCTGGCGGGCGAGCCACTGGCGGCGGAGCTGGCCGGCGACGAGCTGGTCTCTCACCTGCTCGTCCTGCACGACCTGCATCCGCTGCCCGTACGGGCCCGCGCCGAGGCGGCGGCGGCCGGGGCGGGGGCCGAGCTGCTGACCCTGGAGGACGGCGTGGCCCGGTTGCGTGTACGCGCCTCGGGCTGCCGCTCGTCGGCCACGGCGGGGGTGGAACGGGCGGTGCGCGCGGCGGCGCCCGAGGTGGAACGGGTGGAGGTCGAGCTGGACGAGCGGCCGGTGATCCCCGTCGAAACGTTGACCGTACGACGCGGGGCGGCGGCGCAGTGAGCGACGCAGCGGGCGGCGGCGCCGTGGTCGGCAAGACGCGTGCCGGCGGCGGCCTGCGCCTGCACGACCTCACCCGCCGCCGGCGCACCAC
>NZ_JBEZGB010000009.1:69932-385972 GCF_040649755.1 Nonomuraea sp. NPDC048882
ACCGCACCCGCCACCGCACCCGCCACCGCACCCGCCACCGCACCCGCCACCGCACCCGCCACCGCACCCGCCACCGCACCCGCCACCGCACCCGCCACCGCACCCGCACCGGACGACGGCGGGCCGGGTGGGGAGGAGCGGTGTGAGTTGTGCGGGGAGCCGGTACCCGAGGGCCACCGGCACCTGCTCGACCTGACCACCCGCGAGCTGTGCTGCGCCTGCCGCGCCTGCCAGGTGCTCTTCGACAACGCCGCAGCGGGCGGCACCCAGTACCGCCTGGTGCCCCGGCGGCGCGAGCGGCAGGACGGCTTCACCTGGTCCGGCCTGAGCGCCCCCGTCCGCACGGTCTTCCTGGTACGCGACTCGGGCGCCGGCCGCAGCGTCATGTACTACCCCAGCCCGGCGGGCGCCGTGGCGGGCCCGGCCTGGGACGACCCGCTCATGAAGCTGCTGGAGCCCGACGTCGAGGCGCTGCTGCTCGACCGCGACCACGGCGCCTGGATCGTCCCGCTCGACGACTGCTACCGGCTCGTCGGCCTGGTCCGCTCCCACTGGCGCGGCCTGACCGGCGGCCCGGCCGTACGCGAACGGATCGCCCGTTTCTTCACCGACCTCAGCGACGACAGGAGCCCCGCATGAGCGCGCGCAAACCCATCAGGACCGGCCATCCGGACGTCAAGCCCGACGCGCCCGCCCACGTCAAGGGCATCAAGGAGGGCAACGCCACCGGCAACTATGACAAACAGGACGGCCACCTGCCCGACGGCCGCTCCACGGCCAAGCGCTCGACCGGCATCAACCCCGGCAAACACGACCCGATCGACCCCAGCATGCCGAACCTGTCGCCCGCCTGACATGCCCTCCGCGCCGCCAGAGCTGAGCATCGAGGTCGAGGGCGTCGAGCCGGCCGGGCCCGCCGCCGTGCCCGCCCTCGACTTCACGCTGACCCTGCGAGCCGCCGGCGGGCACGAGGTCCGCTCGCTCACGCTCGCCACCCAGATCCGCATCGACGCCACCCGCCGCCGTTACGACGAGCGTGACAAGGAACGGCTGGCCGAGCTGTTCGGCCCGCCGGACGAGTGGTCGCGCAACCTGTCCAGCCTGCTGTGGACGCAGACCGTCACCCAGGTGCCCGGCTTCACCGGGAGCACGAAGGCCCGGATCACCGTGCCGTGCACGTACGACTTCGAGGTGGCCGCCGCCAAGTACTTCCACGGGCTGGAGGACGGCGTGGCACCGCTGGACTTCCTGTTCACCGGCACCGTCTTCTACCTGGACGGCGGCCGGCTGCAGGCCGCGCACCTGCCCAGACGGGCCGAGGCGGCCTTCGCGATGCCGGTGCGGGTGTGGCGGGAGCTGATGGAACGCCACTTTCCCGGCGGTGCGTGGGTGCGGCTGGGCCGGGAGGAGTTCGACCGGCTGTACGCGTACAAGGTGCGGCACACGCTTACCGGCTGGGACGACGTGATCCGCTCACTGCTGGCGAAGGGCTGACGACATGACGGTGAGCGGCACGGACGATTTTTTCGAGGCGGAAGGCAGCGGGGCCGAGCATGTCAGGCGGATCGCGCGGGCGGTGCTCTACGAGGGCTATCTGCTGTGGCCCTACCGCGAGTCCTCGCTGAAGAACCGGCACCGCTGGACGATCGGCGGTGTCCATCCCGAGGGGTGCGGCGACCGGTCGCGGATCCGTACCGAGTGCCTCGTCGAGGCCGATCCCGGCGCGACCGTCGCGGTGTCCGTACGGTTCCTGCACGTCGTGGCCAGGATCGGCGCGGCCGGGCGGGGCGAGGAGGCACGCGAGCGCGAGGTACACGTACCGGACCTGACCCTCGGCGGCGACCCGGCCCTCGCGCGGATCGACCTCGCGGCCGGCGAGGAACGCGCGGCGGGGGAGCAGGGCGCGGCGCGGGAGGCGCGCACGGCGGGCGAGGAGCGGGCGGCAGAGGTGGTGCGCCGGTGGGAGGCGCTGTGCGGGCACGTCGAGGTGCGGGCCGAGCGGCTGGGGCCGAGGCTCTTCCGGGTCACGGCCGACGTCGTCAACACCACGCCATGGCCGCCGGGCGGCACGCGGGAGGAGACGACGGCTCGCACGTTCGTGTCCGCGCACGTCGTCCTGCACGCGCCGGACGGGCGCTTCGTCTCCCAGACGGACCCGCCGCCGGACCTGCGCGAGCACGCCGAAGCCTGCCGCAACGACGGCCTGTGGCCGGTGCTGGCGGGGGAGGACCTGCACACCGTGCTGTCGGCGCCGATCATCCTGTACGACCAGCCGCAGATCGCGCCGGAGAGCCCCGGCGACCTGTTCGACGCGACCGAGATCGACCAGCTCCTCACGCTTTGCGTACTGGCGCTGAGCGACGGCGAACGGGAGGAGATCCGGGCCGGCGACCCACGCGCGCGCGAGATCCTCGACCGCTGCACGGCGCTCACCCAGGAGGAGCTCATGCGCCTCAGCGGCACCTGGCGCGGCAGAGGCCCGGCGGCGGCCGGTGAAAGGGGAGGGACACATGGGTGACTTCTGGACCCGGATGGAGGGGCGCGGCCCTTCCGTGGTGGTCGTGGACGGGGTCGAGGTGCGCGCGGGCAGCCGGGTGCGGCTGCGCCCGAGGGGCACCGCCGACGTGCTCGACCTGGTCCTGACGGGCAGGGAAGGCGTGGTGGAGGCGGTCGAGCAGGACGAGGAGGGCGCGTTCCACTTCGCCGTCACCGTGGACGACGACCCCGGCAGGGACCTGGGCGAGGCCCGGCTGCCCGGCCACCGCTTCTTCTACGCGGCCGAGGAGATCGAGCCGCTCGGCGAGCGGACGTTCCGCGTCCTGGTGGCCGGGATCGGCAACGTCTTCCTGGGCGACGACGGCTTCGGCGTCGAGGTGGCCCGCCACCTGTCGGCCGCGCCCCGCACACCCGGCGTCGAGGTCGTGGACTTCGGCATCCGCGGCATGGACCTGGTCTACGCGCTGCAACGCGACTACGACGCCGCGATCCTCGTCGACGCGGCCCCGCGCGGCGAGCCACCCGGCACCCTCACCGTCCTGGACCCGGTAACCCTCGCGGAACGAGACGGGAGCGCCGGGCAGCCGCTGGAGACACACGGCATGGACCCGGTCAAGGTGCTGCGGCTGGCCGCGGAGCTGGGCCCGGTGCCGCGCCTGATCCGGATCGTGTGCTGCGAGCCGGAGAGCGCCGGCGAGGCGCTGTACGAGCTGAGCGCCCCCGTGCAGGCGGCCGTCCCGGAGGCGGCCGGTCTGGTGAATGCCCTGGTTATGGAAATGATTGCGGAAAGCGCCGGACGGGGCTGCCGCGATCGTGCTCACGGATGAGGTGACGTGGCATGTGGAAGTCGCGGATGGTGCGGTTGCTCCTGCTCTGCGGGCTGGCGGCGATCGTGGTCCACCAGTGGCCGGAGATCCGCCGGTACATCAGGATGGAGCGGATGTAGGTGCACGAGATCGGGCTGTGCGAAGGACTCGTCGATCTGATCCACAACCAGGCGGCGGGCCGGCCGGTGGCCTCGGCCCGGGTACGCGTGGGGGCCAGGCACGCGGTCGTCGAGGAGGCGTTCGGGCAGGCGTTCACCATGGCCGCCGCGGGGACGGCCGCGCAGGACGCGGTGATCGATCTGGTCATCGTGCCGGCCACGATCGAATGCGTGCCCTGCGGCGGGCGGTCGGAGTCGATGGACGCGCTGGCCGCGTGCCCGGCCTGCGGCAGCGGCGACGTGAGCGTCAGCGGCGGCGACGAGCTGGTGCTGGAGTCGGTCTGGTTCGGCGGCGAGGGGACGGTGGCCGATGTGCCTGGGCATTCCCGGTGAGCTGGTCGGCCCGGCCGGCGGGCACGACGACCTGGCCGTGGTCGAGGTCAGCGGGGTACGGCGGAGGGTCAACATCGGGCTGCTCGACGGGCAGGAGCTGAACCCCGGCGACTGGGTGCTCGTGCACGTGGGATTCGCGCTGTCCAAGATCTCCGAGGACGAGGCGCAGGCCGTGCTCGCGTACCTGGAAGGGCTCGGGCAGCCGTACGAGGACGAGATCGACGCGTTGCGCGCGTCGGACATCTCCTGAGGAGGGCACATGCGCTTCGTCGATGAGTACCGCGACGCGGACCGGGCGCGCGCCCTGGCCGCCGGGATCGCGGCACGGTGCCGTCCAGGACGGACGTACGCGTTCATGGAGGTGTGCGGCGGACACACGCACACCATCTACAAGCACGGGCTGGAAGACCACCTGCCGCCGGAGGTGTCACTGGTCCACGGTCCTGGCTGTCCGGTGTGCGTGATCCCGATGGGCCGGGTGGACGACGCCGTGCACATCGCCGGGCAGCCCGGCGTGATCATGACCTCGTTCGGCGACCTGCTGCGCGTGCCCGGCGGTACCGGATCCTTCCTCGACGCCAAGGCGGCGGGGGCGGACATCCGGATGGTGTACTCGCCGCTCGACGCGCTCAAGATCGCCAAGCAGAACCCGGACCGGCGGGTCGTCTTCATGGCCATCGGCTTCGAGACCACCGCGCCGTCCACCGCCATGACCGTGCTGCGGGCGGCGGCCGAGGGCGTGAAGAACTTCTCCGTCTTCTGCAACCACGTCATGATCATTCCGGCGATCAAGGCCATCCTCGACTCGCCGGACCTGCGCCTCGACGGCTTCATCGGCCCCGGCCACGTGTCCGCGGTGATCGGCTGCGAGCCGTACGCGTTCATCGCCCGCGACTACCGCAAGCCGCTGGTCGTGGCCGGTTTCGAGCCGGTGGACATCCTGACCTCGGTGCACATGCTGCTCGGCCAGCTGGCCGAGGGGCGGTGCGAGGTGGAGAACCAGTACGCGCGGGTGGTGCCCTGGCAGGGCAACCCGGTCGCGCTGGAGGCGATCGGGCGGGTGATGCGGCTGCGGCCGCACTTCGAGTGGCGCGGGCTGGGCTTCATCGCCCACTCGGCGCTGGCGATGGCCGAGGAGTACGCGGCCTTCGACGCCGAACGCGTCTTCGACCTGCCCGGGATACGCGTCGCCGACCCGCGCTCGTGCCAGTGCGGCGAGGTGCTGAAGGGCGTGCTCAAGCCCTGGGAGTGCAAGGTGTTCGGCACCGCCTGCACCCCGGAGACGCCGATCGGGACCTGCATGGTCTCCTCGGAGGGGGCCTGCGCCGCCTACTACAACTTCGGCCGCTTCACCCGCGACAGGACCCGCGGGCCGGCCGGCGAGCGAGAGGTGAGCCGCGCGTGACCGCAGAACGGCAGGCGCCCGGCAGCGAGCGAAAGGTGAGCCCGGCGTGAGCACGGAACAGCAGATGCCCGGGGTCGGGCGAAAGGCCGGGCGCGCGTGAGCACGGAACAGCAGGTGCTCGATCGGATCGAGCGGGCCCGGCGGCGCAGGCCGGTCGTCAGGGAGGAGCGCATCACGCTCGCCCACGGCGCAGGAGGGCGGGCCACGCAGACGCTGGTGCAGGCCGTCTTCCTGGACGCGTTCCGCAACCCGCTGCTCGAACCGCTGGAGGACGGCGCCACCCTGCGCCTCGGCGCGGACGAGGAGGGCGTACGGGTCAACCTCGCCTTCACCACCGACTCGTACGTCGTCTCCCCGCTCTTCTTTCCCGGCGGCGACATCGGCGACCTGGCCGTCAACGGCACCGTGAACGACCTGGCCATGTGCGGCGCCCGCCCGCGTTACCTGTCGGCCGGGTTCATCCTGGAGGAGGGCCTGCCGGTCGAGGACCTGCGCAGGATCGCGGCCTCCATGGCCGCCGCCGCTGCCGCCGCCGACGTGCAGATCGTCACCGGCGACACCAAGGTCGTCCAGCGGGGCCGCGCCGACGGCTGCTACATCACCACCACCGGCGTCGGCGTCATCGAACGGCCCGTCACGCTCTCGGCCGCCGCCGCTCAGCCCGGCGACGCGGTCCTCGTCTCCGGCCCGATCGGCGCCCACGGCGCCGCCGTCATGCTGGCCAGGGGCGACTTCGACATCGAGGCCGCGATCGTCTCGGACACCGCGCCGCTGCACGGCGTCGTCGCCGGGCTGCTGGACGCCCTGCCCGGCGGCCGGGTCAGGACGCTGCGCGACGCCACGCGCGGCGGCGTGGCCACGGTGCTGAACGAGGTGGCCGCCGCCTCGAACGTGGCCGTGGTGCTGGAGGAGGCGGCGATCCCCGTACGCCCGGAGGTGACCGGCGTCTGCGAACTGCTCGGCCTCGACCCGCTCTACGTGGCCTGCGAGGGCCGTTTCGTCGCTGTCGTGGACGGCGAGCACGCCACCCGCGCCCTGGACGCCCTGCGCGCCCATCCGCTGGGCGAGCAGGCCGCGGTCATCGGCACGGTGGCTCCTGAGCCCGCCGCCATGGTCCTGCTCCGCACCGCCGTCGGCGGCACCCGCGTGGTCGAGGTCCTCGTCGGCGACCCGTTGCCCCGCATCTGCTGACCCCCTCACCGACGGCCGGCCACCGCATGCCGGGCGGCCCTGCTAAGGCGTTTCGGCCGCGACCAGTTCGGCGAGCAGGTGGTACAGGGTCGCCTGGGCCTCCTGGATGCGGTGCACCGACGACGACGGCACCACGAACAGGTGCTCGGCCAGCCCTTCCGCGGCCAGCCGCCCACCGCCCGAGCCGGCGAAACCGATCGTGATCATGCCCAGTCGCCCGGCCTCGGCCAGCCCGCGCAGCACGTTGGCCGAGCCGCCGCTGGTGGACAGTGCCAGCGCCACATCGCCCGGCCCGCCGAGCGCGGCCAGCTGGCGGGCGAAGACCACCTCGAAGCCGACGTCGTTGCCGAGCGCCGTCACCAGCGCGCAGTCACAGGCCAGCGAGATCGCGGGCAGGCCCCGTTCGACGAACAGCTCTGCCACGGACTCGGCGTCGGTACTGCTCCCGCCGTTGCCGAACGCGAAGACCCGCCCGCCCCCGCTCAGCGCCGCCGCCACCGCCGACGCGCACGCCGCCAGGCCGGGACCGAGCTCGTCCAGGACGCGCAGCCGCAGCTCCAGGCTCTCGCGCGCCTTGGCCGCCGTGGACGCGGTCAGGTCCAGCGGATCGCGGCGCAGGAAGGGGTAGAGCGTCGTACCGGTCATCGTTCCACCACCGCGATCGCCTCCTTGGCGTGCACGAGCACGGTGTCACCGGGCCGTGCCGCGACGAGCGCCACGCTGATCTCCTCGGTGCCGTCACCGGTGTCGGCCAGTGCCAGCCCGTCGGGCAACAATCGCGCGATCCGCACGGGTACGGCGACGTCGCCGCAGGTCACACAGCGCTCGCAGGCGTCGGCGGCATCGCCGGGAACGTTCACGAGGACTCCAGGAACACGTGGACCAGCTCCCAGAGCAGGTGATAGGTGGTGACATGCAGCTCCCTGGCGATCAGAGGATCCGAGGTGCGCGCGACCAGCACATGATCGGCCACGACACCGCCGGGGTCGGCGGCCAGGACGACCGTCAACATCCCCAGCCCCCGCGCCACTTCCAGCACCTCGCCGTCGCCGATCCCGATGCCGATCGCGATGTCCTCGGGATGGCCCAGCGTGCGAAGCCGGACGGCGTCCACCGCGAGCGCCGGCAGTGCGCGCTTTCCCACGATCACCGGATGGGTGAACTCCACCGCCACGTGCGCCGCGTCCGCCGGGGCGCCGAAGGCCAGCAGCCGCCCGCCGCGCCCGAAGCGCCCGGCCATGGCCTGCGCCGCCCGTACGATCTCCGCCGCGTCCTGTGCCAGCGCGGCACCGGGAGCGGCGCGCTCGGCGCGGGCCCGGCCGAGCCGATCAGAGCCGAGCGAATCAGAGCCGAGCCGATCAGGGTCGAGCAGATCAGACATGTTCCCATTTCAGCCCAGCACGCGGGCGCGCCGCCCGCAGGGACACCTCAAGCTTCGGCCATCCGCCCCCCTGATTACCTCCCCCAGGCCCGTCACCGGGGGCAGCGCCGCTGGCGGCGGCTCCTGAGGCTGCGCTACGGTATGGCCCGGTGTGCCGGGAAGGCTGGTCGGCGGCGTCCTTGGCCGGGTGGCCCGACGGAGGCTCTGCGATGGACGACGACGGCCGGTGCGGCCGGCGGGAGGTGCGATGACGCGCCGTCCCGCCCTGGCGGGCCGCGGCGGGCATCCCACGGTGGTCATCGCCGCCGGGTTCGGCGCCGCCGTGCTCGTGGGCACGCTCCTGCTCGCCCTCCCGCAGGCCACCGCCGAGGGCGACTCCTCCCACTGGCTCACCGCGCTGTTCACCGCCACCTCCGCCGTCTGCGTGACCGGCCTGGTGGTGGTCGACACCGCGACCCACTGGTCGGTCTTCGGCGAGGTCGTCATCGCCCTGCTCATCCAGGTGGGCGGCCTGGGCATCATGACGCTCGCCACCGTGATCACGGTCATCGTCTCCGGCCGGTTGGGCCTGCGCGCCCGCCTGTCCGCGCAGTTGGAGACCAAGTCCGTGGTCGCCTCCGACCTGGGCCACGTGCTGCGCAAGGTGGTGGTGTTCAGCCTGATCTGCGAGGCCGTGGTCGCCGTGGTGCTGGCCGGCCGCTTCGCCATCGGCTACGGCGAGCCGCTCGGCCGCGCGGCCTACCTGGGCGCCTTCCACGCGGTGTCGGCGTTCAACAACGCCGGCTTCGCCCTGTGGCCGGACAACCTGATGCGGTACGTCACCGACCCCTGGATCTGCGTCACGATCGCGCTGGCCGTGATCGTCGGCGGGCTCGGCTTCCCCGTCGTCTTCGAACTGCTGCGCACCTGGCGCCGTCCCCGCCGCTGGTCCCTGCTGACCCGGATCACCGTGGGCCTGAGCACGGTGCTGATCGCGGGCGGCACGCTGGCGTTCCTGATGACCGAGTGGCGCAACCCCGCCACGATGGGCCCGCTGAACGACGGCGACAAGCTGCTGGCGGCCTTCTTCACCGCCGTCATGCCGCGCTCCGGCGGCTTCAACACCCTCGACATCGCCGCGATGAACCCGTCGTCGTGGCTGCTCACCGACGTGCTGATGTTCATCGGCGGCGGCAGCGCGGGCACGGCCGGCGGCATCAAGGTGACCACGCTCGGCTTCCTGCTGTTCATGGTCTGGTCCGAGCTGCGCGGCGAGAGCCACGTCAACATCGGCCACCGCCGCCTGCCCGCCGCGACCCAGCGGCAGGCGCTGTCGATCAGCATACTGGGCATCGTCGTGGTGACGTTCGCGACCTGGCTCATGCTCATCATGACGCCGTACGGATTCGACCGCGTGCTGTTCGAGATCATCTCGGCCTTCGCCACCAACGGCCTGTCCACGGGCATCACCGCGGACACCGGGCTGGCCGGGCACGTGCTGCTCAGCGTGCTGATGTTCATCGGCCGCATCGGGCCGCTCACGCTGGGCTCCGCGCTCGCGCTGAAGCAGCGCATCCGCCGCTACGAGCTGCCCGAGGAACGCGTCATCGTCGGTTGAGACGCGCCCGCCAGCCGGTGGTCAGCGGTGGCGTGGCCACAACCGTGCGAGGAGGATCGTCAGCCCGGCGATCCCCCCGCCCGCGTACGCCGCGGCCACCGCGACGGGCAGCGCGGGGAGGAGGAAGGCGCCTGCCACGCATCCGGCGCCCAGCAGCATCATGGCCACGGCGCCCGCGCGCCGCACCCGGTCCCCGGCGGGGTCGGGGCGCGTGGGACGCAGCCGCGGCAGGACGCCGCCGAGGCCCGCGATCACCAGCCCGAACGCGGCCGTCACCACCTGCGGCAGGGGAACGTGGTGACCGGCGGTCTCCAGCAGCAACCCGGTGTGCAAGACGGTGATGAACGGCGGCAGCAGCACGAAGACGGCGTTCGTGGACGCGGCCTGCGCGCGCGGCGAGGAGACGAGCGCGGGCGGCAACCAGGCCCGCAGACGGCCGGCGACCACGGAGGCGAGCGCCATGATCACGGCCAGCGCGACCACGGCCGCCGGCAGCGCCGCCGCCAGGACGATCCGCGGCACCTGAATGCGTCCACGGCGCCCCCTGGCCTCCTGCGTCGTCACCAGCTCCGGCAGCGAGTCCCACAGCGCCCACGCGATGGCGACCATGGCGATCAGGCTGACCACGGTCACCACGACCCCCGCCCACGGCACCCGCCTCACCGCCCCGTCCAGCCCGTCCCGTCCGGCCTCTGCATCGACGTTCATGCCGCCCCCCATCGCTCGAAGTGCTGCGATCGTAGGTTTCGGTGATCAGGGCGGAACATCCGTCATCGGGCACCTGCCGGTCATGTCCGTACCCATGCCGATCGTCACCCGCCAGAACATGACCATCGGCACTCTTATCCGGACGATCGCGGCGATTATGCTGCGGCTATGCAGCAGCCGAGATCGATGCGGGAGCTGGAGCGCTGGGTCGGGTTCTCCGGCGGACGCGCGCCCATCGTGTTCAGCGTGCTGTTCTGGGCCGCGGCCGGCATCTGCGCCGTGGTCCTCGTCGGCGCCCTCCCGGTGATCGACCAGGTGCCGCCGGGCGACCGCGCGCTGTACGCGGTGATCTCCTGGACGGGAGCCGGGGCTCTGGTGCTCGCGGCCGTCCTGTGGCCGCTCCTGCCCTGGCGCAGGGAAGCGCCGCCGTCACGCCGGGCGGCGAGCGTGGCGTTCCTGGTCGTGTCGCTGCCGCTGCTGTCGCCCGGCGGGGCCAGCGCCCCGATCATCGTGGGCCTGGCGGTCGGCAACGCCCTGGTCGTCTTCGGCCTGCGCGGCGCGCTCGCCTACACCGCCGTCGCCGGGCTGCTCGGCTTCGGCGTCAGCGCGTTCAACCCGCGCCAGACGCTGATCGGGGCGGCCGTCAACGGCACGCTCATGCTGCTGCTCTGCCTGGTGCTGCTCCTGGTCGTGATCGCGCTCTTCCAGTCGCACAGCCGCGCGGAGGAGACCCGCCGCCTCCTGGCCGAACTGGAACAAGCCCATGCCGACCTCGAACGCGCCCACGCCGAGCTCGAACGGCATGCGGCACGCTCGCGTGAGCTGGCGGTGGCCGAGGAGCGTGCGCGGATGGCGCGGGACATGCACGACTCGGTCGGCCACTATCTCACCGTCATCAACGTGGGCCTGCAGAACGCCCAGCGCTACCGCACCGTACGCCCCGAGGCCGCCTGGGACGAGGTGAGCCAGGCGCGCGAGCTGACGCTGGAGGCGCTGACCGACACCCGCCGCTGGGTGCGCGCGCTCAAACCCCTGCGCATGGAGGGCCTGAAAGGGCCCGCAGCCTTGCGGGTCCTGACCGAGTCGTTCGGCTCGGACGACACCGGCGTCGCCTTCACCATGACCGGCACCTGGCCCGATGTGGACGAGAACCGCGAGCTGGTCTGCTACCGGGTCGTCCAGGAGGGCCTGACCAACGCCCTGCGTCACTCCCAGGCCCGCCACATCGAGGTCGCACTCGACTGCACGCCGGACCGGGTCCAGGTCTCCGTCACCGACGACGGCACGGGAGCCGCGCCCGGCGCGACCGAGAACGGGTTCGGCCTGCGCGGCCTGCGCGAACGCCTGCACGGCGTCGGCGGCGCACTCGACGTCGCCGGCCGCGCGGGCGAAGGCTTCACCCTCAGGGCGACGGTGCCGCTCTGATGGCCGACCCGACCCGCGACCCGACGCCCAACCCGATGCCCGACCCCGTCGGCGATGGGGCCGCTCTGGTGGGGGCCGTTCGTGTCCTGCTCGTGGACGATCACATCCTGATGCGCGAGGGGCTGCGCAAACTCCTGGAGATCGAGCCGGGCATCGAGATCGCCGCCACCGCCGCCGGCGGCGAGGAGGCGCTGAGCCTGCTGGCGCGGACCCCGGACGGCGAGCGGCCCCAGGTCGCGCTCGTGGACGCCCGCATGCCGGGCATGGACGGCGTGACGCTGGTCGCCCGGCTACGAGCCGAGTTCCCCGAGGTCGCGCCGGTGATCCTGACGACGTTCGACGACGACGACTACATCTTCGGCGGCCTGCGGGCGGGCGCGAAGGGCTACCTGCTCAAGGACGTACCGCCGGACGAACTCGTGGCGGCGATCAGACGGGCGGCGCGCGGCGAGACCGTCCTAGGCGGGGCCGCGAGCGAACGGCTGGTCAGCGCGCTGCGCGCGGCGCCCGTACCGGCAGCGCAGGCGGACACGGACGGGCCGCCCGGCAGTCTGTCCGAGCGCGAGTACGAGATCGCCAGGCTCGTCGCCGCCGGCGCGGCCAACCGTGAGATCGCCCGCAGGCTGCACATCACCGAGGGCACCGCCAAGAACCACATCTCCAGCTGCCTGCGCAAACTAGGCCTGCGCGACCGCACCCAGCTCGCGCTCTGGGTGTCAGGGAACGCCCACCCCACAAGCGGCTGACCGACCCCGGCGCCGGTAGGTTCGGCGGATGGCTGACGCGATTTTCGAGCACCCCCGGCTGGCCGCCGTCTACGACCCGCTGGACCCCGACAGGAGCGACCTCGACGTCTACGTCGCCGTCGCCGCCGAGCTGGGCGCGCGTACCGTGCTCGACATCGGCTGCGGCACCGGCACGTTCGCGCTGCTCCTGGCCGAACGCGGGATCGAGGTGACCGGCGTCGACCCGGCCGCGGCCTCGCTCGACGTCGCCAGGGGCAAACCGGGCGCCGACCGGGTGCGCTGGATCCACGGCGACGCCACGGCCCTGCCCCCGATGCGGGCCGACCTGGCCGTCATGACGGCGAACGTGGCGCAGGCCGTCGTCGAGCCGGACGCCTGGCGCGGCACGCTGACCGGCGCGCGGGAGGCGCTGCGGCCAGGCGGGCACCTGGTGTTCGAGACCCGCGACCCGGCCAGGCGCGCCTGGGAGCACTGGAACAGGGAGGAGACGCACCAGGTCACCGACGTGCCGGGGACGGGCGTGGTCGAGTCGTGGGCCGACCTGATCGACGTCAGCGGCCCGCTGGTGACGTTCAGATGGACGTATGTGTTCGCCGCCGACGGGGCGGTGCTGACCTCCGAGTCCACGCTGCGCTTCCGCGAGCGGGACGAGATCGAGGCGGACCTGGCGGCGGCCGGATACGTCCTGGAGGAGATCAGGGACGCTCCCGACCGGCCGGGCAGAGAGTTCGTGTTCTTCGCCCGCCGACCCGAAGAGTGAGGGTGCCCCCAAGGCCGCCGTGTGGAGTCCGCCCGGGTTCCCGCATTTCTACCCACGGGAGTCGATGAGCACGTGCACCTCGGTATCGGAGGTGTCGCTCAGTCCGCCGGCCAGGCCGGCTCCAGTAAGCGACGCGATGACCAGAGCCGTCGCCGCGATGATCGTCACGGGTGTGAAGGAACGCCGCGCGGTCGGCGGGAGCGCGGCTGGGACGGCGACAGGAGGGGCGTCCGGGGCAGGCGGGCGTGACCGGCCGGCCTGGCGCGCGGCGATCCCGGCGTGGCAGGTCTGCCAGACCCGCAGATCGTCATCCGCAACACCGCACGCTTTGACGAACGCGACGAGCAGCTCAGGGCGCGGCAGCCGGTCCTTGCCCAGCATGGTCGAGGCGGTGGAGTAGGGCAAAGTGTCACCTGCCGCGGCGGCGCGCCGGTCCAGCTGCCGGAAGCTCAGCCCCGACCACCTCTTCAGCCGCCGCAGCTCGGCCATGAAAGCGGCGGCATCGGCGATCCCGGCCGGTGACGGTGCGGGTGTGGTGGTCATGGTCATCCTCCGGTGATTCTCTGAGCTGGCCGTACGGTGTCCCGCACAACCTCGGACATCTCGACATGTTGATCAGAGCGCGACCCGGTGGTCAAGGTGGTGGCCCCCTCGACGCTCAGGAGGTCGAATGAGGTGGCTTCGTGTGGGTGGCGTGCTCCTTGCCGCCATGATCACGCTGACCGCGTGCGGAAACGGCGCCATGACCTGTCCGGCGAACCCGGGCCCGATCGGCGTGTTCGTCGCCGACACCATGCCGAAGGAGGGCAGCGGGACAGTCATGGCCGCCCGTGGCGGCCGGATCGCGTACTGCGAGGGCTTCGGCCTGGCGGACCGCGCAGCCGGCGTCCGGGCGAGCTGCGACACGGTGTACGACGTGATGTCGATCACCAAGCAGTTCACCGCGGCCGCGATCCTCAAGCTGGAGATGATGGGAAAGCTGCGCGTGACCGACCCGGTCAGCCGCCACCTCGGTCCGGTCCCCGCGGGCAAACGGCCGATCACCCTGCACCAGCTCCTGACGCACACGGCCGGACTGGCCGAAGGACTCGGCGACGACTATGACGTCCTGTCCCGCGACGAGTTCCTGGCCAGGGCGCTCGCCTCGAAGCCGCGATCGGCTCCCGGCATGACGTTCCACTACTCGAACATGGGCTACGGGCTGCTCGCCGCGATCATCGAGAAGGTCTCCGGGCTCGGCTACGAGAACTTCCTGGCCGAGCACCTGTTCTCTCCCGCGGGCATGACCCGGACCGGGTACGTGCTGCCGAAGTGGGAGACGGGCCGGATCGCGGTGGAGTACGACGACAAGGGAGCCGGCCACGGCAGGCCGATCGCCCACCCGTGGGCGCAGGACGGCCCGTACTGGAACCTGCGCGGCAACGGAGGCATGCTCTCCACCGCCCGGGACCTGCTCCGCTGGCACCGCGCCCTGTCCGGCACCGGCGTGCTGTCGGCGACGGCCAAGGGGAAGATGTTCAGCCCGCAGGTACGCGTGCCCGACTCCCAGGAGTCCTACGGATACGGCTGGGTGATCTCCGACACGGACGCCGGACGAATCGCCTGGCACGACGGCGGCAACTCGTGGTCGCTGGCGAACCTCGCGAGGTCCCTGGACGACGACGTCATGGTTTTCTGGGCCAGTAACCACGCCTACCAGCGAGGGCGGTGGGACTTGGAAGACCTCATGGAACCGCTGACGTGGGGCGTCGCCTGCCGCGCGCGGACCGCGGCGGTACCCACGAGCGGTGGCGCAGGTGGTTGAGCCCGTTATGAATTTCGACCTTAAGGATTCGGTAAGCGCCGTACGGAAGGGTGATCTCAACAGCGAGGCACTGACGAAGGAGACCACAATGAGGAAGCTCGTCGAATCCACGTTCGTGACGCTCGACGGCGTCATCGGCGACCCGCACATCTGGGGCGCCCCCTACTGGGACGAGGACCACCAGGAGTACGCCTCGAAGCTGCTGTTCGAGGCCGACACGCTGCTCCTGGGCCGGGAGACGTACGAGGGGTTCGCCGAGGCGTGGGCCGGCCGCTCCGGCGACGCGTACACCGACAAGATGAACAGCATGCCGAAGTACGTCGCCTCCACCACGCTCAAGAGCGCCGAGGCATGGAACGGCAACCTGATCGAGGGCGACGTCGCCGAGGCCGTCGCGGAGCTGAAGCGGCAGCCCGGCCAGAACATCCTCAAGTACGGCACCGGCGCGCTCGACCGCACGCTCATCGAGCACGGGCTGGTCGACGAGTTCCACTTCTGGATGTTCCCCGTCCTCGCGGGCGGCGGCGACCGGCTGCTCAGCGGCCTGATCGATCTCACCCACCTCCAGTTGCTGCGGACGACCCCGTTCACCTCGGGCATCGTCGTCCTGACCTACGGTCCGAAGCGCTAGGTGCGGCCCTCGCCGTCCTGTACTAGCATCCGACAGGACGGCGGCACTCTCCCGCCGAACCTCCAGAGTGGGCTCCCACGCGGCCCGCCCGAAGCGGAGGCAAAGGGGACGCGAGGAGCCTCGGGAGCCGCGTACCGACCGGTCGGCGATCTTTCGTGGCCGCCACGGGCCGCGGGCGTGGGCCGGGTCCTGGCGATGGCCGCGGGAAGAGTCGTACATGACCAGCAAGAAGCAGCTCAAGGCGCGCGTCAGGGCGCGGATGGCCAAGACGGGCGAGAGCTACACGACGGCCCGCCTGCACGTCGCGGGCCGCGCCGAGCAGGCGAGCGACGGCGGGTGGCGCTTCTCGGGCGGCAGGCATCCGTCCAGCGCCGTCATCGCGTCCGTGCTGGCCAACCAGGGGGCCGCCGTCAGCGAGCCGCTGGTGTTCCTGGCCGGCGGCGGCATCGGGGCCGGCTACATCCTGTGGGAGTTCCGCCACGACGACTCCCGCCACGTGGTGCTGGGCTTCCGCAACCAGTGGCAGTACCACGACCGCTGGATGGCCAAGACGCTCGGGCGGCTCGGGGTGCCGTACGAGGAGCACCGCACCGCCGGGGCCCGCGCCGCCGCGACCAAGCTCAGCGCGGAGCTGGACGCCGGACGGCCCTGCGTGGTGCTGCCCGACCGCTACCACCTGGGCTACTGGCACCTGCCCGCCACGCTCGACGGGTACGGCGGGCACCCCGTGGTGGCCTACCGGCACGACGAGGACGGCGTCTACCTGGACGACCGGGGCCGGGCGCCGATCCACGTTCCCAGGGAGCGGTTCGACGCCGCGCGGGCGCGGGTGGGTTCGTACCGGAACGTCCTGCATATGCTCCGCCCCTCCGGCCCGCCGGACGAGGCCACGCTGGCCGCCGCCGCACTCGACGGGCTGCGCGACTGCGTGGCCCACCTGTCCGCCGCGTCCGACTCCTTCTCCCTGCCCGCCTGGCGCAAGTGGGCCCGGCTGCTGGTGGACACCCGCAACGCCAAGGCGTGGCCCAAGGTCTTCGCCGACCGGCGCGGCCTGGCCGGCGCGCTGCTGTCGATCTGGGAGGGGGCGCAGCCGGTCGGCATGGACGGCGGGAACCTGCGCGACCTGTTCGCCGACGCGCTGGACGAGGCCGCCGCCCTGCTCGACCGGCCCGCCCTCGCGGAGCCGGCCGCCCGTTTCCGGGAGAGCTCGGGGCTCTGGCACGAGCTGGCGGAGGAGGCGCTGCCCGCGCGGGTGCCGGAGTTCGCCCGGATCAGGGAGCTGACGGCCGCCGTCAAGGAGAGCGTCATGGCGGACGGCACGGAGGGCGGGCCTGCGGCGGCATCGGCCGCCGAGGAGCTGTGGGCGGCCCGCGCCGCCGCGAACGACTCCCTCGCCGCCGATGGCGATCCCGGCCCGCTCTTCGCCGCGCTGAGCGCCAGGGTGAGCGCGATCTACGAGGCGGAACGGGCCGCGATCGACCGCCTGTCGGCCCTGCTGACCTGACGACCGGCGAAACCCGGCGACGGGATGGCCGGGTGGTGAGTAGCGGACCTGCCGGAGTGACGGCCGTTCGGTCGCGCGAGGCCGCCGACGTACCGGAGTGACGGCCAATCTCCTCTCTTGGGAGGAAGCGCCGCTTTCGTCCGCGTGCGGCTAGGGTGAGTCGTCGGAGGAGGGAGGGGTCATGCGTACTCGGCTGTCGGCCGCTTTCCTGCTCCTCCTCTCCTGGTTCCTCCCACCGGCCGCCCACGCGCAGGCCGTTGCGCAGATCACCGTCGCGCAGGCCCAGGCGTGGCGGCCCGACCAGCACCATTCCGGGGTACGGCAGCTACCGCCCCCGGCCCCGGCCCTAAGAGCGTGGGCGGGCCCCGGCAGCACGACCGGCACCCCGGCCGCGCTCGCGACCGGCCTCCCGGCGTTCCACGCCCCGTGGGCCGTCGTCGTCGGCGACCCGGCCGCCGGCACCCCGCCGGCCCGTCGCCCGCTCGCGGCGGCCGCGCGGGCGCCTCCCTCCACAGTGCGCTGAAGAACGTCTTCTTTCCGCACGTCACGAGCCTGTGGAGGCTTTCATGTTCCGTGCGCCGTTCTGGCGTGCGGTGGCGGCGTGTGCCGTCATCGCGATCTCCTTGGTCATCACCTTCAACGCCGCGCCACGTCTGGGCCTGGACCTGCGCGGCGGCACCCAGCTCGTCTTCGAGACGAAAGACTCGCCCACGGTCAAGGCCGACGCGGCCGCCACCGACCGCGCGATCAACGTCCTGCGCCAGCGTGCCGACGCGCTCGGCGTGGTCGATCCCACCCTGGTCCGCTCCGGCGAGCAGCGGATCATCGTCGAGCTGCCGGGAGTGCTCGACCCGAGACAGGCGGCCGAGGTCATCGGCCGTACCGCGCAGCTCGCCTTCCACCCCGTGCTCGGCGCCGCCGAGGAGGGCGACGGCACGGCGGTGCGCGACGAGAACGGTCAGCCGCTCAAGCTGGGACCCGCCGCCATCACCGGCGACGGCGTGAGCGACGCCGTCGAGAGCAGCGACCCGCAGCGCGGCCCCGGCTGGTGGGTCAGCCTCAGCTTCCGCGACGCGGCGGCCTGGCAGAAGCTGACCGGCCAGGCGGCCTGCCGGCCGCAGGGCGACCCCCAGCGCCGCGTCGCCATCGTGCTGGACAAGGAGGTCATCTCCTCGCCGCCGATGGATCCGTCCGTGCCCTGTGGCCCCGGGATTCCGGGCGGGCGCGCCGACATCACCGGCTCGTTCACCCACGAGGAGGCACGCGATCTGGCCGTGCTGATCAAGGGCGGCGCCCTGCCGGTCCCGCTCGACCTGGTCGAGCAGCGGACGGTCGGCCCGACGCTCGGCGAGGCTGCCATCAAGGCCAGCGCCGAGGCGGCGGTCGCTGGGCTGATCCTGACCGCCGTGTTCATCGTGGCCGTCTACCGCCTGGCCGGGCTGCTGTCGGTGATCGCGCTGCTCTGCTACGGCGTGATCTCGTACGCGGCGCTGGTCGCGATGGGGGCGACGTTCACGCTGCCGGGGCTGGCCGGGTTCGTGCTGGCCATCGGCATGGCCATCGACGCCAACGTGCTGGTCTTCGAACGGGCCAGGGAGGAGTACCAGCAGGCGCCGCGCCGCGGGCTGCGCGGCGCGCTGGACCGGGGGTTCAAGAACGCCTGGAGCGCGATCGCCGATTCCAACGTCACCACCCTGATCGCCGCCGGGCTGCTGTTCTGGCTGGCCTCAGGACCGGTGAAGGGCTTCGGTGTCACGCTGGCCGTCGGCGTGCTGGCCTCGCTGGTCTCGGCCATGCTCATCACCCGCGTGCTCGCCCACGCCGTCATCGGCCGGATCGGGCCGCGCCTGTCCGGTTTGGGCTCGGCGGGGGCGGTCAGGACCTGGCTGACGCGCAGGAACCCGCAGCTCATGCGGGCGGGCAAGGTGTGGCTGGCGGTCGCGGGCACGGTCGCGGCGGTGGCCGTCGCCGGGCTGGCCGCGCGCGGGCTGAACTTCGGCGTCGAGTTCACCGGCGGCCGGCTCGTCGAGTTCGCCACGTCCAGGCCGATCTCGGCCGAGGCCGCCGGGCAGGCGGTGTCGCGGGCCGGGTTCCCCACGGCGGTGGTGCAGGTCAACGGCGACGGCGTCTCCGTACGCGCCGCGAACCTCGGCATCGAGCAGGCCGCCAGGATCGAACAGGCCCTGGAGACCCAGGCGGGAGAGGTGACCAAGACCCGCGAGGAGTTCATCGGCCCCAGCCTGGGCGAGGAGCTGCGCCGCAACGCCCTGATCGCGCTCGGCGTGGCGGTGGCCATGCAGCTCGTGTATCTGGCCGCGCGCTTCCGGTGGACGTTCGGCGCGGCGGCCGTGCTGGCGCTGGTGGTGGACGTGATCGTGGTGGCGGGGCTGTTCGCTTGGCTGGGCAAGCCGATCGACGGCGTGTTCCTGGCCGCGATGCTGACGGTCGTCGGCTACTCGGTCAACGACAAGGTGGTGGTGTTCGACCGGGTCAGGGAGCTGTGGACGGCCCGGCGCGGTGAGCCGTTCGCCTCAGCCGTGAACGGCGCGATCCTGCAGACCATGCCGCGCACCGTCAACACCGGCCTCGGCGCGCTGTTCATCCTGGTCGCGCTCATGTTCTTCGGTGGCGACTCGCTGCGGGACTTCGCCATGGCGCTGGTGGCCGGGATCGTGACGGGCACGCTCTCGTCGGCCTTCGTGGCCGGGCCCGCGGCGATCCTGCTCGGCCGCCTCGACCGGCGCCCGCCGCCCCAGCCGGCCGCCCCGCGCGAGCGCAAGGCACGTACAGGATCGGGGGCGGTGTTGTGACGACGGTGTTGTGACGACGGCGCTGAGGTGACGGCGGGCCGGGCGTGGGGAAGGTGTCCAGACGAGGGAGAAGGGGCTGGGCGAGCGGGGAAGGGGTCCGGCATGGAGGTGCTGAGCAGTCGTGTGCTGTTGCGTCCCCGCGACCCGGCCCGCAGCCGCCGCTTCTACGCTGAGACGCTCGGCCTGGCCGTCTACCGCGAGTTCGGCCCGCCGGACCACCCCGGCGTCGTCTTCTTCCTGGGCCAGGGACTGCTGGAGCTGTCGGGCAGTTCCCCGGACGGCGCCGGGCCCGGTGTGTCGCTGTGGATGCAGGTACGCGACGTCGCCCGCGAGGAGGAACGCCTCCGGCGGGCCGGCGTCACCGTTCTCCGCGAGGCCCGCACAGAACCCTGGGGATTGATCGAGTTGTGGATCGCCGATCCCGACGGTCACCGTATCGTTCTGGTGCAGGTTCCGGCCGACCACCCGTTGCGGCGCGACGCCCGCTGACGCCGGGGCCGCGAGCACCGCGGAGGAGCACGCGCATGACCGCCTACCGGATTCTCGCCGTGGACGACGACCAGACGCTGCAGCGCGCGCTCTGGCGCGGCCTGCGCATGGAGGGCTTCGCCGTCGACACCGTCGATTCCGGGCCGCTCGCCCTGGACAGCGTCAGAGACGCTCCTCCTGACGCGATCCTGCTGGACGTCTCGATGCCCGGCATGTCGGGCATCGAGGTGTGCGCCCGATTACGTGAGGCGGGCACGCACGCGCCGGTGCTGATCCTCGCGGAACGGGACGAGGTCGAGGAGCGCGTGGCCGGGCTGGCCGCCGGGGCCGACGACTGCGTGATCAAACCGTTCGACCTGTACGAGCTGGTCCTGCGCCTGCGCGCGCTGCTGCGCCACATCGCCCCCGCACCCGCCGCCACCGTCGAGGTCGGCCCGCTCACCCTCGACCCCGCCGCCCGCCGGGTCACGCTGGAGGGCCGTGAGGTGCGGGTGACGCGGCGCGAGTTCGGCCTGCTGGAGGTGCTGGCACGCAACGCCGGCCTGGCGATGTCGCGCACGCTGCTGCTCGAACGCGTCTGGGGCTACGACTTCGAGGTCACGGGCAGCCCGGTGGACGCGTTCGTCGGCGGGCTGCGCCGCAAGCTGGAGTCGGACGGCCACCCGCGCATGCTCCACTCCGCCGGCGGCACCGGTTTCATCCTGCGCGAGCCGCCCCGGTAGCCCGCGGCCCGTCACCGAAAGCGACGTCCGACGCGGGCTCGGGCCGCCCCCGCACCACCTCGGGCGCGGCGTAGCCGGGCGTGTAGCTGACCGCGCTGTTCGGGGTGATCGTCTCCGCGCCCCCCACCCGGTACGCGGCCCCGAAGTCGGCCACCTTGGCCGTGCCGTCCCCGGTGACGACCACGTTGCCCGGTTTGATGTCGCAGTGGACGATGCCCTCCGCGTGGAACGCCGCCAGCGCGCCGGCGATCTGGGCCCCGATCCGCGCCGCCGTCTCCGGCGGCAGCGGCCTCCGCCCTTCCAGGCTGCCGCCGGGGACGTGCTCCATCACCAGCCACAGCGCGAGCCCGCGCCGCCCGCCCGCGCGCACGGCGTGGTGCAGGGTGACCACGTGCGGATGGCTGAACCTGGCCGGCGCCCGCGCCTCGGCCCACAGCCGGTCGAGTCCGGCCGTGCCCTCGACTGCCACCCGTTTGAGCGCGACATCGCGGCCCAGCTCCAGATCGCGGGCGAGCCACACCTCGCCGGTACGTCCGCGCGCGAGGGGCCGCGTCAGCCGGTAACGTCCGTCCACGGTCGTGCCCCGGCGTGCCGCGAGCCTCCCCGTTGCGGACCGCCCCTGCATCAAGCGCACGAAAAGAGGCTAACGAGTGAGAGAACGATCACGCAGGGTTTCCCCGGGACCGGTCCCGGAGGCATCGCCGCACCATTGATCAGGGTTACCGATTTCGTAAAACCTCATGACATCTCCGGACAGCAAGGAGGACCATGTCCGCCAAGATCGCCACCGCGCTCGCCGTGACCGCGTCCCTCGTCCTGACCCCGGTCGCCGCGCACGCGACCGTCGCCACCGCCGCCTCCGCGACCGCGACCGCCAAGCCGAACCTCCGGGCCTGCTACGACGGCAAGTGCAAGCTCACCCTCACCAAGAGCGTGTCGTTCCGGGTCAGCTCCCGCTTCGGCATCACCCGGCTGGCCATCGCCTTCAACTCCAGCATGGTGAAGGTGCGGGGCACAGGGGCGTACGTGTCGTCGCAGGCGGTGCTCGGCCGCGGCTCCTCCGGCTCGGTCAACGGCATCGGCGTGCGCATCCTGTCGTTGTCGGGCAGCAAGGCGGTGCTGCGCCTGTCGCCCGTGCGTTGAGCAACGCTCGCCGTACGTCGAGTCACGCCCGCGCGCGGCCGTTCCGTACGAGCAGCAGCGCGATGTCGTCCATGCGCCGCTCGATCCCGGCCTGCGCGATGAGCGAGTCGGCCAGGGCGTGCAGCGGGTGGCGCGGCGACGGCGTGAAGCCGGCGGCCAGGGCGGCGATGCAGTCGCCCAGGTCGAGGCCGGGCTCCTCGATGAGCCCGTCCGTGTAGAGCATCATCACGGAGTCCGGTGGGAGCGGTACGTCCACAGTCACGTACTCGGCGTCGGGGTCGATGCCGAGCAGCAGCCCGGGTGGGGTCTCGACGACCTGCCCGGGGGCGCCGGGCCGGCCCAGCACGGGCGGCGGGTGCCCGGCGCTGGCCAGGCAGGCGGTGTGCCGGCGCAGGTCGAAGGCGACGTACAGGCAACTGGTGAAGCGGTCGGGGGCGAGTTCGGTGAGCAGCCGGTTGGTGTGCGCGAGCACCTCGCCCGGGCTGGCCCCGGCGGTGGCGTGGGCGCGGACGGCCGTGCGCACCTGCCCCATCAGAGCGGCGGCGGTCACGTCGTGCCCCTGCACGTCGCCGATGACGGCGGCGACCTTGGTGTCGCTGAGCCGGATCAGGTCGTAGAAGTCGCCGCCGATGTCCATGCCAGGGGTGGCCGGCACATATCTGGCCGCCACGTCCAGGCCGGGCAGGTGGGGGAGTGTGCGCGGCAGCAGGCTCGACTGCAGGCACTGGGCGAGCTGGTGCTTGACGTCGTAGAGACGGGCGCGCTCGAACGCCTGCGCGATCAGCCCGGAGAGGGCGATCAGTGAGGCCCGCTCGTCGGCGCCGAACTCGTGCGGGCGGTCGTAGGCCAGGACGCACGTCCCGATGGGACGGCTCGACGTGATCAGCGGCAGGAACGCCCACGCGCTCATGTCGTCGGAGCACACGGCGTCCGGGTACGCCTCGCGCAGCTCTTCCCGGCTGCCGAAGAACGCAGGCGTCAGCGCGTCCCCCTGGGCCGGCGGGATCGCGCCGCGGCTGTCGAACTCCTCGACCGCCCGCGGGCTGTAGCCGCGCGAGGCGACCACCCGCAGCCGTCCGCCCTTGCCGGTGAGGATGGCCAGGGCCTGGATGTCGTAGACGGGCATGATGTGGTCGGCGACCTGGTCGATCACCTCCTGCGCGGTCATCGCCCGCGCGAGGGAGGTGGCCAGCCGCAGGATGTCGTGCACGGCGATCATCCGGGGCGGGGTCACGATGTCCACCGGTTCGAGCGCGGAGCCGCGCGTCGCGGGGGCCGGGGCGATGCGCACGGTGAGGCCGGACAGCCCGGGACACAGCTCGAACGTCAGCCGCCGCCCTTCGGGGTTGCGGGCGACGAAGCGGGTGATCCGGCGGCTGATGACCGCGGCGCGGTAGCGGCCCTCGTACGCGGGATCGCCCAGCCAGGGCAGCACCTCCCACAGCCGTTTGCCGACCACGTCGGCCGGGCGCAGGTCGAGCAGATCGGAGGCCTGCGCGCTGATCAGTGTCACGCGGCCGTCCACGTCCAGCCCGCAGAACCCCTCGGGCAGCCGGTTGACCAGCTCCAGCGCGACCAGGTCGGCTCTCGGGTCCGCCTCCTGGGACGGGCGCGGGCCGAGGACGCGCGGCTGGGACCCGGCGGTGATGGGCCGGCCGCGTTCCGCCGCCCGCTTGATCAGCTCGCCGAGCCGGGCGCAGGTGTCGCTGATGATGTCGAGCTGGCCGGGGTCGAGCTCGTTGACGCGCCCGGCAGGCCACAGCAGGAAGAACCCGCCGACGACGGTGTCACCGGCGCAGACCGGGGCCAGCGCGGCCGCGAACTGGTACGGGAGCGACAGGGCCACGCCGGGGAACTCGCGGGCCAGGTGCTCACGGCCGCTGATCCAGATGAAGCGTTGTTCGCGGACCGCGACGGAGAGCGGAATCGCCTCGGTCAGCCTGATCCGGGCGAACGATCGCGCGATCGAGGTGGGCAGGCCGATCTCGGTGACCATCCGCAGCAGGTTGCCGCTCCTGTCGAGGACATAGACCGCGCCGACGTGGGCGCCGGTGCCGGTGACCGAGCTGATCAGCAGCTCTTCGAGGCGGGACGAGTCGTTCGCCACGCCGCGCGCCGCCACCTTGCTCGCCGGCACCGTCTCACCACTCCACGCTCATGTGACGGGTACCGGACAACCACCTGAAACCCCCCATACGGGCAGAATACACGCATAAGGCGCAGGGGGCTGATCACACGCCGCCGGGAACAGGGCCGGAGAGCGGGGGCAGCCATAGCACCCGGCCGAAGAGCTGATGCATGTGCGCGCGGAAGCGCCGCAACTGACCGGAGTCGTCGACGCCGCTCCTGAGCCCCTGCCCCTCGAGCACCCCGCTGAGGACGAAGCCGTGCACACACCAGATCATCGTGTACGTGAGGTGCAGCGGATCAGCCTGCACCGGCTCGGTCAGCCTGGTGATGCTCGCCACGAGATACCGCGTCAGCGGCTGGGCGTCCCTCGCCTCCACCTCGAAGATGTCGCTGGCGTCCGACAGCCAGCGATGCATCCACAGCGCGGGCACCTCGGGATGGGCCACGCACATGTCGATGTAGGCGTCGAGGAACCGGTGCAACGCCGGCCCGCGTCCTTCGGGCGGCGTGGCCGCCAGTTCGTCGGTGTAGGGCTGGAGGGCGGAGGCGACCAGCTCACGGATCTGCTCCATGACGTCCAGGTAGAGCTGCCGCTTAGTGGTGACATGTGCGTTGATGGCCGGCATGTCCACTCCGGCGGCGTCGGCGATCTGCTCAAGGGAGGTGCTGTCATAGCCAAGCGCGGAGAAGAGTTTGGTGGCCACCCGCAGGATCAGCTGCCGCTCACCGCCTTCTGGTGGAGAGTCCATGGACGCGACCCTAGGCGGGGTGTGCCGCCGAACCTATGACTTGATCGACAAGTGCCGGTAAAAAGCCAGCGGCAGGCGTTCGGTATCGTGCCCGAAACCGACGGAGGAGCCGCCTCACCCCGCCGGCTACCAGGCACTCGCCGACGCCGTACCGGACGCTCTGTTCCGCTGATCCGCAACCGCCCGCACATAACGATTAGCTGTGAGTCTTTGCCCCCTATGTGCCCCTGTCGGTCCCGCCATGGAACGCTACGAGCGGCATGTTCAGCGTTGGGATCAGGTGAGAATCGGGTGGCAAGGACAACCGGGGGATCGTGGTGGCGGCGGTTTGGCAGGGCCACCACCTACGCGGCCGGGGCGAGCGCCCTGGCCGTCGTCATGGCGAGCTGCGGCGCGACGGGTCAGGCGGAGCAGGGGGCCCCGTCGCCGGCGACGGAGAGCAGCGCCGCGCCCGAGACGCGGAGCACGAGCCCCGCCGCCAAGCCACCGTCGGTGGACGAGGGCTGGCCCCGCTGGGGCTTCACCCACACCGGCGTCAGCGCCAACAACGTCACGCAGGAGTTCGAGCAGGCCGTCGCCGGCAACCTCGCCGGTACGCCGATGCTGCAGAACCAGCACATCATGGGCTTCGGCGCGCTCAACCCCGAGCCGTACCCCGGTCAGTACTTCTGGGAAGACCTCGACAGCCGGATGAACGTCATGCGGCAGTCGCGGGCCACTCCGGTGATCACGCTCTGCTGCGCGCCCGACTGGATGAAGGGCGGCCCTGAAGGCCCCACGGAGGAGTCGGCCTGGGGCGAGCACCTGGAGGACGCCCCCTACCCCGAGCACTTCGACGACTTCGCCAAGCTCTCGGCCGCGGTCGCCACCCGGTACAAGGACGTCAAGTACTTCATGGTGTGGAACGAGTTCAAGGGCTTCTGGAAGGACCACGCCAAGCCCGCGGACTACAAGGGCTACACCCAGCTGTACAACAAGGTCTACGACGCGGTGAAGGCCGCCCGTCCCGACGCGCTGGTCGGCGGGCCGTACCTCGGCTTCGACAGCAACAGCGGCGGCGACTCGGAGCTGCGCGGCGACTGGGGCGTCGTCAACCAGAACGTCCTCGACGCGTTCAATTATTGGTACGAGAACAAGAAGGGCGCCGACTTCATCGTGGTCGACGGCGCCTCGGTCACCGACGCGCACGAACTGCTGCCCGACGAGTTCGGGGCGCTGAGCAAGTTCAGCGCGGTCACCAAGTGGCTGCGCGAGAAGACCGACGACCTGCCGGTCTGGTGGTCGGAGTGGTACTTCGTGCCCGAGGACGGCACCAAGTGGGACGAACCCAAGCGCCTGGCCGTCCAGGCGGCGTCCATGATGGAGTTCGCCCGCAGCGGCGTCGCCACCGCGCTCTACTGGAACCCGCAGGCCAAGCAGGGCCCGTGCCAGGGCTGCATGTGGGAGCCGCGCAGCGGGGCCCTGACGCCGACCGGCCGGCTCGTGACCGGCTTCGCCAAGTGGTTCCCCGCCGGGGCGCAGCTCGAGTCCGTGGAATCGTCCGACCCCGCGGTCAGGGTGCTGGCCCAGCCGGAGCAGCTGCTGCTGGTGAACACGACGGACAAGGCGGTCAGCACGACCGTGGACGGCAAGGAGTTCGCGCTCAAGGCGTACGAGATCAAATGGAGCGGCCGCTGACCTGTCGGGGAGGGCCGGAACTCCGGCCCCGTGCCGATCGTTGACGCGGCGGCAGACAAACGATCTTCGACAGGGGAGTACAGACCCGTGGTCTTCAAAAGGATGCTGGGCGCGTTCGGCGTCGGCGCGCCCTCGGTGGACACCGTGCTGTCCACGCCGCGGACCCAGCCGGGCGGCACGCTGGAGGGAGAGGTACGGCTCAAGGGCGGTGACTTCGACGCCGAGATCGAGCACGTCACCCTCGGCCTGGTGGCCAGGGTCGAGATCGAGCACGGCGACGGTGAGGCGGCCGGGCTCGGCGAGTTCTCCCGCGCCCAGGTCTCCGGCCCCTTCACGCTGCGCAAGGGCGAGGACCGCGTGATCGACTTCCGGCTGCCGGTCCCGTGGGAGGCCCCGATCAGCGAGATCGGCGGGCAGCCGCTGACCGGCATGGCGGTGGGTGTGCGCACCGAGCTGGCCATCGCCAAGGCCGTCGACAAGGGCGACCTCGACATGGTGGCCGTCGAGCCGCTGCCGTCGCAGCTGCGCATCCTGGAGGCGTTCCTGGGGCTCGGCTTCGCGTTCAAGTCGGCCGACCTGGAGGCCGGGCGGCTGTACGGCGTGCGCCAGGAGCTGCCGTTCTACCAGGAGATCGAGTTCTACCCGTCCGGCCGGTACGCGGGGGTGGTCGGCGAGGTCGAGGTGACCTTCGTGGCCGATCCGGCCGGGCTGGAGGTGGTCCTGGAGGCCGACAAGCGCAGCGGCCGCTACTCCTCCAGCGACGCCATCGGCCGCTTCCACGTCAGCCACGAGGACGCCCTGCACACGGACTGGGCCGGCGAGCTCGGCCGCTGGCTCGACGGCCTCTCCCAGTACGGCCACCCCGGCCCCTCGTACGGCGGCCACCACGGGCATTACGAGCACGATGACCACGGCGGGCACCACGGCGGGCACCACGGCGGGCCCGGCCTCGGCATGGTGGCCGCCGCCGGCGCCGCTGGGGTGGTCGGCGGGCTCGTGGCCGGTGAGGTCGTCGAAGAGGTCGTGGAGGAGTTCTTCGAAGGGGACGAGGAGGGCGGCGACTGGTGACGCGGGGGCGCCCGGAGTCTCCGCAGCGCCCGGCGCCTCCGCGGCACCCGGGGACGGAGGGGTGCCCGGCGGCGTCCGTGCCACCTGACCCGCCCGCCACGCACCCCTGACTCCGCTTCACCGATCACGGGCGGCGGCCGTCCGGCCGGATGGCCGCCGCCCGTGGTCGGGTCACTCGCGGCGTTTGACGTACATTCCCGCCGTCAGCGAGACCCCCAGCGCGGCCAGCGCGATCTGGATGACCAGCTCGATCCAGTCGACGCCCCCTGTGTCGGCCACGCCGAGCCCGGCGGCGATGGTGGTGCCGATCAGGGCGGCGACCACGCCGATCACGATGGTGAGCCAGATGGGGATGCGCTGGCGGCCGGGAACGACGAGCCGCCCCAGGACGCCGATCACGATGCCGATGATGAGGCCGGAGATGATTCCGGTGATTTCCATGCTGCGCCTCCCAGAAGGCCAGGCGATCTTCCGTCACCGGGTCAACGAACGACCGGGCCCTCAGAGTTTCGTGCCGTCCGCGGGCAGCCGCCTGGCGGCCACGCCGGCCCAGCCGAGGCCGAGCGCCGTGACCATGAGGACGCCCCCGGCCCCCAGCCCGGCCGCGACCAGCCCCGCCGCGCCCGGCAACAGGATCTGCCCGGTGCGGTTGCCGACCAGCCGCAGCGACATCGCCCGCCCGCGCAGGCCGGGCGGCGCCGACTCGGCCAGCCACGACATGGTCAGCGGCTGCCCCACGCCGAGCCCGAAGCCCAGCACGAGCAGGACGCCCAGCAGCAGCCACAGCGGCATCGGCAGGGGAGTGAGGAGCATGGCCACAGCCGCCGCGACCGTGCTGGTGACCAGGAGCCGGCGCCGCCCGACCGCCTGGGACAGGCGGCCGAGGAAGAAGCGCGAGGCCATGGAGGCCAGGCCGCGCACGGTCAGCAGCAGGCCGACCGTGCCGGCGGCGAGCCCGTGCTCGGTGCCCATGGCCGGCAGGTAGACGAGCGTGATGTCCACGGCGGCCAGCACGACGCAGCTCGTGATCAGCGCGTACGCGAGCCCGGGGCGGCGCAGCAGGGAGCGCACGCCGCCGCTGTCGTCCCGTTCGCCCGCCTCGGGGCGCGGGCTGCGGGCCAGCAGCGCCGACAGCACGACGAGCAGCACGGCCAGGCCGCAGGACCACAGGAAGATGGTGCCGGTGTCGGGGATGGCCCGCTCGCCGCCGAACACGGAGATCAGCACCGGCCCGGCCGCCTGGCCCAGCGAGGCGGCGAACGTGTAGCGGCCGAACGCCGCGTCGTGGCCGCCGCGCCGGGTGGTGTTGGCCACCAGCGCCTGCTGGGCGATGACGCAGCCGAGGTGGCCGGTCCCGAGCAGGATCCCGGCCGTGACCAGCCCGGCGACGGTGTGCCCGAGCGTCAGGAACGCGACCCCCGCGGCCACCAGCGTCAGCGCCCCTGCCACCGCCATGCGCCGCTCGCCGTACCGGTCGGCCGCGTGCCCTGCGGGCAGGGCCAGCAGCAACGGGGCGATGGCGAAGCTCGCGCCGAGCACGCCGAGCCACGCGGGTGGCACGTCCAGCTCGATCGCCCGGTACGACATCGTCGGCCGCAGCACGAACGTGACCACCTGTGTGGTCACCGCGTGGGCCAGCAGCACGCCCAGCGCCCGCCGCCGCTGCCACGGCTCAGACATTGGTCAGCCGTTCCCGCTTCGTTATCCCGCAAAGCACGTATACGACCATATAGGGCCATATTTCGTGCAGGATGGGGCCCTCAGCCTCATAGCGCCCGAAGCGGTCGCGCGGCGGGCGGCGCCCGGCAACGGGCCGGCCTGCAATCGGGTTGTAAGTCCGGAGAAAGTGTCCAGAATAAGTTGACTCACTGCCCGATCGAGTCAACCCCCGAGGAGCCGACGTAACCAGCATGACCGTATGGAGTGAGCTGCGCATGACCGCCACTCCTCAGCTCTCCATCTCGATCTCTCCGCACCTCACGGCCGTGGCCATGATCAGCGACGCCCTCGCGGGCCGCCACCGCGGCCTGCCGGACCTCTGGCGCCAGGCGCTCAGGTCCCGCGTCGGCCGGCCAGGCCACCAGGCGGTGCGCTCGCTCGCCGCCCCCGGCTACTCCGTCGTCCCCGACTGCATCGTCCCCAGCACTCCCGCTGCCGGAGACGTCCCCGTGCAGGTCAGCGCCCTGCGCGAGCTGCCGCCCGAGCGCCTGATCGCCGACCTGGAGCAGGCGTTCCACGGCGGAGCGCTGCCCGTGCACTGGCGCTTCGCCGCCGAACAGCCCGCGGCCTGGCTGCACGGCTACGCCGGCGCCCTGTCCGAGGTCTGGAACACCGTCGAACCCCTCTGGCTGCGCGCCCGCCCCCTCCTCGACAGGGAGGTCAACCGGGTGGGGCTGGCCGCCGTCCGCGGCGGGGTCGAACTGCTGCTGGGCTCGCTCAACCACCGCATCGCGTACGGCGAGAGCGGCCTGCTCATCTCGGACGTCGAGTCCAGCCGGTTCGACCTCGGCAACAGGAAGATCGTCCTGGTGCCGATGCTGGCCGGCAAGGACGCCGTGATCGTCAGCCTGGATCACGAGGAGGCCGTGTGGATCGCGTACCCGGTGCCGGGCGCGGAGTCCCTGTGGCGCCGGCCCGCGGCCCCGTCGCGGGACGAGCTGTCGGCGCTCATGGGCCCGGTACGCGCGGACCTGCTGTGCAAGATCGCCCGGCCCATGACGATGAGCATGCTGGCGGTCGACCTCCAGGTCGCGCCCAGCAGCATCACCTACCACTGTGACCGGCTGCGGGCCGCGCGGCTGATCACCAGGGAGCGGCGCGGCCGGGAGGTGTGGGTGGGTCGCACCCGCCGCGCCGAGGAACTGCTGGAACTGTTCCACCGCGCCTGACACGCGAGAAGGGCGCGCCGTCCCGGCGCGCCCCCTCAGTGTCCTATGCTCAGCGCACGCTGAGACGGTGTGCCGATCAGCCCTCGCCGAACTGGTACAGCAGCGGGCCGTCGAGCTTCCAGCCCGGCTCGTCCG
Source organism: Nonomuraea sp. NPDC048882 (assembly GCF_040649755.1). Taxonomy (NCBI): domain Bacteria; kingdom Bacillati; phylum Actinomycetota; class Actinomycetes; order Streptosporangiales; family Streptosporangiaceae; genus Nonomuraea; species Nonomuraea sp. NPDC048882. The sequence continues at coordinate 100,710 of NZ_JBEZGB010000009.1, forward strand.
CCAGGATCTTGCGGGTGTGCGACTCGATCGCGAGGCGCCACTTGTTGTCGTTCGACAGCCGGAACACCTTCACGTCCCCGCCGGCGCCCGCCGAGCCGGGGGCGTACCCGAGGATGCCTTCATAGCGGAACGCGCCCGAGGTCACCAGGCGCTCCCGCTCCGCCGTCGACCCGGTGACGATGTAGCTGGCCTTCTTCGCCCAGCGCAGCCGGTAGAGCGGCTTGCCGCCGGCGAACGGGGCGGGCGAGAGGTAGTACAGCGGCGTCCGCGTCGTGGACCAGCCGTGCTTGGCGACGGCGTCGCGCTTCTCCGACTCGCTCGCGGTGTAGAAGAACCCGCCGTCCTTGGTCACCAGCTCGTACAGCTTCACCCGCTGCGCGGCGACGCCGGTCGTCTGGGCGGTCATTTGGGCGGACGTCTTGGTGATCGTCGCGGCGGAGGCCGTGGCGGTGGCGCTGAGGGGCAGGGTGGCGCCCAGCGCCACCGCCAGCCCGAGGACGGTGGCGCGGGTCATGCGGCCCGAGGACGAGGCCATGGTGGTTTTCCCTCCGAAGTGCTGTTCAGTACGCCGGTCACGCTAACGGCGACCGAACAGCCATTCGGATCACTTCGACGAACCTGAAAGGGGCCCCGGACGGGCTCCGGTCAGAACGTCACCAGCGGATCCCCGACGAAGTCGGCGATGAAGTTGACGAAGAAGAAGCCGAAGAACAGGAAGTTGAGCACGAGGATGACGTAGTGCCAGGGCCTGGGGCGGGCCGGGCGCGGCAGCTTGCTGTTGAGGTACATCAGCAGGAACGGATACACCAGAGCGCCGAGGTTCGACATGTTCGCCGACCACTCCACGAGCCCCACCGGCAGCGACTGGAAGATGATGATCGAGATGACCACCAGCAGCAGGAGCATGAACGGGTAGTAGAAGCGCCGAGGGTCACCCTCGATCAGCCGGCGCAGGCGCGGGCTCGTCGCGTTGGCCGCGTCGGTGGTCACCCGCACCATCGCCTCGAAGATGCCGAGCTGGGTGGAGAACAGGATCAGCACGCCCACCAGCAGCGAGATGTAGAAGACGACCTGCCCGTACTGGTCGCCCAGCGCGGTGGCCACGAACGTGGGCACGTTCGCCCGCGTCGGCTTCTCGCCCGACATCGCGACCGCCTGCGACATGAGCAGGGTGGGCAGCAGCATGCCGAGGATGGCGCCGACGAAGAACACGCCCCACATGTCCACCATGAGCAGCCGGTACCAGCGCCGCCACAAGCTCCGGTTGCGTTCGTCGTCGGGGAAGGTGACGCCGCTGGCCAGGATGGTCGTCCGCTCTCCGCGCAGGCCGGAGATGTAGCCGACCCGGTAGCCCATGCCGTAGCCCTTGTCCCGGTAGTGGCCCATGACGTACCAGTTGAGGCCCGAGGCCAGCGCGGTGAAGCCGGCCAGGCCGCCGAGCTGGGTGGCGGTGATCCCGGCGGGCGGGGCGGCCGGGGTGAGGAAGCCGCGGATGCCCTCCCACCACTGGCTGAACGGCACCACGAGCAGGTCCACCGCCAGCAGGGCGATCAGGATGGTGCCGACCATGACCCAGTTGGCCAGCTCCAGGGCGCGGCTGATGCGGCGGGCGGCGGCGGTGATGAGGAACACCAGCACGAGCAGGCCGATGGCGTACAGCCGCGGCTCGACGTCGTCCGCTCCCGGGGGGACGCCGTGGACCAGCGCGTACACGCCCTGACCCGCCGACGCGGCCCACCCGCCCGCGATGAAGGCGAAGATCACGATGAGCACCGACAGGGGCACCCACAGGGGCCAGCCCGGCGGCACCCGTCCCCAGCCGACGACCGGCGTCTCGCCGGTCGCGAGGACGTAGCGCGAGCACTCGACGTTGTAGAACGTCTGCAGCAGGGCCGACACCACGATGACCCAGCCGACGCCGACGAATCCGTACTGCCCCACGCTGAGGGGGCCCAGCAGCCACTCGCCGCTGCCGATCGAGATGCCCAGGGCGATCAGGCTGGGGCCGACGGCGTACTTGAACAGTTCCTTGATGCCGAGCCGGGGGACTTTGAAGACCTCTTCCGGGGTCGGCAGATCGGTGACTTCGAGATCGGGACGGCTGACTCCGAGTGGGTGCGACATGTCAGTGCCTCCTGCCGTTCAGGGTGATCCCGAAGGGCGGTCATCACAAGACCCAATTGCCCGGTGTTGTGGCCTTCTCGGGCATGTCCGGGATCGGTTCAGACGGGTGGTCAACGTGACGAGTTGTCCACGCGTGGCGTTACGCGACCTAACAGGATTGACTACGTAGAGTGAGGAAGTGTTGCCACACGGTGACTACAGGGGGAGATCATGAAAGGTAAGTTCATAGCGGCAGGTGGCGCCTTCGTCACGGCCGCCGCGCTCGTCGGCATGGCCACGCCGGCCAGCGCCAACCCGGTCGTCTGCGACCTGAGCGTGTCGGACGTGCGTCACTCGCTGCGTATCGACGCATGGGGCGTCTACGCGGGCCGCCGCGACGCCTCGGCCTGCAGCGGCAGCAAGCAGGACGAGGTCGAGCACGAGGTCAAGGACGAGGTCAAGCACGAGGCCGTCGAGCACGAGGCCATGAAGCCCGAGGTCACGCAGTACGAGGACATGGCGTACGAGGACGCGGAGGCCGAGGAAGCGCAGCACGAGAGCGTCAAGTTCGAGGACGGCAGGTTCGAGGACGTCAAGCACGAGGACGTCAAGCACGACGGCGCCGGTTACGACGAAGCCGGCTACGGCGAAGAGGCCGAGGGTGGCTGGGACAACGGTTCCTGGAACCGTGACCACTGGAACCAGGGCGACTGGCACCGCCACGGCCACGGGAACCAGGACAACTGGGACCGTGGCCACTGGGACGGCGGCCACTGGGACGGTGGCCACTGGGACGGTGGCCACAGGGACGGCGGCCACTGGGACGGTGGCCACTGGGACGGTGGCCACTGGGACGGCGGTCACTGGGACGGTCGCTGGAACGGCGGCTGGCACCGTGACCACGACCACGGCTGGGACCAGCGCGGTGTCTGGGCCCCGCGCGGCTGGGTGGGCTACGGCTGGCCCGGCTGGTACGCCCGCTTCTAAGGCCGGACCCGCAGCCGGTCAGAGCCGGTCGTGAAGGTCATTCCGGTTCGGTCCCGGGACACTGCCATGTGACCCGGGACCTCATGGTCACTCCCCGCTCCCCGCCCTCGGCTTCCCGTCGCACCGGGACCCCATGGTCTCTCCCTGTTCCCGCGACCCCGCGACCCCATGGTCTCCCCCTCAAGCCGTCACTCTGCGTAACGATGTCGGCATTCCTGGCGCGGGGACGCGGCGGGCCGCCTGTCGGGCCCGGACCCGTACCCCAGCCGCGGCCCCGGTGCTCAGCGGTCGACGATCTCGTTCTTGCCGATGACCACGACCCCGCCCCTGGTCAACGCGAAGCGCGTGCGGTCGTAGTCGAGGTCGAAGCCGATCCGGGCGCCGTCGGGGATCACCACGTTCTTGTCGATGATCGCCTTGCGCACGATCGCGCCCCGCCCGACCTTGACGTTCTCCATCAGCACGGAGTCCTCCACCAGCGAGTGCGAGTGGAGCACCACCTTGGGCGACAGGATCGACCTGATCGCCGTGCCGCCGGAGACGATCACGCCGGGGGAGACCAGCGAGTCGATCGCCCGCCCCACCCGGTCGCCGTCGTTGTGCACGAACTTGGCGGGCGGCAGCGGATCGTGGCCGGTGAAGATCGGCCACTTGTCGTTGTAGAGGTTGAACACCGGATGCGCCGAGATGAGGTCCATGTGGGCCTCGTAGTAGGCGTCGAGGGTGCCGACGTCGCGCCAGTAGCCGCGGTCGCGCTCGCTGGAGCCGGGGACGATGTTGTTGGCGAAGTCGTAGACGTCGGCGCCGCCCGACTTGACCAGCATCGGGATGATGTTGCCGCCCAGGTCGTGCTTGCTGGTCGGGTCGAGCGCGTCCTCGCGCAGCGCGTCGATCATCGACTGCGTCTTGAACACGTAGTTGCCCATCGAGGCGTACACCTCGTCGGGGGAGTCGGCCAGCCCCACCGCGTCCTTCGGCTTCTCCCTGAACGCGACGATCCGGCGGCCCTCAGGATCGGTCTCGATCACGCCGAACTGGTCGGCCAGCGACAGCGGCTGCCTGATCGCCGCCACCGTCACATCCGCGCCGGAGTCTTCGTGCTGCTCGACCATCTGCCGCGGATCCATCCGGTAGATGTGGTCGGCGCCGAACACGATCACGTGCTCGGGCATCTCATCGTAGATCAGGTTCAAATTCTGGAAGAGCGCGTCCGCCGAGCCGGAGAACCAGCGCGGCCCGAGCCGCTGCTGCGCCGGCACCGGGGTGACGTAGTTGCCCAGCATCGCCGACAGCCGCCAGGTCCGCGAGACATGCCGGTCGAGGCTGTGGTTCTTGTACTGCGTCAGTACGACGATCTTCAGGAATCCGCCGTTGGCGAGATTGGACAGCACGAAATCGATGAGCCGATACATCCCCCCGAACGGCACCGCCGGTTTCGCCCGATCCGCCGTCAGCGGCATCAGCCTCTTGCCCTCTCCACCTGCCAGCACGACCGCAAGCACCCTCCGGGACCTCATGTCCAGGACGCTACCCTCAAATGGCCGATCTATCGACGAAAGCCCGCACGGTGAACTTCCTGCGTGTCCCGATTTGGTCACCGATGTACGAACCCAAGTGCCCGACCTTGGGCTTGTCGATGTGTTCCCGTTGCCCGCGCCCCCTTTAAGGTCTTCTCATGCGCGTTGATCTGCTCAGCCGGGAGTACCCGCCCGAGGTGTACGGCGGGGCCGGGGTGCACATGGAATATCTGGCCAGGGAGCTGCGGAAGCTGGCCGACGTACACGTGCGCTGTTTCGGGGCCGCGCGCGCCGAGGCGGGCGTCTCGGCCTACCGGGTGCCGGCCGGGCTTGAGGGCGCCAACGCCGCGCTCCAGGTGCTCGGCGTGGACCTGGAGATGGCCGCCGCCTGCGCCGGCGCCGACGTCGTCCACTCCCACACGTGGTACGCCAACTTCGCCGGGCATGTCGCGAAGATGCTCCACGGCGTACCCCACGTGATCACCACGCACAGTCTCGAACCTCTGCGGCCGTGGAAGGCCGAGCAACTCGGCGGCGGCTACACGATCTCGTCCTGGGCCGAGCGCACCGCCCTGGCCGCCGCCGACGCGGTGATCGCGGTCTCGGAGGGCATGCGGCGCGACGTGCTCGCCGCCTACCCGGAGATCCCGCCCGAGCGGGTCAGCGTGATCCACAACGGCATCGACACGGCCCAGTACGCCCCAGACCGCGCCACCGACGTCCTGGCCAAGCACGGGGTCGATCCCACGAGGCCCTATGTCGTCTTCGTCGGCCGGATCACCCGCCAGAAGGGCCTGGTCCACCTCCTGCACGCGGCGCGCTCCTTCGACCCGGAGGCGCAGCTCGTGCTCTGCGCGGGCGCGCCCGACACCCCGGAGATCGCCGCCGAGGTGACCGAGCTGGTGCGCGGCCTCGACCGCGACGGCGTGCTCTGGATCCAGGAGATGCTGCCCAAGCCCGAGGTGATCCAGCTGCTGACGCACGCCACCGTGTTCGTGTGCCCGTCGGTCTACGAGCCGATGGGCATCGTCAACCTGGAGGCGATGGCCTGCGAGACGGCGGTGGTGGCCACGGCGACCGGCGGCATCCCCGAGGTGGTGGCCGACGGGGAGACCGGGCTGCTGGTGCCGATCTCCCAGGCCGCCGACGGCACCCCGCACGACCCCGAGCGCTTCGCCGCCGACCTGGCCGAGCGGGTCAACGCCCTGCTGCGCGATCCGGCGCGGGCGCGCGCCCTTGGGGTGGCGGGCCGTGAGCGCGCCATCGAACACTTCTCGTGGGAGCGCATCGCCCGCCGCACCCTGAAGCTCTACACGTCACTGACGGGCTGAGCCCAGGCCACAAACACGAGCCCGCCCCGCCGGCGCGGGCCGGCGGGGCGGGCGACGGTTGACGACGGTGGTCAGCGGACGCGTTCGAGGACCACGATCGGGATCTCCCGGTCGGTCTTCTTCTGGTACTCGTCGTAGTCGGGCCAGGTGGCGGCCATGACGCGCCACATCTCCGGCCTCTCCTCCGGGGTGGCGGTGCGGGCGCGGGCCTTGAACTTGTCGCCCTTCACCTGGGCCTCGACCTCCGGCTCCGCTTGCAGGTTCTTGAACCACTGCGGATGGTCGGGATCGCCGCCCTTGGACGCCACGAGCAGGTGGTAGTCGCCGTACTTCTGGTAGATGAGCGGCGTCGTGTAGGGCTGGCCCGACTTCCGTCCCTTGGTGGTCAGGAGCAGGACGGTGGTGTTGTTCCAGTCGTGGCCCTCGGCGCCGTCGGTTTCCTGGTAGCGCCTGACGTGTTCCTTGCCGTAGAGCATGATCCCCCTCTACCCCAGGGCGGCGTGACCTCACCGTTACGCGCCGGGGTCTGTACGGGAAGTTAACGCGGCTGGCACACTGCATTTGTGTAAGCGCTTACAGCCGCGATCATGAAAGCGCTTACATGAAAGGAAAGCCGCATGGACGTGACCATCTACGAAGTCGCCAAGCGGGCGGGCGTGTCGATCGCGACCGTGTCCAGGACGCTGCGCGGCACCGGCCCGGTGGCCGCGAAGACGCGGGAGAAGGTGCTCAAGGCCGTCGAGGAGCTGAACTACACGCCCAGCCGTCTGGGTGTCAGCCTCGCCGAGGGCCGCCACGCCGCCAACGGCATCGTCTTCCCCGACCTGGCCGGCCCGTACTACACGGAGGTCCTGCTCGGTTACGAGGAGGTCGCCTCCGAGCTGGGGCGCTCGGTGGTCATCCTGTCCACCAAGGGCCGCTCGAACGTCGGCGAGCTGGTCAAGGACCTCGCGGGGCGCGTCGACGGCATGCTGATCTTTGGCCACGCCGTGCCGGAGCCGCTGGTCGCCGAGCTGGTCCGGCTCGGCGTGCGGCTGGTGTTCATCTCGCGCGACCCGCTCGCCGGCGCCGACACGCTGCGCAGCGAGAACATCGCCTCCGCGCGGGCGCTGGCGGCCCATCTGACCGGCCACGGCTACGAGCACTTCGCCTTCCTCGGCGCCCCGCTGACCAGCAGGGACGACGTGGACGAGCGCTGGCAGGGGGTCAGGCACGCGCTCGGCGGCGCGATCGAGGCCGTGGACACCGGCCAGTACACCGTGGACTGCGGCTTCGAGGCCGCCAGGTCCCTGCTCAAGGGCAGGAACCGGCCGCGGGCCATCATCTGCTCCGACGACGAGGTGGCGCTGGGGGCGCTGCTCGCCGCCGAGGAGCTCGGCCTGGAGGTGCCCGGCGACGTGGCCGTCACCGGCTGGGACGACATCATGGCCGCCCGGCACGCCCGCCCGGCGCTGACCACCGTACGACAGCCGATGCGTGAGCTCGGCGCCCGCGCCGCCCGCGCGCTCGACGAACTGATCACCGGGACCCGCGACATCCCGAAGCACCTCATCCTGACCACCGAGCTGGTCATCCGCTCCAGCTGCGGTCACCACCCCCAGGAGGTACGAACGTGAACACCACCACCCGGCGCGCCGCCGTGGGCGCGCTGGCTCTCGCGCTCGTGGCGGCCGGCTGCGGCCGCAGTCAGCAGCAGGCGCCCGAGCAGGCGCAGAACGTCACGACCGGCAAGGTCTCGGGGGAGGTCACCGTCTGGGCGATGGGCGAGGAGGGCAAGGCGCTCGGTGATTTCGTCAAGGACTTCGAGAGCGCCAACCCCGGTGTGAAGGTCAACGTGACGGCCATCGGCTGGGACGTGGCGCACGACAAGATCACCGCGGCCATCGCCGGCGGCGCCACCCCGGACGTGAGCATGATCGGATCGACCTGGTCGGGCGAGCTGGCCAAGACCGGTGCGCTCGAACCCACGCCCGCCAACCTGGTCGACAAGGCCGCCTTCTTCCCCGGCGCCTGGCAGACCGTGGACGTCAACGGCACCGCGTACGGCGTGCCCTGGTACGTCGAGACCCGCGTCCTGTACTACCGCACCGACCAGGCCGAGAAGGCGGGCGTGAAACCCCCGGCGACGTGGGAGGAGTTCACCGCGTTCGCCAGGGCGCTCAAGGAGAAGGGCGGCGCGAAGGACGGCTTCCAGCAGAGCTACACCCAGGGCGCAGCCTGGCAGGAGGTGCTGCCGCTGATCTGGCAGGCGGGCGGCGAGATCGTCAAGGACGGCGCCTACACCTTCGACACGCCCGAGACGGTGACCGCGCTCAAGCAGTACGCCTCGATGTTCGAGCAGAAGCTGGCCCCGAACAACACGGCCGAGGGCGCCTTCCCGCAGAGCTTCATCAAGGGCGAGATCGGCGGCTTCTTCTCCGGCCCGTGGATGATCGGCGTGCTGAACAACGACGGCGGCGCCGGGTTCGGCGACAAGTTCGACGTCGCCCCCTACCCCAAGGGCCCGGTGTCGGCGACGAGCTTCGTCGGCGGCTCCGACATGGCGGTGTTCAAGAAGGCGAAGAACCGCGACGCGGCCTGGACGTTCATCAAGTGGCTGAGCGAGCCGCAGGTGCAGGCGAAGTGGTACACGAAGGTCAAGGCGCTGCCCGCCGTCCAGGCCGCCTGGCAGGAGCCCGCACTCAAGGCCGACAAGCAGCTCGCGGTCTTCGGCGAGCAGCTCAAGGACGCCAGGACGCCGCCGCCGTTCCCGACCTGGGAGCAGGTGGCCAGGGTGCTGGAGAGCGAGCTGGAGAAGCTGGCCCGCGGCACCCAGACGCCCGAGCAGACGGCCAAGTCGATCCAGTCCCAGGCCGCCACCATCGGCACCGGCCTCTGAGCCCGTGACCGTCCGCACGAAGCCGGCGCCGGTCGCGCCGGCGCCGATCAGGATCAGGGGCGCGTTACGCCAGTCGGGCATCGGCTGGCTCTTCATCACGCCGTTCGTGGTCCTCTTCGCGGTCTTCTACCTCGGGCCGCTGCTGGTCGGCATCGGCATGAGCTTCACCGACATGCGCAGCACCGACGTGAGCGACCCGCTGGCCGTCGACCCGGTCGGGGTCGAGAACTACCTGCGGCTCATGAACGACGGCGCCATGCGCAGGGCGGCCCTCAACACCGTCGTCTTCGTGCTCACCACGCTGCCGCTCGCCGTCGGCCTCGGGCTGGCCGCGGCCGTGCTGCTCAACTCCGGCATCGCCCGCCTGCCCGCCGCGTTCTTCCGCCTCGGCTACTACCTGCCCAACATCACCAGCATCATCGGCATCGCGGTGGCCTGGAAGTTCCTGCTGGAGCCCGAGGCCGGGCTGGTCAACCGGCTGCTGGAGCTGGTGGGTGTCCAGGGCCCCAACTGGCTGCAGAACGAGACCACCGCGCTGCCCTCGATCATCGTGATGACGGCCTGGCGCAGCTTCGGCTTCAACATGATCGTGCTACTGGCCGCGCTGCAGAGCATCCCCAGAGAGCTGTACGAGGCCGCCGAGGTCGACGGCGCGGGCCGCTGGGCCCGCTTCCGCTCGGTCACCGTGCCCTCGCTCCGCCCCGTGCTGCTGTTCTGCACCGTCTACAGCTCGGTCGGCTTCATGCAGTTCATGGAGGAGCCCCTGGTCATGACCAGGGGCGGGCCGCTCAACTCCACCCTGTCGGCCTCACTGGTGATCTTCAACCAGTTCGGGGTGGGCAACTACGGCTACGCTGGCGCCGCCTCGACGGTGCTGTTCACCGTGATCGTGGCGCTGGCCGTGCTGCAACTGAGGCTCGGGAGGCGCAGATGAGGCACGGAAGCACCCGCCGCCAGCGGGCGGTCGTCTACCTGGGGCTCGGCGTCGGCCTGGCCCTGGTCGCCGGACCCTTCCTGTGGACGGCACTCAGCTCGGTCAAGCCGGAACAGGAGATCAGGCGCGACCCGCCGACGTTCTGGCCCCAGACGTGGACGCTGGACAACTTCGCCGAGCTGTTCGACCGGGTCGACATCGGCACCGCGTTCGTCAACAGCACGTTCATCGCGCTCGTGCTGGTCGCCACCAACCTGCTGTTCTGCTCCATGGTCGGCTACGCCTTCGCCAAGCTCCGCTTCCGGGGCAGGAACGTGGCCTTCGCGCTGGTGCTGGTGCAGCTCGCGATCCCGGCGATCGTGCTGATGGTGCCGCAGTTCGTGCTGATCGCGAAGCTGGGCCTGGTCAACACGTTCGTCGGGATCATCCTGCCCACCGTGGTGACGCCGCTCGGCGTGTTCATGATGCGGCAGTTCATCTCCGACCTGCCCGACGAGCTGATCGACGCGGCCCGGGTCGACGGCGCCAGGGAGTTCCGCATCTTCTTCCGGATCATCCTGCCGCTGTGCGGGCCGCCGCTGGCCACGCTCGGCCTGATCACGTTCCTCGGCGCGTGGAACAACTTCCTGTGGCCGGCCGTCGTCGCGCAGAGCGAGGACATGTACACCCTGCCGGTCGCGCTCAACATCCTCAACGGCCACGAGGGCACCCACTACAACCTCCTGGTCGCCGGATCGGTCGTGGTGATCGCGCCGATCCTCATCCTGTTCGTCTTCCTGCAGCGCTTCTTCATCCAGGGCATCGCCACCACCGGCCTCAAGTAGAGGAGCACCTCATGCGTAAGACGGTCCTGTCCGCTCTGCTCGTGCTGTCCTTACCCGTGCTGTCATCCGTGCCTTCAGGGGCCGCGCAAGCTGCCGCCACTCCACCCGTCCACGGCGGCACCGACGCGGTCCTTCTCCGTTACGCCAAGGACACGTGGCGGTCGATGGACGCCATGGCGGTGCCGGCCACCGGCCTGCCCGCCGACAAGGTGACCGGCGACCTCAAGACCCGCGCCAAGGTCACCTCGCCGACCAACATCGGCACGTACCTGTGGAGCACGCTCACCGCCCGCGACCTGCGCCTGATCAGCGGCGCCGACGCCACCGCGAGAGTGGGCCGGGTGCTCACCGCGCTGGAGCGGATGGAGCGCAACGCCCCCACCGGCCAGTACTACAACTGGTACGACCCGGCCACCCTCGCCGTCATCACCACCTGGCCCGACTCCGGCGACGTCGTGCGCCCCTTCGCCTCCAGCGTCGACAACGGCTGGCTGGCCAGTGCGCTCATGATGGTCCGTACCGCCGTCCCCCGGCACGCCGCTCGCGCCGACCGGCTGGTCAACTCCATGAACTTCCGCGCCTACTACGACCCGGCCGCCCGCCCCGACGCCGGCACCGGCCTGCTGCGCGGCGGCTTCTGGCCCGACCCGCCGATCGAGTGCAACGTGGAGAGCGACTACGCCGGCACCGGCACGACCGTCTACTCCACCTGCCACCACTACGGCGCCCCCGCCGAGACCCGGATCGGCCAGTACGTGGGCATCGCGCTCGGCCAGCTGCCCCGCGAGAGCTACTTCGGCCCGTACCGCACCTTCCCCGACAACGGCTGCGACTTCGGCTGGCAGGAACAGAAGCCGGTCGGGTCGTGGAAGACGTACCTCGGCGTGAACGTCTGGGAGGGCACGTACGGCTACCGCGGCATGCGGTTCGTCCCGAACTGGGGCGGTTCGATGTTCGAGGCGCTCATGCCCGACCTGGTCGTCCCCGAGGCCAAGTGGGCGCCGAAGAGCTGGGGGCGCAACCACCCGGTCTTCGTCCGCGCCCAGATCGAGCACGGTCTGCAGGAGGCCCGCTACGGCTACTGGGGCTTCTCGCCGTCCAACGACCCCCACGGCACCTACCGCATCTACGGCGTCGACCCGCTCGGCATGGACGAGCCCGGCTACACCTCCGACGAGGAGGAGACCCGCGTCGACTACGGCTACGAGGGCTGCCGCCCCGCCCAGCCGGAGCCGACGAGCTACGGCAACGGCGTGGTGACGCCGCACGCCAGCTTCCTGGCGCTCCCGTACGCCAGGAACGCCGCCCTGGCCAACCTGGCCAAGCTGCGGGCCGGCTTCGACGCCTACGGCCCCGGCGGTTTCTACGACGCGATCGCGGTCCGCTCGGGGGCCGTGTCCAAGTGGTATCTGGCACTCGACCAGGGCATGGTCATGGGCGCCCTGGGCAACGTGCTCGCGAACGGCAACCTGCACCGCTACTTCGCGGGCTCCGGCGTGGAGCACCGGCTCCGGCCGGTCATGGCGATCGAAGAATGGGACGTTCGATGAATCGAGGCACATGCCGATGAGTACGGCCGCGCACCGCGACTGGCAGGAACGCGCCGGACAGCCGTCCGGCGAGACGACCGTCCCCGTGCCCGCGCTGGAGGCCCCGACCGGCCTGCGCGCGGTCCCGGGGGCCGGGCACGTGACGCTCACCTGGGATCCCGTGCCCGAGGCGATCGGCTACCTGGTGCACAGGGACGGCATGCCCGCCGTGCCGCCCGAGGTGGACGTGCCCGCGGTGCCGTCCTGCCGGTTCGTGGACACCGGCCACGGGGCGGCCGCCTACACGGTGGCCGCCGTCATCGGCGCGGACACGACCGGGCCGTTCTGCCCGCCCGTCGAGGCCGCCCCGCTGCCCGCGTCCGATGCCGCCGTCTCCTTGCACGTGGACGCGGGGCGGGTGACGCGTGAGCTGCCCCGGCCGTGGGCGTACATGGTGGGATCGGAGCATCTGTCCCATCTGCTCAGCACCGACGAGAGCGGCGGCCGGCCCATCGGCGAGGAACTGGCCGAGGCGCTGCGCCTCGTGCACGAGCGGATCGGCGTGCGCACGGTCAGGGCGCACGCCATCCTCGGCGACGACCTCGGCGTCTACAAGGAGGGCGAGCCGTACGACTTCTCCGGCGTGGACGCCGTCTACGACAAGGTCGTCTCGCTCGGCCTGCGGCCGATCGTGGAGCTCGGCTACATGCCCCGTGACCTGGCCGCCGACCCGTCGAAGACGGTCTTCGACTACGCGGCCGTCATCTCGCCCCCCAAGGACTTCGAGGCGTGGGGCGACCTGGTCAGAGCCCTCGTCGAGCACCTCGCGGACCGTTACGGCATCCGCGAGCTGATCGACCACTGGGCCTTCGAGGTCTGGAACGAGCCGAACCTGGCCGTCTTCTGGTCCGGCACCCCCGAGGAGTACTTCCTGCTCTACGACGTCACCGCCGCCGCCGTGAAGAACGTGCACCCGGACCTGCGCGTCGGCGGCCCCTCCTCGGCCGCCAACGGCTGGGTCGAGGAACTGCTCGTCCACATCGCGGAGTCGGGCGCGCCGCTCGACTTCGTCTCCACGCACACGTACGGCAACGCGCCGCTCGACTGGCGACCCACGCTGGCCAGGCACGGCCACGACGTGCCCGTCTGGTGGACCGAGTGGGGGCCCACCCCGACCCACTTCCAGGGGATCGGCGACGGCGCGTTCGGGGCGGCGTTCGTCCTGCACGGCATGAAGTCGGCGGCCGGCCGCATCGACGCCCTGTCGCACTGGGTGGCCTCCGACCACTTCGAGGAGGTGGGCCGGCCGCCCAGGCTCTTCCACGGCGGCTTCGGCCTGCTCACCGTCGGCAACCTGCGCAAGCCCCGCTTCCACGCCCTCGCCCTGGCCGAACGGCTCGGCGGCCTGGAGGTGGCGGCCGAGGCCGGGGGCGACGTGGCGGGCGTCGAGGTGTGGGCGGCCCGCCACGACGACGGCCGGGTGGGCGTGCTCGTCTGGAACGGCACCCTCAACAACACCCAGGCGGCCGGAGCCCCCGAGCTGGACCGTACGATCACGCTCACCGTCGAGGGGCTGCGGGGCTCGTACACTCTCACCCACCACCGCATCGACGGCGAGCACACGAACGTGGAGGCGGCCTGGCAGGCGATGGGCGGGGGCGACTGGCCGCAGGGGGCGCAGTGGGAGGAACTGCGCGCGTACGACGAGCTCGCCGAACTCACCCCACCCGCCACCGTCACCGGCCCCACCCTCACCGTCACCTTCGACCTGCCCATGCCGGGGGTGAGTTTCCTCGAACTGACCCCCTGACCCGGCACTCGTCGTCGGCTTTCCGAGCGGGCGGTCGTGTGCGCGGGCCCTCAACGGGCGGTCGTGTGCGCGGGCCCTTGATCGGGCGGTCGTTTGCGTGAGCCCTGAACGGGCGGTTTGGTCCGCGGGACCGCGGTACTTGACCAGACAGTCGTATGCGCCGGACTCGACCGAGCGATCCTGTGCCCAGGACTCGACGGGACGGTTCTGTACGCGGGGCGCACGCCGGTGAGAGCCTGTGCTAATGACCGATCCGGCCGAGGCGTTGGCCGCCCGCATCGAGCGGTTCGAGCAGGCCGCGGATCCCGATCTCATCTGGGATCCCGCGGCGCTGGCCGAAGCCGAGCAGGCGATGCGGGCGTGCGCCGGCGACAGGACCGACGCCGCCGCCTGGCGGCTGATCGGCATGCTGCACCTGGCCCGCTACCGGCTCGACCGGCGCACCACGCAGGACGCCGCCGTGTCGGGCGCCTTCTTCGCCGCCGTGGCCGTGCTGGATCCCGGCCGGCTGCCGGAGAAGCTGCGCGGCTCCCGGCCGCTGGAGGAGTCGGCCGACACGTGGGCCGGGCTGGTGGAAGAGGTGTTCCGGCATGTGGACCCGTCCGCGTACCGGCACGTGGGGCTGCTGATCCACGCCCTGGTCCGCCGGGCCATGGCCGACCCGGTGCCGGAGGTCTCCGACCGGCTCGGCCAGTTCCTGCTCCAGGAGTCCATGCGCGCCACCGACCCCGCCTGGGCGCCGGGCGCGCTCGGGCTGCTCGGCGCGGGCCTGGTGCGCCAGTACACGCGCGGCGGGGAGCGGCACGTCATCGCCGACGCGGTCCACATGCTGCTGCGGGCGGCGCTCGGCGCGCATGGCGACACCTTGTACGCGGGCGAACTCGCCGCCGCCCTGGGCCTGGCGGCGCCCGACGACGAGGAACTGGTCCGGGCGTACCTCGCGGCGGTGGAGACCCCGCCCGGCGGCCAGGACCGGTCACGGGCGCTGCTGACGCTCGTCGACCTCACCCAGGCGCGGGCCGCGGCGTCGTACGCGGACGAGGACCTGCTGGCGTTCATCAGGGTCGGGCAGTGCGCACTGGACTTCTGGCACGAGCCGTGGGCCCATCCGGGGGTGCTGGCGCCGTACGCGGCGGGGCTGATCGAGTGGTTCGTCGTGACGGGGAACGAGAGCTCGCTGGAGGCGGGCCTGGAGATGCTGGACGCCCTGCACGTGACGCCGGACGAGACGGCGCGCGGTCTCGGCACGGACCCGGTGGTCCGGCTCGGCCTCCTCGGCGACCGGCGCTGGCACCGCTACGGCGTCACCGGCGACCCCGCCGACCTGGACACGGCCATCTCCGTCCTCCGCCGAGCCACCGACCTCTCCACCGCCGGCCGCGCGGGCATGGGCCGTTCTGGGCCGGGCGGTTCTGGTTCGGGCGGTTCTGGGCCGGGTGGACATCCCGACCGGCCACGGCTGCTCATCAATCTGGCGAACGCACTGCTCAGGCGGGCCGTCGTGACCGGCGGCGACCCCTCCGAGCCGATCGCCGCCGCCCGCGCCGTCCTGGCCGCCCACGACGAGAACGACCCGGCCAGGGCCACGGCGCTGCTGCTGCTCGCCCAGGCCCTCAGGCTCGACCTCACCATGGCCAACGCCGACGAGGCCCTCGCCGCGCTGCGCGAGGCCCTGGGGGCGGGGGAACGGCTGGCGTTCAGGACGGAGGCGTACGGGCTGGTCTCCGAGCTGCTGTGCTGGCGCGCCACACAGACGGACGGCCGTCGCCAGGCCGAGGACCTGCGCGAAGCCGTGCTGGCCGCCCGCCAGGGCGTCGAGCTGGCCACCAAGGCTTCCCGCGACCAGGGACCCGCCCAGCGCAAGCTGTGCCGCGCCTTATTGGCCCGCCACTCAGCCTACGGCAACCCCCGCGACCTCACCGAAGCCCTCGCCCTGGCCGACACCGCCGACCTCACCGACCTACCCGAACTAACCCACGCCCTCGACACCACCCTCACCCCACCCCCTACCCCCGCCACCTCCGGGACCCCCACTCCTGGGACCGCCACTTCTGGGGCCGCCGCCCCTGCGACCGCCACCTCTGGGATCGCGGGCCCCGGGATCGCCACCCCTGGGGCCGCCGCTCCTGAGGGAGCCAGCTCTGGGGCCGAGGCTCCTGGGACCGCCGCCTCCAGGACTCCCACCCGTGGGACTGCCGCCCCTGGGGCCACCGCTCCTGAGGTCGCCAGCTCTGGGGCTGCGGCTCCTGGGATCGTCGGCCCTGGGATCGCGGGCCCTGGCGCCCCTGGCACAGCTGCCCCTGGCACTCCGGTCCCCGACGCTTCGGCCTCCGCGCCCCCAGCCCCCGGTGCTCCGGCTCCCGTCACCGCTGAGCCGGTCACTCCCAAGCCGGTCAACCCGGAGTCCGTCCCGTCACGGCCTGTCACACCAGCCCTCGACACCCCAGCTCCCAGCACCTCGGCCCCCAGCACCCCGGCCCCCAGCACCCCGGCCCCCGAGACCCCAGCCTTCGGCACTCCAGCCCTCGAGACACCGGCCCCCGAGACGTCAGCATCCGACACCCCAACACCCGAGACGCCAAGCCCTGTCACCCAGGTTCCCTCGACCCCCGCCCCTCCCATCCGGCCGCCGCTGGTCGTGGATGAGCAGCTCGCCGTGGCCGCCACCGAGCTGGCCTTGCGCTCTCCGGACGAGGACCTGGCGCTCAAGCTGCTCCGCCTGGCCGAGCTCCGAGCCGAAGGCAGCGGGGAACGCGGCGAGTTCCTGCTCGGAACCGCACTGCGCCTGGCCGACGCGGGCCGCCCGAAGGCCGCGGGCGCGGTGCTGGAACGGGCGGCGGCGGCCTTCGAGGCGGCCGGGCTGCGGTCGCGGGCGGCGTACGCGCTGTCACGGCTGGGGGCAGGACACGAGGCGTCGGGGGAGCCATCCCGTGCCCTGGAGGCGTACGCGCGCGCGGCGGCCGTCTACCACGACCTCGGCGACCCCGCCGCCGAGGCGCGCCAGTTCGGCCACATGGGCGCGCTTCACCTGAGGACCGGCGACCCCGTTCGCGCCGTGGAGCACCACCTGCGCGCCGTGGCCGTGTGCGAGGAGGCCGGGCTGCCGGAGGACGAGGCGCGGCACCAGGACGCGGCTGCGGTGGCGCACCTGGCCGCGGGCGACCCGGAGGAGGCCGTCAGTTGCGCGGTCAGGGCGCGCGCGCTCCACCTCGCGCTCGGGGAGAGCGTCGCCGCCGCCAAGGCGCTCGTCCACGCCGCCAGGGCCGCCGTCGACCAGGACGACCTCAAGGCCTCCGCCGAACGCATGGCCGCCTGCGCCATCGAGTTGGAGGCAGCCGGGGCATGGGAGGAGGCGTGCGCGGCCCTCGACGCTCATTCGGTGCTGCTGTCCGGGCGGGGACATCCCGGCTACGCCGCCGCCTGCGAGACCAGGCTGGTGGAGATCGTCCGGCGTAAGGGGCAGCGGCGCGAGCCCGCCGACGAGTGGTACCGGATCGCGCAGCGCCGCCGCGGCCGTGGGGACGTCGACGGCGCCAGGGTCGCCTTCGACCTGGCCGAACGCGAGTACGAGGCCATCGGGCACCGCGACGGAGCCGGGGCCGTCCGTTACAACCTGGGCTGCCTGGCGTACGCGGAGGGCGATGCGGAACGGGCGCTGGCGGCGTTCGGGGTGGCGGCGGAGGCGTTCGCCGGGCTGCGGGCGCGGGCGAAGGAGGCGGCGGCGGTGAGCATGCGCGCCTCCTGCCTGACGGCCCTCGACCGTGCCGAGGAAGCGTCAGAAGACCTCGAACGGGCCCTGGAGCTGGCCGCCGCCGAGGGCGACCTGGAGACGCTGCTGATGGCCACCCTCGGCCGGGCCGCGGTGGACGTGGAGCTGGGCGAGTTCCGGGAGGCCGGTGAACGTCTGCAGTCGGCGCTCGGGCTGGCCGGCGGGGACGCGCTCAAGGAAGCCGTCGTCCACGACCGGCTGGCCGCGCTCGCCGCCCGTACCGGAGACCTCGGAGCCCGGACGCGGGCCCTGGAGGCGGCACTGGCGGGCTTCCGCGACGAGGGCCGGCACCGTTCGGCCGCGCTGGCCTCGATCAAGCTGGGGTTCGCCCTGGAGGCGCAGGGCGAGTTCCGCCGCGCAAGGGCTGCTCTGGAGGAGGGACTAGCGGGTCTGGAGGCGGCCGACGACGACGTCCCTCCGGCGGGAGCGCCGTTCGAGATCATCGCGGCCATGGCGGGGGAGATGGACGCCGCCGTCCTGTCCCGCCTGGCCGGCATCCAGCTCGCCCTCGGCGACCTCACCCGCGGCCGCGCCACCCTGACCAGAGCCCTCGCCTCCCTCGGTACGGGGGGTCGGCGCGAGGGTTCATCGGAACGCCTGGAGTCGTGGCTCCGCCTGGCCGAGGCCGAATCGTCCGGCGACCTCCCGACGGCCCGCACCCTCGCCCACCACTTCCTCACCCGCTCCTCATCCACCGCTTCACCCGGCTCTGGTGGTTGGGACGGCGACCTTGACCTCGCCGACCGTTCCTACCTCCTGGCCAGGCTCTCGTACTACTGCCGCGAGCTGGGCGACCTGCCCGCCGCCTACGATCACGCCCTCCAGGGGTACGAGCTACGTGACGAACGGATCGTCGAACACCTCCGGAACCTGGGCGCGGCGGCCACTGAACTGGGCCGGACGGAGGAGGCGGCCATCCACCTGTCCAGGGCGGTCGAGCTGGCCCGGGACGAGGCCACCGCGTTCCCCGCCCACCTCGTCCAATCCCTCGGCCTCCTCGCCGCCGCCCTCACGGACCTGGCCCGCTGGTCCGAGGCCGCGCGGACGTACGAGGAGAGTCTGGCTCTGGTCGAGGCCCCCATCTGGCGCGCACTCCGAGCCCCGCTGCTGACCGGCCGCGCGGACCTCCACCTCAAGCTGGGCGAGCTGAACGAGGCCGCGACCCGCTACCACGAGGCCATCGCGCTCGGCGAGGAACTGGCCGCCCCACCCGGCCTCGCCGCTGCCTACGCCGGCCTGGCCCTGGTCCACGAGCTGCGCGGGGAGCCCACGAAGGGACGTCCTTTCGCCGACCGAGCCCTGACCCTCGAACGAGAACACGGCCGCCCGCGCGGCACGGTCCTGGCCCTCCTCGCCCTCGCCCGCCTGGAACGAGCTGCGCGGCGTGAGGAGGCGGCCAAGGAGACGGAAGCGGCGAGGGAAGGGAAGGCGGAGGCGCGGCCGAGGGAAGCGCTATCAGGCACAGCGCAGCTTGAGCGGGCATGGCTGGAAGAAGCGCTCGACCTGTCGCAGGAGCTCGGTTTCCGCGCCGGAGAGGCCGTCGCGCTCGTCCGTCTGGGCGCCCTCGACCTCGCCGCCGTGCGCGACCCAGCCACCGCCCGCACCGCCCACGCCCCCGGCACCGGGACTCACGCCGACGCCGACGCTCACACCGCCACCGAGGCCCCTGGCGCAGGGGCGGCCACAGGCATCCACGTGCCCGCCGATTCCCCTGCCGACGCCGATTCCCAGGCCCGCGCTCATGCCTACGCCGCCGCATACCGCCGGTTGTCTGCGGCGATCGAGCTGCTGACTGACCTGGGGCATGATCTGGAGCTCGCCCCCGCCTGTCACCACCGCTCGATCGCCGCCGAAGAACTAGGCGACCTCCCCGCCGCCCTCGCCGACGCCGAACGCGCCCATGCTCTGGGCCACAAGGCCGCCCAAGACCGCGTGATCCGCCTCGCCACCCACCTGAACCAGGGCATGACGGCCTGGACCCACGCCGAAGACGCCAAGCACCACACCCTCACCACCCACCTGGCCCCCGCCCACCGCCAACCTTCTCTCAGCACTCCGGTAGACCGCCCGGATTCCGAACATCAGCCGTTTTCTCCCGGCCCGCTGACCGGCTACCTGGATTCCGAGCATCGCCTGGCTTCTCCCGGTGCGTCGGCCGGTCGCCCGGATCACGGACATCAGCCACCTTCTCCTGACAGGCCCGCCGCACATTCCAGCCCCCAGGTTTGGCCAGCCCCCTATGGCGTGCCCACCGAGTTGCTGGAGGCGGAGCAGCGAGGGCTGGAGGCCGTTCGCACGCTCATGTCGGCGGCCCGCAACACCCGCGACCCGGAACGCGCCGCCCACCTCACCCGCCGCGCCCACACAGCCCGAGCCGATCTGGACGATCTTTGGCGTCGCATGGAGCCCCTGGCCCCCGACCACGTCGCCCTGCGCCGAGGCACCCCACCCAGCCGAGCCGACCTCGACGCCCTCGTGAACGCCCCCGACCGTCGCGGCGGGCCGGCACCGACAGCATCGGCAACGTCGATGGGTGTGGTGACGGCGTTGCTCGGGTTTCATGTCGGGGAAAAGACTGTGACCGTGCTGGCGCACCGCACCGGCTGGGCCGAGCCGCGTGCCTTCCCCACTGCGGTCGATCGTCCCCTTCTGGCCGAGTTCCTGCGCGCCGCCGACGGTCGCCGGCCCGGTCTGCTCGACATCGAGGCCCGCCGGCACCGTGCGGACCTCTGGCGCCGCCTGGCCGACCTTCTTCTGTCAGAGGCGGTCCAAGCCCTGGGCGACGACGTGGACCTGCTCCACCTGATCCCGCACGCAGCGCTGCACCGCGTCCCGCTGCACGCCCTGGCCCCGGACGGTCGTTCGCTGATCGAACGCTTCCCTGTCACCTACGCCCCCTCCGCCGCAGTCCTGTCGGGGCTGACGAGAAGGGCTCCGGCGCGGGGACGAGACTCCTTGGTCCTCTCCTTCACCCCCGATGCCGCTGAGCGTCCGGTGGTGGAGTCCGAGGCCCGGGACGCCGCCGCCCTGCTCGGCACCACCCCTCGCCAGGCCACCACGCACGCCCTGGCCCGGAGCCCTCAGAACGGCTCGTGGCGCGTGGTGCACCTGGCCTGCCGTGCCGTCGAGGATCCCGCCGACCCGTTCGCCGCGGGCATCCGTCTCGCCGACGGACTCCTCACCGCCCGCGACCTCATGAGCATGCGCCTGGACGTCGGCCTCGTGCTCGTCACGGCCCGCGAACCCACGCACGAGCCGACCGGCGAAACAGCCCATGAAACGGCCCGTGCATCCGCCCAGGTAGCGGACCAGGTGAGGGACCGCGAGGCCGCGCACGAGGCCGCCTCCGAGAGGGGACACGGCGTCGGCACGCACGACGGTCTGGTCGGGCTGGGGTACGGGCTGCTGCATGCCGGCGCGGGGGCTGTGGTGCTCTCGTTGTGGCCGGTGTCCGCCGAGATCACCCGGGCTCTCATGCGCGACCTGCACACCAGGCTCCACGCGGGCGAAGGCCCGGCGCATGCCCTGCGCGCCGCCGTACTCGGCCTGCGTGAGCTCTACGGCTCCGCCGAGCCGGAGCTGTGGGCGTCGTACGTACTGGTCGGCCTTCCTGACGGCTCCCCGGCCCACTTGGACGACGGCATGAGCGTGACCAGCACCAGATAGCCGAAGAACCCGACCACCAGCCCCACCGCGTAACCCCCGAACACGTCGGCCAGATCGAGCAGCGCCACAACCAGCCCACCACCCACGGCAGCCAGCACCGCAGCCAACTCAGCCAGCCCACCACCAGCCAGTCCACCACCGGCAGACCCGCCGCCGGACGGTCTGCGCCGCAGCAGGCCGAACGTGATCCAGCCGATCACCAGCCCGAAACAGATCGCGCCGAGCACCGCCATAACGGGACCTCCAAGTCGCCGGGCCGTCACCGCCACGGAGGGCGTCGCGGTGCTCGCCCCGCCGGAAGGATCACCGTTCACGATCGCACGCGACGCCCCCAACCCGCCAGAGCCGTGCCCTCACCAGCCGGAGCCACGCCCCCGTCGGCCATAGCCGTCACCTGCCGGCCGGGAGCTGTACTCGCCCGGCAAGAGCCGTGCCCTGTCCGGTCAGTGCCGTGACCCGTACCTTCGAAACCCGAGGGGCTGCAGCCTCCGCCTGACCAGCGCCCGGGGACTACAGGTAGGACCTGGCGGCGCTCACCAGTTCGGCCGCCGCGTCCCGCGTGTCGACGTGGATGGCGAGCTCTGGGGTACGTTCGCGCACGTCCTGATCCCGGATCGCGAACACGGCCGGCGCCACCCCGACGTCCCCGTACCGCTCGGTCACCGCCTGCCCGATCGCCCGCCGCACGTCGCCGACCACCTCGCGCGTGGTGTGACCGGCGCCGGAGGCGGCGAGGTAGCCGAGCATGCCGGCGAAGCGCAGCTCGCCCTCGGCGGCGGGGCTCTGCTCGGGCAGCACCGGCCGGTCCAGCCAGAACACCCGGCCCACCAGGAAAGCCTCGTAGCCGTCGTCGCCGAGCACGCGCGCCGTCTCGGCGAGCAACTCACCGAACTCGGCCAGCTCCGCCTCGGGCGGCAGGTCCGTGGTGACGAACAAGGGCACGATCAGCGAGTCGAGCATGTGACTATCCCTCCGTGAGGTGCCTCATCGTAGGATGCCCCACTGACAATCTCGGCGCTCGCCACACGTAAGACGCACCACCGGCTCTCCCGGCACCCGCGTGAGACCCCGGCGAGGCCGTGCGTAGGATCGCGGGAATGGCGACGGCTCTTCTGATCACCGGCACCGTGGGCGCGGGCAAGACCACGGTGGCCGACTTCGCGGGTGACCTGCTCATCGAGGCGGGCGTGCCCAACGCGGTCATCGACCTCGACTGGCTGCGCCGGGCCTGGCCGGCGCCCCCGCGCGACCCGTACAACGGCGCCCTGACCCTGCGCAACCTGCGCGCCGTGGCCGCGAACTTCCTGGCCGCCGGAGCCGAGCGGCTCGTGCTCGCGGGCGTCATCGAGAGCCGGGAGGAGCGGCTCGCCCACGAGGAGGCGCTCGGCGTCCCGCTCGCGGTCTGCCGCGTGCACGTGGATCTCCCATTGGTACGCCGCCGGCTGCGGGCCCGCCACGCGCTCGACCCCAAGGCGCTTGACCGTCACCTCGAAAGGTCAGGGGAATTGCAGTCGATCCTCGACGGGGCCGGGGTGGAGGACTACGCCGTGGACGGGACCCATGGCACGCCCGAGGAGGTCGCGGCCCTGGTGCTCAGGGGCTGGCAGACCAACTAGGGCAGGAAAGAAGCGCAGGTCAGTGCTGGCCTGCGCAGAAGAAGCGCAGGTCAGCGCAGTAGAAGCGCGGGTCAGCGTTCGATCCACTCGTCCTCTAGCGCCGAGTGCACGATCGAATCCCGCCACCCGGCCGGCGTGTGCACATGGTGCCGGATCCGTCCCTCCTCGACCATCCCCGCCGTCAGCATCGCGAGCTGCGCCGGCAGGTTGGCGGGGGAGCGGGCGCCCCAGATGCGGTGCAGCCCGAGCTGCTTGAACCCGAACGACAACAACAACCGTACGAGGTCGGTCCCGATCCCGCGCCCCCACTGGTCACGATGGAGCCCGAACCCGATCTCGGCGCTGTGCGGATGCTCGGCCTCGATCAGCAGCCGCGCGACCCCGATGATGTCGCAGCGCGCGCTGTCGACGACGGCCAGCACGTAGAGGCGGCGCGGCTCGGCCGCCGACGCCTCGATGGCCTCGTCCACCAGCCGTTCGACCTCGCGCAGGCTGCGTGGCGCGAACGGCATGTGCTGGGTGGCGACGCGGTCGCCGTAGATGGCGTGCAGGGCGGGCACGTCGGCCTCCGTGATGTCACGGAGGCCGAGTCGATCGCCCTTGCAGACGACGCGGCGCATGCGGAGAAGGTAACGCGAGTCCCGTGATCTCTACAAGCCCTTGTCAAGTCGCGAGTTGACTTCCGTAAGCTCGGGCGACAAGTTCGGCGACCGCGCTGTGGGCGCCGAGCGGGTCCGAGTGGCCGGCCTCGATCGCCGCCGCGGCCTGTTCGACGACGCTCACCGGGGCCTCGTGGCCGATCAAGCAGGGCGCGATGGCGAGCCGTTCCGCGCCCGCGGAGCGCAGCCGCTGGGCCGCCGCCGGTACGCCGGGGTCGCTGTCGAGCGAGGCGGCCACGACCGGCAGCGTGAGCCTGGAGGCCAGGAGCACCGCGGTGGCCTGCACGGCCTGCACGGCCCTGGTCCCGCCCACGGTGCCGAGGATGACGCCGTCGACGGGGCTGGAGACGTTCAGCAGGCGGACGCGGTCGGCCCGGGCCAGGCCGCGCTCGGCCAGGCGGATGTGCAGGACCTCGGCCAGCAGCGGGTGGGGCCCCAGCGCCTCGGTCACCACCGCCCCCGAGCCGGCGGCGGCCACGGCCTTGCCGATCTCGGCCAACACGACGGGGTCGTCCCAGGTGAGCAGGGGCACGACGACGGCCTCGCGGCCGGAGGGCAGGGAGTCCGCGAGGTCGGTGACGCTCGTGAGGCGCACCTCGATCTGCGGATTGTCGACGCGGACCACTGCCGCTATCTCCTCGGCCACACCGGTGACGCCGCCGGGCGTGGCGAGCACGAGCATCGGGGCGTCAGGGGGCAAGGACGTGGGCACGGGACGGCGGTGTCGGCCGCCGCCCGGCCGGGGGGAACGTTCTCGTACAGGCAGGCTCACAGGCGCGCAGTTTATGCCTATTCGACGGTGGCTGTTCCAGGAATCGATGGCGATTGCGTCACAACCCGGAGCGTGTGATCGAGATTACATCGTGATCTCGCAGCACATTGACTTACCGGTACAAAACGGAAAACCTGGGCGCACTAGAAACGCGTTCTAGAGCGACAGCACGCAGGACCGTCCCTGGAGGATGGGAATGAAGCCGTTCTATGTCCGCGAACTGAGCGTCTACCCGGTCGGCCGCCGCCGCATTCTGCTGCTGGCCGTCGCCGTACTGGCCAGCCTGGTGGCGAACTTCGAGACCACCCTGGCCACGATCCTGCCCCTCCTCATGGCCGACCTCGGCATGTCCCTGACCGTCTACGGACAGCTCGCCGCGCTGTCGGTGCTGGTGGGCGGGCTGTCGGCGGGCTTCGGCGGCATTCTGTCCGACCGGTGGGGCCGGGTGGCGATCCTCGTGCCCACCCTCACCGTCACCGCCGCCTGCAACTTCCTGCTGGCCACCGTGGACACCGTGGCGGAGCTGTTCTGGGTGCGCTGCCTGATGCTGTTCATCGAGGGTGCGGGCATCACGATCACCGCCTCGCTGGTGCGCGACTTCTCGCCGCGCATGGGGCGGGCGCAGGCGTTCGCGTTCTGGACGTGGGGACCGGTCGGGGCGGCGTTCCTGGCCTCGTTCATCGCGGGGTTCACGCTGCCGCTGTTCGGCAACGCGTGGCAGTCGCAGGCGATCATCATGGGCGTCGTGTCGCTGAGCATGTGCGCCGTGATCATCTGGAAGATCGCCGAGCCGTCCGGGGCGCTGCGGGCGCAGGTGCTGGAGGCCGAGCAGGAGCTCGCGGTCGAGGGGGAGGCCGGTCACGGCCGGGTGCGCGAGCTGTTCAAGCACCCCCACCTCTGGGCCCACGTGCTCGGCAACACCGGCTGGCAGGTGCTCTACTGGACGTTCACCATCTTCGGCCAGACCATTCTGGCCACCGCCTTCGGCATGGACGCGGCCACGGCCAACCGGGTCGTCGCCCTCGGCATCGTGCTCAACGCCCTGGCGGTGGTGATCGTCGGCCGGGCGTCGGACCGGTTGCGGCTGCGCAAGCCGTTCACCGCCGTCGGCACCGTGCTCACCGCCGCCGCGCTGGTGTACTTCATCTCCCTGATCGGGCCGGGCGTCTCCACCGCGCACGTCACCGCCGTCTACGCGCTGCTCTTCCTGTTCATGGGCGTCGCGTACGTCCCGTGGATGGCCAACTTCTCCGAGAACGCCGAGGACGTCGAGTCCCGGCTGCAGGGCTCGGCCCTGGGGCTGTGGGGCATGGTCGTCCGGGTGATGATCGTGGTCATGCTGATCGTCTCCCCGAGAGTGGTGGAGGCCGGCGGCTGGCAGCTCTGGCTGAGCGTGGCGCTGGCCGGCCAGATCGTCTTCCTCGTCTCGATGGTCGCGTTCAAGGGCCGCTGGCGGGCCGCCAGGCCGCAGGGTGCCGAGGTCTAACGGGACGGTACGACCACCGCCTGCGGGTTGCCCGGCGCGTACACCGTGATGCCCTGCGGCAGTGACTTGAGCTTCTCGATCTCCGCGCAGGCGGGGCACTTGTCGTAGCCGTCCTGCCTGGCGCGGTTGGCCTCCGCCTCGGCCTTGGCCTGGGCCACCCGCGCCTGGGCCTCGGAGACGGCCGCCGAGGCCGACAGCGAGCGGTCCACCGCCTGCTGCACCTCGTCCGGCAGCGTCACCTTGACCAGGGTGAAGCGCAGCCCGGTGAGGAACTCCCCGCCCAGCGTGACGGGCAGGTCGCGGGCCAGCGAGGCGTTGACCGCGTTCTGCACCTCGGCGATGTTGGCGTTGCTGTCGCGCGGCTTGAGCGCGCTGCTCTCCAGCAGTGAGCAGGACGGCACCAGCTCCGCGCAGCGCATCGACCCGATCTGCCCGCGCAGCGCGTTGTCGATCACCGGCCGGACGGCCTGGCCGAAGAAGGCGCTCCAGCCCTCGTCGCCGTCCCAGGCGTAGAGCGAGCGGTCGTCCTGGGCGCGGAAGGTACGGGTGCCGTACTTGTCGTCGAACTTCTTGAGCGTCTCGTGGTCCAGGTTGAGTGTGAAGTAGAGGGTGCCCTCGATGCCCAGGTTCACGCCGTCGCTGCTCGGCACCGTCACCACGTCCACGCCGAGCGTGGTCGCCCGCTTGGCGTCGGCGGTGATGGTGTAGAAGCGCTGCTGCGCCGGATAGAGGTGGACGGAGGACCACATTCCCGTCCAGGTGAGCCCGGAGCCGGCGTCGATCACCTGGCGCACCTTGTTGTCGTCGAAGATCCCGCCGTCGCGGACGACGGCCACCTCGCCGCCGCCGGTGCTGTCCAGCCCGCCGATGCCCCCGATGAGCAGGGGGATCGCGACCAGAGCGGCCAGTACGGCCAGTGCGATTCTCATCGAGACCCTTCCGCGCGGGCGGCGTCGGCAGCCGCCGCCCGCGGCTTTCGCGGCATTCCTGCGATGGTCGGAAGAACGACGGTTCAGGCGAAGGGGCCCACCTGCGGGGCCTTGGGCGCGGGCTCGGCGGCGCTCTCCGCCAGGTCGAGGTCGCGGGTCTCAGGAGCGATGGCCAGGCCCACGGTCGTGACGGCCAGGGCGATCACCACGTAGATCGAGACCGCGATCGTGGACTGGTAGGACGCGAACAACTGCAGCGCGATCACCGGCGCGAGGGCGCCGCCCACGATGCCGGCCACCTGGTAGCCCATGGACGCGCCGCTGTAGCGCAGGCGGGTGCTGAACAGCTCGGCGATGAAGGCGGCCTGCGGGCCGTACATCGCGGCGTGCGTGACCAGCGCCACCACCGCGGCCAGCGCGATCAGCGGGAAGGACTTGGTGTCGAGCAGCGGGAAGAAGACGAACACCCACACCGCCGCGCCGAGCACGCCCGCGAAGTAGACGGGACGGCGGCCGTACCGGTCGGACAGCGCGCCCGCCAGCGGGATCAGCGCCAGCTGCAGCGCCGACCCGATGAGCACCGCGTTCAGCGCGTACGAGCGTGGCAGCTCCAGCACGGTGGTGATGTAGACGATGATGTACGCCGTGAACGTGTAGAAGGCCACGTCCACCCCGATCCGCGCGGTGAAGGCCGACAGCAGCGCGCGCGGGTGCGTGCGCAGCACCTCCACCAGCGGCATCCGCGCCTTGACGCCCTGCTGCTCGACCGCCTCGAACAGCGGCGACTCGGTGACCTTCAGCCGCACCCACAGGCCGACGAACACCAGCGCGCCCGACAGCAGGAACGGCACCCGCCAGCCCCACGACAGGAACGCCGCGTCGGACATGACGAACGACATCAGCGCCAGCAGGCCCGTGGCCAGCACGTAACCGGCGGGCACGCCGACCTGCGGCCAGCTCGCGTTGAAGCCGCGCCGCCGGCCGTCGCCGTGCTCCAGCGACATGATGACCGCGCCGCCCCACTCGCCGCCGAGGCCCAGGCCCTGCACGAAGCGGAGCAGCGCCAGCAGGACCGGGGCCAGCACGCCCACGCTGGCGTACCCGGGCAGCACGCCGATGAGGAACGTCGAGACGCCCATCACCAGGAGCGTCACCACCAGCACCGTCTTGCGGCCGACCCGGTCGCCGAAGTGGCCGAACACGATGCCGCCGAGCGGCCTGGCCACGAAGGCGACGGCGTTGGTGGTCAGGGAGACCAGGACCGCGTTGAACGGGTCGAGGGAGGGGAAGAACAGCTTGGGGAAGACCAGGGTGGCCGCAGTGGTGTAGAGGAAGAAGTCGTACCACTCCAGCGACGTGCCGATCAGGCTGGCGAGAATCACCCGCCGGGTCTGTTGCGTGGAGCCTGACATCGATCGCTCCTTGAAATCGTGGGGGATAGTTATCAACGTAAGGATCGTTGAACAATTCGACAAGAGGTTTGCTCCATGATTCCCTGTTAAATGTGGATAACGTGGTTGCCGATCTCTCCCAGGACCGGCCGCGGCTGGGGCGCAGCAGCACGGCCGAGCGGGTGGCCGACGTCCTGCGCGGCCGCATCAGCGAGGGCTACTTCCAGCCCGGTCAGCGGCTGTCCGAGGAGTCCATCTCGGAGGCGCTGGAGGTGTCGCGCAACACGCTGCGCGAGGCGTTCCGGTTGCTCGGCCACGAGGGGCTGCTCGACCACCGGCTCAACAGGGGCGTGTTCGTCCGGCTGCCGTCCGCCGAGGACGTCGCCGACCTCTACCAGGTGCGCCGCGTGCTGGAGGGCGCGGCCGTGCGGCGGGCTCCGGCCGAGCCTGCGCTGGCGCTGCTCAAGCAGGCCGTGCTCGACGCCGAGCAGGCCGCGGCGCGCGACGACTGGCAGGGCGTCGGCACCGCCAACATCCGCTTCCACCAGGCCCTGGTCTCGTTCAACGCGAGCCCGCGGATCGACGAGACCATGCGCCAGCTCCTCGCCGAGCTGCGGCTCGTCTTCCACGTGATGGAAAACCCGCGTGCCTTCCACGAGCCGTTCGTCGACCGCAACCGCACGCTGCTCGGCCTGATCGAGTCGGGCGAGACCGAGCAGGCCGCCGCCTATCTCGACGACTATCTCGACCACGCCGAACGGCTACTCATCCACGCCTACGACCCCGACCGATAGCGTTGCCGCCCATGGACCGGATCTTCACCCTGGACGAGGCCCGCGCGCTGCTCCCCGCCGTGATGGAGGAGGCCGCCGTGGTGATCGCCGCCCGCGCCGACCTGGCCGAGATCGACTTCGCGCGCCGCACCGGCGGCGGATCCGAGCTGGGCGGCCTGCCCGAGCTCAAAGGGCTGCAGGCCCGCATCGAGGAGATCCTGAGCGGGTGGAACGAGCGCGGCATCGAGGTCAAGGGCATCGCGCCCGTGCTGGTCGACTTCCCCTCGGTGCTCGACGGGGTCTCCGTGCGGCTGTGCTGGATCGAGGGGGAGCGCGAGCTCGGCTGGTACCACCGCACCGAGCTGGGCTTCGCCGGCCGCCGCCCCCTGTAGCCTCGCGCGACGTGTGGCCGATCCGTGATCAACCGAACACGCCGCGTCCGTGTCTAACGGGGTGAGCGAAAGGACCACACCCATGAGGCTCTCCTCGGCGGCCGCGGCGCTCCTCGCGCCGGCGGTCATCGGCGCGCTGGGGCTCTGCTCCGTCCCGGCCCAGGCGGACTCCTCCCGTGCGGCTGTCCGCGCGGCCTGGATCAAGACCTGCTACGACAAGAAACGGGAGACGTCCTGGCCCTGCGGCACGTGGCGGCTGCTGCTGCGCGACGGCCGCCAGGTCGCCGTCCGCGACGCCGCCGCCCGCGGGGTCGACGGCAAGGGCCGCAGGACCGGCCAGGCCGCCACGTTCGCCGTCAGCGCGGACGGCCGCGTGCTGGCCTACGAACGGGCCCGTGACCACCGCCTGGTCGTCCAGCGGGCAGGCGGCGGCGGCCCGGCCACCGAGCTGCCCGCCTCCGCCCGGCCCCAGGGCGTCGGCAGCGACGAGCTGACCCTCACCCTGTCGCCCTCGGGCCACCGCGTGCTGATCGACTACCAGGACGATCCGGAGCGCCTGCGCTCCAAGATCGTCACGGTCGCCACCGGCGGCATCACCACGCTGCCCGCCGCCTACGCGACGTATGGTTTCAGCGCCGACGGCGACCAGGTGCTGGCCACCCGGACGATGAGCGACAACACCGTCGCCATGTACGCCCTGCGCCCCGGCGGCTCCCTCAAGCGCACCCCGCCCGCGATCGTGGTCAACGGCGGCACCTACGCGCTCGACGCCGGCGGCACCACTGTAGGGTTCTTCACCACCAGCCGGGACAAACCATCGCGGGTGCGCACGTACGACCTCGCCAGTGGCGAGCTGTCGCCCGGCGCGGACCTGCCGCTCCCGGCCGACGTGACGCCGTACCTGGCGCGATGGAGCGGCGGCCGGCTCACCACCACGATCACGACGGACGACAGCTCAGGAGCGACGGAGGTCAGGGTGCTCACGGTGGATCCGGCGAACGGGGCGGCCGAGCAGGCCGACAAGTACACGATCAGGTCCGGGTACCACGCCTACGTCCTCGCGGGGGAGTGAACCGCATGCGCACCAAGATCCTCGCAGCCCTGACCACGGCAATTGCCCTGGTTTGGCCGGCGCCCGCCCAGGCCCACGCTTCCGGGCACGCCCATGACAGCATCCGCTACGCCTCCATCAAGAGCTGCCCGATCAAGGGCGGCGGCGCCAGGCCGTGCGGCTCGTGGCGGCTCGTCATGCACAGCGGCGCGAAGAGCACCCTGCCCGACGCGCAGGCGCTCGCGCTGGAGGCCGACGGCTCCACCAACCGCTACGTGCCGGCCCCCATCGCGGTCAGTGGGAACGGCCGGCGGGTGGCGTACTTCACCAGGAAGGGCCGCCTCGCCGTGCGGACGCTCGGCGGCGGGGTGCTGCTGCTCGCCAAGGACGCGCTGCCGAAGCGGGCCCAGTACGAGGTGACGCTGGCGCTCTCCGACGACGGCGCCCGGCTGGCCGCCTCCCCGCGCGGCGACAAGCCGGCCGGCACGCGGATCTTCGACACGGCGACGGGCGAACAGCTCGGCGTCCTTCCGCCCGAGGCGACGGTGGCCGGCTTCAGCGGCGACGGCGGCGAACTGATCGCCACCATCCAGGCCGACGAGTCCGTCACCGAGCTGGCCGCCTATTCCGAGACCGGCGAGGAGCTGAGCCGGGTCACACCGCCGCAGGTCATCGCGGCCAACCTGCCACCGGCGCTCGCCGCCGACGGGCGCACCGCGGCGATCCTGGTGGGCGGGGCGAAGGCGCAGACGGTGACGTACGACATGGCCGGTGACCAGGTGGGGGAGCGCAGGCGGGTCAAGCTGCCGGCCGGGCACGTCCACATGCTCGACTGGACCGGCGACCACGAGCTGACCGCCCACCTGATCAGCGAGCCGGGCGGGAAGACCAGGATGACGATCGTGCGGATCGACACGGGGAACGGCTCGGTCAAGATCAGAGACCGCTACACGATCCTCCCTGACTCGTTCGTCTTCGCCGCCTGCGGCGGCTGACCGGCCCGCGAGGGTTGAGCGTCGGTCGGGCGACTGACCGGCCTGTGGCGGTGCGGCAATTTACGGCGGTTGGCCGGCTTGCCGCGGTTGGGTGGTTGGCCGGCTTGCGGCGGTTGGGTGGTTGACCGGCTTGCGGCGGTTGGGCGGTCGGTGGCGGCTGGTGGTCCGTGACGGGGACATACGCTTTGCTGGTGGAGGTTCACTCGACCAAGGCGATGGCCGCGCGGGCCGTCGACCTGTGCGTGGTGCTGCTGCACGAGCAGCCGTCGATCGAGTCGGTGTCGCGGGTCCTGCGGGCGTACGGCGAGCTCGGCGCTCCCGGCACGGGGGACCTCGGCCTCGGGGAGGACGACGTGCGCGCGATGCGCTCGGCGGCGGCCCGGTTGCGCGAGGTGCTCGGCGCGGCCACCCCCGGCGAGGCGTCGGCCCTGCTCAACCGGCTGCTCGCGGAGTCGGCCAAGCCGCCCAGGCTGACCGACCACGGCGGCACGACGACCTGGCACGTCCACGTCGACAGCAGCGACGACGACGCGCCATGGGGTGAGTGGTTCCTGGCGTCGTCGGCGATGGCGCTGGCGGTGCTGCTGGCCGATCACCAGCGGGTGCCCGGCGGGTTGTGCGCCTCGGCGAGCTGCGGCCGTCCGTTCCTCGACCTGGGCGGCGGCAGCCCCCGCCGCTACTGCAGCACCCGTTGCGCCACCCGCGAACGCGTCGCCGCCCACCGAGCCCGCACTGCCTGATCAAGCGGGCCTCACCGTTTCCGGAGCCCAGCCAGCCGGCTGGCCGCCACCGACGCAGAGCCGCACCCGCCACCGATGCGCCTTACCCGACGCCGGGGGACGAGCGGCCGCGTGGCAGCAGCACTGCGGCGGCCGTCGCCTGTAGTGCCGCGCCGACCAGGAGGGCGAAACCGACGTCGTATGCCGCCAGTGGCCCGGCCAGTGCGGAACCGAGGGCGAACGAGGTGATCTTGACGCTGGCCGCCGTGGTGAACACCTGACTGCGCAGCCGGGCGGGCGCCTCGCGGTGTCGTACGGCGAAGAGTGCCGTCAGTTGCGGACCCTCACCCAGCCCCGCCACCACGGCCCCCACGACCGCCACCCAGAACGTCCCGGAGACGGCGAGCACCACCATCCCCACCCCCAGCACCGCCGTCCCCGCCGCCTGCACCACATCCCAGAACCGCCCCCCGGGACCGTTCCCCGAACGACGGGCCGCGTCCCCCGCTCGCTCGGCCGCATCTTCTGTCCGCTCGGCCATGTCCCCAGCCTGCTCGGCCATGTCCCACGGCCGCGACGCTCCGGCGCGGGCGGGGTTTCTGGGACGGGTCAGGGCGGCGAGCACCGCGTTGGCGGCGAGACCGGCGGCGGCCGTGACGGCCAGCAGGAGCGCGCCGTGGCCGCTCTCCCCGGTCAGCCGCTCACCCAGCACGGGCACGGACACGACCAGCATGGCCAGCCCGCAGCACGACACCATCGACCCGACGGTGGCCCGCCGCAACGCCGCGTTCCGCACGATGGCCGCCACCCCGGCCCGCACCTCGGCCCGCACCACCCCCACCTTCGCCCGGACGGCCCGTGCCTGGGGCTCGCCCTGGCCCGTGCCCGCCTGAACCGCGGGGCCGCCGCGCGTGGGCAGTCCGTATGCGGCCGGCAGGGCCGCGATCAGCAGCGCGGCGGACACCAGCACCGCCGCCCCACCCCCGCCGGCGGCGGCCACGGCCCCGACCAGCGCCGGCCCGGCCAGCCCGGCGACGTT
Source organism: Nonomuraea sp. NPDC048882 (assembly GCF_040649755.1). Taxonomy (NCBI): domain Bacteria; kingdom Bacillati; phylum Actinomycetota; class Actinomycetes; order Streptosporangiales; family Streptosporangiaceae; genus Nonomuraea; species Nonomuraea sp. NPDC048882. Next base: position 133,880 of record NZ_JBEZGB010000009.1, read on the forward strand.
GTAGCTCATCGAGTCCAGGGCCGTCGCCCGGTCCAGCCGCCCCTGACCGGCCACCAGGGGCAGTTGCGCTGTCCATCCGCCGGTGAGCGCGGGCCCCAGCAGTCCGGTCACGACCGCCAGCCCGACCACGACCGCGTCCGGCACCCGTCCTAGCAGGGCGAGGATCAGCAGCAGCCCGGCCGCGTACCCGAGCAGGCACGACGCCAGCAGCCGCCCCGGCCGCGCTGACCGGTCGAGCAGCACCCCGAGCAGCGGACCTCCGGCGGCGGCCGACACCGTCAGCCCGGCCAGCAGCCACGACGCGGGCACCGGCGACCCGGTGACGGCCAGCCCCATCACGAGCAGGGCGGGCCCGGACATCTCATCACCGGTACGCGCGGAGACGGCCCCGGCCATGTAACGGAATAACACTGGCAAGACGTTACACGAGGGCGCGTGCCGATGTTAGGAGAGGGAGGTCAAGGGAATGAGTACCCGCAGTCAAACTCCCTGAGCTGGGGAAACCGCTCACGCCGGGGAGGGCCGGCCTGCGCGGGCTGCGTGCGCGCAGGCCGGCCCCATACCCTCGCCCACTCAGGTCGCTCTCAATCCACCGCCCACACGGGCGAACCTCTCAACCCTCCGCCCGCTCAGTCCGGTGCCTCCCGTTCGCTCGGGCCGGCCTCACGAACCTCCGTCCGTTCAGGCCGAGCTGGTGATGACCGCGAACCGTGCCCCGAACGGGTCGGTGAGGAACGCGATCCGTCCCGCCCCCTCCGTCGTCGCCGGCGCGGTCCGTACGGTGGCGCCCAGTCCCTGCGCCCGCTCCACCGTGGCGTCGCAGTCGGGCACCTCGAAGTACGGCAGCCAGTGCGGCGCGTCGCCCGCCTCCAGGGTGGCGATGCCGGCCATCGCCGACGACTCGTCTCCCTGGGCGGGTGAGATCACGGGATAGGTGACCCCGCCCATCGGAAGGTCCTCGATCCGCCAGCCGAAGACCGACTCGTAGAAGCCCCTGATCCCGCCGGGGTCGGGGACGTGCAGTTCGACCCACCCGAGCGAGCCGGGCTTCGTGACCAGCCCGAGCCCCCGGGTCGCGCCGGGCTGCCAGACGGCGAACGACGCCCCGGCCGGATCGGCGAAGACGGCCATCCGGCCCTGCCCTTGGATGTCGAACGGCGCCGCCAGCACCCTGCCGCCCGCCTGCTCGACGGCCTTGGCGACGGTGTCGGCGTCGGGCGTGTGGAAGTAGGTCAGCCACGCGGGCGCGCCTCTGTCGGGGGTGTTCCGGCTGATCCCGGCGACCGTCCTGCCGTCGACCTGGCAGAAGCGGTAGTCGCGGTGCTCGGGCCCGAGCGAGAGTGACCGCCAGCCGAACAGCCCGGTGTAGAAGGCGTCGGCCGCCTCCACGTCGGGGGCGGCGACGTCGAGCCAGCTGGGGGTGCCCGGAGTGAAGTCGGTGGTGAGCATGGCCTGCTCCTTCGCGTGACGAAGCGGCGGGTGGCCGTCTTCGCCTCTGGGTGCGGTCGGAGGGGGCGACGCCACTCGTATCCGGCGTCTCACAGCGTGACACGATCCGCCGATCGCCGCGAGCCATGCGACAGAATAGGTAAGTCGAATGGATGTTTGAACAATGGCATACACTCGACACCATGACAGCCGCGTTCCAAGCTTCTTTGCTCGATCTCGACACCGAGCTCGGGCTCGGTCCGCTCGACGGCGCCGTGCACAGGACCCATCTCGCCCACGGCGCCTGGATCGACCTGAGACAGGGCTGGCTGACTGGGGCCGACGCGCTGTTCGAGCGGCTGGCGGAGCGGGTGCCGTGGCGGGCCGAGCGGCGCCGCATGTACGACAAGGTCGTGGAGGTGCCGCGGCTGCTGAAGTTCTACGACGAGGGCGAGACCCTGCCCGACCCCGTCCTCGCCGAGGCCAGACGCGCGCTCGACGCCTACTACGGGCCGGAGCTGGGCGAGCCGTTCCGTACGGCCGGGCTCTGCTTCTACCGCGACGGCCGTGACAGCGTGGCCTGGCACGGCGACACGATCGGCCGGGGGAGCACCGAGGACACCATGGTCGCGATCATCTCGGTCGGCAGCCCTCGCTCCCTGCACCTGCGCCCGCGCGGCGGCGGCCCCTCGATCCGGCGCGATCTGGGGCACGGCGACCTCATCGTGATGGGCGGGAGCTGCCAGCGCACCTGGGAGCACGCCGTCCCGAAGACCACCCGCCCGGCGGGCCCCCGCATCAGCATCCAGTTCCGCCCCCGGGGCGTCCGCTGACCGGGGGGTGTCTCCGCGCGTGATGCAGGGGGTGGCTCGGGACGGGCGGTTGCGCGTGATGGGCGGCTACTTCGGGATCGAACGCGATGCGGGAGCCGCCTCGGCGCGAAGTCCCGCGCGATGCGCGGCTACTTGAGCACGAGTCGTCCCACGCGGCCCTGTTCGCCGGAAGCCCAGCAGGTCAGGTCCCTGGTGCAGGACACCGTGTCGAACGAGCCGCTGTCGAACGTCTCCCAGCTCCTCCCGCCCGAATACGTCACGTCGCTCCCCGACGGCCCCACTGCGACGGCCGCGAACGGCAGGTGCGGCAGCCAGGCGACGCCCGACCGGTACGCGGGCGGCGGCGCCGACGACGGGTGCCAGGTGCGACCGCCGTCCCTGGTGACCGCCCCGGCGCTGGGCGACTGCTGATCCGGGCGGTAGTCGCCGCCGACCGCGATGCCCCGGTGGCGGTCGCGGAAGGCGAGGCCGAAGACGCCGCGCGCCGGGTCGGCGGCCGGGATGGGCGTGTCGGTCACCGTCCACGTACGCCCGCGGTCGCCCGAGTAGAACACCCGCGCCCGCTCCGCTCCGCCGGCGGCCAGCCAGACGTCATGGGCGCCCGAGGCGACCAGGCACTGCCCGCTCGCCGCGAACCCGGCCTCCCCTGGCAGCGCCTCGGGCATCCCGTCCGACGGCAGCACCTGCCAACTGCGCCCGCCGTCGTCCGTGGCCAGGATCCGGAACCGGCCGTCCACCGGGTCGCTCATCGCCAGCCCGTGGCGCCGGTCGAAGAAGGCCAGGCAGTCGTAGAAGGCCCGGGGCTCGTTGTTCCTGAACGTCTCCGCCCACGTGCGTCCCCCGTCCTCCGTACGGTAGACGCGCGAGTCGGTGCCCTCGCCGATCGACAGCGCCACGGCCCGGTCGGCGTCGAACGCCTCGATGTCGCGGAACTGCAGCGCCTCCGTGCCGGGCGGGGAGACGTTCCGCCACGTACGCCCGCCGTTCACGGTCCTGAGCACGACGCCGCCCGAGCCCGAGGCCCACACGACGTTCCCGCTGACCGGCGACAGGCCGCGCAGGCGCTCGGTCGTTCCCGTCTGCTTGAGCTCCCAGCCGAGCCGGGGCGGGCCGGCCTGGGCGGGCAGCGGGGCGGTGAGCACGAGGGCCGCTGACAGGGCGCCTAACGCGATGCGAAGCTTCATGTCGGGCAAACTAGCCCAAAGGATCAGCGCCGTCCATGGGCTGCAGGAACCCGGCGATGAGCGCGTTGACCTGGGCGGGCGCCTGCCGGTTCGACCAGTGGCCGACGCCTTTGAGCAGCTCGAACCGGCCGCCGGGGATGAGCGCGGCGGCATCGCGGGCGCGGGCGGGCGGTACGCCGACGTCCTTGTCGCCCTGGATGATCAGCGTGGGGCAGGCGATCTCGCGCAGCCGCGGGCGTAGGTCGACGCGCATGCGCAGGGGGCCGATGGAGGCGTTCTGCCAGTCGGACGAGCCCGCGCCGCCCTCACGGACCTCCTCCTCGATCTCGTCCACGATGTCCTCGAAGTCCGGTACGGGCCCCGCGAACAGCGCCTTCCTGGCGAACCCGGCGATCCGCTCCCTGCTGCCCAGCATGGCCGTCGGTAGCACGGTGTTGAGCAGGGGCAGCCTGGCGGTGAGCCAGAGGGCCTGGTGCACGACGGGCGGGAACGACAGGATGCCGGCCGGGGCCAGCGCCACCAGCCGATCGACGCGGCCGGGATGCTCGATGGCGGTGGCCAGGGCGAGCGCGCCGCCCTGGGAGAGTCCGACGAGGGCGGCCGAGCTCAGTCCGAAGCGGTCGAGCACGTCGGTGACGCAGCGCAGCATGCGCTCGTGGGTGACCCGGCCGCTCCAGGGCCGGCTCTGGCCCTGTTTCGGCCAGTCGAGCGCGAGCACGTGGTGGTGGCCGGCCAGGACGGGGATGAGGTGACGCCAGCTCAGCAGGGCGTTGTCGACCCCTGCGCCGCTCAGCAGCAGCACCGGCGGCGCGCCGGGCTCGCCGGCACTGTGCACGTGCAGGCGGCCTTCGGGGCTGGTCAGGTACGTGTTGCGCAGCTCACCCGTCATGCGCCCTCCTCCCGAACCCCGGCAGCGGCCGACCCAGCGGCCGACCCAGCGGCCGACCCGGCAACCGGCCCGCCGTCCTGCCCGTCGCCTGGCCCGCCGCCCAGCTCGCCGGCTGCTCGGGCGCCCGGTCCGCCCAGCCGGGCGCGGTGGGTCTCCCATCGCTGCCAGAGCGCGGGCAGCTCTCCCTCCAGGAACCGGTACAACTCGTGCACGTTCTCCAGCCGTTCCCGCCGGACGGGGGAGCCGCCGGCGAGCACCCGCAGCCCGTTCTCGGTGATCTGCCGGAACGCGGCCGTCTTCGCGTAGCGGGCGGCCAGCATCCGGCTCCAGCCGTCGGCGGCGATGCGGAAGTACTCCTGCCGGTCGCCCCGCCGCCGCACCCCCTCGACCAGCCCGCTCGGCGTCAGCAGCCGGGTGGCGCTGCTGATCGAGCTGCGGCTGGCCCCCAGCGCGTCGGACAGCTGGGCCGCGCTCTGCTCGGGAGGGTCGCTGATGAGCAGCCAGCCGATCACCCGGCCGGGGATCAGCGGCATGCCCTCACGTCTGAAGAACACCGCGACGTCGTCGACGAACTCCAGCTCTGCTTCCGTGGCCATATCTCCACATTACGGTCATTGCAGTCATAACTGCAATGACTGCATCAACGGTCAGGAAGTCCCGGTACGATCCCGCGACCGCGTCCATCGTCGAGGCGGCCGCACGGACGATCGTCAGGCGGCCTCGCGGGCGGTCGCGCCCCAGGACAGCAGCGCCTGCGCGGTGTCGAAACGCCGGCTGGAGACGGACTCGTCGAGCAGCACGCCGACCAGCGTCCGCCCGTCCGACTCACCGGCGAACGCCAGGCAGTAGCCCGCCGCCCGGGTGAACCCGGTCTTGAGCCCGATCGCCCCAGGCGTGCGGAGCAGGCGGTTGGTGTTGCGCCACTCGTAGTACCGGTGGCCGTCGCCGGCGTCGAGCTCGTGCCAGCGCGTGCCCGCCACCTGCTTGATCAGCGGCACCCGCAGCGCGGCTGCCGCGAGCACGGCCTGGTCCCTGGCGGTGGAGAAGCCGTCGCCGCGCGGCGTGGGCAGGCCGTCGGCGTTGACGTACTCGGTGTCGTTCATGCCGAGCTCGCGGGCGGTGGCGTTCATCTTGGCCACGAAGCCCTTGACGCCGGGGCCGTACGTGCGGGCCAGCGCGTGGGCGGCGTCGGCGCCGGAGGGCAGCATCAGGCCGTACATGAGCTCGCCGACCGTGATCCGGTCGCCGGGGCGCAGGTCGGCGGTGGTGCCGCCGCCGTCTTCCGCGTACGCGACGTCCTCGCGCTTGATCCGTACGACGTCCGTGGGCTTGGCGTTCTTCAGCACCACGTACGCGGTCATGGTCTTGGTGAGGCTGGCGATCGGCATCCGTTCGCCGCCGTGCTTGTTGAGGAGTACGGCGCCGGAGGAGGCGTCCATCAGGTAGGCGGCGCGGCCGCGTACGGTGGGGGCGTCATCGAGGGTGACGGCCCCCGCGGCGGTTCGGCCGATGGTCGGGGTGGCATGCGCGGGCGCGGTGAGTCCTGTGACCAGGGCAAGTGCGCCTGCCATGGCAGCCAGAAAAGCTTTCCGGTAACGCATCAGCCCAGAGTGCCGCCGGATTTGGCGTGCTCTTGCCACAATGTACGACATTTCGTGACAAATCACATGAAAAGGCCTATATAGCCGTGTAAATCCGTACGGTAAATCTTTTGCCGCAGAGGACAGTGGTGACGCGAATGTGCCCCCGGCGCGCACGTGGCGCGGGCACGCGAGATGATCAACACGACTAGCCTGGCAGGTGTCGAGGGATCGCGACCGAGGGGTGGGGCATGGACGGCGTGCGGCCGGCGGACGACATGGTGCTCGGTATGGTCGCCGGACGCCTGAGCGCGGCCATGGGCCGGCCGTGGGAGGTCCGCGACGGCCTGGCCAAAGGCCCCGGCAGGGTCGCGGTGCGGCTCGGCGGCGACGGCCACCCCGGCACCCCCGGCCATCTCGACCTCGACTTCATCCTCGACGTCGAGCACCCGGAGCGCGCCACGATCGCCGACTCTGTGGCCGGCTACGGCGTCACCACCGAGGAGGCCGTCGAGCGGGCCGTGCAGGTGTGGCTGGGCACCACCGGCAGCGCGCTGCTGGAGCTCCTCGTCCACGACGGCTCCCACGCCGGCCACTTCGCCTCCGGCGACCCCGACGGCTTCCCCGGCCGGCACGCCATCCACGGCGGCATCACCGGCTGGGGCACGGGCGACGACCACGACGCCGTCCAGCGGTGGGCGGTCCAGCACGTGCTGCTGCCGCACCTGGCCCCGGCGCTGAAGGGCGCGTTCGAACGGGAGGAGCTGGTGGGCGTCAAGGCGTTCTTCGGCGGCGGTGAAGGCGGCGAGACCGCCGAGATCCGGGTCAACGGCGACCACCACGAGGCGGGTTCGCGGGCGCTGGCCGAGCTCGACTGGCCGCGCCCGGCGAGCGGCGTCTCCTACGCCCGCACGTTCGTCCTGCTCGTCCACGAAGACTGAGCTTTCGCCGCGCCGGACGCACGTTCGCGGCCGCGCATATTGATCGCGCGCGAGCCCCCTCCGCCTGTTAGCGTTACCGCTGAGGGGGTGAGCCGCGGTGAAAGCCAAACCCGGCCGGCCGGCGGTGCTCATGGACGTCGCCGTACTCGCCGGAGTCTCCACGATGACCGTCTCGCGGGTGCTCAATTCGCCCGACCTCGTCCGCGCCGAGACCAGGGCCCGGGTGCTGGCCGCCGTGCGCGAGCTCGACTACCGGCCCAACCAGGCCGCCCGCCAGCTCGTCACCGGCCGTTCTGGCGTGCTCGGCGTGGTCAGCATCGACACCACGCTCTACGGCCCCGCCTCCACCCTCTACTGCATCGAGCAGGCCGCCAGGCACGCCGGCTACAACGTCAGCATCGCCAGCCTCAGCTCGCTCAACCGCAGGTCGATGGAGGAGGGCGTGCAGCGGCTGCGCACGCAGGCGGTCGACGGTGTGATCATCGTCGCGCCCCACGAGTCGGCCGCCGACGGGCTGCGTCACCTGCCGCCCGAGATGCCGGTGGTCGCGGTGGACGCCGGCGACGACATCCCCGTGCCCGTGGCCAAGGTGGACCAGGCGACCGGCGCCGCCCGGGTCACGCGACACCTGCTCAGCCTCGGCCACCGCAGCGTCTGGCACGTGGCCGGGCCCGCCGACTGGCTCGACGCCAACGACCGCATCGAAGGCTGGCGCGGCGTCCTGGAGGCGGCCGGGCGGCCGGTGCCCGACGTGCTGCGCGGCGACTGGAGCGCCCGCTCCGGCTACCAGCTCGGCCGCCGCCTGGCCGAGGACACCGAGGTCAGCGCCGTGTTCGTGGCCAACGACCAGATGGCGCTCGGCGTGCTGAGGGCGCTGCGCGAGGCGGGGCGGCGGGTGCCTGAAGACGTCAGCGTGGCCGGGTTCGACGACATCCCCGAATCGGCGTACTTCTGGCCGCCGCTCACCACCGTGCGCCAGGACTTCGGTGCGGTCGGCAGGCACGCCTTCCACATGCTGCTCGACCGGATGGCGGGCGCCGAGCCCGAGGCGCGGCGGCTGATCGAGCCCGAGCTGGTCGTCCGCGAGAGCACCGGCGCCGCTCCCGGCAGTACGGGCGCCGCCCCCGGCGCGGTCCCAGCCTGATCACGTCCGTCGAGCCCGAGCCGGTCGTACGGGAGATACGGGAGAGCCCCGGCGCTTACCCCAGCCTGATCACGTTCCAGGAGACCGGGGGCAGCAGGACGCGCGCCGGGTCGTGCTCGACGTCCGGGTTCGGCCTGGGCGCGATCCGGGCGGGGTCGTCGGCCGTGTTGCGGGCGTAGACGTCGGCGTCCGTGAGCGTGGTGGCCTCGACGATCCGCACCCCGCCGAGCGCCCGCGCGTCGATCTCCAGGGACATGGGCGCGTCGATCGAGCGGTTGACGGCGAACAGCGTTGTGCTCTGCCCGTCGTGCGTGGCCACCGCGTCCATCAGCGGCACCTCGCCGTACACCTTCGTCTCGTACGCCGGCGCGACCGGCTCGATCCGCAGCACGTCGCCGGCGGCGTACCGGGACGCCTGGGCGAACGGATGGAAGGTCGTCTGCCGCCAGGCCCGCCCGCCCGGCTCGGTCATGATCGGCGCGATCACGTTCACCAGCTGGGCCAGCGACGCGGCGGTCACCCGGTCGCTGTTGCGCAGCAGCGAGATCAGCAGGCCACCGAAGGCGACCGCGTCGGCCAGGTGGTACTGGTCCTCCAGCAGCGGCGGCGCCACCGGCCAGTCCTCAGGGGTGCCGGTGTCGTGGAAGCGCGACTGGTACCAGACGTTCCACTCGTCGAAGGAGATGTTGATCTTCTTGCGCGACTTCAGCCGGGCCCCGACGTGGTCGGCGGTGGCCACGACCGAGGCGATGAAGTAGTCCATGTCGGTCGAGCAGGCCAGGAAGCTGCCGAGGTCGCCGTCCTTCTCCTGGTAGTAGGCGTGGCAGGAGATGTGGTCCACCAGCTCGTACGTCTCCTCCAGCACCTCCGCCTCCCACGCGCCGAACGTGGGCATGCTCGAACTCGAACTGCCGCAGGCGACCAGCTCCAGACCCGGGTCCACCATGCGCATGGCGCGGGCGGTCTCGGCGGCCAGCCGGCCGTACTCGCGCGCCGTCTTGTGACCGGTCTGCCAGGGGCCGTCCAGCTCGTTGCCCAGGCACCACATTTTGATGCCGTGCGGCTCCTTGGCGCCGTTCGCGATCCGCCGGTCCGAGAGCGCGGTGCCGGAGGGGTGGTTGCAGTATTCGAGCAGGTCGAGGGCCTCGGCGATGCCGCGCGTGCCGAGGTTGACGGCCATCATGGGCTCCACGCCCGCCCGTCGGCACCAGCGGACGAACTCGTCCACGCCGACCTCGTTCGTCTCGGTGCTGTGCCAGGCCAGGTCGAGCCGGTGCGGGCGCTCGGAGACCGGGCCGACGCCGTCCTCCCACCGGTAGCCGGAGACGAAGTTGCCGCCGGGGTAGCGGACGGTGGACACGCCGAGCTCCCTGGTCAGGTCGAGCACGTCGCGGCGGAAACCGTCCTCGTCGGCCGTCGGGTGGCCCGGCTCGTAGATGCCGGTGTACACGCAGCGCCCGAGATGTTCCACGAACGTGCCGAAGGTGCGCCGGTGCACAGGAGCGACCTTGAAGGCGGGATCGAGGGTGAGCTTGGCCTGATGCACGGAGGCGTCTCCCGGAGTTTCGCGGCCGTTACGTGGTCCCGATTGTTAGCGTTATCACAGACCCGGGTCAAGGGGCCCGAGGCGCGGTCCGGGTCCCCGCAACCGGTTGCGAGCAGGCCCTTGACAGCCTGCTTGTTACCGCTAACACTCGGGTAACCCCGCTGAAACAACGGGGTCCGCGCGGCGACCTCCGCGACCCGGAGTGCTCGCCCACCAGCGCCTCCGTGAGAGAGGCGCCGATCACGCCTGCCTTGAATCCTCCGGTGTCAACGAGAACATAGCTGGTGCAGGAAGAGGCCCCCAGTGCACGGTCCCCCCGACATCACCCGACGGCACCTCCTCGGCGGCAGCCTGGCCCTGCTCGGCGCCGCCGCCACGGGCTGCGCCATCCCCATGGGGCTCGGCTCGTCCCAGACCCGCGTCAAGTACTGGCACTTCCTCGGCGCGAGTGACGGCATCATCATGAACAAGATGGTCGGGGCGTTCGCGAAGGACAATCCCGGCATCTTCGTCGAGGAGAACGTGCTCCAGTGGGGTGAGCCCTTCTACACGAAGGTCGCGATGGCCGGCGCGGGCGGCCGCTCTCCCGACCTGGCCACCTTCCACCTGGCCCGGCTGGCGGGGATCGGCGCCGGCCAGATCCTCGACCCGATCGACGTCAAGCTGCTGGAGGAGGCCGGCCTGCGCGGCGCCGACTTCAGCCCGCCCATCTGGGAACGCGCCCACCTCGACGGCGTCCTCTACGCGATCCCGTTCGACGCCCACCCGATGGTCGAGTACTACAACACCGACATCTGCCGGCAGGCCGGGCTGCTCGGCCCCGACGGCAAGCTCGCGCCCACCAAGGGCGTGGACGAGCTGATCGCCCGGCTCGCCAAGGCCAAGGACGTGATGGGCGGCAAGCCCCCGCTGGCCTTCGACGCGCTCGGCCTGGGCACCGTCGGGCCGTGGCGGGTGTGGTATTCGCTCTATCCGCAGAGCGGCGGCACCCTTGTGTCCGACGACGGCACCCAGGTCACCATCGACGACGCCAAGGCGCTGGAGGCCCTGCGGCTCATGCAGCGGCTCGGCAAGGAAGGGCTGTGCGACTGGCGTACCGACTACGGCGCCTCCGTCGCCAAGTTCACCAACGGCGAGGCGGCGTTCCTGTGGAACGGCGACTGGGAGACCACCGGGCTCAAGGAACGCGGGACGCCGTTCAGCATGACCCGCTTCCCCAGCGTCTTCGGCACCGGCGCGGCGCAGGCCGACTGCCACGCGTTCGTGCTGCCGCACCAGCGCTCCCGCGACCCCGAGGTCGAGCGGGCCACCTACCGCTTCATCGCCTACCTGGTCAAGAACAGCGCCGACTGGGCGGTGGCCGGGCACGTGCCCGCTTACCTGCCCGCGCTGGAGGAGCCCGACTACCTGGCGCTGCAGCCGCAGTCGGAGTACCGCTCGGTCATCACCGAGGTCGCCCTCGACCCGCAGGTGTGGTTCACCGGGTCGGCCTCGCGGCTGTGGATCGAGTTCGGCGAGGCGTTCTCCCCGGTCATCGCCGGGACGCGTACCCCCGAGGAGGGGCTGGCGGCGGCGAAGGCGTCGCTGAGCCGGCTGATGGCCGCCCCGAACCCCTTCCCCGACGAGGAGCGGTCATGACCGGCCCCTTTCTCCGACGAGGAGCGCTCATGACCGCGCCGGCCGTGGAACCGACCAGGAGAGGCCTCATGACCGGGCCGGCCGTGAAACCGACCACCAAGGAGGGCTCATGACCACCACCGTCGCGGCCCCCTCGACCGCCGCCCCCGCCCCCGCGGCCAAGGCCAAGGTCCGGCGCGGCTGGACCCAGCACGGGCTGCTCTTCGTGGGGCCCTTCCTGCTGATCTACCTGGCCTTCCTGGTCTGGCCGACCATCCTCGGCTTCCAGATGAGCCTGTCGAGCGTCAACATCGCCGGCGGCAACAACCACTTCATCGGGTTCGACAACTACGCCGAGGCGTTCGCCGACCCGCGCATGTGGCGCTCGCTGTGGAACACGCTCGTCTTCACCGTGCTGAGCACGATCCCGCTGGTCCTGCTCGGCCTGGTGCTCGCGCTGCTGGTGCACAACGTGCGCTTCGTGCAGTGGCTGTGGCGGCTGTCGTTCTTCGGGCCGTTCCTGCTGCCGTCGGCCGTGGTCTCCATCCTGTGGCTGCAGATGATCTACCCGCCCGACTACGGCCTGCTCAACGGCACGCTCGGCACCGACGTCCTGTGGCTGGGCGACCCCGCCACGGCCATGTGGTCGGTGGTGCTCACCACCGTCTGGTGGACGGTCGGCTTCAACTTCCTGCTCTACCTCGCCGCACTCCAGTCGATCCCCACGCACCTGTACGAGGCCGCCGCCATCGACGGCGCCTCCTCCTGGGACAAACTCCGCTCCATCACCCTGCCGCTGCTGCGCCGCACCACAGTGCTCATCGTGGTGCTGCAACTGGTCGCCTCACTCAAGGTCTTCGACCAGATCTACCTGATGACCGGCGGAGGCCCGCAGGACGCCACCCTGCCCATCATCGAGTACGCCTACGACGTCGGCTTCACCGGTTACCGCGTCGGCTACGCCTCGGCCGTCTCGTACATCCTGTTCGTCCTGATCGTCATCGTCTCCCTGGCGCAGCTCCGGCTGTTCCGCAAGCGCGAGGAGGTCGCGTCGTGACCAAGCGGTTCAGCTTCAGCCAGCTCGTCCTGCTGGTGGCCGCTCTGGTGCTGGCGGTGATCTGGCTGGCCCCCATCGCCTGGGCCGTCGCCACCTCACTCAAGCCCGAGTCCGAGACCACCAAGCTGCCCCTGGAATGGATCGGCAGCCGGATCACCTTCGACTCCTACGCGCTCGTCCTGGAGACCGGCGGCATCGTCAAATGGGCGATCAACTCGACCGTCACCGCCGTGATCGTCACGTTCCTCACCGTGCTGTTCTCGGCGATGGCCGCATACGGGTTCGCGCGCACGCAGTTCAAGGGCCAGCGGGCGCTGCTGGGCCTGATCCTCGCCGGCATCATGATCCCGCCCCAGGTCCTCATGGCCCCGCTCTTCGCCGAGATGGTCGCCCTGGGCCTGGTGGACACGTGGTGGGCGATCATCCTGCCTCAGGTGGCGGCCCCGCTCATCGTCTACATCCTCTTCAAGTTCTTCCAGGACGTACCCCCCGAACTCGAACAGGCCGCCTTCGTCGACGGGGCCGGCCGCTGGCGGGTCTTCTTCACCATCGTCCTGCCCCTGTCGCGCCCGGTCCTGGCCGCCGTGTCGATCTTCACCTTCATCAACACCTGGAACAACTTCCTCTGGCCGTTCCTCGTCTCCACCGACCCGAACACGATGACCCTCCCGGTCGGGCTGGCCAACGTCGTCCAGGGCACGTTCGGCCTGCGCTACGCACAGATCATGGCCTCGGTGGTCCTGGCCGGCCTGCCGCTCCTGGTGGTCTTCGTCCTGTTCCAACGCCAGATCGTCCGAGGCGTGGCCCACACGGGCCTGGCCGGCCAGTGACCCTCAACACCTCACCGGGTCCGCCGGCCGGCGGCGGCAGTCGAAGGCGAGGGCCTCAAGCTCGCTCGGGCTGATCAACAGAGCATCGACTCGGCAGCGAGCTGAGCGGGATGCTGTCAACCTCGGACAACAAGAAGCCCCAGCTCCCGGCGTCTGCCGTGAGCTGGGGCCTTGACTTCTGGTGGACGATACTGGGATTGAACCAGTGACCTCTTCCGTGTCAGGGAAGCGCTCTCCCGCTGAGCTAATCGTCCTTGGAGGTGGCGACGGGATTCGAACCCGTGTGGACGGCTTTGCAGGCCGCTGCCTCGCCTCTCGGCCACGCCACCGAGCTGAACCTCATCTCCGAGCGGAAGACGGGATTCGAACCCGCGACCCTCACCTTGGCAAGGTGATGCTCTACCACTGAGCCACTTCCGCGTTGCCTCGTGGACAACTCTAGCGGTTTTTTCGAGCGGATGCTGCCGCCTGACCGGGGTCAGGCGTGGAGGCGGCGGGCCAGGCTGTGTTCGGTGGCGGGGAGGCTGAGGAAGATCTCCAGGATTCTGGTGAGGCGGTGGACCTCGATGCGGTGGAAGGCCGGCCCCTCCGAGCGGGCCAGGACCAAGGAGAGGCCCAGCGGGGGCAGCGGGGCGTGGATGGCGTGCAGGCCGTCGTCCAGGGTCAGGGCCTCGGGGCGGGCCGGTGTCTCCAGAGGGAGGGCCGGATCGCGGGGGGCGCGCCAGCTCGCGTGGACGACGCGGTGGCCGGCGACGGCGGCGGCCCAGTCGGCGCTGAAGAGGGCCGGCAGTGAGTCCACCAGCGTGGTGAGCGCCCGGTCTCCTGCCGTGGTGAGGTATTTGAGGATCTCCAGCTCCGGGTAGGTGCCCGGCGCCTCGCGGGTGGGCCAGACGCTGACCGCCGTCACGCCGTCCACGCCTTGCAGGCTGCTGACCAGGGTCTGCGTGGGCGTGCCCGCCGGGCAGCAGACCGTGATGTCGTCGACGGCCCGGCCGTCGACCCGGTCGAGGACGGTCACCTGGGTGATGTCGGCGCCCGCCGCCCCCAGCACCTTGGTCACCTGAGCCAGGGACCCGGGCCGGTCGGGCAGTTCGACGCGGACTCGAAGAAGCATCCGTCCCCCTCACCGAAGATGCCGGATCACAGACTATCGGCCGAATACCGTTCACAGCCTGACCTGCGCTACAACTGACGGGGTGAAGATTGGGCCGATTGGGGTGTGGCCGCCCGTGGTGCTGGCGCCGATGGCGGGCATCACGAACGCGCCGTTCCGGGTGCTGTGCCGTGAGCAGGGCGCCGGCCTGTTCGTGTGCGAGATGATCACGACCAGGGCCCTCGTCGAGCGCAATCCTAAGACGTTGCGGATGATCAGGTTCGCCGAGTCCGAGCGGCCCAGGAGCATCCAGCTGTACGGGGTGGATCCCGACATCGTGGGGCGGGCGGTCCGGATGATCGCCGAGGAGGACCTGGCCGACCACATCGACCTCAACTTCGGCTGCCCCGTGCCCAAGGTGACCAGGCGCGGGGGCGGGTCGGCGCTGCCGTACAAGCGGAATCTGCTGCGGCGGATCCTGCGTGCGGCGGTCGCGAACGCCGGGTCGCTGCCCGTGACGATGAAGATGCGCAAGGGCATCGACGACGACCACCTGACCTACCTGGACGCCGGGCGGATCGCCGTCGAGGAGGGCGTCGCCGCGATCGCGCTGCACGCCCGCACGGCGAAGCAGCACTACGGAGGCGTGGCCGACTGGGAGGCCATCGCCCGGCTGAAGGAGGCCGTCCCCGAGATCCCCGTGCTGGGCAACGGCGACATCTGGTCCGCCGACGACGCCGTCGCCATGGTGCGGCGCACCGGGTGCGACGGCGTCGTCGTCGGGCGGGGCTGTCTCGGGCGGCCGTGGCTGTTCAAGGATCTCGAGTACGCCTTCGACGGCAGCCCCGAGCGGGTACGGCCGACACTCGGCGAGGTGGCCGACGTGATGACCAGGCACGCCGAGGGGCTGACCAAGTGTTTCGACATCGAGCGGTACGCGGTGGCCGACTTCCGCAAGCATGTCGGGTGGTATCTGAAGGGGTTCACGGTCGGGAGCGAGCTGCGGCGCGAGCTGGCCACGGCCGAGTCGCTCGACGGGTTGCGGGAAGGGCTGGCCAAGCTGGAACGCGACCAGCCGTGGCCGCCGAACACCGACACGCCTCGGGGCAAGTCGGGCGAACGGTCGAAGGTGCTGCTGCCTGACGGGTGGCTGGACGATCCCTGGGACTGCCCCATCCCTGAGGAGGAGTCGGACGTTTCCGGCGGCTGACCCACTCTTGAGCCGCGTTAGTGGGGGCCGGTGATCTCCGTGCCGCAGGGGCCGCCGCCGACCGACGCTTCGAGCCGTACGGGCTCGCCCGTCATCGTCAGCGTCGGGTAGTACTCGGCGATCCGCTCCGCCGAGCGGCCGGTGTAGTGACAGATGAAGCTGCGGCGGAAGCGGTCCTGGGTGCCGTTGGGCTCCGAGCCGTGCACCAGGCTGCCGTTGAAGAACAGCACGTCGCCGGGGTTCATGTCCACGGGCACCTTCTCCAGGCCCGGCGGCGGCGGCACGTACTCCCTGGTGAAGGAGACTCCCTCGTCGGCCTCCTCCGGGCAGAACAGGTCCATCAGATGCGTACCGGGAACGACCTCCAGACCGCCGTTGGCCCGGTCGACCCGGTCGAGCGCCACCCAGGCGGCCACGCAGGTGCCCGGCTCGACCCGGAGGTAGAAGTTGTCCTGGTGCAGCGCCTGCCCCCTGGCGCCCGGCGGCTTGAAGTAGAACATGCTCTGGGCTGCTATCGGCTCCTCCCCGAGCAGCTCGCGCAGGATCGCGCCGACGCGGGCGTCGAGCAGGTAGCGCAGTGCCACGTCGCTCACCTGGTGCGGGTGCATGATCCGGGGATAGTCGCGCAGGATGTCGTACGGCCGCCCCGGCTCCTGCGGCTGCGGCGTGAAGTGCCCCGGGATAGGGCCTCTGGCGTGCATACCCATGAACTCGTCGCGCAGCTCGGCCACCTCCTCGGGGGAGAGGAGTGCGGGCACGATCGTGTACCCCTGCTCGTGGAAGTCGTTGTAGCTCATGTCTGTCACGGTAGGCGGCCGGGATGTGCCACGGTATGCCCATGACCGCTGAGGACATGTCTGTTCCTGCTGCCGAGCTGATGATCGTGGGCCACTACGACAGGGTGCCCGGCTACGCGACCCGCCGCCCCGGCGGCTCGCCGAGCTGGCTGCTGCTGTGGACCGAGGCCGGGGCCGGAGCCGTCGAGCAGGGCGGGGCGGCGTTCGCGGTGGGGGAGGGGGATCTGGCGGTGCTGAGGTCGGGGGTGGCCCAGCACTACCGGGTACGGCCGGGGGCGGGGCGGTGGCGGTTCTGGTGGGTGCACTTCCAGCCCCGGGCGAGCTGGGCGGCCTGGCTGGGCCCGTACGCGAGGGAGGGCGGGTGTCACCTGGTGGCGGGCGTGCCCCGGGCCGTGCATCCCCGGATCGACCTGGCCTTCCAGCGGGCCCTCCAGGACGCCCGCTGGACGCCCGACACGACGCCGGCCGCTCCGGCCGGCGACCTGGCCGAGGCAGGGGTGAGCGTCCCTTCGGACGGTGATGCGGGCGTGGCGCGGGGGTCGGCCGGTCCGGATGGTGGTGCGGGTGAGGTGCGGGGGTCGGCCGGTCCGGACGGTAGGGCGGGTGAGGTGCGGGTGCCGGCGGTGGTGGTGGGCAGGGCGGCGCGGGAGCTGGTGCTGGGGGCCGTGGAGGAGGTGCTGGTGCTGGCCACCGCCTCCGCGCGGCCCGAGGGGAAGGGCGAGGAGGGGGACGAGCGGGTACGCCGCGTGCTGGCGAGGATCGCGGCCGAGCCCGGTGCGCCGCATTCGGTGGCCTCGCTCGCCCGTACGGTCGCGCTCTCCCCGTCCCGTTTCGCCCACCTGTTCGCCGAGGAGACCGGCCAGACGCCGATGCAGGCGGTGCGCCGGGCCCGGGTGCGGCACGCCGCGAGCCTGCTGGAGGTGACGGACATGGACGTCGGCCAGGTGGCGGCGGCCTCGGGTTTCGTCAGCCCGTTCCACTTCAGCCGCGCCTTCAGACGGGAGTACGGCCTCCCGCCCCGCGACTACCGCGCCCGCCTCCGCCCCATCACCGACTGAGCAACGCCGCCACCTGCCCCGTCGGCCTGCCGGAGATGTGGCAAGGGTTCATCCGGGCTTCAGCGGAATGTCCCCTTCTGAACGCTCTCCGCAACCCGCCGCACGTCAGGCTGTCCGCGCCGGCACCCCAGCCGCACACCCCACCCCTGCGTAAGGACCCCCATGCTCACCCGGCGTGCGCTTCTCGCCGGGGGCGCGAGCCTGGCTGTCTCCGCCGCGACGGGCCCGAGTCCCGTCCGTGCGGTCGCCCGGCGCGCCCCGCTGCGCGATCTCTTCCGGCTCGGCGTCGCCTCCGGTGAGCCCGCGCCCGACGGCGTCGTGTTGTGGACGCGCCTGGCGACGGACCCGCCGGCCCTGGACGGGCTGGGCGGGATGCCACGACGCCACGTGCCCGTGGAGTGG
Organism: Nonomuraea sp. NPDC048882; assembly: GCF_040649755.1. NCBI lineage: Bacteria > Bacillati > Actinomycetota > Actinomycetes > Streptosporangiales > Streptosporangiaceae > Nonomuraea > Nonomuraea sp. NPDC048882. Next base: position 151,489 of record NZ_JBEZGB010000009.1, read on the forward strand.
CAGCTCGCCAGGGACGAGCACTTCCGCCACGTCGTACGCCACGGCACCGAGATCGCCCGCCCCGAGGCGGCGCACAGCGTCCACGTCGAGCTCGAAGGACTGGAACCGGGCGCCGAGTACTTCTACCGGTTCCGCGCCGAAGGCGACCTGTCGGAGACCGGCCGCACCCTGACCGCCCCCGCCCCGGGCAGCCGCAGCCGCGCGCTGAACCTGTCGTTCACCTCCTGCGCCGACTACCAGACCGGCTGGTTCACCGCCTACCGCCGGATGGCCGATGACCACCCCGACCTCATCGCGTTCCTCGGCGACTACATCTACGAGTACGGCGACTATGAGCACCGCGTCCGCGACCAGGCCGGCGGCGAGTGCCTCGACCTGGCCGGCTACCGCCTGCGCCATGCCCAGCACAAGACCGACCCAGACCTGCGCGCGGCCCACGCCATCGCCCCCTGGGCCGTGGTCTGGGACGACCACGACGTCAGGAACGCCTGGGCCGGCGACGTCCCCAGGAGGCGCAGGGCGGCGGCGTTCCGCGCGTACTACGAGAACATGCCGCTGCGCCGCGCGCAGCGGCCGCACGGGGCGGCGCTCAGGCTGCATCGCAGCATCCGCTGGGGCGCGGTGGCGAACCTGCACCTGCTCGACACCCGCCAGTACCGCGACCCGTACGCGTGCGCCGGCCACAGCGGCACCGTCGGTCCCGACTGCGTGGAACGCCTCGCCCCCGGCCGCACCATCCTCGGACAGGAGCAGCAGACCTGGCTCGACGCCCAGCTCAGGGACTCGCGCGCCACCTGGGACCTGCTCGGCCAGCAGGTGTTCATGATGGAGATGGACTGGGCCCGCGGCCCGGCCGAGGGCTGGTCCAACGAGGGCTGGGACGGCTACGTCGCCTCCCGCGACCACCTGGCCGCCACCATCCACGCCCACCGGCGCAACGCCGTCGTGCTGACCGGCGACGTGCACTCCCACTGGGCCGGCCAGGTCAGCCGCGACCACCGCGACCCCGGCGCCGAACCCGTGGCCGTCGAGCTCGTCACCACCTCGGTCACCAGCGCCGGCGACGGCCTCGACGAGTATCCCGACACCCGGAACCTGCTCGCCGAGAACCCGCACGTCTCGTTCTTCAACGGCCGCCGCGGCTATGTCAGGACCAGGATCACGGAGCGGGAGATGACGGTCGACTTCCGTTCACTGGCCTACGTCACGCGACCGAACGCACCCGTCCGCACCTCCGGCTCGTTCGTCATCGAGCCGGGCGACCCGACGCTCTACCCCGCCTAGCCGGGCCGAACCCGCCAGAATCCGCTCAGATCTCCACGTGGCCGCCGCTGCGCCAGTAGACGTTGCCCTCGCGCGACAGCAGCTCCTCGTCCACCAGGTAGCGGCGCAGCGCCGCGTAGTCGTCGTGGAAGGCCCGCAGCGCAACGTTCACGTCCTTCTCCGCGTAACGCACGCCGGGCTCGAAGACCGCCGCGATGTAGTTGAGCACGATGAGCCGCTTGTCCCGCCGGATCGCCGTGGTCGTCAGCCGCCCGTCCACGAGGAAGGCGCGCAGCACCCGCTCCTCGGCGCTCAGCTCCTCGGCCGGCTCGGCGTGCGCCCGCAGCAGGTCGCGGAAGCGTTCGGGGGTGACGCGCCACGTGCCGCTCTCGTCGCATGCGGCGAGTCCGCCGCTGGCGAGCTTGTGCAGGGACTTGGGGGAGAGCCCGTCGGTGGTTCCGAGCACCAGGGAGGCGAACGTCTTGAGCGTGTCGTCCTGGTAGAGGAGTCCGAGAACGCGCCTGATGTCTTCGTCGTTCACTCGTACCATTTTGTCCCATGATCACAGCACTGTTGCTCGCGGCCGCCGTCGCCGTCCCGAACAACTTCCTCCTGTACGAGAAGGCCGCCGCCAAGAAGGACGCCAACCCCGAGACGAGCTGGTCGGCCAGCGGCAAGAGAACGGCCCGGCTCGTCGTCAACCCGTGCCAGAAGACCGGGTTGGGCCAGCGCGGCCGGACCTCGGCCAGGACGCTCATCTACACGGCGGTGCCCGACTACGCCAAGTCCGAGCAGGTCGTCCTCTACCGGTCCGCAGCCGCCGCGGGCCAGGCTCTACGTGACCTGCGGGCGGCCGTGAAGTCCTGCGGCACGTCCGGCTACCGCTACTCCTCCGCACCGATCGCCCTCGGCGAGACGGGGCTGTCGGTCACCGGGCAGGCGTACCAGGACGGGAAACCGGCCATCGGCGGCGACCGGGCGATCGTGACCCGGCGCGCGAACGCCCTGATCCTCTACACCGTGTCCGGCGAGTGGGGCAAACCGGCCAAGGCCGACTTCAGGCAGCAGACGAAGGACACCAAGCGCATGCTCGCCAAGATCTGCGCCATCGCCGCATGCTGACGCCGGCGCCGGCGTCAGGGCCGAGGCGAGTGCCGGTGAGGGGGCCTGTGACGAGGGAATGTCTCGATCTTGAGACATGGTCATGACACGACCTCGACGTTCGGCGAAGGAGAATCAATCGACAGGCCTGTGCCGGGGCGCCCTTGCCAGTCCGTTCCGGCACAGGGCTTGTCGTTTCTTCTTCAGAGCCGGTCTTCTTCAGAGCCGGTTGAGCCCCTGGACGTACAGGACCGCGCGGCCCTCCTCGTCGGACGCGGCCAGGTCGACCTGGGCGTCGATGCCCCAGTCACCGTCGCCGGCCGGGTCCTTGACCGTCTGGCGCACCTTCCACAGCCCGCTCTCCTCCTCGATGCGCAGCAGCGCGGGCCCGCGCGCGTCGGCGTCTGTGTGGATCTCCTCGTGCTCGTCGTAGTAGGCGTCGAGTGCCGTGCCCCAGTCGACGTCGGGGGCGAGCTCCTCCAGCTCGGCCTCCTTCTCCAGCGCGCACAGCTCGACCAGCCGGAACATGGCGTTGCGCACCAGCACGCGGAAGGCCCGCGGGTTGGCGGTGACCGGCCGTACCTTGGCCTCCAGCTGCTGATGCTCCTCCAGCGCCGCGGCCGGGTTGGTGAGCTTCTCCCACTCGTCGATCAGCGAGGAGTCGACCTGACGGACCAGCTCGCCGAGCCACTCGATCAGGTCGACCAGGTCGTCGGTCTTGAGGTGCTCGGGCACCGTGCGCGACAGCGTCCGGTAGGCGTCGGCCAGATAGCGCAGCACCGTGCCCTCGGAACGGGCCAGCTCGTAGAACTGGATGTACTCGCCGAACGTCATCGCCCGCTCGTACATGTCGCGCACCACCGACTTCGGGCTGACCGTGTAGTCGCCCACCCACGGGTGGCCGCGCCGATACGTCTCGTACGCCCCGAGCAGCAGGTCGTCGAGCGGCATCGGATACATGACCTCGGCGAGCTGCTCCATGCGCTCTTCGTACTCGATCCCGTCGGCCTTCATCTGCGCGACGGCCTCGCCCCTGGCCTTCTTCAGCTGGGCGGACAGGATCTGGCGCGGGTCGTCGAGGATGGACTCCACGATCGAGACCATGTCGAGCGCGTACGCCGGCGACTCGCGGTCGAGCAGTTCGAACGCGGCCAGCGCGAACGTCGACAGCGCCTGGTTGAGCGCGAAGTCCTCCTGCAGGTCGATCGTCAGCCGGGCCCGGCGGCCCTGCTCGTCGGGCTCGGCGAACTGCTCGACGATGCCGCCGGCCAGCAGCGAGCGGTAGATGGCGATGGCCTGGCTGATGTGCCGGCGCTGCCACTTGCGGTCTTCGTGGTTGTCGGTCAGCAGGTGTTTCATCGCCTGGAAGCAGTCGCCCGGCCGGTTGATCACCGCGAGCAGCATGGCGTTGCTGACCTTGAACCGGGAGTTGAGCGGCTCCGGCTCGGCCTCCTGGAGCTTGGTGAAGGTGTCCTCGCTCCAGCCGACGAAGCCCTCCGGCGGCTTCTTACGGGCGTAGCCGCGCCGCCGCTTGGGATCGTCACCGATCTTGGCCAGCGCCTTGGCGTTCTCGATGTCGTGCTCGGGGGCCTGGCAGGCGACGTAGCCGATGGTGTCGAAGCCCGCCCGGCCCGCGCGGCCGGCGATCTGGTGGAACTCGCGGGCGCGCAGCCGCCGCACCTTGTTGCCGTCGTACTTGGACAGGGCCGTGAACAGCACCGTCCTGATCGGCACGTTGACGCCGACGCCCAGCGTGTCGGTGCCGCAGATGACCTTCAGCAGCCCGGCCTGGGCCAGCCGCTCGACCAGGCGCCGGTATTTCGGCAGCATGCCCGCGTGGTGCACGCCGATGCCGTGCTTGACCAGCCGCGACAGCGCCCGGCCGAAGCGGGTGGTGAAGCGGAAGCCGCCGATCATGGCGGTGATGGCCTCCTTCTCGGCCTTGGTCGCCATGTTGATCGACATCAGCGCCTGGGCCCGCTCCATCGCCGCGGCCTGGGTGAAGTGCACGACGTAGACCGGCGCCTGGCCGGTCGAGAGCATCTCCTCCAGCGTCTCGTGCAGCGGGGTCATCCGGTAGGAGTAGATCAGCGGCACCGGCCGCTCGGCGTGCTTGACCACCGACGTCGGCCGCCCGGTGCGCCTGGTCAGGTCGCGCTCGAACATGGACACGTCGCCGAGCGTGGCCGACATCAGCACGAACTGTACGTTGGGCAGCTCCAGCAGCGGCACCTGCCAGGCCCAGCCCCGGTCCGGCTCGGCGTAGAAGTGGAACTCGTCCATGACGACCTGGCCGATGTCGGCCGCGGCCCCGTCGCGCAGCGCCACGTTGGCCAGGATCTCGGCCGTGCAGCAGATGATGGGCGCGCCCGGGTTGACGCTGGCGTCGCCGGTCATCATCCCGACGTTCTCGGTGCCGAAGATGGCGCACAGGTCGAAGAACTTCTCCGACACCAGCGCCTTGATCGGCGCCGTGTAGAACGTACGCAGGTCGCGGGTCAGCGCGGTGAAGTGGGCGCCCGCGGCCACCAGTGACTTGCCCGAGCCCGTCGGCGTGGCCAGAATCAGGTTGCTGCCGGAGACCACCTCGATGAGGGCCTCCTCCTGGGCGGGATAGAGCGTGAGCCCCCGCTCGGCGTTCCAGGCGACGAACGCGTCGAAGATGGCGTCCGGATCGGCGTCGATGTCGTCGGGCAGGCGGTCGATGAGAAGGCTCACACTCCTATCCTGCCGAAGTTTGCCGGGTGGTCGAACCGCTCGCGGCCAACTCGGTCAAGCGACCTCGCCCCCGCAGCCCTCAGGTGCGGGCGCGGGGCACGGTCGGTAAGCCGTCAGGCGCGGGCGCGGGGCACGGTCAGCAGCAGGCCGCCGAGGAGGGCGAAGACCGCCAGGAACGGGCCGCCGCCGGGCGCGAAACCGCCCACGGTCAGCGTCAGCACCCCCGCGCCGACCAGTCCGGCCGCCGTGAGCGCGCCCCGCCAGCCGCCCGCGCCGAACGGCAGCGCGGGCGGCGTCTCGAACCTGGCGAACCCCTTCAGCAACGGCCACAGCACCAGGCAGAGCAGCCCGAACCAGATCGGCCAGCCGAGGAACCACAGCACGCTGCCCGGCCGCGGCGTGTCCACGCCCAGCAGCACCACCACGACCCCGGTCACCGCGAACAGGGCCGGCATGTGCCACAGGTACACCGTCATGATGCGCGGGCTCGCCCAGTCCAGCAGGCGGGCCGGCGCCAGCCGTACCAGCACCGGGCGCAGCAGCGCGGCCAGGCCGATCTGGCCGAGGCCGACGGCGAGCATGGCCAGCGTGGGCGGCGCCATGTTGGACACCTCCGCGCCCGGCAGGCCGATCATGCTGCCCGGGTAGGGGCCGTGGGCCACCAGCAGCGCCGCCGCCCCGAAACCGCCTGCGGCGAGCAGCCACGGGTGCCGCAGCCGGCCGCCGGCGTAGAAGAAGCCGAGCTGGTGCACGGCCAGCCAGACGAACAGCACGTTCACATAGCCCAGGGCGTCGATCCCGGAGGAGAAGCGCACCACGTCCGTCAGCACCGCCCCGGCCGACAGCAGGACGGGCACGCGCCAGCCGTGCCGCTCGTGCAGGCGCAGCGCGTACGGCGTGACCGTGACGGCGATCAGGTAGACGGCCAGGAACCACAGCAGCTGGCCCGTCAGCTGCGCGCCCACCCCGAGCGGCTGCGCGGGCACCCCCAGGCTGAGCAGCACGTGCGGCAGCGGGATCCACACCGCGGCCAGCGGCAGCAGCGGCCAGGCCAGGCGCCGCAGCCGGATCGCCAGCCACAGGGGAGCGGGCTTCGACGAACGGCCGAAGCTGATGGCGTTCGCCGCCCCGCCCGCGAAGAACACCAGCGGCATCACCTGGCTGATCCACGTCACCACCCACACCCCGGGCGTCGACAGCGCGTTGCCCGTCGTCAGCCGCCCGCCCTCGTACGTCAGCACCGGGATCGTCCAATGCTGCAGCACGATGAGCGCCATCCCGGCCACCCGCAGCAGGTCGATGAAGGGGTCGCGGCCCGCCGGGCGCGCGTCCGCCGGGCCGCGCGGCCTCGCGGGCGCGGCAGTGGGGCGGTCCAGCAGGGCGGTCATGGGGAGCCTCGATTCCTGGGGGAGCGGATGGCTCAAGGCTCCCGTCCAGGGCGCTCGCGCACATTGCCGCGAGCCGCCGTCCTGGGGTCGAGATCGCACCACCGGCCCGGGTAGGGCTGGCCCTACCCCCATACACCGGCGCACCCGCTCGTCCGCGCGAGCGGCCCGGCATACGGTGGTGGCCATGCGCTCCCTGACGAGGCGTGTCCTTCTCGACACCCGCTACACGCTGGTCGGTTTCCCGACCACTCTCATCGGCTTCGTGCTCATGATCGCGGGATTCGCGGCAGGGGTGGGCACGGCGGTCGTGTGGATCGGCGTGCCGCTGCTGGCCGGCACGCTGCTGGTGGCGCGGGGCTTCGCCGACGCCGAGCGCGGCTGGCTCTCCGACGTGCTGCGCAGGCCGCCCGTACGGCCGCGCTACAAGCCCGCGCCGCCCGGCGCCGGCCGCTTCCGCCGCCTCGTCAACCCGCTGACCAGCGGGCAGTCCTGGCTCGACCTGCTGCACGGCATACTCAACCTGCCGTTCGCGATCATCGCTTTCGTGCTCACGGTGGTGTTCTGGGCGATCCCCATCTCCGGGCTCACCTATCCCCTGTACGGCCTCATCACCTCCCGCATCCCCGGCAACACCGAGCTGCCCGAGCTGCTCGGCCTGGGCGACTCCTACGGCATCAACGTGCTCTTCTACGTCTCGGTCGGCCTGGTCTTCACGCTGCTCATGCCGTTCGTGGTCCGCGGCGCCGCGCTGCTGCGCTCAGGCCTCGGCCGGGCCCTGCTGACCGGCGTGGCCGAGCTGCAGGAGCGCATCGACGACCTGGCCCAGGGCCGCGCCGCGGCCGTCTCCGCCGAGGCCAACGCGCTGCGCAAGCTGGAGCGCGACATCCACGACGGACCGCAGCAGCGGCTGGTGTCGCTGGCCATGGAGCTGTCCAGGGCGCAGCGGCAACTGGCCAAGGATCCCGAGGCGGCGCGGGCCACGCTCAGCGCCGCGATCGGCGCCACCCGCGAGACGCTCGACGAGCTGCGTGCGCTCTCGCGCGGCATCGCCCCGCCGATCCTGTCCGACCGCGGCCTCGCGCCCGCGCTGGCCGCACTCGCTGGCCGCTGCACGGTCCCCGTCGACCTCGACGTGCAGACCGTCGAGCGCTACCAGGCCGCCGTCGAGAACGCCGTCTACTTCGTCTGCGCCGAGACCCTGACCAACGTGGCCAAGCACAGCCGCGCCACCATCTGCACCGTCCAGCTCATCCGCATCGATGACGTGCTCATGCTGACGATCGGGGATGATGGGGTCGGCGGCGCGCACGTCGCCAAAGGACATGGGCTCGCCGGGCTGGCCGACCGGCTCCGCGCCGTCGACGGGGAGCTGACCGTGCAGTCGCCCGACGGCGGGCCCACGATGATCGTGGCGGAGGTGCCGTGCGGGTAGTCGTGGCCGATGACGCTGTTCTGATCAGGGAGGGCCTGGTCAGATTGCTGGAGGAGTTCGGCTGCGAGGTGGTGGCCACGGTCGGTGACGGTGACGCGCTCGTCGCCGCGGTCGCCGAGCACAGGCCGGACGTCTCGGTGGTGGACGTACGCATGCCGCCCTCGTTCACCGACGAGGGGCTCAAGGCGGCGGTCGAGGCCAGGCGCCGGGTGCCCGGCGCGCCGGTGCTGATCCTCTCCCAGTACGTCGAGGTCTCCTATGCCGACGACCTGCTGGCCGACGCCCGTGGCGCGGTCGGCTACCTGCTGAAGGACCGGGTCGTCGACGTGGAGGAGTTCCTGGAGGGCCTGCGGCGGGTGGCCGCCGGCGGAACCGTCTTCGATCCTCAGGTGGTGTCGCAGTTGATGGTGCGCAGACGCAAGGACGACCCGCTGGCCGAGCTCACGCCGCGCGAGCGCGAGGTGCTCGGCCTGATGGCCGAGGGGAAGTCGAATCCGGCCATCGGGCGGCAGCTCGTGATCAGCGACGGGGCCGTGGAGAAGCACATCAGAAGCATCTTCAGCAAGCTCGGCCTCTACGCGGAGGACAGTGACCAGCATCGCCGGGTGCTCGCCGTCCTGACCTACCTGCGTTCGTGATCCCGTTCCCGGCCGCCCTGACCTGACGTTCACGCGAACCCTCCCGGGCCTGGCCCGCCGGCCGAGCGGGGCGGCTCCGCCCGCCGGTCCCTCCTGCCAGTGAGAGGGTCGCTGGCCGGTCCGCGCGCCGCTACGCGCGGACCTGGCCGCTCGGGGTTCTACCCGAGCGCGTCGACCAGCTTCTTGCGCTGCTGGGCGCCCAGGCCGCCGAGGCGGCGCTTCTCGTCGACGCCCGCCTCCTCCATCAGCGCGGTGGCCTTGGCCGGACCGACGCCCTTGACGGCGCGGAGCGCCTGCGACACCTTGATCTTCTTCGCGATGTCGTCGTCGCGCTCGAGCAGCTGAGCGAACGTCAGCTCGCCGGCCTTGACCTTCGCCAGCAGCGCCGTGCGCGCGGCACGGGCCTCGGCGGCCTTGGCCAGAGCCGCCTGACGCTGCTCGGGGGTGAGAGTGGGAAGTGCCATCTCTGTTCTCTCCTCGGGGAGTTGAGCGTTCGGGTTCTGTTACCCGTGGTGCAGTGGCTAATCATGGCGGATACCAGCGGTTCGTGTTGCGGAAAGTGCGTGGTCAGCGTCCGGACCACGCTGATGCGCCCGCTTCCGCGCACGCCACGTCCTGCGCGACCGTGCCTCCGCTGACCCCTATGCCACCGACCACGCGTCCCGTCTCACCGTAGCCCGACCAGAGCGGCAGGCCGCCGCCGAAGCAGACGAAACCCGCTCCGGCCAGGCCCGCGAGCTCGCCGTCCGCCGCGGTCAGCGGGGACAGCTCGGAGGTGGGCCTGCGCAGGGCCACCGACGTGTACGCCTTGCCCCGCGCGAGGACGGGCCCGGAGATCTCCGCACCGTCCATACGCTGGAACGACACCAGATTTCCCCCGTCGTCCACGATCGCCACGGAGATCCGGGCGCCCTCGCGGTACGCCTGCTTGACGGCCGCCTCCGTCATGCGGAGCGCGAGTTCGAGATTCACGCGGTTCGCCCCTCGGATCATGATTCTTTCGCGCCTTGGCCCTCCCCATGCGTACCCGTGCCGGCCGGGCCCGTGCAAGATCGCCTATGCGGGTGCGCAGCCGTGGGCTCACAGTGGCTTATGCCGGTCCAGGGTGGAATACGTCACACTTTGTCGGTCGGGCGTGTCGCGAGCCTGGTCAGGGTGGTTTTTGCGCCAGAGTTCGAGCCCCTCGGGTGTGAGGAAGCTGTCGAAGACCGACTCCATCGCACCCAGGAGCGCGCCGCGCCAGCCGAGGGCCGAGCCCTCGATCCGCGGCGGCCGGTCGCGGCGGATCGCCATCAGGCCGGGCTCGCAGGCCGCCATGAGGGCCTGTCCGGCCCGCTCAAGCAGTTCCACGCCGTGGCCTGACAGCGTCACCACCTCCGGGTCGTGCGCGTTCACCAGGGCCGCCACGCCGCGTCCCAGGGCCCTGGCGTTGGCCTCCACCGCCTCCCCGCCCGTCGCCAGCACCCGCTCGGCCTGCTCGCGTCCCCTGCCGCCGCCGTGGGCCAGGCCGGCGTGGCGCAGCAGGGCGTTCGCGCCGACGTCCATGCCCCAGCAGCCGGTGGCGCCGCAGGGGCAGGGGCGGTCGTTGCCGGACAGCGGCATGTGGCCGAACTCGGCGCCGGTGCCGCTCGCCCCGGCGACCGGCCGGCCGTCCACGACCAGCACGCCGCCCAGGTCGAAGTCCACGTGCAGGTGCAGGCCCACCCGGACGTCACACAGGTGTCCGCGCCGCGCCTCCGCCAGTGCGGCCAGGACGGTGTCGTTGCCGATCACGGGCATGTCGGGCTGGTCGAAGGGCCCGCCAGGGTGGGTGGCGGGCGTGCCGGGTCCGGTGGGCGTGCCGGGCAGGTTCAGCAATGCGGGGACGTCCACAGAGCGCCAGCCCAGGTGGGCGATGTCGACCAGGCCGCCGTGGCGGATCGGGCCGGCCAGGGCCACCCCGACGCCGACGACGCGGTGGCCGAGCCGCCGCCGGTGCTCCGCCACGGCCTCGCCCAGCGGCCCCAGTGTGCCCTGGGGCGTGCCGTCGTGCGGCCGTACGTCTAGCACCGTGACCCGGCCGCCCAGCTCGCACGCCGCCAGCTCCCAAGCGTCCTCGCGCACGTCGGCGGCCAGCGCGACCGGCCCGTCCGGATGCGGCCCAGGCACCAGCGTCGGTCGGCCCCGCGCGTGCCCGGGGGCCGGCTCCTCGTGCAGCAGGCCGGCCTCGGCGAGGCCGGCCACCAGCACCGAGGCCGTGCCCCTGGCCAGCCGCAGATCGCGGGTGAGCTGGGACCTGGTGCGCACGGCACCGGAGTCGTGCACGGCGCGCAGCAGCCTGACCCGGTTGTGCGCGCGAAGCTCGCCACTCGTCGTAGCTCCATTCACGAGGACAGTTTATGCTCTAGCCGTGAACAAAAGTCTCACTGAAGCACAACGGGCACGTGTCGGAGTTTTCGGATTCTTCTTTCTCGCCGGTCTTGTCATGGGTTTGTGGGCGGCCGGGCTGCCGTCGCTGAACGAACGGCTCGACCTCGGCCCCGCCAGGCTCGGCAGCGTTCTGCTGCTGATCTCCGGCGGGGCGCTGGCGTCGATGCTGGTGGCCGGACCGCTGGTGGACCGGTGGTCGAGCCGCCGGGTGTGCTGGATCGCCGGGCCCTTCTCCGGCCTGGTGCTGCTCGGGCCGGCGCTGGCGTCCTCGTACTGGATGCTGGCGGTTCTGGCCGTGCTCTTCGGCGTGGGACTCGGCGTGACCGAGATCGGGATGAACGCCCATTCCGTCGAGGTCGAACGCGTCTACCGGCGGCCGATCATCTCCGCCTTCCACGGCACCTGGAGCCTCGGCGGCGCCACCGGCGGCGGGATCACCGCTCTCGCGCTGGACGCCGGGGCGGACCCGCAGGGGCTGCTGATCACGGCGGCGATCGTGGTGCCGTTCCTGTACCTGCCGGCCGCGCGGCTGCTGCTGCCCGGCACGCCGGGGGACGGCTCGGCGGCCGGCTCTTCCGGTTCGCCGGACGCGCCCGGGGAGTCGCTGCGCTGGGGGCTGATCGCGCTGCTCGGGGTGGCCGCCTTCGCCGGGCACCTCAGTGAAGGGGCGGCCATCGACTGGAGCGCGCTGCACGCCCGCTGGGTGCTGGAGGTCGATCCGGAGATGGCGCCGCTGGCGTACACGATCTTCTCCGTCGCCATGACGGCCGTGCGGCTGCTGGGCGACCCGATCAGGGGCAGGCTCGGCTCCGTGCGGACCATCCAGCTCGCCGGGCTCTTCGCCACCGCCGGATACGTCCTCGTGCTCGTCTCGCCGCTCACGGGGGAGGCCGTACGGGTCGCGTGCGCCTGGACCGGGTGGGCGCTGGCCGGCGTCGGGCTGGCCACGGTGGTGCCGGTGCTGTTCAGCGCGGTCGGCGCGGCCGGGGGCCGGGTCGGGCGGGCGCTGGCCATGGTGACGGCGTTCGGGTACAGCGGGCTGCTGCTGGGGCCGGCCGTGCTCGGGTACGTGGCCGAGGCGACGTCGCTGCCGGTGGCCTTGTTCATCCCGGCGGTGCTCGCGGCGGTGGTGACGCTCACCGGCTCCCCGGCCATCCGCGCCCTGCTCCGCCTCTCGGCATCCCCTGTCCAGAACGCCGCCCCCAGTGCCGCCGGCGGAGCCGCCCCCGGCGCTGCCAACGGGGACGGGGCCGGTCCGGCGGGGGAGCGCGGGTACGAGCCGGAGCCCGAACCCGCCCGCGACTGATCCTCGTCCCGCCATGTCCGCCATGTCCCGTCATATCCGCGCGGTCCGCTTCGCGGGCCGCTTGAGGTGAGGGCGCCGGCGCAATACGTCCGTCATGTCCGGCCCGCGCGCGGCCGGACGTGACGGATTTGTGCTCAAGGCCGCTGACCTGGTGTTATGTGATCGTGACTTGACCTGCAAGTTACATCCAGGTTTCATGTCCTCCACACGGTAAACGTTTACAGGCGGATGACCGTAAACGTTTACGCACGATGGAAGGACAGCCTTGGCCGACGGACCCACGATCAACACGATCGCCGAGCGCGCCGGTGTCTCGATCGCCTCCGTATCGCGGGTCCTGAACGGCCTGCCGACCAGGCAGGAGACCGTGCGCAAGGTGATGGCCGCCGCGGACGAGCTCGGCTACGTGCGCAACGCCGTGGCCAGGTCGCTCAAGTCGCGCCGCACCCACCAGGTCGCCTTCGCCATGGCCGACGTCGGCAACCCCGCCTACCTGGCCATGCTGCGCCAGATCCAGCCGGTGCTGAAGGCCGCCGGATACCGGCTCGTGCTCCACTCGACCGACGCCGTCGTGGAGGACGAGATCGCCGTGCTGCACAGCCTGGGCGAGCGCTACGTGGACGGGCTGATCATGGTCCCGCTGCGGGTCACCGAGGCTCATCTGCGGATGCTGGCCACGGCCAGGGCGCCGGTCGTGATCATCGGCTCGGTGCCCGACGGCACCCGCGTCGACAACGTACGGGCCGACTCGCGCACCGGCGTCAGGCTGGCGCTCGACCACCTCCACGCGCTCGGCCGCCGCCGCATCGCCCTGGTCAACGGCCCGCTGGACACCGTGCCCGGCGCCGCCCGCGGCGCCGCGTACCGGGAGGCGCTGGGAGACCTGGACCTGCCCTACGACGAGGACCTCGTCCGGATCGGCGACTTCTACCGCGCCGACGGGGCCCGCGCTGTGGCTGAGCTGCTCGCCGCCCGGCCCGACATCGACGCGCTGATGTGCGCCAACGACCTGATCGCGCTCGGCGCGCTCGACGTGCTGCGGGCCGCGGGCCGGCGGGTGCCCGAAGACGTGGCGGTGGTCGGCATGGACGACACCGACCTCGCCGCGGCCTCCTGGCCGTCGCTGACCAGCGTCTCGCTCGGGTCGGCCGAACGCGGCAAGGCCGCCGCCGAGCTGCTGCTCGAACGGCTCCAGGGCGGCGAGAGCGATCCCCGGGTGGTCACCGTGCCGCCCCGCCTCGCGGTCCGGGCCTCGACGGCGGGCCCGGCGTACGGAAAGTACACCGACGAAAAGTACACAGACGGAAAGTACACGGGCGAAACGCACGCGGGCGGGAAGGAGGGTGGGGCGTGACCGCGACCGAGACGAGAGCGGCGCCGCCCCGGCGGTCGCGCGCCAGGCACCGAGGCCCCTCGCGCCAGACGCGGGAGATGTGGCTGCTGATGCTGCCGGCGATGGTGCCGGTGCTGCTGTTCAGCATGGGCCCGCTGCTGTACGGCATCGGCCTGGCCTTCACCGACGCCCGCAACACCCGCGTCCACCAGACCGAGTTCGTGGGCCTGGAGAACTTCACCGCGCTGCTGGCCGACGACGAGTTCTGGTCCTCGTTCCGGATCGGCGCGATCTGGTCCGTCTCGGTGACCGTGCTGCAGTTCATCGCCGCGCTCGGCCTGGCGCTGCTGCTCAACGAGAAGCTGCGCGGCCGGGCCGTGGCCCGGGTGCTGTCGGTGGTGCCGTGGGCGATGCCGCCCGTGGTCATCGGCCTGATGTGGAAGCTCGTCTACCACCCCGACGCCGGCATGCTGAACGACCTGCTCGGCACGCACGTCAACTGGCTGGCCGACTTCTCGCTAGCCCTGCCCGCGATCATCGTGGTGGGCGTCTGGGCTGGCATGCCGCAGACCACGGTCGTGCTGCTCGCGGGCCTGCAGAACGTGCCCAAAGAGCTCTACGAGGCCGGCGAGATGGACGGCGCGGGCTCATGGCGGCGCTTCTGGAGCATCACGCTGCCGCAGCTCAGGCCGATCATCGTGGCGATCACCTCGCTCGACTTCGTGTGGAACATCAACCAGTTCGGGCTGGTCTACGTGCTCACCCAGGGCGGCCCGGGAGGGCGCACGCGGCTGCCGATGCTGTTCGCGTACGAGGAGGCGTTCCGCTACCGCATGGCCGGTTACGCCTCGATGCTCGGCCTCGCCATGGCGATCGTCGTGCTCGCGGTGCTCGGGCTGTACCTGTGGCGGCAGATGAGGGAGGTCAGGTGAAACGCGTTTCACAGTACGTGGCGCTGGTCGCGTACGTCGTCTTCCTGGCGTTCCCGCTGCTGTGGCTGCTGTCCACGGCGCTGAAGACGCCCCAGGAGATGGCGCTGACGGAGCCCACGTGGATCCCGCGCGAGCCCACGCTGGCCAACTTCTCCGACGCGTTCGGGGAGCAGGACCTGGTCGGGGCGGCGACGCGCAGCCTGGTGGTGGCGCTGTTCGCCAGCGTGATCACCGTGGTCATCTCGCTGCCCGCCTCCTACGCCATGGCGCGCTACCGAGGGCTGGTCAACAAGATCGCGATCGGATGGGTGCTGGTCAGCCAGGTGTTCCCGTTCATCCTGATCATCATCCCGCTCTTCATGATCCTGCGGGACCTGGACCTGGTGAACACGCTGCCGGGCCTGGTGCTGGTGCACGTGACGTTCACGCTGCCGTTCGCGCTGTGGATGTTGCAGGGGTACGTCCGCGCCGTGCCGCCCGAGCTTGAGGAGGCCGCGTCGGTGGACGGTGCGAGCCGGGTGCGGGCGATCGTGAGCGTGGTCGCCCCGCTGCTCGCGCCGGGCGTGGTGGCCACGCTGCTGTTCTCGTTCATCTCGTCCTGGAACGAGTTCATGTTCGCACTCGTGATCTTGCAGGACCCCGACGTCATGACACTCCCGCTCACGCTGGTGAGGTTCACCGGCCCCGAGGGGGTGGCCAGGCTCGGGCCGCTGGCCGCGGCGTCGCTCATGGCGACGATCCCCAGCCTGATCTTCTTCGCAATCATCCAGCGGCGCCTGAAGTCCGGCCTGATGGCCGGCGCCGTGAAGGGCTAGGAGGCCTCATATGCGAATCAAGTCCGCTCTGGCGGCGGTGGCCGTCCTCACGCTCGCCGCCGCGTGCGGCGGGGGCGGCGGCGAGTCGTCGTCCTCGCCCGGCGCGCCCGTCAAGCTCGACTTCCTCAGCCTGGCCTGGCAGAAGGAGTCCGTCGCCGCGAACAAGCAGATCGTGGACGAGTGGAACAAGGCCAACCCCGGCATCCAGGTCACCTACGTCCAGGGCAGCTGGGACAACGTCAACGACCAGCTCGTCACCCAGTTCGCCGGCGGCACCGCGCCCGACGTCATCCACAACGACTCGCCCGCGCTGGCCGGCTTCGCCTCCGACGGCTACCTGCTCGACCTGAGCGACAAGCTGCCCGCCGAGCTGAAGAGCGACATCCCGCAGGCCGCCTGGGACACCGTCACCTTCGACGGCGGCAAGGGCGAGCAGGGCGTGTACGGCGTGCCGTTCCTCCAGGAGTCGCAGGTCATCATCGCCAACAAGAAGCTGCTCGACGAGTCCGGCGTGCGCGTCCCGGCCCCGGGCGAGCCGTGGACGTGGGACGAGTTCTCCGCGGCGGCCAAGAAGATGACCAAGGGCGGCACGTTCGGCGTGGCCTGGCCGATGAAGTCGCCGGTCAACAAGACGCTCAACCTGGCGCTCAACTTCGGCGGCACCTTCTTCCAGACCACCGGCGGCAAGACCACCGTCAAGGTCGGCCCCGAGGAGCGCGAGGTGCTCCAGCGCATCCACGACCAGCTCTACAAGGACAAGTCCGCCGACCCGGCCGCGCTCGGCCAGGGCACCGCGGACCCGCTGCCCGCCTTCTACAAGGGCAAGTTCGCGCTGCTGCCGGCCGGCGTCTATCTGCGCCAGCAGGTCGCCGAGCAGGCGCCCGACGGGTTCGAGTGGGTGACGCTGCCCGCGCCCAAGGGCACCAGCGCCCAGCAGGGCGCGGTCTCGCAGACGCTGTCGGTCGCGCAGGAGAGTAAGCACCCGGACGAGGCGCTGAAGTTCATCTCGTTCTTCCTGAACGGCACCAACCAGGCCAAGCTCGCCAAGGGCGACTGGCTGCTGCCGACCTCCCAGAAGGCCGCCGCCGACCCGGCCATGACCACCAAGGAGAACGGCTGGGACGTGGCCACCGCCTCCGCCAAAGACCTCGTCGTGGCGCCGTTCCTGAAGGTGAACGGGTTCGACGAGTGGAAGACCAAGGTCGCCACGCCCGCGCTGCAGGAGTACTTCGCCGACAAGATCACCCTCGACCAGGCGGCGAGCAAGCTCATCGAGGACGGCAACAAGGTGCTGGAGCGGTACCAGCGGTGAATTCCTTGCGGGACAGGGCCCGGGGGTGCCTGCTCGGCCTGGCGGCCGGCGACGCCCTCGGGGCCCCGGCCGAGAACCTCACGCCGGCCGAGATCCGGCGGCGGTGGGGACGGCTCACCGAAATCGAGGGCGGCGGCACCGACGACACCGAATACGCGATCTACGCGGCCTCCCTCCTCGTCCGCCACGGGCACGGCCTGAGCGCGCAGGATGTGGCGGCCGCGTACCGGGCGGAGATCATCCCCCGGGTGGCCGGGCCCATGCGCGGAGCCGGGTTCTCCGAGCTGGGCACCGTCGAAGCGCTTCGCCGGGGGCTGGAGCCCCCGCTGACCGGGCTCGTGCACGCGCACGGCTGGTCGGACGGGCTGGCGATGCGCGCGGCGCCGTACGGGATCTTCTGCCCGGGCGATCCAGCGGAGGCGGCGCGGCTGGTGGAGCAGGACGGGCTGGTCAGCGGGTCGGGCGAGGGCATACTCGGCGGCCGGGCGGTCGCCGGGGCGGTGGCCGCCGCGATGGGCGGGGCCACGCCGGACGAGGTGGTCTCCGCGGCGCTGTCGGTGATCCCGGCGGACTCGTGGACGGCCAGGAATGTCGTACGGGTACGTGAGGTCCTCGCGGCCTTCCCGGACTCGGCCGATCGAGACGCAGGCGACCGAGACGTTGGCGGCCTGGAGCACGGCGACGCGGACCTCAGCGGCTCGGACCCCGGCGAGCCGGGCCCGGACGGCATGGAGCTCGTCGAGGCGTTGCACCGGGCCGTCGTCGTCCGGCACTACCCGTGGACCGACATCGCGCCCGAGGCCGTGGCGCTGGCCCTGGCCGCCTTCCTGGCGGGAGGCGGCGAGGTGGAGGCGTCGGTGACGTTCGGGGTGAGCCTGGGCAGGGACGCCGACACGATCGGCGCCATCGCGGGAGCGATGGCCGGGGCCGCGCGGGGAGAGCGCGGCGTGCCCGCCCGCTGGGCCGCCAGGATCGGGCCGGTGACGGGCAAATGCCTGCCCGTCGTGGCCGGAAGACACGTGCTGGACGTCGCCGACGAACTGGCGGAAGGACTGTAGAACACCATGTCGGGGGACAGAATCAGGGGGGCCGTCGCCGGGCTCGCCGTGGGTGACGCCGTGGGCTGGCCCGCGGTCAGGCACCGCGCGGCCCTGCACGCGCCCTGGAGCCGGCGCCTGCACCGCGAGCTGGACGCGTTCGCGGAAGAGCATCAGGTGACCACGCTGCCGGTGCCGTTCGCGCTGAACCAGCCCGTCGCGCCGCTGCGGATCGGGCCGTCCGACGACGCCGAGTGGCTGGCGTGGACGCTGCTGACCATCGACCGGCCGCGCGCGGACGCGTTCAGGGACCTCATCCCGTCGCGCCCAGGCACCGGCCCGCCAGGCGCGCCTGCGCCGATCAGGGCGCGGATCTCCGTGGCCACCGCGCTGGACAACCTGGCCAACGGGGTCGAGCCGCCCGCTTCGGGGCATGACAATCCCCATCACTTCGACGACGCCGCCGCCATCAGGGCCGTCGCGTTCGGGGTCCTGGGGAGGGATCCCACCGAGGACGCGCAGGTGACGAACGCCGGAGACGGCGTGCTCGCCGCCCAGGCCATGGCCGCCGCGGTGAGCGCTGCCGTGACCTCAGGCCCGGCGTCGGGTGCGGAACCCGGTGCAGGTCCCGGCGCGGGGCCGGTGACGGGGCCGGTGACGGGTTCGGCGGCGAGGGCTGTGGCGGCGGCGGTCGAGGCGGCGCTGGCCGCGCTGCCCGAAGACACCGCCATCGGGCACAACGCCCGCTTGGCCTTGTCCGTCGCCAGGAAGGCGGGCGACCCGTTCGCCGCCGTCCCGGCGCTGGACGCCGCGCTGCTCGACCACGTCTACAGCTACGGCGTCGGCGCCGCGCAGACCGTGCCCGTGGCGCTGGCGCTGGCCGAGGCGGCGGGGGGCGAGCTCACCAGGGCCGTGCCCGCCGCGGCCTGCCTGGCCTCACTGTCCGACTCGGCGCCCGCGCTGACCGGCGCGCTGACCGGAGC
The DNA here is from genome assembly GCF_040649755.1 of Nonomuraea sp. NPDC048882. Classification (NCBI taxonomy): domain Bacteria; kingdom Bacillati; phylum Actinomycetota; class Actinomycetes; order Streptosporangiales; family Streptosporangiaceae; genus Nonomuraea; species Nonomuraea sp. NPDC048882. The sequence continues at coordinate 170,156 of NZ_JBEZGB010000009.1, forward strand.
CTGCGGCGGTTACGGGGCGATCCCGGAGGGGTGGACCGCCACGGCCCGTACGCTGTCCGGTTGTTGCCTGCCTGATCTGGCGGGCCGAGATCTGATCGAACTACTGGAGGGAATCGCATGACGCCGCTTGAGGACAGGGCGACCGGCTGCGTGGCGGGGGCGGCGGTCGGTGACGCGCTGGGCGGCGCCACCGAGGGCTGGACCTCCGAGCAGATCGTCGAACGGTACGGGGGCCGCGTCGAGGGCATCGTGCCCCCGTACAACGACGACTGGCGCAACGCCAGGCCCATCGCGCCGTACCACAAGGGCGACGGCCACATCACCGACGACACCCTGATGACGCACGCGCTCATCCGCGTGTACGAGAAGACCGGCGGCCACCTGGACGCCTACTCCATGGCCGAGCACCTGGTGCCCGAGCTGATGAACGAGCGGCGCTGGATCCCCGAGCTGGAGGCCGAGGCGCTGCCGCTGCAGCGGATCTTCCTGGCCGAGAAGTGGATCGTGGCCAGGCTGCACTACGGGCACGTCGACCCGCGCGAGGCCGGCGTCGGCAACATCGTGAACTGCGGCGCCGCCATGTACGTCGCCCCCGTCGGCATCGTCAACGCCGCCGACCCCGACGCCGCCTACGCCGAGGCCGTCGACCTGACCGGCGCGCACCAGTCCAGCTACGGCCGCGAGGCCGCGGGCGTGATGGCCGCCGCCGTGGCCGAGGCGATGCGGCCGGGCGCCACGGCCGACTCCGTGGTGTCCGCCTGCCTGCGCCTGGCCAAGGACGGCACCAGAGCCGCCATCGAGGCGGTCTGCGAGGCCGCGGCCGGTCTCGGGCACTGGGAGGGCTCGTTCGAGGCGCTGCGGGCGGCGATCAGGCCGTACGACACGGTCGCCGACACCTACCGTGACCAGGGGCTGGGCGCGCGGCGGCCGAGCCGGGTGCACAGCATCGAGGAGCTGCCGCTGGCGCTGGGGTTCCTGGTGATCGCCAAGGGCGACTACCGGGACACCGTGCTGGGCGGCGTCAACTACGGGCGCGACGCCGACTCGATCGCCTCCATGGGCGGGGCCATCGCGGGCGCGCTCGGCGGGCTGGGCGGCGTGCCGAAGGAGTGGGTCGAGCAGGTGGCGGCGGCCAGCCGGACGGACCTCGTGGCTCCGGGGCGCGCGATCGCCGCCGTGGCACGCCGGGTGCACGAGGGCGACCTGCTGCGCCGCCGCGCCCACGAGTCCGCGTTCGCCGAGCTCGACGGCGCATGATCCGGCTCACCTGGGTGCAGCCGGAGGACCTCGTCGGTCACGAGCTGCGCCAGGCCGCCGAGGACGGCCGCGACGCGAGCGAGATCGCCGCCCGCTGGCACGCGGCCGGCGGCCACGACGCCCCGCCGCGCGCCGGCGCCTCCGAGCCGGGGGCCGTCCGGCTGCGCGGGCTGGCCGAGGAGCTGCTGGACGAGCTGGCCGCCGTCCCCTCCCCGCTGCCCGAGCCGTCGGACCTGGCCGGCATCATCGCCGCCTGCCCCGACTGGCCTCGGCGGCGGCCCCGCGCCGACGTGGACCCCGCGCGGGTGCTGGGGGCGTGGCTGGGCCGGGCGGCCGGCTGCGTGCTCGGCAAGCCCGTCGAGAAGATCCCGCGCGAAGGCATCAGGCAGATCGCCGAGGCCACCGGCAACTGGCCGATCCAGGCCTGGTTCACCGCGAAGGGCCTGCCGGACGACGTCGCCCGCCGCTGGCCGTGGAACCGCCGCAGCGCCGTCAACTCCCTGGCCGAGAACGTGGACGGCATCCCCGAGGACGACGACCTCAACTACCCGCTGCTGGCCCTGTCGGTCCTTGAACGTCACGGCCGCGGGTTCACCACCGAGGACGTGGCCAAGCTGTGGCTGGACGAACTGCCGGCGGGCCGTACGTTCACCGCCGAGCGCGTCGCGTACCGCAACCTGCTGGACGGCGTCGAGCCGCCGGCCACCGCCACCTACCGCAACCCGTTCCGCGAGTGGATCGGCGCGATGATCAGGACCGACGTCTACGGCTGGGTCAACCCGGGCGACCCCGCCACGGCCGCCGAGTACGCCTGGCGCGACGCCCGACTCACCCACACCGCGAACGGGATCTACGGCGCCATGTTCGCGGCCGCCATGTGCGCCGTCGCGCTGGTGGCCGATTCGGCGGAGGAGGTCGTGCGGGCGGGCCTGTCCGTGGTGCCGCGCGGCTCGCGCCTGTACGCGGCGGTCCGCCTGGCCGTCGCCGACGCCGCCCGTGAGGACGACTTCGAACGCGTCGTCGACCTGCTGCACGAACGCCACGGCGACCTGCACTGGGTGCACACGATCCACAACGCCGCCCTCGTCGCGGCCACCCTGGTCCACGGCGGCGGCGACTTCACCGCGACGATCGCCGGGGCGGTGGCGGGCGGCTGGGACACCGACTCCGCCGGCGCCACCGCCGGGTCCGTCGCGGGCGCGCTCAACGGCGGCGTACCGGAGCGCTGGCGGCTGCGCGACAGCCTGGCCAGCAGCCTGACCGGGTTCGACGGAGTGAGTCCGGCCGAGCTGGCGGCCAGGACACAGGAGATGATGAGGGCATGATCTCGGTTTTCGGCAGCGCCAACATGGATCTCGTCGCCTACGTCTCCCAGGCCCCGCGACGCGGGGAGACGGTCACCGGGCACCGGTTCCGCACCGTGCCCGGCGGCAAGGGCGCGAACCAGGCGATCGCCGCCGCCCGCGCGGGCGGCGAGGTGACGTTCCTGGGGGCGGTGGGCGACGACGGGTTCGGCGCGGAGATGCGCGCCACGCTGGCGGAGGCCGGGGTGGGCGTGCGCGGCCTGCGCCAGGTGCCCGGCCCCAGCGGCATCGCGCACATCGTGGTGGACGACGACGGCGGCAATTCGATCATCGTCGTCCCCGGCGCGAACGGCACCGTCACCGGGCCCACCGGCGAGGACCTGGCCGCCATCGCCGGCTCACGGGCGCTGCTGCTGCAGCTTGAGCTGCCCATGGAGGCGGTCGTACGGGCCGCGCAGGCCGCCCGCGTGTCCGGCGTGCCCGTCTTCCTCACCCCGGCGCCCGCCCAGCCGCTGCCCGCCGAGCTGCTTGAGGCGGTCACGACCCTCGTCCCGAACGAGCACGAGGCCGCCGCCATCACCGGCGTGACGGGCCCGGATGCGGCCATGGACGCGCTGCTTGAGCTGGTCCCCGAGGCGGTGATCACGCTGGGCTCCGAGGGGGCGCTGTACGGGTCGCGGTCGGGGGAGCGGCTGCGGGTGCCGGCGGTGAAGGTGAACGCGGTGGACACGACGGCGGCCGGCGACACGTTCGTGGGAGCGCTGGCGGTGGCGCGCACCGAGCGGATGCCCATGGAACGCGCCCTGCGCTTCGCCTCCGTGGCGGCGGCGCTGTCGGTGCAGCGTGAGGGCGCCAGCACCTCGATGCCGACCCGCCGCCAGATCGAGGACGCCCTCGACTGACGCTCAGGACGAGCCGGAGCCCGACGACGACGTCATCCGCCCGGACGCCGGCCCGATCAGCCGAGCGCAGCGGGTCAGTGGGTGTGCAGGTGGGTGAGGGTCTGGCGGAGCTCGGTGCGCAGGATCTCCTCGGCCGCCGCGCCGTCGCCGTCCCTGATGGCCGCGACCAGCGCCTCGTGCGTGTCGTGCCCCGGATTACGATCGTGCTCCCGCAGCCCCAGCAGCTCGACCAGGTCGATCAGCCGCTCCCGCAGGGCGGGCGCGAACTCGGCGAACAGGTCGGACAGCACCGGGTTGCCCGCCGCCGCCACCACCGCCGCGTGCAGCGCGATGTCGGCGTCCACGAACGCGGCGTCGTCCTCCCCGGCCGCCCGTGACCGGCCCTCCAGCGCCGCCTCCAGGGCCGCGACGTCCTCGCCGGTACGCCGTCCGGCCGCGAGCGCCGCGGCCTGCGTCTCGACGATCATGCGTACCTCGTAGACGTCGGTGATGGCGGCCCGCCGCAGCCGGGCGGCCCACCCCTCGGCCGGGCCCGCGGCGGCGACCGTGGCGATCACGAACACCCCCGACCCCTGCCGCGCCTGCACCAGCCCCGCCCCGGCCAGCGCCCGCAACGCCTCGCGCACCGTCGAGCGCCCTACTCCGAGGGCCTTGGCCAGCGCGTTCTCCCCGGGCAGCCGGGTGCCCACCGGCCACTCGCCCTGGGTGATCTGCTCGCGCAGGAGCTCGGTGGCCTGCTCGACGAGCGGGCTGGGCCGGAGTGAGCCGAGGGGCATCGCGTTTCCTCTCAGGTTGTCTGAGGACCTGTGGTGTGGTTAGTCTAGCGCCCATGACGTCGTACGGTCGCCTCCTTCTCGGCCGCCGCGGCGGGGCCTGACCGGACCGGCACCCCGCCGCGGCGGTCGGTGTGCCCAGCCGGTCTCCCCTCCGAGCACCGAGAAGGACGAACTCATGTACGACTGGAACAGGCAGCGCCCGAGCGCCATGCCGTACCACCGCTACCGGCCCGCCCACGAGCGCGTCGAAGTGCCGCTCGCCGCCGAGCGCGCCTGGCCGGGGCGGCGCATCACCGCAGCACCCCTCTGGGTCCCCGTGGACCTGCGCGACGGCAACCAGGCGCTGGCCGAGCCGATGGACCCGGCCCGCAAGCGCCGGATGTTCGACCTGCAGACGGCCATGGGCTTCAAGGAGATCGAGGTCGGCTACCCCTCGGCCAGCCAGACCGACTTCGACTTCGTCCGCGAGCTGGCCACGCCGGGCGCCGTGCCCGACGACGTCACCGTGGTGGTCTTCACCGCCGCCAGGCGCGACCTGATCGAGCGCACGTTCGCCGCCGTCGAGGGCATGTCCCGCGTGGTCGTGCACCTCTACGCCGCCACCGCCCCCACCTGGCGCGAGGTGGTGCTCGGCCACGACAGGCGCGAGCTGCGCGCCCTGATCAGGGACGCCGCCGGCCACGTCGCCCGCCTGGCCGGCGACCGAGACATCCGCTTCGAGTTCTCGCCGGAGGTGTTCAACCTCACCGAGCCTGACTACGTGCTGGAGGTCTGTGACGACCTGACCGCCCTGTGGGACGCCTCGCCCGACCGGCCGGTGATCCTCAACCTGCCCGCGACGGTCGAGGTGGCCACGCCCAACGTGTACGCCGACCAGATCGAGTACATGCACCGCAACCTCGCCCGCAGGGACGCGGTGATCCTGTCCGTGCACCCGCACAACGACCGCGGCACCGGCGTCGCCTGCGCGGAGCTGGCCCTGCTGGCGGGGGCGCAGCGGGTGGAGGGCTGCCTGTTCGGCAACGGGGAGCGCACCGGCAACGTGGACCTGGTCACGCTCGCGCTCAACCTGCACGCGCAGGGCGTCGATCCCATGATCGACCTCTCGGACATCGACGAGGTGCGGCGGGTGGTCGAGCACTGCAACCGCCTGCCGGTGCCCGACCGCCACCCGTACGCGGGCGACCTCGTCTACACCGCCTTCTCCGGCACCCACCAGGACGCCATCGGCAAGGGCCTGGCCCACCACGCCAAGCGGGCCGCCGAGCTGGGCGTGCCGCCGGAGCGGGCGCCGTGGGAGGTGCCGTACCTGCCGATCGACCCGGCCGACGTCGGCCGCGACTACCAGGCCGTCATCCGGGTCAACAGCCAGTCGGGCAAGGGCGGCGTCGCGTACCTGCTCAACACCCGCTACGGCCTCGAACTGCCCCGCCGCCTGCAGATGGACTTCTCCCGGGTGGTGCAGCGGGCCACCGACGGCAGCGGCGCGGAGATCACCGCCGAGCAGCTCTGGGAGCTCTTCCACGCCACCTACCTGGCGCCGGGGGAGGCCGCCCCGCTGGCGAGCTGGAGCACGGTGGAGACCGGGCCGGGCGTGCACACGTTCGAGGGGACGCTGACCAGCGGGCGCACCCTGAGCGGCACCGGCAACGGGCCGCTGTCGGCGCTGACCGTCGCGCTGACCGCCGACGGTCTCGACGTGGACATCCTGCACTACGCCGAGCACGCCCTCGATCCCGGCAGGGGCGGCCGGGCCATCGCCTACGTCGAGGTCCGCGCGGGCGGCGTCACCCGCTGGGGCGCGGCCACGGACACCTCCGTCCTGACCGCCTCGGTCCGCGCCGTGCTGGCCGCGGTCAACCGGGCCATCGACCGGGCCATCGACCCGGCCGCGCACGTGATCGGCTGAGCGCTCGCGTACGATCACCCGGTGGAGAGGACACGGATGTTCGAGGCGGGCGCCGTCCTGGAGGTGCTGCGGGCCCTGCGCGCGGCGGGCTGCGCGGTCTGGATCGCCGGCGGCTGGGGCGTCGACGCGCTCGTCGGGCGCGTCACCAGGACGCACGCCGACCTCGACCTGCTCCACCGGGTGGAGCAGGAGCCCGCCGTGATCGCGGCCCTGGAGGCCTTGAGGTACGCCGAACAGCACGAAGGCGTCGTCCCCGGCAGGCCCGCCCGTTTCGTCATGGCGGAGCCCGGCGGGCGCGAGCTGGACCTGCACCCGCTGAGCTTCCGCCCCGACGGCTCGGCGCTGCAGCGGCTCGACGACCACGGCGGCGCCTTCACCTATCCGGCGGACGCCTTCGCTTCCGGCGTGATCGAGGGCGTGGCCGTGCCGTGCCTGTCGGCCGCCCAGCAGGTGACCTTCCACCAGGGCTATGAGCCGAGGGAGCGCGACCTGCACGACATGGCCAGGCTGCGGGAGACGTTCGGGATCTCGACCCACTTCTGAACGGGTGGTCAGCCCTGGGCGACGACCCCCGACAGGTGCGCGGCGCACTCGTCGCGGTAGAACAGCGTACGGCTGCGCAGCCGCTTCGGGTCGGCCAGCACGGCCCGGGAGACCGACGGCAGCACCGCGTGCCGTACCGGCCCGAACAGGCGGGCCACGTCGGCGGGTGTGCCGCCCTGGGCGCCCAGCCCAGGGGCCAGGATGGGCCCGTTGAGGTCGGTCAGCGAGTCTTCGAGCTCCGGCAGCGTGGCACCCATCACCAGCCCGACCGGCCCGAACGGGGAGTGCCCCACGTTGGCGGCGGTGGCCCCGGCCAGCACCTGGCCGGCCACGAGCCGCTGCAACCCGGCCGCCTCCGGGTTGGAGGTACGGGCCAGCACGAACACGCCCGCGTCGTTGGCCACCGCCGACGTGATTGCCCCCTTCAGCGAGGCGAACCCCAGGTAGGGGCTCAGCGTCACCGCGTCAGCCGCCAGCGGGCTGCCCCGGTCGAGGTAGGCCTCCGCGTACGCGGCCATCGTGCTGTCGATGTCGCCCCGCTTGACGTCGAGCAGCACCAGCGTGCCCGCCTCGCGCAGGTCGGCGATGGTGCGTTCCAGGACCGCGATGCCGCGGCTGCCCCAGCGCTCGAAGAAGGCCGACTGCGGCTTGACCACGGCGACCACGTCGGCCACGTTCTCGACCACGGTGCGGCTGAACCGTTCCAGCCCCGCGGGCGAGTCGTCCAGCCCCCAGGCGGTGAGCAGCGCCGGGCTCGGATCGATGCCCACGCACAGGGGTCCCCGGTCGTCGAGCCTGGCTCGCAGACGCGCCCCGAACGAATCGTTCATGTGACAAAGCTCCCTCACGACCACGGGTAGGCGGCCCCGCGGGTGCCGTGGGCATGAATCGTACTCCCGCGACATTATGGTGCCGAGGCACCGATGCCCATCCGGTGCGGGGCCGAGTCTTCCACATGCGGTCGTGCGGGTAGATCAGCAGACATGTACGAGATCGCCCATCGGGTGCTGGCGCTGCATACCGATCCGCCGCGTGACGTGGTCGTCACGCTCGGCCTGCCGTACGAGGAGGTGACGGGCGAGTGGTCGTGCCCGTACCGGATCGACGGGCTCGACGGATGGGAGCACGAGCGGAAGGTCACCGGGCTCGACTCGCTGGAGGCGGTCGAGCTGGCCATGGTCATGGTCAGGGCGGCGCTGGCCGGCTCTCACGAGGCCAAGGAGGGGCTGCTGACCGACGATGACCGTCCGGAGGGGATGCGGCCGCGGACGGTGTACGTGAGCGTCGACGACGACCGCAACATCGCCTATATAGCGATGAAGCATGAGATCGTGCCCGGAGAGGCGGCGGACCAGAGGGTGGCGGGGGACGTCGTGCTCGACTTCGGCGACTCGGGGCAACTGCTGGGCGTGGAACTCACCGACGCGGCCAGGCGGCTCCCGTCCGAGATGCGGGTCTGACGGCACGGCGGTGGCCCCTCCGGGATGCAGGGCCGAAGACGCGCGGGCGGTCTGTCCGCGATGTCCGTCTAACGCGTCAGGAGCCACCGCCAGCGCGGCAGTTCCAGCACCACCGTCACCACGGCCAGCACCGAGACCACGGCGGCGGCGACCGCGTGCCAGGCCGACCACGCCGCCGCCACCGCGGCCACGACGTGCAGGACGACCAGCAGGATCGTCACGTAGCCCGGCACCGCGACGATCACCTGCCGCTTGTCGCCCGGGGTGGCGAAGAGCGTCGGCAGCCCGATCAGCACCACCACGGCGAGCACGGCCAGCGGAACGGAGTGCGGGGCGAGCGCCCACGGGGTCGCCACCCAGGCGACCAGCTCCGTGGCGAAGCGGAACACGGACGCGAGAGCGTCGGCCGGACGATCCTCGGAGAGCATTTGCGTAGGTTATAACCGATCCGTCCCAGACCCTGTCGGAGCCGTCCCGACCGGACAATCGCCGTATTTACCCCGCCGCAGGCTTGTTCGCGCTGGTCAGGGGAAGTGCACCCAAAATGGGGTGAGGCTGGAGCACCGGAAGAGGTGGCCGCTGTGCGGGGTGTCCATCGGGGGGCGGGACGCCGTGGGATCGTCTTGACCGGCCTGCTCCGGCGGGTCGCAGGCTTCGGATCGCGGACGGCCGCGCGCATCACGCGTGCGCCGTGGTCCATCCGGGCGCGCATGATGCTGCTGACCACCTTGGTAACGCTCGTCCTGTCCGTGATCATGGCGGTGCTGGTCCTGGACCACCAGCACCGCGACGAGACGGACCTCAGGCTCAAGACCGTCTACCGGGCGCACCTGGAGATGGTGCACCGCTACGCGCACCGCCCGCCGCCGCCGCTCATCCACGTCGAAGGGGTGGCCGCGACGCAACTGGTGAATGCCGCCGGGCGGGTCGTCTCGGCGACCGAGCGGGTACGGGGGCAGCCGCGGATGGCCGCCTTCGTGCCCGCACGCCGCCCCATGACCGTGGACCGGCGGCTGTGCGATGTGCCCGGCGTCCCGTGGAGGCCATGACCGCCGAGCTCGCGGAGATCACCGAGACCGATCTCGCCCACCGGGTCCCCGTACCGGCGCACCACGACGAGCTCCGCTACCTGGCCACGATCGTGAACCGCACGCTGGAGCAGCTGGAGGCGGCCGTGCACCGCGAGCGGCGCTTCACCACCGACGCCTCGCACGGCCTGCGCTCCCCGATCACCGGCGCCCGCCTGCGCCTGGAGGAGGCGCTGATGGACCCGGACGCGGTGGACTGGCCGGACATGGCCAAGGACCTGCTCGGCGACGTGGAACGCCAGCAGGCCATCGCCGAGGAGATCCTCACCCTGGCCCGCCTGGACGCCGACCGGTCGGCCCAGCACCAGCGCACCGACCTGGCCGAGCTCGTCCGCACCGAGCTCCAGCGCCGCACACCCGGCCGTGTCCCGATCCGCGCCGACCTGCGGCCGGACGTGTTCGTCACCTGCGACCCGCTGCTGATGTCCCGGTTGCTGCACAACCTGCTGAACAACGCTGAGCGCCACGCCGCCACCGGCGTCACCGTCGCGGTCAGGGCCGAGGACGATACCGGAGTCCTGGAGGTGTACGACGACGGCGCGGGCATCGCGCCCGAACTCCGCGAACTCGTCTTCGAACGCTTCGCCCGGCTGCCGGAGTCACGCGCCCGCGACCCCAAGGGCACCGGCCTGGGCCTGCCCATCTGCCGCGAGATCGCCCGCGCCCACCGCGGCACCCTCACCATCGAGGACTCCGGCCAGGGCACGAGCCTGGTGCTCCGCATGCCCCTGCCCGCCTGATAGCCGGGTCACGGACCCTGGTGGCGCAGAGCCGCGCCCGCGAGGTCCTGGGGCGTGAAACTCGCCGCCGCCACCCGGTATCGCGGATCAAGCGCCTCCCACAGCTCGTCCAGGAGCTCGTGCTGATCGGACGCCTCGGTCACGGCTTCGAGGAACGGCTCTCCGGTCTCCACGCGCCGGCCGTCGGACACATAGGTGGTCATCAGCACGGCATCGCCGGGAGCCAGATCCCGGACGGAGAGCGTCAGCAGATCGGTCGAGGTCCGGTCGCCGGAGCTGCGACGGGCGGCGCCGAACCAGGCGTCCGCGGGGGAGTCCACGTTCACGACCACGGTGACGCGCGGCGTGAAGATCGGCGGATCAGGTTCGTAGTCCAGGTCGTCCAGAGCGATGACCGGCGGCCGTCCGGCCCGCAGGCGATCGGCCACGGTCGCCACCTGCTCCCCGTTCCCGAACACCAGCCAGCCGTCACGTCGCGTGGCGGCGATGTAGTGCCGCAGCGGGTCGTCCGGGGCCGGATCGGTCGGGCCGACGACGAGCTCGTGACCGGCCGGGCGCAGAGCACGCGCCTTCGACGCCTCGCTACGGCCGGTCAGGACGTAGCCGCCGCACATCGCACCATCTAGGGTCCTGGCCCACACCACGATCCGTCCCGGATAGGGGTTGGCCTGGAGAGTTTCCCGCAGCGGCGGCATGGACACCCGAGCTCCCTTTTGCGATCCGGCCGCTCGTCGATCCATCGGCGGCAGCCGCGCCAGCCTACAGCTCCGAGGCGAGGCGGACGTGATCGCGTGGTCGCCGGAGACCGTTCGCGTACGTCATGACCTCGCGGGAGCCCGGACGGACGGGATAATCGCCTGGTGAGCACCGTGACCTTCCCCCGCATCGTGGCCACCGACCTCGACGGCACCCTTCTCAGCTCGACCGGCTCCGTCAGCCCGCGTACCAGGAAGGCGTTGCGCGCCGCCCGCGCGGCCGGCGCCGAGATCGTCTTCGTCACCGCCAGGGCGCCGCGCGGCGTCAGGGAGATCGCCGCCCAGGCGGAGGTCACCGGCACCGCGATCTGCAGCAACGGCGCCGTCGTCTACGACCTGGCCACCGACGAGATCACCGCCAGCAGCCCGCTCGACCCGCAGGCCGCGCGCAAGGTCGCCGAAGCGCTCGCCCTCGCCCTGCCCGACGTCGGGCTGGCCGTCGAGACCGGCAGGAACGTGCTCACCGAGGCCGCCTACACCCGCAGGATCGAGCAGGACGCGGCCTTCTACCGCGAGGTCGACTCGGTCTTCGGCGCGGACCGGCCCATCGTCAAGCTGCTGGCCATGTCGCCGTCCCGCACGGCGGACGAGATGTACGCGGCGGTGTCGGAGACGGTCGGCGATCTGGCCGAGGTGACGTACTCGGGCCTGGAAGGGCTGCTGGAGATCAGCGCCCCCGGCGTCACCAAGGCTGCCACGCTCGACCGGCTCTGCCAGGAACGGGGTGTCGGGGCCAGCGACGTGGTGGCCTTCGGCGACATGCCCAACGACCTGGCCGTGCTGCTCTACGCGGGCGCCGGATACGCGATGGCCAACGCCCACGAGCTGGTGCTGGCGGCGGCGGAGCACCGGACGCTGTCCAACGACGAGGACGGCGTTGCCGTGGTGCTGGAGGAACTGCTCGGCCGCGCCGCCTGACGCCCGTTCGCCGGGATCGCGCCGTCGTGCCCGCCCACCCCCGCGGGCGGGCACGTACGGACTCACGCGTCGTCGTCCGACACGCGCGACGCGCCCTCACAGGAGGACGGCGCCGCGCTGAACACCGGCAGCAGCCCTCCGCACGTGCTCAGCGGCAGGGACACCGGCTCGACGATCTCGTCGTTGAAGATGATCACATCGCCGATCAGCGGGGCCGGGCCGCTCTTCGCGGGGGCCTCGTCCCCCGCGTACGCGCCGGGGCAGCCGAGCAGCGCCGACGCCACCGCCGCCAGCCCCGCGACGACCGCGTGTCCGACCCGCATCACTCCCCCCGCCATGCCCATTGCCGGGCCCACCGGCGAGCCCACCGGCGCGCCGCTAGGCGGCCAGGCGCTCCTGCGACGTCGCGGCGGACTGCTCCCCGTCGCCCGTGCCATGCTGCGGACGCCCGCCCTCCATCATCCGGTCGATCATGGCGAGCGCGATCGCGGAGACGACGAAGGTCAGGTGGATCAGGGTTTTCCATATGAGCTCCCGGTCGGTGATGGTGGGTTTCGCGGCGTTGATGAAGATCTGGAGGAGATGGATGGAGGAGATGCCGATGATCGCCATGGCCAGCTTGACCTTCAGCACGTTGGCGTTGACGTGCGAGAGCCATTGGGGCTGGTCGGGATGTCCTTCGATGCGCAGCCGCGAGACGAACGTCTCGTAGCCGCCGATGATGACCATGATGAGCAGGTTCGAGATCATCACCACGTCCACGAGCCCGAGGACGATCAGCATGACGGTGGTCTCCGCGGGCGTGCCGCCGAAGCCCAGCTGGATCAGGTGGAGCAACTCCATCATGAAGCGCCAGACGTAGACGACCTGCGCGACGATCAGTCCCAGGTAGAGCGGCACCTGGATCCACCGGCTGAAGAACATGAAGTAGCCGACCCGTCGGAGCGGTGTCCGTGGCCCGGTCGGCGTCTCGGCCACGGACAGCTGCGCTACCCGCACTAGGACGTCAGGACGTTGATGTGCTGGATGTAGGTCTGGATGTCGACGAGCTGACGGTCGCTTGTGCCGAGCTCGTCGAGGATGAACGGCGGCGCGCCGGCGGCCAGCGCCAACGCGGCGGCGGCGGTCAGGACTCGGACCTTCAACGGAACTCCTTGCTGCGGCTCTTCGTGCACCCGCTGGTGGCGCGAACGGTTGGCTGGGACCGGGCGGCGTCCGGCGTGCGGCCGCCGCCCGTTACCGGTGTCGAGGGGTGGTCCCGTGCCGGAAGCCCGCGTGGTCAGGGAGCGAGGCAGTTCGTCGCGGGGAGCTCGGGCGGCGCGAGCAGGGACGCCGGGTCCATGGCGGCGGCCGGATCCACCACCCCGAGCGCGGCGTTGGGGGTCTCGGCCAGGCAGGCGAGGGTGACGACGGGATCGACGACGGCGTGTGCCGCAGGGGCGGAGAGCAGGGTCAGGCCGCCGGCGACGAGCGCGGTGACGGCGATCCGACGGGGGGCGCAACGCATGTGACCTCCTGGGTGACGGTGTTGGACAACCGTCGATTAGCTACCCAGAGTAATGGCTCGGTAACACTCCGTCTAAGAAAGTTGTTCGCGAGGCCGCGTTGACCCAGGCTCACCGGCGGGGGACAGCGGGTCCGCCATGATCCAGCGGTCCTGCGCGGCCATCACCTCGTCGGCGTGGTCGGCGGCCCACTCGCCGAACGCCTCGATCGGGCCCAGCAGCGTACGGCCCAGGTCGGTCAGCTCGTACTCCACCCTCGGCGGGGCCTCGGCGTAGGTGTGGCGCGTCACCAGCCCGTTGTACTCCAGGCGGCGCAGCGTCTCGGTCAGCACCTTGCTGCTGATGCCGCCGATCTCCGTACGCAGCCGTCCCGGCCGGCGCGGGCCGTGCCGCAGCGCCCACATGACGACCGCGTTCCACGTGTTGGCGAGCAGGTCGAAGGCCAGCCGGGTCTGGCAGTCGGCGAGGAACAACGCGGGCCTTCCGATAGGAACCGAATGGTGTGCGACGGACTTCCTACAGTCCTGCTGTCAAGTAAAGCCCCTCATTCGGAGGACGGAACATGCGGATCGGGATCCTGGGCGCGGGCAACATGGCGGACGCGCTGGGCACGCAGTGGGCGGCGGCGGGACACGAGGTGATGGTCAGCGGGCGGGACCCGGGCAGGAGCGCGGAGCGCGCGGCCCACATGACCGCCCAGGCAGCCGGGACGGGCGGCGTTCCGGCAGGGGGAGTTTCTGGAGAGGTGCGGAGTGGGAGTTTCGCGGAGGTGGCCGGGTTCGGGGACGTCGTGGTGGTGGCCGTCAGGGAGGCGGGGCTGGTCGACACGCTCCGGGCCGCCAGCCCGGCACTGCGCGGCAAGCCGCTCATCGACGTGACGAACGGCGCCGCGCCCGACCGGTATGACCCCACGCGTCCCCTCGCCCACCTGATCGCCGACCTCACCGGCGGGCATGTCGTGAAGGGCTTCAACCTGTGCCACGTGGACGTCTGGCGGCTCACGCCTCCGGTCTTCGACGGCCGCCCGCTGGCCGTACCCCTGTGCGGGGACGACCCGGCCGCCATGGACGCCGCGCGCACGCTGGTCGCCGACCTCGGCTGCACCCCCGTGAACGGCGGCGGCCTGGCGCGGGCGATGCAACTGGAGGCGACGGCGGCGTTCATGATCGGGCTGTGGTTCGGCGGCGCCGACGCCCAGGCCGTCCTGCCGCCTCTGCCCTCCTCGGGAGAGCACCAGCCGGCCTGATCGGGTACGACCGCTGATGTAGCGCGGATCGCGACCGGGGGCGGATGCGGCCACCGCCCGCCGGGCGGATCCTGAAGGCCTTTCGTCCTAGGTCAAAGGAGAGGCCAGTGGTCACCGAGGTCGCCAAGGGCAGCGGGTACGCCACCGCGTTCAAGGTCGTCACCGCGCTCAGCACGTTGTCGGTGCTCGTCCAGGCCGTGACAGCCGGGCAGCTGCTGAGCGGGGGAGCGGCGGGCGCGCACGGAATGGGCGCGACCGCGGTGCACGCGCTGGCGCTGGCCCAGCTCGTCGTCGCCGTCCTGCTGTGGCGACCGGCCCGGGGTCCGGGCTGGCCCGCGCTGGTCAGCCTGGTGATCCTGCTGCTCGGGTTCGTCCAGTCGATGCTGGGCGGGTCGGGGGCGGTGGCGGCGCACGTGCCGCTCGGGATGACGCTGTTCGGCCTCAGCGTCTGGCTCCTGGTCTGGTCCCTGCGCCGCTGACCCGACCGGGGACGGGCTACGGCCCCGGGGCCGGCAGACGGGGGCGCCGGTCCCGCGGCCGTACCGGCTGGCCGGTCGGCCGGTCGGCCGGGGCGGGGTTGGCCAGGATGGTCGCACAGGACGGGCGGTCGGCCCGGGGGCGGGGTCGGCCAGGACGATTGACTGGCCCGGGGCGGGCTCAGGACGGGTGGCGGGCCAGGTGGTCGGCGTGGCGGATCGGCTCGGGGAGGCGGTAGCGGGACGCCAGCCGCAGCACCTCGCCGGTGGCGGTGCCGAGTGAGATGCGGTGGCCCTGCGACACGTACACCGGCCTGACCCCGCGCCGCGTGCGCAGCGCCCGTCCCACGACGGCGCCCTCGTGGACGATCGGCGTCCAGGCGCCGCGTTCCTGGCCGGGAGGCTCGTGCGTCCCGACGAACGGGGTCTTGCCCACCCCCACCGACGGCAGCCCGGTCAGCACGCCCAGGTGGCAGGCCAGGCCGAAGCCGCGCGGATGGGCCAGCCCGTACCCGTCACAGACCAGCAGGTCGGGCGTCACCGTGAGCCGTTCGAGCGCCTCCACCAGCGCGGGCAGCTCTCTGAAGGCGAACAGGCCGGGCACGTAGGGGAAGGCCGCCTTCCCATGCGACACCGCCTGCTCCACCGGCTCCAGCGTCGCGCCGTCCAGCACGACCACCGCGGCCGTCACCTCGTCGTCGCCGTGATAGTGCACGTCCAGGCCCGCTACCAGCGCGAACGTATCGGGTCCCGTCAGCTCGACCTGCCCGCGGAGCCGGTCCTGGACGGCCTCCGCCTCGGCGACACTCGTGGGCCAAGAGTGAAGCTGATTCACACGCACCCGCCCTAAGGTATCTCCGTATGAGGGTGGATCCTGACGAGATCGTGGTGGCCGTCGGCCCCGGCCTGGTGGCGGACGCGGGGCTGCTCGCGGAGATCGCCGACCGCGAGTTCACCCGTCTCGGGGTGAGTGGCACGGTCGTGCACGCCCGCGACACCGCCCACCTGCTCTCGTCGGTACGGGAGCACGAGGTGGCGGTCGTCCTTCCCGGACCGGGGGAGGAGGCACGCTCATCACTCGGAGAGCCACTCGGCCCCTCGGTCGTGGTGTGGGTGGACATCGACCGGGTCGACGGGGCCACGCACATCCACGGGCGCGGGATCGCCGGCCTGGCCTGGGGAATCCGGCACGCCGTCCACCGGGCGCGTCACTCCGGCATCCGTCGCATCGCCTACGGCCCTTCGCCGGAACAGTGGGGCGACCTGTACCTCCCCACCATCAGCACCACTAGCTCGGCGGGCTCAGCGGGCACCGCCACCGCGGCCGTCGCCTTCAGCGTTGCGGCTACCGGTACCGACACCGTCGCAGACAGCGCGACCGCCGACACCAGGGCCGCCGACACTGCGGCCACCGGCGCTGCGTTTACTGGCACTGCGACCGCCGGCATCGCCGCTGCCAGCGCGGCCACCGGCATCGCCGCCCGCGCCTCCGACGGAGCGGTGCCGGTGGTGGCGTTGATTCACGGTGGCTATTGGCGTTCGATCTGGGCGGCCGACCTCATGGAGGAGCTCTGTGAGGATCTGGCCGGGCGTGGCTTCGCGGTGTGGAATCTCGAATACCGCCGCCCCGACCTGCACGGCTGGGCCGCGACCACCGCCGACATCGCCACCGGCCTGGCCACGCTGACCACCCTCCCGGCCCTGGTCGGCCAAGGGGCGGCGGTCGCGCTCGACCTGGATCGGATCGCCGTCGCCGGACACTCGGCCGGCGGGCAACTCGCGCTGCGGGCGGCGGCCGACGGATCGCGGATGGCGCTGGCCGTGTCCCTGGCGGGCGTGCTCGACCTCGTCCAGGGAGATCGCCGCAAACTCAGCGCCGGCGCGGTCGCCGCCGCCCTCGGCCAGACCTCGGCCCAGCCCGGCGACGAAGACCCCTATGCCGCCTCGTCCCCCCTCCACCGCCTCCCTCTCGGCACCCCGCAGCTCATCGTGCAAGGCCGGGACGACGATCTCGACCTGGTCGACTTCGCCCGCCGCCACGCCGCGCTGGCCCGGCAGATGGGCGACGACGTGACGTACCTGGAGCAACCGGGCGACCACTTCGACGTCATCACTTCCACCGCACCCATCTGGCACGCCACCGTCAAGGCCATCGCCGACGCCCTCGCCTAGACAGGTCCCGCGCGCCGCCGTACGAAGAGAAGATGGAGGTCACGATCGTCGGCGCCGGCCTCGTCGGCTGCCTGCTCGCCTGCTTCCTGGCCCGCCGCGGCCACCGCGTCACCCTGTACGAACGCCGCCCCGACCCCCGCGAGCACGGCCCCGACCAGGGCAGGTCGATCAACTTAGCCATCTCCGAGCGCGGCATCGACGCCCTGCGCCGCATCGGGCTCGACGGCAAGGTGCTGGGCGCGGCGCTCCCCATGGCGGGCCGGATGATGCACGCCCCCGACGGCGCCCTCACCTTCCAGCCCTACAGCGCCGACCGCACGCAGGCGATCAACTCGATCGGCCGCGCCGACCTCAACAGGGAGCTCCTGGACGCCGCCACCGCGTTGCCGGGCGTGGAGGTGCGCTTCGGGCACCGCCTGACCGGGCTGGACGAGCGGACGGGCACGCTGGAGTTCGCGCACGGGGAGCAGACCACGGCCCGGGTCGTGATCGGCGCGGACGGGGCCCGCAGCGCGGTCAGGGACCGGCTGCGACAGTTACCCGGGGTCAACTTCAGCCAGGACTACCTGGACTACGGCTACAAGGAGCTGACGATCCCGGCCAGGGACGGCGCGTTCGCCATGGACCCGGGCGCGCTGCACATCTGGCCCCGAGGCCGCTCCATGATGATCGCCCTGCCGAACCAGGACCGCTCGTTCACCTGCACCCTGTTCTGGCCGCACGGCACGCTCGACGCCCTGGACACCCCGGAGCGGATCAGGGCGTACTTCGCCGAGCACTACCGGGACGCGTTCGAGCTGATGCCCGGCCTCGTCCCGGCCTACCGGGCCAATCCGGTCGGGCATCTGGTCACCGTGCGCTGCTCGCCCTGGAACGTCAGCACCGGGCCCGTCGTGGTCGGGCTGGTCGGGGACGCCGCGCACGCCATCGTCCCCTTCTACGGGCAGGGCGCCAACTGCGGCTTCGAGGACTGCGTCGAGCTGGACCGGTGCCTGGACGAGGCGGGCGACGACTTCGCGCGGGCGCTGGCGCTGTTCGAGCGGCGCAAGACCGACACCGACGTGATCGCCCGGCTGGCGCTGGAGAACTTCGTGGAGATGCGCGACAGGGTCGGCTCGCGGGCGTTCCTGGCCGGCAAGCGCCTGGAGCACGCGCTGGAGCGGGTGCTGCCCGGCTATGTGTCCCGGTATGAGCTGGTGTCGTTCTCGACGACGCCGTACGCGCGAGTGGAGCGCCGCATCACCCGCCAGCGCCGGCTCGCGGCGGCCGGCGCCGCGCTGGTGGCGCTCGCCCTGGCGGCCCGCCTCGGCCGCGCCAGGCTCACGAAGCCCAAGCGGCGCCAACACGCGTAGCGGGGAGACACAGCGGGTGGCGGAGCGGCGGTGTCACGAAGCCCTGGCGGCGGGGGCGCGGGAGGTGACGAGGGCGGCGAAGCGGGTGGTCACCCGGTGCCAGATCGGCGTGGAGACCGGCTCGTCGGCCACCGCCCGCGCGTAGACCTCGGCCGGGTCGAACCCGTCGGCCTGCCACGTCAGCATGCGCTCGGGCACCACCTCGGGATGGAACTGCACCCCCCACGCCCGCTCGCCCACCCGGAACGCCTGGTACGGGCACGCCTCGGTCTCGGCCAGGTGGACGGCCCCGCCGGGCAGCCGGGTGACGGCGTCTTTATGGTGCTCGACGGCGGGCACCACCGGCGGCAGCCCGTGGAAGAGCGGGTCGGCGGCGGCCTCGGGCCTGATCGTGACCGGCAGGCTGCCGTTTTCCGGCGTGCCCGTGTCGCCGGTCACCTCGCCCCCGGCCACGTGGGCCAGCATCTGCCCGCCGAGGCAGATGCCCAGCAGCGGCACGCCGTCGTCCAGCGCCTGACCCATCAGCCGCCGGGCGTCGCGCAGCCACGGCGCCCGCTCGTCGTCGCCGGGCAGGTAGCCGCCACCGAGCATGATCATGGCGTCGTGGCCGAGGCGGTGGGGCAGGGGAGCGCCGTCGTGGGCGAGCACGACGTCGAGCCGGTGCCCGGCCTTCTCCAGCCAGCCGCCCACGCGGCCGGGACCTCCGCTCCTGCTGTTCTGGACGATGAGAATGTCAGCCAAGACAGGCCTCCGCCTGATGATCGGTCATGGTCATGGCAGGTTGGCCGCCCGCGCGACGTGGCGCAGCAGCAGGGCGGTGGTCACCGGGCCGACCCCGCCGGGCACGGGGGTGAGCGCGCCCGCCACCTCCGCGACCGCCGGGAAGTCGACGTCGCCGGTCAGGCCGCCCTCGTCGGTCGGGTTGGTGCCGACGTCGATCACCACCGCTCCCGGCGCGACGTGATCGGCCCCGATCAGCCCCGCCCGGCCCACTGCCGCGACCAGCACCTCGGCCTGGGCGGTGACGGCGGCCAGGTCGCGGGTGCGCGAGTGGCAGACGGTGACGGTGGCATGGCGGTCGAGCAGCAGGTGCGCCAGCGGCTTGCCGACCACCGTCGAGCGGCCGACCACCACGGCCCGCCGCCCCGCGAGCTCGACCTCGTAGTGGTCGAGCAGCGCCATCACGGCCGCCGCCGTCGCGGGCGGGAACGCGGGCAGCCCGGCGGCCAGCCGGCCGAGCGAGAGCGGGTTGGCCCCGTCGACGTCTTTACGCGGGTCGATGGCCGCGGCCAGCTCCTGGGCCGAGGCCCCTTCCGGCAGCGGCGTCTGCAGCATCACGCCGTGCACGCCGGCGTCGGCGCTCAGCCTGATCAGCGTCTCGCCGATCTGCTCGGGCGCGGCCTGCGGGCCCAGGTCGACCAGGTCGCAGGCGATGCCGACGGCGGCCGCCGCCTTGGCGATCGAGCGCACGTACCACAAACTCGCCTCGTCGGCCGTGGCCACGACGACGGCCAGGCGCGGCTGCGCGCCCGAGCCCGCCTCGGCCTGCGTCTGGGTCCTGATGGCGGCGGCCAGGTCCCGGCCGGTCAGCGTCTTCACGGCTTGATCTCCTCGCGTACCTCTGCGGTCACCCAGTCTGCCCTGGCCACGGCCGAGTCGACGCCGGACAGGCGGATGTTCAGCTCCGCGCG
This sequence comes from Nonomuraea sp. NPDC048882, assembly GCF_040649755.1. Taxonomy (NCBI): domain Bacteria; kingdom Bacillati; phylum Actinomycetota; class Actinomycetes; order Streptosporangiales; family Streptosporangiaceae; genus Nonomuraea; species Nonomuraea sp. NPDC048882. The sequence goes on from NZ_JBEZGB010000009.1 coordinate 190,250, forward strand.
TAGCCGTTCGTCCTGTACGCCGCCCAGGTTGACCTCCACGTTGACCCGGCCCGTGGTGAGCGCGGCGCGGGCGGCCTCGGCGGCGGCGGCCACGTCGGTGACCACGTTGCGGTTGCAGATCGGCAGCATCAGCTCGCACAGCTCGATCACGCGCGCGGCGGCCTCGACGACCCTGGCGGGCGGCTCGGCGGCGCCGGCCAGCGCCCTGGCGATGGCGCCGCTGCGCTCCTCGCCCTTGGGCAGCCGGTAGGCGTCGGTGACCGCGGTGAACGCCGCGGCGTCCTCCTCGGCGAGCCTGAGCGAGCGCGCCCGCAGCGTGTCGGTCTCGGCGATCACGGCGACGACCGTCTCGGCGTGGGCGGTGTATTTCTCGCCGGTGGTGTAGCGGGCCACCATGCCGAGCAGGGCGGCGGCCTGCGCCGCGTGCAGGGCCGCCGTGGCGCCCCCGCCGGGCGCGGGCACCCGGTCGGCGAGTTCGGACAGGAAGTCGACGATCGTCAAGTCGCGCATGGCGGCATTCTGCCAGGCCGCCCGCGGCTCACTCGCGGTACATCGGCCGCGTGGCGTCCTCGGGCCCCTGATGCGGCGGCTGCGGCAGGTACGGAGACTGTGCCGGCGACTGGGCCGGCTCCCATGCTCCCGCGTATTCGGGCTGCGCCACGTACTCGGGGCGCTGCCTGGCCCGCCACCGCGACGGGAACATCGACGCGACCAGCAGCGCCACGCCGAGCAGCAGCTGCAGCCCCGAGTAGCTGAGCGTCAGGAAACCCGACGACAGCGAGGTGGGCAGCAGCTCGTTGGGGATCAGCCGGACGCTGGTCGTCATCTCCACGAACGGCAGGGCGCCGACGCCGGTGAACGCGAGCCCGCCGAGCAGCGAGGCCACGGGCGACAGGCGGGAGGCGATCAGGAACGCGAGCAGGATTCCCGTCGCGACGAGTGCCCCCAGCCCGATCCACGAGAGCCGGAACGACTGTGCGGCCTGGACGGACAGTTCGCCGACGCCGTACCAGAGCCCGGCGGCGACCAGGGGAGGGAGAAGCAGTCCTGCGACCACTCCCAGAGCGTGACGGGTACCGTTTGACATGACTCACCCCGTTTGTTTGGCTCTGTCCCAACCTACTCGCTGGGTCACTCCAGCGGGGGTGCCGGTCCGTAACCGGTCCTGAGTCCGGACATTTCTGAGAAATGTGTGAGAAGCCGGTCGTGGGTCTTTGCCGGGCCCACCCCCTTGGGCATCGTGGGCCGCATGAGATCCGCGATCCTGAAGACCGCACTCAGCGCTCTCGTCGTGGTCCTGCTCGGCAGTGTGCCGGCGCAGGCCGCCTCGAAGCCCGACACCTTCCCGCTGCCGAACGGGTTCCAGCCGGAGGGCATCGAGATCGGGCCGGGCCCCCACGCCTACTTCGGCTCACGCGCCACCGGCGACATCTACCGGGCCGACCTGCGCACCGGAAAGGGCTCCGTCGTCAGCAAGGGACCGGGAACGCCGTCGCTCGGGCTGAAGACCGACGGGCGCAGGCTGTTCGTGGCCGGAGGCAACGCCGGCAACGCGCGGGTGGTCGACCTGCGCACCGGACGGGTGCTCAAGTCGTACCAGTTCGCCACCGGGACGTCGTTCGTCAACGACGTCATCCTCGTCGGAGGCGCCGCCTACTTCACCGACTCCTCCAACGCGGTGCTGTACAAGCTGCGGCTCGGCCGGGGCGGCGCGCTGCCCGAGAACTTCACCACGATCCCGCTCACCGGCGCCATCCAGTACGGGACCGGCATCAACGCCAACGGCATCGCCCCGAGCCCCGACCGGCGTTCGCTGCTGATCGTGCAGTCGAACACGGGCAAGCTGTTCGAGGTGAACCCCTCCTCCGGCGCCACCACCGAGGTGAACCTGGGCGGGGAATCGCTGGTCAACGGCGACGGCCTGCTGCTGTCGGGCCGCACCCTGTACGCCGTGCTGAACCGCGACAACACGATCGCCGTCGTCGGCCTGTCGCGCGACGGCTCGTCAGGAAAGATCGTCAAGCGCCTGACCGACTCCAGGTTCGACATCCCCACGACGGTCGCCGCCTACGGCCACCGCCTCTACCTGCCCAACGCCCGCTTCAGCACCACGCCGACGCCGGACACGCCGTACGACGTGGTCGCCGTCAAACGCTGAACCGCTTTCACGTGAGGACGCGCCTGCCGGGGCGCGTCCTCACTTCTTGATCGTGTAGCGGTCGCCGTAGACCTTCCAGGTCAGCGGCGGCTTGAGGTCGAGGTTGCGGTTCTTCAGGAAGACCCGCTGCATCGTGTCGACCCGGGTCGTGTCCTCGTGGGCCTCCTCGGCCCGCATCGCCGCCTTGCGGGCGTCGAGGAACGCGTTCAGGTACGTCACCTCGTTCCCGCCACGCGCCGGCGGCCTGGCCTTGGCCATGGCCGTCTTCCTGATGCCGCCGAAGCTGAGCCGGTCGGCGCCGGGCCCGTGCATGACCATGGCGTCGTAGTAGACGAACTGGCCCAGCGCCCGCAGCCCGTCCTGCTTGGCCCGGCGGACGGCCGGGTCGAAGTAGACCCGGTCGCGCTCGTCGTTCTGGGCCCGTTGGAAGGCCGGATCCTTGGCCGCCCTGCGCCAGTCGGCGGGGAAGCGCGGGGCCAGGCCCTTCAGCGAGGCGGTGCCATTGACCCGGCGCAGCGCGGGCAGGTATTTCGCCAGCACGTTGCCGGGTTTGCGCCTGGTGTAGAGCTCGACCAGCTTCAGCATGTCGCCGGTGCCCGAGCAGAAGCCGATGATGCCGGCCGTGTAGCCGCGATCGTCCTTGATGTCCTCGATGTAGCCGTACTGGGCCTTCCAGTCGAGCGAGGAGTTCTCCGCGCTGGACACCAGCCGCATGGCGATGTCCTTCTTGTGCGCGCCGGCCAGGCCGGCCGCCGGGGCGGTGGCGGCGGGGCCGGCGGGGACGGTGCTCAGGGTGAGGGAGAGGGCCACGAGGGCGGCGGCGATCACGGAGGAGAAGCTACTCCACGGGGCGCAGGGCCGCGAGCTGCTGCTCGAACGGAACGACCTCTTCCTCGTCGTCCTGCTTGTCCCGCTTCGCACCGGGCGCGCGGTGCAGGAGCAGGCCGGCCAGCTCGTCGGCGGCGCGGCCGATGCGCTCGCCGAGCCCGTCGGTGAAGGCGTCGCGGCCGCCGCCCCAGTCCTCCGACGCCGCGTACACGGCGGTCGGGACGACCACCGCGCGCAAGTACGCGAACAGCGGCCGCAGCGCGTGCTCCAGCGCCAGCGAGTGCCGGGCGGTGCCGCCCGTGGCCGCGATGAGCACCGGCTTGCCCGTCAGCGCGGTGTTGTCCAGCACGTCGAAGAACGACTTGAACAGGCCGCTGTAGGAGCCGCTGAAGATCGGCGTGACCGCGATCAGCCCGTCGGCCTCCGTCACGGCCGCGATGGCCTCGCGCAGCCTGGCGTTCGGGAAGCCGGTGACGAAGTTGTTGGCGATGTCGACGGCCAGGTCACGCAGCTCGATCACGCGGACCTCGGCGCCGGTCGGGGCGCCGGTCTCGGTCCCGGTCCCCGTCTCGGCCCCCGTCTCGGCCCCGGTCTCGGTCGGGGTCTCCGCCGCCGTCCGGTGAATGACCGCCTCGGCCAGGCGGTCGGCGAGCAGGCGGGTGGAGGAGGGCTGGGTGAGCCCGGCCGTGACGACGGCGAGCTTCATGATGCTCCTTTCCGGAAATATCAGGATTCGAGGGCCGGGGCTAGGCGCCGACGGGCTCGGACGCGTCCTTGGCGGCGAGCAGGCGCGCGTGCGTCGGCGCGCCGGGCACCTCGGCCGGCCGGTTCTTGGCGAACTCCTTGCGCAGCACGGGCACGACCTCCTCGCCGAGCAGGTCGAGCTGCTCCAGTACGGTCTTCAGCGGCAGGCCCGCGTGGTCCATGAGGAACAGCTGGCGCTGGTAGTCGCCGAAGTACTCCCTGAACTCCAGGGTCCTGTCGATGACCTGCTGCGGGCTGCCCACCGTGAGCGGGGTCTCGGCCATGAACTCCTCCAGCGAGGGGCCGTGGCCGTAGACGGGGGCGACGTCGAAGTAGGGGCGGAACTCGCGTACCGCGTCCTGGGAGTTCTTGCGCATGAACACCTGGCCGCCCAGCCCGACCACGGCCTGCTCAGGGGTGCCGTGCCCGTAGTGGGCGTACCGCTGCCGGTAGAGGCTGATCAGGCGCATGAAGTGCTCCTTCGGCCAGAAGATGTTGTTGGCGAAGAAGCCGTCGCCGTAGTAGGCGGCCTGCTCGGCGATCTCGGGGCTGCGGATGGAGCCGTGCCAGACGAACGGCGGCACCCCGTCCAGCGGGCGCGGCGTGCTCGTGAAGCCCTGCAGCGGGGTGCGGAAGCGGCCCTCCCAGTCCACGACGTCCTCGCGCCAGAGCCGGTGCAGCAGCGCGTAGTTCTCGATGGCCAGCGGGATGCCCTGCCTGATGTCCTGGCCGAACCACGGGTAGACGGGCCCGGTGTTGCCCCGGCCCAGCATGAGGTCCACCCGGCCGTCGGCCAGGTGCTGCAGCATGGCGAAGTCCTCGGCGATCTTCACCGGGTCGTTGGTCGTGATCAGCGTCGTGGCGGTCGACAGCTGGAGGCGCTCCGTCCTGGCCGCGATGTACCCCAGCATGGTGGTGGGGGAGGACGGCACGAAGGGCGGGTTGTGGTGCTCGCCTGTCGCGAAGACGTCGAGCCCGACCTCTTCTGCCTTGAGCGCGATCGTCACCATCGCCTTGATCCGCTCGTGCTCGGCCGGGGTCCTGCCGGTGGTGGGGTCCGTGGTGACATCGCCCACGCTGAAGATGCCGAACTGCACTTTAGTCACCATCCATGACTGTTGAATCTTTGACGACTACGCTAGCGCCAAGGCGCGCCCAGGTATTCCATCATCGAGCACACCCGGCCCCGCAGGGCGGACTCGCGGTGAGCGGACGGCTTGGGGAGCAGGTGGGGCGGTCAGGAGTGGCGGGCGCGGAAGGCCGCCGCCTTGGCCCGGTTGCCGCAGCGGCGCATGTCGCACCATCGGCGCGTACGCCGATGCGAGGTGTCGAGGTAGAGCCGGGTGCAGGGAACGGCCTCGCACTCCCTGATCAGTGCCGCCTGCGGCCCGCCCAGCAGCTCGGCGGCCGAGCGGGCGGCGCTGGACAGCGCGGCGGACAGGTCGCCGCCGCGCTCCACGCCGTGCTCGCCGAGCAGCACGCTCGCCGGCGCGGGCGCGGCGAACCGGTTGAGCGTGCGCCGGTCGGCCGCCTCGAACGCCGCCCCCGTACGGGCCGCGGACGCCAGCCGGTAGATCGCCTCACGCAGCGCCACCGCCCCGGCCAGGTCGTCGTCACCGGCGGTGGGCGGGACGTCGAGCAGCCCGGCGGCGACCGTCCAGCGGGCCAGCTCCGCGGGCGTCGCCAGCAGGTCGACCCGCGCGCCCCGCCGGTCGCCGACGGTGCCGGCCAGGTCGAGCCCGAGGTTCCCGCTGACGAACGTGAAGTCCATGCCCCCATAGTAACCAGGTTGACAAGTTACTTCGGCGGCTGTCACGGTTAATAACCACTGTAGACGGTTACTTGAAGCAGGAGCAGTGGTGTGATGGCAGTGCCGACCGTGCCGACCGTGCCGACATCGACCGAAGGAGCGGGGCCGCGCCGGTACGGGCCCCGGCACCGCTGGGTCGTGCTGGCCGTGGGCGTCGGGGCGCAAGGCAGCTTCTCGGCGATGTTCTCCGGCATCCCGGTCACCGGCGTCTCGATGCGGGCGGGTTACCACCTGTCCACGGGGGCGCTCGGGCTGGCGCTGGCCTGTCTCGGGCTCGGCGTGGCCGTCTCCGACATCGTCTGGGGTCTGCTGACCGACCGGTTCGGCGACCGGCGCGTCCTGCTCACCGGCCTGACGTCCACCGGCGTCCTGCTGGTGGTGATGGCCACGGCCGTCACACCGGCGGACGGGGCCGGGACGGCGCTGCTGGCGGTGTGCCTGACGATCGCGGGCGCGCTCGGCGGCAGCGTCAACGGCGCGTCGGGGCGCGCGGTGATGACCTGGTTCGGGGAGGGGGAGCGGGGGTTCGCGATGAGCGTGCGCCAGACGGCGATCCCGGCGGGTGGCGCGGTCGGGGTGGCGCTGCTGCCGTGGCTGGCCCAGTCGTACGGCTTCCGCGCCGTCTACGCCGTTCCCGCCGCCTTCTGCCTGCTCGCCGCCGCGGCGACCTGGCGCTGGCTGCACGAACCCACTCCGCGGCCGGCCGTCCTGCCGACGACTACGACAGGACCGCGCGGCCCCTCGCCCGTTCCGCAGACCACCACCGGCCTGTCCGCCCCCGTGGCGGAGAGCGCCGTCCGGACGTCACGCGTTACGGAGAGCGCCGCCCGGACGTCGCCGGCTGCGGAGAGCGCCGTTCCGGCGTCACCCGTCGCGGAGGACCTGGGGCTCAGGTCGCCGTTGCGGCGCTGGGACGTGTGGCGGCTCGCGCTGGCCGGAGCCCTGCTCACCGTCCCCCAGTTCGCCGTGCTCACCTTCACCGCGATCTTCCTGCACGACGCCAAGGGCGCGGGCACGGCCCTGGCCGGCCTCACCGTGCTGATCGCCCAGCTGGGCGGCGGCGCGGTCCGCATCTGGACCGGCCGCCGCACCGACCGCGCGGAAGACAGCGCCTCCGCCCGCCGCGCCTGCCTGCGCCGCATCGGCGTCCTGGCCGGGATCGTGATGGCCGGGGCGGCGGTGCTCACCGACGCGCCCACCCCGATCACCGTCACCGCACTCGCCCTCGGCGGCCTGCTGGCCAACTCCTGGCACGGCGTCGCCTACACCGAGATCGCCGCCATGGCCGGCGCGGGCCGCGCGGGCACGGCCCTGGGCCTGATCGGGACCACGCTGTTCGCCATGGCCTTCCTCACCCCGCTGCTCATCCCCGTGGTGCTGGCCCACACCTCATGGGCCACGGTGTGGGGCCTGGCCGCGGCCGCCTCGCTCGCCGCCGTCCCCCTCGCGCCGGCCGCGTTCAGCGCGCGCCGGTCTCGCAGAGCGCGTTGATGTCGGCGGGGCCGAGGATCCGCTTGGGGGCGCCCCGCTCGGCCACCGTGATCATCGCCTGGCCGATCCGCTCGGTCGTGGTGATCCCCGCGCCGAACAGCCGCCGCAGCACCGGGTAGAACGGCCGCACCACCACGTAGGCCAGCCGGTAGAAGCGGGTGCGCGAGGTGACGCCGTACATCGGCTGGATGTAGCCGGGCCGGAACATGTACGCCTCCAGGGGCAGCTCCAGCAGGGCGTTCTCGGTCTCGCCCTTCACCCGCGCCCACATGGCCCGGCCGTGGGCGTCGGTGCCGACGCCGGACACGTACACGAACGTCGAGCCGGGATTGAGCCGCGCCAGCGTCCGGCCGGCCGACAGCGTGAAGTCGTACGTGATGCGCCGGTAGTCGCGCTCCTTCATGCCCGCCGACGAGACCCCGAGGCAGAAGAAGCACGCGTCGTAACCGCGCAGCTCGTCCTCGATCGCGGACAGGTCGAGCAGGTCGTCGTGGCGCAGCTCGCGCAGCTTGCCGTGGGTGACCCCCGTGACGGCCCTGCCGACCGTGAGCACGGCCGTGACCCGGTCGTCGAGCAGGCACTCCCTGAGCACCCCGCGCCCGACCATCCCGGTCGCCCCGAACAAGATCACTCGCATCTCGGCACCCCTCCAGAGCAAGCGTAAGGCGGCGCGGGATCAGGTGAGGTCACGCAGCGCTTCGCGCAGCCGGGCGCGGGCCAGCGCCGGGATGGACAGGCCGCGGGTGGAGATGCCGATCGCCCACTGCGTGCCGGGCACGACCGCGCCCGCGCAGGCCACGTCCTCCCTGAACTGCCCGTACTCCTCCACCACCTGGCCGGGGCGTAGGAGCGCCAGCTCCTCCTCGACGTCCTCGACGCTGGTGGGGGTGGCGGAGGTGAAGCGGCGCAGGCCGTACTCGGTGAGGATGCCCCGCCGGATGCGCGGCGGCAGCGACAGCAGCAGTGCCTTGCCGAGCGCGGTGGCGTGCGGGGCCGTCTCCAGGCCCGCCTGGAGGTCCTCCAGCCACGGCGAGCGCGGCCCCTCCGCCACGTCCACCACCACCAGCCGCGCGTCGGTGAGCTGCGCGAGGTAGGCGGTGTGGCCGGACTCTGCGGCGAGCTGCCGCAGCACCTCCGCCGCCCGAGGCGGGCGCTCGAACGCCTCCAGCATCTCGTGGAAGCGCTCGGCCACCTTCGAGCCGATCATGTAGTCGCCGTCGGGTCGCCGGTGCAGGTAGCCCTCGTAGCAGAGGGTGCGGACGAGATGGTAGGAGGTGGACAGGTTGAGGCCGCACCGGCGGGCTATCACCTTGACCGACAGCGGCCGGTCGGCCCGCGAGACCTCCTCCAGCACGCGCAGGGCGCGTGAGACGCTGCGGATCAGATCGCTTGGTTCATCGTCGGTCATCCTTCAAGCATGTTCGTCATTTGAAAAACGGACGCCTACCTCAGGCGGCACACCCGTCCGACGACGAGGTCATGCCGGAGATACCGCAGTAGGCCAGTCAGGCGCTGTCCGGGGTCTACGACCGGAACCTGCTACGGCTGCATGGCCTTGGTCCTGTGCACGGCCTGTAACAGCCCGACGGCCAGCAGCCCCGCCACCGTGGCCGAGCCGCCGTAGGAGACGAACGGCAGCGGCACGCCCACGACCGGCACGAGCCCCAGAGTCATGCCCACATTCATGAACGTCTGGCAGGCCAGCCACGACACCAGCGCCCCAGCCAGCACGGTCCCGTACGGCGACGCGCTGCGCCGCGCGATCGACAGCCCCCGCCACAGCAGCGCGAACACGGCCAGCACGATCAGTGCCGCGCCGGCGAACCCGAGCTCCTCGCCGGCCACGGTGAAGATGAAGTCGGTGTGCTGCTCGGGCACGAAATGCCCCGCCGTCTGCTCGCCGTTGAACAGCCCCTTACCGTAGAGGCCGCCGGAGCCGATCGCGATGCGCGCCTGGGCGGCGTTGTACCCGACGCCGCCCGGATCGGCCCCGGGGTTCGCCAGCACGAGCAGCCGCTGCACCTGGTACGGCCGTACCAGCCCGAACTGCCACGCCGCCACCGCCGCGCCCGCCGCCCCCAGAGCGAGCACCAGCAGCCACCGCTTGGGCGCCCCCGACACCAGCAGCGCCCCTGCCACCATGGCCGCGAACACCAGCATCGTGCCCAGGTCCGGCTGCAACGCGATCAGGGCGATGGGCACCGCGGCCAGCACCAGCGCCAGCAGCACCCCGCCGAACCCCGGCCGCCGCCGCCCGTCCAGCAGCTCACCCAGGGGAACGGCGAACGCCAGCGCCAGCGCCACCTTGGCGAACTCCGACGGCTGGAACTGCACCCCCGGCGCCAGCACGATCCACGAGTGGGCCCCGTTGACCCGCACCCCCAGCGGGCTCAGCACCCCGGCCAGCGACAGCAGCGCCAGCACGTACGCGAGCGGCACGTACGCCCGCAGCACCCGCAGATCCACCCGCGAGACCAGCCACATCAGCACCAGCCCGGCCCCGACGGAGACCGCCTGCCGCACCAGCAGCCCGTGGTCGCCCTCCATCCGGGTGGCCGACCACACCAGCAGCAGCCCGGTCCCGGACAGGGCGAGGGCCAGCAGCGTCAGCACCCGGTCGGGCGGGCCGAGCGACGCTGCCCACACCAGCGGCCGCCTGCCGGACATCGTGATCATTGCCGCTCCCTCAGCCCGAGAACGCCCTCCCAGATCTCGCGGGCGGCCGGGGCGGCGCCCTCCGCGCCCCTGCCGCCCTGGGACAGCACGACGACCACCGTGTACGCGGGGTCGGGGGCGAACGAGGCGAACCAGGAGGTGTCCCGGTGCCCGAACGACTCTGCCGTCCCCGTCTTCCCCGCCACGGCGATCTTCCCGAACGGGAAACCCCTGAACGCGCCTTCCGCGGTGCCTTCCCTGGGCACCTGGGCGAGGGCCTGCCGGATGAAGCGCAGAGTCCCGGGGGAGGCGGGCAGCCGGCCCGCCACCGGCGGCGTGATCGTGCGTGCCGTGGTGCCGTCGGGGCGCACGACGCGCAGGCCGACACGCGGGCTGTGCAGGGTGCCGCCGTTGGCCACGGCCGCGTACGCCCGCGCCAGCTGCAGCGGCGTGACCAGCACCCCGCCCTGCCCGATGGAGAAGTTGGCGGCGTCGCCGCCCCGCCACGCGCCGCCGCCCCGGCAGTTCTCCCCGGCGATGGTGGTCAGGTAGGCCGCCCGCGCCCGGTCGGCCAGCTCCGGGTAGCCCTTGACGGCCCGGCGGCAGCTCTCCGCGCGGGTGGCCCGCCAGTGCGCCTTCTTCGCGGCCGCGTCAGGCACCGCCCCGGCCGCCTCGCCGGGCAGGTCCACGCCGGTCGGCGCGCCGAAGCCGAACCCGCGGGCGGTCTCCTGCGGCACGCTGGAGCGGCGCTGCCACAGCTCGTCGGCCAGCCGGTAGAAGATCGTGTCGCACGACCGCACCAGCGCGCCGTGCATGGTCATCCGGCCCAGGTCGGCGCTGCCGAAGTTGCCGAAGGTACGGCCGCCGATCGGGTAGCCGGCCGGGCAGTCGTAGGTGGCGTCCAGCGCGTACCCGGCGGACGCGGCCGCCGCCACCGAGGCGACCTTCCACGTCGAGCCGGGCGCCCACTCACCCTGCACGGCCCGTGACAGCAGCGGCAGCGCCCGGTACTCCGCCGCCGTCACGCCGTCGGTCCACACGCCCGGGTCGTACGAGGGCCGCCCGGCCAGCGCGACCACCCGGCCCGTCATCGACTCCATGATCACGGCCGCGCCCGACGTGCCGCCCGTGGCCCGCAGCGCCCGGCCGAGCGCCCGCTCGGCGACGGCCTGGATCCGGGTGTCGATGCTGGTCACGAGCGTGTTCCCGGGGACGGGCGGCACCTCTCGGACGGTCCGCGTGACCCGGCCGGTGTTGTCCACGGCCACGTCCCTGCGCCCGGCCCGCCCGGCCAGTTCCCCGTCATAGACGCCTTCGAGCCCGTCGCGGCCCTCGGCGCCCTGCACGTAGCCGAGGGTGTGCGCGGCGGAGGCGCCGGACGGGTGCGCCCTGACCGGGCGCAGCTCCGTACGCACGCCGGGGAAGTCCTGCTGGCGCTCGCTGATCTGCAGCGCCGTCGGCACGCTCACGGCCTCGGCGACAGGGATCGGCTCGTACGGGGAGCCCGGCCAGCACGGGCGCGGCACCGAAGGCCCGCACAACCGCACCTTCTCCGCGATCTGCCGGTACGACCGCCCCAGCGCCTCGCCCAGCCGCGTCAGCACCTCCCGCCCGCCGTCCGGCTGATGGGCCAGCTCCACCGCGTTGACGGTGACCACCGGCCTGGTCCTGTTGGTCACCAGCGGGCGGCCCGCCACGTCGAGGATCGGGCCCCTGACCGCCGGCAGCGTCACGCTCCTGATCCGCACGTCGGCCGCCGCCCGCACGTACCGCTCGCCGCTGACCACCTGAAGGAACCACAGCCGTCCGAGCAGCGTGATCACCATGCCCGCGACGGCCAGCCGCAACACGAACAACCGCCCCCTAGACACGCCACACCACCCCTCCGGCCGGCCGACTGCCGGACGCGACCCGACACCCCTTGTCCGGCCGCCTTTCAGACACCACGCGACACCCCTCGCCCGGCCATCGTCCGCGTTCAGACATGGCGGGGCACCCTCTCGGCCGGATGCCGTCGAGCGAGCACCGCCCCGACGGCGACCCCGAGACCCACCGTCCAGGCCAGCGTCAGCGGCAGCCCGGCCACCACGGCGGGCCACGGCTCGTCCCCGAGCGCCACCGCGGCGGCGCTCTGCAGAAGCGGCCCCAGCACGGCCCCGGCCACCGCCGCCGGCAGCGGCCTGCGCTCGCGCCACCACCCCACCAGCAGCCCGGTGACCGACAGCGCCAGCGCCGCCCGCCCCACCGTGCCGTCGGCGGGCGGCGTCACGTCGGCGGCCAGCCCGGCGACCAGGCCCGCCGCACACCCCCAGACCGGCCCCCTGGCCACCGCCAGCCACACCACGGCCAGCGCCACCAGGTCAGGGCCGCCCCACGGCGACCGGTTGACCAGCAGCACCTGCAACAGCGGCGCCGCGAGCACCAACATCACCAGCCCCACGGCACACCTCTCCCTGCCGACGCGAGCGGCCACAGGGCCGCGCGCACGCGTAAGTGCGGAAGCGGCCACACCGCCGGGCGCACGCGTAAGTGCGGGAGCGACGCCCGTGCCGACCGCACGGCTCACCGCTCCGGTTCCGGCACGATGACCGTGACGAGACTGAGCGCGGAGAGTCGGGCGGCGGGGCGTACCAGCGCCGTGCGGGTGGCCGCGCCCGGCACCCGCTCGATCGCGGTGACCGCACCGACCAGCACCCCCGCCACGTACGGCCGCCCGCCGGCCGACCCCAGCGTCTCCACCTTGTCGCCGACCTGGAGTGGCGCGTCCGGGTCGAACAGGCTGAGCCGCAGCAGCCCCTCGCCCGGCAGCCCCGTCACCACCCCCAGCTCACCGCTTCCGGCCAGCCGCACCCCCACGGACGAGGCCGCGTCGGTGATCAGGGACACCGAGGCGGTGCCGGCCCCGGCCCAGGTGACCTTGCCGACCAGGCCGTCGGCGTTCAACACGGTCACGTCCCGCACGACCCCCGAGCCCGAGCCGACATCCACGGTGACCCGCGGCCCCCGCCCGAACCCCACGACATGCGCGGCCACCCCACGCGACGCGGAGACCCCGGAGATCGGACTGCTCACCGAACGGGCGCCCGCGGACACCAGCTCGGCCCGCAGCGCGGCGTTCTCCCGCTCCAGCTCCCGCAGCCGCCCGTCCCCGCCGAACGCCCTGGTCACCGTGCCGGCCGCGCTCTCCGCGCCCCCGTACACGGCCGCGCCCGCCGCCCGCAGCGACGTCAGCGGCACGAACCAGCGGTCGGTCACGACCAGCAGGACCGCGGTGCCGAGCAGGAGCAGGACGAACGTCCGCCTCACCGGCGTGACCAGTCGGGCAGCAGCACGTCACGCATGGCCTGGAACCGCTCGACGCAGCGGCCCGCGCCGAGCGCGACCGAGTACAGCGGCTTGTCCACCACCCGGATGGGCATGCCGGTGGCCTCACCCATGCGCTCGGCCAGGCCCCGTAACAAGGCGCCGCCGCCGGTCAGGACGATGCCGTTGTCCAGCAGGTCGCCGGCCAGCTCCGCCGGGCACTGGTCGAGCGTCGTCTGCACCGCGTCGATGATGGCCTGGACCTCGTTCTCGATGGCCTCGCTGATCTGCTCGGCGGTGATGGTCGCGGTTTTTGGCAGGCCGCTGACCAGGTCGCGCCCGCGTACGGGGGCGGAGGCACGCGGCTCCAGCGGGCGCGGAGCGGCGGCCGGCGCGGCGCTCCGGGGCTTCGGCCGGGACCGGAACGGGTTCCAGCCGCGCGGCGCGGGCGGCTCGGCGGCGTCCTCGTCCGGCACCTCGACCTGCGGCCCGTCCACCGGCAGCTCGCAGACGCCCACCCGGTGCCGGCCCTTCGGCTCGGGATCGGCGTCGCGGGCCGTCACGGGCGCCGGCCTGGCCATGCCGAGGTCGATCTTCAGCCGTTCGGCGGTGCGCTCGCCGAGCAGCAGCGCGTGCTCCTTCTTGATGTGGGTGATGATCGCCTCGTCCAGCTCGTCGCCGCCCACCCGCAGCGACTTGGCCACCACGACGCCGCTCATCGAGACGATGGCCACCTCCGTGGTGCCGCCGCCGATGTCGACGACCATGTTGCCGGTGGCCTCGCCGACCTTCAGCCCGGCGCCGATCGCCGCCGCCATCGGCTCCTCGATGATGTGCACCCTCCGCGCGCCCGCCTCGTACGCGGCCTCCTTGACCGCCCGCTGCTCGATCGAGGTGGTGCCGCTCGGGACCGCCACCACGATGCGGGGCTTGGCGAGGAACCTGCTGGGATGCGCCTTCTGGATGAACATGCGCAACATCCGCTCCGCCGCGTCCAGGTCCGCGATCACGCCGTCCTTGAGCGGCCTGATCGTGGCGATGTGCGGGGGAGTGCGGCCCATCATGCGCTTGGCCGGCCTGCCGACCGCGACGACGGTGTTCTTGTGCAGGTTGATCGCGATGACGGAGGGCTCGTTCAGCACGATGCCCTTCCTGCGGACGTACACGAGCGTGTTGGCCGTGCCGAGATCGACCGCTATGTCATGACCGAGAAGAGCCCATGCGAACGCCATACCGCACAGCCTTTCGACCGGGAAGGGCAGGGGGACACTACCCGCTGTGGCGCTGCCCTCCCCGATCTACCCACAAACGCGATAAATCCGTACCTGTGGTTATTTGCGCAGGTCAGCTTGGGTCGGGCACGTGCCGCGCGCCGGTCCGTACGGCGGCGCGCGGCTCCTCCCGCTGACGGGATGGGCTATCGCTCACCGCGCGGTGCGCCAGCTCTGCTCCTCCACCAGTTCGACGCTGCGCCAGCCGCTGCCGGTGCGGCGCATGCGGTGGTGGTAGTAGCCGCCCCCGTGCAGGAACCCTTCGGTACGGGCCGCGACCAGCTCGCGCGTCGGGGCCAGGGTGTCGGTGAACGGGGCGCTCACCCGGGCCTCGCCGTCCAGGAAGTCGATCCGCGCGGCGCCGATCAGGTGCAGGCGGGCCGGCCAGTGCGTCAGCACCTCGGCCAGCCAGACCTTGACCTCGTCCCGCGTGCCCTTGATGCCTCCCGACGAGCTGTAGTCGATCGACGCGTCCGGGGTGAACACCTCGTCGAGCAGGTCCCACTGACCGGAGTCGATCGCGAAGGTGTAGCGAGCCAGCAGGCCGGTGATCTCTAATCGGTCGGCGATCTCCTGAGTCTCCATGAGCTGATCGTCGCGCCAAGCGGCCCGGATGACCAGATCGTCCGCTCTTGCGAGCGATCACGAGGCCGGCGGGCGGATCCCGACGAGCTTGACGAGGAAGCGTTCGACCTGCTCCTCCAGCGGCGGCCATGGATGGTCGGGCTGGTGCAGGCGCATCGAGACGGCTCCGTGAACGGCCGCGCGCAGGTCGAGCGCGACGGTGGCGGCGTCGTCGGCGGGGGCGCGGCCGGCGTCCATGCAGCGCTGGACCGCGGCGGTGGTGCGCTCGGCCAGGTGCCGCTTGAACGGCATCTCGGCCCGCTCGTTGAGCGCGCTCTCGTGCAGCACCTTGTACAGGCCGGGATGCCGGTGCGCCCAGGCGCCCAGCACCAGAGTGCGCGCGCGGAGCCGGGCCACCGGGTCGCCCGACGCGGCCTCGGCGTCGTCGACGGCCCGGGTCAGCTCGTCGTGGCAGCGGTCGAGTACGGCGAGCACAAGGGCGTCGCGGTCGGCGAAGTGCAGGTAGACCGAGGTCGCGGCGCTGCCGACCGCGCGGGCCACGGCGCGCATCGACAGAGCCTCGTCGTCGCCGAGCTCGTCGAGCAGCCGGGTGGCGGCCTCGACGATGTCCTCCCGCAGCCGCTCGCCCTGGCCTCTCCGGTTGCGCCCGCGCGCCTGGCGGTCGCTCGACGCAGTGGTGCTCATACCCGGCATTGTATCCCGACACTCGTAGCGCTACAGTCGTAGCGCTACGGCCGTTCAGTCAAGGAGTGCGCATGCCCACCGTCGCGTCGAACAAGCAGACCGTCCTCGACTTCTACGAGGCCGCCTTCAACGAAAAGGACTTCGACACCGTCGCCAAGCTCGTCGGCGACGGCTACACCCAGCACAACCCGCTGATCGCCGACGGCGCCGACGGCCTCCAGGCGCGGCTGCGCCAGCTGAAGGAGACCTTCCCGGCGTTGCGGGTCGAGGTCAGACGCCTGCTCGCCGAGGACGATTACGTCGTCGGGCACGTGTACGCGGTCCGCGTGCCCGGACAGCGGGGCACGGCGATCATGGACATCTTCCGACTCAAGGACGGAAAGCTGGTCGAGCACTGGGACGTCATGCAGGAGATCCCGGCGGAGGCCCTGAACCGGAACGGGATGTTCTGACGGTGCCCTGTCTTGCTACCCGTGCCTGAGGCCGGTCAGCCGTGCGTCCGGGACCCGGACCGTGACCGGGGCGCAGGGGGCGCAGAAGTAGTCACGGCCGAACGCGAACTCCACGGCCCCCGGAGCCAGGTTGACCAGCAGCCGGTCGTTGTCCAGGCTCACGGTCCTCGGCACCTGCCCCTTGGGCATCAGCGGCCGCAACGCGGCGGCCAGTTGCCGCCGTCCGGCGGGGGTGAAGGCGGCGGGGACGAACAGGTCCCGCACCTCCAGCACCCGCCCCTCGGCCCGCCCGTAGGTGACGGCCCGGCCGACCTCGCCGGACAGTGCATAACGCACGGAAACGACCCCGGCATCGTTACGCACCACCGTGTAGCCCCCGGTCACGGCGCTGGTCGTCGGGGTGGTGGTGGGACCAGTCGCAGGGGTGGCCGTCGGGCCGGTAGCTGGGCCAGGGGCGCGTGAAGGATCCTCCCGGTGCCGCCGCAAGACCTCCTCGACGTGCGTGCGTACCGGAGCAACCAGCGCGGCCCCGGCCCGCGCCGCGTCGGGCCCGTCCGCGACCGCCGGGTAGGAGATCTCGACCGTGAGCCCCGGTGCCCGCGCCCGCCACGTCGCCGTCGTGATCGTGAGCGGCTCACCGGCCGGCGCCCTTCGCACCAACGGCGCCGCCGCGACCAGCAGCAGCACCGCGCCCGCGACCACGAGCACCCTGCGCCGCCCCGCCAGCAGCGGCCCCGCCACCACCCCCGCGACCGCGAACGGCCCCGCGACCAGCCCCAGCAGAAAGCCCGCCGGTGTGGCCAGCCCCGCCGCCACCCCCGCGACGACGGACGCGCCCCACACAGCCGCCCAGACCGCCCCCCGCCGCTCCCGCAGGTTCACCCTCATCAGCGACACGTAGATCAGCCCCGCGAGCAGCACCAGATAGGCCGCACACGTCAGGGTGTCGGCCACCGGCGCCACCAGAGACGGCACCGGAAACCCCAGCCCACCACCCGCCCCAAGCTCTCCACCCGTGCTGAGCCCACCGCCCCATCCGAGTCCGCCACTCGTGGCGAGTCCGCCACTCGTGGCGAGTTCGCCACCGGACCCGAGCTCGCCACTCGCGGCGAGTCCGCCACCCGACCCGAGCCCGTCGCCCGTGATGAGGCCGCGAGGCGACCCTGCTGCTCCCAGGGGGACCAACTGCACCAGCGCACCGGCCACCACCAGCGGCACCAACGCACCCGCCGTCGCCATGCCCGCGATCATCAAGCGCTCACGCCAGGAAGGCACGTGATCGCGCACCCGCTCCCGCCACGCCCGGTACCGTTCGGCCGCCTGCTCCCAGGTCTGCTCGTCCTCCAGATCCACGATCCTGGCGAACCTCGCCACCCCGACCTGCGAGTGCACGATGAACAGCAGCGCCGCGAACACCGGCACCACGAACACGGCGAACTCCACCGCCTGCGCCGCGGGCGAGATCCCCACCGGCTCCTCCCCGGTCACGACCCGCCCGATCACCCCGCCCACGGTCCAGGCCAGCGCGGTGGCCAGCGCCAGCGCCCCCACCAGCACCACGTAGGAGGAGGCGGGGAAGAGCCGGACGAGCTGCCCCCGTGCCGCGACGTAGACCAGCCCGGCCGCCGCCACCGCGAACACCGCCGCCATCGCCCACGACCACACCACCGCCGTCCCACCGAGCACCGGATCGGGCGGGGAGAGCAGCGCGAGCGCCCGCAGCATCACGGGCGTCTCGGCATCGAACGTCCGCCGCGTCAGCAGCGGGAAGCGCGACGTGACGGCCAGGCAGAAGTACGTCAGCGCGAGCGCGGCCCCCGCCACCAGCAGCGCCCACCGCCGGTCCGTGCGCACCGGATCCGGCGTGCCCGCCGCCGCCCTCCGCAGCGGCGGCACCAACTGCACCCCGACCGCGGCGAGCGCCAGCACCAGCGGCGGCAGGGCCACCTGTACGGGCTCGGCCACCAGCACCGCGCCCAGATCACCGAGGTACTCGGCGACCCAGGCCGGGTCCAGCGGCGCGGCCAGCAGCCGTTCCCGCATGCCGAGGTCGATGGCGACGACGGCCGCGTACACGACGGGCGCCACCGACGCCGAGATCCACGCCAGCACGAACGCCCGCCCCGGACGCCCCTCCACGGGTAAGCGGCGCCGCAGCATGCCCTCCACGTATCCGGCCGCGATGCTCCCCAGGATCACCGCCACCTGCGTGAAGTAGCTCAGAGACAGTGGCAGCCAGGCCATCAGGGGCTGCCGGTCCCGCACCAGCACGCTCCACACCACCGCCCACCCGGCCACCAGACACGGCAGCACCCAGGAGCGAGGGTGAAAGGCCAGACTGCGCACGAGCGTGGGAGGCCGCTTCGGGGACTCCTTCTTACGAGTGGCCGACCGGTCTTTGACCGCCGCCCCCTTGCGACCGGTGGCCGGTGTCCCCTTCCGGGTGGTAGCGGGCGCTTCCTTGGCGGGTGTCCCTTTTCGGGTGGTGGCGGGTGTCTTCTTGCCGGCGGGCGCCGGGACCTGTTCGCCGTCCGGAACGGACGATCCCTCGCTGACCGGGGCGGGCAGGAACCGGGTGGCGGCCATCGTGAGCAGCGCGGCCAGCAGGGCGGTCGCCATCCCCCACGAGGCCGCGTACCGGGCGTACTCCTCGAACGGTACGCCGTGCCCCCGCGCCCACAGCAGCACCGCCAGCACCCCGGCGGGCCCGCCCGCCAGCCCCCAGCACACGAGCAGCCCGACCCGCGACGCACCGAACCCCGACCACCGGAACGCCGCGTACGCCCCGAAAGTCAGCAACACGGCGTAGACCACCAGCGTCACCGCCGTGCCCGCCGCGAGCCCGCGCCCCAGCCCGGGGAAGACCAGCACGGACGCCACGGCCTGCCCAAGCAGGAAACCGCCGACGGGCGGGAGCGCGCACAGGCCGCAGACCCCGAGCGCGATGCCCGCGGCGGCGAGCAGGAAGGTGCGGGTCGTCTTCGCCACGCCCCGTCATGTGCCCGCCACGGAGCTCAGTGCGCATACCGGTGACCGGGAAGTGGCCACCAGGTGAGCGCTTCCGCCTATCGCCGACCCGAGTCGGCCCACGCCGAGCCGGCCTGCAAGACGAAGTCGGGCGAAAAAAACAGGGCCCCGGCTCATCAGCCGGGGCCCTGAAAGGTGGTGGACGATACTGGGATTGAACCAGTGACCTCTTCCGTGTCAGGGAAGCGCTCTCCCGCTGAGCTAATCGTCCTTGCAGAGGTGGCGACGGGATTTGAACCCGTGTGGACGGCTTTGCAGGCCGCTGCCTCGCCTCTCGGCCACGCCACCGAGCCGGAAGCTCCGAGCGGAAGACGGGATTCGAACCCGCGACCCTCACCTTGGCAAGGTGATGCTCTACCACTGAGCCACTTCCGCCTTCGCCCCGTTTCGCGGGGCGACGAGAGAACTCTAGCGAAAACTGGCCCAGTCCCCAAACTGGAATACGCGCGCCGAGGTCACGTGTGGCCGCCGTTGACGGTGATGCGCTGTCCGGTGACGAACGCGCCGCCCTCCGAGGCGAGGTACGCCACCGCCGCGGCCACGTCCTCGGGCGTGCCCATCCGGCCCAGCGGCACCTCCGCGAGGTAGCCGCTCTCGTCCAGCCCCGCGTGCCGCTCGACCGGGATCCAGCCGGGCGCGACCACGTTGACCGTGATCCCGTACGGGCCCAGCTCCTTGGCCCAGACCTCGGTGATCGCGTGCTGGGCGCCCTTGGCGGCGGTGTAAGCGGACATGCCGGGCAGTTTGCGGTCCACGATGTCGGAGCCGATCTGGATGACGCGCCCGCCGCCGCGTTCCCTCATGCCGGGCAGCACCGCCTGGACCAGCAGCGTCGGGCTCTTGACGAAGAAGGTGAGCTGGTCGAGGTGGTCCTGCCAGGTGAGCTCCGTGACCGGGACGGACGGTTGCGGGCCGGTCGCGTTGGCCACCAGGACCGACACGGGGCCGAGCCGTTCGGCGACGGCGGCGACCAGGCCGGCCACGGCGGACTCGTCGGTGACGTCGGCGGCGAACGTCTCGGCGGTGCCGCCGGCGGCGCGGATCGCGCCGGCCACCCGTTCGGCCCCGTCACGATCTTTGGAGTAGTTGACGGCGACGGCGAAACCGTCCGCGGCCAGCCGGCGGGCGATCACGGTGCCGAGGCCGCGCGAGGCGCCGGTCACGAGCGCGACATGAGACGTCATAGGACCCGACTGTAGCCAGCGGCGGGCCCCGGGCCGAGGGCGGTCCGTACGGGCAGGCTCCGGGTTCGGTGTCCGGGCGGGCTGCGTTCGGTATGGACGCGCGTGCGGGCGGGCCGGACAGGGTAAGGCGCGGACGTGGCTGAACACGATGTCATCGACCTGCTGGTGGCCCAGCACGGCCGGATCAGGGACCTGTTCGACGAAGTGGAGCGGGCGCCGGCGGACAAGGTCGGTGAGGCGTTCGACCGGCTGACGCGCCTCATGTCCGTCCACGAGACGGCCGAGGAGGAGATCGTCCACCCGTACGCGCGCAGGAAGCTCGACAACGGCCAGGGCGTCGTGGCCGACCGCCTGACCGAGGAGAACAGGGCCAAGCGCATGCTCGTCGCCCTGCACAAGGCCGGCGTGGACCATCCGCGCTTCTGGGACCGCCTGGCCGAGCTCCGCACCGCCGTGACCGCGCACGCGCGCAGCGAGGAGCGCTACGAGTTCGCCAGGCTGCGCGCCCGCACCTCCGTGGCGGAGCGCAGGGCCATGGCGGCGGCCGTACGGGCGGCGGAGTCGCTGGCGCCGTCACGCCCGCATCCCGGCACGGAGTCCCTGACCAGGAACCTGCTGATGGGCCCGCCCGCCGCGATCATGGACCGAGCGCGCGACCTGATCCGCAAGGCGCTGGGCAAACGCTGACGGCCCCAGACTAAAGCAGGTCAAAGCAGGTAAAAGCAGCACGACATCCTTCGACCGTGGGCGAAATGTCAACGTATTAGCGTGTTGAGCATGGAGTACATCGCTCGTGACGCCGACATCGCGCCCGTCGCCGCGCTGATCGCCGATCCCACGCGGGCGGCGATCCTGACGGCCCTGCTCGACGGTCGCGCCCTGGCGGCGGGGGAACTGGCCAGGATGGCCGGCGTGAGCGCGGCCACCGCCAGCGCCCATCTCGCCAGGCTGCTGGACGGCGGGCTGGTCGACGTCGTACGCCAGGGCCGCCACCGCTACTACCGCCTGTCCGGGCACGAGGTGGCCGAGGTGCTGGAGGTGCTGGCCAGGATCAGCGCCCGCCCCCCGGTACGCTCGCTGCGCCAGTCCCGGCAGGCCAGGCGGCTGGAGGAGGCCCGTACGTGCTACGACCACCTCGCGGGCCGAGCCGGCGTGGGCCTGCTCGACCGGCTCGTGGCGGGCGGCCACCTCGCGGGCGGCGACCTGACCGAGTCGGGGGAACGGCTGCTGGCGCGGCTGGGCGTGGACGTGGCGGGCGCGCGCGGATCCAGGCGGCGCTTCGCACCCGAATGCCTCGACTGGACCGAGCGCAGGGCGCACCTCGGCGGGGCGCTCGGCGCGGCGATCACGGAGGTGCTGTTCGAACGCGGGTGGTACCGGCGGGACAGCGTGCCCAGGGCCGTGACCCTCACAGAGGCGGGGGAGGAGGGGCTGGCGGAACTCTTCGGAAGTAAGGAGCTAACATCGGGTACGCCGGTTACCTGAGTGGGAGAGACGCAACATGGGCGACAACGGAGTCGTGAACGTCGGTCCTGAGCCGCTGAGCTTCGAGGACGTCATCAGGGTGGCCCGCCACGGGGCCCCCGTCCAGCTCACCGACGACGCCATCGCCGCCGTCGCGGCGGCCCGCCAGCGGGTGGACGAGCTGGCCGAGAGCCCCACGCCCGCGTACGGCATCTCGACCGGGTTCGGGGCCCTGGCCACCCGCCACATCGACCCCGCGCTGCGCACCCAGCTCCAGCGCTCGCTGGTGCGCTCCCACGCGGCCGGCAACGGCCCCGAGGTGGAGACCGAGGTGGTGCGCGCGCTCATGCTGCTGCGCCTGCACACCCTGGCCACCGGCCACACGGGCATCAGGCCGACCACGGCCAAGACCCTGGCCGCGCTGATCAGCTCGGGCATCACGCCGATCGTGCACGAGTACGGCAGCCTCGGCTGCTCCGGCGACCTGGCCCCGCTGGCGCACGTGGCGCTCACCCTCATGGGCGAGGGCGTCGTACGGGACGCCTCGGGGACCGTGCGACCGGCGGCCGAGGCGCTCAAGCAGGCCAGGATCGAGCCGGTCGAGCTGGCCGTCAAGGAGGGCCTGGCGCTGATCAACGGCACGGACGGCATGCTCGGCATGCTCATCCTGGCCATCGACGACCTCACCAGGCTCGTCAGGACCGCCGACGTGAGCGCCGCGATGAGCGTGGAGGCCCTGCTCGGCACCGACCGCGTGTTCGCCCCCGAGTTGCAGGCGCTGCGGCCGCACCCGGGCCTCGCGCTCTCCGCCGCCAACATGACCAAGGTCCTGCGCGACTCGGGCGTCATGGCCAGCCACCGCGACCCGGACAACTGCACGCGCGTGCAGGACGCGTACTCGCTGCGCTGCGCCCCCCAGGTCGCCGGGGCGGCCCGCGACACGATCGCGCACGCCGCCACCGTGGCCGGCTGGGAGCTGGCCAGCGCCGTCGACAACCCGGCCGTGCTGGACGACGGGCGGGTGGAGTCCAACGGCAACTTCCACGGCGCGCCCGTCGCGTACGTGCTGGACTTCCTCGCCGTCGTGGCCGCCGACCTGGCCTCCATGTCCGAACGCCGGACGGACCGCTTCCTGGACGTCGCCCGCAACCACGGGTTGCCCGCGTTCCTGGCCGACGACCCGGGCGTGGACTCCGGCCACATGATCGCCCAGTACACCCAGGCGGCCATCGTCTCGGAGCTGAAGCGGCTGGCCGTGCCCGCCAGCGTCGACTCCATCCCCAGCTCGGCCATGCAGGAGGACCACGTCTCCATGGGCTGGTCGGCCGCGCGCAAGCTGCGCAGGTCCGTGGACGGGCTGACCAGGGTGCTGGCCGTGGAGGTGCTCACCGCCGCCCGCGCCCTCGACCTGCGCGCGCCGCTGGAGCCGGCGCCCGCGACGGCGGCCGTGGTCAGGGCGCTGCGCGAGACCGTGCCCGCGCCGGGCCCCGACCGCTTCCTGGCCCCGGAGATCGAGTCGGCCGTGCGGCTGGTGGCCGATGGCGGCGTCGTCGCGGCGGCCGAGTCGGTCACGGGCCCGCTCGCCTGAGTGGCCGCCGATCTGCCGGGCCCGTCTCCTAGCGGCCCGGCAGGGCCACGATCAGGTCCACCTCCAGCACCAGGCCCGGCAGGAACAGCTTCGACACCTCCACCGTCGTGCTGGCCGGGGGCGTGCCGGTGATGTACTTCCGGCGCACCCGCCCGAGCGCGGCCCTGTCCTCCATGTCCGTCAGGTACGTCCGGATGAACGCCACGTCCTCGAACGTCGCCCCCTGATCGGCCAGGATGCGGGCGATGACCTGGAAGACGTACTCGGCCTGGACCTCCATGGAGCCGGGCCCGACCACCTCGCCCCGCTCGTCGAAGGCCGCCTGCCCGGAGACGTAGAGGGTGTCGCCGGCCCGGACGGCGTGCGAGTAGAAGCCGTTCGTGGCGGGAATCGTGGGCAGGTTCAGCGGCACGGCCCGCCGCCCAGGACGCTCAGGGGAAGGCTCGTCGACGGGGTCCCCGCCGACGTGGACCGCGATGGCTGTCAGGTCGCGCCCGCCCAGCCCGGCGGCCCGTGCTTCCTGCAGCCTGGCCCTCGCGGACGCGGCCATCGAGGCACCCTCCCAGGCCGCCAGCTCCAGGTCCTTGGTGGCGTGCCCGAGCGAGTACCTGGTCTCCTCCGCCGGGGTCCGCAGCCGCTCGGCCATCGCGCCGAGCGGGGTGCCCGCCAGCACGTCGAGCAGCGCGCCACGGTCCACGCCGTGCGCCCGCCCGTACGCGAGCGTCTCCGCCACCAGCACCTGCGCGGGCACGAGCGCGCTCATGACGGCGAGCTTCATGGCCGCGCCTGACCCCAGCGGCCCGGTCTCGCGTACGGAGCCGAACACCGACAGCACCTCGCGGCATCCCGCCACGTCACCGCCGGCCAGCATCGTCAGACCGCCCTCCGCGGCCGGCCCCACGCTGCCCAGCACCGGCGCGTCCACCAGCCCCACCTCCGGCGGGAGCAGCGCGCGCAGCGCGTGCACCGCCTCGGGGCCGATCGTGGACATCTCCACCACCGTCGCGCCGGGCCGCAGCCCCGGCAGCGCCGCCATCAGCACCTCGCGCACCGCCGCGGGATCGCTGAGCATGGTGATGACCAGCTCGGCCCCCTCGACCGCGTCGGCCACCGCCACGCCGTCCGCGCGCCGCCACGTCGTCACCTTGTGCCCGGCCACCATGAGCCGCCGCGCCATCGGGACGCCCATGCGTCCCTGCCCGAGAAATGCGATCTGTCCGAGAAATGCAGTCACGTGCCTCAGTGAACCCCGTCGCGAGGTATTCCACCACCGACTAGATTGCATACCAGCCATGCCTGACACGAATGCCTTTGACACCGCGGCGCTGCACCTGTTCGACGAGGTCGCGCGGAGCGGCTCGTTCACCGCCGCCGCCGAGCTGCTCGGATACACCCAGTCCGCGGTCTCCCGCCGCGTGGCCGCGCTGGAGCGCGCCGCCGGCGGGCCGCTGTTCGAGCGCCTGGCCCGGGGCGTGCGCCTCACGCCCGCCGGCGCGGCGCTGCACCGGCACGCCGTGGCCGTGCTCGACCGGCTCGACCGCGCGGGGGAGGAGCTGGCCGCCATCCACGGCGGGCGCGGCGGCACGCTGCGGGTGGGCGCGTTCGCCACGGCCAACGTCGACCTGGTGCCGGGCACGTTCAAGCGGTTCGCGAGCCGTAACCCGCGCGTGGAGCTGCGGCTGACGGAGGGGCTCAGCGCCCGCCTGATGGACCGGCTGCACGCGGGCGCCCTCGACGTGGCCGTCATCAGCGACTATCCGGCCGGCCTGCCGGCGGGAGACGCGACCACCGTGCCGCTGATCGAGGACCGGCTGTTCGTCGCCCTGCCCGCCGGGCACCGGCTGGCCGCCGAGCCGGAGGTGGACCTGTGCGACCTGGCCACCGAGACCTGGATCGAGGCCGCGCCGCGCGGCCAGCCGACGCTGCTGGTGACGGCGTGCGCGGCGGCCGGCTTCACGCCGCGCAGCGGGCTGCGGGTGGCCGAATGGTCGGGCAAGTTCGGGTTCGTCGCCGCGGGGCTCGGGGTGACGCTGGTGCCGGAGCTCGCGGCGCGGGCCGTACCGCCGGATCTGGTGCTCAAACCGCTGAAGGGTACGGCGCCCGTACGGAAGGTCTACGCGGCCCTGCCCGATCCGCCACTGCCCGCCGCGCTGGAGCTGGTCCGGATGCTGGGACAATGGAAGACGTGTACGACGGTTTCGCCTACTTAGGTCACATGCTCGCCACCGGGTTGCGCGACGTGACCTCAGACCTCGCCGCGCTCGACAGCGAGGGCTGGTGGGCCGTCGTCGTCGACTACGAGGGCAAGGTGACGTGCGCCCGGTTCGACCGGGTGCGCCGCGCACCCCTGCCCACTCCCGCCGCCCCCTGGCGTGGCCCCCGCCCCGACCAGTGGCGCAGTTCCCTCGACCGGGCCGGCTACGAGCGCGGCGTGCGCGCCATCAGGGACTACATCGAGCAGGGCGAGGTCTACCAGGCCAACCTCTGCCGGGTCCTGCGCGCGCCCGTCCCGCACGACGCCGACCCGCTCGCGCTGGCCGCCCGGCTCGCCGAAGCCCACCCGGCGTCGTACGCGGCCGTGATCCAGGTCCCCGGCCTCAGCGTGGTCTCGGCCTCGCCGGAGCTGTACCTGTCGCGCGACGGCGACGTCATCGAGTCCGGGCCCATCAAGGGCACGGCCGAGACCGTGGACGACCTGCTCGAAAAGGACTACGCCGAAAACGTCATGATCGTCGACCTCGTGCGCAACGACCTCGGCCGGGTCGCGGCCGTCGGCTCCGTCGAGGTGCCGTCGTTGTGCGCGGTCGAGGAATACCCGGGGATGGTCCATCTCGTCTCCACCGTGCGCGCCCGGCTCGCGCAGGGGGCGGGCTGGCCCGAGCTCTTCGCCGCGACTTTCCCGCCCGGATCTGTCACGGGCGCGCCGAAGTCGTCGGCTCTGCGCATCATCAATGAGCTCGAACCGGTCCCCCGGGGCCCGTACTGTGGGGCCGTGGGCTGGGTCGACGCCGACCGAGGCAGGGCGGCGCTGGCCGTAGGCATCAGGACATTCTGGATCTCGCCCTCGGCCGACGGGCAGGACGAGCTCCGGTTCGGCACGGGAGCGGGCATCACCTGGGGCAGCGACCCCGGGCGCGAGTGGTTCGAGACCGAGCTCAAAGCAGCCAGGCTGATCGCGCTGGCATCCACAGGAGGAATCTGAATGAACATCCCTGTCTGGGTCAACGGGCAAGTGATCGACCCCGGGAAGGCCACCGTCTCGGTGTTCGACCACGGGCTCATGGTCGGCGACGGCGTCTTCGAGACGATCAAGATCGTTGACGGCAAGTCGTTCGCGCTCACCCGCCACCTCGACCGGCTCACGCTCTCCGCCCAGCGCATGGACCTGCCCGACCCCGACGTCGAGGCCATCGCCGACGGCATCGACCGGCTCCTGGCCGTCGCGCCCGCCTGGTCCCTCGGGCGCATCCGCGTCACCTACACCAGCGGCCCGGGCCCGCTCGGCTCCGACCGCGGCGACCAGGGCACCACCTCCGTCGTCATCGTGGACGAGCAGAAGCCGTTCCCCGAGACGGCCAACGTCGCCGTCGTCCCGTGGCCGCGCAACGAGCGCGGCGCCCTGTCCGGCGTCAAGAGCACCTCCTACGGCGACAACGCCAAGGCGCTGCTGCACGCGAAGCGGCGCGGCGGCGGCGAGGCCATCTTCGGCAACCTGGCCGGCAACCTGTGCGAGGGCACCGGCTCCAACATCTTCATCGTCCGCGACGGCCGCCTGCTCACGCCCACCCTCGGCTCCGGCTGCCTGGCCGGCGTCACCCGGGCGCTGGTGCTCGAATGGTGCGGGGGCGAGGAGGTGGACGTGCCGCTCCAGGCCCTGTACGAGGCCGAGGAGGCGTTCCTCACCTCCACCACCCGCGACGTCCAGCCGATCAAGCTGGTCGACGACACCGAGCTGCCCGCCGCGCCCGGCCCGATCACGACCAAGGCCATGCAGGTCTTCGCCGAGCGCTCGGCCGCCGACCTCAACCCCTGACCCGCGACCACCGTGGGCCCTGCACCGGGCCCACGGTTGCTGCGTCAGTACGTCTTCTGCGTCTGAACGTTGAAGTCGTCCATCTTGACCTCCGCGGCCGGATCGGTCAGCGGATCGGTGATCTTCAGAACGTCCAGCCCCTCCAGGATGTCACTGGAGTAGATGTAGCCGTTGTAGTAGTACGCCGACCACGAGCCCGCGATGCCCCCTTCCGGGTGCGGGCCGCGCTCGAAGAACCCGATCTCCTTCGGCGCGGACGAGTCGGTGAAGTCCCAGATCGACACGCCGCCCTGATACCACGCCTGCACCATGATGTCCTTGCCCTTCACGGGCACCAGGGAGCCGTTGTGGGCCACGCAGTTCTCGTCCTCCTGCTGCGCCCTCGGGATCTTGAAGTAGCCGCGCTTCTCCAGCTTGCCGTCGACCAGGTCGTACACGGCGTTCGCGCCCTTGGTGGCCGGGGTGTTGTCGTCGCAGGTGGCCTGGCCGCCGCCGCCCAGCTCGTCGCTGAACACGACCTTCGTCCCGTCGTTGTTGAACGTCGCCGAGTGCCAGATCTGGAAGTTCTCGGTGTCGGTGAGCTGCTGGAGCACCTTCGGCTTGACCGGGTCGGCGATGTCGAGCAGCACGCCGTCACCGAAGCAGGCGGCCGCGGCCAGCTTCTTCTCCGGGTACGCGGTGATGTCGTGGCAGCCGGAGGCGAACTCGGAGTGCTGCCGGTCCGGGAAGATGTCCGGCTTCGCGATGACTTTTGCCTTCTCCGGGGACTTCATGGGAACTTCCACGATCTGGATGAGTTCGTGGGGGGCGGGGCAGGTCTCCGAGTCCGGTTCCGGGCCCGGCGACGAGACGTACACGTAGAGGCTCTCCCCGGCGGGGACCATCGTGTGGGTGTGGGAGCCGCACTCGGTCTGGACCGCGCCGACGTACTCAGGGCTCTTCTTGTCGCTGATGTCGAAGATGCGCAGGCCCTCCCACTTGCGCTGGCCTTCGCCCGAGTCGCACTCCGGGCCGCCGCGCGGCTCGTCGATCGACAGGATCAGCAGGTTCTCGTGCACCGTCACGTCGTTCTGCTGCGCCGGGCAGGCCACCTGGCTGACGACCTCCGGCTTCTCCGGGTCGCTGATGTCGTAGATCGCGAAACCGCCGAAGTTCCCGACATAGGCGTAGTCGCCCTGGAAGGCCAGATCGGTGTTGAAGTCGGCCTCCCCGTCGAACGGGGCCGCCCGCGGGATGTGGGCGACGTGCTCGACGTTCGCGCTCGTCATCACGTCACCCGTGGGCAACGCGGCGGGCGTGCTAGCCGGAGCGCTGCTCTCCTGCGGACTGGCGGACGTCGGCGTACCGGCCGCGGGTGGCTCCGCGGCGCAGGCGGAGGCCATTAACAGCGCCGTGCACAGCAACGCTCCGCGCAATGTGGCAGAGATCAACGCGCATCCCCTTTGTCTCGTAGCTCACTATGGAAGCTATGTCAGCAGGTTCGAGGCCGCGTACGGTAATCATCACAGTTATGGCGACATTTGCGCTTACTGCGTGCACACCGGAGCCACCTCGGCCCGCCGGGCCGTCACCCATAGGTACGCAGGCGCCGGTCATCGTGCCCGGCAGCCCCGGCGTTCCGGCCCGTACGGCCACACCGGGGGAGCGCGTCGGGCAGACCCCGGCCGCCACGGTCGCCTCGGACGTGCGCTTCGCGGAGGGGATGATCCCGCACCACCGGCAGGCGCTGGAGATGACCGCACTGGTGGAGGCGCGGACGACGACGCCGGCCATTCGCTCGTTCGCCCGCCAGATCGCCGCCGCCCAGACCCCGGAGATCAAGGCCATGACCACCTGGCTACGCGAACTGGGCCGCGACGCCCCCGCCGGGCACGCGCACACGATGGACCCCGGCTACGGCATGGCCACCCGGGAGCAGCTGAACGCGCTGGGCGCCGCCCAGGGAGGAGTCTTCGACCGCATGTTCCTGCAGCTCATGACCAGGCACCACGAGGGGGCGGTGAAGATGGCGGGGGAGGAACTGGCCGGGGGCCGCGACCAGCGCATGCGGCTGCTGGCCAAGGACGTCTACTCGGGGCAGAGCATCGAGATCGCCCGCATGCGCGAGGTCCTGCAATCCCTCCCGGCCTAGCGCTCGCTCATGAGAAGGGTGCTATGGCCTCGCTCAGGACGGCCACAACATATTGGTCAACTCAGCATCGAGATCCATGTAGTCGGTCTCACGCCCGGCCGGCACTTTCTCGTACGTACGGTGCAGGAACTCCGTCAGCGGGGCCAGCGGCACCTCGAACAGAGCCTGCCCGAACGGGGACGTCAAGCTGATGTGCAAGGTGCGCTCGCCGTCGGCACGTGCGGGCCACACCTGCACATCGCCGTCGCCGACACGCCTCACGATGCCCACGGTCAGCAACTCGCGGGCGAAGATCCACTCGACCGGTTCGTCGTTCCCTACGTGGAAGGCCATGCGGATGGCGTAAGGGTCGTCGGCTGTGTAACTCAGTCCGGCGAGCAGGGGGACGGTCGTACGGTCGGGGACCACAAGCCGAAGGCCAAGCTCGGCGGAGACGGTGGTGCTGTTCATCGTCAGCCAAACCTTTTCGTCGTAGGTCCCCTCTTCGGGGCTTTCACTGCTCTGACGGACTTCGTCGCGAGCTATGACGCGGAACGAAGAAACCTGTAGGAAAGATTCCGCTTCCAGGGCCTTCTGTAACGCACATCACAGCTGGACATTTAGGCATCTACCAGGCTAAACGGCATCAATCGGGTCGTATTTGCAAGGGTTTTGCGTGCTGTGGAGCCTGCCCCGGACGCGCCGCCCATGAACGTTTCTCACCAAAGATCGTGGCCGATGTCTTCCGGGACACGACGATGGTATGCCACCCGCCCGCCGTGCCGATGGGCAACCGCCGCGTTTCACCCGAATCCCTCTGACCCGACACCCTGAGCTACCCCTCCTTGATCGTCCGCCCCCCTATTGGTTTCGCCGTGGGCCCCGGAGTGCGGTATGGTTTTCCACGTCGGCACCGCAAGGCACCGACAGGGCGGGCGATTAGCTCAGCGGGAGAGCGCTTCGTTCACACCGAAGAGGTCACTGGTTCGATCCCAGTATCGCCCACCACAGGTCAAGGGCCACATCCCACCACCCGGGAGTGGCCCTTTTGATCTTTGTGCAGCAGCATTGTGCAGCAGTCCCTACGAGCCCAGGCTGTCCCCCAGACGCCTGAGAGCCATCCTGGTGGCCTCGCTCGGCACCTCGCTGTAGATGTCCATGGTTACAGCGATCTTGCTGTGGCGGAGGATCTGCATCGCCACCCGCGGGTGCACGTCGAGGGCGACTAGCAGTGAGGCGCACGTGCGGCGGGTGTCGTGAACCTTGATCGGTGGTACGCCGGCGCGCCGGCATGCAGCGTGGAAGTGCCGGTTGAAGTTGCGCGGCTCGTACGGCGTGCCGTGCTTGGTCGTCACGACCAGGGCGCCACTGCCCCACGCTTCGCCCGCCGTCGACTTGTCGGCCGCCTGCTGGTCGGCCCGGTCCTTCAACGCCAGCACGCACACGTCCGGGATCGGCAACACGGCCGCAGACCCAGGGGTCTTGGTCTCCCGGTGATGCAGCTGTCGGCCGACGCGTTGCAGCTGCCAGGCAATCGTGATTTGCCCGCCGTCCAGATCCACGTCATCCCAAGTGAGCCCGAGCGCTTCACCGCGGCGCAGGCCGAGCACCAAGATCAGGACATAGACGACGAACAGTGGATCGCGAGCCTGGCGGGCACTCTCCAGGAACTGGCGGGCTTCCTCGGCCGACCACCAGGTGCGCTTGTGCTTGCGCGGGGTGGGCAGGCGGACCGCACCGGCCACGTTCTTGGAGATGATCTCTTCAGCGATGGCGATGCTGAGCGCGGCCCGTAGCGTGTCGCGAACATCCTTGATCGTGCGTTCAGACAGCAGGCTCTTGCAGCACTTGCCCAGGGCGCAGCAGCGCGGCGTTGACCTTGCCGCGTCCTTGCCCAGGGCGCAGCATTGGCAGGTGCGGCGCAGCACGTTGAGCCATTCCCGGACATGCTTGACGGTCAGCTTGTCCACCCGTCGTTGACCGAGCCCGGGGATCAGGTAGAGCCGGGTGAACGTCTCGTACCGGGCGTAGGTGGCGGGGGAGAGGTTGGGCTCGACCACCTCGCGCAGCCAGTAGAGCAAGAAGATAGCCAAGGTGGGAGCGTTGACGGCCACCGGCCCCTTGTCCACTGCCGCCTTGAGTTCTCGCCACGCCTTACGCGTCTCGTCGTAGGTCTTGCGCTTGACATACTTGCGTTTTCTGACGCCCTCCGGGGTGGTCACCCAGACGAAGGCGCGGTAGCCGTCCGCGACGGGGTAGATAGATCCTTCTCCGTTGCCTCGCCGGCTCACATCACTCCCCTTCTGCGATCTTGTTGACGTAGTCGTCCACCCACTGCGGCAGAATGCGGCGGTGCCGGCCGTCCTTGACGCTGCGGATCTGGCCGGACAGCACCAAGAACTTGGTCTTGGTCAGGCCAAAGCCGAGCATCTCGGCGACCTCTGCCGTGCTGTGCCATCGCTTGATGATCACACTCATGAGCACATCTCCTTTCGAGCGGCAGAACCTGGTGGCGCGTTCATGGCCGCGGTGGCCAGCAGCGATTCGCCCGGGGTGTAGCCCTGGCCGGCGAAGCTCCAGTGCGCGAGCACGAGCGTGGATTCGTCGGCCAGCTCGGGGCGGGTGTCGAGGAGTTGGGCGCGGCGGTAGTCAGCGCGTTCGGCGCGGATCGCGCCGAGGGTGGTGGAGTAGGCGCGTGAGCGGGTGGAGAAGTGGCCGCGAAAGCCGAGCATGTGCGCCCACTTGCGCAGGCGCAGCCCGATCAGCTCCGGGTGCGTGTCGGGGTTGCCGAGACTCCAGGCGGTGCGGATCAGGCGTGCGGCGTGCTGGCTGGCGCCGTGCTCGTGCAGCCGCGGCAGGTCGTGCGGCCGGATTCGGCGGTCGAGGGTGCCGGACGCCTCAGCGCTCTTGGTCGCGTACTTGGCGATGTAGGCGGCCACCGCGTGCTCTGACAGCTGCCCGTCGAGGTCACCGGCAGCGAGGGGTTTGACGTCGACCTGGCGGCCCCAGACCAGCTCTCGGGTTGCCTGCCCAAGATCAGGCGCGCTCAGCTGTACCGCGGCGGCGGCCGAGCGGATCGCAGCGTCGAGCAGGCCGAGCGTGGCCCACGACGGCGGCTCGACCACGTCGGCCGGATCGTCGGTGCGGCCGTCGAGGCGGATGACGGCGTGGAAGTGCACGACGCCGCGGGCTTGGTATTCGGCCACCTTGGCGAAGGAGACGCGCACGGCCTTGTTGAACGCCGTCTGGGTCCGGCCTGTGGCGGCGGCCAGGTGTCGGCGGAGGTAGATGGTGAAGCGGCGCCACAGTTCGCCGGCGTGTGCGTTCCACAGCACGTGGCCGACGTAGTCGTAGGCGTCGGGGTCGAGCGGTTGGCCGAGGCGGGAATCGTCGCCCTTGTGGCGTTCGAAGCAGGCCGGTCCGGTCCGGCGTGGGTGGCAGACGCGGCGGGTGCCGTTCTTGTCCGGGCCTCGGTGCACCGGCCCGAAGGAGGGGGCGGTCAGGGTGGCGAAGACGCGGGGGTGTGTGCGTACGCCGGCCGGTACGCCTTTCTCGTTGCCGAGCAGGCCGGCGCGGATCAGGTGGTAGGTGTCGCGCCGGTACAGCTCGGCGCAGGAGGGGCAGCGGGAGGCGCGGCGGTTGCCGCAGCGGATCAGTAGCTGCCCGTGCGGTTCGCGGCCGGTGCTGTAGTGGGACAGGATCTCGCCGGAGGCCGCGTTCAGGGTGACGGTTTCGCCGGTCAGCCGGACAGGTTCGACGCAGCCGCCCAAGCGGTGTACTTGTTCGAGCCAGCGGGACAGGTCGTGGCCTGAGCGGCGGGCCAGGTCGCGGATGACCGGCCCGACCGACTCAGCCAGCAGCGCCGGGCCGGTCACTGCCCGGCCGCTCCCGCTCCACCCCCCGCGCAGCAGACGAGGTGGTTGGTGCCTGTGCCGGACGTGTGCCACAGCGCCAGCGTGTTCACCTGGTGATCCTCCTTACCTCGACGATCTCGGCGGATGTCCGGCAGGCGACGCATTGCCGTTCGGCGGGCAGGCGCTGCCCGCACGGGATGAGCCGACGCCGGCCGTTGGCCTTGACCTCGACCGCGACCGGGCGTTGGCAGCGGGCGCCTTGTGCGGAGGTGATCTGCCGGTGCACACTCCACGGCTGGTCCTTGGCCTGGTCGGTGTAGGTTTCGGTGACCTTCACCCGGTAGCGGCTCACCGGCCGGTGACGGTCGCGCCGGTACGGCCGCACACCTCGCACGGCCGCCAGCCCCGGATACAGCGCACGTCGAACACCGAGCCGCGCACCCAGCCGGTGCCCCGGCAATCGGAGCACCTCGCGGTCTGGGCCAGTGCGTCGTTGATGACAGCAGTCATCGAGCGCAGCCGCGGCAGAAGAGGGACGTGCGGTAATTGATCGTCTTGCAGCGGGGGCAGCGCCAGGTGCCGGGCGTGTTCGGCGGCAGCGGTGGCGGTGCGGGGCTCACAGCCCGGCCACCTCTCCCGGGCGCAGTTCGTCACCGCTCAGACGGCCTCGGCCCTTGCAGCGCACACACTGGATGGTGTGGACGCGGCCCCGCTGACGGCCCGAGCCGCCGCAGCGCAGACAGGGCATGCTGGTTGGCTGGTTGTGCTTCATACTGGAATCTCCTTTGCTTGACACCCAGGTGAAGGAGGCGCGCCCTCCGGGACGGCGGATGCCGGCCAGCTGAGCCGTTCCGTGGGCGCGCACCCCGGTTATCTCTTGCAGCGCGTTCGGCGCTGCTACCACTCGATAGCGGCGTTGATCTCGGCGGACGACGAATTGCGGCGCACCGCTTCGAGAACGGCGTAACACCGTTCCTGCTCCTGTCGAGAGCCCCCTCTCAGGGCTTTATCCATCTCGCGGACCGCTGTCCGGATTCGCTGTACCTGATCTTTCCGTACCACGTGTGATCACCTCCGCTTGCTCGTCCTGGCGGCTACGACGGCTAGAAAGGCACCCAGAACGAATATCGACAGGCTGGGCAGCCCACCTGCACGCCATGTCTGCCTATGAACAGAGCGTCGAAACAGGCGAACGGCGCACGATGTGAGCAGTCGCGACAGCTCACCTGCACAGTTCCGGTGTGTAGGCTGGACATCAGCTCGCGATTTCCCGGCATGCCGCAGCGTGCTTTTCCGCCATTCCCGGGTGGCCGACCATCTTCATGTCGCGACCGCCGCAGCGGTAAGAACCCCAGCCGCTCATCCGGGTATCCAACTCCCAAGTCACGACTTCTCCACCCGCCGTGCGGAATCTACGGAGATCTTTCATCGGCGCGCCTTTCTCAATCAGAAGTCACACTTCGGGCACTTGCCGGTACGGACGTAGAGCCAGCCACGGCACAGCGAGCAGCGGCGAGGTTTCCGGCTTTTCACGGCAGGTCCTTTGCGTCCGTGAGAGCTTCGTCTCGGGCTTGGAGACTGTTCATGGCCTCGTGGTATGCCTGCCGATGGGCTTGGGTCAGGCTGTAGCCCAGTCCGCGCAGTTCACGGACGCGGCCGTCGTAATCCACGACATGGTTCCTCCGTTCCGGTCAGTCGGTGTGGTTGTCGATGCCGATGCCGTTGCAGTCCCGGCATGAGCGGGACTCGGCGTCGATGCCCGTGCCGTTGCAGGTACAGCAGGCATACGACTTGAGCGGGACAACGCGCCTGTTTCTCGCCATCGTGGTTCACCTCCTCTTCGGTGATCGGTCTTCCATGAGCCGCCCTCCGCCAGCGGTGGGCGGCCGGATGCAAAACCGATTACCGGGACGGGAGAATCCCGAATCCATTGCAGGTGGTGCACGTGCGTCCTTCGTGAACGTAGCCCTTACCGATCTTCCAGACGCGGTGCTCGCGCCGGCCGACGCCTCCGCACTTGGAGCAGCCCAACGGCTTGGCGATGCCCTTATTGAGTCGTCCCACGGCTTTCACCTCTCTTCCGATTCGTGGTGTTGTTTACCGGCGGCTGCTATCGGGTGCCGTTGCCGAGGCAGCGGCCACAGCGCACGTAGGT
Organism: Nonomuraea sp. NPDC048882; assembly: GCF_040649755.1. Classification (NCBI taxonomy): domain Bacteria; kingdom Bacillati; phylum Actinomycetota; class Actinomycetes; order Streptosporangiales; family Streptosporangiaceae; genus Nonomuraea; species Nonomuraea sp. NPDC048882. Next base: position 225,646 of record NZ_JBEZGB010000009.1, read on the forward strand.
TCCGCCTGCGTGGAATCCGCCTTTCCCCTTGCACCATCTGCACGGCTTCTCATCGCCGGACGATGCGGAACGCCGATGTTTTCCGGTCATGTTCGCCACCTCCTATTGCTCTGATATCGGATTTCTTGTTGTGCCGGTTCCGTTGCAGGTACGGCACAGCCAGAACCGCTGTACCTTCCACGACAGGAACCAGCGCCTTTTGACCTCCATACGATGGAGGAGTTTGCGGCCTCCGCACGATCGGCACACCGGCGCCGTTACCGCAGGGGCCGAAGGGTGCGCCATTTAGAACCGCCTCCCACCCCTGCACGTCGGGCAGTCGCGGCGAGCCTCGATGACCTGGAGTTTCCCTTTGCGCATCGTGGAGCGCAGTTCGCCGACCTTGCCATAGCCGCGGCAGGTGCGGCATTGTCCGCTTCTGGGCATGACGTTTCCTTTCGACTGTTCATGTCGTGCGTGAGAGAACTGATCGAGAAGTAGGCGGCTGTCAGCCGTTCAGCACGGCCGACAGGAAAAGCGCGAGACTGTCAGCGGCGCCGGTCACGTAACCGAGTACGCCGTTCACGGACGCTGCCGCGGCCTGCGGACGGGTGAACAGGTAGAACGCTGCGAACGCCAGTAGCGTGAGCGGAAGCAGTTTGCGGCGCAGCATCAGCACTCACCTGCGCTGACCGCGCCGGCGTAGCTCATCAGCGCCTCGTAGTCGCGACGGTCCTGGCTACTGATGGCCAGCACCTCGTAGCTGAGCGGGCCGAACTCGCGCACCGCCTTGTAGTGGTCGTCGCCGCTCGCCGCCGAGCCGAGCAGCGCGGCCACCCGGTCCACCACGGCACGCTCCTGTTCGTCGCTGTCGCCCTTGGCGTGCAGCAGGATCGAACGGCCGAAGCTCGGCACCGGAACCTTCGGGTTGTCGACCAGAAACTGCGCCAGGTCGCGCAGGCCCGCAATGAACTCGCTGCGAACGGTTGAATCAGTGGTCATCATCGGTGGTGTTCTCCCTTGCTCTCCTCCGAAAAGATCGGGACTGGCTTTCCATGAGCCGCCCACCCGGGGAAGAGGTGGGCGGCAGTATGCAGAGTCAGTTCCACGAGCCGTCCGCAGATTTAGTAGGTGTAGGTGCCGTTCTCGATGCCGGTCTTGATCTGCTCGAAGTCGGGGTCAGTGAGGCGGCGAGTTTCGTCGGCGAACTCGGCCAGCCTCTGGCCCGGCTTCAGATCGAAGTACTTCTTGAGAACCGAGACACCCTTGCGTCCACTCATTGCGATTTCCTTCCTTCTTGCGGCACTCCATCGGCCGCTTCATTGCGTGACTTACTCCGTTGACTCCAAGTGACGGGCCAGAGCGGCAGCCAATTCGGGGGCCACGTGCATCCGCGTCCGCAACGTGTCTGCCGTGACCGGCCGGTCATGTTTGGCTTCGTGCTCGTCGGCCAGGCGCCGGGCGTAGGCGACCAGCGCGGGCGGCAGCGACGGATCGACTACTTCAGCGGCGGCGGGTTCGGTCGGGGCTTGCTCCACTGCCGCAGGCGCCGGACGTTGGATCAGCTCATCGACACGGTCCGAGTGGGGAAGCTGCGCCGGTCGTAGCTGAGTGCTCGCGGGTGTAACGGTCGAGTCTTCCCAGACCAGGCCCGTTTCCTCGACGGCTTCCCGCGGTACCGTCTTACCGGACCCGGCCCGTCGTTCGATCATGGACATGGCGATCAGGAACGCGCTGGCAGGCGTGGCCGCCAGGATCCAGCCCCACGCGCTGGAAGGTGCTTCGGCCAAGTTCGCCGCCAACGTCAGCACGATGCCGCCCGCCAGCACCAGCGACGGCCACGACACCAGCCCGCGACGGCGCCGGCCGGTGCGCTTGTCCCGCTGGATCTCCCGCGCGGCCATCACACACACCAGGTCGATACACACCGCCACCGCCCACGAGCGCCAGCCATGCTGACCATAGGTTCGCGCCAGACTGGAGATGTGATCGAACGAGCCGACCGCCGCGATCATCGCCAGCACCGTCACCGGCCCCGAATCGGCCAGCAGAGCACGCAACCGTCCCACCGCTCATCACCTCCTCGTTACTGCCACGCACGGCAGGCGCAGCCCGGCCGTGTACACCAGCCCTCCGCGTTCGCCCAGATCGGCCCATAAATCGCCCAGCCGCCCGGCTTAGCTCCGCCCGTATGCACCGCTCGCTGATGACCGCAGCGTGTGCAGGGCTTCTCCAGCTCGTGCATCTGCGACAGATCCATGCATCGCGCCATCACCGAGCCCTTCGTGATCGCCCTTAAACACGGCTCCCGCAAAACGCGACACGGCCCGCACCGGCAATCAATCCGCTTTGCCGTCGAACAGATCTTTCGCGTAAGCCTGAATAGCTTCCTTTCTCTCAGCCGCAGTGGCGTTTCGCTCAGCCGCTTCCAGAACAGCCCACGCCCGCGCATGCTCAACCTTTGAGCCCCGCGTATAAGTACGGCGCACTTCCACGTGAGCGTTCTTGAGCCTCTCCACTTGCGCTTTTCTCATCATGCCGCTTTCTCCCATCGCGATTAATTCCTTCACCTCGTTCGAGCCGCTTTGGGCATGCCTCAGGTAAGGACCTGGCGCGATCAGGGCTCACGCCCGGCCCGACATGACCCGCAGGCGCTAGACGGGAAGGTCCTCAAGGTCGGGTTCGGCGAACTCCTCGACATCCGCCGCGTCCAGCTCCCCGCCACCGGCCACCGCGAGGGCGGGCCCTCCGGTCAGTACCGACCATGACGGCGTCATGTGCGCGTACTGCTCGGCCGCGGCTTCTGCGTCTTCCTCGCGCACATGCACCGACCGCGCGTGATGCCAGCGGCTATCGGCGCCCATCACCACCGCCGTACCCGGCCGACTCGCCGGGATCTGCCGGGCAGCAGCTACCGCGCGGCGGTCCATATCGCCCAGGCACATCTTGGCCGTCTCGTCATCGTTGACCATGTGGCACACCCGGCCGGTCAGCTGCGCCCGCAACGCGGTCACACCCTTGCCCAGGTCCGAGCCCACCCGCTGACCACACACGAACAGGTAGATGCCGAACGCCCGCCCCAGCTGCGCAATCCGCAGCAGCCGCGTGGCGACCGCTGCCACCTCTTCCTTCTCGTTGTCCGGATCAGCCATCAAGAACAGCTCGGCCATCTCATCCACGAACACCACGATCGGGACCGGCCGCACCTCGGCCGGCAGCCGCGGATGCCAGATGTTCTTGACCCGATGCTGGCGGCACAGCGCCATCCGGTCCTTGATGATGCCGACCAGATCGGCCAGCAGCCGCGCACACTCACCCCGTTCGGTGGCCAGCGCCGACAACCGCGCCTGGTACGGAGTGAACTCCACCCCGCCCTTCAAGTCGAAGCCCACCAGCGCCACCGGCTGCGGAGCCAAGCCCACAATCAGCGCGTTGGCCAGGTTCGACTTGCCCGACTGCGTCGCGCCCACGTTCAGCCAGTGCGGCACCGTCCGGAAATCGATCACGAAGCCCGTCCCGGTGTCCAAAAGCCCGACCCGCACCCGCAACAGATCCTCGGCCAGCACCGGCAGCGCGGTCACCGTGTCCAGCGGATCCACCAGCGTCGCCGCCAGCGTCACCCGGCCCGGCTGCCACGACAGCAGCCGCACACTGTGCACCCGCCACGCATGCGCCAGCGCTTCCAGCGCGTCCTCGTAATCGTCGGGCGTCTGCCCGTCATGCAGCCGCACCGACACCTGAAAACCCAACGGGGTCGGCCGGACCACACCGAGCCGCGGAGCCTTCTCCACCAGCGCCCGATGCAGCTTACGACGCTGCTTGATCATCAGACCCTGCATCAGCCGCCACCGCCCATCTCCTTGAGCGCCTGCTGGAAACCTTCCTCATCCCAGCCGCAGAAGTACGCCATCACGTGCCGCTTCTGCTGCTCCGACAGCGCATCCAGAATCTGGGACATCTCCGCGTTGCTGAGCCTGCGTCCCTTGGCCGGCGCCATCACTCGGCCCCCCACCCGGGCAAGCCCGGCACCCGCCAGCGCCAGCGACGCACCCGCTTCGACAGCCCGCACCCCGACGCCACCGCCCGCCACGTCCCGTAGATCGTCACGACCTTGACCGGGAACCCGAGCACGTACCAGAACGACACCGGCGCACACCGGCGCCACACCCACCGGCCCACACCCATACCGAGCAGGCCCACGCCCGCCCACAACAGGAAATCCCGCATACTAGAACCGTCTCCCTTCCACTACCAGGTGACTGGAGACCCCGGAACGGCCCGCGCCGCCAAGCATGCGGCCGTTCCGGGACCCGACAACCATCACGCCGCGCCCGACACCGCCACGTAGTGGCAATACGCGCACAACCACACGATCCGGTTGCGCGTAGCGTCGAACTGCTCGGCCAGGTTGCGCCGGGCCCCGCACTCCACGCACCGCGCCCTGCCGCCCATCAGGCGGCCTTACCCGTCTCAGGCCGCACCGCCTCACAGCGGAACCCCATGCCCGAACGGCCGTTCATCTGCCAGAAGAAGCAGACCAGCCCCACCGGACGAACCCGACTCCCCAGCTGAATCTGCGGGAAGTCCACCGACGGGAACGTCACCGTGATCACCGGGTTACGCCGGTCATCGTTCGGCATCGGCAGCAGCGGCAGCGTGTACAAGTCACGCCCCTCCGCATCCTTCTTCACCTCACCCGTAGCCCGATCCACGATCTTCGGCTCAGCCTCACCCGCCACCGTGAAAGACATGGACGACGCATCCACCGGAATGTTGCGCATCCGCTGCACCCCCTCTGATCGCTTACCCTCTAGTCGTCTTCTCGTCTAGAGGAGTTACTACATGTATAGAGGAGCAAGGAAGATGTGTCAACACTTAGTGGGCAGGCAGTTCATACGAGAGCTGGTAGGCATCACCCGACATGATGGTGTCGCACACCTCGACGGGGCGTGCTTCCAGGTCATAGGCCGTTCTGATCAACCGGAACACTGGAGTCCCCGGCCCCAGGGCGAGGAGCTGCGCCTCTTCCGAGGTTGGCATTCGAGTAGACACGTCCTCAACGAAGCGATCAAGAACACGCCCCTGTTCTTCAATGCGCGCGTAGATCCCTCCAGGCCCAGGGTTGGCATCCATGATCCGCGTTCCGCGGGCGAGCTCAATAGGGATGTACGAGGTAGCTGTTTCGACAGGGCGTCCATCAAGCGAGTACCGACGCGCTCGGGCGACAACCATCTCGCCGCCCCTCACCTTCAGGCGTTTGGCGACGTCATCAGGTGCAGGCACTTCACTGATCTGGATCCGGTCAACAGTGGCCGTTGCCCCCACAGTCTCAGACTCTGCGAGGAACGCCGCTTTGCCGTCCTTCCGGTGCCGGCGGGCGAAACGATCCGACGCCAACCTCTTGACCGGCGGCCGAGCCCGCACGAAGACGCCTCGGCCATGCTCGGCGACGGCAAGACCTTCGGACTTCAGCTCTTGCACCGCCTGGCGAACGGTCATCCGGGCAACGCCGTAGTGCTCCATCAGCTCTGCTTCAGATGGCAGCTTCTGGCCCGCCTCCAAGCGCCCCGCGCGGATGGCCGTACGGAGATGATCGGCAATCTGGCGAAACACCGCTCGATCACTGGTTGGATCGACGTGGCGATCTAGCAGGTCACCAGTGCCCATGCCCAACTCCTCAAGTCGTCCGTACATCTACTAGCGTTAACTCTATCTACTGGGAGGTTGCAGATGAGCGTGGAAGACCGCCGTCACTCCGTGAGCGTGGCAGGCGTAGTCGTCGATCGTCGAGGACAGGTCCTGCTGACGAAACGTGCTGACAACGGAGAGTGGCAAGCCCCTGGCGGAGTGCTGGAGCTTGGCGAAGGCATCCACGAGGGTCTGCGTCGTGAAGTCCTTGAGGAGACCGGCCTTGAGGTTGAGCCTGAAGCATTGACTGGCGTCTACAAAAATATACCGAGAGGTATTATCGCTCTCGTATTCCGTTGCAAACCTATTGGTGGCAAACTGCAGGAAACTGACGAGGTGACCGCGTTTCGTTGGATTGCGCCAAATGAAGTAAGAAAACTTGCTACCGAAGCTTTCGCCGTGCGAATTCTAGATGCACTGGACGACGGGGCTCCAGCCATCCGTGAACATGACGGTACACAACTTATATGAACCTGCATTTACCTTCGTCAATGGTTCGAACCGCTTGCAGGCTTGCTAAGCCCCTACGTATTGGGCTGCACCGCTGTGTCTCCATCAGCTCCGGCAAGCTTCCGATGTGCCTCGGCGAGGCGATTTACTGCGGAGGCAAGCGCGAGGATGGCAAAAACCTTCGCCATCTCCGGATTCTCCTTGGCTATAGCCATCGCGCGATCTTCATGACGGCCAGGACTGTGCATCTGAGCTCTCCTCGTCGTTGTACGCCCGCATGAGCCAGCCCAACTCCTCAACGATGACACACGGCTCGCTACTGTCCAGGCTTCAGTACAACGTCGGCCCTTGTTACAACTTTCCTCACGTCTTCAAGCCCGCCGCTGCGCGGCGGGCACACCGTGATCACGGCAAGAGGCTTGTGCTGGACGTTCCCCGCAACGATGAAGATCGAAAAAATGGCCGGCATGCAGACGCAGGACTTCCACCAGGGTTCGGGGGAGGAACGTCGGAGCTAGGACGGTGTTGCAGCACGGAGGCTCACCTGACCTCCACCAGCTCGGAATGATGACTACCAGGAAGGACCAAGCGTCAGCCTGCCCAGCCCATCACCACCAGCCCCGCATTGCAGGCACGCACCCCGCCGCGAAGGACAGTCGATCAGGCAGCCCAGCCCCTGCGCGCTCGCTCGCGGCGGGCTGCGGCCTTGGGGGCCGGTCCCGCCGCGGCGGCGCGCGTGCCGCAAGCGGCACCACCCAGGTAGTGATGGCCCAGGTACGGCTTGACCGCATCGCTTTCCTCCCAGGTCTTTCACCAACCCAGCGCCCCCAGTGAAGGCCACGGCACGCCACCCGCACGGCTCAACAAGCCCACGACGAAGATGGCGAAAGCCCTCACACTCGTAGGCGCCGATCAAGGTGAAGCGGCGAATGCGCGACCGCGGGGAAGGTGAAAAGAAAGGAATGGGGCTCCGCCCCAAACCCCGGCCCTCCTCGGAGATGGCCAGGATCGTGCAAATGTACAGGTTGGGCGGATGTTCCCCGTGGTCATCTCCTCGTCGGCCACCACAAGGGAGACCAGACCCGCCGCTCCAGGGCAAGCCGCCGGCTGCGGGCAGGGCAACCAGCGCGCGTGGAAGCTCACCGGGATACATGTACACGCGAACGGCAGCTTGCCCTGGCGCGTCCGGCCCGGTATGGCTACGCCTGCCCGACGAGGAGATGACCACGGCGCTTCAGCACCCCTGTGTGGGACCCCGCCACTAAACCCACGCGCAGCGCGTCAGTTCACGTGGCAACGTCGGTGTTCATCGATTAGGTAACAACGTAGACACGCATGGAAAAATTCAGCCATAATAGTTTGTCGTCGTAAACTCGAACATGATGTGGTGACTTATTTGGAGTTGAACTTTTGGGCCGGACTGGCTCTATCAATACCCATTGGTATCGCGATCAACCTCACAACTCCTTGGCTTCAACGTCAAATAGCACGTCGAAGTGGGCGCGTTGCAGAGAGGCGCCGCAAAGAGCAGCTGAAAGAGCAGGCCTTTGCTGTAGAACTGCGAAGTAATCCGACTCTATATCAAAGCTTTCTCCATCTCTCTCTTGTAAGAGCGCTCACGTTATTCGCTATATCGATCCTAGCTGTCACGATACCCTACCCCTTGACCGACTTGTTTCAACTTGGAACGTATATAACAGGTCTTGTGCCACTAACTCCACTGGATATCATTATCCACGAGCGCACATTGAATGTTGTGGGCGTAGTCGTTGCCAACGTCTCAGTCGTTCTCCTGCTCAATACCGGCAGACGAGCACGCCGTATTGCGAAAAGCATGCTCGGCGAGATTAAGCTCGTCGATCCGATGCTTTTTGAAGAAAACTCACATGCGGACGTTAACCATAAGGACCAGACGGAGGGGTAGGCCTGCCCGATGAGGAGATAGCCACAGACTTACGCCGCTCCGTACTGCTGGTGCCTGCTTTGCGCAAAAGGTCAGACCTTGACCATGCCCTTGGTGGCCGTGGCATTGTGACTACTACGACCGAAGAGGAGATGAAGAAGGTGTCCCGATCCACTCCTTTTGTCTCGTCAAAAGGGAGGCTGTTCCGTCAAAGCAGTATTGTCAGACGTGCCACTCGATATACCTTTCCGGTACTCCTCGTATTCTTCGGCATACATCTCTTGAAGCGCGCTGTAAGCCTCGTCGTATTCTTGAAACAGCGGGCTGGCTGGGATCTTCTCGCTTCTTAGATTGGCGCCTAAGGTATTCAGTGCGACAGTACATATGGAAAGTCCAACGCCATCAGGACTCTGTCTATTAACCGGTGCAAGGCCGGCGATGTCGCCCAGTATCTCAACCGCGCGCAGAAGACGCTTCCGTGTGGGAGCATCTTTGATGCTATATATGTGCCCCGCAATAGACCGAAGGTCTCGATGATAATCGGGATCATTCTGTGCGACGTAGGATCGATCCATCGACATCATTCGTCGTTCAAAAGTGCTGGCCATCTCCAGAAAAAGATCCTTGGCAGCAAGGGCTGCTGCGTGAGACCGTTCGCCAACTTGATCTCTTCTGCGACGCATACTTTCCACTGCTTGCCCAGCAAGGACAATTGCCCCTCCGACGACGGTCCCGACAAGTGCAGCCCAATCCATTTAGCTCTCCTGATGTGCATCGAAAGTTCCGACAACAGCAGACCATACCTGTAGCTGGAAGCTGCGTGCGCCGACTCAAGCAGTCTACGGATACACACACCAGAATGACCGTTTGCGATCTCCATGAGACGCGCGAACCGCAGCTCTCAGCTGGAATGAAGCATCCCCCAAACAAGGCCCGCCACGTAACAAATCGCAATCCGGCTCTATGATTCGTTCTGATTCATTTGCCTGGACTTCTTTGGTGACGTTGTTTGAGCTGCGACCTTGAGGTGTAAATTGAACTCCGACGGCAGCGTCACGGGAACACTGCCGTGTTCGGCCAACTTCTTAATTGCCTCAGTATATTCCTCCAGTAGCTTCGTATCCGTGCCATCTATGTCGGCCTCAAGACATGAGATAGCTGTCGGTAATGCGAGCACCAGGAGGTGGCAGCACCAATACAGAGAAAAATCCGTGCGATAATTTAGGTGGTTAACGGAGTTAAAATCCATCGCCGAATTTTGTAGATCGCCACCCTGAGGATGGCTCCAGGCGCGACGCGCCGCTTCACCGACAGAGAAATGTACCGCGCGCGAAGTGGCCGAGTAGAGGAAATCATACAGCCTGCTATTTCCGGTTTGGGCAGCCACCCATGCCGTTGGAGGCAATGCCGAGTCCTCGGCGTTTGGCCACCCGAGTACCTTGCTAAGCTCCTTTAGGGCAGCCTCGCTGCGCATTTTTCTTTCGAAACTGTACTTGACGAATTTGGCCGGAAACCCCAACCTGGTCATAGCCTTTTTACCGCTATACTGCTGCTGTGCGATGACATCGCGAGCGCCATCCCTCACCGCCATGGCAAGCACGAGACGTTTCGCTATTTGTGCATCAAGCATTTCGAGATACGACAACCAGAAGAAGTCTTCACACGCCGGGCGTATGAATGGCGCGCTTACATGTCCCAGCCCTGTCCGCGCCAAGGTAATTGCCGCCTTGATGCCGTCTACTTGCCGATTTACGCAAAAAGCGGCGGCCATCTTCCTTGGGTCGTCTGTGCCATCTCTCCAGGTGATATCTAGATATGGCCGCATGAAAACAAGGGCTTTTTCCACCAGCTCCTCAGCAGCGCCAACCAATGACTCCGTACCTGTGGCTGGTCTCTTCGGCGGGTCCAGGGGTGCAGTGGTCATAGTGCTACTATTGCGCGCGATCATCGCCTTTGGCTACCGAGATTCTCACTCGGGCAAACCGACACGATTACGACAAAGGTGCCGAAATGGGGCAGGATTACACAAGCGCCTAAAGCCGAGGCATGAGATGGGTCGGACCCAACACGACCCGCCAGACGTGCAGCAGCAAAGTGCAGCAACCATACCGGCCGGCAACGATGCTCGACGATCCCCACGAGTCGCCTGGCTACTGCTCTGACCATGAACGACCTTCATGCCACAAGTTCACACCGAAGAGGTCACTGGTTCGATCCCAGTATCGCCCACCACGAAGATGCAGGTGAGAAGGGGTTTCGGAGTCACTCCGAGGCCCCTCTTCCGTGTCTGGGGAGTCGATGGGAGCCAATCGGGGAGCCGTCTCACCCGGACTCGCTACCCGTGTCGGCTGTCGCCGAAGATGGCGTTCATGGTGTGGGCGCCCTTCGTGATCACGGGTCTGAGCTGATGCCGGTAGACCGCTTCCGTGACGCTGGTGCCCGCGTGCCCGACGAGATCGGCGATGGCCTCGATGGGCACGCCCTGGTTGCTCATGATGGAGACGAACGAGTGACGCAGCTCACGGGGTGTCCAGTTGGTTCCGATCTTCGCGTCCTTGGTGATCTTGCGGAAGACCCGCCGGACGTTGGCGGCGTCCAGGGGAGTGCCGACGCTCGTGCAGAACACCAGATTGTGATCTTGCCATGCCTCGCCTGCCCTGAACTTGTGAGCTACTTGGCGGGTGTGATGTTGCCGGGTGGTCGACGCCGAGCACCCGTTCGCAGTCGGCCAGCGTGGCCTCGTACAGTGGGATGGCCCGGCTCAGATCCCCCGCCTCCTGATACGGTCTCGGGGAACAACGGAGCAGCCAATAGCGGTAGGGGCAGACGGCATGTCATCGTAGTGACGACACATCTGTCATCACTTTGACGACACCCGGAGCTGCGTGCCCATGAAGCCTGCCTAAGACCTGACCAGCTCGTACGACGCACGTCGCTTCCTGCGCGAGGAGAGCCCGAACACGCGCTTCGTCCCATCCGGATACGCCACTCACAACGCTGGCGACATCACCAACGTCCACAACTTGACCAGCCCGTACCGCTCCAAGGACGGCCCCCGGCCCTCCGGCGATGAAGCCCTGGCCGCCCTGACCCTGCTCGCCGAGCTGCGCGACTGGCTGACCGAGGTCGAACCCGACCTGATCGACGCTACCCGCCAGGCCGGGGTCACCTGGGAGGAGCTCGCGCCTGTGCTGCGCGTGGCCGACCGCCGCGCCGCTCAAAGACGGCGCGCTCCCCGTAGCCCGAGGGCTCTCTGACTCACGATAACGCCCCTTTTCAAGGGTCAAACACCTGGTCTGAATGGGGCTCCTGACCAGGCTCGGAACGGCTTACCACTATTGGCTGTTCGATTGTTCCCCGAGGCCGGTTGAGGAATGTCGGACGGTGACGGTCCGATCCCGGGATGACCCGCAAACATCGAGAGCCACTTGATGAGCCCACTGCGAACCGCCCTCAGACCTGCTGCAGCCCGATCACCCGCAGCATGTCGAGCGCGGTCGCTTCCGGGGACCCCGGTTCGGCCGAGTACACGAGCACGGTTTGGTGGCCGTCCGGGAGCAGCATGACGTCGGAGTCGAGCGAGATCGTGCCCAGGCTGGGGTGCTTGATGGTCTTGGTCGCGGTACGCCACGGGGAGGACCGTCCCTCCCGCCAGAGCTCGTCGAACCGCGGGCTGCCCCGACGTAGGTCCGCGATCAGCTGGATCAGGTCGGGGTCGCCGGGGTATCGGGCCTGTGCGGCACGCAGCGTGCCGACCGAGGCGTGGGCGGCCGCGTCGTCCTCCTCCGCCTGCGCGGCGACCTGGCAGCGGCTGCTGCCGAGGAAACGTTGCCAGATGAGGTTGCGCCGCCCCGGCGGCCAGGCGGACATATCGCCTTGGAGCGCCGCCCCGAGGGGGTTCCAGGCCAGGACGTCTCCCTTGGCCGACAGCACCAGCACGGGGAGGTCCGCCATGCGGTCCAGCAGCCGGAGCACGCTCGGCCGTACGACCATCGCGATCCGCCCCGCCTCGGGCGGCTCGTGGCCTGCGAGCCGGAACAGCAGGTCGCGGTCGTCGTCGTCGAGCCGCAGGGCCTGAGCCAACGCGGCGATGACCTGACGGGAAGGACGAGGTCCGCGCCCTTGCTCCAGCCGGACCACATAGTCGACACTCAGACCCGCGAGCATGGCCAGTTCCTCTCGGCGCAGACCCGGCACCTGGCGACGCGTTCCAGCCGGCAGTCCGACGTCGTGCGGTCGTACCCGAGCCCGGGACGTGCGGAGGATTTCGGCGAGTTCTGCACGGTTCACCCCTCAACTATGCCTCACACCCGGCCTCGGCCCGGGTGGTACGGCCGGTCCTAGGCCACACCGGTCCTGGTGTGCCCCGGGCGCGCTCGGCGAGGATCTGCTCCATGACAGAACCGAAGACAGTGGCGTTGGTCACCGGAGCAAACAAGGGGCTGGGCCGGGAGACCGTCCGTCAACTGGCCGGAAAGGGGTGGCAGGTCTTCCTGGCGGCGCGGGACCGCGAGCGCGGCAGCCGAGCCGCCGAGGAGCTGGCGAAGGAGGGCGCCGAGGTGGAGTTCGTCGAGCTCGACGTCACCTCGGACGAGTCAGTAGCGGCGGCTGTGAAGGCCGTCTCCGAGCGGGTGGATCAACTGGACGTGCTCGTCAACAACGCCGGCGTCGGCGGCCCGATGCTGAGTCCGGCCGACATGGACGCCGACGCCCTCCGCGTGCTGTATGAGGTGAACGTGTTCGGCCAGGTGCGGGTCACCCACGCGTTCCTGCCGTTGCTCCACAGGTCGCAGCAACCCCGTATCGTCATGGTGTCCAGCTCTCTCGCCTCGCTGGCATACGCCGGTGACTCCGCCCGCCCCGAGTACGGCTTTCTGAGCCTGGACTACGCCTCGTCGAAGGCGGCGCTCAACATGATCGTCTCCCAGTACGCCCGGGCGCTGCCTGGATTCCAGGTCAACGCCGCGGACCCGGGCAACCCCGCCACTGATATGAACCATCACACGGGTGTCCACACCGTCACGGAGGGAGCCGCCGCGATCATCAAGTTGGCCACGTCGGACCCCGGCGGGCCGACGGCAGGCTTCTTCGGCAGTGATGGCCCCGTTCCATGGTAGGAGTGAAAATGACCAAGATCCTGACGATCGGACTGCACCCGAGCGCGATCGACTACACCGGATTTCCCGGCCTTGACGAGGCGACGCTCACCGCACGGATCGAGCAGGGCAACGCGGCTCTGCGCGCGGCGGGCCTCGACGCGGTGCCGTGCATGGTCGGCACCGACCCGGACGAGGCAGAAAAGACCGTCCGTGACCGGTTGCCGGAGGGGCCCTTCGACGTGGTCATGATCGGAGGTGGCGTGCGCATGGTCCCTGAGCACACCCTCCTGTTCGAACGGCTGATCAACGTTCTGGCGGCGACGACTCCCGGAATTCGTTTCTGCTTCAACACCTCACCGGAAACAACGATCGACGCCATTCGACGTTGGGTTTGACCTCGCTGCGCGAGGGAGACCGTTCTCGTACATCGTCATCGCTTCGAGGAACAGCCGGCGGCTGGTCGGCCGTCAACGGCTCGAGCGCCCGGTGCCAGGCCGGGGCGCCAGATCCCGGTCAGCTCGCCGACCATCGGGCTCACCATGGCCGGGGCGAGCTCTTCTCAATCAGATCCATTTCACCGGCAACGCCGGCCGCCTCCTCTCGATGGACATCACTGTTGGAGCACCATGACCCATCACATGATCGGCTGCGTGCCGATCAACGATCAGGCCGAAACGCTGGAAGGCACTCTCCAGGCCCCTCGTGGCCTGCCGGGCGGGGCGGGCTACCGCATTCCTGTCCCCGGCTTGCACCGGCCACCAGGCACGCTCCCCGGGTCCGCACGTGGTTGAGCGACGCACCGGCTCGCCGGTTCCGGCCGGCCGGGAGTCGTCCCCGCGCGTCGGCGACTATCGCATCGACCCCGACAGGTCCACGATCCGGTTCAGGACCCGCGCCCTGTTCGGGGTGCTTCCGGTACGCGGAACGTTCACGATCGGAGAGGGCGTGATCAGCGTCCGGAGCCCGCTGGACGACTCGGTCGTCGTGGTGGAGGTCCCCGCGGGCAGCTTCGCCAGCGGGCTGCGGATACGCGACCGGCACGTGCGTGCGGCGGACTTCCTCGATGTGGACACTCATCCGACGATGTTCTTCCGAGGTGGGCCGCCCGGTCAGGCGGGAGCGCCAACGGTGCTGCACGGGAACCTGACCGTGCGCGGCGTCAGTCAACCGCTCAGCCTGGTCCTCGGCTCCGCAACGAGCAACGACACCCTCCTGATGGCCGGCGCCACGGTCACGATCGACCGCTACGCATTCGGCCTGACGAAAGGCCGGGGAATGGCCGCCAGGCATTTGAGGATCGCGATCGAGGTCGTCGCCACCCGCATCACCTGACAGGGCGCTCTCCGGGGAGTGGACCGCGGCCCTTATGTGGGCTGACACCCCCAAGCCAACGGCTCATGTACGTGATAATCGACTCTTATCACGTACATGAGCGATCATGACGGCGCGGCGACCAGGACAACCCCTTGCCGGGACGGTGCGCGACTCCGGCACGTTATCCGGTACATCGCCGCCGGCGTGGCGCGGCGGCTGGCATGAGCGCCGCGCCGAAGGTCGCCGCCCTTCGCGGCGGGCACGTCACCCTCGCTGCGGCCGGGCCGCCGACGCCTTCCTCGCCACTCCGCGCACGGCCAACCCGAACACTCACCGCGCCTACGCCTCGGCCATCGACCGCGTCATCGCCCTGCTCGGCCACGACCGGCCGCTGGCGGACGTCGCCGACACCGAGATCAGCGCCGAGCTCGCCGAGCTCTGGGACGGATGCGCGCCGGCGACCTGGAACCGCAACCGCGCCGCCGTCACCTCCTGGCTGACCTGGTGCCAGACCAAGAAGCACTGGACCGCCCCGTCGGTCCCGGCCGAGGCCGAACGCCGCAAGGAGACCGCCGACGAGACCCGCGCCGTGGCCAAGACCACCATCCACCGGCTCCTCTCACGCCGCGACATCCCGCTGCGCGAGAAGACGCTCTGGCGCATGCTGTACGAGACCGCCGCCCGCGCCGCGGAGATCCTGGCGCTGCGCCGATGCGGGCGCTGTTCGAGGTGTTGTGCGGCCCGCTGGCGCAGCCGGTGACGCCCGGAGTGCGGTTCGGCCGCTGTCGAACGGTCTCCTTCGACGGCTGCAGCTCACTGAAGGTGCCCGATACCGGCCGGAACCGGGCCTGGCTGGATCGGCTGGCCCATGGCGGCTATCCCCAGCTGGAGCTGATGACCCTGGTGGAGACCGGCACCCGGGCGATGATCGGCGCTGCCTTCGGCTCCACCGCCCTAGGCGAGACCGACTACGCCAGGCGGCTACTGCACCTGCTGCGGCCGGACATGCTGGTGCTGTGGGACAAGGGCTTCGACGGCAACGACTTCCTCGCCGCGGTGACGGGCACTGGAGCCCAGGTCCTGGGCCGGTTGCGCAGCGCAGCCGGTACGGTGCTCGCGGCGCCCGCCGGCGCCGCGTCCCAGTCCAGCGCTCACGCCGCCGGCATGGCCGGTGGGGCGCACGCGTTCTATTGTGCTGCGGCTGTGGGTGAGGCCGGCCGCGGATCTCCAGGTCGCCCGTGCGCCGTCGAGGGGCCGCCCACCTGCGCGACCTATCATGCCGGGCATGGCTACCGAAGACCGTGACCAGCCCGTTCTCGACGAGGAGCAGGTGAATCGTCTGGCTCGCTACGGCCGGCCGGAGGAGGTCCAGGAGGGGCAGAACCTGTACGCCTCCGGTGACAGTGCCTATGACTTCTTCCTGTTGCGGACGGCGACCGTCGACATCTTCAGGGACGCCACGGCGGTCGAGCCGGAACACCTGGTCCACCGTCGGAATCCGGGGGAGTTCCTCGGCGAGCTGAATCTGCTCACCGGTCAGCAGGTCTATCTGACGGCCCGGGTCGCGGGAGCCGGGACGGTGGTGCGGATCACGGCAGCGGAGTTGCGCCGGGTTCTCGCCGAGCAGGTCGACATCGCGGACGTGCTGATCGAGACGTTCCGGGCGCGGCGTGATCTGTTGCGAGCGTCGGCCGGCAGTGCGCTGGAAGTGGTCGGCAGGCCGGATGCGGCCGAGACGCTTCGGCTGCGTACGTTCGTGACGCAGATGCTGTTGCCGCATGCGTGGCTCGACCCGGAGTCGCTGTCCGGTCGTGCGCTGATGAGATCGATCGGGGCTTCCACGGACGATCTGCCGGTCGCGGTGGCGGGTGGGACGGTGTTGCGCCGCGCCACTCCGGGGACGGTGGCCGAGGCGCTCGGTCTGACCTATCACCCTGCGGCGTGCGTCCCGGATCTGGTGGTGGTCGGCGCCGGGCCGGCCGGGCTCGCCGCGGCCGTCTACGGCGCCTCCGAAGGGCTGGCCACCGTGCTGCTGGACGGCAGCGGGCTGGGCGGGCAGGCCGCGACGAGTGCCCGGATCGAGAACTATCTGGGTTTCCCGCAGGGTGTCAGTGGTGAGGAGCTGACCCGGCTGGCGATGATCCAAGCGCTCAAGTTCGGGGTGCAGATCTTCTCGCCGTGCAAGGTCTCAGGGCTGGATCTGTCGGAGGAGCGGAGGCCGGTGGTGGTGCTCGCCGACGGGTCCCGGATCGAGACCTCCACGGTGATCGCGGCGACCGGGGCACACTATCGGCGCCTCGGCATCCCGCGGTGGGCGGATTTCGAGGAGAGTGGCTGCATCCGCTATGCGGCGACGGAGCTGGAGGTGCGCCGGTACGAGTCTCAGCCGGTGGTCGTGGTCGGTGGCGCCAACTCGGCCGGGCAGGCGGCTCTGTCGCTGGCCGCTCATGGCTGCACGGTGAATCTGGTGGTGCGTTCCGGTGACCTGGGAGCGAAGATGTCGGCGTACCTGGCCAATCGCATCCTGGCCGACTCGCGGATCCGCGTCTGGACCGGCAGCACGGTACGGCAGCTCGGCGGGGACGAAGCGCTCACGTCGGTCGTCATCGCGAGTGGCGATGGCCGCTCGCAACGGCTGGATTGCCGGGGGCTGTTCTGCTTCATCGGGGCGGCGCCGGCGTCGGAGTGGATGGAGGGCGTCGCCAAGGACGCACGCGGCTTCGTCCTCACCGACAGCCGGCTGCCCGGGGGCACCCACGACGCCCCGCTGCCGTTCCAGACCAGCGCATCCCATGTCTTCGCCGTGGGAGACCTCCGCTCAGGCTCGACCAAGCGCGTGGCCACGGCGGTCGGCGAAGGAGCGGGCGCCGTGTCCTCCGTCCACACGGTCCTCGGCGGCTGAAGCGGCCTCACCAGCGCCCGGCTGGACCTTCAGGCGTCACTCCAGCGGGGGAAGGTGGCCGCCTGCCCCACGAGCAGGCCGTCCTGCACCAGGTTCCACATCGTGACGTCCTCGATCCAGAACCGGCGGCCGGACTTGGCGATGCGCCGGCCGCGGTAGCCGGTCGCGTAACCCTTCCCGTGCACGGCGTCCAGGAGTCGCTGCCGGTCCTCGCGCCGGTCCGGCTCCGCCGAGAACCGGGACGGAAGGCCCACGAACTCGGCCCAGTCGTACTCGAAGCAGCGTTGGGCGGTGAGGTTGGCGTAGGTGAAGCGAGGGTCGTCCGCCCCGTCATGGGCCAGGACGCCGAAGGGCGCGTCCTCGTACAGCCAGCGTGCGGTGGCGTCGGGGCCTGCCAGCGGGGTGCCGACGAAGCGCAGATGGCAGGCCGCGAGCAGGGTGAAAAAGCGGTCATTCACCCCGAAACCTTACTTAGTCCCAGATGTCGCCGGCGCGCAGGGCTCTGCCCGGGTCAACGGAGACGTACAGGTGAAGGTCATGCATCTCTAGCGATTTGGTCAAACTCATACGTTGTGTCCCTTTATGTGCACCATATACCTGCTTGGGCGACCTACGCTGAGTGTTTGCTGCGGCTGCCGCGGAAGGGGACAGCCGCAATGAGGAGGAGACGAAGTGTCACCGCTTCCAGGTCCACACTCCATCCGGGCGCGTTACACCGCGGCCGCGGCCGGATTCTCGCTGATCATCATGGGAGTGCTCGGAGTGACGGTGGACCTCGCCACCCGCTACCGGATCCAGGAGAACACCTTCAGCCAGGCCGAACGGGTGGCGAGTCAGTGGAGTGCGGCGGCGCGCAGCGGAGTGGTGCCACGAAGGATCCCCGCCGACCCTCCCGCCGACCTCGTCCAGATCGTGAACTCTCGCCAGCGCGTACTGAACGCCAGCGGGAGGGCCTCCACGACCGTTCCGCTCAGCCGGCTCCGGCCTCCGCCCAACAACCGGTTCCAGCGGCGCATCGAATGCGGGGGAGCGGGGTCGTGCGTGTTGCTGAAGGCCATCCGGCTGACCCCGGACACCGACTCGGGCGTCGTCTACGCCGGCATCCGGGAGCCTGACCTGCTGGCCACCCACCGCCTCGACTACCTCGTCGTCGCGGGCATCGGCCTGATCACCGCCGTCGTGGCCTGGATGGCCTGGATGCTGGTGGGGCGTACGCTGCGGCCTGTCGAGGCCATCAGGGCCCGGATCTCCGAGATCACGGTGAGCGACCTGAGCCTGCGCGTCCCCGTGCCGCCCGGTCGTGACGAGCTCACCCAGCTGGCCACCACGGTCAACCACACGCTCGGCCAGCTGGAGAGTGCGGTGGAGGAGCAGCGCCGGTTCGCCTCCACGACCTCCCACGAGCTGCGCACCCCCATCACCGGGCTGCGCATGCAACTGGAGGAGTCGCTGCACTATCCCGACGACGTGGACGCCCACGAGACCATTCGGACGGCGCTGGCGACCACCGGCCGGCTGGAGGCGATCGTCAACGACCTCCTGCAGCTGGCCCGCCTCCGGGCCGCCGATCCGGTGCCCCCGGAGGAGATCGACGTCGGCGAACTGGTCGCCGCCGAGGTGAACGCGCAGCACCGCCGCTTGCCGGCGAAGGTGCACGCACCGGCAGGACTGCGCATCCGCGGCTCCCGGATGCAGCTGATCCGCGTGATGGACAACCTGCTCACCAATGCCCAGCGGCACGCGGAGAGCTCCGTCGAGATCACCGTCGCACCGGTCGACGACGGGGTCGCGGTCACGGTGGCCGACGACGGGCCCGGCATCCCGCCCGCGCACCGCGAGCGGGTCTTCGAACGCTTCGTCCGCCTCGACGACGGCCGCCGCCGCGATCCCGGCGGCAGCGGGCTCGGCCTGGCCATCTCGCGTGACATCGCCCGCGCCCATCACGGCACCCTGCGGGTCGCGGACTCACAGCGTGGGGCCACGTTCGTGTTGTGGCTGCCCCTCATGGACGCGTTCCGCTGAGACGGTGATCCTCGGTGGTCGAGGCTCCGGGTTGCGTTCGGCGGGGGCAGGAGCCGGCTCTGAGTGCCACAAGAAAGCGAAAAATCATGACATATCGCCTCGAAGCCGGGCGGCCATCCATGCGACCGTGCAGGTGTGGAGGTGGTGGTGATGACCACGATGCCGCAAGCGTTCACACAGGCCGCGAGGAGACACGGAGTGCCGGAGAGCGTCCTGCTCGCCGTCTCCTACATGGAATCGCGCTGGGACTGTAACGGTGGCAAGCCCAGTACGGCCGCCGGGTTCGGCCCCATGCACCTCACCGACGGTGACGCGCCCGGCACCTCGCGGCGCCACCCCATCGACCCCTCCCAGCAGGCGGGGCAGGACGGTGGGTCCCTGCACACCCTGGAGCGGGCCGCCGAGCTGACCGGGCAGAGCGTGGAGCGCCTGCGCACGGACCCGGCCGCCAACGTCGACGGCGGCGCGGCGCTGCTCGCCGAGTATCAGCGCGCCCTGGGCGCCCCGCCGAGCGCCGACCCCGCCGAGTGGTACGGCGCGGTGGCGCGCTACTCGGGCGCCACCGACGAGGAGACCGCGGCGGGCTTCGCCGACGAGGTGTACGAGGTCATCCACGAGGGCGCCACCCGGCTGACCGACATCGGCACGGAGATGACGCTGCCGTCCTCCCCGGAGGTGCGCCCGTCCCGCTTCTGGCTGACCAGGCTGAACCTGCCGCATCTGGCCCGCAGCGACGAGGTGGAGTGCCCCGCAGGGCTCTCCTGTGAGTGGATCCCGGCGCCCTACGTCGAACTGCCGAACGGCAAGTACGGCAACCACGACAAGGCCGACCGGCCCACCAGCCAGACGATCCACTACATCGTCATCCACGACACCGAGGAGCTGTACGACAAGACGCTCGACATCGTCAGAGACCCGAAGGAAGCCAGCTGGCACTACACGCTGCGCTCGCACGACGGGCACCTCGCCCAGCACGTACGCACCAAGGACGTGGCCTGGCACGCCAGGAACTGGTACATGAATCCCAAGGCGATCGGCCTGGAGCACGAGGGCTTCCTCGCCGCCGGCGGCACCTGGTACACCGAGGCGATGTACCGCACGTCCGCCAAGCTCGTGCGCTACCTGGCCGACAGGTTCGGGGTCCCGCTGGATCGCGCCCACATCCTCGGCCATGACAACGTGCCCGGCCTGGTGCCGGAGTCGTTTGAGACCATGCACGAAGACCCGGGCCCGTACTGGGACTGGGCCCACTTCTTCGACCTGCTGGGGGCTCCGCTGCGCCCTGACGGCGATGCCGGAACGGCCACGGTCATGATCCTGCCGGACTACGACCGCAACCGCCCGCACTACATCGGCTGCGACGAGGCCCACCCCGCCGCCACCTGCCCGGCGCACGGGTCGGCCTCGATCTGGCTGCACACCGAGCCGCGCGAGGATTCGCCCCTCGTCAAGGACATCGGCAAGCACCCGACGGGAGACTCCACGTTCAGCGTGTACGACCACGCCGCCCGTGCCGTCACCGGGCAGCGCTACGTCGTCGCCGAGCGGCGAGGCGACTGGACCGCCATCTGGTACCTGGGGCAGAAGGCGTGGTTCCACAACCCGGCCTCCGCTCCCGTCGCCGTGCCCAGCCGGGCCCGGATGGTGAAGCCCCGGCCGGGGCTGGCCTCGGTCCCCCTGTACGGCCGCGCGTACCCGGAGGCGTCGGCCTTCCCCGCGGGCGTGGAGGTGCAGCCGCTGGCCCCGCTGCAGTACACGTTCCCGGCCGGGCAGTCGTACACGATCGGCCTGACCACGACCGGCGAGTACTACAAGGCGAACACCTTCGACACCACGCAACATGTGGTGGTCCGGGGCGCCGACGAGTACCACCAGATCCAGTTCGGCCACCGCGTCATGTTCGTCAGGAACGAGGACGTCGTGGTGAGCGAGGCGTGAGGCCCGCGGTCACCGGTGGGCGAGGCCCTCGCCCACCGGTGACCGACGGGAGAGACCCTCGCGGGTGCGGCGAAGGAGCTCGAGAACGCGGTGTTCGAGCTCGTGGCCGGTGCCGAGCAGCCGGTTGCAGTGCAGGTGGACATGGCTGCGGCACACCTCGGGAGCTGGCCGGTCGGACGGCAGGGCCAGGCGGCGGGCGGCGAGCAAGGACGCCAGAGCCCGGTCGTCCGGGGTCGTGCCGGGATCACCGAGGAGCCGGCGCAGCTCCCGGGAGCGCTCGCGGTACTCCAGGCCGCCCTGCGGTGACGGCGTGACGATGTCACGGTAGAAGCGCCTGCGTCGCTCGGCGTCGAGTCCCAGGCCGTCGAGCAGGTCGTCGACGCTGAGCGCGGCCACGGTGACCGGGTCGTAGGGGAAACCCCGGCTTCTGGAAAGCGCGAGCAGGCCGGCGACGGCCCGGCTGTCGGCGATGAACACCTCCTCGGCGGCCGGCATGTGGTCCACGCCGCCGTACCGCTCGATCTCACGCTCGTAGGTGTCGAAGGCGAAGGTCCCGCACGTGCCCGCGGAGACCAGATCGGCCGCCCAGTCGCAGACGTGGCGCATGAGCGGGCCCAGCAGCGTGGCGGGTTCGCCGTGGAAGCGGACGCGCAGGTGCGGGTCGGGGTCGCGGTAGCGCAGGAAGAACCAGCCGTCGGCCAGCCCCGCCCCGGTGACGAACTGGGCGAAGGGGCCGAGCGCGTCGACGATCAGCTCGTCCTCGAAGCGGCGAGGGCCGTACAGCTTGAGGTAGAGCCAGTCGCTGCCGGGCGGCCGCACCCGCGTCCCTGCGGGCACGACGCCGCGGCGCGGGCGCCGCTCCGGAACGGTTTGCCGCTCCCGGAGCGCGAGCGGCACCACCACCTCGCTGAGGTGGGCGCCCTCGGGGCCCGGCAGCCAGGCGTGATCGGGATGGGGCAGGGCCTCCTGGAGCAGAACGGGGCGTCCCGCCGGCTCCGCGCACAACAGTTCGGCCTGCTCGGCGTCGTCCAGGTCGAGCAGCAGCCGGTTGTCGCCGCCGGCCAGGTAGACATGGCGGGGCACGCCGTGCGCCCGGCGCCAGGCGGCCAGGCCGGCCGGGTCGCGCAGGGTCGCGGGATCGACCCGCCAGCGGGCCAGGGACAGGACGATGCCGTCCCGCTGGACACGGGGCAGGAACGGAAGGCCGGCGGCCGGTCCCCAGCCGAACGAGGTGAAGACGCACCGGCCGTCGCGGGCCACGTCCAGCAGGAACCGGGCCGCGGCAGGCGCGTGCGCCGGGTTGAGCATGTGGCACTGGGTCGCGATGACCTCCATGTCGCGTGCGGGCCACCGGACGGTGAAGCGGCCGTCGCGCAGGCCCACGACCAGCTCGCCGGTCGGAACGATCCACTCCTGCGCGATGCCGGTGGCGGGGCCGAAACGGATCTCGTGGCGGTGACCGCACCGGCGGACGGCGACGTTGCCGGAACGGGCGCGCGCCGGTGAGTAGACCACCTCGGCGAGGAGGCGGCCGGGCGCGTGCCGGGATTCGGCCTCCGCCGCCTGCGCCATCGCGGTCTTCGCCGGGGCCCCGAGCAGGTCGGCGAAGCGTCCGAGGGTGCGCCCGGCCGCGTTCGCGCCCAGGTTCGGCCCCACGACGAGCAGGAAGTCGCCCCTGTCGACGGCCTCGGCGCCGGCCGCCGCGACCAGGACCGCGAGGTCGAGCGTCGGCGGGGCGGACGCGGCCGCAGGCGTCCACGTCTGGAGGCGTTCCAGGAGGTCGTCGTCGAGTTCGACGACGGACAGCCGGTCCCGGCAGGCGTTCGCGGCCAGGTCGAGCAGCAGCCGGTCCCGGGACGCGTTCGCGGCCAGGCCGGACGGCGGCCGGTGCCGGGCGGCCGGCGCGGGAGCCCCGCCGCCGTCCACGGGGTTCCCCAGCCCGAAGTCCGGATCCACCAGCTCCAGCAGCGGGACCTCCCGGCCCGCGCCGTAGCGGGCTTCGAACGCGCGGCGGTAGGCGTCGAGGTGCGGCGGCCCCGCCGGGTACGGGCTCAGCCGCAGCAGCAACTCGGCCGCCACCGCCGCCTTGGCGCCGATGCGCCGGCTCAGCCCGGTGCCGGACAGCGGCAGCGCGAGGTCCGTCTGGAGGAGGTTGCGCGGGTCGGTGGCGGGTGCGATCGTGCCGACCCGGTCGAGCAGGCCCGGCCACGTCCTGGCGCGGTCGTCGAGCGGACAGGCGTCCCACTCTCTCATGGCCTCGCGCAGGCCCGCGAGGGCCGCCGCGACAGGGTGGCCGGCGAGCCGTTCCCGCAGGTGGCCGAGAGGGTCGCCGGTGAGCGGTGGCCGCAGGTCGTGGTGCAGGAACCCCTGCCGGATCAGCTCCTCGACCAGCTCGTCCGCCTTCTCCGGCGTGGCGCCGGGCAGCGTGCCGAGTGCTGCGGCGATCTCCGCACGCGAGACGGGAGTACCGGTCAGGGCCAGCGTCCGCCGCACCGCCGTGGTGGCACGCACGGAGGCCGGACGGCCGGTGCCGCCTGCCGGGAACGCCCGCCCGGCCCGGATCAGCACGCACGGGTCGGCCACCAGCCGCAGGCCTGCCCGGACCTCAGGATCGGCTTCGAGCCGCGCGACCAGGTCCGTCAGCCAGCCCATGTCAGGCCGGGTACGGGTGCGCGGCGCCTCCTTGGCCAGGGCGAGGTCGGTGCAGCGGCCCCAATCCGCCAGGGCGACCCCGGCGAACAGGCCGAACGGGGTCGGCCGCGTGCTCATCCGGATGAGGTAACGCAGCAGTTTGCGGCCGATCTTGCGCGCCTTGGGGTGTTCGGGCGGCGTTCGCGCCAGCGCGGCGGCCAGATCGGTGCTCGCCACCTGGACGGCCGCCGCCACCGCCGGGGCGCCGGGCGTCAGGCAGGCCGGATCCCCCGGCAGGCCCGCTGTCGCCGCGGCGCCGACGGGCAGCAGCGGGGCGCGCACCAGCGCCCAGTCCAGCGGCGCGTACAGACTCTTCATGACAGGAGGAAGAGCCGATCCCAGGCCGGTTCCACGTCGGTCGCGGCGGCCAGCAGCACCAGGGCGACGCCCGCCGCGCCGTCCAGGAGCCCGGCCCGGTCCACGGGGTGGTCCTGCGGCTCCAGCGAGGCGTACGCGAGCGGCCGCTCCGGCTGGTAGGCGGCCAGCAGCTCGTCGACGAGGTCGGCCGCCGCGTCGCGGAACAGGCCGGTGTCGTGGGTGAAGCGGAGCACGACCTGTAGCAGGCCGCTGACGCCGTGGCAGAACGTGGGGGAGGGGATCGCGCGCAGCCGCGCCGGGCGGCGCAGCACGGCGTCCATGGCCTCCAGCGCCGGCTCGGCGAACCCGTAGTCGTCCAGCGCCTGCGCCGCCAGCCACAGGGCGCGCGCGACCCCGGGCGTCCCGTAGCACCACGCGGTGCGGGTGGACGCGGACCGGCCGGGCCTTCCCTCGCCTGTCAGCGGCACGATCGCGGGCCAGCCGGCCCCCCACTCGTCCCGGACCCGCCGGCCGAGCAGCCAGCGGGCGATGCGTTCGACGGCCTCCGCCTGGCCCGGCACCTCGATGCCCGCGCGCAGGGCGAGCGACAGCAGGGCGAGCGGTCCTGGGATGCCGTGCGCGAGGCCGCAGTCGAGAGCGCCGTGCGGATGCAGCCGCGCCGTCGTCTCGTCGCCCAGCAGGTGGGCGGGGGTCGTCCAGGCGGGCGGCTCCTGCTGTCTGGCGAGCGTCACGAGCCCGCGCAGGATCTCCGGCAGGACCTCGTGCGGGTCGTGCGTGAGCAGGTAGGCGCCTGTCCCGCCGGCTCCGGAGATCAGGTCGAACGCGGTGACGGGGCCCGGCTCGCGCGCCCCGGTGAGCCGCGCGCCGGCGGCCGCCGCCCGGGGCGCCAGCGCGTCGTCCAGCGCGGCGAGCATCCGCCGGTACCGCGTGCCGCCGCGGCTCAGCGACACGGCGGCGAACGCCAGGCCGCTCAAGCCGCCGAACAGGCCAGGCGACGCCGCGTCCACGCCTTCCGCGGCCGCCGTGAGGAACCGGTGGCCTGCCGCGTCCCAGCCTTCGCCGGGCAGGCACGCGTCCAGATAGGCGCAGGTCACCGCGAGGCCCGCGTCGCCGTCCGCCACCGCGTAGGGCCTGCGGGCCAGCGTCGCGGGGAACCGGGTCTGTTCGATGGACGCGGCGAGCGCCGCCGCCACCCGTCCCTGGTCGGTCACCCGCGCGGCGACGTCGCGGGCGACGCGCAGGGCCGACGCCTGCCGGCCTGGGTCGAGCACGCTGCGCCAGGCGGCCTCACGCCGCGCCGCGGGCCCGGACGTGACGGTGCTCACCGGCCCTCACCGCAGAAAGCGTCGCAGGTCACGCAGCTGCCGCAGTTGGTGGGGCCGACGCAGGTCTCGTAGCACGTTCCGCAGTTGGTGGGGCAGGTCTCGCAGGTCGGCTGGCAGGTGCCCGGCGTCACGCAGTCGCCGCCGCCCGCCGCGGTCGGCTCAGGACAGCCGTGCTCGCGCGAGTCGGTCAGGCCCGGGATGCAGCTGCCGCTCCTCGGCGGGCCGAGCCTGATGTCGAGGTCGAACTCGTCGAGGGCGCGCGCCGTACGGGTTCTGGTGAACTCCACCATCGCGTCGCGGCGCAGGACCACCCGGGTGGCCTCCTCGCCTCGGAACGGCTCCTCGTGGCGGCCGACCGTGGTCATGTCGATGACGTCGCCGGTGTGGAACTCCGCGTAGTAGTCCAGTTCGCGGGTGAAGTACAGCCGCCGATGATCCGGCTTGTCGCTGTCCCCGAGAAAACCGGTCATGCGCAGAACCGCCGTCGGCGCCTGCGCCGGATCGGGCCGGAACTTCTCCACGATCGGGTCCTGTGACCTGGTGGCACTCAGTGGTGCCTGCTCGTCCTCGTCTGGCATCGCCTGCGCTCCTTGACGTCCGCGGTTGCCGGGAGGCGGGGCCGCGGCCCCGCCCTTCTGTGGTCAGCCTTCGAGCAGGGCGCTCAGGCGGCGTCCTGATTCCTCGACCATCGACCGCACCACCTCGGCGGACGCCTGCTCCGGCCGGTCGGGCACGTGCCTCGCGGCCACGGTGGAGTGGAACAGTGCCAGGCTCGTGTAGACGTGGCTCATCGTGAGGGCACGATCGCGCCCTTGTCGCTCAACGCTCTCAGATCATCCTCGGAGAGCTGACTGTCGACGATCTCGGTCTCGGAGATGCGCAGGACCATCGGGCCCTCGATGCGCTGCCCCATCGGTACCCCCTCATCGAGCTCATCGGATCGATGTATCTCCTGCTCGGAGTCAGGCAAGCGAGAACCATGGGCTTCTCCAAGGTTCTTCCGTACGGCAGCCGGCTACTTCCGCCGAGCCTGCTCGCGAAGGGCGTGGATGAGAGCCGTGACGTGGGGCCGGTCGTCGCGGCTGATCGCGGCGACGCCGAGGTGCCGGGCCGGTGCCGGCGGCTTGATCGGGACGGTGCTCAGGCCGGGGAGCTCCGGCGTGAGCGCGATGGAGGGGATCAGGGAGATGCCCACACCTGCGGCGACGAGCGAGCGGGCGAAGAAGTAGTCGGTGGTGGTGCCGCGTACGTCCGGGTCGAAGCCGGCCCGGTCCGCGTAGCGGCGCAGGTACGCCTCGGTCTTCAGACAGCCGAGCACCCAGGGCTCGGCCGCCAGCTCGGCGAGGTCGAGCGCGTCGCGGCCGGCGAGGCGATGCCCGTACGGCAGGACCACGTGCAGCGGGTCCTCCATGAGCGGTGTCCACTCCAGGCTGGAGCCGAGGCCCGCCCCGGCGGGGAGCGGGCCGTCGAAGTGGTAGGCGAGGGCGAGGTCCACGGCGCCCTGGCGGACGAGCGGCAGGGTGTGCTCGGGCTCGCCCTCCCTGACGTGGAGCACGGTGCGGGGATGGGCCGCCATGAACCGGGCGAGAGCGGCGGGCAGCAGGAGCCTGCCGCCGCTGGTGAAGGTGGCGACCGTGAGCTGGAGACGGCCGGTGCTGAGCTCGGTGACCTGCTGACGCGCGTGTTCGAGCTCCGCGGTGACGGTTTCCGCGGCGCCGAGCATGATGTGGCCGGCCTGGGTGAGGGTGACGCCGCGGGTGCTGCGGGCGACGACCTCGGCGCCGAGGCTGCGCTCCAGGGCGGCCACCTGCTGGGAGACGGCCGAGGGAGTGAGACGCAGAGCCGTGGCCGCCCGGTTGAAGCTGCCGTGCTCCGCCACCGCCCGCAGGACGCGGAGCCGCTGCACATCGATCAACAGTTTTCCTTAATACGCATCCAGTAAGTCAGGACTTCTGCTGATGACGGTATGGCCTCAGGATCGGGGCGTGCAAAGAATCTGCGTCATCGGCGGCAGCCGGTACTTCGGAAAGATCCTGGTGGAGCGCCTGCTGGCCGCGGGCAACCGGGTCACGGTGATCAACCGCGGCTCGACGCCGCCGCCCGCCGGCGTCGAGCACCTCGTCGCCGACAGGAACGACGAGGCCGCCCTGACGGCCGCGCTCGGGTCCCGCGCCTTCGACGTCGTGGTGGACCAGGTCTGCTACACGCCGGTGCAGGCCGCCATCGCCGCCCGCGCCTTCGCCGGCCGTACCCGGCGCTACGTCATGACCTCCACGATCGAGGTCTACGACCCCGCCACCGCGGCGCTGCCGGCGGTGCCGCAGGACACGCCGGTGCCGGAGGAGATCGTGGACCCGGCCGCCTGGCAGGTGGCCGTGGACCTGCCCTGGAACGACGACGCGTACCTGGAGGCGCACTACGCCGAGGGCAAGCGGCAGGCGGAGGCCGTCTTCGCCCGCGCCGGCGGCTTCGCGTTCGCCAGTGTGCGCAGCGCCCATGTGCTCGGCGGCGGCGCGCAGGAGTTCACCGGCAGGCTGGCGTACTACGTCGGGCGCATCGTTGTGGGCGAGGAGATCACCGTGCACGCGCAGGCGCTGCCCACAGTTTTCATCCATTACCAGGAGCTGGCGGACCTGCTGGTGTGGGCCACCACGGCCGGCTTCACCGGTCCGGTCAACGCCTGCTCCGACGGCCCGCTCGACGTACACCGCCTCGTCGCGATCATCGCCGCGCGGGCCGGCCGGGAGCCCGTGCTCAGGACCGTCGCCGCGGGGGAGCGGGCTTCGGCGTTCTCCTTCGACCGCCATTACGCCATGAGCAACGCGCGCGCGAAGGCGCTGGGCTTCTCCTTCGGCCACACCGACGACTGGCTGCCGGGGGCCGTCGCGGAAACGCTCATCAGCCAGCCGTCACCCACCGTGAGGAACTGAGCCGTCATGCGGTACCGCACTATCGCCCACACCGCCGTCGGCGCCGTCGGCCTGGGCGCCATGCCGCTGTCCATCGAGCACCGCCCGGACGAGGCGCGGGCCATCGCCACCGTCCATGCCGCACTCGAAGCCGGCGTCACGCTCATCGACACCGCCGACAGCTACCACTGGCACGCCGGCGAGACCGGACACAACGAGTCGCTGATCGCCCGCGCCCTCGCCCGCTACGGCGGCGACACCTCCGGCGTCCTGGTGGCCACCAAGGGCGGGCGCGGGCGCCCCGGCGACGGCAGCTGGACCGTCACCGGAACCCCCGCCCACCTCAAGCGGGCTGCCGAGGACTCCGCCAAGCGTCTGGGCGTGGACGCGATCGGCCTGTACCAGTTGCACAAGCCGGACCCGGCCGTGCCCTGGGCGGAGTCCGTCGGCGCGCTGCGCGACCTGCTCGACGCCGGAACGATCCGCGCGGCGGGCATCTCCAACGTCACCACCGCCCAGATCCGTCAGGCGCGGCAGATCCTCGGTGACGGACTCGTCTCCGTGCAGAACCAGTACTCACCCGCCGTCCGTGACAGCGAGCCGGAGCTGCGGCTGTGCACCGAGACGGGCCTGGCCTTCCTGCCGTGGAGCCCTCTCGGCGGCATCTCCCGCAGCGCCCTCGACGGCCCCTCCGGCCCCGCCTCCGCCGGCACCGCCTTCCACCGCGTCGCGGCCGAGCGCGACGTCAGCCCCCAGCAGATCGTCCTGGCCTGGCTGCTCGCCCGCTCTCCTGCGGTGATCCCGGTACCGGGCGCCAGTCGTCCGCGCTCCATCACCGACTCGGCCGCGGCCGCGGACCTCACGCTGAGCGCGGAGGAGCTGGCGCTGCTGGAGAACGCCCCACTGGGCTGAGAGAGGCCGCACGACCACCTGCTGGCCTCCCGATCAAGGCCTTATGGGCGTCGATCATCCAGTACGTGATCGCCCTCTCCGGCCGCTCCCCGCGAGCCGTAAGCCGGGCCGAACACGACCAGCAGCGCCAGATCCTCCGTGATGTCCGTGAAGCGGTGTTCCTCACCTGCCGGGACGAAGATCACCGCGCCGGGGCCGACCTCCTCGTCCCCGCTCGGTGTCGTGATCCTGGCCCGGCCCGCGGTCACCACATAGATCTCGTCCTCGGTGTGCGGGCTCTGGGTGTCGACCCCGCCTGCCGGAATGCAGTACGTACCGACGGACAGGTCCGGCACCTTGAGCTGCTCGACCCAGTCGTTGGCGGCCCCGGCAGCCGGCCGCGCCCACTGTCCCGCTCCTTTGATGATCCGCATGGCGGCGACCCTACGGCATGCTCCTGACGCCGGCCGGAGCGGCCGGTGGGTTACGCGCTGGGTGCGGCCGCAGTTCGCGGAAGCAGCAGCATCAGTGCGGCGGCCAGCACATAGAGCACGATCCCGACCGGCAGTACGGCCGCGAAGGCGTCGCCGAACCCCTGTAACGGGGCGGCGTGGTCGTCCAGGGTGGTGAAGAAGAGGGTGCCCAAGGCGGCCACGCCGGCGGCGCCGCCGATCTGGGTCACCGTCGAGAGCACCCCACCGGCCGCGCCGGCGTCCTTGCCCGGGATGCCGGCCAGGATGACATTGACCAGGATCGGCGCGGCCAGGCCCAGCCCGAGACCGCCGACGAACAGTGCCGCCGCGAGCATCCAGTATCCGGGGCTCTGACCGTCGCGGACGGCGAACCACAGCAGCGCCTGCGACGCGGCCAGGGCCAGCGATCCGGTCACCAGCAGCGCCCGGCCCGCTCTGGCCGCCATGGCGACGCCGAGGCCGGAGGTGAGGATGGACCCGATCGCGTAGGGCAGGATCACCAGACCGGTCTCCCAGGCGGTGCGTCCGGTGCCGGTCTGCAGGTAGATCGACAGCGTCAGGAAGAACGCGCCGATGGCGCCGAAGAAGAACAGCGAGGCCGCCAGCCCCGCGCCGAAGCTGCGCACCCGCAGCAGCGCCGGGTCGAGCACGGGCTGCCCGCCACGCCGCGTGACCGTACGCTCGTAGGCGAGGAACCCGCACAGCGCCAGCACTCCGGTGGCCAGCAGCGCGAAACCCCACCACGGCCAGCCCCAGTCGTGACCCTGGACCAGGGGCAGCAGCACCAGCACCACACTCGACGTCAGCAGTGCCGCGCCGGCGACATCAGGCGCCGTCCGGTGCCGCCGCATGGATTCCGGCAGGACGCGGGACCCGAGGACGAGCGCGACGGCCGCGATCGGCACGTTCACCCAGAAGATGGTCCGCCAGCTCAGGCCGAGCAGGTCCGCGTCGACCAGGAACCCGCCCATCAGCGGCCCGGCCACCGCGGCCAGCCCTTGGACGGCCCCGTACGCGCCGAACGCCTTGGCCAGCTCCGCCGGGTGGAACGAGGACCGGATGATCCCGAACACCTGCGGGACCATCAGGCCGCCGGCCAGGCCCTGCAGCACACGCGTGCCGATCAGCATCGACGGGCCCGTCGCCAGGGCGCACGCCGCGGACGCGACGGCGAAGACCGCCAGGCTGGCCAGGAACATCCGCCGCCGGCCGTAGTCGTCGCCGATCCTGCCGCCGATGATCAGACCGGACCCCAGCGCGATGACGTACCCGGCCAGCATCCACTGCACCTGGGCCTGGCTCGCGTGGAGTTCGGCCGCGATCGCCGGCGCGGCGACCGTGACGATCGTGGCGTCCAGCAGGTCCATGAACGAGGCGAACAGCACCACGAGCAGGGCGATCCCGGCGGCCCTGCCGGCCAGCGCACCTGATCGGGATTCCTCGCGGGAGACGGGGTTGGAAGTGGTGTTTGAGCTCATGCGCCACACCGTGACAGCAGTCGCGGACACCGAATGACCGCCATTCGCCCACAATGGAGGCCATGGCCACCACGTCCTCCCGCCTGCTCAGGCTGCTGTCCCTACTCGGGGCCCGCTCGAACTGGTCCGGCCAGGACCTCGCCGGCAGACTCGGCATCAGCACCCGCACCCTGCGCCGTGACGTGGAGAGCCTGCGCGAGCTGGGTTACCCGGTCCAGGCCCTGATGGGTCCTGACGGCGGCTACCGGCTCGGCGCGGGCGGCCGGCTGCCTCCGCTGCTGCTCGACGACGAGCAGGCGGTCGCCGTCGCCATAGCCCTCCAGACCGCGCCGGCCAGCGTGGCCGGCCTCGACGACGCCGCCGCCCGCGCCCTGACCAGCATCAGGCAGGTCATGCCCGCCCACCTTCGCGCCGAGGTCGACGCGATGCACCTGACCGCCATCCGCAACTTCTGGGAGTTCCCCGCGCCACCCATCGACTCGGGCACGCTCAAGGCCGTCGGCTTCGCCGTCCGCAACGGGCACGTGCTGCGCTTCGACTACTGCGCTCCCGGCAGCCACCCCCCTCACCCGGGCGACCCCGGCTTCACCCCGCCGCTACGGGTCGAACCCCACCACCTCCTCATGTGGGCCGGGCGCTGGTACCTCGTCGCCTACACCCCGGCCACCGACGCCTGGGGCGTCTACCGGGTGGACCGTATCCACGCCTACGCACCCACCGGGACCCCGTTCCAGCGCCGCGAACTGCCCGAACCCAACGTGGCCCACTACGTGATGACCAGCCACGACAGAGGCGACACCCCCGCTCCGTGGCCGTGCCTCGGCACCGTCCTGATGGAGCTGCCACCCGACGTCGTCGCCCGATGGGCGCCCGGCGGCTCCGTCATCGAGTACGTCACCCCCACGCGGACCCGCATCACCCTCGGCGCATGGTCGTGGGCCGGGATCGCCGGCCTGCTCGCCACCTTCGACGCCGACATCACCGACATAGAGCCGGACGAACTGAAGGACGCCTGCCGCACCCTCGCCCGGCGCTACCGGCACGCCGCCGGGTAGCCGCCGGTCCGCTTGACCCGCACATCGGTCAGAGGGTGTGGACGTCCGTGATTCGCCGGACATACCCGGAACATACTCGGGCTCCTTAGCATCGCTCCACGCAGTATGCGGACGTCTCTCCGCCTACGGCCGGCCGTAGAGTCCAGATCTTCGTTGTAACCGGGACTGAGACCTCGATCAGGAAGGAAATAGTGCGCATGGCAGGAAAGTGGTGGAAGGCCCGTCCGTCCATCTACCGGCAGCTGCGTGACGGTGCTGCGGAACTGCTCGATGAGGGCGGCAGCCCGGAGACGGTGTGGATGCCGGGCGCGCGGGACGGCGTGCTGATCTACCACTGGAACGGGCGGGCCGACGAGGAGGAGCTGCGGCGGCTGTCCGTGGCGATCGACACGCTCAAGCCCGCCGCCGTGCGCGAGGCGATCGGGGAGGCCCGGATCATCTCGCTGGTGGACGCTCTGCTGGCGGACGTCAGCTCCGCCAACCTGGACCACGACGCGGTCTACGAGCTCGGGTACGCGCTGGCCACCGACTCGGACGAGCGCGAGGCCGTCAAGCTGGGGATCGCGCTGCTGGGGTTGTTCGACGCCGAGAACCATCGCGACGAGCTCATGACGTTCGGGCGGCACGACGAGTTCACCTTGTTCGCGATGATCGCCCTGCGCAACACCGACGGGGACGCGACCGCCGACCTGTGGGCCCTGGCCAGGCAGGTACGCGGGTGGGGGCGGATCCACCTGGTGGAACACCTGGCGCAGGCGTCCGATCCGGCTGTGCGCGAGTGGATCGTCCGTCAGGGTTTCCGCAACGACGTGGCGACCGCCTACCTCGCCGGGACCGCCGCCGGGGCCGGCGACCTCGCGGGCCTGCTCGCCGGTACGCCGGACGACGAGCTGCTGGAGGCGGCGGGCGAGCTCCTGGCGGCGCTCACCGAGGAGGACGGGCCGGTCGTCGGCATGCCGGGCTACCAGGAGGGGCGGCGGGCGGCCGAGCTGTACCTCGGCCACATCGAGGCCCGTACCGATGGGGCCGGTGGAGCCGCTTCCGGTGGGGACGATTCTGCTGCGAGGCTTGGTGCGGGGGAATTGCGGCATTTTCTGGACGTTCATGCCCTGCGCGGGTACGCCGCCGAGCACTGGCCCGAGTTGCTGCCACGGTGTACGGACATCCTGGCCCGCCCGATCTGGGCCGAGCTGGCGCCCGCCGCGCTGGCCGGGGCGGACGACGACTCCGCGTTCGGCCGTGCCGTACGGGTGTGCGAGCTGCTGGGCATCCCGACCGCCAGCGCCCTGCGGGCACGGCTGCGCGCCGATCCGTACGGTGAGGCGCACTGGTACGCCCTGATGCGGCAGGCGACACAGCGGGACGTGGACGAGATCCTCACCCTGGCCGCCGAGATCCTCCCGCTGACCGAGATCGCCTCAGGACCGGGGCAGGTCGGCCCGGCCCGCCGCCCCCACCGGGCCCTCGACATGGTCCTGCAGAGCCTGGACGCCTGGCCGGGACACGGCTGGCCGCTGATCGAGGCGGGCCTGGCCAGCCCTGTCGTCCGCAACCGCAACCTGGCCATCCGCGCCCTGGCCGCCTGGGACCACGCCACCTTGCCGCAGGAGGCCCGTACCGCCGTGGCGGCGGCCCTGCGCGCGGAACCGGACGCCGGCGTACGGGAGCGCCTGGAACGCCTGCACGAGGGAGGCGCACAGTCCATCGCCCAGCACTGACACCGTCGGAGCCGGTGGAGGTGGGCCGTCCGAGGAAGAAGGGCGTCCGTGGAAAGCCGGGACGTCCGCCGCACCGAGGCCCCCGACGGAGGCCCGGTGAAGGCCAGGCCGGTCAGGTTTCGGCGAGGGCGTCCACCGGGGTCGCCTGGGCCGCGCGCCGGCCGGGCAGGACCGAGGCGAGGATGCCGGCGACGACGGCCACGGCCGTGATCCCGAGCGTCTGCGGCACCGACATGGAGAACTGGATGTTCTCCATGTTCAGCTCGGCCCCGACCGCGTACGCGCCGATCCAGCCGAAGAACGCCCCGGCGGCGACGCCGATGACCGCGCCGGCCAGGCTGAGCAGCATCGCCTCGATGGCGAGCATCCAGCGCAGCTGCCGGCGCTGCAGCCCGAGGGCGCGCAGCAGCGCCGACTCGCGGGTACGTTCGAGCACCGACAGGCCGAGCGTGTTGCCCACGCCGACGAGCGCGATCAGCACCGCCACCGCGAGCAGCATGGTGGACATGGCCAGCAGCCGGTCCAGGGCCGTGTGGTAGACGAGCTTGGCCGTCAGCCCGCCGCCGACCTCCGCGCCGGTGAGGGGCTCGGCCACGGTACGCAGTTGTGAGCGCAGCGCCGTGATGTCGGCCCCCGGCCGGGCCTTGGCCCAGACCGCGCCGAGCGGCGCGTCGGCGTCGAGGGCCGCGAGCACGGAGGGCGCGACGACCAGGCCGTCGGTGGGGGCCAGGGGGTCGCCGCGCACCGGCAGGGTGACCGATCCCGACCGGCCGGTGACGGTGAGGCGGGTGCCGTTTTTGATGCCGGCGTCTTCGAGCAGGTACGGGTCGGCGAGTACGGCCTCGGTGGTGATCGGCGGGCGCGGCGCCCACAAGGTGGTCAGCGCGCCGGCGTCGGGACCCTGTGCCAGGACACGCTTCGTGCTCCCGCCGGCCTTGATGGCGACCCGCGTCGACCGTACCCCCTTGGCGTCGGTGATCCCGGCGATCGCGGCGACGTCGCCGACGGTGCCGGCCGGCAGCGGGCCGGTGAGCATCGACACGGTGACGTCGATCGGGAAACGCGCGTCGAGATTGTCGTCGGCCGTCGCCTTCATGCTCTCCGCGCCGACCTGGAGGGCGACGACCAGCCCGACCGCGAGCATCAGCGCGGCGCCGGTCGCGGCCGCCCTGCCCGGGTTGCGCAGCGTGTTGTCGGTGGCCAGCCGCGCGGTCGGGCCGGTGCGACGCAGCGTGGAGCCCAGGCCGCGCAGCAGCGGCGGCAGGTACGACCCGGTCGCGGCGAGCAGCCCGACGGCGCACACGAACGACCCGCCGATGAAGAACGCCAGCGCGAACAGCGTGCCGGTGGAACCCAGCCCGATCCCGGCCAGCCCGAGGACGACCAGGGCCGGCGGCACCGCCCGGCGGACGAACGAGGCCCGGCGCCCGATCGCGTCCCCGGCGACCG
Source organism: Nonomuraea sp. NPDC048882 (assembly GCF_040649755.1). Lineage (NCBI taxonomy): Bacteria > Bacillati > Actinomycetota > Actinomycetes > Streptosporangiales > Streptosporangiaceae > Nonomuraea > Nonomuraea sp. NPDC048882. The sequence goes on from NZ_JBEZGB010000009.1 coordinate 261,248, forward strand.
TACGGAGCGCCTCCAGCGGAGCGATCATGGCCGCCCGCCGCGCCGGCAGCAACACCGACAGCACCGCGATCACGACTCCCACGACGGCGACGGCGGCCACCTGCCCGGCCGGGACGCTGAGCGCCTGGTCCAGCACGACCGCGACCACGGCCGAGAGCGCCACGCCGAGCCCGACGCCGAGCAGCGACCCGATGACGCCGATCGCGGTCGCCTCGACGAGCAGCGCGCGCCGGATGTGGTCGCGCCGGCCGCCGACCGCCCGGAGCAGCCCGATCTGCCGGCGCCGCTGCGCGACCAGGATGAGGAACGTGTTCACGATCATGATGCTCCCGACCAGCAGCGCGACCGCGCCGAACACCAGCAGGAGCAGCTGGAAGACGTACACGCCCTGAGTCCGCTGCGAGATGAGGCGCTGGACCATCCCCGCGGACGTCTCCACCCGGGCGCCGCCTCCGGTCACCGCCTCGACCCGTTCGGCGAGCTGACTCTGGGAGAGCGTGCCGTCGCCGATGACGAGGATCTCCGTCTGCTCCGACGTGCGGATCGAGTCCACAGCGGTGTAGTAGGAGGGGGCGACGAAGGAGTTGAGCGTCAGCCCCGACAGCAGCGAGTCGCCCTGATGGGTGAGCCCGGTGACGGTCAGCGTCGCGGACGTGTTCTTGTCGGTGATCGTGATCCGGTCGCCGACGCCCAGGTTGAGCTGCCGCGCGGTGACGTTGCCGAGGGCGATGTCGTCGGGCCCGGCCGGCCAGCGTCCTTCGGCCAGGTCGGTCCAGCGCAGCTTCGGGTTGTCCGGGAGCGACTGCTGCTGCATCCAGTCGGACGAGCCGCTCACCCAGCCGCGGGACAGGAAGCCGAGGTCCGCCGAGGCGACCCCGGCCGCCTTCTCGACCTGGGCGACCAGGCGGGCCTGCGCGGCCCGGTCGTCGGTGCGGACGGTGACCACGACGTCCGTCTCGGAGACCCGGGCGATGATGGTGCGTTCGAACGTCTTCGTCTCGCCGGCCAGCACGGTCACCGAGGCGGTGAGGTAGCCGACACTGATCATGATCGCGACGATGACGGCGACCACGCGGCGCGGGTTGTGCCGCAACTCGGCGAGCGCGTTGCGGGCCATGGGAAAGCGGGTCCGGCGGCCGGTGATCATGCGGCCAGCCTCCGCATCGCGCCCAGGACCGCGTCCGCGGTGGGCTCGCGCAGCTCGTCCACGATCAGGCCGTCGCTGAGCAGCAGCGCCCGGTCGGCGTAGGAGGCGGCGATCGGGTCGTGGGTCACCATCACGATCGTCTGGCCCAGCTCACGGCAGGAGCGGCGCAGGAAGCTCAGCAGGGTCGCCGCGGTGTGGGAGTCGAGTGCGCCGGTCGGCTCGTCGGCGAAGACCACCTCAGGCCCCGTGACCAGGGCACGCGCGATGGCGACCCGCTGCTGCTGCCCGCCGGACAGCTCGGCGGGACGGTGGCCGAGACGGTCGCCGATGGCCAGCGAGCCGACGACGGAGGCGAGCCGGGCGGGATCCGCCCGGCGGCCCGCGAGATCCAGCGGCAGCAGGATGTTCTGCTCCGCCGTCAGCGTCGGCAGCAGGTTGAACGACTGGAACACGAAACCGACCCGGTCCCGCCGGACCCGGGTCAGCTCCCGGTCGCCGAGCACGGAGATGTCCTGGCCGCCGATGTACGCCTGGCCGCCGGTGGGCCGGTCGAGCCCGGCCAGGCAGTGCATGAACGTGGACTTGCCTGAACCGGACGGGCCCATGACGGCGGTGAACGTCGCCCGCCCGAAGTCGGCCGTGACACCCCGCAGCGCCGGCACGGCGGTGTCGCCGGTGCCGTACGTCTTCGTGAGGTCCCGTGCGGCGGCCGCCGCGGTCGTGTCCCGCGGCCCTGAACGGTCCACGGCGGAGCTGTGTGCGGTCATGAGTGCCCTGTCTGTCGCTGGTGATTCGGTTGCCGGGTGCCCAACGTAGGCAGCCGCGGGCGGAAGCGAATCTGTCCACGGTCTGGACTTCGGAACGGGCTCTGCGACCGTGGTCGTAGGGCGAAAGCGCGCAGGTCGTAGGGTGATGGCGCCGGGAACGCGGTGCGGTCCTGTGCGGACGCGGGCAGCTGTGGGCGGACGCTGAGGGACGCGCGAAGGCGGGGGAGAACGTGGGGGACGCTGGGCCACACGGGCGCGCGCGGGGACGCGGGCCGGGGTCAGCGGCGGTCGGGTGTGGCCAGGCCGGTCTCGAAGGCGAAGAGCACCAGCGCGACCCGGTCGCGGCACCCCAGTTTCGCCAGCAGGTTGCCGACGTGGGTCTTCACCGTGCCCTCGGCCATGTGCAGCCGGGCCGCGATCTCGGCGTTGGTGGCCCCGGAGGCGATCGCGCCGAGCACCTCGCCCTCCCGGGGCGTGATCAGCGCGAGGCGTTCGTCGTCGGCGGCGGGCCCGCCCGGCAAGCGGTCGGCGAAGTGGGCGATCAGCCGCCGGGTCGCGGACGGCGCGACGACCGAGCCGCCGGCGGCGACGCCGCGCACCGCCGCCAGCAGCTCCTCCTGGCGGGCGTCCTTGAGCATGAACCCGGCCGCGCCCGCGCGCAGGGCCGCGAAGACGTACTCGTCCAGGTCGAACGTGGTCAGGATGAGCACCCGCGCCGGATGCCCGAGCCGGGTCAGCCGCCTGGTGGCCTCGACGCCGTCCATGACCGGCATCCGTACGTCCATCAGCACCACGTCGGCGGCGACGCCGCGCAGCCTCGTGACCGCTTCCGCGCCGTCACCGGCCTCGCCCACCACGGTCAGGTCGTCCTGCGACTCGATCATCATCCGCAGCCCGGCGCGGACGAGCCGCTGGTCGTCGACGAGGAACAGACTGAGCGTCATCCGGCCGCCGATCCCGTCGCCCGGGGCGCCGGCAGGACCGCGTACACCTCGAAGCCGCCGCCCGCGCGCGGCCCCGCCGTCAGGGTGCCGTCGTGCAGCTGAACCCGTTCGCGCATCGCCACCAGCCCCGTGCCGCGGCCGCCCGGCTCCACGGCGCCGCCGCGGCCGTCGTCGCGCACACGCACGGTGACCTCGCGCCCGGTGACGGTGATGGCGACCTGCGCGCGGGCGGCCGGGCCGGCGTGGCGGAGCACGTTCGTCAGGCTCTCCTGGACGATCCGGTAGACCGTCAGCCCGGCCAGCGGGCCCACGGCGCCCCGGTCGCCCTGGACGTGGAGCAGGGCCCGGTCGTCGAGGCGGGCCACCAGGTCCGCGACGTCGTCGAGACCGACGGCGGGACGGTAGTCGGCGGCCGGCCTCGGCTCGTGCCTGCGCAGCATCGCCACCACCCGGCGCAGCTCGTCGAGCGCCTCCCTGGAGGTGTCGGCGATCACCGTGAGGATCTCCTGCGACCGGTGCGGTTGGCGGGCCACCATCGCCCGGCCGCCCTCGGCCTGCACGGCGATGACGGCCAGCGAGTGTGCCACGAGGTCGTGGATCTCGCGGGCCACCTCGTGGCGTTCGTCGTCGGCGGCGCGGCGGATCGCCCGCTCCCGCTCGGCCATCGCGGACCGCTGCCGCTCGGCTCGTTCGTGCTCCTGCCGCTCTCGCAGCTCCTCGCGTTCGCGGGCCCGCCGGCCGACGACGAACGCGGCGACGACGACGGCGCCGTGGCCGGCGATCGAGGTCACCCAGCTCCCCAAGGACGGCGCTTCGAGATGGACGCTCAGCCACCGGGCCGGCCCGATCACCGCTCCGGCCAGCGCGACCGCGAGCGCGGCCCTGGCCGCCGCGACCGTCGCCCAGCGGGCCAGGCTGTGCACGACGACCGGCACGGCCACCACCGCCACCGTCGCGTCCCTCAGCACCACGACGTGGAGCGCGGCGGCGACGCACATCGTGATCAGCGCCGTCCACGGGCAGGCCCGGCGCAGCACCAGCGGGACGCACATCGCCACGGCGATCGCCGCGTGGGGCAGGTGCGGCAGGATGACGACACCGGTAACGGCCAGTCCGACGGCGAGCTGAGCATCACGGAGCAGCCGTCCGACGGGATGGGTGTCCAGCGGCAGCCGGACGGCCGGACGGATGCCGCGCAGCAGGCGGGCGGCCGGATGGGCACGGCGCAGCAGGCGGGTGGCCGGGTGGGATTCACGCGGTGGCCGGGTGGCGGTGGAGTGGTGCGGAGCAGGCATGGCGCCTCCCACCGTAGACGGGACCGGCGCCGTTGCCATCCGACCACGGTCGCAGATCGCCCCAGCCTCTCGTCTGACTCAGGCGGCGCTTCTGGCCAGGAACGGCAGGATGACGTCGGCCATCTCGTCGGGCACCTCCTCGGCGTCCACCAGCATCGCCCGGTAGATCGACAACATCGCGCGGATACCGCCGGGCATGGAGTAGGTGCGCACGTACTCTTCGAGGGCATCGGGAGTGGCCGAGTCGGGGTGGGTGCGCTCGTTCTTGATCATGTACGTGATCAGCTCGCGCTCGTGCCCCGAGATCAGCATCTCGGGCACGTCGGGCTGGAAGTAGAAGCCCAGATGCCACAGGTGCATGCCACCGGCGACGTTCTCCGGGGTGAGCGCGGTGTGCTCCTCGAAGCCGAACCCGGGGAACAGCGCCTCGGCGAAGACGAGGGCCAGGACGCGCTCGCGGTGCCGGGCGGCGAGCTGGTAGCCGATCACCGCACCCCAGTCCTCGCCCGCCACGGCGTACCTCTCGTGCCCGAGGTGAGCCATGAGTTCGGCGACGTCCTCGCTCATCGTCACGGAGTCGTAGCCGCCGGCGGGGCGGGCCGAGTCGCCGAGGCCGCGCAGGTCAGGTACGACGACGGTGTGGTGAGGCGTGAGCCGCTTGAGCAGGTGGCGCCAGTGGTAGCCGGTCTTGGGCACGCCGTGCAGCAGCACCACGGCCGGGCCTGAACCGGCCGTCCGGTAGTGCAGGCTCGTTCCGTTGACGCCGGCCCGGCCTGTGCGGACCGGCCTGCCGTCGTGTTCGTACATCATGGGTTTTCTCAGCCTTTCTGGATCAGTTGATACAGTTTGCGGGCAGGAAAAATCAGTCGAGGGCGGTCAGCGCGACCTCCACGAGGGGTTCGAGGGCGCGGGCGTCCGGCGTGATCTTCGAGGAGACCAGCAGCCCGTTGAGGAAGGTGACGAGGAAGGCGGCCAGCGTGCCGGGGTCGTGGCGGGCCGCGACCCCGCCTCGCTCCGCCGCGGCGCTCAGCACCTCGGTCAGCGCCCGCCGGCTGGCGTCCTGCATGTCGCGGATGACGCGCCGGATCGACGGATCCTCGGGCAGGCGCTCGCACGCGGCGTTGACCGCCAGGCAGCCCTGGCCCCCGTTGCCCACGGCGATCCGGACCCGCTCCACCAGCATCGCGCGGATCGCCGAACGGGCATCCTTGCCCTCGGCCAGGTCGCGCAGGGCGACCGCGGCCAGGGTGGTGCGGTAGTGCTCCAGCGCCGCGCGGTAGAGGCCGTCCTTGTCGCCGAACGCCGCGTACAGCGAGCCCTGGCCGATGCCCAGGCGGCTGGTCAGGTCGCGCAGCGAGGTCGCCTCGTAGCCGCGCGTCCAGAACAACTCCATCGCCCGGCTCACCGCCGCCTCGGTGTCGAACTCCCGCGTTCTCGCCATGCCCTCACCGTAACACCTTTCTGGATCAATCGATCCACAATGCGTGCCGGCGGTGTTCCCGTGGCATGGGCCCGTGGCATGGGGAGGGGGCCGCACCGGCGGCTGGTGCGGCCCCCTCGGTCTTCCGGTTCTGGCGGAATCTGTGGTGAGGCGAGATGGCCGTGATACGGCCCGGCTCGACTCGGTTCGGTTGCTCGTTCTGTCGGTTGGTCGGTTCGGTCGATCGGTTCGGCTTGCTGGATCGATCGGTTCGGCCGGCACGGACGGCCGGGTTCAACCGGCCTGTCTGGTCAGCCGATCCGATCGGCTCGGTTCGGTGGGTTTGGTCGGATTGGTCCGGCTTGGTGCGGCTCGGACGGTCGTCGGCTTGGCTTGGTGTGGTTACTCGGCGTCGATCGGCAGATCAGCCGCCTCCGCCGCCACCTCCACCACCGCCTCCGCCTCCGCCGCCGCCTCCACCGCCGCCGCCTCCACCACCGCCGCCTCCACCACCACCACCACCGCCGCCTCCGCCGATGTTCTGGTTGCTGATGTCGATGTTGGCGCCGCCTCCGCCGCCTCCACCTCCACCGCCACCGCCACCTCCGCCGCCTCCGCCGCCACCTCCGTGGCCGCGGGCCCGGCACCTGGCCGGGTTCCGGTGGAATCGGCAGGGATGCTGCGTCGTGAGGGTCTCCGTGGACGTCGTGCGCTGGGCCGTGGGCTCTGCTGCTGCGGGCGGAGCCGATGCCGCCACGGGGACGACGAGAGCCGAGGCCGCCATGGCGGCGGCCGCGAGGATGTTCTTGGCGCTGTTCATGCCAGTTCACCTCCGCTGAGGCTGGCGTTGGGGGGCCACTCGGGTCCTGTATCGGGACGCCGGTTCTCGGCCCGGACTTGATGTCCACGCTAGGACGCCGCTCGGGCCGGGCTGATCCAACGGCGGCAAAGGCTCGGCACCCCTAATTTTGAACGGCGGGAACGGCCGGCGCGGTGTGGTGAGGATCGTAAGAAACGGGATCATCGGCGCCAAAAAGCAGACCAACGACGGCCGCCGTACGTAGCGGGATGCCGATGACGGGCGCACGATGCATCGCGTCCTGAGGAGAAGTCGGTAAAGGGCCGCGGACGCCTCCGCCGGGCCCGGAACCCGCGCGGCGGCGGGCACACGGGGCAGGCCGGTCCGGGCGCGCTTTACGACCTGAACGCGGCGGTAGAGCAAGGGGCCCGCCCCGGTTGCGGTTCCATGACCGTCGCGCCCGCCGGAGAAGAGCGCCGCTGCGCTCGGTAGCGCTTGGCGACCAGCGGGTAGCCCGGGCGGGCGCGGGCGGCGGGCGGTATCGACCGATATGGGAACGGTCCATTCTCTCGCGGAATCGTCAATATGATCGTTTCCCGCATATCGCCCATCGCAGGAGGATGTGTCGTGCGTATCCCCTCAGTGCTGGCAGCCGCCGCGTTAACCGTCGCCGTCGTCTCCCAGCCGGCCCACGCGGCGGCGCCCGCCGTCGTGTTCACCAAGATCTACTACGACTCGCCCGGCTCGCCGGACTTCGGCGCGAACAGCAGCCTGAACGGAGAGTACGCCCAGCTCAAGAATCGGACGAAGAAGGCCGTCAGCCTCAAGGGATGGACCCTGCGGGACGAGACGAGGCGGTCCGACCACGTCTACACCTTCGGCGCCTTCACTCTCGGGGCGGGCAAGACGGTGACCGTGCGGACCGGCAAGGGCAGGGACACCCGCACCACGCGCTACTGGAACAGGAGCGGGGGAACCTACGCCTACATCTGGAACCAGACCGCGGACACGGGCTACCTGCGCAACGCGTCCGGCAGACTGATCGACCTGCTCCTACGACTCCTCGCGGGCCGACTACAAGATCTGCTGAGCGTGAACGCAGGAGAGCGGCCCGCCGGGTCCCGGGTCAGTGACGCCGCGACCGCCACCGGCTGAGGAAGCGCCGGGCCTTCTCCTGGGTGTGGGGGTCGCGGGCCATCCGCTTGACCTTCTCGACGTTCTGCCTGCCTTTGGGGCTGCGCAGGTACGCGCGCACCCGTTCCATGACCGTTGCCATGGGTGCCCACTACCCAGCCGTTCCCGATGGAAGCCCTCGGCGCCCGAGAGATCTGGTTCGGGCAGCTAGGACGGGGATGTTCGCTCCGTCCCCTGGGCGGCGGGGGAGACGAGGGGTGGCGTCTCCGTGAGCGGGTCCGTGTGCGGGCGGGGTTGCGGGGGCACCTGGTCGACGATGGTCTGGATCGCCGCCTTCCGCCGTTCGATGCCCGCCCCGTCGATGCTGATCTGCCGCCTGCGTCGGATCCTGTCGTCAGTCACGCTGGGTAGCGTATTGAGACGGCCGCCAACTGTGGGTCACGAGAGGCTCATCAATGGTTGGTCCCCGTCCCAGTCCCCGCCTCTGTTCCCGTCCCGGTGCCGCCGGGGGTCTCGCCGCACGTCGACCCGGGGGCGTACGCGAGGACGTGGTCGCGCAGCATGTCGCCCGACCGGGGATCGTTCCGCTCGAACGCCTCCACCAGCGCCTCATGGTCGCGAGCGTTCTCCTGCGGCCGCATCCGGAACAGCCGGATCGACAGATGCGTCCACACCTCGACGCCCAGTGACTCCCACACCGACAGCAGCACGGCGTTGCCCGCCGCCGCCACGATCTCCCGATGGAAGTCGACCCCGTGCCGCACCTGGTCGGTGAGCGACCCGCCGGCGGCGGCCTCCTGGAGGCGGCGCAGCTGCCGGCGCAGCGCGTGCACGTCAGGACTTCCGAGGCGGACGGCCGTCTCCTCAAGGCTCGCCCGCACCTGGTAGACCTCGCGCAGGTCGGCCTCGGTGATGCCGCGCACCTGGGCGCCCCTGTTGGGCGAGGACTCGATCAGCCGCAGCGCCTCCAGCTCGCGCAGCGCCTCGCGTACGGGGGCCTGGCTGACGCCGAGCTCGGCGGCCACCCGCCGCTCGACGATGCGGTCGCCCGGCGCGTAACGGCCGCTGATCAGCCCGTCCACGACCGCCTGCCGAATCTGGTCGCGTAGTGGAGCCCGCACAACCGGTTTCACGGGCGAAATCCTACCCCTCAACACATCGGATGATCGATCATAGGGTGTAATGGTATACATGGAGACAGACTGGGACCCCCAAGAGACGGCCGAGTGGCTTGAGTCGCTGGAGGCCGTACGGCGCCAGGCAGGCCCCGAGCGGGCCGAGTTCCTGTTGCGGCGGCTGGCCACGAGCGGCCGCTATCTCAACACCGTTCCCACCGAGGACGAGCCCGCCTACCCGGGCGACCTCGCGCTGGAACAGCGGATCGCGGCATACGACCGGTGGAACGCCGCCGCGATGATCACCCGAGGGAGCAAGCTCGGCCTCGGCGGCCACCTGGCCACCTACGCCTCGGCCGCGTGGCTCTACGAGGTCGGCTTCAACCACTTCTTCCACGGTGGCCACGACCAGGTCTACTTCCAGGGTCACGCCTCGCCCGGCATCTACGCCCGCGCCTTCCTTGAGGGCCGGCTGAGCGAGGAGCGGCTGGACCTGTTCCGGCGGGAGCCTGAGGGCGGCCTGCCGTCCTACCCGCACCCGCGGGCCATGCCGGACTTCTGGCAGTTCCCCACCGTGTCCATGGGGCTCGGGCCGCTCAACGCGGTCTACCAGGCCCGGTTCAACCGCTACCTGCACAACCGCGGCATCAAGGACACCTCGGCCTCTCACGTGTGGGCCTTCCTCGGCGACGGCGAGATGGACGAGCCCGAGTCCACGGCCGCCCTCACCCTGGCCGCCCGCGAAGGGCTGGACAACCTCACCTTCGTGATCAACTGCAACCTGCAGCGGTTGGACGGCCCCGTACGCGGCAACACCCGCATCGTCCAGGAGCTCGAAAGCGTCTTCCGCGGCGCGGGCTGGAACGTCGTCAAGGCGCTGTGGGGGCGCGACTGGGACGACCTGCTGCGCTCCGACGAACTGGTGGCCAGGCTGGCGGAGACACCGGACGGGCAGTTCCAGACGTTCGCCGCCTCCTCCGGCGACTACATCAGGCAGCGGCTGTTCCACGGGCTGGAGGTGCCTCACTCCGACGAGGAGCTGCGCCGCATCGTCAGCGGCTCGCGGGCCGGCCACGAGCCGCGCAAGGTGTACGCCGCCTACCGCCGCGCCCTGGAGCACCAGGGCGTCCCGACGGTGATCCTCGTCCAGACGGTCAAGGGCTGGACGCTCGGCGCGGGCGTGGAGTCGCGCAACGCCAACCACCAGATGAAGAAGCTCACCCAGGACGAGTTCCGCGCCATGCGCGACCGGCTCGACCTGCCCGTGAGCGACGCGGAGCTGGCCGGTGACCTGCCGCCGTACCTGCACCCGGGTCCCGGCTCGCCGGAGGTCGAGTACGCGCTCGAACGCTGGCGCGCGCTCGGCGGCCCCCTTCCCGGCCGGACGGTCACGCACCACCCGCTGCCGGATCCGGACGAGCGGCACTTCAGCCGGCTCGCCAAGGGCTCGGCCCAGCCGATCGCCACCACGATGGCGTTCGTCCGCCTGGTCAAGGACCTGATGCGGGAGCCGGAGACGGGACGGCGGTGGGTGCCGATCGTGCCCGACGAGGCCAGGACGTTCGGCATGGAGTCGCTGTTCCCCACGGCCAAGATCTACTCGCCGCTCGGCCAGCGGTACGACGCGGTGGACCGGGAGCTGCTGCTGTCGTACACGGAGGCGGCCGACGGGCAGATCCTGCTGGAGGGCATCACCGAGGCGGGGTCGATGGCGTCGTTCACGGCGGCGGCGTCGAGCTACGCCACCCACGGCGAGCCGATGATCCCGTTCTACATCTTCTACTCGATGTTCGGCTGGCAGCGCACGGGCGACCAGATGTGGGCGCTGGCCGACCAGCTCGGCAGGGGGTTCCTCGTCGGGGCCACGGCGGGACGCACCACGATGACGGGCGAGGGGCTGCAGCACGCGGACGGGCACTCCCAGCTGCTCGCCTCCGCCAACCCCGCCTGCCTGGCCTACGACCCGGCGTTCGCGTACGAGGTGGGCGTGATCGTGCGGGACGGGCTCAGGCGGATGTACGGCCCGGCGGCCGAGGACGTGTTCTACTACCTGACCGTCTACAACGAGCCGATGCCGCAGCCCGCGATGCCGGACGGTGCCGAGGAGGGCATACTCAAGGGCATCTACCGTTACCGCGAGGGCGGCGGGCAGGCCCACCTGCTGGCCAGCGGCACCGCGATCCACTGGGCGCTGGAGGCGCAGCGGCTGCTGGAGGAGGAGTACGGGCTGGGCGTGGACGTCTGGTCGGTCACCTCGTGGAGCGAGCTGCGCCGCGACGCGATGACCGCCACCGGCGTGCCCTACCTGCGCCAGGCCATGGCCGGCACGCAGGGGCCCGTGATCGCCGTCAGCGACTGGATGCGGGCCGTGCCCGACCAGATCGCCCCCTTCGTCCAGCGGCCGTGGACCTCGCTCGGCACCGACGGCTTCGGGCTGTCGGGCACGCGTGAGTCCGTACGCAAGCACTTCGGCGTCGATCCGCGCTCGATCGCGGACGCCGTGCTGAAGGCGGTGGAGGAGGCCGAGGGCTGAGACGCAGGCGGGGGCCGGACATAGGGGGCCGGAGATCGGGTTTCGCGGTCGCGGGGGGTGCCCGTGACTCGGTCGCTTGACCGTGTCAGAGGGAGTCGGCAATGATCATCGCCGAGTCGTACTTCCCTCAGAAAGGGCACCACGTGCGCTTGTTATCGGCAAGACGCGCGGCACTGGCCGCGACCCTGACCGCCGCCACCCTCACCGGCGGCGTCATCGCCGCCCCGGCCCCCGCTTCAGCCGCGGCCCAGCTCATCGCGAACGGCACCTTCGACACCACCACCGCCCCCTGGGCCGCCCTCGGGCAGACCACCGTCACGCTCGAACAGCAAGCCATGCGGATCCAGGTCCGGCAGAACGTGGCCAACCCCTGGGACGCGATGGTGGCCTCGCCCACCGCCGCCGCCCTGAACCCGGGCAAGAGCTACACCCTCTCCTTCGACGCGTACTCCACCGCCGCCTTCACCGCCAAGGCCACGGTCCAGTACACCGCCACCCCGAGCAGCAACCAGTCGCTGGCCACGGACGTGCCGCTGACCACGACGAGCAAGCGCTACACCTTCCCGTTCACGGCCGCCCAGGCGGGCGCCACCGCGGCCGAGGTGACCTTCCAGCTCGGCGGTTCCGGCGGCACGCCGGTCGTCCGCTTCGACAACGTCTCGCTGATGGAGACGCAGACGACCCGCCCGACCGCGCTGTACGTCAACCCGAAGTCGAACCCGGCCCGCTGGGCCTCCGAGAACGACGGCAGGCCCGAGAGCGGGCCCATCATGGACGCCATCGGCAGCAAGCCGATCTTCGACTGGTTCGGCAACTGGTTCCCCGACATCACCAAGGCCGTGGACACGTACGTGGGCGCCGCGCAGGCCGCGGACAAGCTGCCGATGCTGGTGGCCTACAACATCCCCAACCGCGACGCCTGCGCGCTGTTCTCGGGCGGAGGCGCGGGCGACGCCGCCGGCTACCACGCCTGGATCACCGACTTCGCCAAGGCGATCGGCAACCGCCACGCCATCGTGGTGCTGGAGCCGGACGCGATCGCCGCCGCCCCGTGCGTGGCGGACCTGAACCCGCCGAAGAACCCCGACGACCAGTACCGGATGTTGCTGGACGCCACCCAGGTGCTGAGCACGCACGCGCCGAACACGTGGGTGTACCTCGACGCGGCCAACGCCACCTGGCGGACGCCGAGTTTCATGGCGGACAAGCTGGTGGAGTCGGGTGTCGCCAACACGCGCGGCTTTTCGGTAAACGTATCCAATTACCTCACCACCGCCGACAGCGAGCAGTACGCGGTCGCGGTCAACGGCCTCCTGTCCGGCACGGTGGGCGCGAAGAAGTACGTGATCGACACGAGCAGGAACGGCAAGGGCCCGTACGAGGACGACACCCCCGGCGACAACTGGTGCAACCCGCCGGACCGCAAGCTCGGCACTCCTCCGGTGCGGCAGACGAGCGGGGCCGAGTACCTGTTCTGGGTCAAGGTGCCGGGTGACTCCGACGGGGAGTGCGGGTTCATCGACGACATCCCCGCCGGCAGTTTCGACCCCAGGCTGGCCATGTCCCTGATCACCGGGGAGTCCTGACATGAGTGGAGAACGAGTGTCCGGCTGGAGGGCGTGCGCGGCGGGCATGACCGTCGGCACACTGCTGGCCGCGGGCCTGATGACCACCCCGGCGGCCGCGGCCGCGGATCCCGCCGCCTACTACGTCGACAGCGTCTCCGGGCGCGACACCGCCGACGGCACCTCCGAGGCGACCGCCTGGCGCACGCTGGCCAAGGCCGGCGCGGCAGACCTGACCCCCGGCTCCAAGCTGCTGCTGCGCCGCGGATCGTCGTGGTCGGAGCAACTGGTGGTCTCCAAGTCCGGGGACGCGGACGACCCCATCACCGTGGACGCCTACGGCACCGGCGCCAGGCCCATCATCAAGGCCGGCCCCGCCTACTCGTGCGTCCTGCTCTCCGGCGACTACATCGAGCTGCTGAACGTGCAGGTCGGCGTCAAGGGCGCGCAGCGCTGCCTGTGGTCGGGGGTGACGGTCGAGGGCGACCACAACTTCCTCAAGAACAACTACTTCACCGGCTCCTCGGCGGGCGTCTACATCGACGAGCCGGCCCGCTACACCTCGATCAACGCCAACGACTTCGTCGACAACAACGTCATGAGCGTCAACACCGACGCCGAGGAGATGGGGGAGGAGTACGCCGACGACGACGCCGGAGCCTTCGCCATCCTGGTGCACGGCGACGACTCCGAGATCTCCTGGAACGACATCAGGGGCTCGATCGCGCAGAGCTACGACTACGTCTGGGACGGCGCGGCCGTCGAGATCTTCAAGGGCTCGCGCACCTGGGTGCACCACAACACCTCGGTGGACAACGACACCTTCACCGAACTCGGCACCGACAGGGAGCCGACGGGCGAGACCAAGGACCCGGACGGCGTCTCGGACAACGTGTTCGAGTACAACGAGATCTACGGCACGCGCACCAGAGGAGGGCTCGTCACCCGGGGGCCGTTCAAGGAGACCCCGGACCGGCCGGTGGACGTGAACGGCCCCGTGCTGCGCACCATCTTCAGGAACAACTCGGTCAACCTGCCCAACGAGGATGCCGAGGGCGTGGTCTGCGACTCCAACTGCACGAACGAGCACCTGACCATGACCCAGAACGCCATCTACGCCGCCAAGAAGAGCGCCTACGGGCCCGGCATCACCGGGGCCGCGAACTCCTACAACGTGCTGGAAGGCACGCAGTACCAGCTCGGCGACGACGGCGTCGGCAACGTCTTCGAAGACCCCAAGTTCGACCCGGCCCGCCCGCTCCAGCTGCTTCCCGGCAGCAGGGCGATCGGGCTGGGCCGCCAGGCGTACGGGGAGATCGCGCTGAACGGCGTCGCGATCGGCTCGGACGGCGGCATCGAGGCCGGCGCCTACGAGTACGTGCCGGCCAGGTAGCCGCGGGCGGCCGGGAGGGCCTGACCCCTCCCGGCCGTTCCCGGCCATTACCCGGGCAGCGGCGGGTGATACCTGCGCCAGGCCGGCTCCGGTGTCTCCCCGTCCGCGCCGGCGCGGTAGGCGGGCAGGCGCACGGTGAACGTGGCGCCGCCGCCCGGCCGCCCGTCCGCGGTGATCGTGCCGTCGTGACCGTCCACGACCTCCCGTACGAGCGCCAGCCCCAGCCCGAACCGGGCGCCCTCGAACCGGGTGAACAGCCGTTCGGCGTCCCGGGGATCCAGGCCCGCGCCGTCGTCCCTGACCGTGAGCAGCACCGAGGCGGGGCCGCTCGACAGGGTCAGCCAGACGTGCCCGCCCGGTCCCGTGTGGCTCAGCGCGTTGTCCAGCAGCGCCGACAGCACCCGGCGCAGCGCCGACTCAACCCCGCGCACGACCGGCTCGCCGGGCCCGTCGCAGCGCACCTCGACGGCCACCCGCTGCAGCGTGGCCCTGGCGTTCTCGGCCGCGGCCAGCTCGGCGGCCAGCACGGCCAGGTCAACCGGGCCGAACGGGCCGCGCAGCTGCTTGAACCTGGCCGCCCGCAGCAGGTCCTCGACCACCTCGCCGAGCTGCCTGGTGCCGTCGACGAGCTGGTCCACCTCGTCGATGAGCAGGATGGGGTCGGTGCCGCCACGCATGCGGCGCGACAGCAACTGCGCGCGGGTGTGCAGCCGGGTCAGCGGGGAGCGCAGCTCGTGGCTGACGTCGGCGGCGAAGCGCCGCTGGCGGGCCAGCGCCTCGCCCAGCGGGGCGATCGCGCGGCGGGAGACCACCTGGCCGACCAGCAACGCGGCCAGCAGGCCCGCCACCTCGGCCCCGAGCAGCGTGCGCAGCAGCCGATCCCGTTCCGCGGCCTGGTAGCGCAGGTCCATGGCGGCCTGGACGATCGTGCCGCCGCGCGCGCGGGTGTGGATCAGGTAGTCGCGCCCGCCCGCGGTCACCCGCGTCAGCGCCGGCCCCGCGCCGAGTGCCGCCCGCACGGGAAGGACCGCGGGCGCGCCGGGGGAGCTGAGCACGGTGCCGTCGGCGCGCACCTCGTACAGCCACACGCAGGGCGGCGGGTGGGCGACGGGGGAGCTCCGGGCCGCGGCGGCCAGCTCGCGCCCGGCCGAGGCGCTCTGGCCGTGCAGCATGACGCAGTAGACCAGCACGCCGCCCAGCGCCAGCATCACGGAGATCGCGCCGGCCACCTGCACGGTGATGCGGCGGCGGGCCCGCACGAGCAGCCGCCGGTTGGGGTCGCGCCTCCTGGGCCGGTCGCCGCCGGCCGCCCTGGGGCGGCCCGGCGCGGTGACGCTCATAAGTCACCCAGGCGGTAGCCCACACCTCGCACGGTGCGCACGACGTCCGAGCCGAGCTTGTTGCGCAGGTAGTAGACGTAGGTGTCCACGATCGACTCCTTGCTCGCGCCGTCGAAGACCCGCTGGCGCAGCGACCTGCGGGTGTGCACCTGCCGCGGGCGGGCGGCCAGCGCGCTGAGCAGCTTGCACTCCTGCCCCGACAGCGTCACCTGCTCCCCGCTGGGCAGCCGGACGATGTGGGACTCGGCGTCCAGCCAGCCCGCGCCGAGTGGCAGGAGCATGGCCTGGTCGAGGTTGCGCCGGCTGAGCGCGCGCACCCTGGCGAGCAGCTCGTCGATCTCGAACGGCTTGACGAGATAGTCTTCGGCGCCCGCGTCCAGCCCGTCGACCCGGTCGGAGACCGAGCCGAACGCGGTCAGCAGCAGCACCGGCGCGGTGACCGCCTGCCGCCGCAGCCGGCGCAGCAGGTCGAGGCCGTCGAGCGCGGGCAGGCCGCGGTCGACGATGAGCACGTCGTACGCGCGGCTCAGCCCCAGATGCAGCCCTCGCTGCCCCTCCAGCGCCACGTCGACCGTGTAGCCCTGTTCGGTGAACAGGCCGGCCAGCATGTTTCCCAGCTCGCGGTCGTCCTCGACGAGCAGCAGCCGACGGGAGGGCAGGTCGGCCGCGCCCGGTGTCCCAGCCACGGCACAACCGTTTCACCACCGCCCGGCATTTTCCAGGTCCACTGGTTCAATCGGACCACAGAGCGGCCCCTACCTCGGCGATCACGATGAATTGGACCGGACGTCGGCCGTCGCGGGCACGGGCGGCGCGACCGTGGCGCTCCGCTCCAGGCGCTCGGGCAGGGCCAGCTTGTAGAGCGGCAGCGCGCCCGCGGTGGTCAGCACGGCCACGAGCACGAGCATGGAGAACAGCTCCTGCGTGATCATGCCCTGGGCCAGGCCGATGTTGATGAAGATGAGGATCATCAGGCCGCGGGCGTTCATGAGCGCCCCCACCGCGTACGCCTCCCGCCGGCCGAACCCGATCCAGCGCATCGCCAGCGAGCAGCCGAAGTACTTCCCGCAGAACCCGGCCAGCAGGATCAGCCCGAACGCCAGCAGCATCGAGCCGCCCGCGATACCGCCGAGCTGCGTGTTCAGCCCGGAGAAGGTGAAGAACGTGGGCAGCAGCAGGGTTGAGACGATCTCCATCATGCGGCCGTGCAGCACCTCGCGGAACTTGGGGTCGCGCGGCATCGCCAGGCCCGCGAAGAAGCCGCCGAAGACCGCGTACACGCCGATCCAGTCCGTCATCCAGCCGGCCGTGAGCGGGACGAGGATGACGACGTACACGCCGGTGGGGCCGAGCCGGCCGGTGCGCGCCACGCTCCGGCCCAGGGGGCGCAGCATGGGGGCGACCACCTTGAGCATGACGACGGCGAACGCCGCGGTCAGGCCGATGGTGAGCAGCGCGCTCGAGGTGCCCGTGCCCAGGTGCATGGCCGACAGGACGGCCAGCAGGCACCAGGCCAGGGCGTCGTCGATGGAGGCGGCCAGCAGGGTGAGCCGGCCGATGGGGGTGTTCTCCAGGCCGCGCTCGTACAGGATCCTGGCCAGCATCGGGAAGGCGGTCAGCGACAGCGCGCCCCCGACGAACAGCGCGAACTGGAAGGGCGACACGTCGGGACGCGACAGCAGGCTGTGCAGCAGCAGGCCGGCGCCGAAGCCGAGCAGCAGTGAGGGGACGATCCCCGACGTGGCCAGCACGGCCGCCTTGCGCACCTCGCCGGGCGTCCTGGAGGTGTGGTCGATCCCGGCCCCGACCAGGAACATGTAGAGGGTCAGGCCGATCGTGCTGAGCACGTACAGGATCGGGCGCACCTCCGGCGGGAAGAGGGCGGCCTGGGCCTCGGGGAACAGCCAGCCGAACAGCGTCGGCCCGAGCAGCACGCCGGCGACCATCTCGCCGAGCACACGCGGCTGCATCACCAGGAGCGCCAGCCGCCCGCACACCGCCGCGGTGATGAGCAGGACGACCAGGGCGGGCATGACCTTCAGGACGAGCGCGAGGTTCGCGTCAGGAGCCGCGACGGTGGTCAGAGCCAGGACGGGCATACGGGTTCTCCTCTGCAGAGGCGAAGTGGCGTTCGCACAGCCGCTGCCGGCGCGCGTCCCAGACCATGTAGGCGCCGAGGACGAGCTGCGTCAGGCCGCGCCAGACGTCCTCCCAGCGGTCGCGTACGCGCAGGTACGCCAGCGCCGGACCGGGACGGTGCCGGGCGCCGAGCGGGGTGAGCAGGCAGGGGCCGCGGCTGGGCAGGGATCGGGTGTGGGACACGGAGGAGTCCAGGACGTAACGGGCCAGGACCTCCCGCGCCACCACCCGCATGGCGATCGGCGCCAGCCGCCAGGCCGGGCACGGCCGGTTGGCCGCGATGCCGAACGGGATGTGGTTGAGCTCCTTGACCGGCCGGTCGGCGCGGTCCGGGTCGAACCTGCCCGGATCGAACCGGTCCGGGTCGGCGAAGCCGGCGCGGTGGAACGCCGGATAGTCGAAGCAGAGCACCGAGCCGGCCGGGATCGTGGTGCGCTCGTCGAGCTCGATGTCGCCGGTGGTGACGCGGTGGGCGATGCCGAACAGCGGGTAGAGCCGCAGCGTCTCGGCCATCACCTGGTCGAGGTAGCCGTCGTCGCCCGCGCGCGCCCGCTCCTGCGCCTGCGGATGCTGGGCGAGCACCAGCAGCAGGTGCGCCATGGCCTCCGACAGCTGCACGACGGCGGTGTTGAAGAAGGCCCCTTGCAGGTAGTACGCCTGCTGCGTGGGCGACAGGCCCGCAGGGAGCGGCACCCGTACCCGGCCGAGCCGGTCGAGGAGGTAGGCGGTCAGGCGCAGGCGGCGGCGCATGTGCCGCAGGCCCGTGCACTTGAGCGAGCTGACGACGTCGTTCGCGTTGGCCGCGATCAGGTCGCGGGCGCGGCGCGGGCAGGGCTCGGCGAAGACGAGCTCGTACGCGAACTCCGCCCACAGCGGCATCATCAGGTCCCGCAGCCGGACCAGGCCGCGCACGTCCGCCAGGGCCCTGGCCGCGCAGCGGCGGGCCAGCTCCTCGGCCCCGGCGCGCGGCACCGCGAGCAGGGCGCGGGTCACGCGTGCCACGGCCTCGTACCGCTCGCCCGCCTCCAGGTGCTCCTGGTGCATCTCGGGGCCGGGCGCCAGCCAGTACCAGAACAGGTCCGACAGCGCCGCCCCCTCGCTGCGCCCGCCGGCGGCCGGATGCGCGTAGATCTCCCTGAACCGCTCGACCCCGATCAGGTCGCCCGGCACCGTGATGCCCTCCTCGCCGTTGATCCGGGCGAACACACGGCCCCGCAGCGCCACGATCCGGCTCGCCATCCACCCTGGGGTGGTTGGTACGACGCTCACCTTGGGACCGGGGCGGTGCGGCGGGCGAAGAAGGCCCGCAGCGGCTCGACGTGCACCTCGGCGGAGTTCCACTCGTTCTCCAGGTTCTCCGTGATGTGGTGGGCGGCCACGGGCTCGCCGGGGAAGTGGTGGCGCACGACCGGATGCAGGTAGTGGCCCTCGTGCGCCCTGGCGGCGTCGCTCTGGGCGATGCGGCCGACCGCGATGTCGAACGGGTCGTACGCGTCGTGGTGGGGACCGTACTCCAGGGTGATCGCGAAGTGGCCGCGGTCGCCGACCGGCGGGCCCTGGAGGTCGAACGGGACCTCCTCCAGATAGCGGGCCCCGCCCGCGCCGTCCAGCACGATCATGTCGGCCAGCAGGCCGAACTGCTGCCACAGGGCCGAGGTGCGGTTGATCCGCTCGACGACCGCCGCCGCGAGCGCGGCCGGGTCCGCGGGCAGCTCCCTGGCCGGCCAGGGGACGTCGTGGTAGCGGGACTCCATGATGCGGTGCAGGGCGCGGGCGCCGTACCTGAAGCCGTGGATGAAGCCGCTGGTGCCGCGCCGGAAGTCGCGCGACTGGGTCAGGGTGCCGGCGAAGTAGAGGTCCGGGACGCTGACCGACTCGTACGCGGGCGTCAGCGCCGGGAACCTGCCGTCGATCACCAGCTCGGGGCGGCAGCCCGCGGCGAAGATCGAGACGTCGAAGCGGAAGCCGGTGCACACGATCACCCGGTCGTACGGGATGTCCTTGGTGACCTCGTTGACCCGGGCGAAGGCCACCGTCGCCAGATACGTGCCGTCCGCCTGCCGCTCCACCCGCCTGACGTCGCCGTCGAGCAGGGCGTTCTGCGACTTGAGCTGGTAGGTGTCCAGGAGGCCGTTGTTGATCGCCCGCAGATGCCCGACGTAGTGGGTGCGCCACGCCATGCGCAGC
Organism: Nonomuraea sp. NPDC048882; assembly: GCF_040649755.1. Taxonomy (NCBI): domain Bacteria; kingdom Bacillati; phylum Actinomycetota; class Actinomycetes; order Streptosporangiales; family Streptosporangiaceae; genus Nonomuraea; species Nonomuraea sp. NPDC048882. The sequence goes on from NZ_JBEZGB010000009.1 coordinate 281,026, forward strand.
GAGTGGGGGCCCGCCACGTGAATGACCGCGGCCGTCTCGATCAGGTTGTCGGCCGTCTCGAAGCCCGAGTTGCCCTTGCCGATGATGAGCACGCGTTTGCCGATGTAGTCGGCCGGGTCGGTCGAGGCTTCCGCGTAGGTGTCGGCCGTCTCGATGCCCGGAATGGGCGGGATGTTGGGCTTCGTCACGCCGGCCGCCACGATGACCCGCGCGGCCTCGTACGTGGTGCCGTCCTCGACCGTCACCAGGAACTTCTCCGGCCGCTCTATGCGCACCACGCGGGAGTCGTAGGAGACGCGCAGGCCGCGCGCCCGCGCGAAGTCGCCGAGGTAGCGGACCAGGTCGTCGGCGGCGGGGAAGTAGCGGTTGCTGTAGCGGGTGAACAGCAGCTCGGGGTCGTCGGAGAGCAGCGAGTTCCAGTCCATCCGCAGGTTGAGCTCGGGGTCGTCCCAGCCGGTGTGCTTCTTGTTGATCGAGATGAGCGTGCGGTGGCGGGGGAAGGTGCGGAAGAAGCGGCCGGGGGCCTCGCTCGCTTCGAGGATCAGGTAGTCACGGCCGGCTTCGTGCAGGAAGTGGCCGAGCTGAAGGCCGGCGGGGCCGGCGCCGATCACCAGGTAGTCCAGGGAGTTGTCCGGCACTGACGCCTCCGTTGCGACGTAAGTGATTGAAAGGGCAACCTCAGTGTGGGCGGGTGATTATCAGAGATTGCTCAGAGACGCCGGAGGGACCTGCCCGATTGCTCAGGGGGCACTTGTGCCGTACTGGGCGAGCAGGGCCCGTTTGTCGGGCTTGCCGCTGGTGGCCACCGGCGCGCCGGGGACCATCGTGATCGTCTTGGGCACGCTGTCCTCGCCGAGCTCCGCGCGTACGAGCTCGCACAGCGCGGCCGGATCCGGCACCGGTCCCGGCGCGGGCACCACGAACGCGTGCACGGCCTCCCCGGTGCCCTCGTCCGGTGCGCCCGCCACATACGCCTCGGCCACGCCGGGATGGCCGGTCAGCACGCGCTCGATCGGGCCCGCGTACACCACCATCGCGTTGACCATGATCACGTCGCGGGTGCGGCCCGCCAGGTGCAGGTAGCCGTCCGCGTCCACGTGGCCGAGGTCGCGCGTGCGCAGCCAGCCGTCCCGCAGCGTGTCGCGGGTCTCCTGCTCGTCGCCCCAGTAGCCCGCCATGACGTACGGGCTGCGTACATGCACCTCGCCCGTCCGCCCCGGCGGCAGCTCCAGGCCGTCCTCGTCGCGCACGCTCAGCTCGACCCCCGGATGCGGGCGCCCGACCGGGGCCACGACGCCGGCGGCGATGTGCTCGGGGGTGAGCATGGCGACGTTGCCCGCCTCGGTCTGCCCGTACCCCTGGTAGACGACCGGGCCGAGCCGCTCGGCCGCCTCCGCCAGCCGGCGCGGGCCGATCGGCGAGCCCGACACCATCAGCGCACGCAGGCTGGACACGTCCGCCGTGTCCACCAGCTCCAGCATCGCCGCCAGGCGCGGCACGGTGATGATCGAGCCGGTGATCCGGTAGCGCTCGATCGCGTACGGGAACAGCGGCCGCCCGTCGTCCTCGGGGATGACCGCCGTGCCCCCGCCCAGCAGGCACGGGGCCAGGAACTCCAGCACCACCATGCTCGCGAGCGTGCCGAACAGGAGATAACGCTCGAACCCCCGCGCGAGGGCCGCCGCCATCGGGCCCCAGACGCGCGGCTGCCAGGCCCAGTGCTCGGTGAGCGCGCGGTAGGTGATCGCGCAGCCCTTGGGGCGGCCGGTGCTCCCACTGGTGAAGGTCAGCGCCGCCACGTCATCCGCCCGCGCCACCACGACCGGTGGCGCGGTCGTACGGACAGGATGGGCCAGCAGGTCCGTCGCCCCGGGCACGGGGCCGAGCGAGAGCGGCGTCCCGGTGCGGAGAAGCCGTGGCGTCGCCGTCTCCGGGTCCACGATGACGGCGTCCACCCCCATGCCGAGCACGTGGTCGAGCTGCCCAGGCGGGTACCCGGGGCGGATGCCGACGACCCGGCACCCCAGGACGTGCGCGGCCATGTGGGCGGCGAACGCCTCCGGCGTCACCTCGGTCCTGACGGCGACCGCCCGGCCGGGGCCCAGCCCGGCCTCGCGCAGCGCGTCCGCCAGCCGCCGGATCAGCTCCAGCAGCTCGCCGCGCGTGACGGTCCTGGCTCCGTGCTCGAACGCCGGCGTCGCGGGGGCGGCCCCCAGCGCGTCGAGCAGGGCGGTCGGGAAGAGCATGCTCGGCTCCTCATCACAACAGTGGCCTATTGCCCAATGTCGTCATATAACGGGATTCACATCAGAGGCGGATCAGAGACGAGCCTGACGTGAAGGTCATCGGCGCCGGATTCGGCCGCACGGGCACCAGATCCCTGCAGGCGGCACTCGAACTCCTGGGCTTCGGGCCCTGCTACCACATGGCGACCGTCATCGCCGAGCCGTACCGGGTGCGGCAGTGGCTCGACGTCGGCGAGGGCCGCTCCCGCGACTGGGACGCGGTGTTCGCCGGGTTCCGGTCCGCCGTCGACTGGCCCGCCGCCGCGTACTGGCGCGAACTGGCCGCCCACCACCCCGACGCCAAGGTCATCCTCACCGTCCGCGACCCCGGCCGCTGGTACGACAGCGTCAGCGAGACCATCTTCCGCGCCTTCCTGGAGCAGCGCCGCCCGCCGCCGCACCGCCGGATGATCAGCCGCCTGGTGGCCTGGCGGGCCCCGGACTTCGCCCTCTTCCCGCGCATGACCAGGGCGACCTTCGTCGACCCCGTCTTCGACGGCCGCCTCGACGACCGTGACCACGTCATCGAGGTGTTCGAACGGCACATCGCCGAGGTGAAGGCCACGATCCCCGCCGAGCGGCTGCTGGTGTTCGAGGCGGGGGACGGATGGGGGCCGCTGTGCGCGTTCCTCGGGGTGCCGGTGCCGGCGGAGCCGTACCCACGGGTCAACGAACGAGCGGCTTTCCGCCGCAAACGCCCCCGCCGCCTGGCCCGCCTGATCCTCCGCGGCCGCTGACGCCGCCTGTCCCGGGCCGAGCCCCGCAGGACCGATGACGCCTGTCAAGACAGCGTCCACTCGCCCTTCTGCTCGGCGAACCCGCTGTCCAGCGCGAACTGGAACTTCGCCGGCACCGCGCCCTCCGGCACCTCGAACACGATCATCCCCATGCGCGAGTCGCCCGCGTTGATCGTCGCGCTGCCGCCGAAGCTCTGGCCCTCGCGGACCGCGTAGACGGTGGAGCGGTACTGCCGGCCCTGGGTGTCGATGAGCCAGGCGCCGTTCGACGGCGCGTCGCCGTAGACGGCCTGGCTGGTGTTGGCGATCGTGACCTGGACGGCGACCAGCTTGGCGCCCGCCTTCGGCTTGAGCAGGTCGGAGGCCGGGGTGGCCGCGGCGACCAGCTGGTTCACGGTCACGCTCATCTGCAGGCCGGGAGTACGACCCGCCAACGTCACCGCCTCACCGACCGCGACCGGCCCTCGCCCCGTCTGCCCGACCGAGCCCTGTCCCGCCGGGCCGGTGGCCGGATCGGTCGTGTCCTGCGCGGGTGGGTCCCCGAGCGGCTCGCGGGACGGCATGACCATAGTCGCACCGTCGGCCACCGGGCCCCCGCCGGTGTCCGTCAGCACCATCGCCACGGCCGCGCCCCCGCTGAGAAGCAGCAACGGGACACCGACCGCGAGCAGCACGATCAACGCCACATTGGACGAGAGCGGCGACGACGGCTGAACGTGAGGCTGCTGCCACGGAGGACCATACGAGCTCTGCGGCGGTCGCGCAGGACCATATGAGCCATGCGGCGCTCGCGCAGGACCATAGGGGCCATGCGGCGGTCGCGCGGGGCCGAACGGGCCTTGCGGCGGCTGGGGCGGAAAGGCCATGTCGGGGCTCCTGGTCGAAGACGGCAGTATGGGGACGTTCCAGGAGCGAGTCCGGTTGACTGGATCTTCGCCGGAGCAGCCGGTGCCGCCTCAGGCGGTGTCGCGGGTGGCGAGCAGGGCGTCGATGCGGGCGCGGGTCAGGGGACGGGCGAGCATCGAACGGAGTCTGGACCGGGCCCTGGAGCGGTTCTCCGCGGACTCCCGCGACGACATCGCCCGGTTCGCGTAGATCTCCAGCAGATGGCCATGCTCCGCGATGGCCATGGAGAAGTCGGCCGGTTCGGCGAGCACACCGGGGCCGCCCTCATCCCGGTAGGCCCGCCACGCCTGTGCCGCGTCGGGGTGCGGAAGGTCGGCCAGGATCTTCGCCAGCTCCCAGGCCGGCCGCGCCGACCCACAGTTCTCCCAGTCCAGCACCACCACACCGCCGTCCAGGGCCCGCCGCACGTTCTCCACGTTGACGTCCCGATGGCACGTCTCCAGTGAGGTCGTGTCAGGCGGAACGACAAGGGCGTCCAACGCGATCAGCTCAGGCAGCAGCCGCTCCAAAGCACCCACCCACCCCCATTCAGCCTCCCCACCGGCCTCCAGCCCCACATCAGCACCCGGCCCGGGGTCTGTGCCGGGTCCGGGATCCGCGGCCGGATGTGCGCCCGCTTCCCGGGCCGCGTCGGTGGCGGCCTTCAGCAGGGACTCCCAGCGGGTGCGGCCGAGGGGTTCGGCGAACCAGGGGATGACGGGGCCTTCTGCGGGGTGTCCGATTCGGTGCAGGTGGGCCGTCACCGCGCCGAGCTCCCGCCCCGTGACCACGTCCCCCTCTGCCAGGTCCACCCATGCGTACACCCGGAACCCCTCGTGCAGCACCGCTCCTCGCGTCGTCACCCGCGGCTCCGGCAGCCGGATGCCCGCTTTCGCCGCCGCCCGCTGGAAGGCGAGGTCGGCGCGTACCTCGTGCTCCTCGACGGGCACCAGCAGTTCCTTGACCGCCCACGTGCCGGCGTCGGTGTCGAGTCGCCAGATCCGGCCCAGTTCGCCGCGCGCCGCGTACACCGGGGGCCGCAGCGGCCGGCCCAGGTCGTACGCCGATGCCACGGCCGCGGACCACGTTTCGGTCGGGGCATCAGGGGATTCGGACATGGTGACTCCTGGTTTGGGGGATGGGGTCCATCGTAGGGTGGCGGCAGCTCGCGGCAGGCTCCGAGGAGGCGTCCATGAGCGAGAGCGCGTTCGAACTCGTACGCCGCCACAAGAGCCGTGAGACGACGGCGACCGAGACGGTGCGCGAGACGCTGGACCGGCTTGAGGAGCTGTACGCCCGGATCGGCGCGGTGGCCGCGATCGACCGTGAACGCAGCCTGGTCGAGGCGGCACAGGCGGACCGGCGGCTGCGCGCGGGCCGGGGCCGGATCCTGGAGGGCGTGCCGGTCACGGTCAAGGACTGGATCGACGTGGCGGGCTGGCCGGTCACGGGCGCGACGAGCACCCTGAGTGGCAGCCCGGGGCGCCGGCCCGCCGCAGACGCCACGGCGGTCGCCCGGTTGCGCGCGGCGGGCGCGATCGTGGTGGCGATCAGCGCGGCGATGGCCGACAACCGCCTGTACGGCGTCACCAGGAACCCGGCCGCCCCGGACCGCGCACCCGGCGGCTCGTCCACCGGTACGGCGGCGCTGGTGGCGGCCGGTGCCGTACCGCTCGGGCTGGGCAGCGACTCCGGCGGCAGCATCCGGCTGCCGGCCGCGTGGTGCGGGATCGCCGGGCTCAAGCCCACGTTCGGACGGGTGCCGCTGACCGGCCACTTCCCCCGCTGCGGCGCCCTGGAGGACGGCAGGACCGTCATCGGCCCCCTGACAGGCGGGGTACGCGACCTCATCACCGCCCTCGCGGTGATCGCCGGCCCCGACGGCCTGGACGCCGGCGTCGCCCCCGTCCCTCTCGGCGACCCGGCGGCAGTGAACCTGAGAGGGCTGCGCGTGGGCACCATCGCCGTCCCCGGACGCGTGGTGGGAGAGGGGGCGCAGGATGCCTTGACAGCGGCTCCCGGACCCGTGGCGGCGGCGGTCGGGGCGCTGGTGGAGGCCGGGGCCGTGGTGGTGGAGGAGCCGGTGGCCGACCTGCGCGAAGAAGCGCTGGAGCTGACCCGCCGCCACTGGGGCCGGGCGGCGTTGTCGGGGGCGGAGCACGTGCAGGTGCTGTGGGACTGGGACCGTTTCCGCAGGCGGGTGCTGGCCGCCACCGCCCACCTTGACCTGCTCGTCATCCCGGCCGCGCCCACGCCGCCCCCGCCCTGGCGCGAGTCCGAGGAGTCGGACTACATCTGGACGCTGCCGTGGAGCCTGACCGGCGCACCGGCGGTCGTCGTGCCGGCCGGCACGCAGGCGGGCAGGGCGGGCGCGGTGCAGATCGTGGCGCGCCCCTGGGAGGACCACGTCGCCCTGGCGGCGGCCCTGTGCGTGGAGGCCGCAACCCTCGCGGCCTCGCGGAAGCCATAACGGCGCAACGACCGCACCCGCCGTGCCGGCGGGGCCCCTCACATCCGCCGGACCCGCCGCACCCCCGGCCGGACGCGTCCCCTAGGGTGCGGTGGATGAGTGGACGTGGAGTACTTGTCACGGGAGCGTCAAGGGGCATCGGCCGGGCCGTCGCGGCGGCCTTCGCCGCGGCGGGAGACCGGGTCGCGATCCATCATCGCGACTCCGCCAAGGAGGCCGACAGCCTGCTCGCCGAGCTGCCCGGGCACGGCCACGCGGTCGTCAGGGCCGACCTCGCCGACCCCGAGGGCGTCAGGAGCATGGCGGACGAGGCCGCGGCGGCGCTGGGCGGCGGGATCGACGTCCTGGTGAACAACGCGGGCGTCTACCTGCACCACCCCATCACCGAGCTGTCGTACGAGGAGTGGCAGGACGCCTGGCGCCGCACGCTGGACGTGAACCTGGTGGGCGCGGCCAACCTGACCTGGTGCGCGCTGCGGCACATGCAGGACGGCGGGCGGATCGTCAACGTCTCCTCGCGCGGAGCCTTCCGCGGCGAGCCCGACAGCCCGGCGTACGGCGCGAGCAAGGCGGGCATGAACGCGCTGGCTCAGTCGCTGGCCATCGCCCTGGCCCCGCGCGGCATCGCGGTGGCGACCGTGGCGCCGGGGTTCGTCGAGACGGACATGGTGAGCGAGCACCTCAAGGGCCCGGGCGGCGCCGCCATCAGGGCGCAGAGCCCGTTCGGCCGGGTCGCGCGGCCGGAGGAGATCGCCGCGGCGGTGCTCTACCTGGCCTCCCCGGCGGCGGAATGGGCGAGCGGGACGGTGCTCGACCTCAACGGCGCCTCCTACTTCCGCTGATCCCAACACATCCCGCTATGCCGTGATCTGCCGGAAATAGCGGGCTATTGTGACCCTCAGGGCACTTCGGGAACTCGTTCAGAGGGAGACGGTGTGGCCAAGGGCTGCGGATACGCGTTGGTGTCGGTCGTGTTCGTCGTCACGGTCCTGGCCGGCACCCTCCTCGTGTACATGACGAGCGGCCCCGCCGCCACGGTCGCCGCCGTCCTGCTCGCCGTGATCGGCCTGTGCGGAGTGGTCGTCGTCCACGACCTGCGGCGCCGCAGGTCGGCGGCGGCCGAGGAGCGCATCCTGCTGGCCAGGGAACGCGAGCACGTCAAGCGCACCGTCGACCTCGTCACCGACCCCGGCCTGAGCGAGCAGGAACGACTGGTCGTCATCGACTCCTTCATCCCCAGGCTCGGGCAGGCCGCCTCGCGCGCCGCCTACCGCGACCGGTTCGTGCTGGTGCCGGAGTTGTCGCCGCCCGCCAGGGCCCTGCTGGAACGCGGCAGAAGGGCGGTCATGTCCGTCTATACCTCGCAGGTCATGTACCAGCGGCTGCTGGACGGGCTGGCCAACGAGGTGCTGCTGCCCCGGCAGATCTGGGAGATCGCCATGCTGCTGCGGATCCAGACCCAGTTGCGGCACGAGCAGGAGCGCGCCATGCGCGGCGTCGTGACGCCCGAGCTGCGGGCCGTGCTGGAGCCGCAGCAGGAGGCGCTGCGCCGCTCGGTGGCGTCCGTGACGGCCCGGATCGAGGGTCTGGAACGGTACGCCCGCCGGGTCCAGGAGGCCGACGCGGCGCTCAGGGCGCAGGCGGCGCTGGCCGACAACGACAAGTACCGGGCGCTGCTGGCGCACACCGACGACGCCGACGGGATGCGCGAACTGGAGGCGCACGGCGACGCGCTGGAGCAGACGCTGGCCAAGAGCGTGCGCGAGGCCATCGAGGCCGGTCGGACGCTCTCACTCCGACCGGCCGCCCCCTGACCCCCTGACCCCCTGACTGACCTACGCTGACACCCTGACCTACGCGGAGAGCCGGCGCTCCAGCAGCAGCGCCCCCCGACCGGCCAGCAGCGTACGGCACCACCCGCGCAGATCCGCCGGCTTCGGCCCGGACACCGCGCCCGAGTCCAGCAGCACGGCCCAGTCGAGCAGCGACTCGGCCAGCATGAGCGGCACCCCCTGCCGCTCGTGCACCTCGGCCGCCGCCTCGAAGTGCGCGGCCGCCCTGGCCGGCTCGCCCATCGCCAGGCACAGGTGGGCCAGGTAGTGGTGCCCGCAGTGGTGGGCCACCGTTCCGTGCCCGAACGTCTCGCCGTCGGCGGCCAGCGCGTCGTACAGCGTCGCGGCCAGCTCGGACCGGCCCAGCCGCGCGGCGGCCACGGCGAGGTTGTCGAGGGCGGGCCTGTGGGCCATGTTGCGCGGCGGCGTGGCGCCCCCGTAGGCGAGGATGCGGTCCAGCAGCGGGCCGGCCTCCTCGTCGTCGAGCTCGCACAGGTAACGCAGCACCGCGTGCACCGGGTCGGCCCGCGGCGCCTGGCCGGCCTTGCGCAGCCGGTCGCGCAGCTCCCACAGCCGTCCCTGCAGCCGCCGGATCTCGGCGATCTGCTCGGAGTAGAAGGCCATCGCGTCCAGGCGGTAGCCGATCCGCGAACCCAGCCGCAGCGCCGACTCGGCCTCCGACTCGGCCTGGGCCAGGTCGCCCTGCATGAGAGTCAGGCCGGCTTTGGAGTAGCCGATCAGCCAGGTGAGCTGGGGCTGCCCGAGCCGGCGCGCCAGCTCCTCCGCCCGGTCGAGCAGCAGGGCGGCCTTGGCCGCGTCGCCGCCGTCGAGGACCGGGGGAGTGCGCTGCATGTACGCGTGGAACAGCACCAGGTCGTCACCCGTCCTGCGGGCCGCCTCCAGCATCTCGTCACCGTCGCGGTGGCGCTGGTGCAGCGGGTCGGCCGGGATGATGGTCAGGCTGCGCATGCCCAGCACACCGGCCAGCGTGCGCGGGTCGCCGGACTTGCGGGCCAGCGCGACCGCCTCGTCGCTCAGCGCGAAGCGCCGCTCCCCGTCGGGCGCCCAGATGAGCTCGGAGGCGAGCTGGGCGGCCAGCAGCGCCCTGGTGCTGACGTCGGTGGAGTCGACCACCTTGCGCGCCTCGGTCAGCAGCTCGATCCGCTGCCGGTCGGGCGCGGGCGAGATGCTGGAGGCCCGGTTGCCGCTGAGCGCCGCGGTGACGACCAGGTCGTGCCGCTCGCACTCGCGGGCCAGCCGCGCCGCGTCGAGCAGCGTCCGCCTGGCCTCGGGGTGCCCGGCCAGCCACATCGCCCGGCCGCAGTCGACCAGCAGCCCGGCCCGGCGTTCCACGGTGCCACCGGGGGAGTCGTGCAGCAGGTCGAGCGCCCGCTGGTACCAGGTGACCGCCTCGCGGTGCGCCAGTCCGGCCAGCGCGTGCTGCGCCGCGAGCACGGCCGCGTCCGCCGCCGCGCTCACCCGGGCCGGGTCGCTGCCGTGCTCGGCGGCGGCCAGCAGGTGCGTGGCCACCACGTACGGCCGCGACCGCATCGCCTGCGGGTCCGTCTGAGACAGCGCGTCGGCCACCCGGCCGTGCAGGAGAGCGGCGCGCGGCGCCGACAGCGTGGAGTAGAGGGCGTTCCTGGTCAGCTCGTGGGAGAAGTGGCAGGACCCGTTGTCCAGCATGGTCACCAGGCCCGCGCCCATCGCCTCCTCGGCCGCGGCCACGAAGCGCGCCTCGTCCAGGCCGAGCCCGTGACGCAGCTCGGCCGAGGACATGCGCTCGCCGACGGCCAGCAGGCTGACCAGGTCTCTGGCGTCGGGATGCAGCTGCGACAGCCGGGCCAGCACCATCCGGATGACCGAGTCGGGCACGGCCAGCGCGTCCAGGTCCTTGCCCGCGGCCAGCTCCCTGATCACCTCGCTGATGAGGAACGCGTTGCCGCCGGTGATCCGGTGCAGCACCGCGGCGTCGCCGGCGGCGCGGGCCTCCGTCAGCGCGTGGGAGACCTCGTCGGGCCCGAACGCGGGCACCGGGACGACGCGGGCGTCGGCGGTCAGCTTGTGCAGCTCCGGCATGGCCGACTCGACCGGCACCGGCCGCGACATCGCGAGGATCAGCAGCGGCAGCGCGTCGGCGTCCCACATGAGGGCGTTGAGCATCTGCAGCGACTCCAGCGTGGCCCACTGCAGGTCGTCGACGACCAGCAGCACGGGCCGTACGGTGGCCAGGCGCTCGATCAGCGTGCGGGCCGCGGCCAGCAGATGGTAGCGCTCGGAGACGGGCTCGGTGGCCGGCGGCACCTCCAGCGACAGCGGCGGCGCGGCCAGCGACGGCGCCAGCCGCACGAGCTGGCCGCACTGCTGGTCGATCCCGGCCCGCAGCAGCAGTGCCGGCGAGGTGCGGGCCAGCCGCTCGACCGCTCCGGCGATCGGCTCGTACGCCTTGCGCGCCGGGTCCGTGCACCGCCCCGCGAGCACCGTGAACTGCCGCTTGAGCGCCCGCCTGGCCACCTCGGAGGCCAGCCGCGTCTTGCCCACCCCCGGCTCGCCCTGCAGCAGCACCAGGTTGCCGCCGAACTCGGCCGCCGCCAGCTCCGCGTCCAGCGTCCGCAGCTGCTCCTCCCGGCCCACGAACGGCAGCCCCCGCTCGTCCAGCCACGGCGCCAGCCCGGCGCCGAGGTGGTGGTCGGCGCTCTGCCAGTGCAGCTCGTAGGTGTGCATCGGCTCGCGCAGCCCCTTGCCGGGCAGCCGTCCGAGATCCTTGAACTCGTGCCGGCTGCGCCCCTGGGCCAGCCGCCGCACCAGGTCGGTGCAGAGCACCTGCCCGCCCTCGGCCACCGCGACCAGCCGGGCCGCCTCCACCGTCGGCAGCCCGCTCACGTCATCGTGACCCCAGCACACGTCGCCGGCGGCCAGCGCCGCCCTGATCGAGATCTTCTCCTGGGCCCGCTCGTTCTCGTCGGCCACGGCCTGCTGCACCGCGATGATCGCGTCGAGCCCGGCCGTGGCCGAGTCGAACACCGCCATCAGCCCGTCGCCCAGGCTCTTGGTGAACGACGACCCGCTGGCCGTCACCACCGAGCGCAGCAGCTCGTACAGGCGGCGGAAGACGACGTTGGCCCGCTCTTCGCCGAGCCTGATCCGCAACGCGGTGGAACTGACCACGTCGGTGAACAGGATGGTCGCGGTGGTGAGCGTGCCCGGCTCGTGCGCGCGGTCGGCGGTCACTAGTGCGGCCCTTTCCGCCCCTGGGCGGGCGCTCGTAGCGTGCGGCGGACCGTGCGGCGGATCGCGCGGGTCTTCACCGCGGTGCCGGAGCGCCTGATCCGCCACGCGCGGGCCAGCTCCGGAGGGATCCTGAACGCCGCCTGCCCGCCGGAATGGCGGTCGATCAGGGCGACCACGATGTGCCGCCCGGACTTGCGTACCAGCCAGCGAACCACAGAGTCCACCGGGCGGGCCAGCCACGTGCCCCTGTTAGCTTCTCGGGCCAGCCGGAACAGCGCCGTGAACCACCAGGCCGGCGGGGGCACGTCGAGCAGCTCGGGCACCCGGTCGGCGCCGTGGGCGGCGTCGCGGAAGATCCAGTGCACCAGGCTGCGCGGCAGCTTGCGCCAGCCCAGTGGCATGAACGCCTCCATCTCCTTCAGCAGCACGGTCATCAGCCTGACGCCCTCGTCGCTGGGTTCGAGCAGCCGGCCCAGGCGCGCGCTGATCGGCTCGACGTCGTCGAGCGTGAGGGGGCCGTCGCGGCAGACCTCGATGCCCATGAGGTGGCCGAAGACGCTCCAGGTGTAGAGGTTGGCGGCGCGCTCCTCGTCGCTGAGCGTCACCCCCATGGTCTCCATCGCCTTCCACGTCACCACGGAGAAGTCGAACAGTGTGGCCAGCAGGAGCTCCTGGTTCACCGGCGGGCCGTGCCGCTCGATGTCCCACCGGTCGGCGTAGCGCTCCTCGACCAGAGCCCGGACGAACGAGTGCAGGATGCGCAGCCCGATCGCCGTCGTGTGGCCGGGCCGGCCCGGTTGCAGGCTGTCGGTGGACTTCAGCCCCATCACGTCCACCAGCATCTGGCCGGTCTCCGCCACCCGGCGGGTCATGTGGTGCGTGGCCAGGTTGGAGACGCCGGCCAGCACCCTGGCGCTGGACGTCTCCGCGTACGCCATCGGCAGGCAGGCGAAGAACAGCGCGGCCGACTGGTAGAGCCCGTAGTCGGAGAACACGGCCTGCCCCTTGGCCAGCGACTCCCGGTCGTCCCCCCACTCCGGCAGGTCCCTGGCGAAGCCGAGCGCGTCGAAGATCTCGTGGGCGGGCGACTCGCCGGACGGCTCCCTGGCCTCCCGCTTGGCCTCGGCCAGCTCGGCGACGACGGCTTTCACCAGGTCGAGCGCGCTCTTCCCGGCCGGCTGCGCCGCCAGGTATTCGGCCACGACCTTGTCGATGTCAGGGTCGGCCTGCCGGCGAAGCTGCCGGAACCTCTCCTCGGGCCAGCGCTCGTCGTGATCGTTCATGTGCCCCGTACTCCAGATTCGGTCAGAGGCCGCCCCGTTTCCGCAGGGCGGCGACATTCAGCAGCGTGATCGTCCGCCCCTTGACGGCGATGAGGTTGCGCGACACGAGCGACTGCAGGGCCCGGTTGACCGCGGGCCGCGAGGCGCCGATCAGGGCGGCGAGGTCGGACTGGGTCAGGCCGGGCAGGTCGACCACCCCGTCGGACTGGCCGTGCTTGTCGGCCAGTTGCAGCAGCAGCTTGGCCAGCCGCCCGCCCAGATCGAGGAAGGCGAGGTCGGCCGCCTGGTCGGTGAGCCGGCGGACCATGCGGCCGAGCAGCCGCAGGAACTCGTCGGCCAGCCCGGGATGCTCGCGCATCAGCTCCAGCAGCCGGGCCCGCGGCAGCGCGAACACCCAGGCGGGCCGCACGGTCGTGATCGAGGCCGACCGCGGCGAGCCGTCGAGCAGCGCCATCTCGCCGAAGGTGTCGCCCCGGCTGAGCATGTTGAGCACGATCTCGTCGCCGTGCTCGGTGGTGAACACCACCTTCACCAGCCCGTCCAGCAGGACGAAGAGCGACTCTCCAGGATCGCCCTGGTGGAAGATGATCTGCCCCGCCCGGTAGCGCCGCGACACCCCCGCCTGGGCCGTGCTCCGGATGCCCTTCTCCCCCAGAACGCGGAACAACGGGATCTCCGCCAGCACGGCGGCGACCGGCTCGACGTCGTGGGGAAGCCCGCTGCGCGCGTTCATGCAAGAACTTTAGGACGCATTCCACGGGCGAACAGCCTCCCGTTGCCGATCTCCGGAATGTGACGAGGACCACACGCGCACTGTCACTTCCGAGACAGTCTTTTCGGATCATCCGGCGCACGGTGAGGTAGCCGGCCGGAATTGGCCCCCCGAGAAACCGGACCGGCGGGGAGAAAGTCATGCAGTTGGACACCATCGAACGCCTCGACACCGCCGCCCTCGTGTCCGCCGCCCAGGAGGGCGACACCGTGGCCTGGGAACGGCTGGTCGAGGAGTTCAGCCCGATGCTGCGCGCGCGCATCCGCCGCTTCCGGCTCAGCCACGAGGACGCCCAGGACGTGCTGCAGACCACGTGGCTGCTGGCCTGGCAGAACCTGCGCAGCGTCGAGGACGGCCAGCGGATGGCCGGCTGGCTGGCCACGATCGCCTTCCGCGAGTGCCTCAAGCTCACCAGGCGGACAAAGGAGATCTGCACACCCGACCTCGACTCGCTCGGCAGCACCGACGACGTCGACAGGGAGCTGGCCAGGATCTGGCTGGCCGGCACGCTGGCCGAGCTGGTCGAGGAGCTGCCGGCGGCGCAGCGGGTGCTGTTCAGGGCGCTCACGGAAACCTCCGAGCCGCACTACGTGGACGTGGCGCGCAGGCTGGGCAGGCCGGTCGGGAGCATCGGGCCCACCCGTGCCCGCTGTTTCGCGAAGCTGCGCGGGCTGCTCCAGGCCCGCGAGATCACGCGCGACTTCCTGGACTGATCTCTTCTCGGTCGGTCATGTCTGGTTGATCGGGTCGGGTCAGGCCTCTTCGGTGACGGCGTCGAGCGGGATCGCCTCAAGGAACGGCTCGAAGTCGAAGTGGGCCATCTCGTGCGCGTCCGGGTCGGTGGTCTCCGCCGGATAGGCGTAGAACCGGCGCCGGCGCCGCAGACCGGGCAAGCTGTCGAACATCACGCTGACGGCCTCGGGCACGAGCCCCCGCGTCATCTCCTCGGCCAGCCCCTCGGCGATCTTCCCGTCGAACGGCACCCGGTAGAGGGCCTCCACGTTCTGGTAGACGCGGAAGTAGCTGACGATGAAGCGCATCCGGTCGGGGTAGGACACCCAGTCGCGCACCCCGGCCGTGGCGGCCTCGCGGTCCTCGGTGATGAACTCCTCGGCCAGCTTGCGTACCTTCTCGTTCTGGATCGGCGCCCACGCCCGGTCGATGTCCACACCGGCCGGCGCCGTCAGCGGCTTGCCGACCTTGATGTCGCTGAGCGGCGTGGCGACGGCGAACAGGTGGCGGGTGTAGAGCGAGGACCACAGGTCCTCCAGCTTGCGGGTCGGCCAGGGCTGGTCGGCGTGGCTCGCCGCGTACAGCTTGAACCGCTGGAACGGCTTGCGGGTGACCAGTGAACGCAGCGAACGCCACGACACCCGGGTCAGCCAGCGGACCGGCCGGTAGAGCACCAGCTCCAGCGCCGCCTGCGCGCGAGCCTGCTCGTACGCCGACAGCGCGATGTTGGCGCCGAACAGCAGCTCGCCCCTGGCCGCCGGATCCTCGGTCCGCGCGGCCTCGACCATGAGCTGCGCCGCGTCCTTCAGATAACGCGGGTCGGCGGGCGACAGCAGGCCGGTCAGGAACTCGGGCGGCTCGGGCGTCAGCTCGGATTCCGGGCTGACCTTGAGGTAGCGGTCGGGGGTGTCGTTCCACAGGTTGACCGCGAGGCTGGCCGTCTCCAGGAAGATGGCCCGGTTGGCCAGCGCCAGCCCGAGCTGGTAGCTGGGCCCGAGCAAGGTGAGCAGCGTGGCCCGGAACAGCCGCTTGAAGCGCTGCGGCACGCGCAGGCGGCGGCCGAAGTCCTCGATGAACGGCGAGTCAGGACCCAGATCGAGGCTCTCCCCGATGGCCTTCGAGGTCCAGGTGGCGTAGCAGTACCAGTTGTTGGCCGCGCGGCCCAGGCGTACGGCGAGGTCGGTGGCCACACGGTGATAGCTGTAGGCGATGACCATCGCTTCGAGTGCCGCGTCGCGGTCCTTGTAGGCCGCGATGCGCAGTACGTCGTCCGCGGTCACCGCGGTCGGCTCGGACATGAGGTCTCCCAATCGGCTGGTCCCGTCGCCCCCGTGGCGCGCTCATGGGGATAAGAGCGCCTTCGGGTGGCGTCAGATACAGTCCGGCGGCCTCGAAGCCCCGTGACCGCCGGGCAGGAGCGTAGGAGCGCCCGCTTGCGACAAGCTTGCAGCGCGCCGCCCCGGGCGCCCGGCCCGGAGCGGCGCCGCTCATTCCTTAACCATGATCTTGCTGATCACCACGAATCCGCCGAGCGCCCCCGCGGTGCCGGCGGCCGTCGTCGTGGTGAGGTTGACCACCAGGTCGTACGTGCCCGGGGCGAGCTGGCCGCGCATGGGGATCGAAGCGGTGTAGCGGCCCGAGCCAGGGGTGAAGGTCATCTCCACGGGAGGCGACGGATGCCGCGACTCACCACCGCCCAGCAGATCCGCGATGATCTCCAACTGCCAGCGTCCCGTCAGCCAGTCCACCAGCTCACCGGTGACCTCCCAGCTCACGTCCACGGTCCAGCCCTCGCCCCGGTGAACGACGTTCGTGGGTTGAGCTCCGGGATCGACAACCTGGCCGTGAAGAATGCCGGCCAGTTGCTCGGCCGGCACTTTCATCACCTGGAACTCTCCGGTCGCCATTTTTTCCGATCTCCTCTCCGTGCGGGACGGGTCCCCCGCGTGAGGAGCAGAGCGACGACGGCGGCGGCGAAATACGCGTCGTTTCCCCGGGATATGACGGACTTTCGTCAGCCGGTGAAACCACCGATCCTGACCAGATCGCCGGGGCCGGCGGCGCCGGTGCGTACGCCGTCCAGCCGCACGCTGGCCTCGACGGCGCAGTCCAGGTAGGCGTTGACGCCCTTGACCACCACGTCGCCGATCTCGCCGCCGGCCAGGCGCAGCACCGCGCCGCCGCCCTCGGCGGCGACGACCTCCACGGTCCCGTACGGGGTGCGCAGGCCGATCGGCCCCTCGTTGCCCGTCTGGACGAGCACGACGAGGTAGTGCACGTCCCCGTCGGGGTGGCTGCGCAGGTACGCGTCCGCCTCCCCGTACAGGACGAGGCTCTCCCCATCCGGCGGTGCGGGGGCGGCGGGCAGGGGAGTGACGAAGGGGGCGAGCAGCGCGTACGGCTCCAGCCGCTCGTCCAGCTCCGGCACCGGCCCGTCCACCAGCACCACGCCGCCCGCCTTCGCGTACCCGGCCAGCAGCTCCTGCACCCGCCGGTGCAGGAAAGGACCGCCCGGCACGGTGAGCGACCGGTAGGCGGCCAGCTCCTCCTGCGTCGCGCTCTCCAGCTCGACCAGCCCGTAGTCCAGCCCCCGCGCCCGCATCCGCTCGTGGAAGGCCAGCAGCGCCCGCCCACACCCGGGCCCCTCGGAGCCTCCCGAGAGCGCGGCGATCCCGGCATAGGGGAGGTACAGCCCGAACGCCTCACTCCGCTGCGGGACGCACTCCAGGAACTCGGCCCCGTGCGCGGCGAAGAAGTCCGCCAGCGCCCGCACCACCGGCGCCTTCCCGGTCGCCGCGCCGCCCGCGTCCACGGGCGCGCAGTCCGGGTAGGCCCCCGTGTGCGCCGCGTCGAGCTCAGGCCCCCACCCCGACGTGGCCACCCCCGTGTAGACGTTGAACCCGGTCGCCCCCGCCGCCAGCGCCAGCAGCGACTGGTGGAAGCTGGTGGCGCCGTCGATGTAGGCGGGGTCGTACAGCTCGGCGAAGCCCCAGTTCTCCTCCAGGTTCGGCCCGGGGGCGCGCTTGGCCGCGATCACGTAGCGGGCCTGCGCGGCGGGGTCGGCGGACACGACGCCCATCCAGTTGGTGAAGCCGTAGGAGATCTCGCCCCACAGCTCCGGCCTGACCCTGGCCAGCCAGTCGTCCAGCTCGGGCATGGTCGGCGGGTTCAGATTGACCAGGACCGGCAGGTCCGAGCCGACCGCCCGCGCCCAGACGCGGTAGACGCGCGCCAGGTACTCGGCGTGCGCGCGCCCCCAGTCGGCCTGGGCGAGCGGGCCGGCGGCCGGTCCCGGCGGCTCGATCTCCGCCCAGTCGGCGTGGCCGGTGCCGTGCAGTGCGTTGTACTCCTCGGGCGTGCCGTACCAGGACCGCAGCCGGTCCCGGTAGAACGCGATCCCGGAGGGGCTGTAGTCGTAGGCCGTCAGCGGCAGCGCCCCGCTGGTGTAGACGCCCTCGTTCGCGATCTGCAGCGCCACCACCGCGTCGGCGCCGGGCAGCACCTCCTTGCCCACGCTCGCCAGCCAGCGCGTCGTCATGGCCAGGAACGCCGTCCCGAACGGCGCAGGCAGCGGGCGCTTGGCCGCGCCGTCGTCCCAGCATGCGGGCACGCCGCCCGCGTCGAGCAGCGGCTCGATCGACGGGTCGGCGTCCGGGCAGACCCAGTCGGGCAGCCCGCCGTAGCTCAGCTCGGCGTGCACGAACGGACCCGGCTTGGCGATCACCCGCAGCCCCAGCTCGTGGCAGAGCGCCAGGAAGCCGACGACGTTCCTGGCCGGATGGGTGCGGCCGGTGAAGTCGGGGGCCGCGCCCGCCTCCGGCTGATGGTGCCGCCAGGGCAGGTAACAGGTGATCACCTCGATCCCGAGCTCGTCCCGTACCGCACGCAGCCGATCGGCCCACACGGCCGGATCGTCGCGATAGTACGGATAGTCGGCGGTGACGAGCACCCGCGGCACGCCGTCGACGACGGCGACCCCGTCGCGGACCTCGATGACCACAGTGATTTCCTCCTGGTTCCTGAGATTCAGCCCTTGAGGCCGGTGAAGGCGATGCCCTGAAGGATGCGGCGCTGGAAGACCAGCAGCACGCCGATCACGGGCAGGACGGCGAGCGTGGCGCCCGCCATGATGTAGTACGCGCGACCGCCGTCAGGACTGGCCACGAGCTGCTGCAACGCCAGCGGCAGCGTGTAGAGCTCGGGGTCGTTGGTGACCAGCAGCGGCCAGACGAGGTCGTTCCAGTGGTAGAGGAAGCTCGTGATGGTCACGACCGCCAGCACGGGCTTCGACAGCGGCAGCACGATCGTCCAGAAGATCCGCATCCGGCCCGCGCCGTCGATCAGCGCGGCCTCCTCCAGCTCCGCAGGCAGCGACAGGAAGAACTGCCGCATCAGGAAGATGTCCAGCACCGAGGCGATGTTCGGGACGATCAGCCCCCATCCGGTGTCGAACATGCCCAGCGACTGGGTGACGTGGATGCGCGGCACCAGCAGCGTGATCGCGGGCACCATCATGCCGCCCAGCATGATCACGAACAGCCGGTCGCGGCCTGGAAAGGGGATCCGCGCGAACGCGTACGCGGCCAGCGCGTCGATCAGCAGTTTGGCCGGCACCAGCACCGCGCACACCCAGACGCTGTTGACGAAGGCGCCGCCCAGCCCGCCGACGTTGAGCACGTAGTCGTAGTTGCCCAGCGTGGCCGCCCACTCGCCGGTCTTCCTGTCCAGCGGCAGCAGGTTGGGCACCTTGGTGTAGATGTCCTGCCCGTGCTTGAACGAGGTGGCCAGCATCCACAGGAACGGCACCACCGACACGGCCGCGAGCAGCACCAGCGCCGCGTACATGGACGCCTTCCTCACGACGCCTCCTGCCTGACGAACCGGAACTGCAGCGCCGTCACGATCACGATGAAGACCAGCAGGATGAACGACATCGCGCAGGCCGCCCCCATCGCGTCGTAGCGGAAGGCGAACAGGTAGAGGTGCAGCACGTAGGTCAGGCCCGACTGCTCGGGGCCGCCGGTGACGCTGCGCCCGTTGCCGGAGAAGATCACGTACACCAGCCCGAACACCTGCAGCGCCGCGATCACCCCCGTCACCAGCAGGTAGAA
This sequence comes from Nonomuraea sp. NPDC048882, assembly GCF_040649755.1. Taxonomy (NCBI): domain Bacteria; kingdom Bacillati; phylum Actinomycetota; class Actinomycetes; order Streptosporangiales; family Streptosporangiaceae; genus Nonomuraea; species Nonomuraea sp. NPDC048882. The sequence goes on from NZ_JBEZGB010000009.1 coordinate 300,364, forward strand.
CGTGGTCGGCCTGAGCATCGGGAACGTCACCCGCCAGAACCGCTGCCACGGCCCGGCCCCGTCGATGACCGCCGCCTCCTGGATCGTGCCGGGGATGCCCTTGAGCCCCGCCAGATAGATGATCATCGAGATGCCGCACTGCCAGGCCGCGATGAACGCCAGCGCCGGGATGACCAGCTCGGGGGTGTTGAGCCAGTTCTGCCCGGGGATGCCGACCAGGCCGAGCAGCGTGTTGATCAGCCCGTACTGGGGGTCGTACAGCCAGCGCCAGATCGCGCCCACCGCCGCCTCGGCCGTGACGACCGGCAGGAACAGCAGCAGCCGGAACAGGTTGGCGCCGCGCCTGATCGCGTTCAGCAGCAGCGCCTGCGCCAGCGCGGCCACCAGCGTCAGCGGCACCGCGATCAGCGTGTACTGCAGCGTGACCCGCACCGATGTCCAGAAGTGCGGATACTTCACGTCGTCGAAGAGCAGGTCCGCGTAGTTCGCCAGGCCGACCCAGTTCGCGTCGGAGCGCAGGTTCCAGTCGGTGAAGCTGTAGTAGAGCGCCGACAGGGCCGGATAGAGCAGGAAGACCACGAAGTAGACGAGCGCGGGCGTCACCAGCAGCACGCCCACGAGATGGTCGCGGCGGCGGCCGGGCCCGCGGCGGGCCCGCCCGCCGGAGCCCGCCGCCACCCGCTCGTCCGCCAGGGCGGGTGCGGCCACGTCAGCCGTTCCAGCCGAGCAGGGAGCGCGTCTTGCCCGCCGCGTCACTCAGCGCCTGCTGCGCGGTGGCCTTGCCGGTCAGCGCCGACTCGATCGCCGGGGCGATGATCTCGTCGTTGACCTGGATCCACTGCGGCACCGCCGGCCGCGCGTGCGCCACCTTGAGCTGGTCGAGGAAGGCCGCCTGCTCGGGCCCGCCCGCGACCACCTGCGCCTTGAGGTGGACCGGGAAGCCGCCGAACGCGTCGGCGACCGCGCCGTTGTGCTCCGCGCTCGCCAGGAACGCCAGCCACTTCCAGGCCAGGTCGGCGTTCGGGCTGGCGGAGAAGACGACGGAGTCCTCGCCGCCGATGTTGCCGGCCGGCTCGCTCTTGTACGGCAGCGGCGCCACGCCGAAGTCCAGGTCGGGGAACTGCTCGCGGATCGTCGGCACGTCCCACGGCCCCGAGATCGTCATGGCGGCCAGGCCGTTCTCGAAGGGCTTGTCGGAGTCGGTGATCTTGCGGGGCGACGACTGCTGCAGGTCCACCCACAGTTGCAGCGCCTCCACGGCGGGCTGCTGGTCGAACAGCACCTTCTTGCCGGCGTCGTCCACCATCTCGCCGCCCGCGCCGTGCACGATGCCGGGGAACATCCAGGCGCCGTAGCCGTCGCCCTTCGGGACGTTCATGCCGGCCACGTTCGCGTCGGCGGCGTGCACCTGGGCGGCGATCCGCTTGAGCTCGTCCCACGTCTTGGGCGGCGCCGGCACCAGCTTCTTGTTGTAGAACAGCGCCACGGTCGTCTGGTCCTGCGGCAGGCCGTAGAGCTTGCCGCCCGCCCGGTTGGTGTCGAGGGCGCCCTTGTAGTAGTCGGCCTCGTTGACGAGCCCGGCCGGGACCTCCTTGATCGTGCCGTCGAGGGCGTACTTGGAGACCAGCGGCTGGTCGAGGATGCCGGCGTCGGGGGTGCTCTTGGCGGCCACGGCGCTGCCGAGCTTGGTGTTGTAGTCGTCCTTCGGAATCTTGACGATCTTGACCGTGACGCCCGGGTTGGCCTTCTCGAAGTCCTGGCGCACCTTCTCGATGACCTGCCCCGCCTGCGGGGTGCGGTCCTGGTACATCCAGAACGTCAGCTCTTTACCATCGCCCTGCCCGCCGCCGCCACCGCCGCCACATGCCGCCACCGCGGTCGCGAGCATCGCCACGACGGCGCCACGCACAAGTCCTCGGCCCATTGTCGTACTCCTCATCGGGGGGATGGTCGGACCATAATCTAAGACTCGAAGAAAGTCAGGAAACGAATCGGTAACATCCATCCGGCCTCGCCGCCCCCTGCGAGGACGTTTGAACCGTGAACTAACATGGCGGCGGGTTCGCCGGAGAGGACGGGACGAGGATGGGCACGTCAGGGCGCAGGACCGTACGCGATCTCCGCCGGGGCAACCGGGCGATGCTGCTGCGCGCGCTCTATTTCGGCGGGCCCGCCAGCCGCAACGAACTGTCGGCCGCGACCGGCCTCAGCGCGGCGACCGTCAGCACCATGACGGCCGGCCTGTTGGAGTCGGGGGTCGTCGTGGAGGCCGGCCAGGTCGACTCCGACGGCGGGCGGCCCCGGGTGCTGCTGAAGGTGAATCCCGGCTACGGCTACGCGGTCGGCGTGGACGTGGGCGAGACCCAGGTCAAGGTGGAGCTGTTCGACCTGGAGATGAACGTACGGGCCGGGGCCCACTACGCCGTCCGCTCGGCCAAGCACGACCCCGAACTGGTCGCCCGCCACATCCTGACCGGCGTGGACGCGGTCATCGCCGAGAGCGAGGTGCCGCCCGAGCGGGTGCTCGGGGTGGGCGTCGGCGTGCCGGGCATCGTCGAGCCGGGCCCCGACGCGCTGGTGCGGGCCAAGACGTTCGGCTGGGAGGCGGTGCCGCTCGGCACGCTGCTGCGGGCCGGCACCGGGCTCGGCACTGGGCTGCCGCTGTACGTGGACAACGGCGCCAAGACGATGGGGCAGGCCGAGCTCTGGTTCGGCTCGGGCCAGGGCACCCGCGACGCGATCATCCTCCTGGTCGGCTCGGGCGTCGGCGGCACGGTGGTCACGGACGGCCGGATCTACCGGGGCGCGGGCATGGCCGCCGGCGAGGTCGGCCATCTGAAGATCGTCGCCGGTGGGCGGGCCTGCCGGTGCGGGGCGCGCGGCTGCCTGGAGGCGTACCTGGGGGCCGAGGCGATCCTCGACCGCGCGGGCGTCGTGGCCGACTCGGCCGACGAGGAGAGCGCGCTGGCCCGGCTGCTGGAGGAGGGCTCCCCGGTGATCGGCGAGAGCGTCGAGCTGCTCGGCGTGGGCCTGTCGAGCCTGGTCCACCTGTTCAACCCCGAGCGCGTCGTGATCGGCGGCTGGGCGGGCCTGATGCTGGGCGGGCGGCTGCTGGCCGAGATCCGCGCGGCCACCGCCGCGAACACGCAGGCGCAGCCGTTCCAGCCGGAGACGGTGGTGCTCGGGCGGCTCGGGCCCGACGCGGTGGCGCTGGGGGCGGCCACGCTGGTCGTCGAGCCGTTCCTGGGCGGGGCGGCGTATCCCGAGTCCGTCCCGACTATTGCCTAGAAGTTAAATCAAGGCTTGACAGAAGTCCGGGCCGCGGTCACTCTCGGCCGAGAGAGCGCTCTCCCACTACCCCCTGCTTGTTCCCGTGAGGAGTCCGCAGTGCACCCCCGCCGCCGTACCTCCCTCGTCGTGGCCGCACTGGCCGCCCTGCTGCTGCCCTTACCGGTCGCGGCCCCCGCCCACGCGGCCGGCCCGCTCATGTCCCAGAGCGGGGCGGCGACTGCCGCGACCGCCGCCTCTAGTGCGAGTGCCGGCGGGTCCGGCGCCATGGCCGCGCCGAGCTGCGGCAGCGCCAACGCCGCGCTCGGCCGCCCCGCCACCGCCTCCTCCGTCGAGAACGCCGGCCTGCCCGCCTCGGCCGCCGTGGACGGCGACGCGGGAACCCGCTGGTCCAGCACGTTCAGCGACCCGCAGTGGCTCCAGGTCGATCTGGGCGCGTCCCGCCAGATCTGCCAGGTGGTGCTCCAGTGGGAGGCCGCGTACGCCTCCGCGTTCCGCGTCCAGGTCTCCGGCGACGGCTCCGCCTGGACCGACGTCCACTCGACGACCACCGGCACGGGTGGCACGCAGACGCTCGACGTGTCCGGGACCGGCCGCTACGTCCGCGTGCACGGCACCGCCCGCGCCACCCCGTACGGCTACTCGCTGTGGGAGCTCACCGTGCGGACCATCACCGACACGCCGGGCGGCGGCGGAGACCTCGGACCCAACGTGCACGTCTTCGACCCGTCCATGCCGGCGGCGAGCATCCAGTCCACCCTCGACTCGATCTTCACCCAGATGGAGTCGAACCAGTTCGGCCTCCAGCGCCACGCCCTGCTGTTCAAGCCCGGCAGCTACAACGTCAACGCCGACATCGGCTTCTACACCTCGATCATGGGCCTGGGGCGCAACCCCGACGACGTCACGATCAACGGCCAGGTGCGGGTGGACGCGGGCTGGTTCGGCGGCAACGCCACCCAGAACTTCTGGCGCTCGGCCGAGAACCTGTCCATCACGCCCAGCGGCGGCACCAACCAGTGGGCGGTCTCGCAGGCGGCACCGTTCCGGCGGATGCACGTCAGGGGCAACCTCAACCTCGCGCCCTCCGGCTACGGCTGGGCCAGCGGCGGCTACATCGCCGACAGCAGGATCGACGGGACCGTGCAGCCGTACTCGCAGCAGCAGTGGTTCACCCGTGACAGCAACATCGGCGGCTGGCTCAACGGCGTGTGGAACATGGTCTTCTCCGGCGTCGCGGGCGCGCCCGCCCAGTCGTTCCCAGAACCGCCGTACACGACGCTCGACACCAGCCCCGTGACCAGGGAGAAGCCCTTCCTGTACGTGGACGGCGCGGGCGCCTACCAGGTCTTCGTGCCGGCCCTGCGGCGTAACTCGCGCGGCGCGAACTGGCCGGGAACCGGCTCCTCGATCCCGCTCAGCCAGTTCTACGTGGCCAAGCCCGGCGACACCGCGGCCACCATCAACGCCGCCCTCGCCTCCGGCCTCAACCTGCTCTTCACGCCCGGCATCTACCACGTGAGCCAGAGCATCAACGTCACCAGGCCGGGCACCGTCGTGCTCGGGCTCGGCTACGCCACCGTCATCCCCGACAACGGCGCCGTGCCCATGCGGATCGCCGACGTGGACGGCGTCAAGGTGGCCGGCCTGCTCTTCGACGCCGGCCCGGTCAACTCGCCCATCCTGATGGAGGTCGGCCCGTCCGGCTCCTCCGCCACGCACGCGGCCGACCCGATCTCCATCCAGGACGTCTTCTTCCGCATCGGCGGCGCTCACGCGGGCAAGGCCACGACCAGCCTCGTCGTCAACAGCGACCACACGATCATCGACCACATCTGGGCCTGGCGCGGCGACCACGGCACCGGCATCGGCTGGACCGTCAACACCGCCGACACCGGGCTGATCGTCAACGGCGACGACGTCACCGCGTACGGACTGTTCGTCGAGCACTACCAGAAGTACCAGGTCATCTGGAACGGGCAGCGCGGCAAGACGATCTTCTTCCAGAACGAGATGCCGTACGACCCGCCCAACCAGGCCGCCTGGATGAACGGCTCCACCCGCGGCTACGCCGCCTACAAGGTGGCCGACTCGGTCACCTCGCACGAGGCGTGGGGGCTGGGGGCGTACTGCTACTTCAACGTGAACCCGAGCGTCGTGGCCGAGCGCGGCTTCGAGACACCCGTCACCCCCGGCGTGCGCTTCCACGACCTGCTCACCGTCTCCCTGGGAGGCAACGGCACCATCGCCCACGTCGTCAACGACACGGGAGGCCCCGCCCAGGGCACCGACACCATCCCGGTGAAGGTCGTCACCTTCCCCTGAGCCGCGCGACGCCGGGGCCCAGGCCCTGGACGCCGCCCACCCCCAGCAGTTGCAGCGTACGGACGAGCTCGGCGCGCAGCAGGTCAAGCACCCGCGTGACGCCGGGCTCGCCCCCCGCCATCAGGCCGTAGAGGTAGGCGCGGCCGACGAAGCAGGCCCTGGCGCCCAGCGCGACCGCGGCGGCGACGTCGGCCCCGCTGCGCACGCCGCCGTCGAGGAACACCTCCGTGCGCTCGCCCACCGCCTGCGCGACCTCGGGCAGCAGCTCCAGCGGCGTGGGGGAGCGGTCGAGCTGACGCCCGCCGTGGTTGGACACCACGATCCCGTCCACGCCCACCTCGGCCAGCTCCTTGGCGTCGTCGACCCGCTGCACCCCCTTGACCAGCAGCTTGCCCTGCCACATCGACCGGATCCACTCCAGGTCGGCGATCGTCACCGACGGGTCGAACAGCAGGTTCGTCAGGCCCGCGAGATCGTCGGGCGCGCCCTCCGCGGTGGCGAACCGCAGCGGCTCGCTGGTCAGGAAGTCGAACCACCACGCCGGATGCCGCAGCGTCTCCAGCGCCCCGCTCCAGCGCAGCGAGGGCGGCACCGTCAGCCCGCGCCGCACGTCACGCAGCCGCGCCCCCGCCACCGGCACGTCCACGGTCACCACCAGCACGTCCATCCCGGCGTCCGCGGCCAGAGCCAGCGTCTCGGCGTTGCGGCCGCGGTCACGGACCACGTACAGCTGGAACCAGTTCCAGCCGCCGGGCGCGGCGGCGGCCACGTCACCGGCCGTCGTGGTGCCCATCGTGGACAGTGTGTAGGGGACGCCCGCCTTCTCCGCGGCCCGCGCCACGGCCCGCTCACCCGCTCGGTGCATCATCCGGGTGAACCCGGTCGGAGCGAGCACGACCGGCATCGCGATCCGCCGGCCCAGGATCTCGACCTCGGTGGGTGCCTCGGAGACGTCACGCAGCACGCGCGGGCTGAACTCCACCCGGTCGAACGCCTCCACCGCCCTGGCCATCGACCGCTCGCCCTCGGCCGCGCCGTCCACGTAGTCGAACACCATGCGCGGGGCCCGCTTCCTGGCCAGCCGCCGCAGGTCGGCCACGTCGGCCGCCGCCTGCACCCTGGCCGCCCTGGACAGCCGGGGCCGGCGGGGCATGACACCGCGCAGCTCCCGCCAGCGGGGCAGGCGCCGTGGGTCGTCCGATGAGGTGCCGATGCTCAGGACGTTACCTCGCGACGGCGTACGGTGAGAAGATGATCGACGATCGAACCCCGCCCGACGACCCTCCCGACGACCGGACCGCCGGGGAGACGGCGGTGGGGGAGACGGCGGTGGGGGAGACGGCGGCGGTCGGTGACTGGACCGGGTGCGGGCGGTGGGTGGCGCTCGCGGGCGGTTCCGCCGCCTCGCTCGCCGTGCGCGCCGAGCTGCTCGCCCGCTGGGCCGAGCCGCACCGCCGCTACCACACCCGCACCCACCTGGCCGCCGTCCTCGCCGCCGTCGAGCCGCTGGCCGCCGAGGCGCGGGACGCGGCGGCGGTACGGCTGGCGGCCTGGTTCCACGACGCGGTCTACGACGGCCGGCCCGGCTGGGACGAGGAACGCAGCGCCCAGCTCGCCCAGTCGCGCCTGCCCCGGTGCGGCGTGCCCGCCGGCCGCGTCGCCGAGACCGCCCGTCTGGTCCGTCTCACGGCCGCGCACGACACCGTCGAACCGGGCGACAGCAACGGGGCCGTCCTGTGCGACGCCGACCTCGCCGTGCTCGCCGGGCCCGGCTACGCGGCCTACGCGCGGGCGATCCGCGAGGAGTACGCCCACGTCCCCGGCCCGCTGTTCGCCCACGGCCGCGCGGAGGTGCTGCGCCGCCTGCTCGCCACGCCCTCCCTCTACCGCACGGCCAGGGCCCGCGACCTGTGGGAGGAACGCGCCCGCGCCAACATGACGGCCGAACTGACCGCCCTCCTGGGACAGGACACCCGGTAGCCGGGAGTGCCGGACGTGTCGCCCTGACCCGCGAGGAACGGGACGTGGCGTTTTGCGCCGTTCTGGCCGGGTGGTGCGGCTGGCGTCAGCCCTGGGCGGGAGGTGCGGGGTGGTGCTTCTTGCGACGGCGCAGGCCGGAGGCGATCAGCCGGCGCAGCAGCTCCCGCGAGCTGACCGCCTCGGCCCCCAGCGCGACGGCCCGCGCGTGCACGGTCTCGGGGACGTCGTAGTGGTCCCGGTCGAACGCCCGTACCGGCACCCCCAGCCGCGCCGCGAAGTCGTGCAGTTCGTCCAGCGAGCGGTCGCTGACGAGATGCGACCACATCAGGCCCCGCGGCCCCGGCCAGTCGGGCGGATCGATCAGAACAGTCACGACGTCAAGGGTAGAACCCTCCCAGTGACCCCGAGCTCCCCCAGATCGGGCACCACGACGTGGGCCCCGGCCCCGTCGCCGCCGGTCGTCAGCGCGTCGGTCGTCATCGGGCCGGTCGTCACCGCGTCGGTTCTCACTGCGGCCACCAGCCCGAAGCCGCCCTTCCTGCCCGCCTCGATCCCCGGCAGCGCGGACACCACCACCGCCACCTTGACGGCGGGCAGGTCGAGGCGGCGCGCGGCCTCCAGGTAGCGGGCGGGGTCGGGCGGCCCGGGCAGGTTCATCAGGGCCGCGTCGTTGCCGTCCACCATGAGGTCGAACAGGTGCGTGACGCCCGCCGACCCGATCAGCTTGCGCGCGTGCAGGCTCGCCGAGACCGCCGCCGTGCGGGCGCCGCGCCGGCGCAGCTCGTGCAGCAGCGCCACCGTGGACGGGAACGCCGCCACCCCGTACTTGTCCACCTGCTCCATGAAGAGCCGGTCCTTGGCCAGGCCGAGCCCGTGCACGGTCGGCGCCCCCGGCTCGTCGTCAGGCGACCCCTCGGGCAGCTCGATGCCGCGCGAAGCCAGGAAGGTGCGGATGCCGTCGAGCCGCGGGCGCCCGTCCACGTGGCGCAGGTAGTCGTCGCGGATGTCGAACGGCGTCGAGCGGCCGCGCAGGAAGGCGTCGAAGACGTGTTTCCAGGCGGCCGCGTGTCCCCGAGCGGTGTCGGTGACCACGCCGTCGGTGTCGAACACGACGGCGCCGATCACGGTCAGATCGATGACGGGCTCGTTCACACAGCGAACGTAACCGCTCTACCAGGCGACGGGTAGCTCTTTGACGCCGTAGACGATGGCGAGTTCCCTGAACGGCACCTCACCGGCGACGTGCAGCCCGGGGAAGCGGCGCAGCAGCGCGGGGAAGGCGATGCGCATCTCCATCTGCGCCAGCGGCGCGCCGATGCAGCGGTGGATGCCGTGGCCGAACGCCAGGTGCGAGCCCGCCGTCTCGCGGCCGGGCCTGACCTCGTTCATGTCGTCGCCGAGGAAGGGGTCGCGGTTGGCGCCGGTCAGCGAGCACAGCACCATCTCGCCCTTCTTGATCGGCACCCCGTGCAGCTCCAGGTCGTCGCGGGCGAAGCGCGGGAAGGCGACCTGGACGACCGTCATGTAACGCAGCAGCTCCTCGACCACGTCCACGACGTAGCCGCCCACCTCGCGCACCTTGGCCGCCTGCTCGGGGTTGCGCAGCAGCCACAGGGTGCCGAGCGCGAGCATGCTGGTGCTGGTGTCGTGGCCGCCGGTCAGCAGCCCGTCGGCCATGCTGGCCAAGGTGCGGTCGTCGAGCTCGTCGCCGTGCTCGCGCAGCAGCTGCCCGAGCAGCCCGTCGCCCGGATCCAGCCGCTCCCTGGCCACCAGGTCCGTCAGGTACGTCATCGCGTCGTTGATGGCCTGCAGCGACGCCTCGGGCCCCGCGGTGAAGTCGAAGCGGTCCTTGCTGATCTTCACGAAGTCGGCCTGCTCGTCGTACGGGACGCCGAGCAGCTCGCACACGACCAGGGACGGGATCGGCAGCGCGAACTCCTCGACCAGGTCCACCGGCATCCCGTCGGCGGCGCCCTTGGCCTCGATGCGGTCGAGGTGCTCCTCGACCATGGCCTCGATCCGTGGCTCCAGCCTGCGCAGGCGGCGCATCGTGAACTCGGGCGTCAGGTACTTGCGCAGCCGGGTGTGCTCGGGCGGGTCGCGGAAGCCGAGCCCGCCCGGGTCCTCCTGGCTGGAGCCGAGCCCGATGACGCCGGCGAAGTCGTTGCTGAAGCGCTCATGGTCGCCGAGCACCCCGCGTACGTCCTCCCAGCGGGTGACGAGGTAGACGGTCTGGCCGCCCGGGATCTCCATCGGGAAGACCGGCTGCTCCGCCCGGATACGAGCGAGCTCGCCCACGGGGTCGAACCCGTCACGCATGAACTGGACGAGCGGGAACTCTTCTGTTGCTGACATCGATATCCGTCCTGCTGGGATACATCACACCATGTTGGGATAAATCCCTGCATAGATGGTCCCATCCGGAACGGCGGATGTTGCCCTCCGAAAGGACGATTTGCATCTCACCCCAGGCCCCATGGCGCCTCAGCCGCCGCCGCTCTCCAGGAGGAGTTCGCTGCGGTCACGGGTGTGCACGGGCGGCTCGGGCGGCGGCGCCTCGACCGACAGCGCGGGCGGTGCGGGCTTGGGCCTGCGCGGCTCGCGCACGCCGTCCTGACCGCCCCGCGGCCCGTCGGGCGGGGAGTCGTCGTCTCCACCCCAGTGGGGCTCGCCGGGGCCGAAGCCGGGTAACCAGGCGGGCGCGCCGCTGGGCAGGGCGCGGCGTCTGCGTGATCGCTTGCTCACGATCCCTCCTCCCGTCCTGTTCCGTCTCATTGTGCGCCCGCCCCCGGATCCCGGCCACCCCGAAATCCCGGCCGTCATCAGGAGCCCGCCCCGGTCGTGATCGAAGGGTCGCACCGGCTGTGATCGGGCGGCCGCCCCGGGGTGTGATCGGCGAGGTGCGTCCCCGGCCGTTCGCGGGCCGGAACCCCGTCACCACCGGGCTTGTGCGGGCGCGAGTGATGACACGCTCCGTCAAGAACCCTGAACTGCAGTGAAACCTGGGCAAAGTGGGGCAGCCGATGCCGTTTGGCGTACAAGATGGCGACATTCTGCGATGATCTCGTCGCATAGAGCCGGAGTTTGAGCCATCACGGATAGTGACTGATGCCGACATTTGAGGAAATAACAGCCTTCGTAACCGAGAAGCCGCTCGCCACCGCCGTCATCGCGCTGCTGAGCCTCGCCGGGCTGGTCCTGGCCTTCCTGGTGCTCAGGATCGCCTGGCGCGTCGTCTCCTGGTTGTTCACCAGGTACATCGCCCCCCGCCCCATCGAGGACGTGCTGACCGTCGTCGCCGCCTCCATCGCCACGGGCGTGTCCGCGCAGGGCATGTGGCGCTTCTCCGGCGACGTGCTGGGCCTCGACGGGCCGCTGCGGTTACTGCTGTTCGCGTTCATCGAGGTCGCGATCATCACCTCCGCCGTACGCGCCCGCCGCAACATGCGCGAGAACTTCTCGGCCGGCATCGACGGCATCGCCGTGTGGGCCCTGACCTGCCTGACCGCCGTGCTGTCCAGCATGGACGCGCGCAGCCTGCCCGAGGCGGTGTTCCGCCTGGCCGCCCCGCTGGTGGCCGCCTGGCTGTGGGAGCGCGGCATGGCCATCGAACGCCACCGCATCCGCGGCACCGGCCGGATCAACTGGCGCCTGACGCCCGAGCGGCTGATGGTCAGGATGGGCCTGGCCGAGGTCAGCGACCGTACGGCCAGCGAGGTCGACGCCCACCGCAGGCTGACCAGGGTCGCGCTGGCGGCCAAGAAGGCCAAGGCGCTGCGCGAGGGTGGCGCGCCCGAGCGCAAGATGCGCGCCGCGCTGGCCAAGCTCGACAAGGCGATGGACCAGGCCGTCGAGCACACCGGCCTGGCCGTGGACGCCTCGCGCCAGGAGGCGCTGCTGGCCCAGATCGCCGCCCTCTACAACACCTCCGCGCTCATCGACGCCGACCCGCGCGTGCCCTGGGAGCCCACGGCCGACCACCACCCCGTCCCCGCCCGCCCGGCGCTGCCGCCCGCGCTGGCCGAGCTCGTCTCCGACGAGGACGAGGACATCGAGGTGTTCGACACCACCCCGCAGGTCCTCAGCACGGCCGAGCGGGCCGCGCGCATGCGCTCCGCCCGTGAGTACTGGGACCGGCAGATCGCCAAGGGCATCGTGCCGCGCACGGTGGACATCGCCCAGGAGATCGGCATCTCGCTGGCCACGGCACGCGAGTATCGTGCTCTGTGGAAGCTGGAGCCGCAGGCCCACGCCCTCATCGAGGCGCTGTACCAGCAGCACGGCATCGTCGACACCGGCGCGTTCCCGGCCATCGACGACCAGGGGCGGGTGCTGTCCGGCAAGTCCTGAGCGAGTCCTGGGGGTCACACGGTTGCGCGAACGCACGCTCGAACGGGTCAGGAAACTGCTGGCCAAGGCCGAGCGCACCGACAACGAGCACGAGCGGGCCACGTTCATGGCCGCCGCGTCGGCGCTCATGGCCAAGTACGGCATCGACTCGCTGCCGCCCGCGGGCACCCGCCAGACCCCCGGCGACCGCGTCGTCACCCTGCCGGCCCCCTGGGCCAGGGAGAAGGCCCGCCTCGTCAGCCTGGTCGCCCAGGCCGTGCGGTGCCGGCCGCTGCTGATCGGGCGGGGCGAGGGCGGGCAGCGGGTGCACGTGTTCGGGTTCGCGGCCGACCTGGAGCGGGCCGACCTGCTGGCCACCTCGCTGCTGTTGCAGATGGCCTCGGGCCTGGCCCGGGTGGAGCCGCCGAGCGACGTCCGCGCCGTGCGGGCCTACCGCAGGTCGTGGCTGCTGGGCTTCACCGACGAGGTCTACCGGCTGCTGTGCGCGGCCGAGTCACGCGCCGAGGGCGAGCCGGCGGCCATGGGGGCCGCGCTCGTCCTGGCCGACCGGCGGGCCGAGGTCGAGCGGGCGGTCGCCGCTCACTATCCCGACATCCGCAGGAGCGTGCCGAGGACCAGCGGCACCGGCTACCGCGACGGGGTCGCCGCAGGCCGCAGGGCCGATCTCGGGCGGACCGGGATGAGCACCGCCACGGCCGCCGAACTCGAAGGGTAAGCCCTTTCCGGACAGCCGTTTGACGGGGCGGGAAATGGGCATGGGGGCACTCGCGGAACGTAGTCCTGCTCGAAGCGAGACAGATGACCGTGAACGCCTCCGTACACGTCCTCGCCGCCGGCCGCATCCGAGACCTCGCCCATGACCTGCTGACCGCCGCCGGTGTGCCCGGCGACACGGCGGCCGTCGTCGCCGAGTCCCTGGTGGAGGCCGACCTGGCCGGGCACGGCTCCCACGGCGTGCGGCGGATCAAGCCCTACCTCGACCGGATCGCCGAGGGCGCCATCGTGCCGGGAGCCCGGCCCGAGGTCGTCTCACGCCGTGGCGCGAGCGCGGTCGTGTCGGGACGGCGCGGTTTCGGCCAGGCCGCCGCGCGCCTGGCCGCGGCCGAGGCCGCAGACCTGGCCGAAGCGCACGGGGTCGGCGTCGTCGCCGTCCGCGAGTGCAACCACGTCGGCAGGCTCGGCGAGTACGCGCAGACGCTCGCGGGCCGGGGACTGATCGCGCAGGTCGTCGGCAACGCCGACCCGACCGTGGCCCCGTACGGCGGCCGGCGCAGGATGCTCGGCACCAACCCCATGGCCTGGGCCGTGCCTCGGGCCGGTGGCGCCGCCGTGGTCATGGACTGGGCCACCGCCGCCATGGCCGAGGGCAAGCTGGGCCTGCTCCGCGCCGCCGGCTCGCCCGCCCCCGAAGGGGTGCTGGTCGATCCCGAGGGCCGCCCGTCCACCGATCCGGCCGACTTCTACCGGGGCGGGGCGCTGCTGCCGTTCGGCGGCCACAAGGGATATGGGCTGAGCGTCCTCATCGAGTTGGTCGGCGGCCTGCTCACGGGCACGGGCACCGCCTGCTCGCCGGGCTACGACGGCACGTTCGGCACGGTGATCACCGCGGTGGACATCACCGCGTTCGTCCCCCTCGACGATTACGTCGCCGAGGTCGAATCCTTCTGCGAGGCCCTGCGCGCGTCCGGCCCCGGCGTGGTGGTGCCCGGCGAGCCCGAGGCCGCGGCGCGCGCGGAGCGGCTGAGGGACGGGATCCCGGTGCCCTTACCGGTCTGGGAGGAGCTCTGCGGTCTCGCCGCACGGCTCGGCGTACCCACAGGGAAGACCACAGAGAAGATCACAGAGAAGGCCCCTGAACACGACACAGCGCACGACCCGGAGCACACCGCACGGCCGCCGACAGGCCGCTGAAAGGCGGCCGGACACGCCCTCTGGAGGTCAGATGCCCGCCAACCCGCCCGCCACCCCCGAGTTACGGCGCGTCGTCCTGGGCGCCCTCGTCGGCACCGCCCTGGAGTGGTACGACTTCTTCATCTACGGCACCGCCGCCGCCCTCGTCTTCAACCGCCTGTTCTTCACCCAGGCCGACCCGGCCACCGGCACCATCGTCGCCTTCGCCACGTTCGGCGTGGGGTTCGTGGTCCGGCCGTTCGGCGGCATCCTGTTCGGCCACCTGGGCGACAGGATCGGCCGCCGCTCCACCCTGATCATCACCACCATGATCATGGGCGTGTCGACCGGCCTGATCGGCCTGCTGCCCACCTACCCCTCCATCGGCGTGTGGGCGCCCATCCTGCTCACGGTGCTGCGCGTCTGCCAGGGCCTCGGCGCGGGCGCCGAGTTCGGCGGCGCGGCGACCCTGCTGGCCGAGCACGCCCCGCCGGGCCGGCGCGGCTACTACGCCTCCTTCGCCCAGACCGGCGTGCAGATCGGGCTCGTGCTGGGCACGTCGGCGTTCCTGCTGGTCCAGCTCCTGCCGGCGCAGGACGTGCTCGCGTGGGGCTGGCGGGTGCCGTTCCTGGTGAGCTTCGCGCTCATCGGCGTGGCCCTGTACGTACGGCTGCGCGTCGCCGAGTCGCCGGTCTTCCAGGAGATGGCGCGCACGCGCGGGATCGTCAAGCTGCCGATCAGGGACGCGCTGGCCCGCCACCCGCGCAACTTCCTCGTCGGCGTCGGCGCGCACATCTGCGACACCGCCGTGGTCTACACGCTGGCCACCTTCAGCGTCGCCTACGCCACCACTCAGCTCGGCCTGACCAGCCAGACGGCCCTGCTCGGGGTGATCCTCTTCGGGCTGACCGTCATCGCGCTCCAGCCGTTCTACGGGGACCTGTCGGACCGGATCGGGCGGCGCCCGCTCAACCTGTTCAGCGTGGTGTTCGTGGCGGTCTACGTCTTTCCGTACTTCCTGCTGGTCGGCACCGGCGTCCCCTGGGTGGTGTGGCTGGCCATGATGCTCATGGGCGCCTTCGGCTTCGCGCCGCAGGTGGCCGTGCAGCCGGTCTTCTATGCCGAGTTGTTCGGGGCCCGCGTGCGCTACACCGGCTTCGCCGCCTCACGCGAGCTCGGGGCCGCGCTGGCCGGCTTCTCCCCGCTGATCGGCGCGGCGCTGGCGGCCCGGCTGGGCGGGGCGCCGTGGCTGGTCGCGGCGTTCCTGATCGGCACGGCGGTGATCTCGTTCGCGGCCTTCTACGCCGCCCGCGAGAACAAGGACATCGACATCGCGGCCATGGACACGCTGCGCGACCCCATGAAGGAGTGAGCTTATGGACCTCGACGGCGCGGTGGCCGTGATCACCGGCGGCGGCACCGGCATCGGCGCCGCCGTCGCGGAGAGCCTGGCCAGGAAGGGGGCGGCCGCCGTGATCGTGAACTACTCACGCTCGGCCGACGAGGCCAGGGCCACGGTCGAGCGGCTGGAGGACCTGGGCTGCAAGGCCGAGGCGATGGCCGCCGACGTGTCCGACGACGCCGCCGTACGCAGGATGGCCGAACGGGTGCGGGCCGCCCACGGCCGGGTGGACGCGCTCGTGTGCAACGCGGGCACGACCAGGTGGGTGCCGTTCCCCGACCTGGAGGGGCTCACCGACGAGGTGTGGCGGCAGCTCATGGGCGTCAACCTCATGGGCCCGTTCTACTGCGCCCGTGCCTTCGCGCCCGACCTGCGCGCGGCACGCGGCGCGATCGTCAACGTGGCCTCCATCGCGGGGCTGCAGGCCACGGGCTCCTCCATCGCGTACGGGGTCAGCAAGGCCGCCCTGCTCCACCTCACCCGCGACCTGGCGGTGGCCCTCGCGCCCGAGGTCAGGGTGAACGCGGTCGCGCCCGGCATCGTGGCCACCCGCTGGCACATCGACCGGGTGGGGGAGCAGGTGTTCTCCGAGATGGCGGCGAAGGAGGAGCTGAAGGCGCCGCTGCGGCGTACGGCGCGGCCCGAGCACGTGGCGCAGCTGGTCACCTCGCTGCTGGAGTCGGACCTGGTCACGGGCGAGACGCTGATCGGCGACGGCGGCCGCCACCTCGGCTACTGACCCGGCCCCGGCCAGACCCGCCGACTCGTGGCGCAGCGGTCGGCGTGTGCTGACGCGACGCCGGCCCGCGGCGAGCGGGCCGGGCGCCGTCGTTCAGCTCAGGGCCGCCGACACCAGGGAGCGGGCCTCCTCCTGCACCTTGGCCAGGTGGTCAGGCCCCTTGAAGGACTCGGCGTAGATCTTGTACACGTCCTCGGTCCCCGACGGCCTGGCCGCGAACCAGGCACTGGCGGTCGAGACCTTCACCCCGCCCAGCGCGGCCCCGTTGCCGGGCGCCGCCGTCTGGACCGACGTGATCGGCTCGCCGGCCAGCGAGGAGGCCGTCACCTGCTCGGCCGACAGCTTGCCCAGCACGGCCTTCTCCTCGCGGGTGGCGGGCGCGTCGACCCGCGCGTAGGCCGGCTCGCCGAACCGCTCGACCAGCCCGCGGTAGCGCGCGCTCGGCGACTCGCCGGTCACGGCCAGGATCTCGGAGGCGAGCAGGGCCAGGATGAGGCCGTCCTTGTCGGTGGACCAGACAGACCCGTCACGCCGCAGGAACGACGCCCCCGCGCTCTCCTCGCCGCCGAACCCGAGCGACCCCTCCAGCAGCCCCGGCACGAACCACTTGAACCCCACGGGCACCTCGTACAGCGGCCGGCCCAGCGACTCGGCCACCTTGTCGATGATCGTGCTGCTGACCATCGTCTTGCCCACCCCGGCCCCGGCGGGCCAGCCGGTGCGGTGACCGTAGAGGTAGTCGATCGCCACCGCGAGGTAGTGGTTGGGGTTCATCAGCCCGCCGTCGGGCGTGACGATGCCGTGCCGGTCGGCGTCGGCGTCGTTTCCGGTGGAGACGTCGTACGTGTCGCGCCCGGCGATCAGCGAGGCCATCGCGTACGGTGACGAGCAGTCCATCCGGATCTTGCCGTCCCAGTCGAGCGTCATGAACCGCCACGTCGGATCGACCAGCGGATTGACCACGGTCAGGTCCAGCCGGTGCCGCTCGGCGATCTCGCCCCAGTAGGCCACGCTCGCCCCGCCGAGCGGGTCGGCCCCGATCCGCACCCCGGCCGACCTGATCGCGTCGAGGTCCACCACCGAGGGCAGGTCGTCGGCGTAGGCGCCGAGGAAGTCGTAGCGCCCGGCCCGCCCCAGCGCCGCCGGGTACGGCACCCGGCGCACGCCCTTGAGCCCGTCGCGCAGCAACTGGTTGGCGCGGTCCTGGATCCACGTGGTGGCCTCGGTATCGGCCGGGCCGCCGTGCGGCGGGTTGTACTTGAACCCGCCGTCGGACGGCGGGTTGTGCGACGGCGTGACCACGATGCCGTCGGCCAGTCCGGTCGTGCGGCCGCGGTTGTGGCGCAGGATCGCGTGGGAGACGGCGGGCGTGGGCGTGTAGCCGTCACGGGTGTCGACGAGCACCTCGACGTCGTTGGCCGCCAGCACCTCCAGCGCCGAGACCCGGGCCGGCTCCGACAGCGCGTGCGTGTCGATGCCCAGGAACAGCGGCCCGTCGGTGCCCTGCGCGCGCCGGTATTCGCAGATGGCCTGGCTCGTGGCCAGGATGTGGTCCTCGTTGAACGCGGTCTTCAGCGACGATCCGCGATGCCCCGAGGTGCCGAACGCGACCCGCTGGCCGACCTCGTCGGGGTCGGGGTGCAGGGCGTAGTAGGACGTCACCAGCCTGGCGACGTCGACCAGGTCGGAAGGCCCGGCGGGCTGTCCCGCGCGTTCGTGCGTCATGAAGGCCACTTTACAAATCACGACCGGCCCGGCGGGTGAGCGCGGGGCGGCGCGGGGGGATACATTCGCCTCAGTCACCAGAATGGAGTTCTGTTTCATGCGTTACGGATACTTCCTGTCCGAGCCCCGGGGCGACGACGCCATCGGCGGCCTGCGCGACCAGATCGCCCAGGCGGCCGGCATGGGCTTCAGCTCGGCCTGGCTCTCCCACATCTTCGGCCTCGACGCCATCACCGCCCTGACCGCGGCCGGCGTGCAGGCGCCGCCGATCGAGCTCGGCACCGCCGTGGTGCCCACCTACCCGCGCCACCCGGCCGCGCTGGCGCAGCAGGCCATGACCGCCAACGCCGCGCTCGGCGGCCGGTTCGCGCTGGGCGTCGGGCTGTCGCACAAGATGGTCATCGAGGACATGTTCGGCTACAGCTTCGAGCGCCCCGGCCGGCACATGAAGGAATACCTCGACATCCTCATCCCGGCCTCGCGCGGCGAGAAGGTGGCGTACGCCGGCGAGACGCTCAAGGCCGACATCAAGCTCACCACGCCGGGCGCGGGCTTCCCCGTGCTGGTGGCCGCCCTGGGCCCGCGCCTGCTCAAGCTGGCCGGCACCGTCGCCGACGGCACCGTGCTCTGGATGACCGGCCCGAAGACCATCGCCGGCCACATCGCCCCGACGATCACGGCGGCCGCCGCCGAGGCGGGCCGCCCCGCGCCCAGGATCGTCTGCGCGCTGCCCGTCAGCGTCACCGACGACCCCGCCGGCGCCGTCGCCCGCGCCAACGAGATCTTCTCCGTGTACGGGCGGCTGCCCTCCTACCGTGCCATGCTCGACAGGGAAGGCGCGGACAGCCCCGGCGACGTCGCGATCGTCGGCGACGAGGACACCGTGCTGGCCAAGCTCGACGAGCTGAGGAGGGCGGGCGTGACCGACTTCGTCGGCTCGGCGTTCGCCAACCGCGACCGTACGCTCAGCCTGCTGGTCGGCGCGGCGAAGGGCTGAACAGGGGACACCTCCATAGACTCCGACAGGGTGAAACGCGTGCTACATGGCATCGATGTGTCGAACTGGCAGGGCACGGTCGACTGGGCCGGCCATGCCGAGGCCGGCGTCGCCTTCGCCTTCGCCAAGGCCACCGAGGGCGGCGACTACACCGACAAGTGGTTCGCGCGCAACTGGAACGGCATGCGCGAGAGCTGGATCGTCTGCGGCGCGTACCACTTCGCCAGGCCGAAGGGCGACCCCGTCGAGCAGGCACGCCACTTCCTGAACGTGATCAGGTCGGCCGGCGGGCTGCGCCGCGGCGACCTGATCGCGCTCGACCTGGAGGACGACGACGGCCTGCGCCCGGAACGGGTGGCCCGGCACGCCCGCCGCTGGTGCCACCACGTCGAGCGGCACACCGGCGTGCGGCCGTTCATCTACACCTTCCAGTCGTTCGCGCACGGCGGCAACTGCGCCGGCCTGGCCGAATACCCGCTCTGGATCGCCAGCCCGCACAGCCCGCGCGGCCGTCCGCCCGTGCCCAGGCCCTGGAGCGACTGGACCATTCACCAGTACGCCGGCAGCCCCATCGACCGCAACGTCTTCCACGGGACGCGGCAGGAGCTGACCAGGCTGGGGTTCGACCCGCGATAGCATCGGGATTCACCATCGAACCAGCCTCGGTGCCGGGCATCGAGCGCGATCCACGAGGAGTCACCGTGTCAGCCGAGCTACGCATCACCCTCGCCGGAGCCGAGCGTGTGGTCGCGGCCGGCACGACGGCCGGAGAGGCACTGGAGGCTGACGGCCGCACCGTCGTCGCCGCCAGGGTCGGCGGCGAGCCGCGCGACCTGGCCCACGTGCTGGCCGACGGCGACGTGGTCGAGCCGATCGAGGTCTCCAGCGAAGAGGGCCGCGCGATCGTGCGCCACTCCACCGCCCACGTCATGGCGCAGGCGGTGCAGGAGCTGTTCCCCGAGGCCAAGCTGGGCATCGGGCCGCCGGTCGACAACGGGTTCTACTACGACTTCGACGTCGAGCAGGCGTTCAACCCCGACGACCTCAAGCGCATCGAGAAGCGCATGCGCGAGATCGTCAAGCAGGGGCAGCTGTTCTCGCGTCGGCCCGTCAGCGACGACGAGGCGCGCGAAGAGCTGGCGGCGGAGCCGTACAAGCTGGAGCTGATCGGGCTCAAGGGCGGCGCGGCCGACGAGGAGTCGGTCGAGGTGGGCGCAGGACAGCTCACCATCTACGACAACCTCGACCCCAAGACCGGCGAGCTGTGCTGGAAGGACCTGTGCCGGGGGCCGCACGTGCCCTCCACCCGGTCCATCCCCGCGTTCAAGATTATGCGCTCCGGCGGCGCCTACTGGCGAGGCAGCGAGAAGAACCCGCAGCTCCAGCGCATCTACGGCACCGCGTGGGAGTCCCGCGACAAGCAGGACGAATACCTCAAGCTGCTGGAGGAGGCCGAGAAGCGCGACCACCGCAAGCTCGGCGCCGAGCTCGACCTGTTCAGCTTCCCACCTGAGCTGGGCAGCGGCCTGCCGATCTTCCATCCCAAGGGCGGGATCATCCGCAAGGAGATGGAAGACTACATGCGCAGGCGGCAGGCGGAGGCGGGCTACGAGTTCGTCAACACGCCCCACATCACCAAGTCCTCGCTCTTCGAGACCTCCGGCCACCTGCCCTGGTATGCCGACGACATGTTCCCGGCCTTCGAGCTGGAGGGCATCGAATACCGCGTCAAGCCGATGAACTGCCCGATGCACAACCTGATCTACCGGGCGCGCGGGCGCTCCTACCGCGAGCTGCCGCTGCGGCTGTGCGAGTTCGGCTCGGTCTACCGCTACGAGAAGTCGGGCGTGGTCCACGGGCTGACCCGGGTGCGCGGCATGACGCAGGACGACGCGCACATCTACACCACCCGCGAGCAGATGGCCGACGAGATCAAGTCGCTGCTGCGGTTCGTGCTCAGCGTGCTGCGCGACTTCGGCCTTGAAGACTTCTACCTGGAGCTGTCCACCCGCGACGACTCCGAGAAGTTCATCGGCGACCCGGCCGAGTGGGAGGAGGCCACCGAGGCCCTGCGCCAGGTGGCCACCGAGTCGGGGCTGGAGCTCGTCGACGACCCGGGCGGCGCGGCCTTCTACGGGCCGAAGATCTCGGTGCAGGCCAAGGACGCCATCGGCCGCACCTGGCAGCTGTCCACCATCCAGCTCGACCTCAACCAGCCCAAGCGCTTCGGGCTCGAATACCAGGCGGCCGACGGCTCACGCCAGACGCCCGTCATGATCCACCGGGCCCTGTTCGGCTCCGTCGAGCGCTTCCTCGGCGTGCTCACCGAGCACTACGCGGGCGCCTTCCCGCCCTGGCTGGCGCCGGTGCAGGTGGTGGGCATCCCGATCGCCGAGGCGCACGTGCCCTACCTCCAGGACGTGGCCAAGAAGCTGCGCGCCGGCGGCGTCCGGGTCGAGGTCGACGCGGCCGACGACCGCATGCAGAAGAAGATCCGCAACGCGCAGAAGGCCAAGGTGCCCTTCATGCTGCTGGCCGGTGACGACGACATCGCCAACGGCGCGGTCTCCTTCCGCTACCGCAGCGGGGAGCAGCGAAACGGTATCCCGGTCGAGGAGGCCATCGCCGAGATCGTCAACGCGGTCGAGCGGCGCGTCCAGGTCTGAGCCGCGCCCATCAGCAGGGCCCATCAGCAGGGCCCATCAGCAGGGCCCATCAGGTGTGCCCATCCGGCGGAGCGGCCCCGCGCCGTTCCGCCGGATGCGTCACTTCGCCGGCGGCCGGCCTTGCTCGCCGGTGGCCAGCCCTGCTCGTCGGTGAACTGCCGGCCAGAGTCATGATGAGGTCGATCGGCGCCCTGGCTCAACGGGGATAAAGGCGGAAGGTCACCGCGGGGCGGCCACCGAAGCGGGCCGCCTCCTGGCGGGCGAAGCCTTCGATCTGGTCGCGGGCGTACTTCTCCGGGTCCTCGTCGGTGAGGGCGCCGATGTAGGCGCGGTGCTCCATGAGGGAGCGCACGCCGCGTTCAAGGCCGCTGGTGACGTCCACCGCGTGGGTAGGGTTGTCGACGCCGGCGACGGCGATCCAGCGGACGCCGTTCCAGGGCGCGGCCACAGTGTCCGGAAATATCCATCGATTTCCGGCGTCACCGGCGGCGTCCAGCACCGCCCGCCCCACCGCGCGATGGTCGGGCGTGTTCCAGTGGGTGCCGCCCCAGGTGTCGTCGAAGTTCAGCGTGATCAGCAGCTCGGGGCGGTGCCGCCGGATCGCCGCGGCCAGGTCGCGGCGCAGTGCGGTCCCGTACTCGATCACCCCGTCGGCGTGGTCGAGGAACTCCACGCTCGTGACCCCGACCAGGGCCGCGCTGGCTAGTTCCTCGCGCTCGCGCACCGGCCCCGCCGTACTCGGATCGAGCGTGTCGATGCCCGCCTCGCCCCGGGTGGCCATCAGGTAGACGACCTCACGGCCCGCGTCCGTCCAGGTGGCGACGGCGGAGGCGCACCCGTACTCCAGATCGTCGGGATGAGCGACGATGGCCAGCGCGCGCTGCCAGTCGTCCGGCATGGGCTCAAGCTGAAGGGTCATGGCTATCATCCTGACAGGCCCCGCCGGGACGATTCGAGAGGAATGGTGCGGCTCATGCGCCAAGCCGGCGACCCCACGGAAGACACCCGCCCCAGCAGCGGGGATGGCGGCGGGGATGGCGGCGGTTTCACCGGGGACGGTTTCGCCGGGGACGGTTTCGCCGGGGACGGGTTCGGCGAGGCGGTCGAGGTGTACCGGCACGAGTTGCAGGTGCACTGCTACCGGATGCTGGGCTCGTTCACCGATGCCGAGGACATGGTGCAGGAGACGCTGCTGCGGGCCTGGCGGCGGCGGGAGACGTTCGAAGGGCGGTCGACGCTGCGGGCCTGGCTCTACCGCATCGCCACCAACGCCTGCCTCGATCTGCTGGCCGGCCCGGCGCGCAAGCGCGAGGTGACGGCCGGCGTGGGCGAGGAGCCGCGCTCGCCGTTCACCGAGGTGGCCTGGCTGCAGCCGTACCCCGACCGTCTGCTCGACCTGGCCGGCGCCGGGCAGGGGCGGCCCGACGCGGTGGCGGTCGAGCGCGAGACGATCGAGCTGGCCTACCTGGCCGCCATCCAGCACCTGCCGCCCCGCCAGCGCGCGGTGCTGATCCTGCGCGACGTGGCGGGCTGGCCGGCCGAGGAGACCGCCGCGGCGCTGGAACTGAGCGTGCCTGCCGTCAAGAGCGCGTTGCAGCGGGCCCGCGCCACGCTGCGCCTGCACCTGCCCGCCCGCCGCTCGCAATGGGGCCCCGTCACGGCCCCCACCGAGGAGGAGCGCGCGGTGCTGCGCCGTTACATGGACGCCTCCGTGGCGGGCGACCTGTCCGCACTCGCCGCGCTGCTGCGGGAGGACGCGCGGCAGACGATGCCACCTGCGTCCCTGCTGTACGACGGGCGGACGGCCATCCTGGAGATGTGGCGGCCGGTCATGACCGGGCCCGAGGCGTGGGGCGAGTGGAAGGCGCTGGCGACGACGGCCAACCGGCGGCCCGCCGTGGCCAACTACGTCCGCCGCCCCGGCGAGTCCGTCTACACCGCCGTCAACCTGGACGTGCTGCGCGTCGAGGACGGCCTGATCGCCGAGATCACCACGTTCGGCCCCGAGTTGAACGCCGCCTTCGGCCTGCCCGCGGAACTTTGAGAAATCCCGCTCGCGACCGATTCCTTTTCCCGCGCCGCGCCGTCATACAGGCGTTCATCATCTACGACAGCGCAGGAAAGCGAAGGAATGGGCATGAGCGAGCACGTGGACACCAAGTTGCAGGCCCTCGACCGCCTCGTCGGCACCTGGAAGGTCACCGGCGGGGCCGAGGGCACCGTGACCTACCGGTGGATGGAGGGCCGGCGCTTCCTCATCCAGGACGTGGACCTGGAGCATGAGGGCATGCCGGTGAAGGGCACGGAGTTCATCGGCAGGAAGCAGCCGTTCGGGGCGGAGCGGCCGAGCGAGGACGTGCACTCCTGGTACTTCGACAGCCAGGGCGCCACGCTGGCCTACGTGTACGAGATCGAGGGCGACACCCTGACGATCTGGGGGCACGAGAAGGGCTCGGAGGCCTACTTCCGTGGCACCTTCGACGCCGACGGCACGAGCGTGGCCGGCGCGTGGGTGTATCCCGGGGGCGGCGGCTACGAGTCGACCATGACCCGGATCTCCTGACGCCCCCGGCACACCACGGATCAGGACGGTACGTCGTCCTCGGCGGGCTCGCGCGGCGCCGGCCGGGCCTCGCCGGGGAGGCGGACGTCGTCCACGGTCACGTTGACCTCGATGACGCGCATCCCGAGCATGCGGCTGACGCTCTTGGCCACGTTCGTCTTGACCTCGGCGGCGACGTCCATGACGACGTGGCCGTACTCCACCACGATCGTCAGGCTCACTCCCACCTGGCGGTCCTGGATCTGCGCGCTGACGCCCTGGGTGCCCCGGCGCGAGCCGATGCCGATGCGGTCGCGTACGGACTCGAAGGCCCGCGCCAGGTCGCCGCCCATGTCGGCGACGCCGGGCACTTCGAGCGCGGCCAGTGAGGCGACCTTCTCGACGACCTCGTCGGCCACCTTGATCCGGCCCTTCACGGTGGCGCCGGACACGGACGCCTCGATGTAGGACGGAGCCGGCGAGCCGGAGGGCGCGTCGGAGAGCTGGGCGGGTGTGTCCGAGGACTCGGCGGGCTGAGTGGACTGTTCGGCTAAGGCTTCGGTCATCGCGGCCTCCTGTTGGGGGTGCTCAGGATTGTGCCGGAAGGACCCCTCGTTTGTCCGGGGTCCTATGCTGCTAGTTATGCACGATCAGGCAGGGGCAGGGTCCCCCGACAACTTCCAGCGTCTGTGGACCCCGCATCGCATGGCCTACATCAAGGGCGAGAACAAGCCGACCGGCACCGGGCCCGGCGACGGCTGCCCGTTCGACGCGATCCCCAAGATGAGCGACGAGGACGGCCTGATCGTCAAGCGGGGCGAGTCCGTCTACGCCGTGCTCAACCTCTATCCGTACAACTCGGGTCATCTGATGGTCGTGCCCTACCGGCACGTGTCCGGCTACGACGAGCTGAACGCGGCGGAGGTGGCCGAGCTGGGGGCCTTCACCCAGGAGTCGGTGCGGGCGCTGCGCAAGGCCAGCGGCGCGCAGGGCTTCAACGTCGGGATGAACCTGGGCCAGGTCGCCGGCGCGGGCATCGCCGCCCACCTGCACCAGCACGTGGTGCCCAGGTGGGGCGGCGACACGAACTTCATGCCCGTCGTGGCCCAGACCAAGGTCCTGCCGCAACTGCTGCGCGACACCCGTCAGCTCCTCGCCGACGCCTGGGGCTGACGACGGCATGAAAAAGGGCCGGTCCGTCACGGACCGGCCCTTTTTCGCGTCGGCAGGCGGCCGTCAGACCGCGTCTACCTTCACCTTGACCGCCTTGCTCTCGTGGTGCAGCCGGTCGAGCGAGGTCACCAGGTAGGTCCCGGCCGACTTGACCGCGTACGACGGATCGCTCACCACGGCCACCAGGTTGCGCGCGTCGGTGGTGTGGCAGTCCTTGCCGGACTTGGGCACCTGGTAGACCGCGTAGGCACGCGCCCCCGCGGACGGCGTCCAGGACAGCCGGGCGCCTGACGCCTTGGCTCCGGCGGGAGCCGGAGGAGCCTGGCCGCCGAGGCTCTTGTTCAGCGGCTGCAGCGCCGGGCGGCTGTAGTGGGCCTTGGCGACCCGGTCCACCGCCTTGAGCGGGTTGGTCAGCAACTGCTTGGCGCTGAAGTAGACGGAGCCGTCGATCTGCTTGCCGGCGCGGTTGACGCCCACCTGGCCGGACAGCTCGCCCGGCTTGGTCCAGGTCTTGTCGTCCGTGGAGCCGACCCGGTAGAGGCCGTGGCCGATGTAGAGCTGCACGTCGGTGCCCTTGACCTCGCCGGACCACCAGCGTGCCAGCGTGGTGTAGTCGGCCAGCTTGTGGCCGCGCGGCCAGTAGAGCTGCGGCAGCACGTAGTCGACGGTACCCGACTTGATCCACTCGCGGGCGTCGGCGTAGATCGAGTCGTACGCGGACATCCCCGACGTGCTGGAGCCGGTCGGGTCGTTGGACTTGTTGCGCCAGATGCCGAACGGGCTGATGCCGAACTTGACGTGGCCCTTGGCCCGGTGCACCGCCTTGTCGACCTCGGCCACCAGCGTGTTGACGTTGCCGCGGCGCCATTCGGCGAGCTTGGCGCCCTTGCCGTACTTGCGGAACGCGGCGCCGTCGTCGAACTTCGCCCCCGCCACGGGGTAGGGGTAGAAGTAGTCGTCGAAGTGCACGCCGTCGACGTCGTAGCGGTCGACCACGTCGGTGATGACCTTGGTCACGTGCTCGCGCACGGCCGGCAGGCCCGGGTTGTAGTAGAGGCGGCCGCCGTACTTGATCGTCCAGTCGGGGTGCTTGCGCGCCGGGTGGCCGGCGGGCAGTTCGGCGGTGCTGGCGCCGTAGGAGGCGCGGTAGGGGTTGAACCAGGCGTGGAACTCCATGCCGCGCTTGTGCGCCTCGTCGATGAGGAACGGCAGCGGATCCCAGCCCGGGTCCTTGCCGGCCGTGCCGGTCAGGTACTGCGACCAGGGCTCCAGCGAGGACTTGTAGAGCGCGTCGGAGGCCGGTCGCACCTGGACGAACACCGCGTTGAGGTTGCGTCTGGCGGCGCTGTCGAGGATCTTGACGTACTCGGCCTTCTGCCGGTCCGCGCTGAGACCGGCCTTGGAGGGCCAGTCGATGTTCTGGGTGGTGGCGATCCACACCCCGCGCAGCTCGCGCTTGGGATGGTCGGCGTCGGCCGTGCAGGTCGCTGCGGGTGCGGCGGTGGCCGTCTTCTTCTCGCTCGCTGCGGGACTCGCCCCGGCACCGGGGCCGAAGTAGTAGGCGGCGGTGGTGGTCACCACCGCGAGTGCAGCAGCGGCTAGGAGTGGGCGTCCAGTTGGCATAGTGCCACCCAGTGTGACACCTGCTCAGGCGTGCTCGGGACGGAAAACCGAAATCAACTCGTGATGTTTTTGAGATATTTGGTGATTGGTGTGCCGGGAGGGACTAAGCCCTCCCGGCTCCTCCACGGGCCTCAATCCCCGGTGGCCACCTTGCTCGCGAGGTTCGGCGGCAGCGGTTCGTACCTCAGGAACGTCCGGTGGAACGTCCCGGTGCCGTGTGACATGGATCTCAGGTCGATCGCGTACCGCGTTATCTCCAGCTCGGGCACCTCGGCCTTGACGAGGGTACGGCCGGTGCCGACCGGCTCGGTGCCGAGCACGCGCCCGCGCCGCGAGGACAGATCGGACATCACCGACCCGACGTAGTCATCGGCCACCAGCACCGACAGCTCGTCCACCGGCTCGAGCAGCAGCGTCGAGACCTTGGACGCGGCCTCCTTGAGCGCGAGCTGGCCCGCGATCTGGAAGGCCATGTCGGAGGAGTCGACCGAGTGGGCCTTGCCGTCGTAGAGGGTGACGCGCACGTCCACCATCGGATAGCCGGCGACGACGCCGCGCTCCATCTGGGCCCGCACGCCCTTCTCCACCGACGGGATGAACTGCCGGGGCACCACGCCGCCGACGATCTTGTCCACGAACTCGAAGCCCCCGCCGGACGGCAGCGGCTCGACCTCCAGGTGGCAGATGGCGTACTGGCCGTGGCCGCCGGTCTGCTTGACGTTGCGGCCCATCGCCTGGCACTTGCCGCCGAACGTCTCACGCAGCGGCACCCGCAGGTCGATCCGCTCGACCTCGACGCCGTGCCGCTTGGCCAGGCGGTCGAGCAGCACGTCGGTGTGCGCCTCGCCCATGCACCACAGGACGAGCTGGCGCGTCTCGGCGTTGTTCTCCAGCCGCAGCGTCGGGTCCTCGGCCACCAGCCGGCCGAGGGCCTGCGACAGCTTGTCCTCGTCGGCCTTGGACTTGGCCCTGATCGCGACGGGCAGGAGCGGGTCGGGCATGTCCCACGACGTCATGAGCAGCGGGCGCTCCACCTCGGAGAGCGTGTCGCCGGTCTCGGCCCGCGACAGCTTGGCCACGGCCACGATGTCGCCGGCCATGCCCTTGGCCGCGCCGCGCTGCTGCTTGCCCAGCGGGCAGGTCAGGGTGCCGATGCGCTCGTCCACGTCGTGGTCCTCGTGGCCGCGCTCGGCCAGGCCGTGGCCGGACACGTGCACGGTCATGTCGGGGCGCAGGGTGCCGGAGAAGACGCGTACGAGGCTGATGCGGCCCACGTACGGGTCGCTGGTGGTCTTGACGACCTCCGCCACGAGCGGGCCGTCGGGGTCGCACGTGATGCCCTTGACCGGCTTGCCGGACAGATCGGTGATCTCCGGCATGGGATGTTCGAGGGGGGAGGGGAAGCCCTGCGTCATGAGTTCGAGCACTTCCTGTGCGCCCACGCCGAGCCCGCAGCAGAGCACCGGGTAGAAGCTGCCGCGTGCGACGGCCTTCTCCAGGTCCTCGATGAGGACCTTGGTGTCGATGGGCTCACCTTCGAGGTATCGCTCCATGAGCGATTCGTCCTCGCTCTCCTGGATGATCCCTTCGATCAGCGAGCCTCGGTACGCCTCGATCTGGGCCTCGTACTCCGAGCCCGGGTCTTTCACCGTGCGTTCGCCGGTGGCGTAGTTGTAGAACTTCTGCGTCAGCAGCCCGATCAGCCCGTTGACGTGACCGTTGGTGATCACCGGGAGATAGAGCGGCGCGACGCCGTCGCCGAAAACGTCCTGGCAGGTGGTCAGCACCTCGTCGAAGTCGGCCCGCTGGTGGTCGATCTTGGTGATCACGACCGCGCGCGGCATGCCGACCTGGGCGCACTCCTCCCACAACATCTGGGTGAGCCCGTCGACCCCGTCGGAGGCCGACACGATGAACAGCGCGGCGTCGGCCGCGCGCAGCCCGGCCCGCAGGTCGCCGACGAAGTCCGCGTACCCCGGCGTGTCCAGGAGATTGATCTTGATGCCGTTGTGCACGAGGGGCGCCACGGCCAGGTTGACCGAGCGCTGCTGCCGGACCTCGACCTCGTCGAAGTCGCTGACCGTGTTGCCGTCCTCCACGCGTCCCGGGCGCTGAACGGTGCCCGTCGCGGCCAGCAGCTGCTCGACGAGGGTCGTCTTGCCCGCTCCTGAGTGGCCGACCAGCACGACATTGCGTATCGCATCCGCCCTGTCGGCCGCGGGTGCCCTGCCCGCGGCTCCCACGGCCCCGCCTGAGTGTCTTTCCGCCACCATCGCCTCCCGCGTCGTCGGACCGTAAGCCAACGCCGCGCCCGCGCGGAGGGTGAACGAAACCGCATGGACGCGGTGTGTTCACCAAATACCCGTGTGGCGGATATCACAAGGGGGGCGAGGCAAAGAAAGTCCTCAGGCGAGTCATGGCCTACGATCGGACCGCGATGCTCAAACTCCTGCGCCCGGTCATGACCCGGATACTCACCCCGCTGGGCAGGGCCCTCGTGGGCCGCGGGATCGGCCCCAACGCCGTCACGGCGGTCGGCACCCTCGGCACCGTCGTGTCGGCCCTGCTCTTCTTCCCTTTGGGCCTGCTCACCGCAGGGGCCCTCGTCATCACCGTCTTCGTGCTGTTCGACCTGCTCGACGGCGTGGTGGCCCGGCTCGGCGGCAAGGGCGGCAGCACCTGGGGAGCCTTCCTCGACTCCACCTTCGACCGGGTCGCCGACGCGGCCATCTTCGCCGGCTTGATCCTCTACTTCATCGGGGCCGGCGACGTCCTGATGGCCGCGGTGGGGCTGCTGTGCCTGATCGCGGGGGCCATCGTCTCCTACGCCAAGGCCAGGGCCGAGGGGCTCGGGCTCACGGCCGACGTCGGGCTGGCCGAGCGGCCTGAGCGGCTGGTGGTGGTGCTGGTGGCGGCCTTCCTCGCCGGCTTGGGGGTCCCGTACGTGCTGCCGGTCGGCATGTGGCTGCTCGCGGCGGCCAGCGTGATCACCGTGGGGCAGCGCGTGCTGGAAGTCCACCGGCAGACGCGCGACACGCCCGGACGCGACGCCGGCGAGGAGAATCAAGACACGGCGCGCGACGAGATGGGGGAGAGATGAGCGAACGGGTGTCCTTCGGCGACCGGGTGGTGGCCGCCGGGTTCGCGGCCGGATGGAAGCTCGTGCCGCTGCTGCCCGAGCGCCCGACCGCCGCCGTCTTCCGCTTCCTGGCCGACCGCGTCTGGGCCCGGCAGGGCAAGTCGGTGCGCAGGCTGGAGTCCAACCTGAGCCGGGTGACCGGCCTCGATCCCGGCAGCCGGGAGCTGCGCGAGCTGGGCCGGGCGGGCATGCGCTCCTACTTCCGCTACTTCCACGAGATCTTCCGGCTGCCGTCGATGCCGCGCGAGGAGGTCGTGCGCCGCACCCACGTCATCGGGGCCGAGCACGTCCACGACAACGTGGCCGCCGGGCGCGGGGTGGTCTTAGCGCTGCCGCACATGGGCAACTGGGACCAGGCGGGGGCGTGGCTGGTGGGCGTGGGCCATCCGTTCACCACCGTGGCCGAGCGGCTCAAGCCCGAGTCGCTGTTCAAGCGTTACGTGGCCTTCCGCGAGGGCCTCGGCATGGAGGTGCTGCCGCTCACCGGCGGCGACGGGCACAACTTCGGCACCCTGGCCACGCGGGTGCGCAAGGGCGGCGTGGTCTGCCTGCCGGCCGAGCGCGACCTGACCAAGAGCGGCGTGGAGGTGCGCTTCTTCGGCGCGGCCACCAAGATGCCCGCGGGGCCGCCGCTGCTGGCCGTGCAGACGGGCGCGGCGCTGCTGCCCGCCACCGTCTACTTCGTCGGCGCCGACTGGGGCATCCACATCCACGAGGAGGTGCCCGTCCCCGAGGAGGGCGCCAGGCAGGAGAAGGTCGCGGCGGTGGCCCAGCACCTGGCCGACGTGTTCGAGAAGGGCATCTCCGAGCACCCAGAAGACTGGCACATGCTGCAGCGCCTCTGGCTCGACGACCTGCCACCCGGCCGGGATCCGCGATGAGGGTCGGCATCGTCTGCCCTTATTCGTGGGACATGCCGGGCGGGGTCAAGCAGCACATCGACGACCTGGCCCAGGCGCTCATCGCGCAGGGCCACGAGGTGTCGGTGATCGCGCCGGCGGCCGACGACGACGAGCTGCCCCCTTATGTGACGGGCGCGGGACGGGCGATCCCGGTCCCGTACAACGGGTCGGTGGCCAGGATGTCGTTCGGCTTCCTGTCGGCGGCGCGGGTGCGGCGCTGGGTCCGCACAGGCGAGTTCGACGTGCTGCACATCCACGAGCCGCTGATCCCGAGCCTGGGCGTGCTGGCCTGCTGGGCGGCCAAGGGGCCGATCGTGGCCACGTTCCACGCCTCGTTCACCCGCTCGCGGGCCATCGCGGTGGCCGAGCCGCTGCTGCGCAGCGCCCTGGAGAAGCTCAGCGGGCGCATCGCGGTCTCCGACGCGGCCCGCAAGAGCCTGGTCGAGCAGTTCGGCGGCGACACCGTGCTCATCCCCAACGGCGTCACCGTCTCCCGCTACACCGAGGCCGAGCCGCTCGACGGCTGGGGCCCCGACGGCACCACGCTGGGCTTCCTCGGCCGCATGGACGAGGAGCGCAAGGGCCTGCCGATCCTGCTCGACGCGTTCAACACGCTGGCGGAGGAACACCCGGAGGTGAAGCTGCTGATCGCCGGGCCCGGCGACGCGAAGGACGTCTACGACCGGGTGCGCAAGCCCTTCCACGACCGGGTGACGGTGCTGGGCATGGTGAGCGAGGCCGACAAGATCCGCGCCTACCACTCCGTGGACGTGTTCTGCGCGCCCAACACGCGCGGTGAGAGCTTCGGCATCGTGCTGGCCGAGGCCATGGCGTCGGGGGCGACGGTGCTGGCCAGCGACATCCCCGCCTTCCGCCGGGTGCTGGGGGAGGGGCAGGCGGGCGCGCTGTTCACCAACGGCGATCCCGGCTCGCTGGCCCGCGAGGCCGCCGCGCTGCTCGGCGCGCCCGAACGCCGGGCCAAGCTGGCGGCCGAGGCGCTGGTGGCGGTCAGGAAGTACGACTGGTCCACGGTGGCGCGCGACGTCGTACGCGTCTACGAGACCGTCACCATGAGCGGCGCGGGACGGGTGGAGGAGGACCTGTGACGTCCACCATGGTCGTGCTGATCGTGGGCATCGTCGTCGTGCTCACGGCCGTCTACATCTCCTGGCGGGCGGGCCGGCTCGACCGCCTGCACATCCGGCTTGAGCTGGCCCAGGAGTCGCTGGACGCCGCGCTGATGCGGCGCCGGGCGGTGGTGCTGGAGCTGGCCGGCTCGCGCCTGCTCGACCCCGCCACCTCCCTGGTCCTGGCCGCGGCCGCGCACGAGGCCAGGACGGCCGGCCCCGAGGAGCGCGAGCACGCCGAGAGCGACCTGTCGCGGGCCCTGCGCGCGGCGGTGGACCAGGAGCGGTTCAGGGAGAAGCTCTCCGAGGCGCCAGGCGGCCCCGACCTGCTGGAAGAGCTCGACGCGGCGGTGGCCAAGGTGGTCTACTCACGCCGCTTCTACAACAACGCCGTCGGTGTCACGCGGACGGCGCAGCGCCGCTGGCTCGCCAGGACGCTCCGCCTGGCCGGCCACACCGAATACCCACAATTCTTCGAGATTGATGACAATCCGCCTGCGACCATGGCAACTGAATGACCTAATTTGGGGAAGCCAGTAAGCTTCAGACCGATTTCGGGCTGAAGCGAGGAGTGTTACAGGTGCGGCTACCCCGGGTGATCACGTTCTGGCTGGCCGGAGCGGCCGTGCTGCTGCCCGTCTCGGCCTGCTCCTCCGACGAGCCCGCCGCGGGTCAGGCGCCACAGGCCGCCGCCTCCGCCGCGCCCAGCGAGGAGCCGGAGGAGGTCAACGCCCACCCGTTCACCGGCAAGCCGTACGAGAGGCTCAGGCCGGTCCTCGCGGTGAAGATCGAGAACACCGCGGCGGGCAAGCCGCAGCTCGGGCTCAAGAGCGCGGACATCGTCTACATCGAGCAGGTCGAGGCGGGGCTGACCCGGCTCATGGCGATCTTCTCCTCGAAGCTGCCCGCCAAGGTGGGCCCCGTACGCAGCGCCCGCATCTCCGACCTGCACATCGCGCCCCAGTTCGGCAAGCCGGCCTTCTCCTACTCCGGCGCGCAGACCAAGATGCTGCCGTTCATCGCCGAGGCGTCGCTGTTCGACGTGGGCGACACCCGCAACCCGGGCGCGTACTTCCGCCAGCCCGGCCGCTTCGCCCCCTACAACCTCTTCGCCAACACCAAGCAGCTGCTGGCCAAGGCGCCCAAGGCGACCAAGGCCAAGGACATCGGCTTCACCTTCGGCGACGCGCCGGCCGAGGGCGGGGTCGAGCGCAAGTCGTACAGCGTCAAGTGGCCCGCCGCGCGCTTCACCTTCGCCTGGTCGGCGGAGAAGAAGCAGTGGCTGATCTGGCAGGACGGGAAGAAGGACATGGCCGCCGAGGGCGGTCAGCTCGGCGCGCCGACGATCGTGGTGCAGTACACCAAGACCGAGCGCTCGGAGTTCCACGACAAGAACCAGAGCTACACGCCGCTCGTGCACACCACGGGCAAGGGCTCGGCGATCGTGCTGCGCGACGGCAAAGCTTACAAGGCGAGGTGGGAACGGGAATCCGAGGACGGGGGGACGACGTTCACCACACCGAGCGGCGAGCCGATGAACTTCGCGCCCGGCCAGGTCTGGGTGGCGCTCGCCAGCCGCAAGCCCGTCATCCCCTAGCGCCTACCTGTATAGGTACGGCGATAAAACCTGACATCTTGGCATGTCGGGGGAGGGGTCCTCCAGGACCTACGATGGGGTTGATAACTTACCGAATCGCCGTGAGAGCCCGTGAGGATGACCGTGTCCAGCAGCACGCCAGAAAGCACCCCAGCCACCGGAACTGTCACCGGAACCGTCACCGGGACCGCGCGCGTCAAGCGCGGCATGGCCGAGATGCTCAAGGGCGGCGTCATCATGGACGTCGTCACGCCTGAGCAGGCCAAGATCGCCGAGGACGCCGGCGCGGTCGCCGTCATGGCCCTGGAGCGCGTGCCCGCCGACATCCGGGCGCAGGGCGGCGTGTCCAGGATGAGCGACCCCGACATGATCGACGGCATCATCGCCGCCGTGTCGATCCCCGTCATGGCCAAGGCCCGCATCGGCCACTTCGTCGAGGCCAGGGTGCTGCAGGCGCTCGGCGTCGACTACGTGGACGAGTCCGAGGTGCTGACCCCGGCCGACTACGCCAACCACATCGACAAGTGGCAGTTCACCGTGCCCTTCGTCTGTGGTGCCACCAACCTGGGCGAGGCGCTGCGCCGCATCACCGAGGGCGCGGCCATGATCCGCTCCAAGGGCGAGGCCGGCACCGGCGACGTCTCCAACGCCGTCACCCACATGCGCACGATCCGCGCCGAGATCAAGCGCCTGACCTCGCTGCCGGAGGACGAGCTCTACGTCGCCGCCAAGGAGCTGCAGGCCCCCTACGAGCTGGTCGCCGAGGTCGCCAAGACCGGCAAGCTCCCGGTCGTGCTGTTCACCGCCGGCGGCATCGCCACCCCGGCCGACGCGGCGATGATGATGCAGCTCGGCGCCGAGGGCGTCTTCGTGGGCTCGGGCATCTTCAAGTCGGGCGACCCGGCCAAGCGCGCGGCGGCCATTGTCAAGGCCACCACGTTCTACGACGACCCCGACGTCATCGCCAAGGTCTCCCGCGGCCTCGGCGAGGCCATGGTCGGCATCAACGTCGACGAGATCCCGCAGCCGCACCGCCTGGCCGAGCGCGGCTGGTGACATCAGGCGCGTCGTTGCAGGTCACAGGCTTGCGCGCGTGAGACGATCATCCTCGGCAGGCCGGGAGCACGATGGCCCGGCCTTTCGGGGGCGCCACAGCTGACGGCGATTTTCGCCGGAGAAGGCGGCATCCGCGAAGGATGTCGTCTTTTTCGTGTTGTGTGGTGTTCACCACGTAGTCATGATCTTCAGTAAAGCTACGGGACGTCCCCTCACCCGAAGATCGTCACAGGAGCGCCGCATGTCACTCAACCGCCGGCATTTCCTCGTCACCGGTTTAGCGGCCGGCGCCGCCGTGGCCGTTCCGGCCACCGCCGCGCACGCCGAACCCGACCCCGCCGCCGAGACGGCCCAGAGCCTGGCCTCGCGCGGGCTGCGTACCGACCCGTTCACCCTCGGCGTCGCCTGCGGAGACCCCGACCACGAGGGCTTCGTGCTGTGGACTAGGCTCGCCCAGCAGCCGATGGCCGAGGACGGGCTCGGCGGCATGCCCGGGCGGCCCTTCCCCGTGCAGTGGCAGGTGTACGCCGACGAGCGCGCCCGCCGCGTCGTGCGCGCCGGGGTGAGCGTCGCCACGCCCGAATGGGGCCACAGCGTCCACGTCGAGGTCTCGGGGCTGAGCTCCGACCGCGAGTACTGGTACCGCTTCCGCGTCGGCCCGTACGTCTCGCCGCTCGGCCGCGCCCGCACCGCCCCGCACCCGCTCTCGTACGGCGGCGCCCTGAGCATGGCCTTCGTCTCCTGCGCCCAGTACGAGCACGGCTACTTCACCAGCTACCGCCACCTGGCCGCCGAGCGCCCCGACGTGATCCTGCACCTGGGCGACTACCAGTACGAGTACACCCGCGACACCTACAACAGTCCCGGCGGCAACGTCCGCCACCACGAGGGCCCCGAGACCGAGACCCTGGCGAACTACCGCCAGCGCCACGCCCAGTACAAGTCCGACCCCGACCTCCAGGCCGCCCACGCCGCGTCGCCGTGGCTGGTTGTGTGGGACGACCACGAGGTGGACAACAACTGGGCCGACGAGGTGCCGGAGAAGCCCGAGGTCCCCCAGCCGAACTTCCTGAGCAGGCGCGAGGCCGCCTTCCGCGCGTACTACGAGAACATGCCGCTGCGCCGCACCTCGATCCCGCGCGGCATCGACATGCAGCTCTACCGGCGGGTCAGGTGGGGCAGGATGGCCACGTTCCACATGCTCGACACCCGCCAGTACCGCGACGACCAGGGCTGCGGAGACGGCTACCGCGACTGCCCCGCCGCCGTCGACCCGGCCCGCTCGATCACCGGCGCGGAGCAGGAGGAGTGGCTGCTGGACGGCTTCCGCGCCTCCCGCGCCCAGTGGGACATCCTGGGCCAGCAGGTCTTCTTCGCCCAGCGCGACAACAACGCCGGCCCCGCCAAGGTCACCTCGATGGACGCCTGGGACGGCTACGTCGCCTCCCGGCAGCGCATCACCCAGGGCTGGGTGGACGCGCAGGTGCGCAACCCGGTCGTGCTCACCGGCGACGTGCACGCGCACTGGGCCAGCGACCTCAAGCTCGACTACGACGACCCGACCGGGCCGTCGGTGGGCTCGGAGCTGGTGGCCACCTCGATCTCGACGGGCGGCGACGGGGCCGACTCCGACCCGGCGACGCACCCGTTCCTGGCCATCAACCCGCACCTGAAGTTCTACAACAACCAGCGCGGGTACGTGCTGACGACGATCGAGCGCGACCAGATGGCGGCCGACTTCAAGGTCGTGCCGCAGGTCCGCACGCCGGGCGCCGACGTCTACACCCGGGCCACGTTCGTCATCGAGGACCGGGTGCCCGGGGTCCAGCAGACGTACCTGCGTCCGCTCGACCCGGCGCTGCGGCTCGGCCGGCAGATCACGGCGGAGGAGACGGTCCGGCTGGAGACCGAGCGGCCGTAACGCTCTGCGTGGATCATGGGAGCCCGGCCTGGCGCCGGGCTCCTTCCCGTTCAGGAAGATCTAGGTTGGTGGCATGAGCGACGACGTCACCCGGCTGGCCGGCCACGTCTCCGCGGTGCTGCGCCACCTGGTCCTCCTGCTCAGGCGCACCGTCGCCGGCCAGCCCGTCACCAGCCAGCAGTACGGCGTCATGGGCTCGCTCGAACCCGGCCCGCGCCGCATGACCGGGCTGGCCGAGGAGCACGGTGTGCAGCTGCCGACCATGACCGTCCAGATCAACCGGCTGGAGGAGGCCGGCCTGGTCAGCAGGAGCGCCGACCCCGCCGACGCGCGCGTCAGGACGGTCGAGCTCACCGCCGAGGGCCGCGAGCGGCTGCACGCCGTCCGCCAGGCCAGGATCGCGCGCCTCGCCCGTGAGCTGGAGGCGCTCACGGAGGAGGAGCGCGCCACCCTCGCGGCCGCCCTGCCCGTCCTGGCCAAACTCGGTCGCAGGGACGAACCCCGCTTGTGACCGGCCCAATGATCGGCCCAGTGAATTGCGCTGCGGTGGGCCTGTGTGACCGGCCCTGGCGGAAGACGTCGGCCCGTCCTGGTGTTGAATTGTCGGAACCCGTACCCGGACGAAAGGATCGACTGTGCCCACGATCGGTGTACTCGCCCTCCAGGGGGACGTGCGCGAGCATGCGCGCATGCTCCAGGAGGCCGGCGCGACGGCCGTGGCCGTGCGCCGCCCCGCCGAGCTGGACGCGGTCGACGGGCTGGTCATCCCCGGCGGCGAGTCGACCACGATGTGGAAGCTCGCCGAGACGTTCGACCTGCTCGACCCGCTGCGCATGCGCATCAAGGAGGGCCTGCCCGCCTACGGCTCCTGCGCCGGCATGATCATGCTGGCCGACAGGATCGAGGACGGCGTCGCGGGCCAGCAGACCATCGGCGGCATCGACATGGTGGTCAGACGCAACGCGTTCGGCCGCCAGGTCGACTCCTTCGAGTCCGACCTGACCTTCGCCGGGCAGCGCGTG
Organism: Nonomuraea sp. NPDC048882; assembly: GCF_040649755.1. Taxonomy (NCBI): domain Bacteria; kingdom Bacillati; phylum Actinomycetota; class Actinomycetes; order Streptosporangiales; family Streptosporangiaceae; genus Nonomuraea; species Nonomuraea sp. NPDC048882. The sequence continues at coordinate 337,828 of NZ_JBEZGB010000009.1, forward strand.
CACGCCGTCTTCATTCGCGCGCCCTGGGTCGAATCCGTCGGCGCGGACGTCGATGTGCTGGGCAGGGCCGAGCCTGGGGATAGGATCGTCGCGGTCCGTCAAGGGCCGTTGCTCGCGACGTCGTTCCATCCCGAGCTCACCGGGGACGTCCGCGTGCACCGTTACTTCGTAGACATGGTGAGGGAGCTCTAGGTAATGTCCGGCCACTCCAAATGGGCGACGACGAAGCACAAGAAGGCCGCGCTCGACGCCAAGCGCGGCAAGCTGTTCGCCAAGCTCATCAAGAACATCGAAGTGGCGGCCCGGACCGGTGGCCCTGACCCGGACGCCAACCCCACCCTCTTCGACGCCATCTTCAAGGCGAAGAAGAACTCCGTGCCCAACGACAACATCGAGCGGGCGCGCAAGCGCGGTGGCGGCCTGGAGGCCGGCGGCGCCGACTGGCAGACCATCATGTACGAGGGCTACGCGCCCGGCGGCGTCGCGGTGCTCATCGAGTGCCTCACCGACAACCGCAACCGCGCGGCCTCCGAGGTCCGCGTCGCGCTCACCCGCAACGGCGGCTCGCTGGCCGACCCCGGGTCCGTCTCCTACATGTTCAACCGCAAGGGCGTCGTGATCGTGCCCAAGGAGGGCGGGCTCGACGAGGACACCGTGCTGATGGCCGTGCTGGAGGCGGGCGCCGAGGAGGTCAACGACCTCGGCGACAGTTTCGAGGTCGTCTCCGAGGCCGGCGACCTGGTGCCGGTCCGCAAGGCCCTCCAGGACGCCGGGATCGACTACGACTCGGCCGAGTCCAGCTTCCTGCCGACGATGAGCGTGCCGCTCGACGAGGAGGGCGCCAAGAAGGTGTTCCGCCTCATCGACGCGCTGGAGGACAGCGACGACGTGCAGAACGTCTTCGCCAACTTCGACGTCTCGGACGAGGTGCTGGCGGCGCTCGACTGACCGCTCCGGGGCGCCTGCGTCCGTACGTTCGCGCTCGGACGTGCAGGTGCGCTCGGACGCGTTCGCGCGGGCCTGTTTCCGAGACTCCCGTTGAGTACCGGTCTGTCGGGCGTGCGTGCGGGGCCGGGGCGAAGTAGGGTCGGGCGACGTGACTTCCCCCAACCCGCCTCGGCCGAACCTGTCGGCGCTCGGCTGGCTTCTGGCCGTGCCCGCGCTGTTCGGCGCCCTCATCACGCTGGTCCTGCCGACCGTCCAGACGCTCTGGCTCAGTTTCCAGAGCGGCGGTTTCATGCGGGAGAGCGCCTACGCGGGGACGGCCAACTACGCGGATCTGCTCGGCGACGGCGCGTTCTGGCGGGCGCTGAGCTTCACGCTCTCGCTGACCCTGCTCCCGCTGCTGGTCGCCGTGGTGGTGGCGCCGCTGCTGGCGCTGGCGCTCGACCGGGCCGGCGCCTGGCCGAGGCGGGCGGGGCGGATCGTGCTCTCGCTGGCCGTGGTCACGTTCTCGCCGGTCGCCGTCGCGGGCGCGTGGACGCGCGGGCTGTCGCCCGAGTCTTCCGGCCTGGCCGCGCTGGCCCAGGGGCTGCGCGAGCCTGAGAGCGCGCCGTGGACGCTGCGGCTCATCGTCGCCGCCGCCACGTTCGGCGTCGTGTGCGCGCTGGCCGTGCTCGCCTACCTGCCCGCTCTGCGCGGCGGCTCCGCCGTGCCGGCGACGCTCGCCGTCGGCGCGCTCGTCGCGCTCGCCACCGTCGCCACCGGCATCCAGACGTTCTCCATCGGCATGGTGCTCACGCACGGAGGCCCTCAGCACGCCACAGAGACGCTGGCGGGCCTGCAGTACGACTACGCCTTCAGAATGGCCCGGTTCGGCCCTGGCGCGTCCGTGGCGGCCCTCTCAGGGGTGATCCTCGGCGTGCTGGGCATCGTCGCCACGCTCGTCGTGGTCCTCGCGCGGCTGCGCATCACGGTGACGCCGCGCGTCACGCCGGACGGACCGGCCAGGAAGGCCTACGCCTCGGGCGTACCGGCACCCCAGGGCGACCCCGTACCCCATGGCGAGGCCACAGCCCACGGCGGCGCGTACGCACCGCACGGCCAATCCGCCGTCCCCCACGGCGGCGCGTACCGACCCCACAATCCCCACGGTCCCCACGGCGAGGCGGCACCCCACGGAGGCGCATACGACGCACCGCCCGGCGTGCCCACGTCTCACGGATCGCCGGGTGCTCCTGGTGGCGGGGCGTACGGTGCGGCCCTCGCCGGGCGGCGTGCATCCGGGCCCGGATGGGTGGCGGCCGGCGCGGTCGCCCTGCTGATCTTCGCCGCCGCCTGGGTGCTGCTGTCCTGGCCGTGGATCGACGGCGTGCTCGCCACCCCGTCCGCTCCGGCCTCGACCTGGGCTACCCACGTCAACACCTGGGTGCCGGCCCTGGCGGGAGCCGTCGTGTCCGTGGGCGTGGCCTACCTCGCGGCGCTCGGCATCGGCGGCCTGCGCCCGCTCGGCCGGGGCAGCGAGTGGCTGCTGCTGGCGTTCGCCCCCTGGCTGTTCGTCGGCCCCGGCCCGCTCGGCGTCGCCAACTGGCAGAACGCCCGCAACCTCGGCCTCATCGACTCCTTCCCCGCCCTGATCCCGCCGCTGCTGGTGAGCGTGCCCGCCCTGCTCGTGCTGACCCTCCTGTGCAAGGGGCTGTCCGAACGTTCCGGCGGCGACTTCTTCGGCGGCGTGCTGCTGCCCTCGCTCCCCATGGCGGGCATCCTGGCCGGCGGCGTCACCCTCGTGAACGCCCACGACCTCAGCTGGCCGCTGCTCGTCGCGCAGCGGGCCGACCTGTTCACCACGCCGGTCAGCCAGGTGAACCGGCTCGGCTCCTTCGCCGGGGGCACCCCCGACCTCGGCGCCGCCACGCCGCTGCTCGTGGTCGCCGTCGCGCTGGCCGCCCTCGTGGCCGCGCAGCTCCTCTACCTCGACAGGCTCGCCATCACGACAAACAGTTCGCCGGTACGTACGGACGCTGCGTAGGTTTGCTGATTGTGGAAATTCGCGACATAACACCCGAAGACCTCGACGACGTCCTCGACGTCCGCAGGCGGTCGTTCGGCCCCCTGCCCGCCGCCGACAGGGAGAAGTGGCGCCAGGCCACGCTGCCGATCCTGGCCGAGGGCCGCTATCTGGGCGCGTTCGACGGCCCGCGGCTGGCCGCCGCGGCACGGCTGCGCCAGTTCACGCAGTGGTGGCACGGCAGGCCGCAGCCGATGGCCGGGATCGCGGGGGTGACCGTCAACCCCGAGGACCGCGGGCGCGGCGTCGGCACCCGGATCATGCGGGCCGTCATGGACCGGGCGACCGAGCTGGGCGACGCGATCTCCGCGCTCTACCCGGCCACCACGCCCATCTACCGGGGGGTCGGCTACGAGCACGCTGGAGCCATGCGGACCGTCAGGCTCCCCGCCGAGTCGCTGCGCAGGATCCGCCCGTCAGCCCCGGTCAAGCTGCGCAGGATGGGGCCGGGCGACGGCGGCCACGTCGTCTCCGTACTGCACCGCGCGCACGCCGCCGCCCGCTCCAGCGGGCCCATCTCGTACGACGAGCGGACGTGGGACCTGTGGCTGGCCGACGAGGACGACTTCCTCTACCTCGCCGACGACGGTTACGTGATCTACCGCTGGAAGGGTGACGACATCGAGGTCGAGAACCTCGTCGCCGCCTCGCCCGACACCCTGCGGGCCCTGTGGTCCATGGTCGGCAGCGCGTCCTCCATCGCCCGTGACGTCGTCGCCACCGTGGCGCCGGACGACCCGGTGCTGTGGCTGCTGCCCGACCGGACGAAGGAGAAGATCACGGAGACGCGGTGGATGTTCAGGGTGCTGGACGTGGCCGCGGCGGTCGAGCGTAGGGGCTACCCGGCGCAGGCGGCCTGCGACGCCGTCGTCACCGTGGACGACCCGACGAGGGGCGGGGGCACGTGGCGGCTGGACATCTCCGGCGGATCCGGCACGGCCACGCCGGCCGAGGGCACCGGCGTCACGCTCTCAGTGAACGGATTCTCCGCCCTGTACGCCGGTGTGCCGCCCTACACGCTGCGTCTCAGCGGTCTCATGTCCGGAGATGACCGCTATGACCAGGCACTTGAAGCGGCCTTCGCCGCCCGGCCGTACATGCTCGACTACTTCTGACGCGCGTTTCCCGATGCGCCCGCGCCCACGCCGGAGTAAAGTCTCCTGCCGAACAGGTGTTCTGGTCTTTCTGGAGGCATGCCGGTGCGGGTGATGGGCGTCGACCCGGGGCTGACCCGGTGCGGTCTCGGGGCCGTCGAAGGGCGCCCTGGCGCGCCCCTGGCCCTGGTGGCCGTCGGGGTGGTCCGCACCGGGGCCGACGAGGACCTCGGCTCCAGACTCGTCGGCATCGAGGCGGGGATCGAGCGGTGGCTCGACGACGTACGCCCCGACGCGGTGGCGGTCGAGCGCGTCTTCAGCCAGCACAACGTCCGCACCGTGATGGGCACCGCCCAGGCAGCCGGCATCGCGGTCCTCTGCGCGGCCCGGCGCGGCCTGCCCGTGGCGCTGCACACGCCGTCCGAGGTCAAGGCGGCCATCACGGGCAGCGGCACGGCCGACAAGAAACAGATCGGCGCCATGGTCACCCGGCTGCTGCGGCTCACCGAGATCCCCAAGCCCGCCGACGCCGCCGACGCCCTCGCCCTGGCCATCTGCCACGTCTGGCGCGGCGGCGCCCAACACCGCCTCGCCGAAGCCGTCGCCCGCGCCACCCGCAAGGACACCCGCCGATGACCGGCTTCCTGGGCCGCCCGCAACGGCCTTCGCCTATGACCGGCTACCTGTGCCGCCAGCGAAGAGGCCGGCTGATGATCCGCCGCCCGGAGGCCGAGCGGGCCGCCTGCCGCAGCGCCGTCGCGAGCCCCGTCCCGCCGTGCGCGCGGCCGTCGCGCCCGTCTTGTGGCACCGGCGCACACGTACCGGCCGGGCCCGTCTCGTGAACGGCCCCGGGCACCTCGCAAGCCGCCACTTGTTCCCGCCGCGTCCCGCGCCACGAGACCGATGCCACCTACACACCAGCCACAATCCCGAGCCACACACCAAGCTGGGCCCCGAGCCACACACCGGGCTTCACCTGGGGCCTCGCGCCGTCCGTTCTTCGCCCTGGCCCTCGCCTCCGTGTCGGCCCTCGCATCGGGCTTCACCAGTCACAACGTCGCCTCAGCCCGCTCAGCTCTCAGCGATCCACCGGGGGATGTGGCGTGCCGGGAGCGCGATCCGTGGTGAGATGTGGGAACCGGTCGTGGAGGCCCACGGGCCGAGGCGGCGGCGTGCTGCCACTCGAGCCGGGGGCGCGGCGTGCGCTCAGGCGCGAGCCGGTGACGAAACCGCCGGTGACGGGAGTCGTTTCGTGGCGGCGTGGGTGACGGGAGGCAAGGCGTGATCGCGTCAGTGGCGGGCAAGGTGACGGCGATAGCGCCCGACGGAGCCGTGATCGAGGTGGGCGGTGTCGGCATCCTGACCCACTGCACCCCGGGCACGCTCGCCACGCTCCGCATGGGCGAGGAGGCGCGCCTGGCCACGTCGCTGGTGGTGCGCGAGGAGTCACTCACCCTTTACGGCTTCGCCACCGACGATGAGCGGGCCGTGTTCGAGCTGCTGCAGACGGCCAGCGGCGTGGGGCCCAAGCTGGCCCTGGCCATGCTCGCCGTCCACACGCCCAACGCGCTGCGCGTCGCCGTGGCCAGCGCCGACCTCAAGGCGCTCACCCAGGTGCCAGGAATCGGGCAGAAGGGGGCGCAGCGGATCGTACTGGAGCTCAAAGACCGGCTCGGCACGCCCGAGGAGGCCGTCAACGCCGCCATCAACGGAGAGCGCAAGGTGGCACTCTGGCGCGAGCAGGTCCACTCCGGCCTGGTGGGGCTGGGCTACTCCAGCAAGGACGCCGACGAGGCCATCGCGGCCGTGGAGCCCGACGCCGACGCCGACCTGGCCGCCGGCCGCCAACCCCAGATAGCCGCCCTCCTGAAGTCCGCCCTCCGCTCCTTGAGCATCCGATGACCCCCACCCCACAAGCCCCCGCCACCGGGCAGGTCCCCACCCCAGACCAGGTCCCCGCCACCGGGCAAGCCGCCATCACCCGGCGACCAGTCGCGAGCGGGCGAGTCGCATGTGCCGACCCAGCCCCTGTAAGCACCGCTTGCCACCGCGCCGCCCACTCCAGCGTCACGCCTGCCGCCCCACGGGTCGGCTGGGTTGCCGATCTGGGTGCCGTGGCGGCTGAGGGCCGGTCCGAGTGGAAGGGGAGGGTGGGGCGCGATGGACTTTGAGAGGGAGATTCTTTCGCCTGCGGCCGGAGGCGACGAGTTGCAGATCGAGGCCGCGCTGCGCCCCAAGCGGCTGAGTGAGTTCATCGGCCAGGGCCGGGTGCGTGAGCAGTTGTCCCTCGTGCTCGAAAGCGCCCTGCGCCGCGAGAGCCCGCCCGATCACGTGCTCATGAGCGGCGCCCCGGGCCTGGGCAAGACGACGCTGGCCATGATCATCGCGGCCGAGCTGAACGCGCCGCTGAGGATCACCTCGGGCCCCGCGCTCGAACGGGCGGGAGACCTCGCGGCGATCCTGTCCACGCTGACCGAGGGCGAGGTGCTGTTCATCGACGAGATCCACCGGATGGCCAGGCCCGCCGAGGAGATGCTCTACCTGGCCATGGAGGACTTCCGGGTCGACATCGTGGTCGGCAAGGGCCCGGGGGCGACCGCCATCCCGCTGGAGATCGCGACCTTCACGCTGGTCGGCGCCACGACCAGGGCCGGGCTGCTGCCGGCGCCGCTGCGCGACCGTTTCGGCTTCACCGCCCACATGGACTTCTACGAGGCGGCCGAGCTGGAGCAGGTGCTGCGCCGCTCGGCCAAGCTGCTCGGCGTCGTGCTCCCCGACGAGGCCGCCCACGAGATCGCCAGGCGTTCGCGCGGCACGCCCCGCATCGCCAACCGGCTGCTGCGCCGGGTGCGGGATTTCGCGGACGTGCGCGCGGACGGCGTCATCGACCGCGACGTGGCCTCGGCGGCGCTCAACTTGTACGAGGTCGACGCCGAAGGGCTTGACCGGCTCGACCGGGCGGTGCTCGGCGTGCTGCTGCGCAAGTTCGGCGGCGGCCCGGTGGGGCTCTCGACGCTGGCGGTGGCTGTGGGGGAGGAGCCGGAGACGGTCGAGGTGGTGGCCGAGCCGTTCCTCGTCCGGCAAGGTCTGCTGGCCAGGACGCCGCGCGGCCGGGTGGCCACCGCTGCGGCGTGGACTCATCTCGGGATGACACCCCCGCCGGATGCGTTCGGAGCTACGCTTTTCGACTGATTACAGAACGGTTGCAACCGTTTCAAATTGGGAACTTCCCCGCGCGCCGAAACGCTGCCTCGTTGCCGCGTTTCGCAACAAGCGCCTACACTCCGTGGCTTGGCTGGCTGTGTAGGCTGACGGGCTGAGCGGCGCGGCCCGACGCAACGCACGGAATTTCCGGCGCGAGGCCGGTGTCAACTTCTTGTACGACAATGGAAGGTCGCCCCTTATGGACATGGGACAACTCGGAAGCATCCTGCCGCTGATTCTTCTGGTGGTGGTGTTCTACTTCCTGCTGATCCGCCCTCAGCGCAAGCGGCAGCAAGAGGCGGTCCAGATGCAGAACTCGCTGGCTCCGGGTGCGCGGGTCATGACCACGACCGGGCTGTTCGCCACGGTCGTCGCGGTGGACAATGAGGATGTCATCCTCGAGGTCGCGCCGGGGATCGAGACCCGTTGGGTGAAGGCGGCCATCGGCCGCGTCGTCACTCCTGGCGACGCCCCGGCCAGCGATGACGAGCCGGTCGAGCAGGAGACCGCGCTCGACGAGGAGGGCAAGAAGGAGTCCGAGGCCACCGTGGAGCGCAACGGCGACCAGGACTCCAGTACCAAGCAGTCCTGACTAAGCTCTGCGACAAACCCCTATCTGAAAGAATCGACGACCAGTGGCCCGACCGACCAGCCGCCACAGCCGACCGGGGCGTACGCTCCTGGTGCTGCTGGCGCTCATCCTCGCCCTGGGCGGGACGATGTTCCTGCAGCAGGCGTTCACGCCCAAGCTGGGGCTCGACCTCGCCGGCGGTACGACGGTGACTCTGTCGCCCGTGACCTTGAACAACGCGTCGCCGCCCGAGGAGATCCTCGATCGTGCGGTCAACATCATTCGCGATCGGGTCAACGGCACCGGAATCTCCGACGCAGAGGTCGCCAAATCCGGCGACAACATCATCATCTCCATTCCGGGCGTGGGTCAGAACGAGGCCGTCAAACTGGTCGCGACCACCGCGGAGCTGCGCTTCCGTCAGGTGCTCGCCGTTGCGGCCACACAGGTTCCGCAGGAACTGGCCACCAACGCGCCGACGCCGAGCGCCTCGTCCTCCGCGAGCCCGTCGGCCAGCCCGTCCGCTGGGGCCACGGGCTCGCAGCCGGCCAGGAAGCCGTCCAGCTCGCAGTCCGCGTCGACACCCAGCGCCTCGCCCACGGGCAGGGCGCTGTCTTCGGCTCTGACCGCTCCTTCGCCCGCGACCTCGCCCCCGGCCCAGCCGTCCGCGCAGAGTTCCGCGCAGCCGTCGGCCGAGCCGACGGGCACGCAGAACGGGCAGAAGCAGGACAAGAAGGGCCAGGACAGCAAGCCGACGGCCAGCCCGACCGGTCAGACCGGCACGCCGCCGCCGCAAGACCCCAACGCCGCCGGAATCGACACCTCCGGGATCGACCCCGCGGTGCTGGCACAGTTCAACAAGCTCGACTGCGCCGACCCGAAGAACCGCGGCCAGGGCGTCCAGGACGACCCCAACAAGCAGTTCGCCGGCTGTGAGGCCGACGGCTCCTACAAGTACGTCCTCGACATCGCCAAGGTCGTCGGCACCGACATCGACACCGCCTCCGCGGGCGTCCGCCAGGGCACCACCGAGTGGGTCGTCCAGCTCGACTTCAAGAGCAAGGGCGCGGGCGAGTGGGGCAAGCTCACCACCACCGCGTTCAACTCGCCCGAGCCGCGCAACCAGGTCGCGGTCGTGCTCGACGGCGTCGTCATCACCGCGCCGGTCATCCAGGGCCCGATCCCCGGCGGCCGGGCCGAGATCACCGGCGGCTTCAACCAGGCCACCGCGACCACCCTGGCCGACCAGCTCAAGTACGGCGCGCTGCCGCTGAAGTTCAACCGCAGCTCGATCGACACGGTCTCCTCGACCCTCGGCCAGGACCAGCTCGAGGGCGGCCTGGTCGCGGGCCTCATCGGCCTCGGGCTCGTGGTCGTCTACTGCCTGCTCTACTACCGGGGCCTGGGCATCGTGGCGGTGCTGAGTCTCGTGGTCGCCACGGTCATCACGTACACGTCGGTGGTCGTGCTCGGGCACAACGCCGGATTCCGGCTCTCGCTGCCGCACATCATCGGCCTCGTGGTCTCGATCGGTATCACCGCCGACTCCTTCATCGTGTACTTCGAACGCATACGTGATGAGATGAAGGAGGGCAGGCGGACGCTCAGGGCGGCCGTCGAGGTGGCCTGGGTCCGCGCCCGGCGCACGATCCTGATCGCCGACGCCGTCATGTTCATCGCCGCGATCGTGCTGTACTTCCTGGCGGTGGGCGGTGTGGCCGGGTTCGCGTTCGCGATGGGCCTGACCACGCTGATCGACATCGTGGTGGTGTTCCTGTTCACCAAGCCGTTCATCGCCATGCTGGCCAAGGTGAAGTTCTTCGCCAAGGGGCACCCGCTGTCCGGGCTCGACGCCGAGCGCATGAGCGAGGCGGGCTCGACCGGCCGCACGACCACTCCGCAGGAGGCCTGAGATGGGACTGGGGCGTCGCCTCTACCGCGGCGAGATCGATGTCGACTTCGTCGGCAAGTGGAGGCTGTGGTACAGCCTCTCCGGCCTGCTGCTGGCCATCTCGCTGGCCGGAATCCTGATCAACGGGCTCAACCTGGGCGTCGAGTTCAGGGGCGGTTCGGTCTTCTCCTTCAAGGCGCCGACCGCGAACATCGAGCAGGTGCGCGAGACCTTCCAGGAGGAGGGCGTGCACCAGCCGATCGTGCAGACGGCCGGCGACCGGTGGCGGGTCACCACCGAGGCGCTGTCGGAAGGCACCATGAACCAGGTGCAGACCGCCATCGCGAAGGACTACAGCGTCCCCACCGACCAGGTCGACATCCAGTCGATCGGCGCGTCCTGGGGCGGTGAGGTCTCGGAGAAGGCCTGGATCGGCCTGGCCGTGTTCATGCTGGCGATCATCTTGTACCTGTCGATGGCGTTCGAGCCGAAGATGGCCCTGGCCGCCATCGTCGCGCTCGTCCACGACCTCGTCATCACGGCCGGCATCTACGCCTGGTCGGGCTTCGAGGTCACGCCCGCGACGCTGCTGGGCTTCCTGACCATCCTCGGTTATTCGCTCTACGACGCGGTCGTGGTGTTCGACATGATCAAGGAAGTCACGGCCAAGCTGGGACACACGTCCAAGCAGACGTACTCGATGGCGGCCAACAACGCGCTCAACCACACGCTGATCCGGTCGCTGAACACCTCGCTGGTCGCGATCCTGCCGGTGGCGGCGATCCTGTTCATCGGCACCACGCTGCTCGGCGCGGGCACGCTGAAGGACCTGTCGCTCGCCCTGTTCGTCGGCATGATCGTCGGTACGTACTCCTCGCTGTGCGTGGCGACGCCGCTGCTGGTGACGCTGAAGGAGCGCGAGCCGAAGTACCAGGCCATCGCCAGGAGGATCGCCTCCACGAGCGGCGGTGGCAAGGGGTCCAAAAGTTCCAAAAGCGCGGCCGTAGCCAAGGGATAGCCGCAGCTCCCGTACGACTCCCGTACGACGCCCTCACTCCGCGCCGGGGTGAGGGCGTCGTCGTGTCCCCGGCCGGTTCGAGCCGCGGGCCCGGGTGGCTCGTCTGCCAGGCTGGGTGCGCTGAGGGACGGGGCCCAGGTCCTCATCGGGCGCGCTGTGGTCCGTCACTCGTGTCGCGGGACTCCGAGTCCATGGCGCGCCTTCGGGGGCTCTCGCGGGCCGCTGAGGGCGTTCTGAGGGGTGCTCGGGTTCGGGGTGGGGTCCGGAATGCACCATCATGGTGCCCGGCTATGGTGCCCGGCACAGGGCCGGTTGAGAGAGGCGAAAGACGACGATGACCGAGCTGAGCGCGATGATCCTGGACCGCATCAGGGACGTGCCCGACTATCCCCAGCCGGGCGTGATGTTCAAGGACATCACCCCGCTGCTGGCCGACCCGGTCGTGATGGCGGCCGTCGTGGACGAGCTGGCGGGGCTGCACCAGGTCGACAAGATCGTGGGGATCGAGGCCCGCGGGTTCATCCTCGCCGCTCCGGTGGCCTACCGGGCGGGCGCCGGGTTCGTGCCGGTGCGCAAGAAGGGGAAACTGCCCGCCGCGACCCTGGAAGAGTCCTACGATCTGGAGTACGGCTCCGCGACCATCGAGGTCCACCGTGACGCCTTCACGCCCGGCGACCGGGTGCTCATCGTCGATGACGTGCTGGCCACGGGAGGCACCGCGAAGGCCGCCGTCGAGCTCGTGGAGAGGGCCGGAGCCACGGTCGCCGGCCTCGCCGTGCTGATGGAGCTCGCCTTCCTGAAAGGACGTGACCGGCTGACGGGAGTGGACCTGCACTCCCTCGTGATCGTCTGAGCCCGGCCCGAGGCGGCCCAGGTTCGTCACCTGGATACACTGGGGGGATCTGGACTCGAACGTGAGGAGTCACTGCGTGAGGAGTCTGTGTGCCCCGTGATGTGGTCGCGCCCGACGTGACCGACTCAGGCAACGCCGATTCGCCCGGCGTTCCGTCGGTGCGTCGCAGGCGGTTCGGGGGTGGGGCCATGAATCCGGTGCTGGAGCCGTTGTTCCGTACGGTCCGCGCCACCCACCCCAAGGCCGACCTGCGCCTGATCGAGCGCGCCTACGACGTCGCCGCCTATCATCACCGCGACCAGAAGCGGAAGTCCGGCGACCCCTACATCACCCATCCGCTCGCCGTGGCGACGATCCTGGCCGAGCTCGGCACCGACGACGAGACGCTGTGCGCGGCGCTGCTGCACGACACGGTGGAGGACACCGCCTACAGCCTCGACGAGCTGCGCGGCGACTTCGGCGACACCATCGGGTCCCTGGTCGACGGCGTCACCAAGCTCGACAAGGTGAAGTTCGGCGACGCGGCGCAGGCCGAGACCGTGCGCAAGATGGTCGTCGCGATGTCGCGCGACATCCGGGTGCTGATCATCAAGCTGGCCGACCGCCTGCACAACATGCGCACCATGCGCTACCTGCCGGAGCACAAGCGGCACCAGAAGTCGCGCGAGACGCTGGAGATCTTCGCCCCGCTGGCCCACCGCCTGGGCATGAACACGATCAAGTGGGAGCTGGAGGACCTCGCGTTCGCCATGCTCTACCCCAAGCGCTACGACGAGATCGCGCGCATGGTGTCGGAGCGGGCGCCGCGCCGCGACCTGTTCCTGCAAGAGGTCATCGAGAAGGTCTCCGGCGACCTGCGCGAGGCGAAGATCCGCGCCGTGGTCAAGGGCCGGCCGAAGCACTACTACTCGGTCTACCAGAAGATGATCGCGAGAGACGTCGCGTTCGACGACATCTACGACCTTGTGGGCATCCGCGTGCTCGTCGACAGCGTACGCGACTGCTACGCCGCGCTCGGCACCATCCACGCCAGGTGGAACCCGGTGCCGGGCCGGTTCAAGGACTACATCGCGATGCCCAAGTTCAACATGTACCAGTCGTTGCACACGACGGTGATCGGTCCCGAGGGCAAGCCGGTGGAGCTGCAGATCCGCACCCACGCGATGCACCACAGGGCCGAGTACGGCGTGGCCGCGCACTGGAAGTACAAGGAGGAGGTCGGCGCCCCCGGCCCCACCGGCAAGGTCAAGCCGGGCAGCGACATGGCCTGGCTGCGCCAGCTCCTCGACTGGCAGAAGGAGACCTCCGACCCGGGCGAGTTCCTCGAGTCGCTGCGCTTCGACCTGTCGGTCTCCGAGGTCTACGTGTTCACCCCGAAGGGCTCGGTCATCGCCCTGCCCGAGGGGGCCACGCCGGTCGACTTCGCGTACGCGGTGCACACCGAGGTGGGCCATCGCTGCATCGGCGCCCGGGTCAACGGGCGGCTGGTGCCCCTGGAATCGCGGCTCGGCAACGGCGACACGGTTGAGATCTTCACCTCGAAGTCGCCGGACGCCGGGCCGTCGCGCGACTGGCTGAAGTTCGTCAAGTCGGGCCGGGCCCGTAACAAGATCCGGCAGTGGTTCTCCAAGGAGCGCCGCGAGACCGCGATCGAGGCGGGCAAGGAGGCCATCGGCCGGGCCATGCGCAAGCAGGGCCTGCCGTTGCAGCGGCTCATGTCCGGCGAGGCGCTGCTGGCGCTGGCCCGCGACCTGCGCTACCCCGACGTGTCCGCGCTTTATGCGGCCGTGGGCGAGGGGCACATCGCGGCGCAGACCGTCGTGCAGAAGCTCGTCTCCTCGATCGGCGGCGTCGACAGCGCCGAGGAGGACATCGCCGAGACCTCGCTGCCGACCCGGCTGCGCGGCCGCCCCCGTGGCGGTGGCGGCGCGGGCGTGGTGGTGGCGGGCGACGCCGACGTCTGGGTACGCCTGTCGAAGTGCTGCACCCCGGTGCCCGGCGACGACATCGTCGGCTTCGTCACCCGGGGCCACGGCGTGTCCGTCCACCGGGCCGACTGCACCAACATCGAGCAGCTCAAGACCCAGCCCGACCGGCTGGTGGAGGTGAGCTGGTCGCCGAGCGACGACAGCGTGTTCCTGGTGGCCATCCAGGTGGAGGCGCTCGACCGGCCGCGCCTGCTCTCCGACGTCACCCGTACGCTGTCCGACCAGCACGTCAACATCCTGAGCGCCTCGGTGACGACCTCGCGCGACCGGGTGGCGATCAGCAAGTTCACCTTCGAGATGGGCGACCCCAAGCACCTGGGCCACGTGCTCAAGGCCGTGCGCAGCATCCAGGGCGTCTTCGACGTCTACCGCGTGAGCGGCGCCGGCGGCTGACCCCGCGAGGGCGGCCGCGCGGCGGCGCTGAGAGCGTGTCAGGCGACGTTGAGAGCGCGTCAGGCCGCGCCAAGTAGCCGCCAAGAGCGCGGCCGGAGGCGAGGGTCAGCGTTGCCGCAGGTCCGGGAGGTTGACCACGATCGCCTCCTGGGTGCTGCGGGAGATCACCACCACCGCCTCCCGCGAGGGGTCGGGGTTCTCCTCGCGGTGAGGCACGTACGGCGGCACGAACACGTAGTCGCCGGGCCCTGCCTCGATCCGCACCTCCTCGTCGTCCTCCAGGAACACGAACGCCGGCCGCCCGCTGACCACGTAGATCGCCGTCTCCGACGCCCCGTGATGGTGGTCGGAGGAGCGGGTGGAGGGCGCGACGTGGGTCTGCCCCATCCACAGCCGCGACGACCCGGTGGTGGCGCCGCTCACGGCGGCCAGCCGGCGCATGCCGGAGCTCTGCGCCGTCTCTCCCGAGAGCTCTCCTGCGGCGACGTGACGCAGGCTCTGGTGGAAGGGGTCACCCTGGGACCGGTAACCCTCCCAGAGACGTCCTCCGGCCCGTTCGAGCACATCCGTGGCGACGGCGGTCAGCCGTACGGGATCGTCGTGAGCGGACAGCAGCGCGTCGGCCAGCACCGGGTCGTGCGCGCGCAGCTCGCGCAGCAGCCACTTGCCGCTGCCCTGCCACCTGCCGCCCACGCTCAGCGCCGCCCTGGCGGTGGCCTGCACGACCTCCCAACCGATGAACGCCAGCTCGCCGGGATCGCTCGCCCCGGCCAGGTCGTCGAGCAGGTCGGACAGCACGTAGCGGGCGCGGTCGGCCTGGCCGGGCTTCTGCCCGCCGGGACCGGCCGAGACGCGCTCGCCCAGCACGCTCTGGAGGTCGCTGGCCCGGCCGCCGGTCCTGTCGGTGAGCACGGCGCCCTCGGCGCAGATGCGCGCCAGAGTGGGCTGACGCGACTCGAAGCCCCGCTCGATGTAGGCGGCGAGGCTCGTCTCGCTGTGCGCGAACAGCTCGACCGGCCATCCGTGCCAGCGCAACGCCTCGCGGTAGGGGCGGTCGAGGCCGTCGAGCACCACCACGATGTCGAGATCGGAGGTGCTGGTGCGGCGCTCGGTGAGCACGCTGCCGCCGACGAAGGCGTACAGGGCGCCGGGGAACATCTCTTCGACGAGGGCGCGCGCGGCGGCGACGGGGTCCATGCCGCACAGCCTAGATCAGGAGCCGTCGCTCGCCGCCCGATTCGGCGACGGCCCCCGGAAGGCCCTATAAGGCCTGTGAACAGCGGGAAAGCGGAGAAAGGGCCGAGTGGTCCGGCGAGGGCGAGAGCAGGGAAGTGCGCCGCCCCGCGCCGGACTAACTGAACTCGGTGAGCGTGCGCTCGGCCTCCGCCAGCCACGAACGGCGGGCGGTCAGGGCCTCCTCGGCCTCCTTGACGTCCTTGGCGCGTCCTGCCGCCTGCGCCTTGGCCAGCCGCTTCTCCAGCTGCTCGATCGAGGTGCGCAGCTGGTCGACGGCGCTCTGGGCGCGGGCCCTGGCCTCGGGGTTGGAGCGCTTCCACTCCGCGTCCTCGGCCTTGCGCACGGCCTCGTCGACCTTGCGCAGCCCGCCCTCCAGCCGGTCGCGCTGCTCGCGCGGCACCGGCCCCGCCGCCTCCCAACGCTCCAGGATGTGCCGCAGCGCGGCCCTGGCGGTGCGTACGTCGGTGACCGGCAGGATCTTCTCCGCCTCGGCCAGCAGCACCTCCTTGACCTCGGCGTTGGCCGCCAGCGAGGCGTCACGCTCGGCGAAGACCGCGGAACGGGCCTGGAAGAACTGGTCCTGGGCGCCCTTGAAGCGGGCCCACAGCTCGTCCTCGGCCTCGCGCGAGGCCCGCCCCGCGTTCTTCCACTGCTGCATCAGGTCGCGGTAGACGGCGGCGGTCTGGCCCCAGTCGGTCGAGCCGGAGATGGCCTCGGCCTCGGCGACGATGCGCTCCTTGGCCGCCCGCACGCCCTCGCGCTGCTCGTCGAGCCCCGCGAAGTACTGCTTGCGCCGCTTGGCGAACGCCGTGCGCGCGGCCGACAGCCGCTTCCACAGCGCGGCCTCGGTGACACGGTCGATGCGGTCGGCGGCCTTCCACTCCTCGACGAGCTCGCGCAGCCGCTCGCCACCCGACTTCCAGTGGGTGGTCTCCTCCGCGATGCGCTCGGCCTCGGCGACGATGCGCTCCTTGATCGCCCTGGCCTCCACCCGCGCCTGCTCGCGAGCGGCCTTGACCTCCTCGCGGCGTTGGGCGACCAGCTCCGTCAGGCCGTCGAGCCTGGCCGTCAGCGCCGCCAGGTCGCCGATGGCGTGCGCGTCGGCGACGGCCTCGCGCAGCTTGGCGATGCTGGCCTCGGCCTGGGCCGGAGCCAGGTCGGTGCCCCTGACGCGCTGCTCGAGGAGCTGCACCTGGCCGGCCAGCTCGTCGTACTTGCGATGGAAGTAGGCCAGTGCCTCTTCAGGTTCACCGGCCTGCCAGGAGCCGACGGCCCGCTCTCCCTCAGCCGTACGCACGTAGACGGTGCCGTCGTCGTCTACCCGGCCCCACGGGTCGGTGCTCACCGTGTCCTCCCGCACTATCCATCAGACCCTTCGGGACTACTTCGTCCCTAGTTTGTATTACGTCAGCTCTTGCCGGCGATTGTCACGTCTTTGATTTCGACGGTTTGCTTCGGTGCTCCGGTCCCATCTCCCATGTCGGCGATGACGCCTGCTTTGTTCACCTTGTCCAGGATGTCGAGCCCCTTGGTGATCGTACCCACCGGCGTGTAATCCGGGGTGAGCCCGATGTCGCCGTAAACGAGGAAGAACTGGCTGCCCGTGCTGCCCGGCGCGGAGGTCTTGGCCATGGCCATCACCCCGCGCTTGTACTGGGCGCCGGTCAGGTTCTCCTCGGCCATGACGTAGCCGGGGCCGCCGGAGCCGTCCTGGCTCTTGCCGTCGGCCTTGGCGCTCGGGTCGCCGCACTGCAGCATGGGGAACTTGTCGCTGCCGAGCCGGTGGCACTTGCTGCCGTCGTAGTACTTCTTCTTCGCCAGGAACTCCAGCGAGTTGGTCGCGCACGGAGCCTTGGCGTTGTTCAGCTCGACCACGATGTCGCCCAGGTTCGTCTTGAACGTCATCTTCTTCGTGGCGGGCTCGGTCTTGACCTTCGCCGGCGGCATGCCGACGTCCTTGACCTGACCGCCCCCCGCGTCCTTGACGTAGTCGCACGTGCCCGTCGCCGCGTCGTACGGCTTGGGCCCCGTCGGCGCCGACGCCGCGGCGGTGTCGGCGGGCGTGGCCGAGGGCGAGGCGGCCGCCTCCGTGCCCGTGTCGCCACCGCCCAGCAGCGCGACCGCGGCCACGATGCCGCCGACCACGATCACCACGCCCACGGTGGAGCCGATGATCGCCGTGCGCTTGGCCTTCTGCTCGCGCTCGATGCGGCGTTGCATCTGCCGCTCGTAGTGCTCGCGCGCCAGCTGCTTCTGCCGGTCCTTCCCCGTGGCCACCGCTTTGCCTCCCATAGTCAATCAACTGAGGTGGGCGAATCGTATCGGCCAACGGGTAATGATTCGCAGCCCGGCGACCCGCACCGGTACCCTTCGGTTACATTCCCATTGGCTTTTCGACGAGATCACCTGAGGCAGATGCTCATCGCAGGCTTCCCCGCAGGGGCCTTCCAGACCAATTGTTACGTCGTCGCGCCCGCCGCCGGCGAGGAGTGCGTGATCGTCGACCCGGGCCAGGACGCGACGGAAGGCGTCGAGGAGCTGCTGCGCGAGCACCGGCTCAAGCCCGTCGCGGTCCTGCTCACCCACGGTCATCTCGACCACGTCTGGTCCGTGGCCCCCGTGTGCGGCGCGCGCGACGTGCCCGCGTGGATCCACCCCGACGACCGCCATCTGCTGAGCGATCCCGCCGCCGGCTGGTCGGAGACCAGCGCGTCGCTGTTCGGCGGGCTGACGCTGAGCGAGCCCGACGACGTGCGCGAGCTGTCCGACGGCGCCGTGCTGCCGCTCGCGGGGCTGGAGCTCGTGGTCGACCACACCCCGGGCCATACCAGGGGGTCGGTGAGCTTCCGGCTGCCCGATGACGAGATCATGTTCTCGGGCGACCTGCTGTTCGCCGGCTCCATCGGCCGCACCGATCTTCCCGGCGGCGACTATCCGACGATTCTGCGCAGCCTGGCTGCCAAGTGTCTGCCGCTGCCTGACGATACGGTCGTCCTGCCGGGCCACGGACCACAGACCACGATCGGCCGCGAGCGCGCGACCAACGCCTACCTCAAGGAAGCAGCGCCGCACGCCGGTCCCACACGAGGGATCTAATGAGCTTCCAAGCACCGAAGGGCACCTTCGACTGGCTGCCACCCCGCTCCGAGCGGGTGCTCGCCGTACGCGAGGCGCTGGCCGCGCCGCTGCGCCGGGCGGGCTACGGCTACATCGAGACGCCCGTCTTCGAGGAAACCCAGCTGTTCGCCAGGGGCGTAGGCGAGTCCACGGACATCGTCTCCAAGGAGATGTACACCTTCCCCGACAAGGCGGGCCGCTCCCTGACGCTGCGTCCCGAGGGCACCGCCTCGGTCGTGCGCGCCGTGCTCCAGCACAACCTGCACACCGGCCAGCTCCCGGTGAAGCTGTGGTATTCCGGCAGCCAGTTCCGCTACGAGCGTGCCCAGCGCGGCCGCTACCGGCACTTCTGGCAGGTCGGGGCCGAGGCGCTCGGCTCGGAGGACCCGGCGCTCGACGCCGAGCTGATCGTGCTGGGCGTGCGCGGCTTCGCCTCGCTCGGGCTGAAGAACGTCACGCTCCTGCTCAACTCGCTCGGCGACAAGAACTGCCGGCCCGCCTACCGCGCCGCCCTGCAGGACTTCCTGCGCGGGCTCGACCTCGACGAGGAGACCCGCGCCCGGATCGAGATCAACCCGTTGCGGGTGCTCGACGACAACCGGCCGGAGGTGCGGGCGCAGCTCGAAGGGGCGCCCCTGGTCGTCGACCACCTGTGCGACGACTGCCGGGCCTACCACGAGGAGGTCCGCGCCCTGCTGACCGCCTCCGGCGTCGCGTTCGTGGACGATCCGCGGCTGGTGCGCGGGCTCGACTACTACACGCGCACCACGTTCGAGTTCGTCCACGACGGGCTGGGCTCGCAGTCCGCGGTGGGCGGCGGGGGCCGCTACGACGGCCTCAGCGAGATGCTCGACGGGCCGGCGCTGCCCAGCGTCGGCTGGGCGCTCGGCGTCGACCGCACGTTCCTGGCCATGGAGGCCGAGGGGCTGCTCGGCGACGACACCACGCACAGGCGCGTGCAGGTGTACGGTGTCCCGCTGGGTGACGACGCCCGCCGCCGCATGTTCCTGCTCGTGGACGAGCTTCGCGAGGCGGGCCTCAGCGCCGACATGGCCTTCGGCGGCAAGGGGCTCAAGGGCGCGATGAAGGGCGCCGGCCGCTCGGGCGCCGGGTTCGCGCTGATCCTGGGCGAGCGTGACCTCGCGGCCGAGGCCGTGCAAGTGAAGGACCTGGCCACCGCCGAGCAGACCGAGGTGCCGCTGGCCAAGGTCGTCGACGTCTTGAAGGGGAAGGTGCAGTGACCGGCGAGCCAGGGCCGCTGCCGCCCCTCTCCTCTCCGCAAGAAGGGAAAGTGCAGTGATCCGCACGCATACCGCCGGGTCGCTCCGCGAGGAGCACGCCGGGCAGCAGGTGACGCTCGCAGGATGGGTGGCGCGCCGCCGTGACCACGGCGGCGTCGTCTTCATCGACCTGCGCGACGCCTCGGGCTCGGCGCAGGTGGTCTTCCGCGAGGAGGACCACGCCCACGACCTGCGCGCCGAATACTGCGTGCAGGTCGTCGGCCAGGTCAGGGTGCGCCCCGAGGGCAACGAGAACCCCGACCTGCCCACCGGCGCCATCGAGGTCGTGGCCGACCGGGTCGAGGTGCTGAGCGAGTCCGCGCCGCTGCCGTTCCCGATCGAGGGCAACGTCGGGGTGTCGGAGGAGGCCAGGCTCAAATACCGTTACCTCGACATCCGCCGCCAGCAGGTGGCCAACGCCATGCGCACCCGTTCCAAGGCCACCTACCTGGCCAACGAGGTGATGCACGAGCTCGGCTTCGTCTACGTCGAGACGCCCACGCTGACCCGCTCCACGCCCGAGGGCGCGCGCGACTTCCTGGTGCCGGTGCGGTTGCAGCCCGGCAACTGGTACGCGCTGCCGCAGTCGCCGCAGCTGTTCAAGCAGCTGCTCCAGGTGGCCGGTCTTGAGCGCTACTACCAGCTCGCCAAGTGCTACCGCGACGAGGACCTGCGGGCCGACCGTCAGCCGGAGTTCACCCAGATCGACGTCGAGATGTCGTTCGTGGACCAGGAAGACGTCATCGAGGTCGGCGAGAAGCTGATCAGCCGGCTGTGGCGGGAGATCGCCGGCTACGAGCTGCCGCTGCCGCTGCCGCGCATGACGTACGCCGACGCCATGGCCCGCTACGGCTCCGACAAGCCCGACCTGCGCTTCGGCCAGGAGCTGGTCGAGATGACCGACTACTTCGCCGGCACCACGTTCCGCGTCTTCCAGGCCGACTACGTGGGCGCGGTGGTCATGCCTGGCGGCGCCTCGCAGACCCGCAAGGAGCTCGACGGCTGGCAGGAGTGGGCCCGCTCGCGCGGCGCCAAGGGCCTGGCCTACGTGCTCGTGCAGGACGACGGCACGCTCGGCGGCCCGGTCGCCAAGAACCTGTCGGAGGCGGAGCTGTCCGGGCTGGCCGAGAAGGTCGGCGCGAAGCCGGGCGACGCGATCTTCTTCGCCGCCGGGGCCAGGTCCGCCTCGCGCGACCTGCTCGGCGCGGCCCGTCTGGAGATCGGGCGGCGCTGCGACCTCATCGACGAGTCGCAGTGGTCGTTCCTGTGGGTCGTCGACGCGCCCATGTTCGAGGAGGACGGCGAGGGCGGCTGGACGGCCGTGCACCACCCGTTCACCGGGCCGAAGCCGGAGTGGGCCGACAACTTCCAGGACCACCCGGGCGAGGCCCTCGCCTACGCCTACGACATGGTCTGCAACGGCATGGAGATCGGCGGCGGCTCCATCCGTATCCACCGGGCCGAGATGCAGCAGCGCGTGTTCGACGTGCTCGGCATCTCCAAGGAGGAGGCGGAGAGCAAGTTCGGCTTCCTGCTGGAGGCGTTCAAGTACGGCCCGCCCCCGCACGGAGGCATCGCCTACGGCTGGGACCGGATCTGCATGCTGCTGTCCGGCGGCGACTCGATCCGCGACGTGATCGCGTTCCCGAAGACGGCCTCGGGCTTCGACCCGCTGACCTCCGCGCCCACGCCGATCACGGCGGTCCAGCGCAAGGAGGCCGGGGTGGACGCCCAGCCCAAGGCCGACGCGCCCGCCTGACGCCGGTGACACAGAAGCGGCAGGCGCCGGCGCCTGCCGCTCTTCTGAGTCTTCTGAGCAAGCGCCGGGCACCCCGCGCCCGACAACGAAAAGCGGCAGGCACCCCTTCCGGGGGCCTGCCGCTTTTCGCGCGTCCGCTACTTGAGGATGACGCGCTTGATGATCAGCGGGTTCTTCGGCGCGGTCGAGCCGCCGTCGCCCGTGACGTCGTCGGGGTTGACGATCACGCCTTCCTCGGCGATCTTGTCGATGAGCTCCAGGCCGGACTTCACCATGCCGAGGACCGAGTAGGCCGGCTCGATCTGGGAGTTCTCGTCCGACAGCGAGATGGCGAACTGGCTGCTGTTCTGCCCGGCGGCGTCCGCCGGCTGCGTCAGGAAGACCACGCCCCTGGTGTAGGGGACGACCCCCACGGCCTCGTCACCGAAGACGTACCCGGCGTTGCCCTGGCCGTCGGTCGGGTTCTTGCCGTCCGCCTTGGCCTGCGGGTCACCGCACTGCAGCAGGAACACGCCCGACGTCTCCGGCTTGGCCAGCCGGTGGCACTTGGTGTTCTCGTAGAAGCGCTTCTTCGCCAGGAACGCCATCGAGTTGACCGAGCACGGCGAGATGTTGGGGTCCACCTCGATCACGATGTCGCCGCGGTTGGTGCGGACCGTCATCGTCGTGAGCTTCAGGTTCGGCCGCTTGCCCGGCATGCCCACGTACTTGTGCGGCACCGAGGTGTCCCGCTTGTACGTGCACGTGATGTCGCTCGCCTTCTTCGGCGGCGTGGTGGTCGGCAGCTGGGTCGGCCCGGCGGAGGGGGAGGCCGGGGCGGAGGGCGAGGCCGAGGCCGAGGTCTGTGCCCCGGCGGCCGTCGCGCCGTCCTTGTTGACCAGGGTGGTCGCCGCGAAGATGCCGCCGGCGACCACGACAACGGCCACCGCCGCGCCGATGAAGGTGTTCCGCCTTGCCTTGGCGGTCTGCGCGGCAGCGCGCTGGGCCTGCCGTTCCTTGTGCTCCCGCGCCAGCTCTTTCTGGCGGTCCTCTTCGTTCTGGCGGTCGTCGCCGCTCACCGCTATGTCCTCTCGTCTTTGCCAACGGATGACCAAACAACTCCGCGCATGCTACCGGCCTCCGATATGTGACGGATGTAAGTGACCAAAGCCGCATGTGCGACTGCTGTGGTCGCGAACCATATGGTGTCGGCATTCGTAGTTGAAATGAGAACTAAGGAGCCCCCCATGTTCGACGAGATCCTGGGCCTGCCGGCTCATCCGCTGATCATCCACTTCGCCGTCGTCCTGACCCCGTTGCTCGCCGTCGCCGCGGTCGCGTACGCGCTCGTACCGCGCTGGCGCGTTCCCACGGCGTGGGCGGTGGTGCTGCTCTCGCTGGCCGCGCCCGCGGCGGTCGCCGCGGCCAGGCACAGCGGCGAGAGCCTCAAGGCGGCCAGATTCGGCTCGGCGGAGGGCGAGATGGCCGCCCGCATCTCCGCCCACCAGAGCTTCGCCAACCCGCTGCTGCTGTCGGTGCTCGGCCTGGGCGTCGCCGCGCTGCTGCTCGTGTACGCCACCCGCCCGGCCCGCGACTCCGTCGGCGGCGACCGCTTCGGCCGCTCCGTCACGCTGCTCCTGTCGGCGCTGACCGTGGTGCTGGCCGCGGTGGCCGGCTGGTTCGTCTTCCAGGCCGGCGACTCCGGCGCCAGGGCCGTCTGGTCGTAGCCCCGGCGCCGTCCGGTCGTAGCCCGAGAGCCGTCCAGTGTGGCCCGGAGGGCCTGTTTCACCGTGTAATCTCGCGTTGTGGATAGCCTGTTCGACTCGGCGGCTGAGGAGGCCACCCCGCAGCCCCTCGCGGTGCGGATGCGCCCGCGCACGCTCGACGAGGTGATCGGCCAGCGGCACCTGCTCGGTTCCGGCACCCCGCTGCGGCGCCTGGTCGAGAGCGAGGCGCCCATGTCGTTGTTCCTGTGGGGTCCCCCCGGCACCGGCAAGACCACGCTCGCCTACGTGGTCTCCAACGTCACCGAGCGCCGCTTCGTCGAGGTCTCCGCCGTCTCGGCGGGCGTCAAGGACGTGCGCGCCGCCATCGACAACGCCCGCCGCGAGCTGGGCATGAGCGGCCGCCAGACCGTGCTGTTCGTCGACGAGGTGCACCGCTTCAACAAGGCCCAGCAGGACGCCCTGCTGCCCGCCGTGGAAAACCGCTGGGTCACCTTCATCGGCGCCACCACGGAAAACCCGTTCTTCTCGGTCATCTCCCCGCTGCTGTCCCGCTCGCTGCTGCTCACGCTGGAGTCGCTGTCGGAGGACGACGTGCGCGCCGTGCTCAGGCGCGCCGTGGCCGACCCGCGCGGCCTCGGCGGGCGCGCCACGCTCGCCGACGAGGCCCTGGAGCATCTCGTACGCCTGGCCGGCGGCGACGCGCGCAGGTCGCTGACCTACCTGGAGGCAGCGGCGCTGCTGGCCGACGACATCACCGTCGAGGTGGTGGAGAAGGCCGTCGACAAGGCCGCCGTACGCTACGACCGGCAGGGCGACCAGCACTACGACGTGATCAGCGCGTTCATCAAGTCCATGCGCGGATCCGACGCCGACGCCGCGCTCCACTACCTGGCCCGCATGATCGAGGCGGGCGAGGACCCGCGCTTCATCGCCCGCCGCATCGTCATCTTCGCCTCCGAGGACGTCGGCCTGGCCGACCCCACCTGCCTGCAGACCGCCGTCGCCGCCGCCCAGGCCGTGCAGCTGATCGGGCTGCCCGAGGGGCAGATCAACCTGGCCCACGCGGTCATCCACTGCGCGACCGCGCCCAAGTCCAACGCCGTGGTCAAGGCCATCGGGGCGGCCATCGGCGACGTGCGCAAGGGGCTGATCGGGCAGGTGCCCGGCCATCTGCGCGACGCCCACTACTCCGGGGCGGCCAAGCTCGGCCACGGCGAGGGCTACCGCTACCCGCACGACTTCGACCACGGGCTCGTCCGCCAGGAATACGCGCCGGAGCAGGTGCGGGATCGGCGCTACTACGAGCCGACCCGGCACGGGGCCGAGGCGCCGGTCGCCGAACGCTGGGCCAAGATCCGCGACTTCCTCCGGGGCTCGTGAGCGGAAGGCGCCGGAGGGGCTGAGCGGGCGGACGACGCCGGCGTTCGTACAGGCACGGCGACCGCGGCTTTCGTGAGGGCACGGCGAGGAGCCGGTCGGCGGAGAGACGTCCGCCGGCGAATCGTGTGCGGGCGTACTAACTTGCCGATCTTGGGGCATCACCATCGTGTGAAGGCGACCGTTACCCCCGGCGGCGGCCTCTTCGGCCCCCAGTCGATCACCTGGCGCGTCCACACCGAGACCCCGGCCTGGCCCGCCGCCCTGCGCGCCTTCCAGCTCCAGGCCCTGCACCCCCGCACGATCCGCGGTCTCGCCCAGAACTGCCTCCTCGACGACCCCGAGGTGGCCCACGCCCGGCTGCGGCACCACCTCGGCCTCCTCGCCGTACGCACGTTCGGCACCCGCGAGCAGGCCGAGCACGCCTACGAGCGGGTCCGCCGGGTGCACGCCCGTCTCGTCGGCCTCGACCCCGACACCGGCACCCTGTTCCGCCTGGACGAGCAGGAGAACCTGGCCTGGGCCCACTGCGCCGAGGTCTCCTCCCACCTGGAGCTGGCCCGCCGCTCCGGCGTGCGGCTCTCCGCGGCCGATCGGGACGCGTACGTGGCCGAGCAGCGGCACACCGCCCTGCTCGCCGGGCTCGCCGACGCGCCCGGCGACACGGCCGAGCTGGAGGCCCGCATCGAAGAGACACGCCCGCTCCTGGCCGCCACCGAGGAGGCCCGCCAGGCCGTGCGCCGCAGCGTCAACCCGCCGCTGTCGCTCAAGCTCGCCTTACGGACTCCGGCCCTCGCGCTCGGCTCGCTGCCCGCCGCCGGCGCGCTGGCCTTCGCCACGCTGCCCGGCTGGGCCCGGCGGATGTACGGCTGCCACGGCGGCCCGGTGGCGGATCACGCGGCCGGATACGCCGCCGGCATGGCGCTCAAAGCCTTGCGGGCAGCCGCGCTGGCGCTGCCGGAACGCCTGGTGGCGCCCGAGATCAGGGCCGCCCGCGGCCTCATGCGCGCGGTCACGGAAGCGTCAGGGGCCGACGTGGCTGCCTGATCGCGGAGGGCTTCCGCACTAACGTTGTCACCCGAACGCGATAGGGTCTTGCCGTTCCGGCCCAGCGTACGAGGGAGATGCGCGGATGCTTACCGCTGGAGAGGTCGCCGGGCTGATCGCCGCCACGGGCTGGATCGTCCTGGTCTGCGTCATGGTCATGGTGCTCGTCAAGCTCGCCAGGCTGCTCAAGGAGACCACCAAGGCGGTCTCCGACCTGAACAACCGCCTCGCGCCGCTGCTCGACGACATGAGCGTCACGGTCAACGAGACCAACAGGCAGCTCATCGCGGTCGAGGCCATCACCAAGGACGTGCAACAGGTCAGCGGGCACGCCGCAAAACTCAGCGCGGTGACCCAGACCATCTTCACCGGGCCGCTGATCAAGGTCTCCTCGATCGGCTACGGCGTGCGCCGCGCCATCGAGGCCCGCCGCCGGCCCGGCTCGCGAGCCCGTGCCGCAGGGCGTTCGCGATGATCAGGCGGCTGTTCTACCTGTCGCTCGGCGCGTTCCTCGCGTTCTGGGTGATGCGCAGGCTGCAGGCGCTGCGCCCCGACCACGTCGCCCGCAGGACGGCCGACAACGCCGCGGGCATGCTCCGGCAGGTGAGAGACTTTACTAGCGACGCACTCGGCGAGGCCGCGGAGCGCGAAACCCGGTTGCGGGCCCGCTTCGGGCTCGACAACGCTGAAGACAACAACTGACTCAAAGTAAAGGATGGCCACCATGGAGTCGGCAGAGATCGCCCGCCGCTTCCTGCGCTTCTTCGAGGAGCGTGGGCACAAGGTCGTGCCCTCGGCCAGCCTGATCGCTGAGGACCCGACGCTTCTCCTGGTCAACGCGGGTATGGTGCCGTTCAAGCCGTACTTCCTGGGGCAGCGCAAGCCTCCGGCGCCACGGCTGGCCACCGCGCAGAAGTGCGTGCGCACCCCCGACATCGACGAGGTGGGCAAGACCACCCGGCACGCGACGTTCTTCCAGATGCTCGGCAACTTCTCCGTCGGCGACTACTTCAAGGCGGAAGTGATCCCGTTCGCGTGGGAGCTGCTGACGAAGTCCGAGTCCGACGGCGGCTTCGGCTTCCCGGAAGACAAGCTGTGGGCGACGGTCTACCTGGAGGACGACGAGGCCTTCGACCTCTGGCGTAACAAGGTCGGCCTGCCCGAGCACCGCATCCAGCGCCGCGGCCTGGAGGACAACTACTGGCACATGGGCGTGCCAGGACCCGGCGGCCCCTGCTCGGAGATCTACTACGACCGCGGCCCCGAATACGGCAAGGAGGGCGGGCCCGTCGCCGACGAGGACCGCTACCTCGAAGTCTGGAACCTGGTGTTCATGCAGTACCAGCTGAGCCAGGTCCGCTCCAAGGTCGACTTCGACGTCTCCGGCGAGCTGCCGAGTAAGAACATCGACACCGGCATGGGCCTGGAGCGCATGGCGGCGATCCTGCAGGGCGTCGACAACATCTACGAGATCGACACCACCTACAAGATCCTCGACCGGGCGGCCGAGCTCACCAAGACGCGCTACGGCCGCGACGCACGTTCCGACGTCAGCCTGCGCGTCATCGCCGACCACGTGCGCACCGGCACCATGCTGGTCGCCGACGGCGTCATGCCCGGCAACGAGGGCCGCGGCTACGTGCTGCGCCGCATCCTGCGCCGCTCGATCCGCAACCTGCGCCTGCTCGGCTCGGGCGACCAGCGCTACATGCACGAGCTGACCGACGTGGCGATCAACGTCATGGGCGAGCAGTATCCCGAGCTCAAGGTCGACGCGCCGCAGATCCACGCGGTCGTCGACGCCGAGGAGGCGAGCTTCCTCGGCACGCTCCGCACCGGCACCGCGATCTTCGACGTGGCCGTCGAGGAGACCAAGCGCAAGTCCGGCAAGTCGATCAGCGGCGACCAGGCGTTCCAGCTGCACGACACCTACGGCTTCCCGATCGACCTGACCCTGGAGATGGCGGCCGAGCACGGGCTCAAGGTCGACGAAGAGGGCTTCCGCCGCCTCATGAAGGAGCAGCGGCAGCGCGCCAAGGCCGACGCGGCGGCGAAGAAGACCGGCAACGCCGACATCTCCGTCTTCGGGCAACTGCTGGAGGCGGGCGGCAAGGTCGAGTTCCTCGGCTACGACCACAACCAGGCCGACACCAGCGTGGTCGGCATTCTCGTGGACGGCGTTTCCGTCCCTACGGCGAGCGAGGGCGACACGGTCGAGGTCGTGCTCCAGCGCACCCCGTTCTACGCCGAGGGCGGCGGTCAGCTCGCCGACCAGGGCGTGATCCGCACCAGCGGGGCCGAGGTCGAGATCACCGACGTGCAGACGCCGCTGGCCGGGCTCGTCGTGCACCGCGGCAAGGTCCGCAGCGGCGAGCTCAAGGTCGGCGACGAGGCGCAGGCGAAGATCGACCTGGAGCGCCGCCGCGCGATCTCGCGCAGCCACAGCGCCACCCACCTCGTCCACCGCGGCTTCAAGAACGCGCTCGGCGAGACGGCGGCGCAGGCCGGCTCGGAGAACTCGCCCGGCCGCTTCCGCTTCGACTTCACCGCGGCGGGCGCGGTCCCGCCCAGCGTGCTGCGTGACGTCGAGGACGAGGTCAACGCCGTGCTCATCAACGACCTCAAGGTCAACGCCTTCTACACCTCGCAGGCGGAGGCCAGGGCGATGGGCGCGCTGGCGATGTTCGGCGAGAAGTACGGCGACGAGGTCCGCGTGGTCGAGATCGGCGACTACTCGCGCGAGCTGTGCGGCGGCACCCACGTCCACAGCTCCGGCCAGCTCGGCCTGGTCAAGGTGCTGGGCGAGCAGTCCGTCGGCGCGGGCGTGCGCCGCGTCGAGGCGCTCGTCGGCATCGACGCCTTCCGCTTCCTGGCCCGCGAGAGCGTGCTGGTCGCGCAGCTCACCGAGCAGCTCAAGGCGCGCAGGGAAGAGCTGCCCGAGCGCATCGACGGCATCGTCACCCGGCTGCGCGCGGCGGAGAAGGAGCTGGAGAAGGTCCGCTCGGCCCAGGTGCTCCAGGTCGCCGGCGACCTGACCGCCCAGGCTCGTGACCTGCACGGCGTCTCCGTCGTGACACACCGCGCGCCTGATGGCACCGGCGCCGATGACCTGCGTAAGCTCGCGCTTGATGTGCGTGGCAGGTTCCCGGCCGACAGGCCGGCGGTCGTCGTGATCGCCGGTGCCCCCTCCGACCGGCCGGTGGTGGTTGCCACGGTCAACGAGGCGGGGCGCGAGCGGGGGCTCAAGGCCGGACAGCTGGTCGGCGTCGCCGCCAAGGCTCTTGGGGGTGGCGGTGGCGGCAAGGACGATGTCGCGCAAGGCGGCGGCACGCGACCGGAGGCGATCGGCGACGCGCTGCGCCTGGTCGAAGAGGCGATTTCTGGGCAGCTCGGCTGACATGAGGTTCGGTGCACGGATCGGCGTGGACGTCGGCTCCGTACGTATCGGCGTGGCCCGCAGTGACCCTTCGGGGATGCTGGCCACGCCGGTGGAGACTGTCAGACGAGGCAAGGGCGACCTCGCCCGCATCGCGGCGATCGTCGCGGAGCACGAGGCGATCGAGGTCGTGGTGGGGTTGCCCACCTCGCTGTCGGGGCGCGAAGGACAGGCGGCCGGGCTCGCCCGCGAGTTCGCCGCCAAGCTCGCGGCCCGGCTGGCGCCCACGCCCGTGCGGCTGTTCGACGAGCGGCTGACCACGGTCGCGGCGCAGCAGGGCCTGCGGGCCAGCGGCGTACGCGCCAAGAAGCAGCGCGGCGTCGTCGATCAGGCGGCGGCCGTGGTGCTGCTGCAAGATGCGCTCGACTCCGAGCGCGCCACGGAAAGACCACCAGGCAGGCCCGTCGAACCGCCATCCGCGGCCGACGGACCTGCTTCATGAACGGCCGCGCTCCGGCTCTTCGGCCTGCCACGATTCACCCGTCCGCCCGGCTGCTCGTCCGCTCATGGTGTGGGCACGCCGGGCCGCGGCCTGCCCCTTTGAGGGGGGACCGCGGCTTTTGTGTGGCGCTTCATCCGTCCTCGGTCGCAGGCCATCGTCGCCTGCTCGCGGGTGGTTCCTCGCCCGGGACAGCGGCTGGGTTCGCGTCCGGGGTTATGGGGTTCTTGCCGGGAGGATGTGATCCTGGCCGGTCTTCGGCGCGTACTACAGGTGTGCCCGAGGTGTCGGATGCAGGTCTGGGAACGACGGTCGCCGGTGAGGTGATCGCGTGAACAGGACGCCTGAGAACGAGGACGACGCCGACGACGTGATCCCGTTCCAGCCCGCGCAGAGCCCGGCCGAAGAGCCGGAACCGCGGGCGGAGCAGGAGGACACCGAGCACCGCGCCGGACAGGACGACCCCGAACACCGGGTCGCGCAGGACGATCCCGAGCTTCGGACCGGGCAGAGCGGTAGCGGTCCTGAGCCCTCCGTCGGGCTGGACGGTCCCGAGCCTGGGGCGGGCCCGGACGGTTCCGAGTGCCGGGCGGGGCAAGGTCGCCCCGGGTCCGCTGCCGGGTTGGACAGTCCTGAGCCTGGGGTTGAGCGGGATGGTTCCGGGACCGCCGTCGGGCGGGACGAGCCTGGCCCTGGGGCTGAGGACGAGGTGCCGGCCGGGCGAGGGCAGGCGATGCGGAAGGTGGGGCTGCTGTCCGCCGGGCTGCTGGCGGGCGTGCTGGCCGTCGGGCTCGGCGCGATCGTGATGCTCAAGCCGTACCTCAGCCCCGACGACTTCGAGGGGACGGGCGGCGGCGCCGTGACGGTGCGCATCCCGCCCGGCTCCAGCGCGGCGGACATCGGCTCGGCGCTGGCCGACGCCGGGGTGGTGGCGAGCGTGCAGTCGTTCGTGAACGTGACGGAGGACCGCGCGATGAGCGACCGGTTGCGGCCCGGCCACTACCGGCTGCGCAAGGGCATGGCGGCGACGGCGGCGCTCGACCTGCTCCTCGCGCCCGCGTCCAGGATCGTGCGGCGGGTGACCGTGCCCGAGGGCATGCGGGTGTCGGAGGTGCTGACCCGCGTGGCCAAGCTGTCCGGGCTGCCGCTGGAGGAGCTGCGCGGCGTGGACAAGGACCTCGTCGGGCTTCCCGAGTACGCCAACGGGCTCGAAGGCTTCCTGTTCCCCGCCACGTACGAGATCGAGCCCGGCGACACGGCCGTGGACGTGCTGGCCGCGATGGCCGACCGGTTCGCCGCCGCGGCCAGGCACGTGGGCCTGGAGGAGCAGGCGGCGAAGGTGAACCTCACCCCGCTGCAGGTCGTCACGGTGGCCAGCATGATCCAGGCGGAGGGCGGGACGGACGAGGATTACCCGAAGATCTCCCGGGTGATCTACAACCGGCTCCAGAAGGGCACCCCGCTGGAGATCGACAGCACCGTGCTCTACGCCCAGAACCGACGGACACTGAAAGTCACGGAGAGTGACACCAAGGTGAACTCTCCCTACAACACGTACCGCCACAAGGGACTGCCGCCGGGGCCCATCGCCAATCCGGGCGAGAAGGCGCTGATGGCAGCCCTGAACCCTGCCGAAGGTGATTGGCACTGGTTTGTCACGACGGATCCGGGCCATAGAATCACCAAATTCACCAACAAAGAGAGCGAGTTCGTGAGATACCGGGAAGAGTTGAACAAGAACCTCGGGACGAGCTGATGTTCGCCAGGGCCGCCGCTCTCTCTGCGCAAAAGCCCCAAAACGGGGCATGCGCCCTCTTTCCGTCCCTTAGCATGGCTACCCAGAGTGATCTCCGCCGTCCGTGGCAGCACGTGCGGCGGGTCCCCCAGTTTCGCTCGGTGACTCCAGCCGGTTGGGCAGTTCCGCTTGACGCCCGGCAGGCAGTACCGGGAGATTGGCCAGCGCACCTATGAACGATCTCGATCTGAACACTCTGCTCGGCCCCGAGGACGACGAAGGTTCCGGCCGGCGCGGAGGGCGCGGCGCCGCCAGACGCGGCCGCAGGCGCCGCCGTCGCCGCAATCGGGGCGGCTTCGTCGCGCCGCTGCTCGCCTTCATCGTCCTGGCGGGCATCATCGGCGGCGGAGGCTACTACGGCTACCTGTGGCTCAGCGACGCCCTCGTGCCCGACGACTACACCGGTCAGGGCAGCGGCGAGGTCGTCATCGAGATCAAGAGCGGCCAGAGCGCGTCAGAAGTGGCCACGGAGCTGGAGCGGCAGGGGGTCGTCGCCAGCGCCAGGGCGTTCACCAACGCCATCGCCAACGCCGGGATGAGCGACAAGCTGCAACCGGGCGAGTACAAGATGGCCAAGAAGATGTCCGCGGCCGCCGCGGTCCAGCGCCTCGGCGCGGACAACCGGCTGCTCGCCAAGGTGACGATCAAGGAGGGGCTGCGGCTGTCCGACACCCTCTCCACCCTCGCGAAGGAGACCGGCAAGCCGGTCAAGGATTTCACCGCCGCGGCGAAGAACACCAAGGACCTGGACCTGCCGTCGTACGCGAAGGGCAGGCTCGAAGGGTACGCCTTCCCGGCCACGTACGAGTTCCAGCCCAAGACCACGCCGAAGCAGATGCTGACCGCGATGGTCGACCGGTTCAACCAGACGGCCGAGCAGATGGACATCGAGGGCGGCGCCAAGGCCCTCGGCCGCACGCCGCACGAGATCGTCGTCATCGCCAGCATCGTGCAGGCCGAAGCGGGCCGGCAGGAGGACATGGCGAAGATCGCGCGCGTCATCTACAACCGGCTTGAGCTCAACCCGCCGATGAAGCTGCAGATGGACAGCACGGTGATGTACGCGCTCAAGAAGTACCGCACCACCGCCACCTTCGCCGAGACGAAGATCAAGCACCCGTACAACACGTACGCGAACCTGGGCCTGCCGCCGGGAGCCATCACCAACCCCGGCGACCACGCCATCGAGGCGGCGCTCAACCCGGCCAAGGGCACGTGGCGCTACTTCGTCGCCACCGACCCCAAGAGCAGCGTCACCAAGTTCGCCACCACGGAGGCGGAGTTCAACGAGCTGCTCGCGGAGTTCAAGCGCAACGGCGGCTGACCGAGCGCGGCGGAGGCCGACACAGCCGAACGGTGGCCGGCCCGCACGCATGGTCGCTCACCGAAGCCCGCTGAAGCCCGCCGAAGCCGGCTGAAGCTTCTCGCCACGGCCGCCCGGACCACTCCGGGCGGCCGTGCGCGTTTCCCGTGCCGCTCCTGGGCCGCGTTGATGGTCCCGTGCCGCGTTGACGGTAGGGTCGTGCTGGTCGGAAGGAGTGGGGGATGCGGGCTGCGGTGATGGGTTCGCCCATCGGCCATTCGCTCTCGCCGTACCTGCACCGGGCCGCCTATCAGGCGATGGGGCTCGGCGGGTGGAGCTACGAGGCGTTCGAGTGCGACGAGGCGCGGCTGCCCGAGCTGCTGGCCGGGCTCGGGCCCGTACGCGGCCAGGCGGGCGCCGGCGACGACGTCTGGGCCGGGCTGTCATTGACGATGCCGCTCAAGCGGGCCGTGCTGCCCCTGCTCGACACCGTCTCGGAGACGGCCGTCGAGGTGGGCGGGGCCAACACCGTGATCTTCCAGGACGGGCGGCGCCACGGCGACAACACCGACGTCTACGGCATCGAGCGGGCCCTGGCCGAGGCGGGGGTGCCCGCGCCACGGTCGGCGACCGTGCTGGGCGGCGGGGCCACGGCGGCCTCGACGCTGGCGGCGCTGCGCAACCTCGGGCTCCACTCCGCGACCCTGCTGGTGCGCGACCCCGCGCGGGCGGGGGAGACGGCGGCGGTGGCCGAGCGGCTGGGTGTGGCGCTGGCGGTGGAGACGTTCGACAAGCTCGACGCGCGCACACACGTGGACCTGGTGGTCTCCACGCTGCCTGGCGGCGCGGCCGACGTCTTCGCCGACCGGCTGGCGCGCGTACCCGCGCTGTTCGACGTCGTCTACTCGCCGTGGCCGACCGGCGCGGCGGCGGCGGTCCAGGCGGCGGGCGGCACCGTGATCGGCGGCTTCGAGATGCTGCTGCACCAGGCGGTGCGGCAGGTGCGGCTGATGACGGGCATCACGGACGTGCCGGTCGAGGCGATGCGCGCCGCGGGGGAGTCCGAGATCCTCCGCCGCACGGCCGCACAGGCGCACTGAACCGGCCGCCCCGAGCCACGCACCGCCCTGCACCGGACATGTCGAGCCCGGCGCAGGGCGCTGGATGCCGGACGCTGTGCGCCGGGCATCGGGGATGCGCCGGCGGGATGAATCGAGAACGTTTCGTCGTTGTGGTAATGTAGCTCTCTGATCGGTCCGGCATGCCTTGCTGGACGCGCAAGCGGAGGTCTCCCTCCCACCTGAGTCACCGCGAGGTGGCCGGGTCCAGGATCACGCCGGACTACTCCGGGGAGCTCAAGGCCACGAAGCCACAGAGCTCAGTGGCCCCGCATGCGCGACGTGCGGGGCTTTTCGCGTTCTGCGAGCGCGTTGAGCTCCCGTCACGACGAGCACGTAGGGATCGCAAACCTAGGAGGCCCCATCAGCACTGAGCCCCGCATCAACGAGCGTATCCGAGTTCCCGAGGTTCGCCTCGTGGGCCCGAACGGCGAGCAGGTCGGCATCGTCTCCATTCATGACGCGCTGAAGCTCGCCCAGGAGGCCGACCTCGACCTTGTCGAGGTCGCGGCCACGGCTCGACCGCCCGTGTGCAAGCTCATGGACTACGGCAAGTTCAAGTACGAGTCCGCGATGAAGGCGCGCGAGGCGCGCAAGAATCAGGCGCACACGATCATCAAGGAGATCAAGCTCCGGCCGAAGATCGACCCGCACGACTACGAGACCAAGAAGGGTCACGTGGTGCGGTTCCTCAAGGCGGGAGACAAGGTCAAAGTCACGATCATGTTCCGCGGACGCGAGCAGTCCCGCCCGGAGCTCGGCTTCCGGCTGCTGCAGCGGCTGGCGGACGACGTTCAGGAGCTGGGATTCGTCGAGTCCCACGCCAAGCAGGACGGCCGTAACATGATCATGGTGATCGGTCCGCACAAGAAGAAGGCCGAGGCGAAGGCGGAAAAGGCCGCAGCCAAGGCACAGCGTGGCGGCGAGGAGCCTTCCCCACCGGAAGAGTGACCCGCAGTTGGGGTTAGCCTTACAGCACCCCAGCAGCCACCGGCAGACGAAGACGCCACGACCGGGCCGGCCAGCACCGGCCCGGCCACCGGCACGACCGAAACGAGGAGAGACGGCGACATGCCGAAGATGAAGACGCACAGCGGTGCGAAGAAGCGGTTCCGGGTCACCGGCACCGGCAAGATCAAGCGTCGCCGTGCCAACCGCGCGCACTACAACGAGTGGAAGTCGTCCACGCTGACGCGCCGTCTCAAGAACGAGGTCGTCCTTTCCGACGCCGACTCCAAGAAGATCAAGAAGCTGCTCGCCAAGTAGCGCGAACCCCCGGGGAGATACAACATGGCACGCGTGAAGCGGGCGCTCAACGCCAAGAAGAAGCGCAAGGTCGTCCTCGATAGGGCGAGCGGTTACCGTGGCCAGCGGTCACGGCTGTACCGCAAGGCCAAGGAGCAGATGCTCCACTCGATGACGTACGCCTACCGGGACCGCAAGGACCGCAAGGGCACCTTCCGTCGTCTGTGGATCCAGCGCATCAACGCCGCGGCTCGACAGAACGGCATGACCTACAACCGCCTGATCCAGGGTCTGCGTCTGGCGAACATCGAGGTCGACCGTAAGATCCTCGCTGACCTCGCGGTCAACGACAGCCAGACCTTCGCCACGCTCGTCGAAGCCGCCAAGAAGGCCCTTCCGGCCAACGTGAACGCTCCGGCCGCGAGCTGAGGCAATTGTTCTGAGGGGCCCACCGATGACGGTGGGCCCTTTGTTGTTCAAGGGCTGTCATCCGTACGGCCGTTGCTCGCACGACTGGGGGATGTGGATGGGCGGGTCCGAGCTGACCAACGTGAGGTCGCCGCGGGTGAAGGCCGCCAGGCGGCTCACCAAGCGGGCCTTCAGGGAGCAGGACAGGAAGTTCCTGGCCGAGGGGCCGCAGGCGGTCCGCGAGGCGCTCAAGCTCGACGGCGTGACGCTGGAGCTGTTCAGCACGGCGGAGGCGGAGCTGCGTCACCCCGAACTCATCACCCAGGCCACGCTGCAGGGCGTACCCGTGCACCGGGCCAGCGGCGAGGTCATGTCGGAGCTGTCCCAGACCGTGACGCCGCAGGGGCTGGTGGCCGTCTGCGGGCTCGTGCACGTGCCGCTGGAGCGCGCACTGAGCGGGCAGCCGCGGCTGGTCGCGGTGCTCGCGCACGTGCGTGACCCGGGCAACGCCGGGACCGTCATGCGGGCGGCCGACGCGGCGGGGGCCGACGCGGTGGTGCTCACCGACGCCTCCGTGGATCCGTACAACGGCAAGTGCGTGCGCGCCAGCGCCGGTAGCCTGTTCCATCTTCCCGTCACCATCGGTGCACCGGTCGGCGCCGCCGTGCGTCAACTAAGGGAGCGGGGCCTGCGCGTGCTGGCGGCCGACGGCGCGGGCAAGCACACGCTCGACGATGTCGATCTCGCGGGACCCACCGCGTGGATCTTCGGCAACGAGGCATGGGGACTACCGGAGGAGATACTCGCCGAGGCGGACGATGTGGTCAGAGTGCCCATCTACGGACAGGCTGAAAGTCTCAACCTGGCCACCGCGGCGGCGGTGTGCCTTTACTCCTCCGCCAGGGCGCAGCGAGTGCCCTAGGTGGCTGGAAACCCGCTATTGTCGGCGTTGTAGGCGGAGGAGGCGAGGTCGTGCACGGCGCAGACACCGACGGGCGAGTTGTGGCCGCCGCGTGCACGATAGCCATCGACGATCTTCCTGACGGCCTCATCGTGACCGACCGATATGGGTGCGTGCGGGCCGTCAACCGGGCCGCCTCCCGGCTCACCGGCGTCGCCATGGAGCGCGCGGTCGGCCGGCACATGAACGACGTGTTCCCCTTCCGCGACCATGACGGGCGTGACTGGTGGAAGGCGCTCGACCCCGAAGGCGGCCTGCGCATCAGGACGCGGGTGCCCGAGCGTCCGCTGCACCTGCCCGGCGGGCAGGAGCTCTACGTCGCCGCGAGGCTCGTCCGCGAGCCGGAGCGCGGCGGCGAGGTCGACCGGGTGGCGATCACCCTGCGCGACGGCGGCGCCCGCGCGCGGCTGGAGCGCAGCCGGGCCGACCTGGTCTCCACCGTGGCCCATGAGCTGCGCTCGCCGCTGACCAGCGTCAAGGGGTTCACCGCGACGCTGCTGGCCAAGTGGACCCGGTTCACCGACGAGCAGAAGCGCGTCATGCTGGAGACCGTCAACAACGACGCCGACCGCGTCACCCGGCTCATCACCGAGCTGCTCGACGTCTCGCGGATCGAGTCGGGGCGGCTGGAGGTGCGCCGACAGGTCGTCGATCTGCCCGCCAGGGCGCGCCGGCTCATCGCGGGCCGGGTGGCGGCGGGCGACAGCGAAAACCGCTACCGGCTCGTCGTGGGCGAGCACCTGCCCGAGATGTGGCTCGACCAGGACAAGATCGACCAGATCCTGGGTAACCTGGTGGAAAACGCGGTGCGCCACGGACGCGGCACCGTCACCATAGAGATCGAGTCCGTCGAATGGGGAGTTGCCGTGTCGGTGCGCGACGAGGGCGAGGGCGTCGAGCCCGAGCTGGCTCCGCGCGTCTTCAGGCAGTTCTGGCGGGGCGGCAACAGCCGCCGCCGCGGTGGCACCGGGCTCGGGCTCTTCATCGTCAAGGGCCTGGTCGAAGCACACGGCGGCACGATCATCGTGCAGCGGGCGCCCGAGGGCGGGGCGGAGTTCCGATTTACCCTGCCCACCGGCACCCCCGACTTCGCCGCCGTCTGAGGCGGAATTCGGGCCCGGTGGGCGGCTCCCACTAGACTCATTTCCGCTCAAGCCCTGGATACGGAGCTCACTCTTGTCTGACTACGACCCCGTCGAGGTGACACCGTTGCATGCCGACGAGGTGTCCCGCATGGAGGCCGACGCCATCGAGGCGATCAAGGCCGCCGCCGACCTCGACGCACTCAAGCGGGCCAGGCTGGCGCACGCGGGTGACCGCTCGCCCATCGCCCTGGCCAACCGCGAGATCGGCGCCCTGCCGCCGGCCGCCCGCGCCGAGGCCGGCAAGCGCGTCGGCGGCGCCCGCAAGGCGATCAACGAGGCACTGGCCGCCCGCCAGGCCGAGCTGGAGGCCGAGCGCGACGCGCGGGTGCTCGTCGAGGAGACCGTCGACGTCTCCCTGCCCTGGGACCGGCGGCCCCGCGGCGCCCGCCACCCGATGACCACGCTGCAGGAGCGCATCGCCGACGCCTTCGTCGCCATGGGCTACGAAGTGGCCGAAGGCCCCGAGCTCGAAGGCGAATGGTTCAACTTCGACGCGCTCAACATCGCCAAGGACCATCCGGCCAGGTCCGACCACGACACGTTCTTCGTCGGCTCCACCGACTCCGGTATGGTGCTGCGCACGCAGACCTCGCCGGTGCAGGTCCGCGCGCTGCTCCAGCGCGAGCTGCCGGTCTACGTGATCTCGCCGGGCAAGACGTTCCGCACCGACGAGCTCGACGCCACCCACACCCCGGTCTTCCACCAGACCGAGGGCCTGGCCGTCGACGAGGGCCTGACGATGGCCCACCTCAAGGGCACGCTCGACCGGTTCGCCGAGGTCATGTTCGGCAAGGGCATCACGACCCGGTTCCGGCCCAACTACTTCCCGTTCACCGAGCCGTCCGCCGAGATGGACCTCAAGTGCTTCGTCTGCCGCGGCGCCTCGGCGGTCCCCGGCAACCCGCCCTGCCGCACCTGCAAGTCGGAGGGCTGGATCGAGTGGGGCGGCTGCGGCATGGTCAACCCGCGCGTGCTCATCGCGTGCGGGGTCGACCCGGCGCGCTACTCCGGGTTTGCCTTCGGCATGGGCATCGAGCGGACGCTGATGTTCCGCCACAACGCCGAGGACATGCGTGACATGGTCGAGGGAGACGTGCGCTTCACCCTCCCGTTCGGAATGGAGATCTGATGAAGGTCCCGCTTTCCTGGCTGCGGGAGTATGTCGATCTCCCGGCGGTCACCGCCCACGAGGTGGCCGACAAGCTGACCGCGGCCGGCCTCAAGCTCGAGGCGATCGCCTCCCACGGTCACGACGTCAAGAACGTCGTGGTCGGCGAGGTGCTCGAGATCGAGGAGCTGACCGGTTTCAAGAAGCCGATCAGGCACTGCAAGGTCGAGGTCGGCGAGGCGACCCCGCGCGAGATCGTCTGCGGCGCCACCAACTTCGCCGTCGGCGACCGGGTGCCGGTCGTGCTGCCCGGCGGCGTGCTGCCCGGCGGGTTCGAGGTCGGCGCGCGCAAGACGTACGGGCGCATGTCCGAGGGCATGATCTGCTCCGAGCGTGAGCTCGGGCTGGGCGACGACCACAACGGCATCATGGTGCTGGCCGCCGGCACGCCCATCGGCACCGACGTGGTCGAGCTGCTCGGGCTGCGCGACGACGTGATCGAGCTGGAGATCACGCCCGACATCGGCTACGCCCTGTCGATCAGGGGCGTGGCGCGCGAGGCGGCGACGGCGTTCGGGGTGGCCTTCCTCGACCCCGCCGACGTCGATCTGCCCGCCGAGAGCGGCACGTCGTGGCCGGCCTCCATCGCCGACCCGACGGCGTGCGACCGGTTCGTGCTGCGCGAGGTGCGCGGCTTCGACCCGGCCGCCGAGAGCCCGCTGTGGATGCGGGTACGCCTCACGCGTGCGGGTGTGCGCCCCGTGTCGCTGGCCGTCGACGTCACCAACTACCTGATGCTGGAGCTCGGGCAGCCGCTGCACGCGTTCGACCGGGCCAAGCTGCAGGGCGAGATCGTCGTACGCAGGGCCGCGGCCGGTGAGCGGCTGGAGACGCTCGACCACGTCGTACGCGACCTCGACCCCGACGACATCCTCATCACCGACCAGTCGGGGCCGATCTCGATGGCCGGCACGATGGGCGGCCTGGAGACCGAGATCTCCGACGCCTCGACCGACATCGTCATCGAGGCCGCCCACTTCTCCGCGACCGGCATCTCCCGCGAGTCGCGCAGGCACGGGCTGGTGTCGGAGGCGTCCAAGCGGTTCGAACGCGGCGTCGACCGCGAGCTGCCGCTGGTCGCCTCGTGGCGGGCGGTCCAGATGCTGGCCGAGCTGGGTGGCGCGAGCGTCCAGCCCGGCGTCACGCACGCCGAGGTCGAGGTGTCGCCCGCGCGCATCGCGATCCCGTCCGGCTACCCGGGCCGGGTCGCCGGCATGACCTACTCCAGAGACACCGTGATCGCCCGGCTGGAGCAGGTCGGCTGCGTCGTCACCGACGGCGACGACCCGGCCGTGCGCCGGGGCGGCGTCGATCCGACCGGTGTGGTGACCGGCGGCGCGCTGGCCGCCAAGCTGGCCGTCACCGGCGACGACATGATCACGGTCACGCCGCCGTCGTGGCGGCCCGACCTCACCGACCCCAACGACCTGGCCGAGGAGGTCATCCGGCTGGAGGGCTACGAGGACCTCCCGTCGGTGCTGCCCTCCGCCCCGGCCGGCGCCGGGCTCACCGAGGCGCAGCGGCTGCGGCGGCGGGTCGGCCGGGCCCTGGCCGAGGGCGGTCATGTCGAGGTGCTCAGCTACCCGTTCATCAGTCCCGACGACTTCGACCGGCTGCAGCTGCCCGCCGACGACGCCCGCCGGGTGGCCGCGCGGCTGGCCAACCCGCTGTCGGAAGACGAGCCGCTGATGCGGACGACGCTGCTGCCGGGCCTGCTCAAGACCCTCGTCCGCAACGTCGGCCGCGGCTTCACCGACGTGGCCCTGTTCGAGACCGGCTCGGTCTACCGCCCGCGCGCGGGAGCGCCGGGCGTGGCCCCTGTGCTCGGCGTCGAGCGCCGGCCCACCGCAGAAGAGCTGGCCTCGATCGAGTCGGCGCTGCCCGACCAGCCGCTGCGGGTCGCGGTGGTGCTGGCCGGCGAGTTCGAACGATCCGGCTGGTGGGGCGCGGGCCGCCCCGCGACGTGGGCCGACGCGGTGCAGGCCGCCCGGCTCGTGGCGGCGGAGGCGCGAATCGAGCTGTCCATCAGCGCCGACCAGCACGAGCCCTGGCACCCCGGCCGGTGCGCCGCCCTCTACGCGGGCGACACGCTGGTCGGCCACGCCGGTGAGCTGCACCCGCGGGTGATCGAGGCTTACGGCCTGCCGCCGCGTACGGTGGCGATGGAGCTGGAGCTGTCGCGGCTTGAGGCGGCCATGCCCGGCCCTGTGCAGGCGCCCTCGGTGTCCGCCTATCCGGTGGCCACGCAGGACGTCGCGCTGATCGTGCCCGACTTCACGCCGGTGGCCGACGTTGAGGCGGCCCTGCGTGACGGGGCCGGGGCGTTGCTGGAGTCGATCCGGCTGTTCGACGTGTACGCCGGGGAACAGGTGGGCGAGGGGAACAAGTCGCTGGCCTACTCGATGCGCTTCCGGGCCGCCGACCGTACGCTGACGGTCGAGGAGACCACGGCTGCCCGTGACGCGGCGGTGGCGATGGCGGCCGACCGGGTGGGCGCGCAACTGCGCGGCTGAGACCGTCGTCATGGAGGGGCCGGTGCGCCGGCCCCTCCTAGCGGGTGTGGCTCGAGCAGAGCGTGGTGAGGTCGATGTCGAGGTCGAACGGGACCATGAGCTTGAGCCGGTCATGGTGGACGCCGGTGGCGATGTAGGCCTGCGTGGCGGGGTCGAGCTCGTGGACGTAGACGGCGGGCCGGCCGTTGACCTCTTCGACCAGCCAGAAGTGGGGGATCCCCGCCTCGGCGTAGAGGACCGGCTTGCGCTGCCTGTCGCGCAGTTCGGACTCCTTGGAGACCACTTCGACGGTGAGCAGGACGTCCGCGGCGTCGTAACAGGTGACGTCGGGGTCGTCGGGCGCGTCGGGGCCGAGCACGATGAGGTCGGGCTCTGGCCGTTGCCGCGCACCCAGTTTCACCGTCATTTGTCCCAATATTTCGTGATCTGCGGGCAGGAAGTGGTTCAGCGCGGTGCGCAACTCGCGGCTGACCACGTGATGGAAGAGATTCCGCGGGCCCACGAAGACCAGGCTTCCGTCGATCAGCTCTGTGTGCGCAGGCAGATCCGGGAGGTGATCAAGATCTTCGGCGAAGAACCCCTGCGGCGGCGGGAAGACCCAGTCGGGGAGCTCGGCCGAGGGCGGCGGCGGCTCGGTGATCGTCCGTTGGGGAAGCGCGGTCACGGGCGCAACGCTATCCGGCCGGATCCGTCACGGTCGGTGAATGAGGGAATACGGATCGACTGAGGAGGTCGGAGCGTGCGGCAGCTGCTGGTGTTCACGGAGCGGGACGACGCCGAGGAGGTCGCCGAGACGCTGGGGGAGTGGTTTCCCGAGCTAGGGGTGCCGCGCGTCGTACGGGAGACCCTCGCCGGTGAGGACGACGCCGAGGACGCGCAGTGGCTGGTCGTCGTCGAGGGACTGGACGCCGGTCGCCTGGCCAAGGTCGAGGAGCTGATCGAGCGGTACGACGGGTGGCGCGAGGCGGAGTGAGCCGTACGGCGGGGCGGTGTGAGGCCGACTGGGCGGGTGGAGGGGTACGGGCGGGTGGCGTGCTCGGCTGAGATGGTGGAGCGGTCGTGAGGCCGGGTGAGCTGGACGGTTTCGCGATCGGCTGAGTCGTTCGCCGGGTAGCGAACATCGGCTCCGGCGGTCGTGCGACACGGCAGAGTTGCCCTATGCGAATCGCCGTTCTCTCCGACATCCATGGTGTGCTGCCCGCGTTGGAGGCCGTGCTGGCCGAGCCCGAGGTGAAGTCCGCCGACCGGATCGTGCTCACCGGTGACGTGGCCGCGGGGCCGCTGCCCGTGGAGACGCTCGACCTGCTCACCTCGCTGGGGGAGCGCGCGTCCTGGGTGAACGGCAACGCCGACCGTGAGCTCGTGGAGGTGGCGGCGGGCAAGGACTGCCCCTACCCGTCGTCGGTGTGGGCGGCGGGTCAGCTCAGGGAGGAGCAGGTCGAGCTGCTGGCCGGGCTGCCCTCCCGGCAGGAGATCGAGGTGGGGCAGCTGGGGCGGACGCTGTTCGTGCACGCCACGCCGCGCAGCGACGAGGAGACGATCCTCGTGGACAGCTCGCTGGAGCGATGGGGCGAGGTGCTGGCGGGGGAGAAGGCCGACACCGTGGTGCTGGGCAACACGCACATGCCGTTCGTACGGCTCGCGGATCGGGTGCTGGTGGTCAACCCCGGGTCGGTCGGCATGCCTTACGGGCGCTACGGCGCGCAGTGGGCGCTGCTCGACGGGAAGAGCGGGGCGGTGACGTTGCGGAACACGCCGCTGGACGCGAGGACGGTGCGGGAGCGGCTGCTCGCCGAGAGCGGATACGAGGGCGTCAGGGAGTGGGTGGACGAATACGTCACCAGCGTCTACTCCGACGCCGAGGCCCTGACGACGTTCGCCGCCGCCGAGGGCCGGAGGTGAGCGCTGGTGGGGGATGGCCTGCGAGGTCTCGGCTGGGTGGTGCCCCGGGGGATGCAAGGACGTGACCGAGTGGTGCCCCGGGGGATGCAAGGACGTAGCCGGGTTGTGCTCCGGGGATGGTGGGCGGCTGATCGGTGGCTCGTGGGGCGGCGGGTGACCGGATTTCGGTGGTTGGGCGGGTTTCGGTGGGTGACCGGGTTTCTGCGAATGAGCGCGTTTCGGTGGTCGTCAGGCGGGGGCCTGGGCCGGGTCGGTCGGAGCCTGGTCGGTCGCGGCCTGCCTGCGGGCCTTCTCCGCCAGAGCGTGCTCGTCGGTCCTGGCGTCGTACGCGCGGAATCTCGGCAGGGCGGCGGCCAGCGCGAGGACGGCGGCCACGCACAGCGCGCCGCCCGCGCCGAGGGAGAAGCGGGTGCCGCCGAAGTTGGCCATGAGGCCGGCCCGCGCGTTGCCCAGCATCGGCCCGCTGGCGTAGGAGAGCAGTTCGATGCCGGCCAGGCGGCCGCGCAGCTCCGGCGGGATGGTCTGGTTCCACATCGTCAGGCGGAAGATGCCGCTGATCATGTCGGCCGCGCCGGCGAAGGCGAGGCAGACGAAGATCATCCAGACGTTGGGCGCGAAAGCGGTCAGGGTCACGGCCACGCCCCAGGCCGCGGCGGCGACGATCACGCCCAGGCCCTGACGCTGGACGCGGGCCGTCCAGCGGCCGGTGAGCGAGGCGATCAGAGCGCCCACCGCGGCCGCCGAGTAGAGCAGCCCGAGCGCCTCGGGCGCCCTCAGCTCCTCGGCCAGGAACGGATAGAGCGCCGTCGACATCGCGAACACCATGGCGGCGATGTCCACCAGGTAGGTGCCCATCAGATCCTTGCGGCTCACCGCGTAACGGACGCCCTCGATCAGCGACCTGATCGAGGCGGGGGCGGCGTCGTCGGCGGGCGGGATGGCCCTGACCCGCCAGAGCAGCACCAGGGAGAGCACGAACGTCAGCGTGTCGAGGGCGTAGGCGGAGGCCGTGCCCCAGGCCGTCAGCATCAGGCCGCCCAGCGCCGGGGCCACGATGGCGCCGAAGTTCCAGCGCAGGCTCGACAGCACCGCGGCCGCGCTCTGCTGCTCGTGCTTGACCACCTGCTGGATCACCGCCTCCAGGCTGGGCCGCTGCAA
Source organism: Nonomuraea sp. NPDC048882 (assembly GCF_040649755.1). Classification (NCBI taxonomy): domain Bacteria; kingdom Bacillati; phylum Actinomycetota; class Actinomycetes; order Streptosporangiales; family Streptosporangiaceae; genus Nonomuraea; species Nonomuraea sp. NPDC048882. Next base: position 381,960 of record NZ_JBEZGB010000009.1, read on the forward strand.
CGAGCCCACGCCGGTGGCCAGCGCGCCCATCACGTACAGGACCCAGACCTGCGGGTCGGGCAGCATCGCGTTGATCATGAGCGCGGCGGAGGTGACCAGCAGTCCCAGCTCGCTCAGCCAGATGATCCGGCGGCGGTCGAGCGCGTCGGCGATGGCGCCGCCCCACAGGCCGCACACCACCATCGGCACGAACTCCGCCAGGCTCACCAGCCCGACCGCCAGGTAGGAGTCCGTCAGCTCCTTCATCTGGTACGGCACCGCGACCATGGAGATCATCGTGCCGAACATCGTGATGACGCCGGACCCGAAGAGCAGCCGGTAGTCGCGCGAATCGCGCAACGGGCTCAGATCCAGCGAAAGGTGACGGAGAAGACGTCTGACAGCAGCAAGCACGAGTCTAGATTGTCCGGCCAAGGCGCTGTCCGGGGCAAATGGATTCCTGCGCGTGGCGGCTGGGTCCTGGCTGATGTCTTGTACGCGGGAGACGGTGTGCCCTCGCCGCTCGCGACCGTGTTCCAGGTGCGGAACTTCCGGTGCGGAACGGGTGCTTCACGACAAGGCGGGCACCTCGGGGGAGCTGTGGGTCGGGTGGTGGGTATCGCGGGAGTCGGGGTCGGGTTGTGGGTGCCTCGGGAACTGCGGTCGGGTCGGGGCATCTCGGAGTTGCGGTCAGATGGCGGGCACTTCGCGACCGCGGTCGGATCGTGGGCGCCCTGCGGAGCGCAGCCAGGCGACTGGCATCTCGCGAATGGGGTCAGATGACCGCAACCTTGCGAATCGGGGTCAGAAGGTGGCGATCGGGTTGACGGGGCTGCCGGAGGTGCCGGCGAGGCGGACCGGTGCGACCGCGAGCTGGAAGTCCCACTGGCCGAGCTCGGTGGCCGTCGCCGCGCACGCCTCCAGGTCGCAGTTGTCGAGCAGCCACAGACCCATCGCGACGAGGCCCACGGCGTGAACCGGCATCAACACGTCGTCGTACCCCGACGGCAGAACCTCCTGCGGCGAGTCGGCGCCGATCAGTGCGACTTCGCGCTCGCGCAGCCACGGCAGGCACGACGCGTGCCAGCCGGTCTGTGTGAAACCGGCGGTCGCGGCGGCTTCGTGACGGGCGCGGCCGTAGCCGGTCCGCAGGAGCACCGCGTCTCCGGAGCGCACCCGTACGCCCTGGCGGCGTTCGGCCTCCTCGAGATCGTCCGGAAAGACTCCTTCGCCCGGTTCGAGCCACGGCACGCCCCGCGCGGCCGCAATGTCCAGCAGGACGCCGCGTGTGACGATCCCGTTCGCCGCCGCCGTGACGGTCGCCCACGCCGATCCCGTCGCGGGGTCGACCAGCGAGTGCGGCCGGCCGTTGTACATCTTGCCGTCCCAGAAGAGGTGGCACGGCGAGTCGATGTGGGTGACGGTGTTGCCGTGGAACGTGATGCCGAGCCGTTCGGAGGAGAAGCCCCAGCGCCGGTCCTTGTGGAACGCGGCCACCGGCATGTTCTCGGCACCCGGCATGTCGGCGGCGCACGGGCACGACGTCGTCGATCGCTCCATGTCCTCCGGTACGGCGACCTCCCACGCGCACGACACGCTCCTGCCGTGGCGCACAGCCTGTGCCGCCGCCAGGCGGACGTCGTCGGTGATGTGGTTCAGCGTGCCGAGCTCGTCGGCTTCGCCCCACCGGCCCCAGTTCGACAGCGTGTCGAAGTAGCCGAGTACGTCGTCCTGGGTTGGCATCGGTCGCCCTGCCGTCGTCATCTCAGCGTCGACTCCTCCGGTCACGTGGTTCTTGGCACCGCAGGCAGGGTATCCCGATCTCTCTCTTGTCCGGTTTCCGGGGGCGGGTCCTCGGGGGTCTCTTTGGGAAGGTGGGTCTCTTCGGGGGCTTCGTCCAGAGCCCCGGGAAGCTGTTCCGGAGGAGCTCCTTCTGGTGCCGCGCCGATCGGCGCGCTGGTGGCCGGGCTGATCGGCGCGGCGGTGGGCATGTGGCCGGTGGAATGATGGCGGCGGTGATCGGTGCGGTGGTGCCGGTGATCGTGCTGGCGCTGTCGCCGATCCCCCGGATGCGCGAGATGCCGCAGACCCCGGCCTTAGAGCCCCTGGACGGTTGCCCTCGGGACCCGTCATGAGCCCCCGGGGCGGTTGCTCTCGGGGCCTGTCCTGAGCCCTCGGGTGAGCCCTCGGGGCGGTTGCTCCCGGGGCCCGTCCAGAGTCCTCGGGCGTTGTCCTGGGGGAGGCCCTGTCCAGAGCGCCCGGGAAGCTCCTTCTTGAGCCCCCGGAAAGCTGTCCCGGGGAACTCCGTGTAGAGCGCCCGGGAAGCTGTCTCGGGAGAGCTCCCTCTGAGCGCCTGGGAGGTTGTCTCGGGGGAGCACCCTCTAGAGCGCCCGGGAGGTTGCCCCGGGCGCTCTTCGTCCAGAAGTGTCCGGGAGGTTGGCCCGGAGCAGCTTCTTCCGGGGTCAGGATGGGACCTTGTCCAGGAAGCCGAGGACCTTGCGGATGCGGCCGTCTTCGGTCAGTTCGGCTACGTCGAAGCCGATGGCGACCGGTTCCCCGCCCTCCGGGCCCAGGTGCCAGGTGAAGCGGGCGATGTGGTGGTGGGCGTCGTACACCTCGCCCGCGGAGAAGACCAGGCCGGGGAACATGCCCTGTGCGGCCTCGATCACCGCGGCGATCCCGGCGTGGCCGGTGACGTCCGCGAGGGGGTCGGTGTAAGTGGCGTCCTCGGTCCAGAGGTCGGCCACGGCCTTGGCGCGGGCCTCTGGGTCGGTCTGGTTCCAGCAGTCGACGTAGCGGTCGATGAGGGTCATGGGGTGGCTCCTGTACTAGTTGGTGCGGCTTTTGCGCAGGCCGGTGATCTGGAGCTCGGCGAACCCGGCCACCACCAGGGCTTGGGCGATGGCCCAGACGGCGCCCATCGTGGTGAAGCCGATCGCGCCCGTGACGACGGCCGCGACGCTGCCGAGGGTCCAGATGACGTTCGCGGCGATCACCGCCTTGGTGGCGGCGGGGCTGATCGTGCGGCGGCCGGCCACGAGGGCGACGGCGGCGCCGTACGCGAGGAGGAAGCCGCCGATCGCGCGCAGCAGGCCGGCGTCCGGGCCGAGCAGGGTGCTCACCGGGCCGGCGAACGCGAGGTAGATCAGCCCGTTGCCGCCGGTGACGACGGCATCGGTGGCCAGCGCCAGGCGCAGGAACTTCATCCGGTCGGTGGTGATGGGCACGGCGGTCATCTCGGGCTCCTTCGTCGGGCCTCAGTGCGAACACCTGAAAGATGTCAGGCCGGGGGTAGGGGCCGCGATTACGCGCCAGGTAAGTGATGGTGTCGGCACCGGCATTGACCAGGGGAGACGCAGCGAAGATTGTGGTCGTCGTCACAGGGCTGCGGCACACGGCACGCGGCACGAGTCTGCCGTCGGGGCTCGGGGCTCGGGGCTCGGGGGGCTTTCCGGCAGAGTTCTTCGCGCGGGGGCTTGGAAGGGTTGCGGCCGCTGGTGTTGCGCGGATTGGGTGCCGGGAGCGTTGGATCGGGCGCACCGGAAGCTGGGGTAGAGCGAGCCAGGCGGAGGGATGTGCTGGGTGTCCCAAGCGTGGTGGGTGGCGGGGTCCGCTGGTGCTGTGCGTGGGTGGTGCTTGGGCGCGTGGGGTGGTGAGGTGTGCGGGTGCCTTGCGTGGTGGGTGGCGGGGTGCACTGGTGCCGTGTGTGCGTGGTGCTTGAGGTCTCGGGTGGAGAGGTGTGCAGGTGCCAAGCGTGCCAAGCGTGCGGATGGCACGGGTGTCGCGTGGTGCGAGGCGTGCGGGGTGGCGAGTGTCGCAAGCGTGCCCGGTCGAGGTGCGTGGGGGTCGTGTGTGTGGTGCTTGGGCGTCCCGGGTTGTGAGGAGTGCTGGGCGCGGTGGCGCTGGTGCCCTGGGTGAGGGACGCTGTTGGTGCCGGGGTGCCGGGGTGCCGGGGTGCCGGGGTGCCGGGGTGCCGGGGTGCCGGGGTGCCGGGGTGCCGGGGTGCCGGGGTGCCGGGGTGCCGGGGTGCCGGG
>NZ_JBEZGB010000009.1:386069-457341 GCF_040649755.1 Nonomuraea sp. NPDC048882
GGGGTGCGTGCGTCTGGTGTTGAGAGCGGCGGTGCCGGCTAAGGGCTCGGTATCGGGCTCAGTGCTGTCGGCTGGAGCTCAGCGCCACCGGTGATGGCTGCGGTGGTGTCGGGGTGGGGTGCGTGGCCGGCGCGCCACAGCGGGGTGGCCGTGGCGCGCCGGGGGTGGCGGGGTCGGGGTCGTGCGGGGTGGGTCAGAGGCCGAGGACTTCGCGGCGGAGGTGGGTTTTGAGGATTTTGCCGCCGGGGTTGCGGGGGAGTTCGCCGTCCCGGAACCAGAAGTGCGCGGGGATCTTGAACTTGGCGATCCGGTCCGTCAGGAACGTGCGCAGTTCGTCCCCCGTGACCGACGCCCCGGGAGCCGTGCGGATGACCGCCCCGACCTCCTCGCCCAGCTCGTCATGCGGTACGCCGATCACGGCGGCGTCGTCCACCGCAGGGTGTTCGAACAGGGCGGCCTCCACCTCCGCGCAGTAGACGTTCTCGCCGCCCCTGATCACCATGTCCTTGGCCCGGTCCACGATGTAGACGAAGCCCTCTTCGTCGATCTTGGCCAGGTCGCCGGTGTGCAGCCAGCCGTCGACGAACGTCTGCGCGGTCGCCTCCGGCTTGTTCCAGTAGCCGAGGATGACGTTCGGGCCGCGGACGCACAGTTCGCCGACCTCGCCGGGCGGGAGTTCGGCGCCCAGCGGGTCGACGACGCGCACGTCCACGACGGGCGAGGGCCGGCCGATGCTGTCGGGTCTGGCCTGGTAGTCGGCGCCGCCGTTCCCGACGGCCAGGGCGGTGGTCTCGGTCATGCCGTAGCCGTTGGAGGGGGCGCGGTCGGGGAGGTTCGTGGTGATGCGTTCCAGGAGCTTGGGCGGGGCGGGCGCGCCGCCGTAGCCGAGGGTGGTCAGGGACGACAGGTCGTACTTGCCGAAGTCGGGGTGGGACATGAGCTGCCAGGCGTTGGTGGGCACGCCGATCATCGCGGAGACCCGCTCGCGCTCGATGAGGCGCAGCGCCTGCTCGGGGTCCCACTTGTACATCAGCACCAGGCCGCCGCCGCTGAACATGGTGGTGGTCATGGCGGAGAAGCAGCCGGTGACGTGGAAGAGCGGGACGGTCAGCAGGGTGATCCTGCGGCTGCCGGCCGCCGCCGCGACGTCCTTGCCGGCCAGGGCGACCGCGCGCATCAGCCCGTACGCGACCGTCATCGGCGACTGGCCGAGGTTGCGGTGGCTGCCCAGGGCGCCCTTGGGGTGGCCGGTCGTGCCCGAGGTGTAGAAGATCGTGGCCGGGTCGTCGGGGAGGAGTTCGACGTCGGGGAGCTTCACGTCGGCGGTGACGTCGCCGAGCACGTCCTCGAACGTGCGCGCCCCCGCTGGGGCCTCGCCGCGGGTGACGATCAGCGGCACGCCCGTCGAGGCCAGCCTGAGCGCGCGCTCACCGTCCGCGATCAGCACCTTGGCGCCGGAGTCGCTCACGCCGTAGGCCAGCTCGGCCTCCGTCCACCAGGCATTGAGCGGTACGGCGATCGCCCCCGCCGCCAGCACGGCCGAGAACGCGATCACCCACTCCGGATAGTTGCGCATCGCCACGGCCACCCGGTCGCCCTTTCCCACGCCGTACTCCTCGACCAGGCGGTTGGCGAGGGTGGCGGCGCGGCGGAAGTGGTCCTCGAACGTGATGTGCTCGTCCTCGTACACGAGGAAGACCTTCTCGCCGTGGAACCTGCTCATCTCCAGCAGCGCCCGGAAGTGCGTCGGCGCGTGCTTCCAGGTGCGTACGCCGGCGTCGCCGATCTCCTGCATCTCGAACAGCTGGCCGGGACCGGTGAGCTGAGCCTGGACCTGGGCGTGCGAAAGGGACATACCGCAGAACTCCCGCAGTGGACGTTAATTCCGGATAAATTCACAGTACCGACCGGTAGGTACGTGGCGCTAGACGCACGTGTCGCGCCCAACCAAGCATGAAAGTTTCATAAGCAGGCCGATAGTTTCTGCCGGTCATCTGCTGCTTTGGCGTGGTGGTCAGCGCGCTGTTGACCGCCCATGGGCAGATCAATACCGTCGGCGATGCGGTCTGACTCAGGCCGAAACTTTCGGAATCGAGTGCCTGCCTCCGGAGGTAGATGCCCGTGCATTCGTCCTCGCTCCTCAGAGTCCTCACGTTGGTGGGGATGCTCGTAGCCTTCCTCCTGCCCGCTACCGCGGCTGAAGCGTCAGGTCCCCTGCGCACGCATGCCGCCGCGCGCGGCAAGTTCATCGGCGCGGCGCTCGCCACCAGCCCGCTGTCCGGCGAGACCTCCTACCGCAACATCGCGGCCACCGAGTTCAGCCAGGTGACCGCCGAGAACGCGATGAAGTGGGACTCCACCGAGCCCAGCCAGGGCCAGTTCAACTTCTCCGGCGCCGACGCCATCGTCAACTTCGCCACGCAGAACAACCAGCAGGTCCACGGCCACACGCTGATCTGGCACCAGCAGACGCCCGGCTGGGTGCAGGGCCTCGGCGCCAGCGCCATGCGCACGGCGATCCAGAACCACATCAGCCAGGTCGTCGGCCGCTACGCCGACAACCCGGCCGTGGTGTCCTGGGACGTGGTGAACGAGGTCTTCGACGACAACGGCAACATGCGCACCTCGTTCTGGTACAACACGCTGGGCCAGAGCTACATCGCCGACGCCTTCCGCGCCGCCCGCGCCGCCGACTCCAACGCGCGGCTGTGCATCAACGACTACAACGTCGAGGGCATCAACGCCAAGAGCACCGCGATGTACAACCTGGTCTCGTCGCTGCGCCAGCAGGGCGTCCCGGTCGACTGCGTGGGCTTCCAGGGGCACCTCGCGATCCAGTACGGCTTCCCGAACGACCTGCAGCAGAACCTGCAGCGCTTCGCCGACCTCGGCGTGCAGGTGCGGATCACCGAACTGGACATCCGTATGCAGATGCCCAGGAACAGCAGCAAGGACACCACGCAGGCCACCTACTACCGCAACGTCGTCAACGCCTGCAACGCGGTCACCGCCTGCGCCGGGGTGACGATCTGGGGCTTCACCGACAAGTACTCGTGGGTGCCGGACACGTTCTCCGGTGAGGGCGCCGCGCTGATCTACGACGAGAGCTACCAGCAGAAGCCCTCGTACGCCGCCGTGCACGACGCGCTCTCCGGAGGCACCTCCACCGACACCACGCCGCCGACCACGCCGGGCACGCCCGCGTCGAGCAACGTCACCTCCAACTCCGCCACCCTGACCTGGGCCGCCTCGACCGACAGCGGCGGCAGCGGGCTGGCCGGGTACGACGTCTACCGCGAGCAGGGGGCGACGGACACGCTGCTCGGGCGCAGCACCACCGCATCGATCAACCTGACCGGGCTGACCCCGAGCACGCAGTACCAGGTCTACGTACGGGCGCGGGACGGGGCCGGGAACCTCTCCGGCAACTCGGCGGCGGCCACGTTCACCACCACGTCCGGGCCCGTCGGCGGCGGCTGCACGGCCGCGGCGACCGTGCAGACCCAGTGGAGCACCGGCTACGTCGTGCAGCCCGTGACCGTCACCAACAGCGGCTCGTCCGCGATCACCGGCTGGACCGTCACCTTCACCCTGCCCGCCGGCCACACCCTGACCGGCTCGTGGAACGCCGCCGTGACCGTCAGCGGCCAGAACGTCACGGCCAGGAACGCGAACTACAACGGCAACCTGGGCGCGGGGGCGAGCACCAGCTTCGGCTTCCAGGTCAGCCGGCCGAACGGCGACACGCAGACGCCCTCCGGCTACACCTGCGCATGAGCGGGGATCCCTCGGGGTGGACCTGCCCGCCTGCCCGCCCGGCATGTGGTGACCACCCCGGGGGATCCTCTCGGTGTCGATCTTCTCAGTGTCCGGACATGCCGACCGGAGTCACCGCTCCAGGGTGATCCCCTCGCGGCGGAGGTCCTCCACGATGCCGTCCACCAGGCGGGTGGCGACCGTGTGGCGCAGGCGTCCCTCCTCGCGCAGCTCACGTACGGCCGGCACGGGATCGGGGTCGGCGAAGAGCCGCTCGTCCGCGTAGTCCACCGGCCGCCCCGTCGGGTCGACGGTCCACCAGGACGCCTCCATCGCGATGCCGTTGGGGTCGCTGAAGTAGATCGAGCGCAGGAAGCCGTGGTCGATGACGTCGGTGACCTCGCAGCCGTGCTCCTTGAGCCGGTCGCGCAGCCGGTTGAGCGCGTCCTCGTCCGGCAGGTGCAGCGAGAGGTGGTCGAACTGGGCCGCCTTCGCGTACGGGACGCCGGCCGGCTTGGCGAAGCTGTCGAGGTCCTGGCCGGTGTACTCGAAGAAGGCGACGGTGTTGCCCGTGCCGACCTCGAAGAAGTAGTGCTTGAACGCGGGGACGGCGAGGGTGGTGACGAGCCGGGCGTCGAGCACGCCGTGCCAGAAGCGCACGGTGGCGTCCATGTCCGAGGTCACGAGGGCGAGATGGTGCACACCGCGCCAGTGCACCGTTTCCGGGGTCGCAGCCATGCCTCAAACGTACGCCTTTCAACTACTCCCGGTAAGGCCCGGCTCCGAGCATCTAAACCGTTTTAGTTGGCGCGGCCGTGCTCCCCCTGATGACGAGGCGGGGCGTGGCGGTCTTGACGTTCCGCCGGGTGCCGGGGTCGGCGATCACCTCCAGCACGACCTCGGCAACCTGCCCGCCGAGCGCGAACGTGTCGCGCGACAGCGCGGTGATGGCCGGGTGGGTCACCCGGGTCAGCACGGAGTCGTCGAAGGCCACGATGGACAGCTCGTCCGGCACGCGCACGCCCATCTCCATCGCCACCCCCAGCCCGGCCAGGGCCATCACGTCGCTGTCGTACACGATCGCGGTCGGACGGGCGGCCTCAATCGGACCGGCCCCGGCCCGGCCGCGTGAGAGCAGCGTCCGCGTCGCCGCCGCGCCCTCGGCGTCGCTGAAGTCGGTGGGCAGCGACACCGCGCCGGTCAGGCCGAGCCGCCTGGCCGAGTCGCGCAGCGCGCGGATGCGCCGCTGGGTGTGCCGGAACCCGGGCAGGCCCGCGACGTGCGCGATCCGCCGGTGCCCGAGCGCCGCCAGGTAGTCGACGACCGACAGCATCGCCTCCCTGTCGTCGGCCCACACGCTGGACAGCGGCCCTGGCCCGCCCGACCCGCCGAGCACCACGGCCGGCGCCCCCAGCTCCTCGAGCGCCGCCGGGCGCGGATCGCGGACCTGCGGGTCGACCAGGATGAACCCGTCCACCCGGTGCGCCGACGTCCACTCGCGGTAGACCTCGATCTCGGCCGCGGAGTCCTCGACGACGAGCAGGTGCATGGCCACCTGCTGGCGCGACAGCCGGGCCTGCAGCCCCGACAGGAGCTGGGCGAAGAACGGCTCCACGCCCAGTGTGCTGGCCGGCCGGGCGATCACCAGCCCGACGGCCTCCGCCCTGGCCCCGCCGAGCGCCCTGGCGGCGCTGTGAGGGCGCCAGTTCATCTCCCTGGCCGCCTCCAGGATGCGCGCCCTGGTCGCCTCGCTGACGCCGGGACGGCCGTTCAGCGCGAACGACACCGCGCCCTTGGACACCCCCACCCGCTGGGCGATGTCGGCGATCGTCGGTCGGGCCAACGCGCGCTCCCTCGGTCTCCTGGCACCTATTGACAGCGGAGTCTAGCCCGGTAATAGTCCGGCAACTAGAGCGGTTTAGTGCCCTAAGGAGAGCGCGATGCGAAGGTACTGGGCAGGACTGGCCTTACTGGTCGTCACGATCGCGGGCTGCGGGCTCGGCGGGACCGCGGAGGAGGCGGCGCCGGCCCCGAGCGCGGGCGGCGAGGTGAAGGGCAAGGTGAGCCTGCAGACGTGGGCGCTGAAGCCGAAGTTCACCGACTACGTCCAGGGCGTCATCGACGGCTTCGAGAAGCAGTATCCGGGCACCGAGGTCGAGTGGCTCGACCAGCCGGCAGAGGGCTACTCCGACAAGGTCCTCACCCAGGCGGCCGGCGGCACCCTGCCCGACGTCGTCAACCTGCCGCCCGACTTCGCCGTCCCGCTCATCCGGCAGGGCATCCTGCTCGACGTCGCCCAGGCCGACCAGAAGCTGGCCGCCGAGTACGTTCCCGGCGCCCTCGACGCCTACCGCTACCCGGGCGTCCAGGGCGCCTACGGCTACCCCTGGTACCTCAACACCGACGTCAACTACTGGAACACCGAGCTGCTCACCAAGAACGGGCTCGACCCGGAGAAACTCCCGGCGAACCTGGACGAGCTCATCGCCCAGGCCAGGACGCTCAAGGAGAAGTCGGGCGGCAAGGTCTATCTGATGAGCCGCCGCCCCGAGCTGGGCGACCTGACGAACGCGGGCGTGCCCATCATGTCGCCCGACGGCACCCGCTTCACCTTCAACACCCCCGAGGCGGTGGCGCTGCTCGACAAGTACCGCGACGCGTTCAAGGAGGGGCTGCTGCCCCGCGACGTGCTCACCGACACCTACGCGGGCAACGCCAAGCTCTTCAACGAGGGCACGGTCGCCTGGACGACCGGCGGCGGCAACTACATCACGAGCCTGGCCACCGACAACCCGAGCCTGGCGCCCAAGGTCGTGCCGTCGAAGGCGATGGGCACGCCGCCCCTTTACGTGCAGGGCCTGTCGATCTCCAAGGCGACGAAGAACGCGCCCGCCGCGCTCGCCCTGGCCCGCTGGGTGACCAGCGCCGAGAACCAGGCCGCGTTCGCCCATCTGGTGAACATCTTCCCCAGCACCACGGCCTCGGCGAACGACCCGTTCTTCAGCAAGAGCGACGGCAGCAACTCCGGCGACGCCAAGGTGATCGCGTTCGAGTCGCTGGCGCAGGCGAAGGTGCTGGAGCCCGTCCAGGTCACCGAGGCGATGAAGAAACTGGTCAGGCAGCAGTTCTCGCTGGCGATCAGCGGCGAGGCCACGTCGCGGGAGGCGCTGGACGCCGCCGTGGCCAAGTGCGACGAGCTGCTCAAGAGCTGATGACCCATCACCGCTGGTTCACGCCGTGGGTGCTGGTGGCGCCCGCGGCGGTCTGGTTGTTCGTGTTCTCGGTGTGGCCGGCGATCAACACGGTGGTACTGGCGTTCACCAACGCCAAGCCGCTGGGCGGCGGCCACTTCACCGGCCTGGCCAACTTCGAGCGTGCGCTGAGTGACGCCCAGCTCGTGGACGCGCTGGTCAACAGCATCGTGTTCATGCTGGTCTGCCTGCCGCTGCTGACCATGCTGCCGCTGCTGATCGCGATCCTGGTGGAGAAGAAGCTGCCCGGCATCACGTTCTTCCGCACGGCCTTCTACACCCCCGTGGTGGCCTCGGCGGTGGTGGTGGCGCTGATCTGGGGCTGGCTGCTGGACGATCGGGGTCTGGTGAACGGCCTGGCGCAGTGGCTGGGGGTGGTGGCGGCGCCGGTGCCGTTCCTGACCGAGCGGTGGCTGCTGCTGTTCAGCGCGATCAGCCTGACCGTCTGGAAGGGCCTCGGCTACTACATGATCATCTACCTGTCGGCGCTCGGGAACGTCCGCCGCGAGCTGCACGAGGCCGCCGCCGTGGACGGCGCGGGCCCGGTGCGCCGCTTCTGGAGCGTCACCGTGCCCGGCGTGCGCAACACGATGCTGCTGGTCTCGGTGCTGGTGTCGGTCTCGGCGCTGCGCGTGTTCTCCGAGCTGTACGTGCTCTCGAACGGCACCGGCGGCCCTGGCGGCCGGGACATGTCGCTGGTGATGCTCATCCAGCTCTACGGCCGTGGCTTCACCGGCCACCTCGGTTACGCCTCGGCGCTCAGCCTGCTGCTGCTCGTCGTCACGATCGGGCCGATGCTGGCGCTGCTGCGGCTCAACAGGAAGGCGGCCTGACATCACCAGAGTCACCGCCCGTGAGAAGGCGCTCCGCTATGTCCTGCTCCTGCTCGTGCTGGTCATCACCGTCTCCCCGTTCCTGTGGCAGCTGTCCACCTCGCTGAAGAGCCTCCAGGAGGACATCTACACCGGCACGCCCAGCTTCTGGCCGGAGCAGCCGACGCTGTCCAACTACGCCGAGGTCGCCGAGACGATCCCGGTCTGGACCTACGCGGTCAACTCGCTGATCGTGGCCGCCATCGTGGTGACGGGCAACGCCGTGGGTGCCACGCTCGCCGGGTTCGCCCTGGCCAAGCTCCGCTTCAGGGGCGTGAAGCTGCTGCTCGGGCTGTTCCTGGCGACGCTCGTGCTGCCCGCCGAGGTGACGATCATCTCCCAGTACGTGACCGTCCGCTCCCTCGGTCTGGCCGACACCCTCCTGGGGGTGGCGTTGCCCGGCGCGATCGGGATGCTTAACGTGCTGTTGATGCGTACCGCGTTTCAGGCGATTCCTCCCGAAATGGACGAAGCCGCGATCATCGACGGGGCGACGGCGTGGCAGCGGCTGCGCCACGTCGGCCTGCCGAACGTGCGTGGCATGCTCAGCGTGGTCACGATCTTCGCGTTCATCGGCGCATGGGACGACTTCCTGTGGCCGCTGATCGTCCTGACCGACCCCGATAACTACACACTCACCGTCGGCCTGCAGTATTTGAACGGCACGTTCAGCGCCAACCCGCGCCTGATCGCCGCGGGGACGATGATCTCGTTCCTGCCGATCGTGATCGTGTTCGCCGTCCTCCAGCGCTTCTTCTTCAAGGGCGTGGAGGAAGGCGCCATCAAAGGCTGATAAATCACCATCTGCGGAGAGGTTTTTCCTGATGCATGACGACCGTGACCTGGTCGAAGCCCGTCTGAAGCGTGTCCTTGACGAGCGGATCCGCCCGGCGATCTACCCCGAGTCCGTACCGCTGGAGATCTCCGTGTGGCACGCGCCCGGCGAGCCCGTACCGGTGGCGGAGGGCCTGGCCGCGACGCCCGGCCCGATCGCGGTCGGAGACCCGTGGGGCCCGCCGTGGAGCACGAGCTGGTTCACCGTGACCGGCACCGTGCCGCGTGAGTGGAGCGGGAAGATCGTGGAGGCCATCCTCGACCTGGGCTTCGACCCGGGGAAGGTCGGCTTCCAGTGTGAGGGCCTGGTCTACCGCCCCGACGGCACGCCGGTGAAGTCGCTCAACCCGCGCACGCCGTGGGTGCGGATCGGCTCCCCGGCCGGGGGCGGCGAGGAGGTGCGCCTGCACATCGAGGCCGCCTCCAACCCGGTCATCCTCGACTACCACCCCTTCCTGCCGACCCAGCTCGGCGACAAGGAGACGGCCGGCTCCGACCCGCTCTACCGGCTGGGCCGGATGGAGCTGGCCGTCTTCGACAAGACGGTGTGGGAGCTGGTCATGGACCTGGAGGTGCTCGGCGAGCTCATGCTGGAGCTGCCCGCCGACAGCGGCAGGCGGCACGAGATCCTGCGCGCGATCAACCGGGCGCTGGACGCGGTCGACCTCCAGGACGTGGGCGGCAGCGCGGCGGCCGCCAGGGCCGAGCTGACCGGGGTGCTGTCGTCGCCCGCCGTGCCGTCCGCGCACCGGGTCACCGCCGTCGGGCACGCCCACATCGACTCGGCCTGGCTGTGGCCGCTGCGCGAGACCGTGCGCAAGGTGGCCCGCACCGCCTCCAACATGACCGCGCTGCTGGAGGACGAGCCGGACTTCGTCTTCGCCATGTCGCAGGCGCAGCAGTGGGCGTGGATCAAGGAGCACCGGCCCGAGGTGTGGGCGAAGGTGACCAAGGCCGTGGCGGCCGGGCGGTTCGTCCCGACGGGCGGCATGTGGGTGGAGTCCGACACGAACATGCCCGGCTCCGAGGCCATGGCCAGGCAGTTCGTGCACGGCAAGCGCTTCTTCATCGACGAGTTCGGGGTCGACAACGAGGAGGTGTGGCTGCCGGACACGTTCGGGTTCGCCGCCGGGCTGCCGCAGATCATCAGGGCCGCGGGGGCCAAGCGGCTGCTCACGCAGAAGATCTCGTGGAGCCAGACGAACACGTTCCCGCACCACACGTTCCTGTGGGAGGGCATCGACGGCAGCCGCGTCTTCACCCACTTCCCGCCGGTCGACTCCTACAACTGCTCGATGACCGGCCACGAGCTCGCGCACGCCGCGCGCAACTTCAAGGACAAGGGCGTGGCGCGTCACTCCCTGGCCCCGACCGGGTACGGCGACGGCGGCGGCGGTACGACGCGGGAGATGGTGGCCAAGGCGGCCAGGGCCCGCGACCTGGAGGGCTCGCCCCAGGTCGAGTGGAACACGCCCGATCACTTCTTCGCCGCGGCCGAGGCCGAGTACCCGAACCCGCCGGTGTGGGTGGGCGAGCTCTACCTGGAGCTGCACCGGGCCACGCTGACCAGCCAGGCCAAGACCAAGCAGGGCAACCGGCGCAGTGAGGCGCTGCTGCGCGAGGCCGAGCTGTGGGCGGCCACGGCGGCCGTGCGCGCCGGGGCCGAGTATCCCTACCAGGCGCTGGACCGGCTCTGGAAGACGGTGCTGCTGCACCAGTTCCACGACATCCTGCCGGGGTCGTCGATCGCGTGGGTGCACCGGGAGGCGCGCAGGACGTACGAGCTGGTGGCGGAGGAGCTCAACGCGATCATCGACGGCGCCCAGCGGGCCCTGGCGGGCGACTCGGCCGGCGTCACCCTGGTCTTCAACGGCGCCCCGCACGCTCGTGGTGGCGTGCCCGCGGGCGGCGCCGCGCCGGCGGCCACCGGAGCGGGCACGCGGGCGGAGTCCCGCGAGGGCGGCGGCTACGTCCTGGCCGACGACCGGCTCCAGGTGGAGATCGACGGCCGCGGGCTGGTCGTCTCGGCCGTGGACCTGAGGAGCGGCAGGGAGGCGGTCCCTCAGGGCCGTCCGGCCAACCTGCTGCAGCTCCACCCCGACTTCCCCAACAAGTGGGACGCCTGGGACGTGGACGAGTTCTACCGCAACACCGGTGCCGACCTCACCGACGCCGACGAGGTGAGCCTGAACGGCGACGCGGTCGTGGTCAGGCGCTCGTTCGGCGACTCGTCGGTGAGCCAGCGGCTCACGCTCACCTCCGGGCGGCTGGAGATCGAGACGGAGGTCGACTGGCACGAGCGGGAGAAGTTCCTCAAGCTGGCCTTCCCGCTGGACGTGCGCGCCGACCGGTACGCCTCCGAGAGCCAGTACGGCCATGTCTTCCGCGCCACCCACACCAACACGAGCTGGGAGGCGGCCAAGTTCGAGGCGTGCAACCACCGCTTCGTGCACTTGGAGGAGCCCGGCTGGGGCGTGGCCCTGGTCAACGACTCCACCTACGGCCACGACGTCACCCGCGACGTGGACGAGACGGGCACGACGACGACGCTGCGCGCCTCACTGCTGCGCGCCCCGCGCTTCCCCGACCCGGAGACCGACCAGGGCGTGCACCGCTTCCGCCACGCGCTCGTCCCCGGCGCGACGATCGGCGACGCGGTGCGTGAGGGCTGGTTCATCAACCAGCCCGAGCGCAGGGTGCTCGGCGGCGCCGAGGTCGCGCCGCTGGTCCGCGTGGACGACGACGCCGTCGTGGTGAGCGCGGTCAAGCTGGCCGACGACGGGAGCGGCGACGTGGTCGTCCGCTTCCACGAGGCCACGGGCGGCCGGGCCGCCACCACGCTGCGGGCCGGCTTCCCCGTGGCGGAGGTGGTCACCACGGACCTGCTGGAGCGGCCGACCGGCGAGCCGCAGCGCCCCGGGGACGCCATCCCCGTGACGCTGCGGCCGTTCGAGCTGGTCACACTGCGGATCAAGCGCGCCTGACTCTCGCGCACGCCGCCTCCGTGCGTCCGGCGCGCCAGAACCGGCGCGCCGGACCCGGGACGAGGCCGGGCTCCGGCCTCAGCCGCTGAGCAGGGTGCCCAGGCGGGGCGCGTACGTGGCGTGGAAGACCAGCGAGGCGGCGCCGATCGCGGCGGCGTCGGCCGCGATCGGCGAGGTCTCCACCCGGACCGGATGCAGCCGCCGGGCCAGCGACCGGCCCGACACCGCCCGCGCGATCACCTCGCGGTAGATCTCCCCGACCTCCCTCAGCGCGGGCCCGCCCAGCACGAGCAGGTCGATGTCCAGCAGGTTGACCACGCTGACGGCGGCGTCGGCCAGCCGCTCCGCCACCTGTTCGATCACCCGCAGGGCGGCCGGCTCGCCGCTCGCCGCCGCCGCGCAGATGGCGGCGTGGTCGCGCAGGTCGCCCATGGCGGCCTCGATGGCGCTCGGGCAGCACACGGCCTCCACGCAGCCCCGGTTGCCGCAGTAGCAGCCGGGGCCCTGCGGGTCGACCGTCATGTGCCCGATCTCGGCCGCGTTCAGCGACCTGCCCCGGTAGACCTGGTTGTCCAGGAAGAGCCCGCCGCCGATCCCGGTGCCGAGGTAGAGGTAGGCGAAGCTGGGCGTGGAGCGGGCGATGCCGGCCCACCGCTCGCCGATCGCCGCCGCCGTGGCGTCGTTGTCGACGGTCACCGGAAAGCCGGTGTACTCGCACAGCAGCGCCTTGATCGGCACCCGGTCCCAGTGCGCCAGCCGGGGCGGCGAGACCATCACGCCGCCCTCGTCCAGCGGGCCAGGGCAGGCCAGCCCCACCCCGAGCACCTTGCCGTCCGGCACGCCCGCCTCGCGCAGGATCCGGCGGGCCGCCCTGGCCATCTGCCTGATCACGCCGTCCGGCCTGGCCCCGGGACGGACCGGCACGTGCAGCCGGGCGACCGGCCGGCCGGCCAGATCCGCCAGCACGCACGACAGCGCCTTCGGATCGAAGTGCACGCCCACGGCGTAGCCGGCCTCGGCGGAGACCCGCAGGATGGTGGGCCGCTTGCCTCCCCTCGACGGCGCGGAGCCGTCCTCGACGACCAGGCCCTCCTCCAGCAGTCTGCGCACGATGACGGAGACCGTCTGGGCGGTCAGCCCGGTCACGGCGGCGATGCGGACACGACTGATCCCGTCCGAGGCCTGGATGGTCTCCAGGACGACGGATCGGTTGTAGCTCCCCACCTTCGGCAGGTTTGTCCCCTGCTGCATGTGAGACATATCACCACAGAGTGTTGACTTAGTAAATCAAATGGACTTACGTTTCTCCGCAACCCGAAGGAAACAAAGGGGAGCCCTGATGAGACCTAAGCTGGCCGGATCCCTCCTGCTATTGACAGCGCTGACAGCAGCCGGTTGCGGAGGCGGCGGCACCCCGGAGAGCTCCTCCGGCGCCGCCAAAGAACTCGAAGTCCTCTACAAGGTCGAGCCGACGTGGCCGCATCTGGAGAAGATGCTCACCGACGCCAAGAAGCAGTACGAAGCCGCCCACCCCGGCGTCACCATCAAGCTGACCTCGGTGCAGGGCAACAACGAGGCCTACTACACCAAGCTGGCCCTGCTCAACCGCTCGCCCGACTCGGCGCCCGACGTCTACCTGCACGACACCTTCCAGGTCAACGCGGACGTCGCGGCCGGCAAGCTGGCCCCGCTGGACGAGTACCTGGCCAAGTGGCCCGACTGGAGCACCCAGTTCCCCGACTCGGTCAAGCAGGCCGCCAAGGGCGGCGACGGCAAGATCTACGGCGTGCCCATCAGCACGGACACCCGCGGCCTCTGGTACAACAAGGACGTTCTCACCAAGGCCGGCCTGCCGGTCCCGTGGGAGCCGAAGACGTGGAACGATGTCCTCACCGCCGCCCGCGCGATCAAGCAGAAGGTGCCGGACGCGATCCCGTTCACGATGTACTCGACGAAGATCCACGGCGAGGCGTCGACCATGCAGGGCTTCGAGATGCTCCTGTACGGCACCCCGGGCGGCACCCTGTACGACGACGCCCAGAAGAAGTGGGTGGCCGGCGGCAAGAACTTCACCGACGCCCTGACCTTCGTCAACACGATCTACCGCGAGGAACTCGGCCCCAAGCTGGCCGACGCGCACAACGCCAAGCTCGCCGACAAGATCAACTGGGAGTGGTTCCCCAAGGGCAAGCTGGGCATCGCCCTGGACGGCGCCTGGGCGTCGGGCGCCTGGAAGCCGACCAGCACCAAGCCGTGGCCCGAGTGGAAGGACAAGCTCGGCTGGACGCCCATGCCGACGCAGAACGGCGAGGAGCCCGGCGCGGTCAGCATGTCCGGCGGCTGGGTGATGGCGATGAGCTCGTACGCCAAGCTCAAGCAGGAGGCGTTCGACTTCATCTCGGTCGCCACCAACAAGGAGAACTCCCTGACGTACTCGGTGGGCTCGGGCGACCTGGCCCCGCGCAAGGACGTCGCGGCCGATCCGAAGTACAACGCCGACAACCCGAGCGTGAAGTTCTGGACCGACCTGGCGTCGGTGACGCACTACCGGCCCGCCTTCGAGGAGTACCCGAAGGTGTCGGCGCAGGTCCAGGAGGCCATGGAGGCGGTCACCACCGGCGCCCAGACGCCTGAGGAGGCCACGGCGGCCTACGCCAAGGCGTTGCCCTCGGCCGTCGGCGGGCCCGACAAGGTCCTCGCCCGATGACGGTCGCCACCGCTCCCTCCCCGTCCGTGACGGGCTCGCCGGTCGGCGGCCCGTCACGGCGGCGGCGGGTCCTGCGCTGGCTCCTCCCGCTGGGCCCGGCGCTGGTCCTGCTGGCGATCTTCCTCGCGGGTCCCATCCTGTGGAGCGTCTACATCGCCTTCACGAACGAGACCCTGACCGGTTCGGCCTCGGTGAACTCCCAGTTCGTCGGCGTGGCCAACTTCGTCAAGCTCTTCGGCGACCCGAACTTCATCAACTCCTTCCTGCTCACGTTCATCTTCGTGATCGGCTCGGCGGTCATCGGCCAGAACACCCTGGGCCTGATCATCGCGCTGCTCATGCGCGGGCGGGGCCGGGTCACCCGCAGCGTCGTCAACGGCGTCGTCATCGCCGCCTGGGTGATGCCCGAGGTCGTGGCGGCGGCCTGCTGGTTCTCGTTCCTCGCCGAGGAGGGCACGCTCAACACCGTGCTCGGCGTCTCGCAGGAATGGCTCTACACGGCGCCCATGCTCGCGGTCATCCTGGCCAACGTCTGGCGCGGGACGGCGTTCTCCATGCTGGTCTACTCGGCGGCCCTTTCCGAGGTGCCCGCCGACCTGGTGGAGGCCGCCGCGGTGGACGGGGCGAGCCCGGCCCGCCGGCTGCTGCACATCACGCTGCCGCTCATCCGGCGCTCCATCATGGCGAACCTGATGCTGATCACCCTGCAGACCCTGGCCAGCTTCGGCCTCATCTACGCCCTGACGGGCGGCGGGCCGGGCACGGCCAGCCAGACCACCCCGCTCTACATGTACGAGCAGGCCTTCCGCTACTTCGAGATCGGCTACGGCTCGGCCATCGCCCTGGTGATGCTGGTGATCGGCGCCCTCTTCTCGCTGGTCTACCTGCGCCTGATCAAAGTGGAGGACGCGTGACGAGACTCGCCGCGAGGGGCGCGGCCGGACTGTCGCTCTTCGTCATCGCCCTGGCCTTCGTCGGGCCGTTCCTGTGGGTGGTGATCGCCTCGGTGCAGCCGGAGGCGACGCTGGCCGCCACGCCGACGCTCGCGTTCTCGCTGGACAACTTCACGGCGGTGCTGACCTGGGAGACGATCATCCTGCCGATGATCAACTCGGTGATCATCTCCGGCTCCACGGCGATCCTGACCGTGCTGGTGGCGGGGCTGGCGGCCTACCCGCTGTCGCGTTACCAGCTGAAGTACCGCCGCCACTTCATGCTGACGCTGCTGTTCACCACCGGCCTGCCGGTGACGGCGATCCTCGTGCCGGTCTATGCCATGTTCTTCCGGTTCAACCTGTACGGCTCGGTGCCGGCGATGGTGCTCTTCCTGACCGCCAGCTCGCTGCCGTTCTCGATCTGGATGATGAAGAACTTCATGGACGGCGTGCCGGTCAGCCTGGAGGAGGCCGCCTGGGTCGACGGCGCCGGTTGGGTGCAGTCGCTGCGCTCGGTGGTGGGGCCGCTGATGGCGCCCGGGATCGCGGTGGTGGCGATCTTCGTGTTCGTCGGGCAGTGGGGCAACTTCTTCGCGCCGTTCGTGCTGCTCGACACGCCGGAGAAGCAGCCGGCCGCGGTCACGATCTACACCTTCTTCTCGCAGTACGGGCAGGTGGCCTACGGGCAGCTGGCCGCCTTCTCCATCCTCTACACGGCGCCGGCGGTCATCCTCTACGTGGTGGTCAACAAGTATCTGGCCGGTTCGTTCAACTTCGCCGGCTCGGTGAAGGGGTAGGGGCCTCGGCTCAGGCTGTCAGCCTGGCGTGCAGGGCCTCGGCGAACTGCGCCGGGCTGCGCAGATAGCCGACGTAGTCGCCGGGCAGCTCCACGGCCTCGCGGCCGAGCAGCCCGGCGACGGCCAGCGTGGCGCGGTGCATCAGCCTGCTCCTCGTCTCGGCCCCGTAGGCCGGCACGACCGGGGCCGCGCGCAGCGCCGCCGCGTCGGGCACGTACGCGGAGAAGGGGCGCAGCTCGTAGCGACAGCTCATCTCCATGTTGACCGTCATCCGGCCCAGCATGTCGCGCACCCACTGCGGCAGCCCGGGGTCGGGCTCGGGCGGCGCGGTGACGCCGGTCTCCTCGCCGAGCTTGCGCATCGCCGGGCCGACGCCCTCGCGCTCGCACACCTCCACCGCCTCCCGCGTCAGCCGCCGCCAGTGATCGGCGTCGGGCAGCAGGTCGAACGCGGGCGGCTCGTGCGCCACCAGCCGCCGTACCGAGGACGGGTGGCGGGCCAGCAGATCGAGGCCGATCAGCGCGCCGGAATGGGTGGCGAACACGTGCGCGGGGCCGGCGCCGGCCGCCTCCAGCAGCCGCAGCGCGTCGTCCGCGTGCTCCTCGATCCGCTGCTCTGCGGGCGGCCCGGCCAGCGGGCTGCGGACGGCGCCGCGCCGGTCATAGGTGATCACCGTGTAGCGCCCGGCCATGACCTCGGCCATGGGCGCGGCCATCGCGGCGTCCGCGCCGCCGCCGAGGATCACGAGCAGCACCGGCCCTGAGCCGCGGACCTCGTAGTAGAGGCGTGCGCCGGGAACGTCGAGCATTCCGGAGTCCATGGTCCGCCAACTGTAGACGCGCGGGGACCGGCCGCCAACCTGGACTGGCGGATATACGACAAGTCGGGTTCTAGCCATGGCGATCTCATAGACACCGCAGCTCAGGATGACTAGGAATGCGGTATTCGTGCTTACCGATTCTTGGGAGGTCGTCCATGCTGCGTGGCTTAAGCCGGGTGAGGCGAGGGACGGTGATGGCCGCCTCGGTGGTCATGGCGGCCTCGTCGCTGGCGATTCCCGGCGCACCCGCCGCCGCATCCGCCGTGATCGACACGGCGGCGCCGCCTGGGGCGTTCACGCCCGCGCCGGCGAGCGACGAGATCACGTTGATCACCGGTGACCAGGTGCAGGTGCGCGCCGTGGACGGCGAGCACAGGACCGTCACGGTCACGCCCGCGCCCCGGGCGGACGGCTCCGTGCCGACGTTCCAGGTGCTGGAGTCGGAGCGCGGGGTGACGGTCATCCCCGACGACGTCGCCACGCTCGTCCCCGAGCGCCTTGACGCCGAGTTGTTCAACGTGACCGCCCTGGCCGAGCAGTCCTACGGTGCCGCCATTCCGCTCATCCTCACGTATCCGCCCAACAGCACCAAGGCGGCCATCCCGGCCGCCAAGCAGGTCCGCACGCTGGAGAGCATCGGCGGCGCGGGCGTGTCGGTGGCCGCGGCGGACGCGAAGGCGTTCGGGGCGGAGCTGGCCAAGCTGGCCTCCCCGTCGCCGCAGGCCCGCGCGGCGGGACCGCTGGCGGGCGTGACCAAGATCTGGCTCGACCGCAAGGTCGAGCCGGTGCTGAAGGACAGCGTGCCGCAGATCGGCGCGCCCGAGGCGTGGGCCGCCGGGTACGACGGCACCGGCACCACCGTGGCCGTGCTCGACACCGGCGTGGACGCCGCCCACCCCGACCTGGCCGGCAAGGTCGCCGACCAGCGCGACTTCACCGGCGAGAACGCGGCAGGCGACCCGCACGGCCACGGCACCCACGTGGCCGCCACCATCGCGGGCACCGGCGCCGAGGGCGGCACCGAGGGCGGCAAGGGCGTGGCGCCCGGCGCCAAGGTGCTCAACGGCCGCGTGCTGGCCGCCGACGGCTACGGCCAGCTCTCCTGGATCATCGACGGCATGGAGTGGGCGGCCGGCGAGAAGCGTGCCGAGGTCGTCAACATGAGCCTGGGCAGCCCCGAGGCGGGCGGCCCGCTCACCGACGCCGTCTCCACCCTCACCCGCCAGTACGGGACGCTCTTCGTGATCGCGGCCGGCAACGACGGCTGCGACTCCTGCGTGGGCAGCCCCGGCGACGCCCCCGAGGCGCTGACCGTCGGCGCGGTGGACAAGCAGGACAAGCTCGCCGAGTTCTCCAGCAAGGGCCCGATCATCGCCGACGGCGCGGTCAAGCCCGACGTCACCGCTCCCGGTGTGGACATCAGCGCGGCCAAGACGGGCGGCGGGCTCGCCACGATGTCCGGCACCTCGATGGCCACCCCGCACGTCGCGGGAGCGGCGGCGCTGCTGCGCCAGGCCCGCCCCGGGATCACCGGCGGCGAGCTGAAGTCCCTGCTCATGGCCTCCGCCCGTCCGGGTGACGGCATCCCGGTGGACGCGCAGGGCGCGGGCCGCATCGACGTCGCCGCCGCGCTCAAGAGCACGGTCGTGGCCTCGGCCGGCTCGCTCAACTTCGGCCGCCTCACCAAGGGCGAGGAGAAGACCCTCACCGTCGGCTACCACAACCTCGGCCAGGCGCCCGCCGCGCTGAAGCTGTCCAGCGGCGCGGCGTTCAGCGTCGAACCGGCCGAGCTCACCGTCCCCGCAGGCGGCACCGCCGAGGCCAAGGTCACCATCAAGGCCGACACCACCGGATCGTTGCGCCAGGAGCTCACGGCCTCCGGCGTGCGTACGCTGCTGACGGCGAACGTCGACGACAAGCGGGTCGAACTGCGCGTCCGCGGCATCGCCAGGGACGGCCGCAACGCCCGCGGCGGCTTCACCGTGCTGAACCTGGACGAGGGCACCCTGGTCGGCCGTGTCCTGCCCGGCTCGCCCGAGCAGCCCTGCACCGACGCCAAGTACGGCCAGGGCACCTGCCTGCTCGTCAAGCCCGGCACCTACTCCGTGCTCGGCCACGTCTTCACGATGCCCGCCACCGGGGACAGCACCGAGACCGGCAAACCGCTCAACGAGAGCCTCCTCGGCGACCCGGAGATGAAGATCACCGAGAACACCGAGGTCGTGCTGGACGCCCGCAAGGCCGTCGAGGTGAAGATCGAGACGCCCGACCACCAGACCAAGCGCAACACCGGGGCCGCCGCGGCCCTCCAGTGGTACCGCGCCGGCGAGCAGGGCACCGCGTTGCGCGGCGGCACCACGATCACGCCCGGCGGGCAGATCGAGGAGCGCCTGTTCGTCCAGCCCACGCGGAAGGTCACCAAGGGCACGTTCGTGGTCTCCACCCGCTGGCGGCTCAAGGCCCCGGAGATCGCCCTGACCACCCTCGGGCTGAAGCTGGACCCCCAGTACGTCGACCCCGTCCAGTTCAGCGACTTCTCCACCGAGTACCCGCGCCTCGACGGCACCAGGTTGCTGCTCGCCGTGGACGCGGGGCGCGGCTCGGAGAAGGAGATCAAGGCCCGCGACCTGCGCGGCAAACTGGCCGTCATCCGCCGTACCGAGGGCGTGCCCGTCTCCACCCAGTCCAACGCCGCCGCGGCGGCCGGGGCGGCGATGGTCGCGGTCTACAGCGACCAGCCGGGCGCCGACGTCACCACGGGCGGCAACGGGGTCAAGCTGAGCGTGCCGACCGTGCGGCTGACCCACGAGGAGGGGCTGAAGCTGGTCGAGCGGCTGCGCCGCCTGCCCGTGCCGATCGTGGCCAAGGGCATCACGGCCAGCCCGTACGTCTACGACCTCTACCTGCGCGAGCAGGGCCGGGTCCGCGACTCGCTGAAGTACGTGGTCCGCGCGAAGTCGCTGGCCAGGATCGAGACCGGCTTCCACAGCCAGCTCGCCGACGACGTGACGGCCAACGAGGCCCGCTTCGTCTTCGAGCCCTGGGACAACCTGTCGATCTCGACGAACCATCCCCTGCCCAAGACGCCGCGCACCCGTACCGACTATGTCACCCCCGACCCCGACCTGCGGTGGAGCACTTCGGCGGGCGCGCCGGAGCGGCACTACAACACGTTGTGGCCGCACCCCGACACGGTCCGCTTGGCCCTGTCGTCGCCGGTGTTCCGGCCGTACGAGGTGGGGGAGCGGACCGAGCACAG
Source organism: Nonomuraea sp. NPDC048882 (assembly GCF_040649755.1). NCBI lineage: Bacteria > Bacillati > Actinomycetota > Actinomycetes > Streptosporangiales > Streptosporangiaceae > Nonomuraea > Nonomuraea sp. NPDC048882. The sequence goes on from NZ_JBEZGB010000009.1 coordinate 406,285, forward strand.
CGTGCTCAAGCAGCCGCTGCTGCCCGGCATCAACCCGCGCAACCCGCTGCGCAGGGACGGCGACCGGCTGCTCGTCTCGATGCAGGGCTTCGTGGACGCCCAGGGCAACTACGGCGAGGCCTACACCAGCGGCTTCGAGCAGGGGCTGAAGACCGACTTCCGGCTCTACCAGGGCGACGAGCTGCTGTGGCAGACGAACTACCTGCCCCAGGGGTCGGGGACGCTGCCCGCCGAGAAGGGCGCGTACCGGATCGAGTACGACGTGGCCAACGAGGCCGGCTGGGCGAAGCTGTCCAAGCGGACCCGTAGCGTGTGGACGTTCGACTCCGAGCAGGCGGCGGAGCCGACGGTGATCCCGCTGCTGCTGGCCGCGTTCGACGCGCCGGTGGACCTGAAGAACCAGGCCAGGTCGCGGACGCTCGGCCTGTCGCTGCGCCAGCAGGAGGGGGCGGAGCAGAGCGCGATCAAGGACGTCTCGCTGGAGGTGTCGTACGACGACGGCGCCACCTGGAAGCCGGCCCGCCTGCGGGCCAAGGGGCAGCGGGCCTACGAGACCACGCTGGACCGCTCGCCGTCCGGGTTCGTCTCGCTGCGGCTGAACGCCTCCGACATCAAGGGTCACACGCTGGCGCTGGAGGTGATCCGCGCCTACGCCATGCGCTGACGACCGAGCTTCCGGGGGAGTGCCGCGCGGCGGCGCTCCCCCGGAGGGGTTTCAGGCCCTGCTCTTCTCGATGACCTCCTCCGTCGTCAGCGGCGAGCGGGGATGCCTGGTCAGGCACATGGGGATCCGCGTCTTGACCGGAGCGGCGCCCTCCGTCGCCACGTAGAACTCGCCCGAGCTCAGCCGCGAGACGTCCGGCACGTCGCCGCCCTTCGACCTGGCCATCTCCCTGGCCGCGGAGATCTGGATCGGGGCGTTCAGCAGGCCGAAGAACTGCGTGGCCGAGTTGCCGGGGATGTGGTTGTGCAGCCCCTTCGGCGCCTGGGTGGCGAAGACCAGGCCGAGACCGTACTTGCGGGCCTGGGAGGCGAGCAGCACCGTGCTGCGGGTGGAGGCCGCCGCCCCCGTGGCCGGCGCGAACGTCTGCGCCTCGTCCATCACCAGCAGCGCGCCCAGCGGCCGGTCCTGCGCCGGATGTCGCTTGAACCAGACGAACAGCTCCATCTGCAACTGGCTCACGAAGCTCTGCCGCTGCTCCAGGGAGGGCAGCCCGACCAGGCTGATCACCGACACCCGCGCCCGTTTGCCCTCCGGCGGGGTCACCAGCAGGGCCGGATCGACCGGGGTCCCGGTGCCGCCGAACAGCGGATCGTTGTCCATGGCGGCGGTCAGCGACTGGGCCAGCCCGGCCGCGATGCGCTGGGCGTCGGCCAGCTCGCTCACGCCGTCGGGCAGGTCCGACAGCAGCGCCGCGAACCCCTTGAGGCTCGTCGAGCCGCGCACCCCGTAGTACGCCAGCGCCTTGCGCAGCACCGCCTGACCGAGCTGCGCCTTGTTCGTGTTGGCATCGAGCCTGATGCGCGGCGCGATGAACGCGACCGCCGCCTCCACCGCCTCGGCGAACTCGTCGGGATCGCCCGCCAGGCCGGCGAAGTCCGGCAGCGGCTGGAAGCTCAGCGGGCGACCGCTCGCCCGGCCCGGCGTCCAGACGACCACGTCGGTGCCCGTCAGATACTCCTCGGCCCGGCGCGCGTCCCCCTCCTCCCAGGCCGCCGGCGGCTCGGGCCAGCGTTCGCCCAGCCTGGCCAGGTCGTTGTTCGGATCGAGCACGATGGCGGGGACGCCGGACAGCGCGCACTCCTCGACCAGGCGGCGGATCAGCACGGTCTTGCCCGACCCCGATCCGGCGAAGATCGTGACGTGCTTCCTGAGCGCCTCCAGCGCCACGCTCACGGGCGCGCCGTCGGCCATCCGCCGGCCGACCGAAAGATACGGGACGCGCGTCGCGGACGAACCGGCGTCCCGGTGATGCGTGCTCGGCTGCGCGGGGGTGGGCTCGCGGGTGGGAACGCTCCAGGCGTTGGTCAGGGCGTCGGTCAGGGCCTCGGTGAGGAACGACACCGAGGCCGTCGGCCGCCGCCGCGCCAGCCAGCCCGCCAGGTGCGGCGGATTCTCGGCGAGCATCGACCTGAGCGCGCCCAGCACCCGGAGATCGTCCTCGCCCAGCCGCAGGGTCCGCCCGCCGGCCTGCTCGAACGCCGCGATGGCCGCCCGCGTCGCCGCCCCCTTGGACCACGGCGCGTTCCGCAGCAGGAACAGCCGCCGTTTCGGCACCTCGGCGTCCAGCCCGGCCGCCACCGAAGCCTTGCGGATGCGGTTCAGCGCCGCGTTGCCGTGCCCGGCGGTGACCGCGCGAAAGGCCCAGTGGACCTCGTCCTCGCTCGTCTCGTCCAGGGTGCGGCGCAGCCGCGCGTGCAGGGGCGGCTTCGGGCTGGGCGGCGGGTCCACGCTGAACGCGACCCCCGGCTCGCCCTGCTCGGCGATCCAGGCCGACAGCCCGGCCGCCAGCAGCGCGGGCATCGCGGTGTCCTCGCTCACCTGGTCGATCCGCGGCGCGGGGACGGCGTCCCGCAGCTCCGCGAACCGGGCGTCCAGGGCGCGCAGGTCGTCGGAAGAGACCGCGGGCACGGAAGGAGGGCCGTCCTGGGCCGGCGGCGTGGCGGTGAACGCGGTCAGCTCCCGTACCTCGTCGTCCGCCAGGCACGCGCGGACGTGCCGATCGATCGCGATGAGGAGCTGACGCGGCGTGAACCCGGGCGCCTGGGCGAACGCCTCGGGCCGCACCGGCCAGGTGGGGTAGGGCGGCTTGATCCCGGCTTCGCCGTACTGGACCTCGAACCGCCGGGCGACCAGGGCCGTCGCGGTCTCGGCGTCCGGGATGGTCATGAGCTGGACCGCCTGCCTGAACCGGTCCCGTACGGTGTCCACCGCCACGTCCTCGACGAGCGCCCACGTCGCCGGGATGCAGGTCACCACGGTCAGCGTCCTGCGGGTGACCTCGCGCAGCGCCATCAGGCCGCCCGCGATCCGCTCGATCATCGCCGTCTCGCCCGGGTCGCGGGCGGCGCCCTTGGTCGGCATGGAGGACTGGGCGACCAGAGGGTCGATCTGGTCCACGGCGATGATCGTCGGGCCGGTGAGCGCCATCAGGCGGGAGACGTCCCTGACGATCTCCTGCGGCGTCCTGCCGACCTGCCGGATGCCCCACAGGGCGCGCTCGCCCGGCTCGCCCTCGGGCGCGGACGACAGGAACGCCTCGCCCAGGTCCTGCAGCCCCAGGTTGTCGCCGGCCAGCAGCACCAGCGCCCGCGCCGTGTCCTGGCACTCCCGGCCCGCCTGTGGGTCCAGGCGGCGCAGCGCGGTCACGAACAGGTCCAGCTCCTGCCGGGTGACGGCCCGCTTGCCGGTGATCGCGCGCCTGGCCATGCGCGACAGCCCGACCATCGAGGCCAGGCGGTCGAGCAGCACCGTGAGCTGGACCTGGCCGTCCTCCCTGGGCCGCGACAGGCTGTCCAGGATGGACACCACGGTGCTCTCCCAGAAGCCCTTGGCGTCCAGCAGGCCCACCAGGACGAAGTAGCCGCCCTGCTGCTGCACCTGCTCGCGTACCCAGCCGAGCAGGTGTGTCTTGCCCGTGCCGCGCTGGCCCTGGACGACCACGCCGATGGGGCTGGCGTCCGGGCGACCGGCCGCCTCGGCCAGGCCGTCGAGGACGATCCTGGTGGACGCGCCGTGCAGCCCCTCCACGTGGTAGTCCGAGCGGCGCCACACGTCGTCGGCGCTCTCGGTGTAGTTGAAGCTCAGCGCGGCGAGATCGTGCACGCCGCCGCTCATGGCCTGCCGATCCAGAGCAGGTGCTTGTGCTGCTCGCCGATGAGCACGGCCGCCGCGCGGTCCTCCTCCGTGAGCGTCTTCTGGTTCGACTCGGGGACGAGGTTGACGTCGGGCAGCCGTTCCATGAGCACGAGCGTCTCGTCCACGGCGGCCCTGGGCGCGTCGGCCAGCCGCGCGCGCACGTCCGTCAGACTGACCCACGCGCCGGGGCGCGCGGCCAGGCCGGCGTAGGCGCGGCGGATGCGCGACTCCAGGTCGCCTTCCTCGCCTCGGTCCTGGACGCCGGCCGGTTCCTCCTCGTCGTCACCCGGGTGGAAGACGTCGGCCAGGCTCTGGTTGCTGCGTTCCATGTAGCGGGGCAGCCAGTCCAGCAGCGCGCGGGCCATCGCGCCCGAGGACCCCGTCTGCGGCGGGACCGCGCCCGCCCGCAGGTCCTCGGCCAGCCGCGCCCAGCCGGCGTCGGTCAGCACGTGCAGGTACGCCCCCCGGCCCGGCCTCCGGCTCTCCACCAGCTTCATCTCGTTCAGCCGCAGTCGCTTCGGGCCGTCGATCGACAGCCTGTGCCGCTGTTTCAGCTCGCTGTTGGAGACCTCCTTGGCCTCGACGGCCAGCACCAGAAGTGCGGCGAAGTCGGGAAGCGACAGCCTGGTGTGCGGCATGTGTCATCCTTCCGTTCCGCGGCGGCCACGCAGGAACTGCGCGATCCGGCGGAGCACGGTCTCGATGTCGGTCAGTACCTGAACATCGACGAAGCGCAGCACGGCGTAACCGTCGAGTTGGAGCAGCACGTCCCGCTCCCGGTCGGCGGCGAATTTGGCGGCGCCCCTGTGATCGGGCCCGTCGATCTCCACCACGCAACGCTCCCGCTCCCACAGCAGGTCCAGCCGGATGGGGGCGGCCAGGGGGTGCGGCAGGTACGTCTGATTCCACGACCGCCCCACCGCCCACGCACATCGCGCCAACGCCGCCTCCAAAGCCAGTTCACTGGGACTTCCGGGATGCGGCCGCCCGGCGACGGCCGGATACGACATCCGTGCCCCACCGGGTTCGATGGCTGGTGTGCCGGAGTGCCACCGCGGGTCCGTCGGAGTGGCGGTTCCGGTGGGGCCGCTGACGAGGCGCGGTCGTACGGTCGGCACCCGGTCGACGGCGTCCAAGGGCGCGCCCGTCAGCCACACGCCGGCTTTCGCCCGCTGGGCCAGCCATTCGCACCCCGCCACGAACACCTCCTGGGCGGCGGCCCCGAGTTCGTCGGGGACGTGGACCAGGACGGCGGTCGCGTTCCTGCCGTAGCTGTCGGCCAGCACCCTGGCCAGCCCCGCCGCCCGCACCTCTGGCGGGAAGGCGCTGGGCCCGCCTGCCAGGGCCCGCTCGGCCAGCTCGGCCAGGAACGGACCGTAGTGCTCGCCGGTGGACGCCCTGTGCAGCGCCAGCGCCCGGACGGCGCGCAACCCGGCACCGCCGGGGCCGTCGATCCCGGCGGCGCCTGGCAGCCAGGCGGGGAACAGCGCCAGCGCAGCCGCATCCAGCTCACGCAGGACGGACGCGACCAGCTCGGCCACGGTACGGGCGTCGTCCAGCAGCTCGGCGAGCCTGGGCCGGTAGCTGAGGATGGCCGGCGCTCCCGGCGGCAGCGGATCGATGCTCAGTGCCATGGCGTCGGCGTCAACGTCGAGCCGCACCACCCGGCCGACCGGCAGATCGGACCACGACCGCACCAGCACCACCGCCCCGGGACTGAATCGGCTTCCGTGACGGTGTATATCGCCAACCCGGCGATCAGCCCAGCGGTATGCCCATGACGGGCCTGAAGTCAGCCGGAGGTCAGGCCGATGACGCCTGCGGGGGCGTAGGAGGCGCGGGTCAGCATGGCCTGGGCGAGGGATGCCTTGACCAGGGCCGCGGCCCGGACGACGGGCATCAGGGTGAGGGCGAACAGCACGCCGACGGCGGTGTTGACGCCCACGAAGGCCAGGTCGCCGTCACCCAGACCGAGCAGCGCGGCCAGACTGCCGTCGGTCCCCGGAAGCCGGGCCAGGATCCAGCCGTAGACGGGGAACGTCAGACCGGCGATCGTCCCGGCCCACCACACCATGGTCACGACGGCGGCGGCCAGCGAGAACGGGAAGGCGATGATGCCGTACAGCAGGTCGAGCCAGGACTGCCCGCTGGCCAGCGGGTTCATCAGGCGGCGGAACCAGCCGGCCCCGGCGGGGACGGCGGTGTAGGAGGGGCGGGCGACGGAGCGGCCGAGGACCTCCGGCAGCGCGACCCGTTCGACGTCGCTCAGGCCCCTGGCCATGGCGGCGGCGCCGGCCAGGATGGGCAGGCCGACGAACGCGACCGCGCCGCCCACCCCGGCCGCGATCCCGGCCACGGCGACGGCGAAGTGAAGCACGGCCACGGGCAGGCCGAGCAGGGCGTAGCGGGTATCGGTGGCCAGACGGCGCCGGAGGGAGGTCATGCGAGGAACGCTACGGACTCGGCCCCCGCCGCCACGAGCCTGCCCACGGCACGTTCGAGGGTAGGGCGCGCCCTACCCTCGAACGGCGAACGACCCAGCGGCCCTACCCGAAGCCGCGGGCGGCGCGGTCGTGGCGGAAGGCGTGCAGGCGGGTGAAGTCGAGGTCGAAGGCGGAGACGGGCGCGTCGGGCGGGCCGGTGAAGAAGCCGGTGTGCGTCTCCGGGCAGGGGTTGGCGAAGCCGGTGACGCCCGCGCACGGATGCCCCTGGTACGTGCTCTCATGGTGCCAGTCGCTGACCGCCACGTACGTCATGAACTCATACGCCCGCGCCACGCTCATGTGCTGCCACAACTCCCTCGCCGGAGCGGGGCCGGACCAGCGGGTGACGGAGAAGGCGGGCACGAGGACCGCGTCGAAGGCGTCGTGACCGGCCAGGGCGGCCGAATACCACAGGTCGGCGCAGAGTAAGACGTGCAGGCGGCGCCCGGCCAGCTCGAACCCGGCGCTCGGCAGACCGGGCCGTACGCCGTTGCGCAGCTCCAGCCCGTACGGATGCACCTTGTCGTACTCCAGCAGCAGCCGGCCCCCCGCGTCGAACACCGCACCCCTGTTGACGGGACCGTCGTAGTGGGAGCCACCCACGACGGCGGCGCCCGAGCCCTCGGCCAGGGCGCGCACCCTGGCCAGGTAGTCGGCGCGGGGCAGGCTGGAGCCGGCCAGCTCGGGCAGCAGCACGACGTCGTCGGCGGGGGAGGGGAGCAGGTCCTCGATGGCGTCGAAGTTGGCGTGGCCGTCGGGGGACCAGTGCGGGGGCTGAACCAGGAGGATCTTCATGAGGCCCGGCTACTGGGGCACGGCCAGGCGGAGAGGGGTCAGGTCCTGGATGGTGACCGGCTCCTGGCAGGCCGCGCACACCGTGACTGGCTCCAGCACCGCCCCGCAGCTGTGCTCCCAGACCGCGGGCGGCTCGCCCTCGGTGACGTAACGGTCGCCCCAGGACATGAGCGTCAGCAGCACCGCGTTGAGCGCCTGGCCCGACTCGGTCAGCACGTACTCGTGACGCGGTGGATGCGTCTCGTACAGGCGGCGCTCCAGCAGTCCTGTCTCCTCCAGCTTGCGCAGCCGGGTGGTGAGGATGTCGCGGCTGGCGCCGGTGTTGCGGGCGATCTGGTCGAAGCGCCGCACGCCCAGGAAGATCTCCCGCAGGGCGAGCAGGCTCCATCGTTCGCCGACAACCGCCAGCGCGTTGGCGATCGAGCATTCCCTGGGCATGAGGGCGCCTCCTACTACACAGTCCGGATTTCCAACTTACCGGGTGCCGGGGATCGCGGCGAGCAGCTCGCGGGTGTAGTCGTCCGAGGGACGGTCGAAGATCTCCTCGGTGGCGCCGCTCTCCACGATCCGCCCGCCGCGCATGACGTGCACCGCGTGGGAGATCATCCGTACCACGGCCAGGTCGTGGCTGATGAACAGGTACGTCAGCCCCAGCTCGCGCTGCAGCCCGGCGAGCAGCTCCAGGATCTGCGCCTGCACCAGCACGTCCAGCGCGGAGACGGCCTCGTCGAGCACGACCAGCTCGGGCGACAGGGCCAGCGCGCGGGCGATGGCCACCCGCTGGCGCTGGCCGCCGGACAGCTCGTGCGGCAGCCGCTCGCCCATCGACGCGGGCAGCGACACCTTCTCCAGCAGCTCGGCCGCCGTCCGCCTGCGCTCGGCCGCGGTGCCGACGCCGTGCACGCGCAGCGGCTCGGTGATCGACTTCTCGACGGTGTAGCGGGGGTCGAGGGAGGCGTACGGGTTCTGGAACACCGGCTGCACCCGCCTGCGGAAGGCGAACAGCTCCCGGCGGCCGAGCCCGGCGGTGTCCGTGCCGTCGAAGCGGATGCTGCCGGAGGTCGGCTCGTCCAGGCCGAGCAGCAGGTTCGCGGTCGTCGACTTGCCCGAGCCCGATTCGCCCACGATCGAGACGGTACGGCCCCGGGGGACGGTGAACGACACCCCGTCCACCGCCGTGAACTCCTCGCCGGTGCCCCGGACGGGGAACACCTTGCGCAGGCCCTCCACCACGACCAGGTCCCCGGTCTCCGCGGGCGGCTCGGCGACGCGGACCGAGGACAGGCTGGGCACGGCCTTCAGCAGCCGCCGGGTGTAGTCGTGACCGGGATCGGCGAGGATGCCGGCCGCGGGCCCGGTCTCCACGATCTCCCCCTGGTACATGACCGCCACCACGTCGGCCCGCTCGGCCGCCAGCGCCAGATCGTGCGTGATGAGGAAGACCGCCGTGCCCATCTCGGCGGTGAGCTGCTCCAGCTGGTCGAGGATGCGCCGCTGCACGGTCACGTCCAGGGCGGAGGTGGGCTCGTCGGCGATGAGCAGCTTCGGCCGGCAGGCCAGCCCCATGGCGATCAGCGCGCGCTGCCGCATGCCGCCGGAGAACTCGTGCGGGTACTGGGCCAGCCGCCGCTCCGGCTCGGGGATGCCGACCAGGTCGAGCAGCTCCAGCACGCGGGCGCGCGCGGCCTTGCCCGTGGCGACCCCGTGCACCTCCAGGGCCTCGGCGATCTGGTCGCCGATGCGCATGAGCGGGTTGAGGTTCGACATCGGGTCCTGCGGCACCAGGCCGATGCCCGCGCCGCGGATGGCGGTCATCTCCCGCTGGCTCGCCTTGGCCAGGTCCCGGCCGTCGAACAGCACCTGGCCGCCGGTGATCCGGCCGTTGCCGGGCAGCAGCCGGTTGACCGCCGCCGCCGTGGTCGACTTGCCCGAGCCGGACTCGCCGACCACCGCGACGGTCTGGCCGGGCAGGATCTCCATCGAGACGTTCCTGACGACGGTGACATCCTGCCTGCGGGTGCGGAAGGCGACCGACAGGTCGCGGATCTCCAGGAGCGGGCTCATGCGGTCCTCGATCGGTGGGAGACGGCCTGCAGCAGGTCGGCCCAGAGGGCGTCGGTGGGGGTCGGCGCGCCTTCGGCGAGCAGCCGGTTGGAGGCCAGCGCCAGCGTGATGTCACGGCCGGGCACGAAGCCGACCGCGCAGCCCACGTAGCCGGGGTGGCCGAGCACGGTGACGGTCTCGCCGGCCAGCTCCAGCGCGTATCGGCGAAAGCCCAGCGCCTGCTCCTGGTCGGGGCCGGGGGCGAAGAACTCCCGCGCCACCGAGGGCCGCCACAGGTGGTCGTAGTCCTCGTACCTGGACAGCGCGGCCCCGTACTTGAGCAGGTCCGGCACGGTCGAGAACAGGCCCGCGTGGCCGGAGACGCCGTCGAGGGCGTGGAAGGCGTTGCCGTCGGCGACCTGCCCGATCACCGGCTCGGCTCGCCAGCGGGCGAAGTCCGTGCTGCGGTAGGGGACCGGGTAGGGCCGGCCGGTGTCCAGCATGGTCATCTCGACCCGGTCGTCGAGCGCGCTCATGGCCGCCTCGGAGCCGGCCGGGCGGGCGTACGTGGTCGAGGTGAGGCCGAGCGGCCGGGTGACCAGCTCGGCCAGCGCCCGGTCCAGCCGCAGCCCGGTGACGGCCGCGACGATCCGGCCCAGCAGGACGAAGCCCAGGTCGGAGTAGTGGCGGGCGCGGCCGGGGCGGTAGCGGGGCGGCGGCAGCTGCGGCGCGATGTAGAGCGGCCACCACTCCCACAGCCCGCCGCGGTGCAGCAGCAGGTCCCGCACGGTGATCGCCTCGTACGACCGCGGCAGGTACGCGCTCAGCGGCGCGTCCAGGTCCACCAGCCGGTCCGACACCAGCCGCATGAGCATCGTGGTCGTGGCCATGACCTTGGTGACGGAGGCGAGGTCGTGGTAGGTCTCCGGGGTCATCAGGTCCACGCCGGTGAGATCGTCGGGGCGCACGGTGCGGTACCCGGCGTACTCGTCGAGGTCGAACCACGGCGTGCGGGCCGCCATGACCAGCCCAGGAGGTGGCGTGTGCTCGGGCTTCGTGCCCTCAGGTGCCGTCATCGGGCCGGCACCAGCGCCAGCGTCAGAGACCGCGGCGGCTCGGCGAGCGGCGTGGGCAGGACCAGCGGGCCGGCGCCGGGCGTCAGCGTGCCGAGGATCCGGGGGCCGGTGGCACCCGTCCCGCCGGGCGCCGTGCCGGGCAGCCCGTGCGCGCTCAGCCAGCCGATCAGCGCGAACGCGATCGCCTCCTTGTCGTCGGAGGGCGCGCCGAACTCGTCGGACGGGGCCACTCGCACGCCGGGCAGCGCGGCCCGCAGCCCGTCCATGATCACGGGGTTGCGGCAGCCGCCGCCGGAGACGACCAGCGTGCCCACCCCTGCGGCCCGCACGTCCGCGGCGACCGTGCGCACGGTCAGCTCGGTCAGCGTCGCCACCAGGCCGGCGTCGTCGGCGGCCGAGCCGGACCTGGCCACCGCCGCGTCCACGTAGCCCAGGTGGAACAGCTCCTTGCCGGTGCTCTTCGGCGCCGGCAGCCGGTAGTACGGCTCGTCCAGCAGCTCCGCCAGCAGCCGCTCGTCCACCCGGCCGGAGGCCGCGATCCGCCCGTCCTCGTCGAAGCCGCGCGCGTTCAGGCCCCTGCTCGTCACCACGGCGTCGATCAGCGCGTTGGCGGGGCCGATGTCGTACGCGTGCAGCGAGCCGTCGCGGACCACGGTCATGTTCGAGATGCCGCCCAGGTTGAGCGCTCCCGCGCCGCCCTCGTGCTCGCCGAGCAGCAGCCCGTCCAGCACCGACACCAGCGGCGCGCCGTGCCCGCCGGCCGTGATGTCCCTGATCCTGACGTCGGACAGCACCGGCGCGCCGGTGCGCTCGGCGATCCAGGCGGGCTGGCCGATCTGCAGCGTGCCGAGCGCGTGCGTGCCCTCGACCCAGTGGTAGACGGTCTGCCCGTGGGAGACGATCAGATCGACCGGCCCGCCCCGTGCGACGGCCTGCGCCGCGGCCTCCGCGAAGCTCTGCCCGATGAGCGTGTCCAGCTCGCACACCTCGGCCAGTGTCGTCGGCGCGGGCGGCAGCGCCGCGATCAGCCGCGCCCGCAGCTCGTCCGGGTACGGGGTGCTCGCCGTGTGCCCGACCCGGCCTTCGAGCACGCTCCCGACGAGCTCGAAGTCCACCACGGCCACGTCGATCCCGTCGTGCGAGGTGCCGGAGATCATCCCGAGTACTCTCATGCCCGCTCCCCGAATGCCGTCCCCAGCCGTACCGTCATGCCCGCTCCCCGAGTGCCGTGCGCAGCCGTCCGCCGGCCCGTTCCAGCCGCGCCGCCGCGTCCTGCGGCGACAGGTCGAAGCGCGAGGCCACGACCGCCTGTTTGACGTTGAAGCCGTTGGCGTCGAGCGCCGCCAGCGCCTCCTCACGTCCCGCTCCCGTGATCGTGCGCACCATGCTCACGGCCCGCTCGCGCAGCTTGCCGTTGCTCGCTTTCACGTCGACCATGAGATTTCCGTACGTCTTGCCGAGCCGGACCATCACGATCGTCGAGAACATGTTGAGCACGAGCTTCTGCGCCGTGCCCGCCTTGAGCCTGGTCGAGCCGCTGATCACCTCGGGCCCGACGAGCACCTCGATCGCGTGCTCGGCCGCCTGGCCGAGCGGCGAGCCCGCGTTGCACGACAGCCCCACCGTCAGGGCTCCCAGCGCGCGGCCCCGCCGCACGGCGGCCAGCACGTACGGCGTCCGCCCGCTGGAGGCGATGCCCACCACGGTGTCCAGGGGCCCGATCCCGGCCGCGTCCACGGCCGCCGCCCCCGCCTCCTCGTCGTCCTCGGCCCCTTCGCAGGGCGAGACGATCGCGCTCTCGCCGCCCGCGATGATCGCGAAGACCTGCTCGGGCGGCGTCGAGAACGTCGGCGGGCACTCCGAGGCGTCCAGCACGCCCAGCCGGCCCGGGGTGCCGGCGCCCACGTAGACGAGCCGGCCTCCGGTCTCCATGCGCGCGGCCGCCGCCTCGATGGCCGCGGTGATGCTCGGCAGCGCCGCGGCGACCGCGGCGGGCACCGTGGCGTCGGCCGCGTTCATGGTCGCCGCCAGCTCGCCGACGCTCATCACGTCGATGCCGGCGAAGCGCGGATCGGCCGACTCCGTCGTCAGTTCTGAGAGGTTCACCGCTTCCCTCGGTTCCGGGGGTCGAGTGTGTCGCGCAGGCCGTCGCCGAGCAGGTTGAGACCCACCACGAGCAGCACGACGACCGCGCCGGGCGCGATCAGGGTCCAGGGGGCCACGAACACCAGGCTGCGCGCCTCGAAGATCATCGAGCCGAGCGACGGCGCCGGCGGCGGAGTGCCCAGGCCCAGGAAGCTCAGCGACGCCTCGGTCAGCACCGCCCACGAGAGCGACAGCGCGACCTGGATGACGATGATCGAGGTGATGTTCGGCAGCACGTGACGCAGCATGATCTGCCAGCGGCTCAGGCCGGTGGACACGGCCGCCTTCACGTACTCGATCTCCCTGAGCGAGAGCACGGGCCCGCGGGTGACCCGGATGAAGATGGGGACGTAGACGATGGCGATGGCCACGGCGATCGTGAACCAGTTGCGGTCCAGCACCGAGGCCAGCGACAGCGCCAGCAGCAGCGGCGGGAAGGCGAACAGCACGTTCGTCACCCCGCCGATGGCGCCGTCGGCCAGGCCCCGGTAGAAGCCGGACACGAGCCCGCCCAGCGTGCCGACGACGGTCGCGAACGTCACCGCGACCACCGCGATCAGCGCCGAGTTGCCCACGCCCGCCGCCACCCTGGAGAAGACGTCGCGGCCGAACTGGTCGGTGCCGAACAGGTGCTCACCGGACGGCGCGAGGAACCGCGCCGGCGGATGCTGGGCGATCGGGTCGTAGGGCAGCTGCCCCAGGTACGACAGCACCGCCACCACGGCCAGCAGCGCCAGGATCACCACGCCGGCCAGCCCCACGGGACTGCGCCGCAGCGCGCTCACGACGCCCTCACCCGGGGGTCGATGAGCCGGTAGAGCCCGTCGGTCAGCAGGTTGACCAGGACGAACGCCAGCGCGATCACCAGCACCGTGCTCTGCACGACCGCGTACTCCTTCTGCTGGATCCCCAGCAGCACCTGCCGCCCGATCCCGGGGACGGAGAAGATCTGCTCGACCACCACGGCCCCGCCCAGCAGGTAGCCGAACTGCAGCCCGGTCATGGTCACGATCGGCACGAGCGCGTTGCCCAGCACGTGCCTGATCTGCAGCCGCCGCTCCGGCACGCCCTTGGCGCGGGCGGTGCGCACGAAGTCGTTCGAGCGCACCTCCAGCACCGCCGTACGGGTGGTGCGCAGGATGGGCGCGGCGATGCCGAAGCCCAGCACGAGGGAGGGCAGCAGCATCTGCCGCAGGTTGAGCAGCGGATCGTCGACGAAGGTGGCGAAGCCCTGCCCGTTGGGGTTGAACCCGAACGACGCCGCGAAGACCGACAGCAGCGTCGTGGCCAGCAGGAACGCCGGGATCGAAAGGCCGGCCAGGCTCACCACCTGGCCGGCGGCGTCACGGACGGAGTTCGTCCGCGAGGCCGCCAGCATGCCCAGCGGCACCCCGATGAGCAGCGCCAGCACGATCGAGAACACCGCCAGCTCGAACGTCACCGGCAGCGAGTGCAGCGTCAGCTCCAGCACGCTCTGCTGCGAGCGCGCCGAGTAGCCGAAGTTGCCGGTGAACATGTTGCCCAGCCACGAGAAGAACTGGGTGACCAGCGACTGGTCCAGGCCGTAGTACTGCTCCAGTGCCTGCCGCTGGGCCGGGGTGAGCGCGGCGGCCTCGGTGCCGAGACCGGCCGTGATCTGGTCGCCGGGGATCGCCCTGAGCATGACGAAGACGAACACGGCCACCCCGAACAGGATGCCCAGCGTCTCGGCCACGCGCCGCAGGACGCGGTTGCGCAGGATCGTCATCCGACCGAGGTGGTCCGCAGGTACTGCAGCGAGCCGCTGGCCATCGGGACGAAGCCCTGCACGCCGGAGGTCGTGGCGGTGTAGGTGTAGCCGGCGAACAGCCAGATCCAGGCCGCGTTGTCCTCCAGCTCGGCGCCGACCTTCTCGTAGATGGCCTTGCGCTCGGCCTGGTCGGTCGTCGCCTTGCCCTGCGCGAACAGCTCGTCCAGCTCGGGGGAGCTGTAGCCGGCGACCTTGTTCAGGTTGCCCTTGCTGGTGAAGTAGCGGCCGTAGGAGCCGTCGGGGTCGGGGCGCCCGCCGTTGAGCGCCACGGCCGCGTCGAAGTCGGCCGCCACCCAGCGGTCCACGAACGCGCCGGACTCCAGCACCTCCAAGTCCAGGGTGATCTTCGCCTCGGCGAGCTGGGCCTTGAGGTTCTGCGCCTCGTTGACGGAGGTGGCGTACTCGCCCTGGGAGACGATGGTCTTGATCGTCACGCCGCCGGGCTTGCCGGCCTTGGTGAGGTACTCGGCCGCCTTGGTCAGGTCGCGGGCCGGGCAGGGACGCTTGTTCGGGTCCGACTTGAACGCCGGGGCGGTGATCGGTCCTGTCACCTCGCCCTCGCCGAGCGCGGCGGTGTCGAGCACCTGCTTGCGGTCGATCGCGCACTGGACGGCCAGGCGCACGTTGACGTCCTTGAGGTCGCCGTGCTGCGCGTTGAGCTGGAGCACGTGGTAGTTGAGCTGCGGCGTCTTGGCCACCTGGATCGTGCCGCCGCCGGCCGCGGTCTGCGCGACGAGCGGGTCGTTGAAGACGGCGAGCTGCACGTTGCCCGACTGCATGGCCGACACGATGGACGACTCGTCGGGGATCACCCGGAACTCGACCGAGGCGAGCTTCGGCTTCTCGGCGCCCCAGTACTTGTCGTTCCTGGTCAGCGTGATCGACTGGCTCGGCACGCGCTTGCCCAGCGTGAACGGGCCGGTGCCGTTGGGCGTGGCGTTGAGCTTCTCCTCGGTGTCGTCGGAGGAGAGGATCGCCAGGTTGACGGTGGCCAGGTTGGCGGGCAGCGCCGCGTCGGGGCCGCTCAGCTCCAGTTCGACCGTGTCGGGGCCGCTCGCCTTGACCGACGTGACCGACGCGAGCGAGGCGCGCGCCACGGCCGCGGTCTTCTCGTCCAGGATCTTGTCGAGGGAGTCCTTGACGTCCTTGGAGTCGAACGCGCTGCCGTCGGCGAACGTCACCCCCTGGCGCAGCTTGAGCGTGAGCTTCTTGCCGTCGTCGGAGGTCTCCCAGGACTCGGCCAGGCCGGGGACGACGTTGAGGTCCTTGTCGAACTCGGTGAGCGTGCCGTACAGGTTCTGCAGCACGTTGACGGCCTGGAACTGGGTGGCCTTCCAGGGGAAGAGCGTGTCGGGGTCGGAGGTCACGCCGACGACGAGCGCGCCGCCCGGCGCTCCGGTGCCGGACGCGGTGCCGGAGGGTGCGCCCGAGGAGGACGAGCAGGCGGTGAGGGCGAGGGACAGCGCAGCGGCGATGCCGACCGCGGAGATGGCGCCACGGGGCATATGGTCTCCTCAGAACAGTAGGTCATAAAATTACGCAGACCATACCATCGAGGTACTTTCTTTCCAGCATGGGGTGATGATGGCGGAGGACGCCGAGACGCTGCTGATCCGCATCCGCGCGGCCATGCCGGCCCTGCGGCCGTCGGAGCGGCGGATCGCCGGTGAGTTCACCGGAGATCCGGCCGCGGCGGCGAACCTGTCCATTGCCCAACTGGCCGCCCGCTGCGAGACCTCGACGACCTCCGTGGTGCGTTTCTACCAGCGCATGGGCTACGCCCACTACAAGGACTTCAGGATCGACCTGACCAGAGCGGTGGCCAGGGAGGAGATCGCCCGCAGGGAGGCGGGGCCCAACGTGCCGGAGGCGTCGGGCGACATCGACAGGAACGACAGCCTGGAGGGCATCGTCTCCAAGGTCGCCATGAATGAGACGCTCTCCATCGCCGACACGGCCCGCTCGCTGGACATGGAGGCCCTGGGCCGGGCGGTGGCGCTGCTGCTGGCCGCGCGCAGGATCGACAGCTTCGGCGTGGGGGCGAGCGCGCTGGTGGGGCTCGACCTGCAGCAGAAGCTGTCACGTATCGGACGTACCGCGCTCAACTGGCACGACGCGCACTCCGCCTGGACCTCGGCCGCCACGCTCTCCGCCGGCTGCGTGGCGGTGGCCGTCTCGCACAGCGGCGCCACCGTGGACACGGTCGAGTTCCTCGCCATCGCCCGCAGGTCGGGGGCCGCGACGGTGGCGATCACGAACTTCCACGACTCGCCGCTGGCCCGCGCGGCCGACGTGACGCTCACGACGGCCGCGCGGGAGACCAAGTTCCGCTCGGGCGCGCTGGGCAGCCGCATCGCCCAGCTCATGGTGGTGGACTGCCTGTTCACCGGTGTCGCGCAGGCCTCCTACGACGAGTCGATGCGGGCGCTGCGCGACACGTACGCGGTGGTGCACGACCGCGTCGTCAAGCGCGTCTGAGCGGGCCCGAGCGGCTCCGAGCCGGTCGGCCGCGTCGTCAGGCGCGTCCGAGCGGCCCGAGCGCGCCGCTAGTTCGCGCGCTCGACGGTCTCGCAGTCGACGCTCACCGGGTCGAGCGCGGCCCGGTCGGCGAAGGCCGTGTCGCCGATGCCGTCGCCGCAGAACGACAGCTGGTCCGCCGCCTGGTCGCGCAGGTCGAGCACGTCGTTGCCGAGCCCGCCCGACAGCGAGTCCCGCCCGTTGCCGCCGGTGAGCCTGTTGGCGAAGCGGTCGCCGGTCAGGTTGTCGGCGGCGGAACTGCCGATGAGGTTCTCGGTCTGGACGTTGTCCTGGTCGGCGGGCCTGCTCGCGGTGGCGTCGCGGCCGTCGTTGGCCTGGCCGTCCAGGGTCACCCGCACGCCGGTGCCGCCCGTGGGGCCGGTGGCGGGCACGCCCTGGTAGGTCGCGGTGTCCACGCCCGCGCCGCCCACGTACATGATCCGGCTGTTCAGGTTGCCCTCGG
This sequence comes from Nonomuraea sp. NPDC048882, assembly GCF_040649755.1. NCBI lineage: Bacteria > Bacillati > Actinomycetota > Actinomycetes > Streptosporangiales > Streptosporangiaceae > Nonomuraea > Nonomuraea sp. NPDC048882. Next base: position 423,455 of record NZ_JBEZGB010000009.1, read on the forward strand.
AGCGGCTGGGCCGGAACAGGTCGTCGCCGGCGTCGCCCTCGACGGTGCCGGTCAGCGGCACGAGCGAGGTGAACGTGTCGGCGCCGGCGCCGAGCCGGGCGCCGATCCGGCTGATGCCGACCGAGCAGCGCACGGTCGTGGCGTCGCCGGGAGCCTGGACGCAGCCAGGTCCGGGGACGATGGAGACCGAGTCGTTGATCCGCACCGCGTTGGTGCCGGACTCCAGCATGATCAGGACGTTGTTGGCGTCGGCCGAGCCCACGTAGTCGAGCTGCAGGAAGCCGCCGGTGACCACGCGGACGGACGCGGACGAGGTGCCGGCTTGGGCGCCGGCCTGGGCCTGGGCCGTGACGGGCGTGGCCGCGAGCGCGGCGGCGGCGAGGCCGCCGAGCAGGGGCAGGGCTAACGCGCTGCGCTTGAGCATGCGCATGGTTCCTCCTTCAGGAGCGGGTGAATCGTTGACGGCTCCATGGTGGGACGGAACTAAGTTCTGCTCTGCGTCCTGGTGCACGGACGATCTGTCTTCCTCGTGACACCGCCGGCCGCTCCCCAAGGCGTAGTGCCGATATTTCGGACATGGAAGAATTTGCGGCATGCCGAACCGGAACCTGGCTCTGGCCACCGTCCTCGCACTCGCCGCGGCGGGGTGCGGAATGTCGCCCGCGAAAGAGGCCGCACCGCCGTCCCCATCCGCCGCTTCGCGGTCGAGCGCACCGGCCACCGGCACGCCGTCCAGCGCCGCCCCGTCGAGCGCTGGGCCGTCGCCGGACGACCGGCCGGCCCTCGCCGAGACCCGCAGCACCATGACCGAGAGTCTCAAGCTGGAGGTCGTCGGGCTCGACCGGGTCAAGGGCAAGCACCTGGTGGTGCAGCTCCGCCTGTCCAACACCGGGACGAAGGACCTGCCGTGGACCGGCGAGATGGGCGACCAGACCCGCCCGCTCGGCCAGATCAAGTGGGCCTCCGGCATCGGCGTGCTGGACGCGGCGGCCCACACGTGGCTGCTGCCGTACCAGCCGGCGGACTCTCCCTGCCTGTGCAGCGACCAGGATCGCGACGGGCTCGGCTACTTCATCGACCCCGGCGAGTCGATCACCGTGTACGCGGTGCTGCCCGCCCCGTCCGGCAACCCCGCCACCGCCACCGTCGTCACCCCGGCGGGCCCGCCCATGCTGGACGTGCCGATCAGCGACGAGCCCCCGGCCGGTGACTTCCCCGACCCCGACGCCCAGCCCGTCACTCCCGTCACCCGGCGGATCTCGGTGCCGTCGGAGTCGCTGGACAAGTCCGAGGAGACCGCGGACGACGGCACCGACCTGCACGTCAACCTCTCCTCCGACGTGCTGTTCGCCGTGAACAAGGCCACGCTCACCGGCCGGGCCAAGGCCGTGCTCGCCCGTACGGCCAAGCTCGTCGACTCCTCGCCGGACGCCGCCGTGCGGGTCGAGGGCCACGCCGACTCCTCGGGCACCGACGCCATCAACGACCCGCTCTCCGCCCGCCGCGCCCTGGCCGTGCGGCGGGCGCTGACCGGGCTGGTGACCCGCGAGGGCGTGCGCTTCCAGTCCCGCGGCTACGGCTCGCACCGCCCCCTGTACGACAACGGCACCGAGGAGGGCAAGCGCCGCAACCGGCGCGTGACCGTCAGCTTCGCCAAGCCCAAGCCCCGGCCGGCGGGAGAGGCCGGTGACCTCGTCAGGACGGTCGCGCCGGAGCCGGGCGAGCTCAAGGCGACCGGCGAGGCCAAGGGACAGCCCATCTCGATGGAGGTCACCGGGCTGCGCCGGCTGCCGGGCGGCCTGGGCCTGCTGTCGTACACGATCACCAACGAGGGCTCGGCCGAGGTCTGGTACAACGACCTGCACCACGCACAGGACTGGGAGAGCTACACGTACCAGGCGGCGAGCAACGTCCGGCTGACGGACCCCGGCGCGCGCCGTCAGTACCTGCCCGGCCGCCTCCAGGTGCCCGACGGCGACCGCGTGCGCAACCACTGCGCCTGCACCGACGTCTCCGGCGTCCGCCTCAGCACCGAGAAGTACGCACCGGGGCAGACCCGTACGTTCTGGAGCCTGTTCGCGCTTCCCGACGACGCCACGACCCTCCAGGCCCGCATCGCCTCGTTCCCCAGCCTCGACGTGCCCGTCCAGTGATCCCCGCCACGTGACCTCGATGCGCGCCCCAGGCTCACAGCCCGGATTCACCTGGGGTTCACTGGCCCGCTCTACCTTGTGGGGCCATGAGCTGGAGGTACCGGGCCAACGCCACACTTGAGGGCCTGACGGGATACACACTGACGCGGCGGCTGAGCAAGGAGCCGCCGAAACCGCCGCCGCCGAAGGTGCCGCTGGAGCTGCAGCGGCTGCCCGGCGACGCGGTACGGCCGCCCGTCGATCCCGGGCACGACCGGCTGCTGCGCGAGCCCGTCTTCCTGCTGTCGTCGGTACGCTCCGGCTCGACCCTGCTGCGCGTCATGCTCGACAGCCACTCCCGGGTGCACTCGCCGATCGAGACGCACTTCCGCCGGGTGAGCGTGGGCCTCGGCACCGACCCCGTACGCCAGGCCATGGAGCTGCTCGGCCACACCCACAGCGACCTCGAACACCTGGTCTGGGACCGGCTGCTGCACCGCGAGCTGGCCCGGAGCGGCAAGCCGGTCCTGGTCGAGAAGACGCCCAGCAACGTCTTCGCCTGGCGGCGCATCTCGGCCTGCTGGCCGGACGCGCGCTTCGTCTTCCTGCTGCGCCACCCGATGTCGATCGTGCAGTCCTGGCACGAGGCCGACCCGGACAAGCGGCCCATGGAGGAGGCCGTGCCGCGCACGCTCGCGTACATGACCTACCTGGAGGAGGCCAGGACGCACCTGGAGGGCCTGACCGTGCGTTACGAGGAGCTGGTCGCCGACCCCGAAGGGCAGTCGCGCCGGCTCTGCCTGTTCCTCGGCCTGGAGTACGAGCCCGCCATGCTCGACTACGGCAAGCAGGACCACGGCGGCTTCGTCAAGGGCATCGGCGACTGGCGCGACAAGATCCGCGCCGGCACCGTCGTCGCCGGCCGGCCCCTGCCCACGCCTGCGGAGATCCCCGCCGAGCTGCACGACATCTGCCGTCAATGGGAGTATCTGCCGTGACAGCCGGCTCACCCCGGCGGTCACGAGGGTGTGACAGAGTTCGCCTGCGATTTGCCCGCCATTCGCCGTGCCCTCCGATATGTTGCCCTTCGTGATCAACGGGCCCTCGCGCCGAGCCTTATTCGCCGGTACTCTCGCCGGCCTCGCCCTGCCCGCGGCCACCGCCGCGGGCGCCGAGGCCACCGCCCGCCGCGGCACCCTGCCCACGCGGCCGAACATCCTGCTCATCCTGGCCGACGACCTGGGATGGGGGGAGATCGGCAGCAACGGGCAGCGCTCCATCAGCACCCCCAACCTGGACCGGCTGGCGGCCGAGGGCGTGCAGTTCAAGACCGCGTACTCGGGCGCGCCGCTGTGCGCGCCGTCGCGATGCGCGCTGCTCACCGGGCTGCACGCCGGCCACAGCACCGTGCGGGAGAACCCGGAGGGCGGGCGGCAGCACGCGCTCACCGACGCCGACCTCACCTTCGCCGAGGTGCTGCGGCTGTCCGGCTACCGTACGGCGTGCATCGGAAAGTGGGGTTTCGGACCCGAGGAGCCGGACCAGGACTCCCACCCCAACGTGCGCGGCTTCGACGAGTTCTACGGCTACATCGAGCATGTCCACGCCCACCAGTACTTTCCCGCGTACCTGTGGCACAACGACAAGAAGGTGCATCTCGGTGGCCGGTCGTACGCGCCGCACCTGTTCCGCGAGCGCGCGGTCGAGTTCATCGGGCAGGACGACGACCGGCCCTTTCTGCTGTACTTCGCCAGCAACCTGCCGCACGCGCCGAGCGCGATCCCCGGCGACGCCGGCCGGTACGAGAACCGGCCGTGGAGCGCCGCGAACCGCCGCCACGCCGCCCAGGTCGCCCGGCTCGACACCGACGTCGCCGCGCTGGTCAGGGCGCTGCGCGACGCCGGGGTGGCCGAACGTACGCTCGTGCTGTTCACCAGCGACAACGGCCCGCACAGCGAGAAGGGCGTGACGCCGGAGCTGTTCGACTCCAACGGCCCCTTCCGCGGCGACAAGCGCGACGTGTACGAGGGCGGCATCCGCGTCCCGATGATCGCCTGGTCACCGGGCCTGGAACCACGGGTGGAGCGGCAGCCGGTGGCGTTCTGGGACGTGCTGCCCACGCTGGCGGACCTGGCCAGGGCGCCCCTGCCCGCCCACGTGGACGGCATCTCCTTCACCGGCCTGCTCACGGGCGCGGGCGCTCCCCGGCACCGCCACCTGGTGTGGAACCGGCCGCGCAAGGCCCAGGCCATGCGGCGCGGCAGGTGGAAGGTGGTCAGGTTCAACCCGCACATCGCCGGGGCCGGGCCACGGGGCCGCGTCGAGCTGTACGACCTGAACGCCGACCCCGGCGAGCGCCGCGACCTGTCCGCCAGGCGGCCCGAGCTGACCAAGGAGCTGCTGGCCGAGCTCGACCGCTCGATCGGGGCCGACCCGCGCACGCCATACGGGCTGCGGACCGAGCTCACCGACGATCAGCTCGTGGTCACCCTCTACAACGGCTCCGCCGAGCCTTGGCGGAACGTCCGCCTCGGCCTGGACCGGCCGCGGCGGGCGCGGGCGCACTCGGTCGCGCGGGTGGACCCTGGCACGGCCGTCTCGGTCGGCTTCCCCCTGCCGTCCGCCGGCCGGATCACCGCCAGGGCCGCCTTCGACGCCGGCGGCAGGTCGCACGTCTTCCGCCACGTCCACCGGAACGTGAAGCGGTTCGAGAGCACCCGCAACTGACCCACAACCGCCCCGCCCCGCGCCGCCATCGCCCGGCGACCGCGCAGGCCGCCGTGGCCTGGCGGCTACGCCACTCTAGTGACGAACAGTGATGACATCGCTACGGAATGTTGACATTCTGATGAGGAGGCCATTACCGGCGAGGAGAGGAACGCATGAACCTGATCACCCGAGCGGAATGGAACGCCAGGAAGCCGACCGCGGGCTACGTCCGCGTGTCCGCCACCAGGGGAGTGAAGATCCACTACACCGGCGGCGCGGTGCCCGCCGACCTGGCCGATCAGGAGAACCATGACCGCTGCGTCGACCTGGTCCAGGACATCCAGCGCATGCACATGTCGGGCGGACGCGGCGAGAAGTACATCGACCTGGGCTACTCCATGGTCTGCTGCCCGCACGGGAGCACGTTCATGGGGCGCGGCCCGCACGCCCTGCCCGCCGCCAACGGCGCCGGGCTCAACTCCGGCCACTACGCCGTCCTCGCGCTGCTCGGCGACTCGGGGCTGACCGAGCCGAACGACGACCTGCTCAACGCCCTGGTCGACGCCGTCGAATACCTGCGCGAGCACGGCGACGCCGGCACCGAGGTCAAGGGGCACAGGGACGGCTACGCCACCTCGTGCCCCGGCGACCCGCTCTACCGCTGGGTCCGCGCCGGGGCCGCGCGACCTTAGCCGCCTCGCCCCGGAGCCCCAGCGGAGCAGCCGCTGTCGGAGCGGCCGCCGTCAGAGCAGTCGCCGTCAGAGCAGGCGGCCGACGTGGGCCAGCGCCTGCTTGAGCAGCACGCCCTGCCCGCCCGCCATCTCCTGCTGCACCATCGGCGAGGCCGCCTCCTCCGGGGTGAACCACACCAGGTCGAGCGCGTCCTGCCGGGGCCTGCAGTCACCGGCCACGGGCACGATGTAGGCCAGGGAGACGGCGTGCTGGCGCGGGTCGTGGTAGGGGGTGACGCCGGGCGTGGGGAAATACTCGGCCACGGTGAAGGGCTGCGGCGAGATGGGGATCTGCGGCAGCGCCACGGGGCCGAGGTCCTTCTCCAGATGACGCATCAGGGCGTCGCGGATCCGCTCGTGGTGCAGGACCCGTCCCGAGACCAGCGCCCGGCTGACCGTGCCGTCCGACGCGATGCGCAGCAGCAGGCCGACGTGGGTGACCACCCCGGTGTCGTCGACCCGCACCGGCACGGCGTCGATGTAGAGGATGGGCATGCGGCCGCGCACCGATTCCAGTTCGTCCGGTGACAGCCAAGCAGGCGTGGTTTCGGTCTTTTCGGTCATCTGCTGATCGTAAGGCCAGGGGACTCAGCGGCGTACCGCGGTCCGGCCGGACAGCGCCCGGCCCGGCGTCCGGTCCGGTGTCCGGCCCGCCGTCCATGACGCCGCGCACACGAACAGCACGATGCCGAGGAACGGCAGATAGTCGACGATCTTGCGTTTCATCCGAGGTCACGCTCCGCTCTCCGCTTCGCCAGCCGCCTGCGTTGCGGCTGGACGGTGTACTTGGGATCGTTCGCCGACTCCATCCCGGCCTGGAAGATCCCGAACCTGGTGCACGCCGACCCGGCCAGCAGCGCGGCGCCCGCCGCCACGGCAGCGACCCTGCTGCGCCGCCCCAGCGTGATCCCCGCCACCGCGCCGGCCACCGACAGCGCCTCGCCCAGCCGCAGCAGCCGGCTGCGCTTCAGCGGCTCGGCCAGCGCCCCGAGCCGCCGTTCCATGCGGGCCGCCGCCGCGCACTCCACGGCCGCGCCCAGCACCGCCGCCCGGCGCGCGGGGGCCGCCTCGGACAGCGGCGCGGCCAGCAGGCCCAGCCCGCCCGCCGACGCCACGGCCGACCCGGCGAACAGGAACGGCATCTCGCGGTAGCCCTCGTGCCAGGACGGCACCGCCGTGTCGCAGATCAGCGCCGCGGTGTACGTCGCCACCGCCGGCCCGATCGCCCCCGCCGCCAGCGTGGCGGCCCGGCCGAGCCCCGGATACAGCCCCGAGAACTCACTGGCCGCCGCGATCCCGGCCACCGGGCCGAACCCGCTGAGCACCCAGGTGCCGACGCTCATCGGCGAGGTCACCTTGAACACCCGCAACATGTTGAGGAAGCGCTCGGGGCGGCCCAGGTCGTGGATCAGGCAGTAGAACGAGCCGCCGATCGCGCACAGCGCCCCCACCTTGCTCGCCCTGGCCAGGCGCGGCCTGCCGGTCAGCTCGGCGGCGGCGGCCAGCGTGGACGACGCGCCCGCCAGGCCGCCGAGGAACAGGTAGCCGGCGATGTCGGGCGCCTCCCACGTCGGCGCGTTCAGCACGGGGCGGCCGTAGTAGGAGTCGAAGTCCGCCTTCGGCACCATCAGCCGCTCACGCCTACGCCCCGCCGAGCCGGGCGTGGCCTCACGCTCGCCGCGCAGCCCGGCCGCGTGGTCCATCCGCACATCGGTCTGGCTGGCCGGCTGAGCGGGCTGATGCATGGTCCGGCTCATGATCGCCGCCCCCTGCACGTCCACGTCACGCCCGCCGCACGTGTCGCCGCACACGTCCACGTCACGCCCGCCGAAGACACCCGTACCCAAGTGATCATCTCGTCCGTCCTCGCCATGCCGTGGCCGCGATCCCCGCGAGCAGGGCCACGGCCGCCACCCCGACGTGCCGCCACATCGACGGCAGGTCCCTCGTGGTCACCACCGGGTCCGGCGGCAGGCCGTACACCTCGGGCTGGTCCAGCAGCAGGAAGAACGCGCCGGTGCCGCCCACGCCGTCGCCCGGGTCGTGGCCGTACAGGCGGGCGGAGGTCGTGCCGGCGGCACGCACCTGCTCCAGGCGCCGCTCGGCCCGCTCGCGCAGCTCCTCCAGGTTCCCGAACTGGATGGAGTCCGTCGGGCACGTCTTGGCGCAGGCCGGCTCCTCACCGGCGCCGAGCCGGTCGTAGCACATCGTGCACTTGGCCGCCGTGCCGCCGCTCTCTCCCTTGCCGTTCTCCCGCTTGCCGATCACCCCGAACGGGCAGGCGGGCACGCAGTAGCCGCACCCGTTGCAGATGTCCTCCTGCACCACGACCGTGCCGAACTCGGTGCGGAACAGCGACCCGGTCGGGCACACGTCGAGGCAGGCCGCGTGCGTGCAGTGCTTGCACACGTCGGAGGCCATCAGCCAGCGGAAGTCCATGTCGCCGACCCCGGGCTCCTGGTGCCCCAACGGCCGGCGCTGCTCGATGAACGCCACGTGCCGCCAGGTGTCGGCGCCCAGCCCCACGGTGTTGTCGTAGGACATGCCGGTGAACTCCAGGCCGTCGTCGGGGACCTGGTTCCACTCCTTGCACGCCACCTCGCACGCCTTGCACCCGATGCAGATGCTGGTGTCGGTGAAGAAGCCGACCCTGCCGCCGTCGAGGCGTTCTTCCAGGTCGAAAGCCACGGCTCACGCCTCCGTTCCGGTGCCGGCGGTGATGCCCGCGCGCCGCTGATAGGACCTGACCAGCTCGGGCAGCGCAGGGCCGCGCGGCCTGCGCCCCGGGCGGATGTCCGCCGACAGGGCCTTGACCTCCTGGATGTGCGAGTTGGGGTCGAGCGAGATCGCCGACAGCTCGTTGGCCGCGTCGCCCTTGGCCAGCCCGTTGGGGCCGAAGTGGAAGGGCAGGCCGATCTGGTGCAGCACCCGCCCGTTCAGGTGCAGCGACGGGATGCGGTCGGTCACCAGCACCCGGGCCTCGATGGCGTTGCGCGCGGTGATGATCGTGGCCCAGTCGCCGTGCACCAGCCCGCGCTCGGCCGCCAGCGCGGGGGACACCTCGCAGAACATCTCCGGCTGCAGCTCGGCCAGATAAGGGGTGAACCTGCTCATCCCGCCCGCCGTGAAGTGCTCGGTCAGCCGGTACGTCGTCACCACGTACGGATAGACCGACGCCCCCGGCTCGTTCCCGCTCGGCTGGTAGCGATTGTCAGGATGCGGATAGAGCTTGCGGACCGGGTTGCGCTGCCGCCCGTAGAGCGGATTGGCCACCGGCGAGTCCTGCGGCTCGTAGTGGGTCGGCAGCGGCCCGTCCACCACTCCCGCGGGGGCGAACAGCCAGCCCTTGCCGTCGGCCTGCATGATGAACGGATCGGTGCCCGACAGCGCCGCCACCCCCGAGGCGCCGGGCGGCGGCCGGTAGCCGGGGCTCTTGTCCCGCTCGAAGTCGGGCACGTCGTGGCCGGTCCACCGGCCCGCCTCCGCGTCCCACCACACCAGCCGCTTGCGCTCGCTCCACGGGCTGCCGTCCGGCCTGGCCGAGGCCCGGTTGTAGAGCACGCGCCGGTTGTCCGGCCAGGCCCACGCCCACTCGGCGGCGATCCAGTCCTGCTCGGAGCCGGGCTTGCGCCGGGCCGCCTGGTTGACGCCGCCGGCGTACACGCCGCTGTAGATCCAGCAGCCGCAGGCGGTCGAGCCGTCGGCCTTGAGCCCGGCGTAACCCGGCAGCGGGCGCCCCTGCTCGTCCCAGCCGTTGATCTCGGCCAGCACCGCCTCCGCCGACGGCTCGGCCGTCTCGCCCTCGACCGGGTAGTCCCAGGTGAGGTGGAGCACCGGCTCGTCCATCGGGTCCTGCGAGCCGGCCAGCTTCTCCCTGACGAGGCGGCCCAGGTGGTACATGAACCACAGGTCGCTGCGGCAGTCGCCGCGCGGCTCGACGGCCTGGTGGCGCCACTGGAGCAGCCGGTTGGTGTTGGTGAAGCTGCCGGCCTTCTCCGTGTGGCAGGCCGCGGGCAGGAAGAACACCTCCGTGCCGATGTCGGCCGTGCGCAGCTCGCCCGTCTCGATCTCCGGGCCGTCCTTCCACCAGGTGGCGCTCTCGATGAGGTTGAGGTCGCGCACCACCAGCCAGTCGAGCTCGGCCATGCCGAGGCGCTGCATCCTGGCGTTGGCCGAGCCGACCGCCGGGTTCTCGCCGAGCAGGAGGTAGCCCTTGCAGGTGCCGTCGAGCTGCGCCAGCACCGTGTCGTACGTGCTGTGCGAGCCCGTCAGCCGGGGTAGCCAGGCGAACCGGAAGTCGTTGTCCGCCTGCGCCGACTCGCCCCACCACGCCTTGAGCAGGCTGATCAGATAGGCGGGCATGTTCGCCCAGAAGCCCTCGTGCGGCGCGTCGGCGCGCAGGAAGTCGTGCAGCCGCTCGTTCTCGTGGGCGTGCGGCATCGGGATGTAGCCCGGCAGCAGGTTGAACAGCGTCGGCACGTCGCTGGAGCCCTGGATGCTGGCATGGCCGCGCAGAGCCTGGATGCCGCCGCCAGGGCGGCCGATGTTGCCCAGCAGCAGCTGCAGGATGCTCGCCGCCCGGATGAACTGCGAGCCGTCGCTGTGCTGGGTCCAGCCGACCGCGTAGACGAACTCGGCGGTCTTGTCGGGCCCCGAGTTCTCCGTCAGGTGCCGGCACACCTCCTCGAACAGGTGGCGTGGCACCCCGCACACCCGCTCGACCATCTCCGGCGTGTAGCGGGCGTAGTGGCGGCGCAGCACGTTGAGCACGCAGCGCGGGTCGCGCAGCGTCTCGTCGCGCCGGGGCCGGCAGTCCAGCGGGACGCCGGTGCTGCCCTGGACCTCGCCGCGCCCCGGCGTCTCGTGCGCCGGCCGGTCGTAGCCGGAGTCGCGCTCGCCGGACGCGGGGACCGCCGTCATGCCCTCGTACTGCCAGGAGTCGTCGTCGTACGCGCGCGTCTCGGGGTCGAAGCCGGAGAACACGCCGTCGAGGTCCTCGGCGTCGCGGAAGTCCTCGCGCAGGATGGTGGCCGCGTTGGTGTAGTTGAGCACGTACTCGTGGAAGTACAGCTCGTTCTCCAGCACGTGGTTGATGATCGCGCCGAGGAAGGCCACGTCGGAGCCGGCCCGGATGGGCACGTGCAGGTCGGCCAGCGCGCTCGTCCTGGTGAAGCGCGGATCGACGTGGATGATCACCGCGCCGCGCGCCTTGGCCTCCATCACCCACTGAAAGCCCACCGGATGGGCCTCGGCGAAGTTCGAGCCCTGGATGACCACGCAGTCGGAGTGCTGCAGATCCTGCATGAACGTGGTGGCGCCGCCGCGCCCGAACGACGTGCCCAGCCCCACCACGGTCGAGCTGTGGCAGACGCGGGCCTGGTTCTCGATCTGCACCACGCCGAGCGCCGTCAGCAGCTTCTTGATGAGGTAGTTCTCCTCGTTGTCCAGCGTGGCGCCGCCCAGGCTGGCGATGCCCATGGTCCTGGCGGTGCGTCGGCCGTCCTGCTCCCACTGCCAGGTCTCGCGCCTGGTCGCGATGATCCGGTCGGCGATCATGTCCATGGCGGTGGCCAGGTCGATCGGCTGCCAGTCGGCCGCGCCGGGTGCGCGGTAGAGGGCGTCGTACTGCCGGCCGGAGTCGGTGGTGAGCTGGAGGCTGGCCGCGCCCTTCGGGCACAGCCTCCCGCGGCTGATCGGAGAGTCGGGGTCGCCCTCGATCTGCACGACCTTCTCGTCCCGTACGTACACGTTCTGGCCGCAGCCCACCGCGCAGTACGGGCACACCGACTTCACCACCCGGTCGGCCGTGGCCGTGCGGGCCCGCCGCGCCCGCGTCGCGGCCGACTCGGCCGCCGGCCCCCGCGCCGTGCGGTCACCGCCGGTGAGCTGCCGCAGCAGCGGCCACCCCAGATCCATGACACCCCCCGATGTCCCCGGCCCGAGTCCTGCCCGGGCCGAGCGGGAGGAAAACCGCCAGGTCAGAACACCCGGGCGGCCGCCTCGTCCCAGGCGCTCGTTGCACCGGACGGCTCGTAGCGGCGCAGCGGCTGGGAGTAGGCCACCAGCGAGCGCATCTCCTCAAGCCCGGCGACCAGCCCGGCCGCCCGCGCCTGCACCAGCACGTTGCCGAGCGCGGTCGCCTCGGCGGGGCCCGCCACCACGGGCAGCCCGCACGCGTCGGCGGTGAACTGGCACAGCAGCTCGTTGCGCGACCCGCCGCCGACGAGGTGGATCACCTCCACCTCGCGCCCGGACAGCTCCATCGCCTGCCGCACGGCCAGCCGGTGCCCGAGCGCCAGGCTCTCCAGCACGCACCGCACGTAGGCGGCGGGGGAGGAGGGCGGGAGCTGGCCGGTGCGGCGGCACTCGTCGGCGATCCTGGCCGGCATGTCGCCCGGCGGCAGGAAAACCGGCTCGTCGGGGTTCACCACGGCCGCGAACGGCTTCTCGCCCGCCGCGGCGGCCAGCAGCTCGCCCAGGTCGGAGCCGGGCCAGGCACGCAGGCACTCCTGCAGCAGCCACAGGCCCATCACGTTGCGCAGATAGCGGACGGTGCCGTCGATGCCGGCCTCGTTGGTGAAGTTCGCCGCCCGGCTCTCGGGGGTCAGCACCGGTCCTGGCAGCTCCACCCCGGCCAGCGACCAGGTGCCGCAGGAGATGTAGGCGAACGCGGGACCGGCGGCGGGGACCGCGGCCACCGCGGAGGCGGTGTCGTGCGAGCCCACCGCCCTGACCGGCGCCGACCAGCCGATCTCGGCCGCCACATCGCGCCGCAGGCCGCCGAGCGCCTCGCCCGGCTGCCGCAGCGGCGGGAAGATCCCGGCGGGCAGGCCCAGCTCCTCGATCAGGGACGTGGCCCAGGAGCGCGTGCGCACGTCGAGCAGACCCGTGGTCGAGGCGTTGGTCACCTCGGCGCCCGCCTCGCCGGTCAGCCAGTAGCCGATCAGGTCGGGGACGAGCAGCATCGTGGCGGCCTCGTCGAGCCGGTCGGCCAGCAGCTGGTAGATCGTGTTGAACGGCAGCACCTGCAGCCCCGACACGTCGTACAGCTTCTCCGCCCCGACCGCGCCGGCCACCCGCTCGGCGACGCCCCACGTGCGGTCGTCGCGGTAGTGCACCGGGTTTCCCAGCAGCGCGCCCGACTCGTCGAGCAGCCCGTAGTCCACCGCCCACGAGTCGACGCCGATGGAGGAGACGGGCCCGGCGGCGCGCAGGCCGGCTAGGATCTCCCGGTAGAGGCCGAGGATGTCCCAGTAGAGGCGGCCCGCCACCCGTACGGGGCCGTTGGGGAAGCGGTGCGCCTCGGTCAGGCTGAGCCCGTCGGACAGGTCGGCCAGCATCACCCGGCCGCTGGAGGCGCCCAGGTCGACGGCGGCGAAACGGCGGCTCACTGCGTGGACTCCCTGGCGACGAGCTCCGGCTGGAACATGATGTGCTGGTGCGCGTGGGTCTCGGGGTTGGCGCACTCGTCGAGCAGCAGCTCGGTGGCGATCCGGCCCAGCTGGTACGTGGGCTGCCGCATCGAGCTGAGCGACACGGTCGAGGCGGCGGCGAAGTCGATGTCGTCGTAGCCGATCAGCGCCACGTCCTCGGGCACCCGCACCCCGGACCGCAGCAGCGCCCGCAGCACGCCGAGCGCGAGCAGGTCGTTGGCGCAGAAGACGGCCTCGGGCAGACCTTTCGCGATCAGGTCGGCGGCCGCCTTCTCGCCCGCGCGGGCCGTCATCGTGGCGGCCTCGGCCACCATCAGGTCGCCGGGGTCGAGCCCCGCGGCCCCCATCGCGGCCTTGGCCCCCTCGCACCGCTCCACGCACTGCCTGATGGTCAGCGGGCCGGTCACGTAGGCGACGCTGCGCGCGCCCCTGGCCAGCAGGTGCGCCACCGCGGCCCGGCCGCCGGCGACGTCGTCCACGGCCACCGCGCACTGGTCGGGCCGGTGCGCGGGATGGTCGACCAGCACCACGCTGATGCCGTGCCCGCGCAGCCGGTCGAGCCTGGCCGGGTCCTCGCCGGAGGGGGTGATCAGCACGCCGCGCACCCGGTGCTCGGCCAGCACGCGCAGGTTGCGGTCCTCCTTGTCCACCGAGCCGGCCGAGTTGCCCAGGATGACCGCGTAGCCCAGCTCGCTGGCCACGTCCTCGACCCCGGCGGCGACCTCGGTGAAGAAGGGGTTGCCGATGTCGATCACGCTCAGGCCGATCGTCCTGCTGTGACCGGCGCGCAGCGTCGAGGCGGAGCCGTGGCGGACGAACCCCAGCTCGTCGATCGCGGCCTCGACCCGCTCGCGGGTGGCGGGGGCGACCTTGCCGGGCCGGTTCAGTACATTGGAGACCGTGCCGGGGGAGACGCCTGCGTGCGCGGCGACGTCCTTGATGCTGACCATGGCCATAGGGCCCAATTAAAACGTACTAACCGACCCCGCGCCAGTCGCCTTGCCGTTGTCAGCAGGCGTTCCGGGCCTCAGCGGGCCCCGGTGCGCTTCCATCGTAGCGGTCCGGCGTGATCGCGGGGTCATCGGCTGATCAGCGGCGATTTTCCGTCCGGCGGTGGCCGGGGTCTTGTGGCTGGGGGGAGAGAACGTTTTAATCCACCATAAACATCGGCGTAACAGACTGTGAGCGCTAACAGTCCATACTTGAAAGGCAGGCTTCATGCCGGATGTCCCGGAAGTCATCGCGTACGGCGGCGACTGGAACCCGGAGCAGTGGCCCGAGGAGACGTGGGAGCAGGACGTCGCGCTGATGCGCGCGGCCGGCGTCAACCGGGTCAGCGTCGGGATCTTCTCCTGGTCGCTGATCGAACCCGCCGAGGGCGTGTTCGACTTCGGCTGGTTCGACCGGGTGATGGACCTGCTGGCCGGGAACGGCATCCGGGCCAACCTGGCGACCCCCACCGCCGCGCCGCCGCCCTGGTTCGCCGACGCCTACCCCGAGGCGCTCCCGGTGGACGCCGACGGCCGCCGGCTGCACCACGGCAGCAGGCAGGGCTTCTGCCCCAGCTCGCCGATCTACCGCGAGAAGGCGCTGCGCATCGCCGAGCAGGTGGCCACGCGCTACCGCGACCATCCGGCGCTGGCGATGTGGCACGTGCACAACGAGTACGGCTGCCACAACGCCCGCTGCTACTGCGACACCTCGGCGGCGGCCTTCCGCGCCTGGCTGCGCGCGCACCATGCCACGCTCGACGCGCTCAACGACGCCTGGGGCACCGCGTTCTGGTCGCAGCGCTACAGCGACTGGGCGCAGATCCTGCCGCCCCGCGCCACCCCCAGCTTCCCCAACCCGGGCCAGCAGCTCGACTTCCGCCGCTTCAGCTCCGACGCCCTCGTCGAGCTGTACGTGGCCGAGCGCGACCTGCTCAGGGAGCTGACCCCCGGCGTGCCCGCGACCACCAACCTGATGGCAGGCGCGCACTGGGACATGGACGCCTGGGCCTTCGCCGCCGAGGTGGACGTGGTCTCGACCGACCACTACCTGCTCGGCGCCCGCCCCGAGCCGCACATCGACCTGGCCTTCGCCGCCGACTACGCTCGCTCGCTCAACGGCGGCCGGCCCTGGCTGCTCATGGAGCACTCCACCAGCGCGGTCAACTGGCAGCCGCGCAACCTCGCCAAGACCCCCGGCGAGCTGCGCCGCAACTCGCTGTCCCACCTGGCCAGGGGCGCGGACGGGATCATGTTCTTCCAGTGGCGGCAGTCGCGGGCGGGCGCCGAGAAGTGGCACTCGGCGATGCTGCCGCACGCGGGCACCGGCACCAAGGTCTGGCGCGAGGTCGTGGCGCTGGGCGCGGAGCTGGCCTCGCTGGCCGAGGTGGCGGGCAGCACGGTCACGGCCGAGGTCGCCCTGCTCGTCGACCACTCCAGCGTGTGGGCGCAGGACCACCCGGCCCAGCCGACCGCCGACCTCGACCCCGTGGAGGAGGCCAAGCGCTGGCACGCCGCGCTCTGGCGGGCCGGCGTCACCTGCGACGTGGCCCACCCCGAAGGGGACCTGTCCGGCTACCGCCTGGTCCTGGTGCCCCAGCTCTACCTGGTGAGCGACGCGGGGGCGGCCAACCTGGAGGAGTTCGCCCGGCGGGGCGGGGTCGTGCTCGTGGGGCCGTACAGCGGGATCGTGGACGAGCACGACCGGGTGCGGCTGGGCGGCTACCCCGGCGCCTGGCGGGACCTGCTCGGCGTCAGCACCGAGGAGTTCCTCCCCCTGGCCGCGCCGATCCGGCTGGCTTCGGGCGCGACCGGGACCGTGTGGAGCGAGGCCGCGCAGGCCACCACCGCGAAGGTGCTCGACACCTACGTCTCCGGCGAGCCGGCCTGGACCCGCAACGACTACGGCGACGGCGCGGCGCACTACCTGACCACGGTGCTCGACGACGCCGCGCTGGCCGAGGTGCTGGCCACGGTCTGCCGCGAGGCGGAGGTGGAGCCGCCCGCCGCGAGCGTGCCCGGCGTCGAGGTCGTACGGCGCTCCCACGCCGACGGGCGCTCGTTCCTGTTCGCGATCAACCACACGGACCGGGACGCCACGGTGACCACGGAGGCGGGCGAGGCGGTCACCGTCCCGGCCGGGGACGCCCTGGTCATCCCCCTGGTCACTCGCGCTCCCTGAGTACGGCGGGAGGTGCATTGACAGCGGGCAGCAGGAATCATAGTTTCCTGCACGAAGGATTAAAACGTTTTGAAGGGATTGTCAGTGCAACGCGTCTGCTTCCTGCTGAAAGTCCGCCCAGAGCGGCTGGCGGAGTACCGCGAACGCCACCGCGACGTCTGGCCGGAGATGCGAGCGGCGCTGTCGCGCACCGGCTGGCACAACTACTCGCTCTTCCTCAGGGACGACGGCCTGCTCGTGGGCTACCTGGAGACCGACGACTTCGAGGCGGCCCAGAAGGCGATGGCCGAGACCGAGGTCAACGCCCGGTGGCAGGCCGAGATGGCGCCGTTCTTCGAGGGCCTCGACGGCCGCCCCGACGAGGGCATGACACCGCTGACCGAAGTGTTCCACCTGGATTGATCGGGGAGCTATGACTGACATCAAGGCCACGCTGCTGGCGCAGCACATCGAGACGCCGTCCTGGGCCTACGGCAACAGCGGCACCCGGTTCAAGGTGTTCGCCCAGAAGGGGGTGCCGCGCGACCCGTACGAGAAGCTGGCCGACGCCGCCCAGGTGCACGCCCACACCGGCATCGCCCCCACGGTCGCCCTGCACATCCCGTGGGACAAGGTCGACGACTACGCCGACCTGGCCCGCCACGCCCGCGAGCTGGGCGTGGGCATCGGCGCGATCAACTCCAACGTCTTCCAGGACGACGACTACATGCTCGGCAGCGTCACCCATCCCGCGAAGCGGGTGCGCCGCAAGGCGACCGACCACCTGCTCGAATGCGTCGACATCATGGACGCCACCGGCTCCGACACCTTGAAGCTGTGGTTCTCCGACGGCATCAACTACCCGGGCCAGGACGACATCAGGGCGCGCCAGGACCGCCTGGCCGAGTCGCTGGCCGAGGTCTACGACCGTCTCGGCGAGGGCCAGCGGTTCCTGCTGGAGTACAAGCTGTTCGAGCCGGCCTTCTACGCCACCGACGTGCCCGACTGGGGCACCGCCTACGCCCACTGCGTCAAGCTGGGCCCGAAGGCGCAGGTCGTGGTCGACACCGGCCACCACGCGCCGGGCACGAACATCGAGTTCATCGTGGCGTTCCTGCTGCGTGAGGGCAAGCTCGGCGGGTTCGACTTCAACTCCCGCTTCTACGCCGACGACGACCTCATGGTGGGCGCGGCCGACCCGTTCCAGCTGTTCCGCATCATGTACGAGGTCGTACGCGGCGGCGGGCTCGACCCCGAGACCGGGGTGGCGTTCATGCTGGACCAGTGCCACAACATCGAGCCCAAGATCCCGGGCCAGATCCGCTCGGTCATGAACGTGCAGGAGGCCACCGCCAAGGCGCTGCTGGTGGACCGGGAGGCGCTGGCCGCCGCCCAGGCGGAGGGCGACGTGCTGGGCGCGAACGCCGTATTCATGGACGCCTACAACACCGACGTGCGGCCGCTGCTCGCCGAGCTGCGCGAGGAGCGGGGCCTCGCGCCCGACCCGATGGCCGCCTACGCCAAGTCCGGATACTTCGAGAAGATCGTCGCCGAGCGCGTCGGCGGCCAGCAGGCCGGCTGGGGGGCCTAGCACCACGATGGACAAGCGAACTTCTGACGACACCGTACGCGAGCTGCTGGAACGCTCTCATCGCCTGGGGGCCGACCCGCGCAACACGAACTTCGCGGGCGGCAACACCTCGGCCAAGGGCGCCGCGCCCGACCCCGTCACCGGCGAGGAGACGGAGCTGCTCTGGGTCAAGGGCTCGGGCGGCGACCTCGGCACCCTGAAGGAGCAGGGCCTGGCCGTGCTCCGCCTCGACCGGCTGCGCGCGCTCAAGGGCGTCTACCCGGGCGTGGAGCGCGAGGACGAGATGGTGGCGGCCTTCGACTACTGCCTGCACGGCAAGGGCGGCGCCGCGCCGTCGATCGACACCGCCATGCACGCCCTGGTCGAGGCCGGCCACGTGGACCACCTGCACCCCGACGCCGGCATCGCCATCGCGACCGCCGCCGACGGCGAGGAGCTGACCGGGCGCGTCTTCGGCGACCGGGTCGTGTGGGTGCCGTGGCGCCGGCCGGGCTTCCAGCTCGGCCTGGACATCGCCGCCATCAAGGAGGCGAACCCGCAGGCGATCGGCTGCGTCCTCGGCGGTCACGGCATCACCGCGTGGGGGGCGACCTCGCAGGAGTGCGAGTCGCGCTCGCTGGAGATCATCCGCACGGCGGAGGCGTACCTGGCCGAGCACGGCCGCCCCGACCCCTTCGGCGCGGTCGTCCACGACCCGCTGCCGGAGGCCGAGCGGCACGAGCGGGCCGCCGCGCTGTTCCCGATCGTGCGCGGCCTGGCCTCCACCGACGTGCGTGTGGTCGGCCACTACACCGACTCGGCCGAGGTGCTCGACTTCGTCGCGCGCGCCGAGCACCCGAGGCTGGCGGCGCTGGGCACGTCCTGCCCCGACCACTTCCTGCGCACCAAGGTCGCGCCGATGGTGCTCGACCTGCCGCCGGACGCGCCGCTGGAGCGGGTGGCCGAGCGGCTGCGCGAGCTGCACGCCGCCTACCGCGCGGACTACACGGCCTACTACGAGCGGCACGCAGGGCCGGATTCCCCGCCGATGCGCGGCGCGGATCCGGCGATCGTGCTGGTGCCCGGCGTCGGCATGTTCTCCTTCGGCAAGGACAAGCAGACCGCCCGCGTGGCCGGCGAGTTCTACGTCAACGCGATCAACGTCATGCGCGGCGCCGAGTCCGTCTCCTCCTACGCCCCCATCCCCGAGTCGGAGAAGTTCCGCATCGAGTACTGGGAGCTGGAGGAGGCCAAGCTGCGCCGCATGCCCAGGCCCAAGCCGCTGGCCACCCGGGTGGCGCTGGTGACGGGCGGCGGGTCGGGCATCGGCGCGGCCACCGCCCGCCGGCTGGCCGCCGAGGGCGCGTGCGTGATCGTGGCCGACCGCGACCTGGGCGCGGCGGAGAAGGTGGCCGCCGAGATCGGCGCGTCCGCGTACCGGGCGGCCGACGTGGCCGTGGCGGTCGGCGTGGACGTCACCTCCGAGGAGCAGATCGCCGCGGCGGTGCGCGCGGGCGTGCTCGCCTTCGGCGGCGTCGACCTGGTCGTCAACAACGCCGGCCTGTCGCTGTCGCGGGCGCTGCTGGAGACGACCGCGGCCGACTGGGACCTGCAGCACGACGTCATGGCGCGCGGCTCGTTCCTGGTCTCGCGCGAGACGGCCAGGGTCATGATCGACCAGGCGATGGGCGGCGACATCGTCTACATCTCCTCCAAGAACGCCGTCTTCGCCGGCCCGAACAACGTCGCCTACGGCGCCGCCAAGGCCGACCAGGCCCACCAGGTACGGCTGCTCGCGGCCGAGCTGGGCGCCCACGGCATCAGGGTCAACGGCGTCAACCCCGACGGCGTCGTCCGCGGTTCCGGCATCTTCGCCTCCGGCTGGGGCGCCAACCGGGCCGCCGTGTACGGGGTGGAGGAGGAGAAACTGGGCGAGTTCTACGCGCAGCGGACGCTGCTCAAGCGCGAGGTCCTGCCCGAGCACGTGGCCAACGCCGTCTTCGCCCTCGCCGGCAGCGACCTGACCCACACCACCGGGCTGCACGTCCCGGTCGACGCGGGCGTGGCCGCCGCCTTCCTGCGCTGACTCATCGCTTTCGCCGCGCCACCCCCGGCGGACCGCCCGATTCCGGCCGCCGTGACCCCTTCCGGTCACGGCGGCCTCCGGCGTTCCCGGAATGGGCCGCACGGGACATTGATGTGCCCTGGAGCACTTTCACGTGTAGCGGACGGTGAAATCGGACATGAACCGGGTCATGGCCTCCGACCCCACGGCGTTGCCCTGGAGCTCACCCGCAGGTGACAAGTCTCACGATGCGGGCACCACGCCCCTCCCGGCTTGCATGTTCATTTCCTAGAGTGCATCATCTTCACAAGCAAAGTTATGAGTGATGATGCATAATCATGCAGGAGGGCTTGAATGAGGGCAGCCATCGCGGGAGCCAGCGGCTACGCGGGAGGGGAGCTGCTCCGCCTGCTGCTCACCCACCCCGAGATCGAGATCGGCGCGCTCACCGCCGCCTCCAGCGCGGGCAGCCTCCTGGGGGCATCGCAACCCCACCTGCCGCAGCTGGCCGACCGCGTCCTTGAAGACACCACCGCCGACACGCTCGCCGGGCACGACGTCGTCTTCCTGGCCCTGCCGCACGGCCACTCCGCCGCCGTCGCCGCCCAGCTGGGCGAGGAGACGATCGTGGTCGACTGCGGCGCCGACCACCGGCTCGCCGACCCGGACGCCTGGCAGGAGTTCTACGGCGGCGAGCACGCCGGCACCTGGCCCTACGGCCTGCCCGAGCTGCCCCGCCAGCGCGAGATCCTCAAGGCGGCCAAGCGCATCG
The DNA here is from genome assembly GCF_040649755.1 of Nonomuraea sp. NPDC048882. NCBI lineage: Bacteria > Bacillati > Actinomycetota > Actinomycetes > Streptosporangiales > Streptosporangiaceae > Nonomuraea > Nonomuraea sp. NPDC048882. The sequence goes on from NZ_JBEZGB010000009.1 coordinate 444,017, forward strand.
CCGTCCCCGGCTGCTACCCGACCTCCGTCCTGCTCGCCCTGACGCCCGCGTTCGCCGCCGGGCTCGCCGGGCCCGACGTCGTCGTGGTGGCCGCCAGCGGCACCAGCGGCGCCGGCCGCGCGCCCAAGCCCAACCTGCTCGGCAGCGAGGTCATGGGCTCGGTCAGCGCCTACTCCGTGGGCGGCGTCCACCGCCACACCCCCGAGATGGAGCAGGGCCTGTCGTCCGTCGCGGGCACGCCCGTCCGGGTGTCGTTCACCCCGACGCTGGCCCCCATGAGCCGGGGCATCCTCGCCACCTGCTCCGCCCCTGCCGCGCCCGGCCTCACCAAGGAGGCGCTGCGCTCGGCGTACGAGGTCGCGCTCAAGGGCGAGCCCTTCGTCCGGCTGCTGCCCGAGGGCACCTGGCCCGCCACCTCCATGACCTACGGCGCCAACACCGCCGCCCTTCAGGTGACGCTCGACGAGCGCGCGGGCCGCGTGGTCGCCGTCATCGCCATCGACAACCTCACCAAGGGCACGGCAGGGGGCGCGATCCAGAGCGTGAACCTCGCCCTCGGCCTGCCGGAAGAGCTCGGCCTCCCCCTGACAGGAGTTGCTCCGTGAGAGAGCGCAGCGAAGGAACCAACGAGCGAGCGTGCCCGACACTTGCGCGGCCGGCGAAGGAGGACGCATGAGTGTCACCGCACCCTTGGGCTTCAGAGCGGCAGGAGTGGCCGCGGGGATCAAGTCGGGCGACGCCCGTGACCTGGCCCTCGTCGTCAACGACGGCCCCAGCCGCGCCGCCGCGGGCGTCTTCACCGCCAACCGGGTCAAGGCCGCCCCCGTGCTGTGGTCGCAGCAGGTCCTGTCGGGCGGGCGGCTGCGCGCGGTGGTGCTCAACTCGGGCGGCGCCAACGCCTGCACCGGCCCCGAGGGCTTCCAGGACACCCACGCCACCGCCGAGAAGGCCGCCGAGGTGCTGGCGGACTCCGCGGGCGAGATCGCCGTCTGCTCGACCGGGCTCATCGGCGAGCGGCTGCCCATGGACGCGCTGCTGTCCGGCGTCGAGAACGCCGCGGGTCAGCTCTCCCGCGACGGCGGCCTGGCCGCGGCCGACGCGATCCGCACCACCGACACCGTCTCCAAGATCTCGTTCCGGCGCGGCAGCGGCTACATGGTCGGCGGCATGGCCAAGGGCGCGGGCATGCTCGCCCCCGCCCTGGCCACCATGCTCTGCGTGATCACCACCGACGCCGAGCTGACCAGCGAGGAGCTCGACGCCGCCCTGCGCCAGGCCACCTCCCAGACGTTCGACCGGCTCGACACCGACGGGTGCATGTCCACCAACGACACCGTGCTGCTGCTGGCCAGCGGCGCCTCGGGCGTGCGGCCCGATCTGGAGGAGTTCGGGCAGAAGGTGCACGAGGTCTGCGCCGACCTGGCCAGGCAGCTCCTGGTGGACGCCGAGGGCGCCTCCAAGGCCATCGCCATCGAGGTGGTCGGCGCCGCCTCCGAGCACGACGCGGTCAAGGTCGGCCGCTCGGTCGCCCGTTCCAATCTGCTCAAGTGCGCCATCCACGGCGAGGACCCCAACTGGGGCCGCGTCCTGGCCGCCGTCGGCACCACCGACGCCGAGTTCGAGCCCGACCGGCTCAACGTCGCCATCAACGGCATCTGGATCTGCCGGGGCGGCGCCGTCGGCGACGACCGTTCCAAGGTGGACATGCGCCCGCGCGACGTGACGATCACCATCGACCTGTCGGCCGGCACGCACACCGCGACCGTGCACACCACCGACCTGACGGCCGACTACGTCCACGAGAACTCGGCGTACTCCTCATGAGACTCACGACCGCGCAGGCCAAGGCCGAGTCGCTGATCGAGGCGCTGCCCTGGCTCACCCGCTTCCACGGCGCCACCGTCGTGATCAAGTACGGCGGCAACGCCATGACGGAGGAGTCGCTCAAGGAGGGCTTCGCCGAGGACGTCGTCTTCCTGCACCACGCCGGCCTGCGCCCGGTCGTGGTGCACGGCGGCGGCCCCCAGATCAGCACCGCGCTCGACCAGCTCGGCATCGAGTCCACGTTCACCGCCGGGCTGCGCGTCACCACGCCCGAGGCCATGCAGGTCGTCCGCATGGTCCTCACCGGCCAGGTCAACCGCGACATCGTCGGCCTGGTCAACCGGCACGGCCCGTTCGCCATCGGCATGTCGGGGGAGGACGCCCACCTGTTCACCGCCGTGCGCAAGCACGCGCTCGTGGACGGCGAGCCGGTCGACATCGGCCAGGTCGGTGAGATCATCAAGGTCGAGCCGGGCGCGGTCGAAGCCCTGCTCGACAACGGCCGCATCCCGGTCATCTCCAGCGTGGCCAGGGGCGACGACGGAGAGATCTACAACGTCAACGCCGACACCGCCGCCGCCGCGCTGGCCGTGGCGCTCAAGGCGCACAAACTGATCGTGCTGACCGACGTCGAGGGCCTGTACGCCAACTGGCCCGACGACACCGACGTCATCGACCTGCTCACCGCCGACGAACTCGCGGCGCTGATGCCCAAGCTGTCCAGCGGCATGGTGCCCAAGATGGAGGCCTGCCTGACGGCCGTGCAGGGCGGGGTTCCCCAGGCCCACGTGCTCGACGGGCGGGTGTCCCACTCGCTGCTGCTGGAGATCTTCACCAACGAAGGAATCGGAACGATGGTGGTGCCCTCATGAACCTGTTCACGAGGTTCGAAAACGCGTTCATGCCCAATTACGGCGTCCCCCCGATAGCGCTGGCGCGCGGAGAGGGCACCCGCGTCTGGGACGCCGAAGGCAGGCAGTACCTCGACTTCATCGCCGGCATCGCGACCAGCTCGCTCGGCCACGCCCACCCGGCCCTCGTCGAGGCCGTCTCCGCGCAGGTCGCCACGATCGCGCACACGAGCAACCTGTTTCTGCACGAACCCGAGGTGCGGCTCGCCGAACGCCTCCTCGACCTGCTGAACGCCCCCGCCCGCGTGTTCTTCGCCAACTCCGGCACCGAGGCCAACGAGGCCGCGTACAAGCTCGCGCTCAAGTACGGCCGGCGCGAGGGCCGCTCCTACTTCGTCGCCGCCGAGAACGGCTTCCACGGCCGCACGATCGGCGCCCTGTCCCTGACCGGCAAGCGGGCCATCCGCGACCAGTTCGGCCCGTTCCCGGTCGAGGTCCGCTTCGTCCCTTACGGCGACGCCGACGCGCTCAAGGAGGCCGTCACCGGCGACTGCATCGCGGTCTTCCTGGAGCCCACCCAGGGCGAGGCCGGCGTCGTCCCGCCGCCCGAGGGCTACTTCGAGGCCGCCCGCGAGATCTGCGACTCCACCGGCGCCCTGCTGGTCGCCGACGAGATCCAGTCGGCCATCGGCCGTACCGGACACTGGTTCGCCCACCAGGCCGACGGCGTCACCCCCGACATCCTCACCCTGGCCAAGGGCCTCGGTGGCGGGCTGCCCATCGGCGCGTGCGTCGGCTTCGGCGACGCCGGCCGGCTGTTCGAGAAGGGCGACCACGGCTCCACCTTCGGCGGCAACCCCGTCTCGTGCGCCGCCGCGCTCGCCGTGCTCGACACCGTCGACCTCGACCACGTGAAGTCGGTCGCCGCGCGGCTGCGCACCGGCCTGGAGTCCGTCCGCCACCCGCTGCTCAAGGGCGTGCGCGGCCGGGGCCTGTGGCTGGCCGCCGTGCTGACCGACGACCGCTCGGCCCAGGTCCAGCAGGCCGCCGCCCACGCCGGCTTCCTGGTCAACGCGCTGCAACCCGACGCCGTGCGCATCGCCCCGCCGCTGATTGTGACCGCTGAAGAAGTCGACGCACTGGTGGCGGCGCTGCCCGCCATCCTGACGGAGGCGGCCGGATGAGCCCCAGGCACTTCCTGCGCGACGACGACCTCGCCCCCGCCGAGCAGGCGGAGGTCCTCGACCTGGCCGCCGCCATGAAGAAGGACCGCTTCGGCTACCGCCCCTTCGAGGGGCCGCAGACCGTCGCCGTCCTGTTCGACAAGCCGTCGGCCAGGACCCGCGTCTCCTTCCACACCGGCATCGGCGAGCTGGGCGGCCTGCCGCTGGTCGTCGACAACGTCTCGGTGCTCATGGGCCGCGGCGAACCGGCCTCCGACCTGGCCAGGGTGCTCGACCGGCAGGTCGCCGCCATCGTCTGGCGCACCACCGGCCAGGCGCTGATCGAGGAGATGGCCGCCCACTCCAAGGTGCCGGTCGTCAACGCGCTCACCGACGACTTCCACCCTTGCCAGATCCTCGCCGACCTGCAGACCGTCCGCGAACGGCTGGGCCGCACCGCCGGCGTCACGCTCACCTACGTGGGCGACGGCGCCAACAACATGGCTCACTCCTACCTGCTCGGCGGCGCCACCGCCGGGATGCACGTACGCATCGCCGCCCCGGCCGGCTACCAGCCGGACGCCGTCCTGCTCGACCGGGCCGCGGCCATCGCCGCCGGGACCGGCGGCTCGGTGCTCGCGCTGTCCGACCCGGTGGCCGCCGTCCAGGGCGCCCACGTGATCGCCACCGACACGTGGGTTTCGATGGGCCAGGACGGCAAGGAGGATCGGGTGAACGCCCTCATGCCGTACCAGGTGAACAACGAGCTGATCGAGCACGCCGCACCCGACGCGATCGTGCTGCACTGCCTGCCCGCCTACCGCGGCTACGAGATCACCGACGAGGTGCTCGAAGGCCCGCGCAGCGTCGTGTGGGACCAGGCGGAAAACCGCCTGCACGCCCAGAAGGCGCTGCTCCACTGGCTGGTGTCGCACCGATGACCATCCCGATGACCAAGGCCGCCCGGCAGGCGAAGATCACCGACCTGCTGGAGCGCAAGGCCGTGCGCTCCCAGCCCGAGCTGGCCAAACTCCTCGCCGAGAGCGGCGTCGAGGTCACCCAGGCCACGCTCTCGCGCGACCTCGACGAACTCGGCGCGCTCAAGCTGCGCGCCGACGACGGCTCCCTCGTCTACGCCCTGCCAGGTGAGGGCGGCGGCAGGATCCCGCTGGCCCGCCTCGGCAGCGGCGAGAGCCCCGACGCCCGCCTCCACCGCATCGCGGAAGAGCTGCTCGTCGGAGCCGAGGCGTCGGCGAACCTGGTCATGGTGCGCACCCCGCCGGGCGCGGCCCAGTTCCTCGCCTCCGCCATCGACCACGCCGACTGGGAGTCCATCCTCGGCACGGTGGCCGGCGACGACACGATCCTCGTCATCAGCCGCGACCCGGCGGGCGGGCAGGCCGTCGCGGAGGCACTGCTGAGGGTCGCCGACCGGCGCACCTGACTGCTGGCACCTGACTGCTGAAGGTCGCCGACCGGCGCACCCGACAGACTTCCAGGGAGACTGACATGCCCGACAGAGTGGTGCTCGCCTATTCCGGCGGGCTCGACACCTCGGTCGCCATCCCGTACCTCGCCGAGAAGATGAACGCCGAGGTCATCGCCGTCGCCGTGGACCTCGGCCAGGGCGGCGAGGACATGGAGACCATCAGGAAGCGGGCCATCGACTGCGGCGCCGCAGAATCGGTCGTCGTGGACGCCAAGGAGGAGTTCGCCGCCGAATTCTGCGTGCCGGCCCTCCAGGCCAACGCCCTCTACATGGACCGCTACCCGCTGGTCTCCTCCCTCTCGCGCCCGCTCATCGTCAAGCACCTGGTGACGGCGGCCAGGCGGTTCGGCGGCACCGTCGTCTCCCACGGCTGCACCGGCAAGGGCAACGACCAGGTCCGCTTCGAGGCCGGCCTGGCCGCGCTCGCCCCCGACCTTGAGGTCATCGCCCCCGCCAGGGACTTCGCCTGGACGCGCGACAAGGCCATCGAATACGCCGAGTCCAAGGGCCTGCCCATCGAGACGTCGAAGAAGAACCCGTTCTCCATCGACCAGAACCTCTGGGGCCGCGCCGTCGAGACCGGCTTCCTCGAAGACATCTGGAACGGCCCCACCGAGGAGGTCTACTCCTACACCTCCGACCCGGCCCGGCCCCGCGACCCCGACGAGGTCGTGATCACCTTCGCCCGCGGCGTCCCCGTCGCCCTCGACGGCCGGCCGATGACCCCGTACGCGGTCGTCGACGAGCTCAACCGCCGCGCCGGCGCCCACGGCGTCGGCCGGATCGACATGGTCGAGGACCGCCTGGTCGGCATCAAGTCACGCGAGGTCTACGAGGCGCCGGGCGCCATCGCGCTCATCACCGCGCACCTGGAGCTGGAGAGCGTCACCGTCGAGCGCGACCTGGCCCGCTTCAAACGCGGCGTCGACCAGCGCTGGAGCGAACTCGTCTACGACGGCCTGTGGTTCTCGCCGCTCAAGGACGCGCTCGACGCCCTCATCGCCGAGGCCCAGAAGCACGTCAACGGCGAGATCAGGATGGTCCTGCACGGCGGGCGGGCCACCGTGACGGGCCGGCGCTCCGACGACTCCCTGTACGACTTCTCACTAGCCACGTACGACACCGGCGACGCCTTCGACCAGTCCCTGGCCAAAGGCTTCGTCCAGCTGTTCTCCCTCCCCGCTAAGATCGCGGCGGCCCGGGACACGAGAAAGGACTGACTTGCACTATGGTCGCGGGGGAAACGGAGGAGATGACGGTGAGTGATGGCAAGCCGATGCGGCTGTGGGGCGGACGCTTCGAGAGCGGCCCGTCCGACGCGCTGGCCCGGCTGTCGGTGAGCGTGCACTTCGACTGGCGGCTGGTGCCGTACGACCTGGCGGCGTCCAGGGCGCACGCCCGCGTGCTGCACAGGGCGGGGCTGCTGAGCGACGAGGAGCTCGACCGCATGATCGGCGCGCTCGACGACCTGGAGCGCGCGTGCAAGGCGGGGGAGTTCCGCCCGACGGTCGCCGACGAGGACGTGCACACCGCGCTGGAACGCGGCCTGCTGGAGCGGCTCGGCTCGCTCGGCGGCAAGCTGCGCGCGGGCCGCTCGCGCAACGACCAGATCGCCACCGATCTGCGGCTCTACCTGCGCGACCACGCCAGATCGGTGGTCTCGCGCCTGGTCGAGCTGGAGACGGCGCTGATGGCCCAGGCCGAGCAGCACGCCGACACGGCCGCGCCCGGCATGACCCACCTGCAGCACGCCCAGCCGGTCTCGTTCGGCCACCAGTTGCTGGCCCACGTGCACGCCTTCGCCCGTGACGTCGACCGGCTCACCGACTGGGACAAGCGCGCCGCGATCTCCCCGCTGGGCTCAGGCGCTCTCGCGGGCTCCTCGCTGCCGCTCGATCCGCAGGCCGTGGCCGAGGAGCTGGGCTTCTCCGCCGCCGCGCCCAACTCGATGGACGCCGTCTCCGACCGCGACTTCGCCGCCGAGTTCCTGTTCGACGCGGCCATGATCGGTGTGCACCTGTCGCGGCTGGGCGAGGAGATCGTCCTGTGGGCCTCGCAGGAGTTCCGCTGGATCGAGATGGACGACGCCTACTCCACCGGCTCGTCGATCATGCCGCAGAAGAAGAACCCCGACGTCGCCGAGCTGGCCCGCGGCAAGTCCGGGCGGCTCATCGGCAACCTCATGTCCCTGCTCACCACGCTCAAGGGCCTGCCGCTCACCTACAACAGGGACCTCCAGGAGGACAAGGAGCCGGTGTTCGACGCGGTCGACACCCTCCTGCTCGTCCTGCCCGCGATGGCCGGCCTGGTCGCCACCATGCGGATCAACACCGCCCGCATGGAGGCCTCGGCCCCCGACGGGTTCGCCCTGGCCACAGACCTGGCCGAGCTGCTCGTCCGCCGCGGCGTGCCGTTCCGCGAGGCGCACGAGGCCGTCGGCCATCTCGTCGTGTGGTGCCAGGTCAACGACAAGGACCTCGGGGAGCTGAGCGACGACGAGCTGGTCAAGGTCTCGCCGCATCTGACCCCCGACGTCCGCGACGTGCTCAGCGTGCCCGGCGCCCTGGCCGCGCGCAAGGCCTACGGCGGCACCGCGCCCGACCGCGTCCGCGACCAGCTCGTCGCGCTGCGGGAGTCCGTCGACGCGCAGGCGGCATGGGCCGCGGGGAGCTGAGCTCCGCCGCGCTGCCGCGGAGTTTCTTCGACCGGCCGTCATGGGAGGTGGCGCCCGACCTGCTCGGGCGCGTGCTCGTGCACGGCAGCGGGGAGAGCGCCGTCGCCGTACGCCTGACCGAGGTCGAGGCGTACGGCGGCCCCGGCGAGGACCCGGCCGCCCACACCTACCGGGGCAGGACGCCGCGCAACGCCGTCATGTTCGGCCCGCCGGGCCACATCTACGTCTACTTCACCTACGGCATGCACTTCTGCGCGAACCTCGTCTGCCTGCCGGAGGGGTTCGGCTCGGCCGTGCTGCTGCGGGCCGGGGAAGTGGTCGCGGGCGCCGCCGAGGCCCGCGCCCGCCGATCGTCCGGCAAGCCCGTCGCCGATCGCGACCTGGCCCGCGGCCCCGCCCGGCTGGCCGTCGCCCTGGGCCTGCTGCGCGAGCACAACGGCCTCGACGCCGTCCTCGAAGGCTCGCCGTCCGGCCGGCCGCACCAGTCGGCCACCGTGCTGCACGGCCGGCCCGCCGACCCTTCGGCGATCAGGTCAGGGCCGCGCACCGGCGTCTCGACGGCCAAGGACACCCCGTGGCGGTTCTGGATCGACGGCGACCCGACCGTGTCGCCGTACCGCGCTCACGTGCCGCGCCGGCGCAGCGCCGCGGCCACCTCCGTGGGGGAGGTGCCCAGCTCGTGAGGGCTGAAGATGTGCAGATAGTCGCCGGTGTCGATCTCCAGCATCTCGCTGCGCAGCCCCCACCGCCTGCGCACGTCCACCTTGACGTCCCAGATCGACTCCCACGGCACGTGCCGCCGCCCCGCGAACCCGTGCACCACCGTGATGCCGCTCTCGTCGGCCGCCAGCCGTACCGGGACGAGCAGGTCGCGCAACCCCATCCCGCCCACCAGGACGGCCGCGGGCACCGCCAGGATCACCCCGCGCAAATCGCCGTCCCACCACCAGTAAACGCCGAGCCCGGCACACACCAGAGCCCCTAAGATCTTGAAAACGGCCAGCTCGCGACGGACCCTCCACATGGGTACACAGCGTATCCAAGTAGCGCCCACGCGCACCGATCGGGCAGGCTAAAGGCACCGACAACGACCCAGGGAAGCCAGATCACCGTGACCGACATCCTTGACGACCTCGCGTGGCGAGGCCTGATCGCCCAGTCCACCGACCTCGACGCGCTGCGCGCGTCCATGGCCGAGGCACCGATCACGGTCTATTCCGGTTTCGACCCCACCGCGCCGTCCCTGCACATCGGCCACTTCGTGCCGCTGCTCACGCTGCGCCGCTTCCAGCTGGCAGGGCACAACCCGATCGGCCTGGTCGGCGGCGCCACCGGCCTCATCGGCGACCCGAGCGGCCGCAACACCGAGCGCTCGCTCAACTCCGGCGAGATCGTCGCCGAGTGGGTGGAACGCCTGCGCGGACAGGTCAGCAAATTTCTGGACTTCGACGCCCAGCCCAACCCGGCCCGCCTCGTCAGCAACCTCGACTGGACCGGCGAGCTGAGCGCCATCGACTTCCTGCGCGACATCGGCAAGCACTTCCCGGTCAACCGCATGCTCGCCAGGGAGTCGGTCTCCGCGCGGCTGCAGGGCGAAGGGCTCAGCTACACCGAGTTCAGCTACCAGATCCTGCAGTCCAACGACTACCTGGAGCTCTACCGCCGCTACAACTGCACCCTGCAGATCGGCGGCAGCGACCAGTGGGGCAACATCACCGCGGGCGCCGACCTCATCCGCCGCGTCGAGGGCGGCCACGTCCACGTGCTGACCCAGCCGCTCATCACCAAGGCCGACGGCACCAAGTTCGGCAAGACGGCCGGGGGCGCCCTCTGGCTCGACCCCGAGATGACCTCCCCGTACGCCTTCTACCAGTACTTCCTCAACACCGACGACCGCGACGTGATCCACTACCTCAAGGTGTTCACGTTCCGCAGCCGCGAGGAGATCGAGGCGCTGGAGAAGGCCGTCGCCGAACGTCCCTTCGCCCGCGAGGCCCAGCGCACGCTGGCCGAGGACCTCACCGAGCTGCTGCACGGCCGGGCGGAGCTGGACGCGGTCGTCGCCGCCTCCAAGGCCCTGTTCGGCCAGGGCTCACTGGAGGACCTGCCGGCCGCCACCCTCGGGGCCGCGCTGGCCGAGGTGCCCAGGGCCGCCATCCCCGAGCTCGGCACCGCCTTCGTGGACCTGCTGGCCGACAGCGGCCTGGTGGAGTCCAAGTCGGCGGCCCGGCGGGCGGTGAAGGAGGGCGGGGCGTACCTCAACAACCGCAAGATCACCGACGAGGCGTACGTGCCCGGGACGGACGATCTGCTCGGTGGGCGGTACATGGTGCTGCGGCGCGGCAAGAAGTCGATCGGCGGCGTCGAGGTCGGCTGATCGTCCCTGCTATTACGGGCCCTCCGGCTGCGCTGCGCTGGGGGCCCGTTCTCGTGCTCGCCATCACCGCCTTGGCCGCTACCGGCCATCTCCTTGACCCCGTTCGAACAACGCCACCGTCAGGCCGGGTAGATCCCCCGAATGCTTGGCCAGGGTCACCTCGAACCCGGCTTGCTCAACCTCCTCGACCCGGGGCACGGCATCCCCCTCAAGCCCCGACTGCTTCGTCCCCCGCCATACGACCCAGACCCGCTCCCGCTCCTTCAGCACGGCCGAGACATCCGACCGCTCCGGATAGCCGAACCCGTCCGGCTCCGGTTCGTCGCCCGCCCGCAGCACGTCCACGGGCATGAGGGAGTCGGCGTAGTAGTCGAATCCGATCCGCAGCTGGCTCTGCCCGTAGACGATGGCGTCATCGGGCTCGGCCTTGATCACCCGCAGGGCCCACGGGATGTTCTCGAACCGGCCGTTCTCCTCCCGTACGTCGACATGGTCGGGGAATGCCAGCGCGCACCCCAGCGCCACGACCACCACCCCCGCCACCACATGGAACCGGGGGAGACCCGCCACGGCCAGCCCCGCCAGCAGCGCCAGCGCGGGAGCCGTCACGAACAGATAGCGATCCACGTACACCGGCGTCACCGCCCACGAGACCACCAGCAGCAGCACCGGCGGCAGCACGAGCCACCCCACCAGCACGAACGCCCAGACCCCACCGCTCCGCTCCTTCCCAGCGGACGGGGGGACGGCTGCCCCGTCCGGCCCCGCCCCGGCCCGCAGCGACTTCCCGCCCTGCACCGTCCCCGCCCGTGGCATCCTCCAGGACAGCACCGCCGCCCCCACCAGCGCCATCACGAACAACACCACTCCGAGCGTGCCCGCCCCCGCCGCCATCTTGGGAAACTTCAACCACACCTCGGGCCCGCGCTCAGGGATCCAGCTGATGGCATGCCGCTCCCCGTACCCGATCAGCCCGAGAACGGCGGCCGGCACACACCCCACAGCCATCGCCACCACCATCCGCACGGCCACGGCCCGTCGCATCAGCAGCACCTGGGCCGGCAGCACGAGCACCGCGAAGAGATGCGTGGAGCACACCAGCGCCACCGCCACCCCGTACACCACCCAGCGCCGCACCCCCGGCCGCCCGCCGCTCTCCAAGGCCCGGTGCAACGCCCAGAACGAGAACACGACCGCGGCCGCCGCAAACGCGTACGACCTGGCAAAAGCCCCGTAGTAGGACACCGACGGCAGGATCGCGAACACGCCGGCCGCGATCACCCCCGCCCGCGTGCTGTGCAGCCGACGCCCCAGCTCGACCAGGAACCACGCCGCCACCCCGATCGCCACCGCCGACGGCAGCCGCAACCACAACTCCGCCGTCCCCGCCTTCGCCCAGAAGTGCATGAACAGGTAGTAGGGGAGGAAGTGCCCATCGATGTGGCGCGCCAGCTCGAACATCCCCGCCAGCGAACGGCCGGCGGCGCTGATGGTGGCCAACTCGTCCCCGTTCAGAGTCGAGGAGCCGTTACCCGAGAACGCGGCCAGCCCGGCGACCAGCCCCATCCACCAAGGGGTTGACGTGCGGGGACGGGCGGTGGGGCGGACTGGGGGAGCTAGTGTGGCGGCAGTGGTCACCGGGGCAGGATACGCGGCAGTGGTCCCGGTATATGGCGAAAGTGATCGTCTCCGCCCCTATGACCCGACCACCTCAGGCGGCACTGAGCAACAACTCTCCGAAGCCATCCGGCCAAAGACCTCCGACCTCCAGCCCGCTTTCCACCGAGCCACCTGCGAGCGCAGGGATGCTACGAACGCAGCACCCTGCGCCAAAGGCACTCCGCGCAGGCAGCCTTACTGCCTCATTGCGCTTGCCGCTTTTGCTCCCGCTCCTGCTCCTGCTGCCCCTCGACACCGCTGCCAGACGTGACCGCCGGATGGCGCCGCGCCCAGCCGACGGCCACCACCCGGCAACACTCGCACCGGGCAACGCTCCCACCAGACGGTTCCCCCCGACTGTGCTCCCACCCGGCACCTGTCACCACCAGTTGCCGGCCTTGCCAGTGGGCGCGGGGCAGGCGGCCTCGGCATCAGTAGCACCCACGATCGCGCCGACTCGCGTTGCACCATCATCCGCGAGAACCACATCGACCCTGAGCACGTCGCACTCGATGCCGCATGCGACGACAACGACACCCGGACACCCGGGCATCCGGACAGAAGGGAAGGGCAACCACGACGCCACCGCCTGTACCGACACGGGGCGCAAAACCGCATCCCAGCGCGCTGACCAGTCAGAACTCTCACGCGGCGGAGACAAGCCCCCATCCCCCGGGCGAGTCGATTTGACGTGCCGTGGATCGCGACCTAATGTTTCACCTCGCCCCGGGAGTGAGCCGGACGCCGGTCAGGCGGACGGGCCCCAGGGCAAGCCCCTTGATACAACGAGCCACCCGGCAGAGCCGCTTAGGCGTGCTTCAGCATGGGCCGTTGTCCGGGCGTGCCGACACTACCGAAAATTCGGTTGATTCGACATGGTCCGGGTGACACGGTAAGTTACGAGGGTTGCCCCGGAGACGGGGCGCACAATCTTGGAAGGTCATCCGGCCTCAGATCAAATCGCAAGATTTGACTCGATGCTAGCCGATCTGCTAAGATTGCGGAGGACGAGATAGCGCCTTCGAGGCTAGGATCACTGAATACAGATCCAGACCGAGTTGTACGCGTCCGTTTCTTGAGAACTCAACAGTGTGTTAAAAGCCAGTGCATGAAACACATGCATAACCCCGTCAGGTCTTCGGACCAAGACGGATTCCTTTTTGGTTGGGATTCAACCACTTTTCCAAACATTTTTTGGAGAGTTTGATCCTGGCTCAGGACGAACGCTGGCGGCGTGCTTAACACATGCAAGTCGAGCGGAAAGGCCCTTCGGGGTACTCGAGCGGCG
>NZ_JBEZGB010000010.1:0-431440 GCF_040649755.1 Nonomuraea sp. NPDC048882
TCCCAGCACAGCAGACCCCACCGACCGGCGGTAACGCTACAAATCCATACGATCACATAGCGACATCACAGGCATATGCTCGCGGAACGCACTCTGAAGGACGGCAATGGCCTTGCAGAGGTGGCCTGCCTTGCTGGGGCTGCAGCGTAGCTTTCGGAGGATCTTCCAGCTTTTGAGCTGGGCGTTCGCTCGTTCGCCGGGCCCGCGGAGCTTGGCGTGGGCTCGGTTGGCCTGCTTCTGGGACTCGGGTTTGTTCTTGCCCTTGTACGGGGTCCGGACCGGGCCTTCGGCTCCTTGATACGCCTTGTCGGCCAGGGTGATGATGCCCGCCTGCTCCAGCGCGCGCAGGATGCCCCAGATCCGGGCGGCGCTCAGGTCGTGGGCCTTGCCTGGTAGCGCTCCGGAGGTCCACAGGATGGTCCCATCGGGTGAGGCGATGACCTGGATGTTCATGCCGTGCACCCGGTGTTTGCCGGAGAAGTAGGGCCGGTCGGCCTTGACCCGGTCGATGTGGATCAGCGTGCCGTCCAGCACCAGGTAGTGCAGCCCGTCCCGCTTGGCTTTGCGTAGCGCCTGGCCGAGTTTGGGCGAGCGTGCCGACAGCAGCGCGACTGTCTCCTCCACGTACCGCCACGCGGTTGCCGTCGACACCCCGAATCCGGCTCCGAGCTCGGTGAACGTTTCGCCCTTGCGCAGGTAGACCAGCACCAGCAGCGCCTGCTGTCCCGGGTTGAGCAGCCGCCAGGCCGACCCGATCGCCTTGCGATGCCGGCGGATGAGGCCAGCAACGTAGTTCAGCGTTGAACGCGACAAATCGACGGCAGCACGATAGAAAAGCATCCGAAGCCCCTGGTTGTGACGGATCTGGTTGTGGTGATCAATCCATCTACCAGGGGTTTCTTACGTCGTCAGGCGAACGCCAGGCTCGCGATCATGCTGTGACCAGCACCCCGCCACCAGGGGGATGAAATAGCTTCAGTGATCAGTGAAGCTGGCGTGCCGTTGGGGGCCTGCTCACCCCGTGCAGGCCCCTGATGTCTTTGTCTACGGCGAGACACGTTACAGGTGATGGTGGATCATCTCTGCGGCCTGGATACTCGAGCTCGACGTGGTGCCGCAACGGCCTTGGGGGTATGGCCGTCTCCCGGGAGCCAGTGCCACCAGGGACGATGTGACCTGCCGCACTACGAGGCGTCGATACAGTAGCGGATCGCGAGGTGGAGCATTCGTTCACGGAGCATGGTCCAGACGGGTGAGCGTTCGGTCAGCGAGGACGGAGACCATTGAGCGCGACCTCGAAATACCGCTGCCAAACGCCCGCTGCGTTGCGGATGACCGCCACCAGGCCGCAGATGGCAATGTTGATGTCCGCGGTGGTCACGTTCTGCCCCGCCCTGTCGCTCACCCGCGCCTGGTCGATCAGCTTCGCGACGAGGGGGAGCAGTGCCTTACGGGGCTCGCCCCGTGGCTCGGCCGAGCCCATGACCTTCTCAATCGCCTCGGAAATGCCGCGATCGCCGGCCAGCGCCTCGCCTACGTAGTGGAGCAACCCGGCCAAGCCTTGAGCCGGATCGTCGGCGCCGGTGAGCTGGCGTGCGTTGGCGACGATCTCGGCGGCTCGGTGCTTAGCGATAGCCTCGATCAGGGTCTCCCGGGTCGGGAACTTGCGGTAGAGAGTCCCGATGCCGACGCCAGCCGCCTGTGCGACCTGCGACATCTGCATGTCGTAGCCGGACTGGGCGAACAAGGCGCGAGACGTATGCAGGACACGATCTCGATTGCATTCGGCGTCCGTACGCGTCTTGCGGCGGGTCTGCGGAGTTGACATCCGAAACGATCCCTTGCCCAGGTTCCGATCCGGAATACGGAATCCATATTCCGCATGAGAGGTCGACACGTGCCGAAGGAGCGTTTCACCCTGTTCTCACCACATGTAAAGCGGTCGACGGAGCGGTCCGATAGGGCGCTACTGGTGTGCGCGTTGCTCGTGGTAGCCGCAAATCTACGGCCGAGCCTGACTGGCGTTGGGCCGTTGCTGGATCGTGTGCAGGCCGATCTGGGGTTGGCTCCGGTCGCGGCGGGTCTGCTGAGCACGCTGCCATTGATGGCGTTTGCCGCAATATCCCCGATGGTTCCGCGGTTGGCGGCGCGGTGGGGACCCGAGCGGCTCCTCTGGGGCGCGCTCGTGGTGTTGACGCTCGGGATCGCGGTCCGGTGGGTTCCGACGGCAGTCGGTCTGTTCGCGGGAACCGTGCTGATCGGGGCAGGAATCGCCGTGGGCAATGTGCTGCTGCCGAGCCTGATCAAGCGCGATTTCCCCACCAAAGTGGGGCTGCTGACCGGCGCATACGCCACCGTGATGGGCGCTGTGGCCGCGGTGGCCTCCGGGGTGGTGGTGCCGATCAGTCAGGTCGCCCCTGGCGGTTGGTCTTCCGCGTTGGGTTGCTGGATCGTGCTCGCGCTGGCGGCCGTCGTGCTGTGGCTTCCACGGTCGCAGACTTCGCGGCAGGCCTCGGAGGCGATTCGCAGGCACCGGTTGCCGTGGGGATCGCCGCTGGCGTGGGCGGTCTCGGCATTCATGGGGTTGCAGTCGCTGGGCTTTTATGTCCTTGTGACGTGGTTGCCGCAGGTGTTCCGGGATAGTGGAGTTGGTGCGGCCGCGGCGGGATGGCTGCTGTTTCTGTTCCAGGCAGTCGGGGTGTTGACCACCCTGGTGGTGCCCACCGTACTCCGGCGGGTGTCTGATCAACGCGCGGTGGCGACGGTAGGGTCGGTGGTTTTGCTCGCTGGCTACCTTGGACTTTTGGTGGCGCCGGGATGGGCGTTGCTGTGGAGCGTTGTCCTCGGGCTGGGCGGCGGAGTTTGCCTTGTGCTCGCATTGGCTTTCCTCAGCATGCGTGCCCAGGATGCGACCGTGGCTGGCGCGTTGTCAGCGATGGCGCCTGCTGGCCGCCACAGGACCGACAATTTTCGGGCTGCTGCACACCGTCAGTTCGGGCTGGCATGCATCAATCGTTTTGATGTGCGTCGCTGCGGCTGGCCAGGTGATCGTCGCGATGGTGGCTGGCCGGGGCACGGTGCCGTCAGCCGACGGCCAGGCACCCGAGCGCGCCCCCTCGTCGGCACTAGATCGCGCTCCTTCGCCTGGGCATTGACCCGGGCGTATTGGGGCAGTTGGGGTGTGCCACATGCTGACCAAGATTGTCGCCGGGTTCGCGCGAACCTGTGCGCGACGGGCTGGCCGAGTCGAGCCCGACCTGATCAGGCTGCCTGCAGTGCTGGCGTCCCTTGGGAGGCTCTCGCGTCGGTGCTGCGGGTCAGCGACCACCGCCACGTCTCCTTGATGGCCTTGGGCGATCCCTCGCCCTTGCCCACGCGCACTGCCCCTTAGCAGCAGGTGATCCGCGTTCGGATCGTGCTGGACGCGGGATGGGGCCACTCCAACAACGAGATCTCCCATCGCCGCAGCGTGAGTGTGGACACCGTCCGGACCTGGTGCGGCCGACAAGCCGACCACGCCCTGGACGGGGTGGCCGATCGGCGCCGGCCCGTGAGAGTTGCCACACATCGAGTGCTCCGTCACGACCACACGTAGATGGACCTGGGTGTAGACCACCTGTTCGTCGCCGAGCCCGACGCTGGCCAGGCCGTGCGGGGTCAGTGTTCGCGTGCGATGTTGTCCGCGCCGTAAACGACCTGGTGGACCTTCTCCTTCTCCTCGCGCAGGACTGTGGCACTCCGACGGGCGATCCGTACGAACGAGCCTGCGGCGAAAGCGTCACGAAAGGCATGTGAAAAGACGGGTGTCTATCTTCGCGTGCGAGAGGAGGAGCTTCGCACGTGGCCTCCCGCCCGTAGATGTTCTAGGACCGCGCAGCCGCTGGCGTTGCGCCTGCTCACATGCCTCTGATGGTTCCGAAGGAGGTTGAGGTGCTTGTTTTCCGTGTGCTTGGTCCCCTGGAGGTTGAGCGCGACGGAACAGCGCTTGCGATTGCCGCGAGCAAGCAACGGATCGTGTTGGCAACGTTGCTGTTGCACGCCAATCGGTATGTCTCGATGGAGCGGCTGATCGATCGGCTGTGGTACGACGGGGGTCCGTATGATCCGCGTTCCTCGCTGCATACGCACATGGCGCGGCTACGGCACACGCTGGGCGACGGTCGAGACGAACCGGGCCTGATCGAGACCAGCCAGGGCGGCTATCTCCTGCGGGCATGTCCCGAATCGTTGGACTTGCTGCGATTTCGGCGACTTGTGGCCGAGGCAACCCAGGATCAAGGTCATGCTGAAGGCCTGCTACAAGAGGCGCTCGGGTTGTGGCGTGGAGCGTTGCTGGGCGATGTGCCATCGGATGTGCTGCATCGTGAAGAGGTGCCTACTCTGGCCGCAGAGCACATGAGCGTGCAGGAGCGCTGGTTCGACCTTGCGTTGCGCTCCGGCCAGGGTGCGCAGGTCATCGGTGAGTTGCGGGCGGCATTGAGCGCCTTCCCACTGAGCGAGCGGTTGTGCACGCAGCTCATGTTGTGCCTCTATCAGTCGGGGCGCCCGGCGGAGGCGCTAGAGGCATATGAGGCGGTACGCGGTAGGCTCCGCCAGGAGCTCGGCCTGGAGCCGAGCCAGGAGATGAGACAGGTGCAGGCTCTGGTCCTGCATCAGCAGCCGATCGAGCCAGCCCACCTGGGGATAACAAGAGAGGATGCCGCCCCCGGGTCGGAGAAGGTGAAGGGTAGCGCCGTCATGGCGGTTGCCGCTGATCGCTCTTCAGCAGAGCCAGACCCGAGTCCGCTTGTGGGCCGGTTGCCGGCCGATGCGCCTACGTTCACCGGTCGAACCGGCGAGGCGAAGTCCTTGATATCCGCGCTGGATCAGTTGGGGGTGGCGGCGATCGCCGGGCCTGGCGGCGTCGGGAAGTCCGCACTGGCCATCCACGTCACCCATCGGATCGCCAGCCGCTTTCCCGATGGGCAGTTGTACGTCAACCTGCACGGAGCCACTCCCGATGTGCCCGCGCTGACGCCGCGCGAGGCGCTGGGCCGCGTTCTGTATGCGATGGGCGCGCCTGCCTCGGCGATTCCCGACGAGGTGGAAGGAGCAGCGAATCTGTTCCGTTCGATGACGCGCGGGAAGCGGTTGTTCATCGTGTTGGACAACGCGCGGGATGCGGGGCAGGTACGTCCGCTGCTGCCCGGTGACAGGGGGTGTGGCGTGTTGGTGACAAGCCGCCGGATGCTCTCCTCCCTCGACGGAGTGCGGCACCTACAGTTGGACGTGCTACCGGAGGGAGAAGCGCACACGCTGCTCGGACGGCTGCTGGGCACTGAGCGTCTCGAGGCCGAGCCGGAGGCGAGCGCGGAGGTGGTACGGCGCTGCGGCGGGCTCCCGTTGGCCCTGCACATCGTGGCCGCTCGCCTGGCCATACGGCCTGATTGGCCGATTTCGGCTATGGCCAGCCGACTTCAGGGCGTCGAACGGTGGCCGGGCAGTGGGGAAAAGGCGGATGATCAGGCCATCCGCGCCAGTTTCATGGTGAGCTATCAGGATTTGCTGACCTGCACCGCCGGCGGGTCGGCCGCGCGCATGTTCCGACTGCTCGGCCTCTTCGACGGCCATGACATCGGTG
Organism: Nonomuraea sp. NPDC048882; assembly: GCF_040649755.1. NCBI lineage: Bacteria > Bacillati > Actinomycetota > Actinomycetes > Streptosporangiales > Streptosporangiaceae > Nonomuraea > Nonomuraea sp. NPDC048882. Next base: position 5,621 of record NZ_JBEZGB010000010.1, read on the forward strand.
TTCGGGCCGCCGCCGCGCTGGCGGACGTGCCTGCCGTGCAGGCTGAGAGATTGCTCGAACTGCTGGCGGACGCGCAACTGGTGCAAACGTACGTGCCCGGCAGGTACCGCATGCATGACCTGCTGCGCCTGTTCGCCCGTGAGCGCGCCGCAGAAGAGCGCGACGCGGCCGACGCGGTGCGACGTCTCCTGGACTTCTACCTGGCCACCGCGCGCCATGCAGTGGGTGCGCTCAGCCGGTCGCAACTGTGGCGAGCCGAGGTGGGGCCAGCCCTTTCACCCCACGACGGGATCGCGCTGAGGACGCGGGAAGAGGCGCTGTCCTGGACCGATACCGAAGGACACAACCTGGTGACCGTGGTGCGACAGGCGGCCGGAAGCCGGGACGACGATGTCACTGTCGCGTTGGCCGCGGCGTTGTCATACGTGCTCTTCACTCGCGGCCGCTGGAGGCAGGAACTGCGGATCTGCGAAACCGCGATGGAGGCCGCCATCCGGTCGGGCAACCCCCTGTACCTGGCCATCATCCACCAGAATCTGGGTACCGCTCTGTCGGCCAGCGATCGGATGGCCGACGCAGTCCCCCACCTGGAAAAGGCACTGCGTGCCTATCGACAGGTGGGTGTGCCTCGTCATGAGGCCACCCTGCTCGACGATCTGGGCAGTGCCATGTGCCGTGAGGGCCGCTACGCCGAGAGCATCGACTACCATCGGCAAGCGCTCCGGATCCACCGTCAGCTGGGCAACCGGCTCGGCGCAGGGATCACGCTGACCAACCTCGGACTCGTCCACCAACGGATCGAGCGTTTCCACGACGCCTCCCGCTTGCACAATCAAGCCATTGCCGTCTTTCAGGCCGCTGACAACAGTCGGCTCCATGCGGCCGCGCTGGGCAATCTCGCTGAAGCCTGCCGACTGGCGGGTTGGCCAGAGCGTGCGACCGGCCATTTCGAGCAGGCCCTCGACCTCGATCGCCGTGCGGGGCACGGCGGCTCCTACGGGTATGCCGAACGATTGTGGGGATTGGGCCAGGCTCTGCACGATCTCGGCAAGATTCACGACGCGCGCGGGTATTGGGACAAGGCTGCCGACATTCTGCACGACCTCGGTCTCATTTCCGCGAGCGACAAGCACGACATCCAGACGAGTGCCGCACCCGAAACGCCAGAGGTCATCCAACGGCAGCTTTGACGTCCTTGCCGGCAACGTACACGGCCTACGACCGTCCAATGCCGCACGAATAGGGACGACAGGCTCAAGTAAGGCGCGCGAAAGAACACGATGAAATCGTAGACGCCCAGGGTTGCAATTGAGCCATACGAGGAGGATTTTGTGGAAGGAATGCGGATCGCCGCCTTGATGATTGCCACCATATCGACGGGCCTGGTGGCAGGAGTGTTCGGCCTCTACGCGCATACGATCATGCCAGGTCTCGGGCGGACGGACGATCGGACTTTCGTCGGTGCGTTCCAGTCCATCGACAGGGCGATCATCAATCCGTGGTTCCTGGGAGGTGGCTTCTTCGGCGCCTTGGTGTTCACCATTCTCGCCACGGTCGCTCACATCGGGCGTGATGGTCTGTGCTGGGTCGCTGCTGCGCTAGTCCTGTATGCGATCACATTTGTGATCACGATCGCGATCAATGTGCCTCTCAATGACGCGATCAAGGCAGCGGGGGATCCCGACCGCATCGACCTTGCCGCGGTCCGGGAGAGGTTCAACGAGGCGCGGTGGGCGAGCTGGAATATCGTCCGTGTGATCACATCCACGACTGCGTTCGGACTGCTGGCCTGGGCGCTAACGCTGTCGGGGAGGTCAAGCTAGCGGGCGTGTGGCCGAGCTGTCCGACGAGCTTCCGCCGAGTGGTGGGAGAGAGGTCCAGGCGGTGGAGTGGTGTTCGACACAATGGAGAAGATAGGCGATGGGCTGCATTTCAGCGTTCTCGGCCAGCTGGAGATCGTCAGAGGGGGAGCTCCAGTTATCATTGCGGCGGCTAAACAACGAGTGGCTTTAGTCGCTCTGCTGTTGCAGGCCAATAATCTGGTCACCAGGCATGAGCTGATTGATCGGATATGGGCGAACGACCTCCCGGTTGACCCGTCGGCTTCCTTACATACGCATATCGCCCGGCTTCGGCATGCTCTACGTGGTGGGCGGCATCTGATAAGGACGCACGATCTGGGCTACTCGATACAAGCCAGTGCGGAGACGCTGGACGTGCTGCGTTTCCGCCATCTCGTAGGGTCGGCCGCAGAGGTGAGATCGCGGGATGACGCCGGGCAAGAGGCGCAGTTGCTGCGTGAGGCGCTGGCGCTGTGGCGCGGCCCCGTCCTGGCCGACGTCGCCTCGGAATCCCTGCACCGTGAGGTTGTGCCGCCCCTGGAAGAGGAACGTCTGCGCGCGCAGGAACGCTGGTTCGAGGTATGCATCAGGCTGGGTGAGCCCGTCGAGGTGATTCCGGACCTGCGAGCGGCCGTTGATGCGCACCCCACGCATGAACGGTTCTGGGCTCAGCTGATTCTCGCGCTTTCTCTAGGGGGACGTCAGGTGGAGGCGCTCGAGACGTATCGGACGGTCAGCGAGCTGCTCCATACGGAGCTCGGCCTCGACCCGGGTCCGGAGATTCAGCAGGCGCATGAGCGCATCAACAGCTCCCTCTCGATGGTGCCACAGGCGCCGTTCCAGCAGGCAACCGGTTGTCTCGTACCGGCTGAATTGCCCGCCGACACTGGCGCGTTCACAGGCCGGGCCACCGAGGTGGAACGTCTGTGTGACCACATGATCGGCGGCACCCGGCAGCCGGCGATCTTTGCGATCAGCGGCGTCGGCGGAGTGGGCAAATCGGCACTGGCCATCCATGCCGCGCATCAGATAACCAGTCATTTCCCCGATGGCCAGTTGTATGTGGATCTGCACGGCGCCCGCGTCGACATCGAGTCGCCGCCACCTGATGAAGTGCTCAAGCGGTTCCTGCGCTCTTTGGGCCTGGCGGAGGCGGCCGTGCCCGCCTCGGTCGAGGAGGCGGCAGCCCGGTTCCGGTCCATGACCAGCGACAAACGGGTGTTGGTGGTGCTGGACAACGCTCGCGATGCTGAGCAGGTGCGTCCGCTCATTCCCGGAGGGCTCGGGTGCGGTGTGATCATCACCTCTCGGCGCACGCTCGCTCCTTTCAGCGGTGTCGTTCATCGTGGCCTCGACGTGCTGGCCGAGGAGGAGGCAGGCCTGCTTCTGTCGCGCCTGGTCGGGCCGGAACGTATCGAGGCGGAACCTGAGGCTGCGGCCAGTGTGGTGCGGTTGTGTGACGGCCTGCCGTTGGCGCTGTGCATCGTGGCCGCCCGTCTGGCCGCGCGGCCGGCCTGGTCGGTCGCCGCGCTGAGGGACAGGCTCACGAGCGAGCCGCACCGGTTGGCCGAACTCCAGATGGGCGATCGGGCGATCCGTGCCAGCTTCGAGGTGAGCTACCGAGATCTTACGAGGGGCTGCGACGGCGTCGACGCCGCGCGGCTGTTCCGACTGCTAGGAGTGTTCGGATGCAAGGACGTGGGTCCGGAGGCAGTCGCGGCTCTGGCCGACCTTCCTGTCGGACGCGCCGACGAGCTACTAGAAAGCTTGGTCGAGGGCCAACTGGTGGAGGCGCTCGGCACCGGTCGCTACCGCATGCATGACTTGCTCCGTTTATACGCTCGCGAGTGCGCCGAGACGTTCGGCACCATGCCCGTCACGGCCGCGCCGTGCCCCGCGGCCTGCACTGCTGCCGGGAACTGGACGCGCCGCGACACCGTTGCTGAACCGAGCGGCGGTAGGTGTGCTTGTACCCCGGCATGAACGAGCGCCGATTCGGCCGATCCGATCGAGGCCTGGATTCCTTACCCACCTCACCATCATCGGTGAGGTCTCCGCTAAGGTCGGCACGGTCAAGGTCGCTGGCTGAGAGATCCTCTTTTCGCCCTCAAAGTGCACTCCGAGCCCACTGCCGAGCGTCGAAAGGGATGCCGCGGTCCGCCCGCCACGAACCAAGACGAGTGGGAGCCATAGTGATGGCAAATCCAGATGTTATCGACTGGGATTCGCTAGCTGATGAAGATGACGGCGAGACGGTTTCCTACTTGCGCGAGATATATCCACTAGATCCCTGGGAGGTGGAGAGGTTATTGAGCGTGGAAGCGCTCGTAGCGCTGGCTGGCAATCCGCATACTGACGCCGATCAGCGGGCCCGTGTGCTCCTCATCCTCGCCCAAGACGGAGTCGTCGGACGCGGTGGTCGCGCTGGACTCGGGAACGGTGGCTGTCCTTCGGGCGCACAGGGAGCGGCAGGAGGCGGAGCGGCTGGCGGCGGGGTCGGCGTGGATCGACAGCGGGCGGATCTTCACCAAAGTGGACGGCAGCGAGTTGACGCCCGACTGGGTCAGCGAGCATTTCGAGCGGTTGACGTTCGCGGCCGGTCTGCCGCCGATCCGGCTGCACGATCTTCGCCATGGCGCGGCCACACTGTCCCTGGCGGCCGGGAACGACATGAAGACGACATCGGCGATGCTGCGGCACTCCAGCATCTCGATCACGGCCGATCTTTACACGACGGTTCTGCCGGAGGTGGCGCGGGAAGCGGCCGAAGCGAGTGCTGCCCTGGTGCCCCGGGCTGTCGTGGTGACGGGGGCGTCCGAGACTGGCGGTCTCCCCTCGGTCTCCCAAGCGGGGAACCATCGCCCTGCGGACTCGACGGGATCAAGGTAGCCGCAGGTAGAGCACCAGGTGGAAAGGTAGGGCGGGTGGGACTTGAACCCACGACCCACGGATTATGAGTCCGATGCTCTGACCGGCTGAGCTACCGCCCCTGGATTGAGTTGTACGGCGACGAGAGGATCATGCCACCCCGCGCAAGCTAAGGCTAGAGCATCGGATGCGATAGCGGTGCCCGCTGGATGGGTGACAGGTCTCCGCCGACATCATTCCACGTCTGTCGTTGTCGGTGGAGCGTAAGTCGATCATAGTCGGGGGCTGGGAGCTCCGGGGGCGGGTGGGGGAGGGGCGGCGAGTACGGGGGCGCGGCTCGCACTCGCCGCGAAAGTGGGGCTATGAGGTGGTTCGGGCCCAGGGTGTGCGTGCCGGTTCCGGTGCTGGTGAAAGTAGGGAGGTGGAGGGTCAGGGGGCGGTGCCGTAGCCGGGGTTGCGGACCAGCCAGTCCGAGTAGATCGGGCTGCGGCGTACGGCGTCCATGTGGGCCTGTTTGGCCTGGGCGACGACCCAGGCGGCTTCGGGGGCGGTGGGGTGGCGGCCGAGGAGTTGGCGCCAGCGGAGCGGGGCGCCGGCCAAAGGGATCATGGTGAGGCCGGGGGCCGCCTGGTGGGTGGCCTGGCAGAGGACGACGGCGCGGCCGACCTGGGCGAGGTGGACGCAGGTCGGTACGTCGGTCTCGTAGATGGTGCCGGGGGTGAAGCCGGATCGGGCGCAGGCCATCGCGAAGCAGTCGGCGAAGCAGCCGTCGCCGGGCGTCACCGCCCACTGTTCGTCGGCGAGGTCCGCCAGTTCGACCTCCTTCTCCTTGGCCACCGGATGGGCGTCTCGGACCAGGCAGAAGACCGGGTCGAGGCTGATCGTCTCCCACAGCAGGGTGCCGGTGGGGGTGCCGGAGTCGCCGCAGGCGCCGGTCAGTACGTAGTCGAGGCGGCCCATTTCGACCATGCCGTTGAGTTCGCGGGCCGACCAGGACGTGTACGTGCTGACCTTGCGCTCCGTGGCGAGCCGGTCGACGAGGCCGCCGAGTATCGGCCCGTTGGTGGCGCCTATGCGGAAGCCGGGAGAGGGGGCGTGCGCGAAGCGTACGGCTTCCTCCTGCAGCTCCTTGGCGGCGGGGAGGAGCACGCGCGCCCTGGCGAGCACGAGTTCGCCGAGGCGGGTGGGCCTGGCGCCGTGGCGGTCGCGTTCGAAGAGGGTGCCGCCGAGCAGCCTCTCGATGCGCTTGAGCTGTGCGGTTAAGGCCGGTTGTGCCAGCCCGAGCAGGGACGCGGCCTTGCTCACACTTCCCGCGTCCGCGACCGCGCGGACGATCCTGAGGTGCCTGAGCTCGAGGTCCATAACGGGAAGGTAAGGCGGCGATGTCTTACAGACAATGCCTCTATGTCAGGAAATGTGACAGATATTGTTCGGAGCTTCCTGGGGTAGGGGGAGCCCATGACGACGATGGGAATAGATCCGGCCCAGCTCAGCGACGATGATCTGGTGCGTGAGCTGCGCCATTTGCACGCCACGCGGAGCGATACCTTTTTCCACGGTTCGGACGACGCGCTGACCCACCACACGTCGCGGACGAACGAGCTCGAAGCCGAATACCTGCGCCGTGTCCCGGATCGCGAGGTCGACCCCGCGCGGCTGAGGGAGGGAGCGAGGCAGCGATGATGAGTAAGGCTCATGATGTGCAGGACCATGACGTTCAGCGTCATGATGTGCAGGCACTGTCGGATGTGGATATTCACGTCTACGAGGCTGTGGCGTCTCAGGTGGTGGAGTCCGGTGGCACGGGGCTCGGCGCGGTGGTCCGGGCGTGCGGGCTGACGGAGGAGGAAGTGCGCGAGAGCCTGGAGCGGCTGGTCGGGCATGGGTACGTGGTCCCGCGGGGCGACGGGTACGCGCTCGGCCATCACACGTTCGAGGTCGAATACTAAGATCCGCTCGGCCTGGAGCCAGGCGTCAAGACGGGTACGCGACCCGCTCCCAGGTGGTGGACCGGCGCACGCCGGGCTCTTAATGTCAGAAGGTGGACGTCGCCGAACTGAGCCCGGCGCAGGCGCGGGAGCGCTTCCGCGGTGGTGAGCGAGTGCCCACCGCCGGCTGGTGCCGGGGCTACGCGCAGGCCAACCTCATCGCGGTGCCGAAGCGGCTGCGGTACGAGCTGCTGCTGTTCGCCCATCGCAACCCCCAGGCGTGCCCGGTGCTCGACGTGGGGGAGCCGGGGGCCTGGTCGACTGACCTGTTCTCCGGCGACCTGCGTACCGACCTGCCCGGCTACCGCCTCTACCGGGACGGCGTGGCGGTGGCCGACCTCGGTGACGTGGTGGCGGAGTGGCGCGATGACCTGGTGCCGTTCCTCATCGGCTGCTCCTTCACCTTCGAGCGGGCGCTGCTCGCGGCCGGAGTGCCGGTGCGGCATCTGGAGGCGGGGACGAACGTGCCGATGTACGTCACCAGCCTGCCCTGCGAGGCGACCGGCAGCCTGTCGGGCCCGCTGGTCGTGTCGATGCGGCCGGTGCCGGAGGCGCTGGTGCCGACCGCGGTCGAGGTGAGCGGACGCTATCCGATGGTGCACGGCGCGCCCGTCCACGTGGGCGACCCGGCCGCGATCGGGATCCGCGATCTGAGCAAGCCCGACTACGGGGATCCGGTGGAGATACGGGCGGGGGAGGTGCCGCTGTTCTGGGCGTGCGGGGTGACGCCGCAGGCGGCGGTGCTGGCCAGCGGCGTCGAGTACGCGATCGGGCATCTGCCGGGGCATATGGCGATCACGGATGCTCGGGACGATGACTATTTGGTGATTTAGCGCGATATTTCGCCGCAAGTGCCTCTTGCAGGCGTCGTACGCTTCGCGGTACACCTGCTGGCACCTGGCCGTTTCACTCGGCCGCCGCACATGCTCGCGGCGGGATGCCCGCCGCCGTGAGCTGCTGCCCGATCGGCGGCGCGCCGCGTCGGTTGTCGATCTCCAGGTGCGGTACGACCGGCGGCTCGTTCACCCGGATGGCGCGTAGATAATCATCGAACGCGGACAGTTTGCCCGTGTCTCTGCTCAGGCCCCTGGCCGTCAGGCGTTCGCGCAGGGTCGGGCCATCGGAACGAACCCACAACAGACGGACGGGCGGGCCGCCCAGTTCCTCCACCCACCGCTCCCACCGGGCCGCGTCGTGCACCTGCGTGGTGAACGGGCCGTCCAGCGCGACCGGGCAGCCGTGGCCGCGGATCTGGCGGGCGATCACGGTCAGCCCCGCGTATTCGTGGTGTTTGACGTGCTCGTCGTACCAGGGGCCCTCGCGCTCGCCGTCCGGACGGCCGTGGGCGCGCAGCACCTCCGCCACCAGGCCGCCGTACACGGTGTCCTTGTCGAGCAGGGCCGGTACGGGGGACAGGCGGGCGAGCAGCTCGGCCGCGACCGTGGACTTGCCCGCGCCCGGCGGCCCGCTGATCACCCACACAGTGCTCACGCGATCACCGTAGCCCGGGCCGCGCGGATGCGGGTACGCGGATCTGCGTACGCCGATGCCTCGTTCCGGCGGACGACCCCGGCCCGCGCGGCGGTCAGACTCCTTGCTCATGCTGACCGTCTTGACCAGGGCGTTCCGGGTGCCGGAACTGCGCGGGAAACTGCTGTTCACGCTCGCACTCATCGGGCTGTTCCGGCTGGGGCAGGTGATGCCCGCGCCGGGCGTCGACGTGGTGGCCGTGCGCGAGTGCGCGGGATCGGCCTCCGGCGGGCTGTTCGACATGGTGCAGCTGCTCAGCGGGGGCGCCATGCTGCACCTGTCGGTGTTCGCGCTCGGCGTCATGCCGTACATCACCGCCAGCATCGTCATGCAGCTCCTAGCCGTCGTGGTGCCCCGCCTGGACGCGCTCAGGAAGGAGGGCTCGCGCGGGCAGGCCAAGATCACCGAGTACACCCGCTACCTGACCGTCGGCCTGGCCGTGCTCAACGCCGGCACGGTCGTCGCGCTGGCCCGCGCGGGGCAGCTCCTGCCCGGCTGCGCCCGGCCGCTGCTGCGGGACGACGGGCTGTTCGCCGTGGCGGTGATCGTGCTGACCATGGTGGCTGGGACCTGCGCGGTCATGTGGCTGGGCGAGCTGATCACCGAACGCGGGATCGGGAACGGCATGTCCCTGCTGATGTTCACCCAGGTCGTGGCCGTCTTTCCGGCGTACATGTCGAAGATCTTCGTGCTCAGCCCGTTCAGCTTCGCGGTGATGGTCGGGTCCGGGCTCTGCCTGGTGGCGGCCGTGGTGTTCGTCGAGCAGGCGCAGCGGCGGGTCCCGGTGAGTTACGCCAAGCGGATGGTGGGGCGGCGGATGTACGGGGGGCGGGGCACGTACATCCCGATGAAGGTGAATCAGGCGGGAATCGTCCCGGTCATCTTCACCTCGTCCCTGCTGTACCTGCCGACGCTGGCCGCGCCGCTGCTCGGGGCGGAGGCGCGGGCGTGGGTGGAGCTCAACCTGACCGCGGGGTCGCATCCGCTCTACATGACCGTGTACGTGCTGCTCATCGCGGCGTTCGCTTACTTCTACGTGGCGATCACATTCAATCCGGTGGAGGTGGCGGACAACATCCGGCGGTACGGGGGGTTTGTGCCGGGGATCCGGCCTGGGCGGCCGACGGCGGAGTATCTGGCGTTCGTGCTGTCGCGGTTGACCGCGCCTGGGGCCTTGTACCTGGGGGTGTTGGCGTTGTTGCCGCTGGTGGCGTTCGCGATCCTGCGGGATCCGGGAACGCAGCAGAACTTTCCGTTCGGGGGGACGAGTGTGTTGATCATGGTGGGGGTGGGGCTGGACACGGTGAAGCAGATCGAATCCCAGCTTCAGCAGCGCAACTACGAAGGGTTCCTGAAATAGCCGGATTTGGCGGGCTTGATCGGGGTCAGGTGGGGAGGGCGAGGCCGGCTCGGATGGCGAACACCACGAGCTGGGCGCGGTCTCTGGCATGCAGTTTCACCTGGGCGCGGCTGACGTGGGTGCGTACGGTGTCAGGGCTGATCGTCAGCTCGGCGGCGATCTCGTCGTTCGAACGGCCGGTGGCCACCCACGCCACCATCTCCCGCTCCCGGGGCGTCAGTGTCTCCAGCCCCTCGACCGGCTCCGCGCCTGCCCTTCCGAACAGGCCGATCACCTTCCGTGTGATCGCCGGTGACAGCAGCGCTTCGCCGGCGGCCACTACGCGTACGGCGTTGACCAGCTCCGCGGGGTCGCTGTCCTTCAGCAGGAAGCCGCTGGCCCCGGCTTGGAGGGCGGCGAAGACGTACTCGTCCACGGCGAAGGTCGTCACCACGACGATCCTGGTGGCGCGCAGGGCGGGGTCGGCGGCGATGGCGCGCAGGGCGGTCAGGCCGTCCATACCGGGCATGCGGATGTCGAGCAGCAGGACGTCGGGGCGGGCCCGGCGAAGTAGCGCGAGCGCGGCCTGCCCGTCGCTGGCCTCTCCGGCGTACTCGATGCCCGGCTCCCGCTCCAGCAGCGCCCGCAGCCCCATCCGGACGACCGCCTGATCGTCGGCGATGGCGACCCTGATCACGTCCTTGCCCGCCTGGTGGGAGGTGTCGCCGGTGTCGGTCACACCTTCACCTGTCTGCCCGGGCGGCGCTACTGGTGTCGATCATGCCTGCACCTGCGGGAATCTGGCTACGACCTGGAAGCCACCGCCTTCTCTGGCGCCGGCCGTGAGGTGGCCGCCTGCCTCGGTGACTCGGGCGCGCATTCCTGCCAAGCCCCGCCCTTCGGGGGCTCCCGCGTGGCCGGCGCCTCGGTCGGCCACCTCCAGTACGAACTCCTGCCGGTCCTCGGTCGCGCGGACGAAGGCTCTGGTCGGGCCGGCGTGGCGCAGCACGTTGGTAAGCGACTCGCGCACCACCCGGTAGACGGTCTCCCGGAGGTGGTCGGGGACGGTGAGAACGGTGGGATCGGTCAGGGCAGCGGATTCGGTGAGGGTGGCGGGTTCGACGTCCACCGGCAGTCCCGCCGCTCGGACGCCGTCGATGAGTGCGGCCAGGTCGCCGTCCGGTGGGTCGATGCCGTCGAGTGCCGCCCGCAGCTGCGCGAGAGCCGTCGTGCTGGTCTGTCTGATCGCCTGCAGTGAGGCTCTGGCCTGTTCGGGGTCTTCGTCGAGGAAGACGAGCGCGATGCCGGCCTGCATGGCGATGGCGGCGAGCCCGTGTCCGGCCACGTCATGCACCTCGCCGGCGATCCTGGCCCGCTCCAGCGCCACCACGTCCACCTGGGTCGATGCATCGTCCGCCTGCGGCAGTGTTGGTGGTGCCGCCGGGCTGCCGACGTGCGGGGTCGTGTCGGGTTGCCCCGGGCGAATGGTGGCGAATGGCGATTTGTGGACGCTAGGGACACCCCATGCCGCCCGTGATGGTTCAGCGAGCGCTGGGTGATGCGCGGTCGCGGTGGCGGGGGAGTGTGGGCGGTCCGTGGCACGGGAATGGCGGCTCGGTGGCTCGGCGTCCGCGGTGGTGGTTGAGGAGTGGAGGCGGGGTGGTTCGGTGTTCGCGGCGGCGGCCGCGGCGGCCGCGCGGGCCTGGGCCAGGCCGCTGAACGACCACGGCACCGCCAGCCATCCGGCCCACGCCAGCATCACCACGACCGGCACGTCGCCCAGCCGGCTCAGCCCCGACAGAGCGGCGGATGACCGGCGCGGGCGCAGGAGGGCGGTGGGGGAGCGGCGTAGGCGAGCCCAGGCGGTGGGCAGTCGGCGCGGGTGCGTGTCCCCTCGCGTCTCCTCGGTCGCCATCCCCCACCCGCTCAGGCTCCTGCGGCCCCGACTCAGGCTCGTGTAGTCCCGATCCTAGCGAGCTTTCACACCGTGCGGCTCTCCCTCGGCCCGTCCAGGCCCCAGGAGATGATCTTGGTGGGGGTGATACGGATGATCTCCCGGGAGAAGAACGGGACCGGCGGCTCGGCGTCCGTCAGTGCCTCCGCCGTCCCCCGGATCTCGATGCCCCGCGCCACCCACGGGTCGACGGAGGCCAGGTCGTCCACCACGAGTGCCACCGTGCTGCCCTGCTGGACGTTCCTGAACTTTCTCGACTTCCCCATGGCGTGCCCACCGATGACGATCGTGCCGCTCCCGGCGTCCAGGAAGAAGCCCACCGGGTTGTTCTGCGTCTGCCCGCCGGGCGTCACCGTGGCCAGGCGGCCGAGGCGCTGGGTCGCGAGGTAGTCGAGTTCCGTGGTTGTGAAGGTCATGCGCCTCAGTGTGCAACCTTAACCTCAGTGGAGGTCAAGGTGATCACGAAGGCATCGGCCCCCGTGATCAGGAAAGGCCCTGGGTCAGCCAGCGGAGCGGGTTGGTGTGGGTGATCAGGCGGAGGACGTCCTCGTCCGTCCCGGCCTCGCGCAGGCGCGGCAGCAGGGCGTCGAAGAGGTGGGCGTAGCCGGGGCCGCCGTACTTGGCGACCTGCGCCACCCGGTTCACCCCCGTGCTGATCAGGAGCCGGTCGGCGTGGCCGTCCTCGATGAGGCCGAGCGCGATCCTGGCCACCTGCTCGTGGCCGAGGCCCAGGGAGCCGAGGCTCACGTACGCGCCCGCCTCGGCGATCTTCCTGGCCGCGCCCAGGTCGCCGCCCGCGTAGCCGACGGCCACCCGCGCGCCGGGCAGGCCCTGGCCGAGCAGGATCTCCAGCAGGGCGGGGGCGTTTCGCCCGTGCGTGGCGACCGGCAGGCGCGTGCGCAGCGCGGCGCGGGCGGCGGCGACCAGGCAGCGTTCCTCGCGCGGCGTCGGCTCGGCGCCCCAGGAGCCGACCTCGCCGATGACGCCGGGGAACACGCCGGTCCCGTCCACGCCGCTGACGATCTCCTCCATGAGCAGGCCGGTGAGGGTGTCCACGTCCTGTTCGCCCACGTTCGTGAACGGCTCCGCGAACAGGCCGGTCGAGGCGATCACCGGCACCCGGCTCCCGGCCGCGATCCTGGCCAGGGCGGCGGCGTCGCGGCCCATGCCCAGGCAGGTCAGTTCCACCACCAGGCCGAGCCCGTGATCCGACTGGCGCAGCTCCCTGAGCTCGGCGGTGACGGTGCTCTCCTCGTCGAGCCAGCGGTGCGGGTCGGAGTCGATGCCGACCGCCCAGCGCATGTCGGTGCGCAGGTGCTCGTGGGGGAGTACGGCGCCCTCGATGGCGGCGGCGCGTACAGGGCCGGTGACGGTACGGAGCAGAACGTCGGGCATAACAGACATTAACCGATGTTTGCCGGGCAAAGCCGGGGCTGGCAGGAAATTTTACTTCGTGTGGGGTTTGAGTCCTTGCAACCGAGCTGCAAGTGGGCACGGACCCGGAGCCGTATCCTGGGGAGCACACCGACTGCCGGGGGGTAATCGTGCCGTTTCAGAACGCCGAAACCGGCGGAGCCGACGTGATCAAGGACGAGGCCGCCGATCGTTCCAGCATGCCCGAGCGCCGTACCGGCCTCCAGGGATGGCTGGACGGCATCCGCTCCACCCGCACAGGAGCGCTCACCCTGAAGATCGTGATCGGCCTGATCGGGACCGTCATGGTGGCGGGCGGGCTGATCATGGTGCCGTTCCCCGGGCCGGGCTGGCTGGTCGTCTTCGCCGGGCTGGCCGTGCTGGCCACGGAGTTCCACTGGGCGCACAAGCTGCTGGAGTTCGGCAAGCAGACCCTGCGCGCCTGGACCGAGTGGTACAAGCGGCAGGGCTGGACCGTCCGCATCCTCGTGCTCATCGTGACGGTCGCCGCCGCGGGCGTGATCGTGTACTTCGGGCTGCTGACGCTCGGCGTGGACGTCATCGCCATCGCCACCCGCTTCATCTAAGGAGTCAGAGGTAGAGGCCCGTGCCGTGGTCGGTCTCCTGGGTGGCGACGGCGTGCAGGTCGCGTTCGCGCATGACGAGGTAGACCTTCGCGTGCACCTCGACCTCGAACTGCTCCTCGGGGTTGAACAGCACCTTGTCGCCGACCTTGACCGAGCGCACGTTCGTGCCGACGCCGCAGACCTCGCCCCATGCCAGGCGGTTGGCCATCTTGACCGTCGCGGGGATGACGATCCCGGAGCCGCTGCGCCGCTCCTCGGCCTCCTGCTCCAACCTGATCATGACTCGGTCGTGCAGCATCTGAATCTCGAACTTGGGCTCTACCACAGGCACAAGTCTAAGAGCAGGGCAAGCCCGGGAACTCCACAACCAGGAACGAAGGGGTCAGCGCGGGAGCCGGAGCTCGGCGAAGACGGGCCGGTGGTCGGTGCGCTTGAGTGACAGCACCTCGAACGCCCGCACCGCCATCCGCGAGTCCGCCAGCACGTGATCGATCGTCACCCCGGGCAGGTGCACCGGTGAGTCACCCTGCGGCCAGGTGGCTCGCAGCCCGCGTCCCATCACGTCGGCCGCGTCCCGGTAGCCGGCCGCCAGCAGGTCGCGCATCGGCAGGTGGTCGAGCGTGGCGTTGAAGTCGCCGGCCAGCACCCGCAGCTTGCCGTCGCCGCGCGGCAGCGCCTGGAGGCCGGCCGCCCAGCACGGCGTGCTGCGGGTCCGCTTGGGCGCACACGGGTGCACGGAGACGATCTCCACCCGGGTGCCGCCGGAGTGCGTCAGCCAGGCCCTGGCCTGCCCGAACCCGCCGATCTTGATCATCGGTACGGCGTCGAGCGGATGCCGGGCGTAGATCGCGGACCCACCCACCCCTTCCAGGGGACGGGCGACGGCGTGGGGCAGCGCGCGCCGCAGCCCGGCCGCCTCCAGCCGGCGCATCGCGGCCGGCGTGAACTCCTGCAGCGTCAGGACGTCCGGCTTCAGCCTGGTCACCAGGGCCATCAGCTCGTCCGTGTCCGCGCCGCCCACCAGCAGGTTGGCCGCCAGCACGCGCAGCGCGGGCCCCTTCGCCCCGGGGTTGCCGTCGGCGAGCGCGCGGGGCAGTACGACGGGCGTCATGGCCAGCACCGACACCAGCGCGACCGTGCCCGCCGCCCACCGCCGCAGCACGCAGGCCAGGATCAGCGCGAGCACGGCCGCGCCCAGCGCGTACGGCGTGTACGACACCACCGGCACCCACGGGAAGTCCGGCTCGAACCCGCTCAATCTGACCACGGCCCACAGGCCGAAGGGCACCACCACGATCCAGCTCATCCATGTCCGCACGCCCTGTATCGCCACGAAGCCCCAGAAAGGTTCATGGGCGCCACCAGAAGTGAGAAGGTGTGCCCCATGCACGACGTGGAAGCCCGGGTACTCGACGCCATCGACGAGCCCGAGACCGTGAATCTGCTGGCCGAGACCGTCAGGGTCCCCAGCGTGACTGGCACCGACGCCGAGTCCGAACTGCAGCACCATCTGGCGGGCCTGCTCACCGAGGCGGGCATGGACGTCGACGTCTGGAAGCTGGACCTCCCCGACCTGACCGCCCGCCCCGGCTTCCCCGGTACGGAGGCGCCCAGGACCGAGGGCTACGGCGTGGCCGCCGTCACCCCGGGCGGCGAGGGCCCGCCCGCGCTCGCACTGCAGGGCCACGTGGACGTGGTGCCGACCGGCGACCTGGCCAAGTGGGCGGGCAGCGACCCGTTCGCCGCCCGGATCGAGGGCGGCGCGTTGCACGGCAGGGGCGCGTGCGACATGAAGGCGGGCCTGGTCGCGAACCTGGCCGTGGCGCGGGCCATCGCCAAATCAGGCGTCAGGCTGGCCAGGCCGCTGGCCGTGCAGTGCGTGATCAGCGAGGAGGACGGCGGGCTCGGCGCGTTCGCCACCCTGGCCAGAGGGCACACGGCCGAGGCCGCGGTGATTAGCGAGCCCACCAGCGGCGCGGTGATCACGGCGAACGCGGGCGCGCTGACGTTCCGGCTGGAGATCGCCGGGCGGGCGGCGCACGGCGCCACGCGGCACGAGGGGATCAACGCCATCGAGGTGTTCTGGCCGGTGTTCGAGGCGATCAGGCGCCTGGAGGCCGAGCGGAACCGGGACGCGCCCGCGCTCTTCACGGCCACCGCGACGCCGTACCCGATCGAGGTCGGCACCGTGCGGGCGGGCGACTGGGCCAGCACCGTGCCGGACCTGCTGGTGGCCGAGGGCCGCCTGGGAGTGCGGCTGGACGAGGACCCGGCCGCGGCCAGGGCGGCGTTCGAGCAGGCGGTCGCGGAGGTGGCGCACCCCTGGCTGCGGGAGAACCCGCCGGTGGTGACGTGGCCGGGCGGCCAGTTCGCCAGCGGCCGGCTGCCCGCGGGGCACGAGCTGCTCGACCAGGTGGGCCGGGCGGTGGCGGACACGACCGGGGTGCGGCCGGTCGAGTCGGCGGCGCCATACGGGAGCGACCTGCGCCTGTACGCGGCGGGCGGCATCCCCACGCTGCACTACGGCCCCGGCGACGTGCGGTTCGCGCACGCGCCCAGGGAGCAGGTGCGGCTGAAGGAGCTGCACGAGGTCACGCGGGCACTGGCACTGCTCGCTGTCCGCCGCTGCGCAGCACTCTGATCAGCGCGGCGGGGCTCATGAGCGCGGGCGGCGGATCGTAGAGGTTCGTCACCCGCAGGAATCGCCGCGTCAGCTCGGGGTCGTGCGCGGCGGCGGCGTGGAAGCGGTCGAGGTAGGCGTGCACGAGCCGCATCTTCGGTGTCGGGTCGCCCTGGACACCGGGCATCCGCAGGTCGCCGCCGACCGTGATCTCCCAGGGGATGTCCACGACGCCGGCGATCCGCCGGAAGAACGGGCGCGGGTTCAGGTCCGGGTCGAGCAGCGCGCCCGCCTCCATGGCGGCGACCGTCATGCCCTGGCCGTACAGGGGGTTGAAGGCGCAGACCGCGTCGCCGGTGACCAGCAGGCCCTCGGGGAAGCGGGCCAGCCGCTCGTAGCGGCGCCGGACGGCCGCCGGCGTACGGTACGCGCGCGGCTGCCCGATCGGCTCGGCCGTCGTGACCAGCTCGTACAGGTCGGGGACGGGCAGGGTGGCGGCGTAGGCGGCGAAGCCGGGCAGGTCGAGCGGCGCGCTCTCGCCGTACCCCACCAGGGTGACGATCCAGCGGTCGTCCTCCAGCGCCAGCGCCACGCCCGCGCGCGGCGTCTCCGGCGTGGGCCCGATGATCACGACCTGGTCTCCGTCGAGGTGGTCGTGGCGGCGCACGAACTCCCACGTCGCGTACCGTACGTCGATCTCCACCCGGTCCTCGCGTGGCGGCTCGTAGCCCAGCTCGCCCAGCCAGGACGGCGTGCGCGAGCCCCGGCCGGCCGCGTCCATGACGAGATCGGCCGGGATCGGCTCCCCGTCGGCCGGCCGCACCCCCGTGACCCGGCCCTTCTCGGACAGCAGGCCGGTGACAGTCCGCTCGGACAGCACCCGCACCCCCGGCAGCGCGCTCGTCCTGCGCCGGATCTGGCCCTCCAGCAGCGGCCGGCTGACCAGCAGCCCGTCCAGGCCGCAGGTCCCCCGGGCCAGCCGGACCCCGGCGTGCACGTGGCGGCCCCGCTCCTGCATGTCGCCCAGCATCGCGCCCTGGGCGACGAGCTCCCCGGTGATGCCGGGCAGCAGTTCTTCCATGACTTCCCGGCCCCTGGCGAGCAGGCCGTGCGCGTGGCGGCTCTGCCCGACGCCCCTGCGGTGGGCGTCCACGGCCGGCAGGATGTCGCGGTCGAGCACCGTGACCCGGGCGAAGCGCCGGTGCAGTGCCGCCGCGGACAGTAATCCCGACATGCTGGCGCCGATGACGACGGCGTGGTCCATCTGTTCCCCCCTGGGAGAGTTCTCTGCGTGTCGCGCAGAGGGTCTCCCGAGGTGGCTCGCCGCTCCATGTCTTTTGGCGCGTTCCAGGAGAAACGTTCGGTACAGCGCTGCCGCTCGGCCGGGGGTGTCAGGCCGGTACGCGGCGGCGGGCTTCGGGGACGATGAGCGGCGTGCCCGACTGCGGGTCCGGGATGATCTCGCACCGCAGGTCGAACACCTGGTGCACCAGGTCGGGCGTGACGATCTCCGCCGGGTCGCCCTCGGCCACGATCCGCCCGTCGCGCATCACGATCAGGTGGGTGGCGTACCGGCACGCCTGGTTCAGGTCGTGCAGCACGGCCACCATCGTCCGCCCCTCCTCGTGCAGGTCCGCGCAGAGGTCGAGCACCTCGATCTGGTGGGAGATGTCCAGGAACGTGGTCGGCTCGTCCAGCAGCAGGATCGGGGTCTCCTGCGCCAGCGCCATGGCCAGCCACACCCGCTGCCGCTGCCCGCCCGAGAGCTCGTCCACGATCCGGTTCGCCAGGTCGGTCACGTCGGTGGCGCGCATGGCCTCCGCCACCGCCGTCTCGTCGGCCCTGGACCACTGCCGCATGAGCCGCTGGTGCGGATAGCGGCCCCTGGCCACCAGGTCGGCCACCGTGATGCCGTCGGGCACGAGCGAGCTCTGCGGCAGCAGCCCGAGCCGCCGCGCCACCTCCTTCGACGGCAGCGACGTGATCACGCTCCCGTCCAGGTGCACCGCCCCCGTCCTCGGCTTCAGCATCCTGGCCAGCGCCCGCAGCAGGGTGGACTTGCCGCAGGCGTTCGGCCCGATGATCACGGTGAAGGACTCGTCGGGGATCGTCACGTCCAGGCCGGTGGCCACGATCCGCTGGTCGTAGGCGAGGGTGAGCCCGGTGCCTGACAGGCGCGCGGAGGTGGCCATCAATGGCGGTCCTTTCGCAGGAGCAGGACGAGGTACGTGCCGCCGATCGCGGCGGTCAGCACGCCGACGGGCAGTTGGGTGGGGGCGAGCAGCCGCTGCGCGGCCAGGTCGGCGCCGGTCAGGAGCACGGCCCCCATGAGCGCGGAGGCGCCCATGGTCACGCCGGGCGAGCGGGTGAGCCGCCGGGCGAGCTGCGGCGCGGCCAGGGCGACGAAGACGACGGGCCCGGCGGCGGCCGTGGCCACCCCGGACAGCAGCACGCCGGCCGTCAGCGCCGCGCCGCGCACGACCTCGACCCTGATGCCCATGGCCCTGGCCGCGTCGTCGCCCATCTCGATCATGCGCATCGGCCGGGAGACGTACGCGCACACCGGCAGCAGCACCACCAGCGCCAGCGCGACCGGCAGGGCGTGGTCCCACCCGCGCCCGCTGAGGCTGCCGGTGAGCCAGGCTCCCGCCGTGGCCGCGTCGTTGATGTTGGCCCTGGTCAGCAGGTACGAGTTGAGCGCCACCAGCAGCGCGTTCGCCCCGATACCGACCAGGACCAGCCGGTAGCCCTGCACGCCGCCCCGGTAGGCCAGCGCGTACACCAGCACCGCCGTGACCACGCAGCCTGTCAGCGCGCCACCCGCGATCATCGCGGCCGAGCCGCCCGAGACCACGGCGATGATGCCGCCGGTGGAGGCGCCGGCGGTGAAACCGATGAAGTCGGGGCTGCCCAGCGGGTTCCTGGTCAGGCTCTGGAAGATGGCGCCGCTGACCCCGAACGCGGCCCCGACCAGCAGGCCCGTCACCACGCGCGGGGCGCGCAGCCTGCCCACGATCAGCTCGGCGACCGGGGTGCCCTGGCCGAAGAGGGCGCCGAGGATGTCGGGCACGGGCACGGTGAACTCGCCCGTGGACAGCGCCGCCACGGCGACGCAGAAGCCGGTCAGGACGAGCAGCGCGGTGACGAGCAGGGCGCGCGGCGCCAGCCGCAGGGACCAGGGGCCGACACGGACGTTCACAGCGCCACCCGCCTCGGCCGTACGGAACAGCGTCCGGCGTGCACGTTCACAGCGCCGCCACCCGCTTCCGCCTGGCCAGCATGATGAAGATCGGCGCGCCGATCACCGCCCACACGATCCCCACCTGCACCTCTCCCGGCCGGGCGATGAGCCGGCCTGCCACGTCGGCCCCCAGCAGCAGCACCGGCGCGGCCAGCGCCGAGTACGGCAGCACCCACCGCTGGTCGGGCCCCACCAGGGCCCGCACGGCGTGCGGCACGATCAGCCCGACGAACCACAGGGGCCCGGCGGCCGCGGTGGCCGCGCCGCACAGCAGCGTGACGGCCACGCCGGTGAGGATCCTGGTCCGGTTCACCGCCACGCCCAGCGCCTTGCCCGCGTCGTCGCCGAGCGCCAGCATGTTGAGCGGCCTGGCCAGCAGCAGGCCCAGCACCAGCCCCGCGACCATGAACGGCGCCAGCCGCACCAGCGTGTCCGCCGTCTGCCCGGCCAGCGAGCCGGTCAGCCAGAACCGCATCCGGTCGAAGGTCTGCTGGTCCATGCGCAGGATGGCCGAGGCGACCGCCGTGCACACCATGCCGAAGGCGACCCCGGCCAGCGCCAGGCGTACCGGGCTCGAACCCGAGCGGCCCGAGGAGGCCAGGGCGTACACGGCGGCGGAGGCCAGCGCCGCCCCGCCGAAGGCGAACCACACGTAGACGGCCGGGTCGCTGAGCCCGAACAGGCCGAGCGCCAGCGTGACGCCCAGCGCCGCGCCCTCGTTGATGCCGAGCAGGCCCGGGTCGGCCAGCGGGTTGCGGGTCAGGCTCTGCATGAGCGCCCCCGCCAGGCCCAGCGTGGCGCCCACGCCCAGGCCGAGCAGCGTACGCGGGACGCGCAGCTCGCGGATGACCGTGTGGTCGCTGGAGCCGTCGGGGGCCGCGAAGGCGTCGATGACGGTGCCGAACGACACCGACCGCGCGCCCAGCGCCACACTGGCCAGAGCGACCAGGACGAGCACGGCGAACGTGACGAGCAGTCCGGCCACCAGCACCGGCGGCCGGCCCTTCACCGTCCGCGGCCCGTCCTTCTCCGGAGCGCTCACAGCGCTCCCTGGGGCCGTCGCTGGGGCCGTGTCATCAGCCGGGCGCACCCGACCCCCTCTCGTCGCACGTCAAACTTAGGCAAGGCTAATCTAATGGGCGGATAACAAGGCAACCCTAACCAAGGAGATCCACATGTCAGGACCGGTACTGGCTCGCCGGGGCTTCCTGTCGGGCGCGGCAGGCCTCGCGGTGGCCCTGACACTCACGGCGTGCGGCGACGGCGGCACCGGGACGGCGGCCCCGTCAGGCGGCGCGTCCCCCTCGGACGGCGCGGCCTCCGCTGCCCAGAGCTGGACCTTCACCGACGACCGCGGCAAGAAGCTGGAGCAGCCCAAGGCCCCCAGCAGGATCGTGGCCCAGGTCGGCTCGGCCGCCGCCCTCTGGGACTTCGGCGTGCGCCCCATCGCCGTCTTCGGCCCGCACAAGCTCAAGGACGGCAGCAAGGACCCGCAGGTCGGCAACGTCGACATCACCAAGGTCACCGGCCTCGGCAACGTCTGGGACGAGTTCAACGTCGAGCAGTACATCGGCCTCCAGCCCGACCTCCTGGTCAGCAGCATGTACGTCAAGGACACCCTCTGGTACGTGCCCGAGAAGTCCAAGGAGACCATCGAGCAGGTCGCCCCCAGCGTGGGCGTCATGCTCACCGGCAAGAGCGCCACCGAGGTGATCGGCACCTACGAGGCGCTGGCCAAGTCACTCGGCGCGGACATGCAGGGGGTGCCCGAGGCCAAGGCCCGCATGGAGGCGGCCACCAAGGAGCTCGCCGCGTTCGGTGACCTCAAGATCCTCATGGTGTCGGGCGGCGCGGACGCGTTCTGGATCGTCAACCCGCCGGAATATCCCGACATCGTGCACCTGAAGAACGCCGGTCTCAACGTGGTGACCCCGTCGAAGGTGGACGAGGGCGGCTTCTTCCAGACGCTGAGCTGGGAGAACGCCGACGAGTACGAGGCCGACGTGATCCTCTACGACACCCGTACGCAGGCGCTCAAGCCCGAGGAGATGATGAAGAAGCCCACCTTCGCCAAGCTCCCCGCGGTCGAGGCGGGCCAGCTCTACCCGTGGAACGCCGAGGCGCCCTACAGCTACCAGGGCTACGCGGCCTTCCTGGAGGGCCTGGTCGCGAACCTGAAGAAGGCGAAGCCGCTCAAGTAGGGCCGCTCACGTAGGCCCGCCCGCCCAGCTCTCGTAGGCCGCCGGCCTCAGTAGGCGCCGCGGACCTCGACGATCTCGGCTAGGGGGAACTCCAGGTAGTCGCCCGCCTCCTCGCACCAGGCGTCCAGCGCGGCGCCCTTGAGCTCGCCGTGGCTGATCGTGGCGGTCAGCCCGTCGGTGAGCGTGATGCCGGCCCGCACGCCCCGGTCGACGACGAACCCGAGCAGCGACTGCTGCGCCGTCGGCAGCCTGGTCGCCATCCGGCCGATGATGGCCCAGGTGCGCCCGTTCTTGGCGTCCTCGCTGCGGCCGGCGGCGACGAGGCGGCGGGCGTGCTCGTAGGGGTCGGGTGCCGGCTCGGCGAGCATGTGGGCGGGCGCCTCCAGCTCCGTCAGGCCGGGGAACTCCGACAGCTCGGCCACCTGCCCGCCGGGCAGCAGGATGAGCTTGCCGTTGGCCGGCTCTTCCGACCTGACCCGGTGGATGGTGATCTCGCCGGTGTCGGAGACGGGCACGGGGGAGTAGCCGACCTCGCGCAGCGCCGCCAGCGTGCGATCGGCCGGCGCCCCGCTCACCAGCACCGTGGGCGCCAGCAGCCGCAGGCCGAGCCGTCCGAGCCGCCGGTGCGCGGCGATCTCGGCCAGCAACGCCGGGTCGGGCGCCTGCACGACGCAGCCGACCGTGCTGACCGTGACCTCGCCGTGCCTGCGGGCGGTGTCACGGACGAGGTATTCGAGCGGCTGCGGGATGGTGCCGACCGTGGCCAGCTCGTCGAGCAGGTCGTCGGCCTCGTAGCCGCGGTCGAGCGCCCGCCGCACGCTCTCGGTGGTGAAGCGCCACACCGAGGCCGCGCCCCTGGACTCGCGCTCGGCGGTCCGGTCGAGCAGCGCCGCCAGCTCCGCCGACGGCGGCCCGGTGACGACCGCGGTCAGGTCGGGCCCGAACAGGGCGCTCCTGCGTACGCTGGCCAGCGCCCGGGTGGCCGCCTCTGCCAGGACCGGATCGTGCTCGACCACGGGGACGGCGTCGTCGTTCTCGTCGCCGGCCTTCGCGCCCAGGCCCGCCAGCGCGCGGCCGAGGTCGGTGAGCGCGTTGTTGGCCAGCAGGCCGAGCAGCCTGGCCTCGTCGAGCACCGCGGGCGCGCACTCGCGCAGCAGCGGCACGTCGATCAGCGGCGCGTGCCAGTGGACGTTGCTCATCAGGCTGTCGCGGTCGGCGAAGGCCGTGCCGGAGGGCAGGTGGGCCAGCACCGACAGCACCGCCCTGCGGATGCGGGCCAGCGCGCTGCCGGCGGGGTCGTCGCCGAGCACGGTGCCGTACTTGCCGTCGATCTTGCGCAGGGAAGATCGTTCCATTCGCCACCAGGCCGCGAGCAGCACCCGCAGCCGGGCCGCGCCCTCGTCGAGCCGCCACCGGTCGAAGCGCTCGGTGGGGATCATGCCGCCGGACGGCTCGTCCCAGGCCAGCAGCCTGGCCACCGTGCACACTTCCAGCAGCAGCCGGGTCTCGTCCTCGTCGCAGCCGGTCTCCTTGGCCACCCTGCGGACCTCGCGCACGCCCACGCCGCCGGTCTTGAGCAGCGGCAGCGGCGTCTTGGAGGTGTTGTCGAGCAGGGCGGCGCACCGCTCGACCACGTGGGGTGCGGCCAGCGTCATCAGATGGTCGACCTCTTCCGGATCGACCGGGATGGTGGCCACCTCGGGCGCCTCCGGCCGGTAGGCCGGATGGTAGGCGGGGCCGCGCAGGCAGATCGCCACCTCGCGGGGGATCTCCGCGACGTGCCAGCTCGGCCGGAAGAGCAGCCCGTGGTCGGCGCACCACTTCTCGGGCGTGCCCGGCACGACGAACCTGCCGCCGTCGACGTCGAGCGCGGGCCCCTCCCAGGCGAACCGGTCGAGCAGCGCCACGGTGCCCTCGGGCGCCTTGCGCATCAGCGCCTTGACGTGAGCGAGGTCACCGAGCGTGTCGATGACGCGGGCGATCATGCGGCGCTTGTTGCCGTGGGCGGGCAGGCCGAGCGCGCGGGCGAGCGCGTGCAGCGCGTCGTTGCTGATGGACCAGGAGTTGAGGTAGTGATCGAGTGGCTCGCCCAGGCTCAGGGGCGCGGACCAGTAGCGGGTGACGCCCTCGGCGAGGTGGATCACCCCGTCGTCGCCCGGCCAGGCCAGAGCGTGATCGTAGAGGTGCTCCAGCCAGGGGGTGACGTCCTCGGGGCGCGCGTCGACGAAGCACGCCAGCGTCTCCAGGGTGGGCCGCGTCATGGCCAGCGCGGCCTCGGCGAGCTGCAGGCAGGGCAGGGGCAGCCCGCGCAGGGTCTCCATCACGGCGAAGCCGTTGCCGAGCCGCTGGGCCAGGGTGTCGAGCCGCCTGGGCCAGGGCGCGGCGATGGCGTCGGGCCTGTTCGCCAGGATGCGGCCAAGCCGTTCTTCGTCTAGTTTTCGCAGCCAGCCGAGCAGGTGATCTTCCATCTGTCAGCACTCTCATGGGGTCGCGCGCCGGACTCACCGTGAGCCATGACCATCCACGGTAATGCAGATCACCCCCGGTCAGGAGAGGACTGCCCAGACGATCTTTCCGTGAGGCGCGAGTGCGGACCAGCCCCAGCGGAGGCTGAGTGATTCGACGATGTGGAGTCCGAGGCCGCCGGTGTCGAGAGGCCCAGGGTATCGCAGCACCGGCACCGAGGAGCCTGGATCGGTGAAGGCGCAGGTGATGAGCGGCCCGCGGCGGACGAGTGACATGTGGACCGTGCGCTCGCGGCGCGGGTCGTCGAGGCACAGGCCGTGGCGCAGCGCGTTGGTGGCGAGCTCGGAGACCACCAGTTCGAGATTGTCGGCGAGCTCCTCACCCAGGCCCCAGCCCGACAGGGCGCCGGCGGTGAAGCTCCGGGCGGCGTGAACCGAGGACGCGGTGGGCGGGAGTACGAACGTGGCGCTCGCGGAAGGTCCGGGCACCAGCAGATCGCCGGCCGCCTCCGGCCACCAACCGATTGGGGGCCACCAATCGAACGTGGTCCACTGGCCGTGTGCCGTGGTTTGTTGCACGTTGATCATTCTGCGCCAAACTCTCGTGCAGGTGCAAGAGCGAATGCACGTGCAGACAACTCGTGCACACGCTACGGTTGCCCTCAAATGGTCAATATGGGGGAAAGGGGATCTTGTCCGCGGCCCATGATCTTTCGGCCGTGAAGTGACAGACTGTGTCGCAAGGAAACGACCAAGGAGCAGCACGTGTCGATTGATCCGCCCGGTTCCGGTTCGACCGTAAGGCGCATCATGCTGGGGGCGAGCCTCAGGCGTCTCCGCGAGGCCAGCGGGCTCGACCGGGCACAGGCCGGATTCCACATCCGGGCGTCCGAGTCCAAGATCAGCCGGATGGAGCTCGGCCGCGTCGGTTTCAAGACACGTGACGTAGAAGACCTTCTCACCTTGTACGGCGTCGTCGACGATGCCGAACGCCGTTCCCTGCTGGAGATGGTGCGCGAGGCCAACACCCCCGGGTGGTGGCACAAGTACTCCGCCGAACTGCCGTCGTGGTTCACCACGTACATCGGCCTGGAGGAGGCAGCCAGCGTGATCCGCACCTATGAGGTGCAGTTCGTGCCCGGCCTGCTGCAGACGGCCTCGTATGCGCGATCGGTCTTCCAGCTGGGTAATCCCGATGCGAGTCCGGAGAGAATCGAGCGGCGCGTGCACATGCGTATGCAGCGCCAGGAGCGCTTCACCCAGAAGGACGGCCCCCGTCTGTGGGCCGTCATCGACGAGGCGGCGCTCAAGCGGACCATCGGCGGGCGGGAAGTCATGGCCGAGCAGCTCCAGCATCTGCTAGAAGTCGCCGCCCTTCCCAACATCACCCTCCAGGTGATGCCCTTCAGGTTCGGCAAACATGCCGCCGAAGGGGGCGCGTTCAGCATCTTGCGGTTTCCCGAGTCCGACTTGTCGGACGTTGTCTATGTCGAGCAGCTCTGGGGTGCCCTGTACCTGGACAAACGTGAGGACATCGACCCGTACCTCACGGCCATGGAGCAGCTGTGCGTGGAGAGCACCACGCCAGGGGGCACCGTCGAGCTCATCGGCGGTCTTCTCAGAAAGATGTAGATGAACCAGACCTACAACGGCATGCCCGCGGCGGACCTGACCCAGGTCGCCTGGCGTAAGAGTCGCTACAGCAACTCGCAGGGCAACTGCGTGGAACTCGCGGAGCTGCCCGACGGCGGCATCGCGGTGCGCAACTCGCGCTTCCCCGACGGCCCCGCGCTCATCTATACCCGCGACGAGATCCGGGCCCTGGTGCTCGGGGTGAAGGACGGAGAGTTCGACGGCCTCCTCGTTTAACAGCGTTGTAACCTCCGGCGCGCCCGCTTAACGGCGGCGCGCCGGAGGCGTAACCGCCCGGCCTCGTCCTGCGGTCAGGATCGGGGTCATGCTCGACCAGATGACCCTGTATCCGATCGCCGACGACGTGCTGTTCGCGCCGGGCGGCAAGGTCGTGATCCGCACTTACGGCGTGGCGCCGGCCACCGCGGGGGCGACCGTCTCCTACCGGACCTGGGTGACCGGCCTGCGCGACCAGCCCCGCTACTGGCACTGGGGCCACTTCGAGGACGCCGCCTCCGGGCACCGCAGGGTGCTGGAGTGGCTGACCGGCCGAGGACCGCAACCTTCCCAGACGCCCGCCTGATCGCTATCCTCGGGCCAAGCAACCGCTTGGTAGAGGAGGCGTAGTGCGGCGAGCGATCCACCTGATCGAGGAGGTCGACTTCCGGCCGATGAACTCCAGGCGCCCCCTGGAATACCTCACCTGGCTGACCCGCTACAAGCGCGAGGACGAGACGCGTACCGCGCCGTCGCTCACCTCCGGCATGTCCATCAGGTCCCGCGAGATCGACCTCGTCGGGGCCTTCTACGCGGTCGGCATCACCGGCCATCCGCAGTTCAAGGTCGTCACGCTCTGGGACTGCCACGGCGGCTGGGACGGCGGCTGGCGGCAGATGATGGAGATCTATCAGGGCGTGGACGAGCGCCTGTTCCTGTCCGACATCGACGACCTGCGCTTCTCCGCCTTCTCCCGGCCGCTCGGCGCCGCCCCCGGCTGCCCGCCGCTGTCCGCGGCCCCCGCCGCCGAGCTCTACCTCTTCGAGAGCGCCCGCGTCCGCCCCGGCGCCGCCCTCGACTACCTGCACGCCGTACGCACCGAGCGCGCGCCCGTCCTCGCCGAGCACGGCCACACCCTGGCCGGTCTGTACGAGGTGCTCTTCTGCGACACCGAGGCGGTCACCCTGTGGGCCGTCTCCCTGGACGACCACCTGGCCACCCAGCGCGCCAGGGACGCGGCGCTCGGCCTCGACGACGAGGTGGCGCCCGACTCCCGGCTGCTGGATTGGGGAAAACGGGCTCGCGACTACCTAGAAGGCCGCTGGCGTGAGACGCTTCTGGCACCCTTCCCCGGTTGCCGCCTGGCTCCGGGAGAACCGCCGGCCTAGCGTCGGCCGCGGAGGTGGTCATGTCAGACTCATACCTCTACAACGGGCAGCGGCCGGACGATCATGTCGCCTCGTGCCCCGACTGCGGCGCCGCCGTCGCCCTGCTCGACCAGCCCGGCACGGCCGTCGAGCCGCCACCGTCATTGCGCGCGGCCGTGCTGTCCATGGCCCGGCGCCGCCGCAGCCCCGCCGCGGTGGGCGTGGCCGGCGTGGCCACCCCCTACGCCGAGCAGGTCGCCGTCATGGACGAACTGCTCGCGGAGCTGAGCGCGCCGCAGTGGGAGGCCCCGATCGCCCGGCACGGCACCGTCAGGGGGCTGGTCGAGCACCTGACCGCCAACGACGCGACCGTGGCGGCGTTCATGGGGCTGCCGGGCCGCGACGAGGGCGCGCCCGCGCACCGGCGCTGGCGTGAGCAGGCCGGAACCCTGCTCGAACGGGTCTCGGCCAGCAGCGAGGTGCTCATGGGCGTGGAGGTCTCGCTGGCCGGCACCCGCCCGGCCCGCGCGCCGCTGCGCCAGGCCATGATCCAGCGCACGTTCGAGACCTGGACGCACGCCGACGACATCAGGGCCGCCACCGACCGCTCCCGCGCCGCGCCGCGTCCCGAGCACGTGCACATGATCGCCGAGTTCGGGCTCGCGCTGCTGCCGCGCGCGATGAAGGGCCCGCGCCGTGACGTCTCCGCCACCATCGTGCTCACCGGCCCGGGCGGCGGCACCTGGACGATCCCGCTCTCGCCCGCCTCCGACCACGTCGCCGTGCTCATCTCGGCGGACGCGGTCGGCTTCTGCCGCCTGCTGGCCGACCGGTGGCCGCCGGGCTCGTTCCCGTACGCCGCTGAGGGCGACCCCGCCCTCGCCCGTGACCTGATCCGCGCCGCCGCCACGCTGGGATGCGACTGATGAGCGACATGGACCTGTGCGCACGGCTGACGGCCGGCGACCTCGACGCCCTGGCCGAGGCGTACGACCTGCACGGCTCGTACGTGTTCGGGGTGGCGGCCAAGGTCACCGGCAGCCAGGCGTACGCCGAGGAGATCACCCAGAACGTCTTCGTCGCGCTCTGGGAGAGCCCGCAGTCCTACGATCCAGGCCTGGGGTCGCTGCGCGGCTGGCTGGTGAGCCGGGCCCTGCACGAGTCGGCCCTGCGCGCGAAGGTCGGCTGAACAGACTGCCCGGCCTGCCCGTTTCGGCGGGTTGCGCGCCCGGTCGGCGGCTCAGCCGACCGGGGCGTTCCAGGTGGTGAGGACGGGTTCCGCGTGCTCGAAGCCGAGCCGCGAGTAGGTGCCGGTGTCGAGCTTGAGCAGCCGGCCCTCCTCGGGCGCCAGGCCCAGCCAGCGGGCGGCCAGCACGCGCAGGAAGTGGCCGTGCGCCACCACCGCCACCCGTCCGCCGGCCTTCCGCGCCCGCGCGATCACCCGGTCGGCACGGGCGGCCACCTGCGCGGCGCTCTCGCCCGGATGGTCGGCGTCGCCGGGGATCACGCCGTCGCGCCACAGGTACCAGCCGGGCCGGCCCTGGCGGATGTCGGGTGTGGTGATGCCCTCGTAGCCGCCGTAGTCCCACTCCCACAGGTCGGGGTCGATCTCGTAGCCGGTCAGACCCGCCAGGTCGGCCGTGCGCCTGGCCCGCTGGGCCGGGGAGACCAGCACCAGGCCGAACGGCTCCTTCGCCAGCGGCGCCAGCGCCCTGGCCTGCTCCTCGCCGTGCTCCGTCAAAGGCAGGTCCGTGCGGCCTGTATGCCTGCCCGCCTTGCTCCACTCGGTCTCACCGTGCCGGAGCAGCAGCATCTCGTCCATGGTTCCCATCATCGGGCACGGCGGGTCGTGCGGTCGCGTCAGGTGGCCAGTTCCTCGACGACGGGCTCGAACGCGGCAAGGTCGCGCTCATGATGCACCACGAAATACGAAATATCGTGCTCATCCCGCCAATAGCGGAGCTTGTCGGCTATGTCGTGACGGGTGCCCAGGAGGACCTGGGGCGTCCCGTCCAGGGCGGAGCTGTCGGCCGCGCTCCACGTCTCCTCCGGCTTCAGCTCGCCCGCCTGCATGACGCTCGTGCCCAGCTCCAGGCGCGGGTACCGGTCGCCCGCCGCCTCCCGTACGGCGGCGAGCTTGGCCAGCAGCGCGGGCCGCCCGCCGTCCGCCGCGTCGGGCCCGCTTCCGTCAGGCAGCACCCGCGTGCCGATGTTCACCACGTCCGCCTCCTCGGCCGCCAGCCGCAACATCCTGGCTCCGCCCGCGCCGATCACCAGCGGAGGTCCCGGCCGCTGCACGGGCTTGGGCCGCTGGTCGAGCCCGGAGATCCGGTAGTGCCGGCCCTCGAAGTGGAACGGGCCCTCGCCCCAGAGGCCCCTGAGCACGGCCAGCGCCTCCCGCAGCCGTTCGATCCTGACCCCCGGCGGTGCCAGCTCCAGCCCGGCCCCCGCGTAGTCGCCGGCCATCCAGCCGGTGCCGATGCCGACCTCCAGCCGCCCGCCGGACAGCACGTCGAGCGTGGCCGTCTCCTTGGCCAGCACGGCCGGATGCCGGAAGTCGTTGGCGAACACCAGCGTGCCGACCCGCAGCCGGGTGGTGGCGCAGGCGGCGGCGGTCAGGGCGGCGATGGGGGCGAACCTCGGCCCCACCAGGTGGTCGGGCACGAGTAGCACGTCGAACCCGGTCTCCTCCAGCCGCCTGGCCTTGTCCGCCCACTCCTTCGCCGACGCCGCCTCCCGTACGACCGCCCCGAACCTGAACCGCCGCATCGGCGCGCCCTTTCGTTGGACCAAATGCTTGCTTGGGATACTAATCGCAGGGCTCGGACGGGGGAACGCCGTTAGAATTCGGGGACCGCCCCGGTGGAGCGCCCATGAAGCTGCCCTCGCTCGACGAGCTCGTCAGGTTCTTCCAGCACCCGGTCTGGTTCGTCGTGCTCGTGCTGCTCGTCCTGCTGTCCAGGAAGGCACTGGCGCGCTGGTGGGGGCGGCTGTCGGAGCACGTCGGCGACGAGCTGGCCGCCAGGACGCTGGGCAGCGGCCGGTGGAACCGGCGCGGGCTGCGCCGCTACGCCACCAGGGTCCGCGACGAGTTCGCCACCTTCCACGTGCCGTTCACCGAGGGCATGAAGCTGCGCATGGACGGCGTCTACGTGCCGCTGCGCCACGACGACGACCGGCTGCAGCCCGGCTCCGACGACATGTACGCCCGGGTCAGGGACGAGCCGTGCACGGTCGTGCTCGGGCCGCCGGGCGCCGGCAAGTCGATGTTGCTGCGGCACTCCATGCTGCAGTGGGCCAAGACCGTTCTGGGCGAGGGACGCACCCGGCGGGTGGCCGTCCTCGTCCGCTTACGCGCGTGCAGCGGCGATCCCAGGCCGCTCCACGCGCACGTGGCCGGCGCGCTCAAGCGGGTCGGCGACGCGGGGACCTACCTCGACCGGCTGCTCGAACGCGGCTGCCTCACCGTGCTCTTCGACGGGCTGGACGAGGTCGCCATGGCCGACCAGGAACGGGTGGTGACCGAGCTGCAGGCGTGGGCCAGGGACCATCCCGACGGCAACCAGATGGTGGTCACCTGCCGCTCGGCCGTCTACGATCGCCGGCTCGCCGAGGTGGCCACGTGCACGGTGGAGGTGGCCCCGTTCGACGAGGCGCAGATGCGGCGCTTCCTGACCAGCTGGCCCTGGCAGAACGGAAGCGGCTCCCCGGAGGACGCGCACGCAAGGAGGGAGCGGGTGGACGAGCTCATGGCCACCCTGCGCGACGCGCCGCTGATCATGCAGCTGGCCCGCAACCCGCTGCTCCTGACGATGATCGCCTACCTCTACAACGGCGACGACGAGATCAAGCTGCCCAACTCGCGCACCGTCTTCTACGCCCACGCCACCGACTACCTGCTGCGCACCAAGCTCACCCACGCCACCCGGTTCAAGGAGCAGCAGCGCCGCCGCGCCCTGCAACGTCTGGCCCTGCTGGCCCACAGGACCGCGATCGGGCGCGAGGACCGGCTCACGCTCCCGTACGAGAACGTGCTCGCGGAGCTGGAGAAGGTGATCACCACCAGGTTCGGCGGCAAGCCCGAGGCGGCCGAGCCGATGCTGACCGAGATCGTCGAGCGGACCGGGCTGCTGCTGCCCGTGGACGGCGGGCGCGGGTTCAGCTTCGCGCACCAGACGCTGCAGGAGTACTTCTCCGCCTGCGAGCTGGCCGAGGACCCCGACGAGCTGCTGCGCGCGCACGCCGAGGCGCCGGACGTGTGGCGCGAGGTGGTGAAGATGTGGTGCGGGGTGACCAGACGGCCGGCGTCCGGGGTGGTCCGCGAGATCTACCGGCGGGACCGGGTGCTGGCGTTCGCCTGCGTGGCCGAGGCGGCGGACCTGGAGGAGGAGCTGGCCGGGGAGATCACCGCGTGGTTCGAGCGGCACCTGGGGGAGCCGGGGCAGGCGGCCGACGCCGAGCAGACGATCGGCGCGTTCGCCCTGGTGGCCGCGGGGCCGGGGGAGCGGGGGCGCAAGGTCTACGCGTTCCTGTCCCGTACGGCGCGCACGGGCTCGGGGGCGCGGCGGGAGGCCGCGATCGCCGCGCTGGCGGCCACCAATCTGCCCGCCGCCGCCGAGGTCCTGGCCGGGCTGGCCCCCGACGACCCGAAGGTGCGTACGGCGCTGATCGACATGGGCAACCTCGCCATCGGCGCCCTGCGCAACCGGGCGCCGCACGATCCGGCGGCCGTGGACGACCTGGCCGCGATCGGCACGCCGGAGGCGGCCTGGACGCTGGCCGGACTGCTGTCCGCCGAGAAGCCGGTCGCGACCAGGGCAGCCTGGCATCTGGGGGCCATGCTGCGCTCGGCCGACATCGAGACGGCACTCGGCGACCCGCCACCGGACGCGGAGCCGGTCGGCGGGCCCGGGCTGGCGTGGGTGTGGGCGCCGTTCGCCCAGAGTTCGCCCGCGGCCCTGACCGCGGTCGCGGAACGCATCGCGTGGCTGCTCGCGGACTCGGACGCGGAGACCGTGTCGCCGCACGTGCGCGTGGACAGCCGGTTGGCGCTCCCGCTGGTCGCGATGGCTCTGGGGAAGTCGCAGACACACCTGGCCATACCCCCTGGGGAGAGTCTGTCGCTCGTTTCCGAGGAGGAGCTGAGCGAACAACTGGACGCGCTCGTGTCGCGATGGACTTTCGAGTCGCATCCCGCGATCTACACGCTGCTGGACAGCCTGAACCCGGCACAGCGTATGAGGCTCCTGACCCGCCTCTTCGGTGCGTCCGGGCGGGCGGCCACGGAGGACGATTGGCGGCGGGTCACGGCGCCCGTCGAGTTCCGGCAGGGCATGCACGTGGGGCTCATCGCCGCCTTGACGTCGGGTCTCGTCCTGGCCGCCTGGATGCGCGCCGTGCTGGTGCTCAACGGGCGGGCGCCGTGGGGTGAGCCGTGGCTCGCCTGGGGAGCCCTGCTCGCGGCGACGTCCATCGCCGTGATCACGGCCATGCTCGTCCTCGACCTCACCAGGCAGGGCGCCATCGGCTGGAGTGTCCTGCGCTGCAAACCCGCCGTGGTGACCAGCGTGCTGCTGTTCCTGCCGGCAGTGGTCGCGGCCCCGGGATCGCTCGCGCTGGTGACGCTCGCTGAGCTGATCGGCTGGAACTGGGCGATCGCGGCCGTCGTGCTGGGCTTCGCCACTTTCCTGGCCGTCCTTCCCGGGCCCGAGCGCGAGGATTCGGGTCCCTGGCTGTTCAGCGTGGCGCTGTCCGCCCTGCTTCCGCTGCTCGCGGTGGTGCGCGGCGTGGTCGTCCTGACCGGTGAGTGGCCGGGGCCGCCCGCCTGGCTGGCCTGGGCGGGCCTCGTCTCCGGAGTCTGGCTGCTGTGGCTGCTCACCGCCCGGGCCTCGGCGGGGCTGTTCACGCTCCGGTCGGCCTTCGTCGCCGGCGTCGCGATCCACTACGCCGCCGCGCTGACGGCGGCGGGCGTGCTCGCCTTCGTCGCGCTGCGCGACCTGACGAACGTGCCCCTGGCCGTCACCGTCATGACCGGAGCGGTCGCGGTGTGCGTGCTGACCGTGGCCGACCTCAAGCGCAAGGTACGGCAGGCCACCAACCCGCTGCACGGCATCCTGGAGCTGAAGGAGGCCCCCGGCCGGTCCACAATCATCGCGACGCGTCTTACCAAGCGCTTGCTTTAGGTGTCAGACTGGGCCCATGGAGATCCCCGTGCGCCAGGCGAGCGACGACGAGGCGGCGTTCTTCCACGAGCACGGATGGGTCAGGCTCGACCGGCTGATCGAGCCGGACCTGGCCGCGGAGCTGCGCGAGCGGGCCATGCGCCATCTCGACGCCCGCGCGAAGAGCCGCGAGACGCTGGTCGACCAGGCGTTCGGGCAGTCCAGGGACATCGCGGCGAGCGACGAGCTGTTCGGCGCGCTGGCCCTCAGCCAGGGGATGGGCCGCACCGCCGTACGGCTGCTGCGCGGCGTGCGCGCCGTCCGCGTCCAGGTGACCAACCTGCTGGTCAAGGAGGCGGGTGAGCACGGCGCGACCGAGTTCCACCAGGATTTCCCCTGGATGCCGATGGACCGCTCGGCCATGCTGACCGTCTGGCTGGCCCTGGCAGACGTGCCGGCCGACATGGGGTCGCTGCGCTTCTACAGCGGCTCCCACCGCTGCGGCCTGCTCGGCCGCAGCTTCACCCGGCCGGGCGACGACCAGCTCAGCCAGCACCCCTGGCTCAAGGAGCTGGAGCTGTCGCCGCCGCTCGACCTCAAGGCCGGCGACGCGACCGTGCACCACGCGCTGACCGTGCACGGCGCCCCCGCCAACCGCCGTGACAGCCCGCGCCTGTCGTTCACCGTCACCTACTTCGACGCCGACGCCCTCTACACGGGCCTGCCCTACCGGCAGACCGACGGGCTCGGGCTGCGGGTCAACCAGCCGTTCGAGCACGAGAGGTTCCCGTGCCCGAGACCGTGAGAGGCCCGGTCGCCGGCCTCGGGGCGACGCTCATGCACGAGCACGTCTTCGGGCTGAGCCCGGAGATCCTGTGGAACTGGCCGGACATTCCGGAGGGCTGGGACCTGGAACGGCGGGCCCGCGAGGCGGCGGGCAAGCTCGACGCGCTCAAGGCCGAGGGCGTCGACACGATCGTGGACCTCACCGTGGTCGGGCTCGGGCGCTACGTCCCCGCCGTGCAACGGGTGGCCGAGCTGACCGAGGTGAACATCGTGGCCGCCACCGGCCTCTACACCTACGACGCGCTGCCGCCCTACTTCGGCAACCGGGGCCCCGGATCGTTGTTCGGCGGGCCTGACCGGCTGGCCGAGTTCTTCGTCCGCGACCTCACCGAGGGCATCGGGCGCACCGGCGTCAAGGCCGCCATGCTCAAGTGCGCCTCCGACCACCTGGGCATGACCAAGGGCTGCGAACGGGTGTTCAGGGCGGTCGCCGAGGCCCACCTGGAGACCGGCGCGCCGATCACCACCCACTCCCACAGCGCCTCCAAGGGCGGCCTGGAGCAGCAGGACCTGCTGGAGTCGCTGGGCGTGGACCTCGGCCGGGTGGTCATCGGCCACGCCGGCGACTCGACCGACGTGGCCTACCTGGAGGAGCTGGTCGCGCGCGGCTCGTACCTGGGCATGGACCGCTTCGGCATCGAGACGATCAGCCCGTTCGAGGACCGGGTGGCGATCGTGGCGGAGATGTGCGCGCGCGGCCACGCCGGCCGGATGGTGCTCGGCCACGACTCCTACTGCTTCAACGACCGCTTCGACGCCGGCGTGGTCCGGCGCCGGCACCCCCGCTACCACCTGCTCCACATCTCCCGCGACGTGCTGTCCGAGCTGCGCCGGCGGGGCGTCACGGACGACCAGATCGATCAGATGATGGTCGGCAACCCGCGGAGGATCTTCGGATGAGCGAGGACTTCGACGTCACGTCGGACTGGCACGTCGCCGCCCCCTACGCCTTCCTGCGGCGGCTGCGCGCCGCGTCGCCGGTGTTCAAGAGCGAGCACCTCGGCGCGTACGTGCTGACCCGTCACGCCGACGTGCGGGCCGCGTACGGCGACCCCCAGAGCTTCTCCTCCAAGGGCTCGCTGACGATCTCGCGCAGCCTGACCCGCGAGACCAGGGAGAAGCTGGGCGAGCACGGCTCGTTCCTGTCCAGCTTCGTGGCGAACGTGGACCCGCCGGACCACACCCGCCTGCGCCGGTCGGTGTCCAGGGCGTTCACGCCGCGCGCGGTCGCCGCCTTGGAACAGCGCTTCCGCCGGCTCAACGAGGACCTGCTCGACCGGGTGGCGCCGCGCGGGCACGCGGACTTCGTCACCGACCTCGGCCACGAGCCGTCGATCAAGCTGACCGCCCGCTTCATCGGGGTGCCCGAGGCGGACGAGGCGTTCGTGCAGGCGCACGTCAAGGACTGGTTCCAGCTCTTCCTGTCGCCCCAGCCGCCGGAGCGGCAGCTGGAGCTGGCCGGCAGCTTCCTGGACTACCTCGACTACGTGGACCGGCTGGTCGCCGCCCGCGCCAAGGACCCGCGCGACGACTTCACCTCCCTGATGACCGCGCTCATCGGCGCGGAGCTGACCCACCGCGAGGTGGTGGAGCTGATCTCCACGATCCTGCTCGGCGGCAACGACACCGTCCCGAACCAGCTCGGCAACACCGTCCTGCGGCTGCTGCGCGAGGGGGTCTGGCCGGTGCCGGACGCGCTCCTCGCGAACGCCTCCGAGGAGTGCATGCGCATCGACGGCGCGTCGCTGGGCTCGTTCAGGTACGCGGCGCGCGAGCTCACCCTGCGCGGCGTAACGATCCCGGCCGGCGCCCTGGTGCTGCTGTCCACCGATTCGGCCGGCCACGACGAGAGCGTCTTCCCCGATCCCGACCGATTCGTCATCGACCGGCCGAACGCCGCCGAGCACCTGGTCTTCGGCTACGGCATCCACTTCTGCGTCGGGGCCGCGCTGGCCCGGCTGCAGCTGCGCACGGCGCTGGAGGTGCTCGGCCGCCGCCTGCCCGGCCTGCGGCTCGTGCCCGGCCAGGACATCGCCTACCGCAGGTCCATCGTGGGCCGCGGCCTGTCGTCCCTGGCGGTGGAGTGGTGAACGGGCGCTTCGACGGGCGCGTGGCGCTCGTGACCGGCGCCGGGTCCGGCATCGGCGCGGCCTGCGCGGCCCGCCTGGCCGCCGAGGGGGCCTGCGTCGGGGTGCTCGACCTGCGCGCCGCCGCCGCGCGGGCCTGCGCCGCCGCCATCCGCGCCCACGGCGGCACCGCGATGGCGCTGACCTGCGACGTCTCCGACGAGAAGCAGGTGGAGGAGGCCGTCGCGACGCTGGTGGCCTCGTTCGGGCGGCTGGACGTGCTGCACGCCAACGCCGCCGCGCTCGACCCCGACGTGTACGGCCGCGACGGCGCCCTGGAGGACCTCGACACCGCCGTCTGGGACCGCACCATGGAGGTCAACCTGCGCGGGGCCATGCTCATGGTCAAGCACACGGTGCCCGCCATGGGCGAAGGCAGCGCCATCGTGCTGACCTCGTCGGTGTCGGCGCTGGTGGGGGACGTCGCGCACGCCGCGTACGGCGCCTCGAAGGCGGCCCTGATCGGTTTCACCCGCTACGTGGCGACGATGTACGGCCCACGCGGCGTCCGCTGCAACGCGGTGGCCCCCGCCCTGGTCCTCACCGACACCGCTCGGCGCGCGATGACGCCCGCCCAGCTCGCCGACAAGGCGGCCGAGCGCCTGCTGCCGTGGGCCTGCACGGTGGAGGACGTGGCCGACCTGGTGTCCTTCCTGGCCTGCGCCGAGTCCCGCTGCCTCACCGGCCAGACCCTCGTCCTCGACTCGGGCACCCTCGCGCACCGGCCGCAGCACGCCGTCCAGCAGTGGCGCGACCACCAGTGACCCGGCGGCGCCTCCCGTCCGGAACGTCCCCTATGGTGGCTTTGAGCTGATCTAGGAGGATGTATGGAGCCGGTGGCGGTCGGGCTGGTCGGAGCGGGGCCGTGGGCACGGATGGCACACGGGCCGATGCTGGCCAAGGGGCCGCACACGCGGCTGGCCGGGGTGTGGGCCAGGCGCCCCGAGAGCGCAGCCGAGCTCGGCGCGCCCGTGTTCACCAGGATCGAGGAGCTGTTCGACCACTGCGAGGCCGTGGCCTTCTGCGTCCCGCCCGCCGTCCAGGCCGAGTACGCCGCCCTCGCCGCCCGCGCGGGCAAGGCCCTGCTGCTGGAGAAGCCGCTGGCCGACTCCCTCGGCAACGCCCGCCGCCTGGCCGACGTCATCGCCGAGACGGGCGTGCCCTCCCAGATGGTGCTCACCCTGCGCTACGCCGCCCAGACCCGCGACTTCCTGGCCCGCTGCGCCGAGATCGAGCCGTTCGG
The DNA here is from genome assembly GCF_040649755.1 of Nonomuraea sp. NPDC048882. NCBI lineage: Bacteria > Bacillati > Actinomycetota > Actinomycetes > Streptosporangiales > Streptosporangiaceae > Nonomuraea > Nonomuraea sp. NPDC048882. The sequence continues at coordinate 43,040 of NZ_JBEZGB010000010.1, forward strand.
CGGCCACGCCGTGAACATCTCCGGCACCCTCCTCGGCGACCACCCGTTCGCCACCCCCTGGCGGCTGGAGCGCGGCGCGCTGCTCGACGTCGGCCCGCACGTGATCGACGTGCTGGACGCCGCGCTCGGCCAGGTCACCGGCGTGCGCGCGCACGGCCGCTCGCTCGGCTGGACCGGCCTGCTGCTCGAACACGAGGGCGGGGCCGTCAGCGAGGTGTCGCTGTGCATGACCACGCCCGGCGAGGCGCCCCCGCAGACCATCGCCGTCTACGGCCGCACCGGCAGCGCCGTCCTGCCGCACTTCGAGGAGGACCCCCTGGAGACGGTCGCCGAGGAGTTCGCCAGGACCGTACGCCAGGGCGGACACCCCCTCGACGCCGCTCACGGGCTGCGCATCCAGCGGATCATCGCCGAGGCGGAGGCCCAACTCACCCCTTGACGCGGGCGGCTTCAGGAGGATTGATAGCGTACGTCCGACGCGCAGAGCGCAGCGAAGTCCGGTGCGAGTCCGGCGCTGTCCCGCAACTGTCATAGCCAGGTCGCCTGCCTCCGCGCTGACGTCATCAACCCTCGTGGAAAAGGGTGATCCGTCGCTCATCGCGGGTCTCTCGGTTCCGAACAGTGTGAAAGGACCACTCGTGAGGCCCGTACGCACGGCCTTCGCGGGCGCGCTGCTGGGAACGCTCCTCCTGGCCGGTTGCGGCCAGGGCGGCGGCACCACAGCCTCCCCGTCCGCGTCCCCCTCCAGCGCCGCCCCCACCTCCTCCGCCACCTCCGACGCCGCCGCCGGTTTCCCCGTCACCGTCGAAGCGGCCAACGGCAAGGTCACCATCGCCGGGAAGCCGAAGCGGATCGTCTCGCTGTCGGCCACCCACACCGAGACGCTCTTCGCCATCGGCGCCGGCCCCCAGGTCGTCGCGGTGGACGACCGGTCGAACTACCCGCCGGAGGCGCCCAAGACCGCGCTGTCCGGCTTCAAGCCGAACATCGAGGCCATCGTCGCCCAGAAGCCCGACCTGGTCATCGTCTCCGACGACCTCGACAAGGTCGTCGCCGAGCTGGGCAAGCTCAACGTGCCCGTGCTGCACCAGCCGGCCGCGACGAACCTGGACGAGGCGTACGAGGAGATCACCGAGATCGGCGCCGCCACCGGCAACCAGGCCAAGGCCGGCGAGGTCGTCTCCGGGATGAGGACGGCCCTGGACAAGCTGGCCGCCGAGGCGCCCAAGGACGGCAAGCTCAGCTACTACCACGAGCTCGACCAGACCCCCTACGCCGTCACGTCCAAGACCTTCATCGGCCAGGTCTACGCCATGTTCGGCCTGACCAACATCGCCGACGAGGCGCCCGACGCGGCCGGCGGCTACCCCAAGCTGTCGGCCGAGTTCGTGGCCCAGGCCGACCCCGACCTGATCTTCCTGGCCGACGTCAAGTGCTGCCAGCAGAGCAAGGAGACCCTCGCAGCCAGGCCCGGCTGGAAGAATCTGTCCGCGATCAAGAACGACCGGGTCGTCCAGCTCGACGACGATCTCGCCTCCCGGTGGGGCCCGCGCGTGGTCCAGCTCGCCGAGTCCATCGGCGCGTCCGTGGCCGCCGCCTCCAAGGCGGGCTCGAACTGACGTGGTGAGGCAGGCGGGCCCGGCCAGGGCCAGACCCCTGTGGGTGGTGTGCGCCCTGGGCCTGCTGGCCGTCTCGATGATCGCCGGCCTGCTCGACGGGGCGGCCGACATCTCGCCCTGGCAGGTCGTGCTGCAGATGGCGGACTGGCTGCCGTTCGTTCACGTGGACTCGGGGCTGGCGCCGGTCGAGCAGGGGCTGCTGTTCGAGCTGCGCCTGCCCAGGGTGCTGGTCGCCGCCGTGGTCGGCGGGTTGCTGGCCATGGCGGGCGCCGGCTACCAGGGCGTCTTCCGCAACCCGCTGGCCGACCCCTACCTGCTCGGCGCCGCCGCCGGCGCCGGGCTCGCGACGACCGCGGCCATCGTGCTGCTGCCGTCCGTGTCGGGCAGCATCCCCGTGGCCGCCTTCATCGGGGCGGTGGGGGGCGTGTTCCTGGCGTACACGCTGGGCAGCACCGCCGGGCGGGCCGGCGGCACGGCCACCCTCGTGCTCGCGGGGGTCGCGGTCACGTCCTTCCTGACCGCGATCCAGACGTTCATCCAGCAGTTCAAGGTCGAGGAGCTCCAGCGGGTCTACTCCTGGATCCTCGGCGACGTCGGCGGCGGGTGGGACCAGCTCTGGCTGGTCCTGCCGTACGCCGCCGTCTCCTCCGTGCTGCTCCTGCTGCACGGGCGCATGCTCGACGTGCTGTCCGTGGGCGACGAGGAAGCCGGCAGCCTCGGCGTGCGGGCCGCCCGCGTACGCCTCACCGTGCTGCTGGCCGCCTCCCTGGCCACCGCCGCCGCCGTGGCGGTGAGTGGATTGATCGGGTTCGTCGGCATCGTCATCCCGCACGTCGTGCGGCGGCTGGCCGGCGGCTCGTACCGGGTCGTGCTGCCGCTGTCGATGATCGGCGGGGCGGCGTTCCTGGTGCTGGGCGACCTCGTCGCCCGCACCGTGATCGCGCCGGCCGAGCTGCCTATCGGCGTGGTGACGATGTTCGTCGGCGCGCCGTTCTTCGTCGCCGTCCTGCGCGTGACCAGGCGGGCGGCCACATGATCAGCGCTCATGGACTGTCCGTACGGCTCGGGGGGCGCGAGGTGCTGTCGGGTGTGGACCTCGACGTGCGCCGCGGCGAGTGGTGCGCCGTCATCGGGCCCAACGGGGCCGGCAAGTCCACCCTGCTCAAGGCCGTCATGGGGCTCGTCGCGCGGCGGGGCGAGGTCGTGCTCGGCTCGCGGCCTGCCGCCGCGCTCAAGCCGCGCGAGCGGGCCAGGCTGGTGGCGTACGCGCCGCAGACGCCCGCCCTGCCGCCCGACATGACGGTCTTCGACTACGCGTTGCTGGGACGCACCCCGTACATCCCCTATCTGGGGCGGGAGAGCCGGCACGACCGGGCCGTGACGGAGTCGGTGCTGGAGCGGCTGGACCTGACGGAGCTGGCCATGCGCCGCGCGGGCGAGCTGTCCGGCGGCGAACGGCAGCGCGTCGTGCTCGCCAGGGCGCTCTCCCAGGAGGCGCCCGTGCTGCTGCTCGACGAGCCCACCACCGCGCTCGACCTCGGGCACCAGCAGCAGGCACTGGAGCTGATCGACCGCCTGCGGCGGGCCGACGGCCTCACCGTCGTCACCACCCTGCACGACCTCACCGTGGCCGGCCTGTACGCCGACCGCCTCCTGCTGCTCGCCGAGGGTCGCGCCGCCGCCGCCGGCGAGCCCGCCCAGGTGCTGACCGAGGACCTCGTGGGACGGCACTTCGACGCGCGGGTGAAGATCGAGCCCGGGCCCGACGGGCGGCCCGTCGTGCACCTGGTCAGAGGAGGACCGTGAAGCTCACCTACCGGACGGAGGAAGGGGCCCGGCTCGGGTCGCTGCTCTGGGAGTTCGGGCCCGGCTGGCGGATGATCTCCTCGGCGATGCTGGGCGGCGGCATCGGCGCGCGGGAGTGGGTGCTGAACGCGCAGGTGGTGGCCGGCTACGCGCGGATGGACCCGGCCGACCACCTCGCCTCCCTCGGACCGGCGCACGGCGAAGGGGTCGGGATGATGACCGCCGCCTCCGTGGACCGGTACGTACGGGCCGCGGACGGCGGCGTCGAGGCGTACGCCACCGTGGGCCTGCGCGTCCCCACCTGGGCCGCCGCCCCCGAGGGGCACACCGATCCCGAGCTGGCCCCGATCAGGGTCGGGACGATCAACATCGTCGTGGTCCTGCCGGTGGCCATGACGGACGCGGCGCTGGTGAACACGGTCATGACGGTCACCGAGGCGAAATCCCAGGCCATGATCGAGACCGGCTTCCCCGGCACGGGCACGGCGTCCGACGCGGTCTGCGTGGCCGTCCCCGAGGCCGGCCCGCAGGAGGTCTTCGGCGGCCCCCGCTCGGAGTGGGGCGCCAGGGTGGCACGAGCGGTGCACACCGCCGTGCGCTGCGGAGCCGAGGCGTGGCGGCCCGGTCACTTAAAGTGAGTTTTTTCGGGGAAGTAGCATGTGGGCGAGAGCGAGACTCCCGATGATGAGTGGGTGACCGCAATGGCGACGATCGAACCGAAGACCGGAACGGAAGCCGACGAGACGCTGACGAGGCGCACGGTTCCCTCCCGCGCGTCGTTCACCGTCGACGACCTGCTCGAGTTCCCGGACGACGGGAACCGTTACGAGCTCTTCAACGGGAGCCTGCTGGTGAGCCCTGCCCCAACCCCCCTGCACCAACACGCGATCTTCCAGCTGCAGATGATCCTCCATCGTGCGTCGCCGCCGCACTTGTTGGTGTACTCCGCCGTCAATGTGCGTGCCTCCGACCGCGATTTCTACATCCCCGACCTTGTGGTGGTGCCGACGGAGAGGGGCCAGTCGGTGCAGCTCATGTTCGCTCCCGAGGACGTGTGCCTGGCGGTGGAGGTGGTCAGCCCGAGCACGAGGATCCGCGACCGGGCGACGAAGGCCGCCGCGTACGCCGCGGCGGGGATCCCCTCCTACTGGCGGATAGAACTCGACGAGGGGCCGCAGCTCTACGTCTACGAGCTCGAAGACGACTCCTACCGGGGGCCTAGCGCCCACGAGGCCGGGACCAAGGTCAGTCTTTCACGGCCCTTTCCGGTCATCTTCGATCCCGCCGATTTGATCGCCTACCCGTAGTCGCGGGCCGCGCCGTCCGCTGACACGTGGCCGGCGTCGAGATCGGCCAGCAGCGCCTCGGGCTCCCGTTCCCCGGGCGGCCCGAGCCCGCCCCCGCCCGTCGTCTCCACGATGAACGCCTCACCGGCCGCGAACCGCACGTTGTTCACCTTGGACGCCAGCCGCTCCACCGTCCCGTCGAGCCGCCGCCGGTAGAAGCCGCCCAGCCGCCCCGGCAGGCCGCCCTCCCGCCCAGGAGGCGCCAGCCGCAGCCGGTCGCCGCGGGTCGTGACGTGGCAGTCCGCCAGGAAGCGGTAGACCGTCCGCGAGCCCAGCCCGCCCCGCCGCCGCCCGGGCCCGCCGGAGTCCTGGATCGTCTCGATCGACTCCACGATCAGCGGGCAGCGGCTCTCCACCGGCTCCACCTGCGGCACCGAGTTGCGGCCGATGCCGAAGTGCACGCCCGTCGCGTCGGGCCCGTCCAGGTCCCTGCGGGCGCCGACGCCGCCGAAGTCGTACGACAGGTGGATCCAGTACGGCGCCCCCACCGCCGCGATCGAGAACGGCTGCAGGATCCCGCTGGCCGCGATGGCCCGCTCGGGCACGGCGTCCGACAGGGCCTGGAAGACGGCCTCCATGGCGGCGTAGATGGGCACGTACCGGCCGCCGCACGGGTAGGGGGAGCGGGCGTTGAGCAGCGAGCCCTCCGGCAGGCGCACGTCGATGGCGCGCAGGCAGCCCTCGTTCATGGGGATCGCCGGATCGAGGAAGCAGCGGATCGCGAAGACGGCGGCGGCCAGCGACTGCGACGCCGAGGCGTTGATCGCCGCCGGGACCTGCGGGTCCGTGCCGGCGAAGTCGAGCACCGCCGACCGGCCGCCGAGCGTGACGGCCACCCGGACGTGGTGCGCCCTGTCCTGGTCGATCCCGTCGTCGTCGATCGGGTACGCCGCCGCGAACCTGCCCTCGGGCAGCTCGGCCAGCGCGGCGCGGGTCCTGGCCTCGGTGTGATCGAGGTAGTCGTCGACGCCTTCGGCCAGGCCGCGCACGCCGTACTCGGCGATCAGCGCCTCCATCCGGGCGGCGGCCACCGCCGTGCCCGCCACGAGGGCCCTGACGTCGCCCATCACCTTGTCGGGAGTGCGGCTGTTGGCCTTGAGTATCGCCTCGACGGCCGGTTCGAGCCCTCGTTCGGTGGCCAGGAGTACCGGCGGCAGTTGCAGGCCCTCCAGGAAGATGTCGGTGGCCAGCGGGGCCATGCCGCCCGCCGACAGGCCGCCGAGGTCGGAGACGTGGATCATGGTGGCGGTGAAGTACGCGGGCTCGTCGCCGGACTCCGCGAAGACGGGGCGGAAGACGAGCAGGTCGTTGGTGTGGACGCCGCCGCGGTAGGCGTCGTTGAGCGCGTACACCTCGCCCGGGCGCATCGTGCCGAGCGGGAAGTCCGCGAGCAGCTCGGGCAGGGCGACCCTGAGCGCCATGCTGTTCATCAGCGTCGTGGCCATGGACTGCGCGATCAGACGGCCGCGCGCGTCCAGCACGGCGGCCGAGGCGTCGGAGCCCTCCACGATGAATGTCGAGTACGCCGAGCGCACCACCACGATGCTGGCCTCCTCCGCCGCCACGACCAGCGCGTTGCGCAGCACCTCCGCGGTCAGGGGATCGGTCATCGGCCGCCTCCGCTCCTGGTGAGGTGGACGGCCAGGTCAGGGGCGAGCGTCGCGGTCCAGCCGGGCGGGACGACGATCGTGGACTCGGCGTCCTCGACCACAGCCGGGCCGCGCAGCTCGCCGGTCAGGGTGTCCCTGGTGTGCACGGGCACCTCGGCGTAACCGCCGCACTCGGGGAAGTACGCCCGGCGCGTAGCCGGGGCCGGCGGGCGCGGCTCCGGACCAGGGCGCGGCACTCCGGACAGGCCGGGCTCTGGAGCGGCCTGCGGCGCGTCGGGCGGCGTGGGCCGCGGCGTGCCGGACGCGCGGGGTTGTGGCGGGCCAGAAGCCGGTTGCGGCGCGTCGGACCGGCCGATCCCGGGCGTGGGTTCCGGCCGGCCGGCCGGGGTGGTGACGCGGACGCGGTAGCTCACCAGCTCGATCTCCCCCCGCTGCTCGATCCCGTACACCCGCGCGTACCGCAGGAAGAACCGCGACTCCAGCTCCCCCCGATCGGGCGTCCACTCCACGGTCAGATCGTGCGACTGCCCCTTGAACCGCACGTCCACCGACCGCAGCACCCGGACCTCCGGCGCGGAGAGCGAGACGCCGAGGTCGGCGGCGGCGTCCGAGGCCAGGCCGGCGAGCAGGGCGGCCGGGTCGGGGGCGTCCAGGCGGGACAGGACGCGGTCCGCGCACAGCTCGCCCGCCAGCAGCCCGGCCGCCGAGGCCACCCCGCAGTACGGCGGCACGACCACGGTCGAGATCCCGAACCGCTCCGCCACCCGCGCCGCGTGCATCGGCCCGGCCCCGCCGAAGGCCACCAGGGCGAAGCCGCGGGGGTCGATGCCCCGCTGCACCGTCACCACGTGCACGGCCGAGGCCATGGAGGCGCTGACGATCGAGTGCACCGCGTACGCGGCCTCCTCGCGCGTCACCCCGAGCGGCCCCGCCAGCCGGTCCAGCGCCTTGTCCGCCAGCGCGGGCGACAGCGGGATCGAGGCCGAGGAGAGGTAGCCCAGCACCAGGTTCGCGTCCGTCACGGTCGGCTCGGAGCCGCCCAGGCAGTAACAGGCGGGCCCGGGGGAGGAGCCGGCCGAGCGCGGGCCGACCCGCAGCGCGCCGGCCGGGTCGAGCCAGGCCACGCTGCCGCCGCCGGCGCCCACCTCCGCCAGGTCGATCGCGGGCGTCTTGACCGGCACGCCGGTGCCCGCCCTGCGCCCGCCGAAGCTGCCCTTGCCGCCCACGTGGAACTCGTGGGTGATCTCCGGCCGCCCGCCGCGCACGACGCACGCCTTGGCGGTGGTGCCGCCCATGTCGAACGAGATCGCGTCCGCGAACCCGGCCGACGCCGCGAGCGAGGCCGCCGCCAGCACCCCGGCGGCCGGGCCCGACTCGATCGTGGCCACGGCCCGCCTGGCGGCCCGTTCTGCGGAGACGACGCCGCCGCCGGACTCCATGACGTGCACGGGCGCGCGGATCCCGACATCGGCGAGGCGTTCGCGCAACCGGGTGAGGTAGGACGCCATCAGGGGGCCGATGTAGGCGGACATGATCGTGGTGGTGGCGCGCTCGTACTCGCGGATCTCCGGCCAGATCTCCGAGGAGGTCACCACATCGGGGATCCGCTCGCGCAGGATCGCGGCCACCTGCCGTTCGTGGGCCGGGTTGGCGTACGCGTGCAGCAGGCACACCGCGGCCGAGCCGATGCCCCGGGCGGCGATCTCGGCGGCGGCCCGGCGCACGGAGGCGGGGTCGAGCGGGGTCAGCACCTCACCGCGGGCCGAGACGCGCTCCACCACCTCGAAGCAGTCGCCGGGCGCCACGGGAGGAGGGGGCGGGGTGAAGCGCAGGTCGTAGCGGTCCTCCTCGACCCGGGCGTAGCGGCCGAGCGGAATGGCCGCCCGAAAGCCCTGAGTCGTGACATAGGCGACACGTACTCCCGTACGTTCGAGCACCGCGTTGGTGGCCAGCGTCGTCGCGTGCACCACCCGCGTGACCTGCGCCGGGTCCCGGCCGCCGAGCGCCCGCGTAACGCCGGTGACGATCCCCGCGATGGGGTCGTAGTGGGTGCTCAGACATTTGGCCACGGAGATCGCGCCGGACGTGTCCCGAACGACGACGTCGGTGAAGGTACCGCCGACGTCCACGCCGATCGTGTAACCCATTCACGTACGTTATGTCCCCGAGCAAGCGCTTGTCTATGAAGTGGTCTATTGACTTACGGCAGGTGATTGGGACGCTGGTCCTAGGTCCTGCGTTTGGAGCGGAGAGATGGCGCGCCTCACAGCTCTTGTCACCGGCGTCGCGGCGGCACTGGCGCTCACCGCGCTGCCGGTCGCGGCGCACGAACACCCGAGCGGGATCACCGACCTGGTGAGCCCCGCCGTCGTACGACTCGAAGCCGTGTCCCACGTGGAGATCACGCTGCTCGATCACGTCAGCGAGCTGAAGCATGTGGAGCGGTCCTATGACTTCCCGTTCGCCCAGGGCACCGGTACGGTCGTCAGCCCCGACGGCACGATCGTCGCCCTGAGACGGCTGGCGGTGAACCCGGACGACGTGGCCATCCGCGCGGCCAACAAGATCTTCGCCGAGCACCACGACGTCAAGATCCCCGACGACGACAAGAAGCACAAGCTCTCCGACGACCTGCTCAACCGCCACCTCCAGGACTGCTACCCGCCCAAGAGCAGCACCGCCACCTGCATCATCAACGTCACCACCGAGATCACGGCCTTCCCCAACGTCTCGCCGGCCAGCGCGGAAGGGTTCAAGGTCAAGTGCATCAAGGCCGGCTCCGACCCCGACAGCCCGGCCGTGCTGGTGCCGCTGACCCCCGCCGCCGGCAGCGTCGGCATGCCGACCGCGCCGCTGGCCGGCAAGGTGCCCGAGCAGGCGGGCTCACCCACGAACGTGGCCGGCTTCCTGGGCCGTCCAGGCCCGAACGTCGCGCACAGCGTCGAGATCGCCCACCTGGCCGCGGGCGGCGGGGCCGGATCGGGCGGCCGGCCGTTCGCCGACCCGGAGAAGAAGGTGGACGAGCCGGTCAAGCTCGGCGGCCTCGCGGACAAGGGCCTGGTCGGCGCGCCCGTCATCGGCGACAAGGACGGCCACGTCATCGGCATGCTCGTCGGCGGCGGCAAGGAAGGCAGGATGATCGGGGTCAGGGAGATCACCGGCATCCTGGCCGCCGCCAAGGTGGTGCCGCGCAGAGGCGCGATCGACACGGCGTTCGAGGCGGCGCTGACCCGCTACCACACCAAGTACTACACCGAGGCCGCGCCGGGCTTCCAGCGCGTGCTGGAGCTCTACCCCGGCAACGTGGTCGCGGCCGGGCTGCTCAAGACCTCGCTGGCCAAGCGCGGCGGGCCTGAGGACCAGGGCACCAAGCAGCCGGCGAGCGAGCCCGTGCGCTCCACGCCGCTGTGGCCCTTCATCCTGGCGGCCGCGATACTTTTCATAGCCGCGGCCGGTGGAGCGTATCTGCTGTGGCGTCGCCGCTCTCCTGAAACACCGACAGAACTGCCAGAGCCGCTGGCGGCCGGTCCTCCGCTCGACGACGGCGCCAACCAGACCGTGGTCGTCCGGCGGTCCCAGTCGTTCCAAGTGGTCCCGCAGCAGCAGCAGGTGATGACCGCGCCGGACCCGGCGATCAAGTACTGCACGTCGTGCGGCATGAGGCTCGGACCGGCACACCGCTTCTGCGGCTACTGCGGCCACCCCATCGAGACGTGATGCCATTGAACGAAAGATCGCTCATCGGCCAGGAGGTGGCCGGGTACTACATCGAGGACATCGTCGGCAAGGGCGGCATGGCCGTCGTCTACCTGGCACTCGACCCGAGGTTGAGCCGCCGGGTGGCGCTGAAGATCCTCAACCCGGTGCTGAGCGTCGACGACCGGTTCAGGCAGCGCTTCATCCTGGAGTCCAGGACGGTCGCCAGCATCGAGCACCCCAACATCATCCCGATCTACGAGGCCAACGCCGACGCCGACGGCGTCCTCTACATCGCCATGCGCTACGTCGACGGCCTCGACATGCGCCGGCTCATCTACGACCGGGGGCCGCTGCCGATCGGCCAGGCGAACCAGATCTTCGCCCAGGTGGCCGCCGCGCTCGACGCCGCCCACGCCCACGACCTGATCCACCGCGACGTCAAGCCGGCCAACATCCTGCTGGCCGGCGACCACGTCTACCTGACCGACTTCGGCATCACCAAGCACCGCTCGTCGATCTCCGGGCTGACGCAGACCGACCAGTTCATCGGCACGCCCCGCTACATGTCGCCCGAGCAGATCAACAAGGAGCACATCGACGGCCGCTGCGACCAGTACGCCCTGGCCTGCGTGGTCTACGAGGGGCTGTCGGCGCGGCTGCCGTTCCAGCGGGAGAACGACATCGCGCTGCTCTGGGCGCACCTGGCCGAGCAGCCCACACCGCTGTCGCAGATCAGGCCCGAGCTGCCGCCGCAGGTCGACGCCGTGATGATGCGGGCGCTGGCCAAGTCGCCCGAGCAGCGCTACGCGAGTTGCGCCGAGTTCGTGACCGCGCTGCGCGACGCGATCAGCGGGCCGAGGTACGACCCGTTCGGCGGGCCTGGCTCGGGGCCGCACCTGGTGCCCCCGCCAGGGGCGAGCCCGCACTCGGGGCCGTACCCCGTACAGCAGCCGCCCCCCGGCCCGTCCTCGGGGCCGCACTCGCTGCCGCACGCGGCGCCCGTCCCGGGGCTCGCCGCGGGACCTGCCGCCGGACCTGCCGCCGGACCTGCTGCGGGCCCTTCCGCAGGCTCTGCCGGCTCTTCCGCGGGTCCTGGCACGGGGCCCCGGCATGCCGCGCCGTTCGGTGCGGCGGGAAGGGGAGCGGCCAAGCGGCCGGGGCGGCTGCCGATCGTGGCCGCCACGCTGGTGGCCGCCGTCGCGGCGCTCGCGCTGGTCGCGTTCGTCATCCTCAGCAACCAGGGCGAGACCTGGACCCGCTACAAGACCAGCGCCGCCGCGCCGCTCACGTTCGAGTATCCGGGCGACTGGACCGTCCGCACCCACCAGGACCTCTTCGCCGTGGTCTCCCCGCACGCCACCGACTTCGAGCAGCTGTTCGTGGCCGGCCCTGGCGCCGACTGGTCGAAGATCACCCAGATCGTCGCCGACGACCCCGAGGCCGCCTCCGGCGTCTACGTCCAGGTCTCCGACACCCTCGACGCCAACGGCACCTCGGAACTGATGAAGGCCAAGATGGAGGTGCTCCTGCCCGGACAGGTGAACGTCGGCAAACCCGTCCAGGACCAGGCGGGCGACAGCCCGGCCACCCGCTTCGACGGCAACCTGCACGACCCCGACAGCGGCACCACGCTGGCGTTCGTCAGCTACGTGATCGACCGCGAGCCCAAGACCATGCTCGTCATGTACTTCTGCGCCAAATCCACCTGCGACGACGCCACCCAGACCAGGATCAGGCAGAGCGTGCGCGTGTCCTGACTTGGAACTCACTTGCGCCCCGCTTGGCCGCCGCCTCCCGGCGGTGTTCAGCCGGGCGCGCGGCGTCTACCCTCCGGCGTGTGGGCATTCGCATAGTCATCGCCGACGATCAGGCGATGGTCAGGGCCGGGCTGCGCATGGTCGTCGAGAGCGACCCCGGCATGGAGGTCGTCGGCGAGGCGGCCGACGGCCGTGAGGCGGTCGCCGTGGCCCGGCGCACGCGGCCGGACATCGTCCTCATGGACATCTCGATGCCCAGGCTCGACGGCCTGGCGGCGGCCAGGGAGCTGCTCGGCGTCCCCTCGCCGCCCAAGGTCATCACGCTGACCACGTTCGACACCGACGAGAACCTCTACGCCGCGCTGCGCGCCGGCACCAGCGGGTTCCTGCTCAAGGTCTCGCCGCCGGAGCAGCTCATCGAGGCGATCAAGGTGGTGCACGCCGGCGACGCGCTGCTCGACCCGGCCGTGACCAGGCGGGTGATCGCCTCGTTCGCCGGGCGGGCCGAGCCGAGGCCGTCGCCCGCGCTGGCCGAGCTGACGCCGCGCGAGCTGGAGGTGCTGCGGCTGCTGGCGCGCGGCCGCACCAACGCGGAGATCGCCAGAGAGCTGTACGTGGGCGAGGCCACGGTCAAGACGCACGTGGCCAGGGTGCTGATGAAACTGTCGCTGCGCGACCGGGCGCAGGCCGTGGTCTTCGCGTACGAGACCGGCGTCGTGAGCCCCGGCGCGGCCTGAGCCGTCTCACCATGCGGAAGGGTTTGGCGGAGCATGCCCGCTTTGTGTGTATATTTTCCGTCATAAGGCGGTAGATACAGGAGATCTTTCATGTCATCGTTTCCTCGGGTGCTGTTCGACGAAGCGCACAGCGAGTCGTGGACCGTCCGGCGCGAGGTGGCCGAGGCCATCAACCCCGCCCATCCCGACGACAACAGCTACGCCCGCGCGGCCGGGCTGCTGCGGCACCTGGGGCACACGGTCACGGCCCGCACGCGGGGCCCGCTCGACGCCGGAGCCCTCGCGGACCAGGACGTCCTGGTGATCGCGCACCCGTCGGGTGAGCGCTGGGAGCGCACCACGGGGCAGGGCAGCCCCCTGTTCTCCGCGGCCGAACTGGACGCCGTCGAGGAGTTCGTCGCCGGGGGCGGCGGGCTGGTGGTGCTGGCCGAGGAGGAGCAGGACAAGTACGGCAACAACCTGAACGAGCTGCTCGCCCGGTTCGGGGTGCGGGTCGTGCACGGCACCGTACGCGATCCGGCGCACGCGTTCAGGGGCGTGGCCACCTGGGTGATGGGGGAACGTTCCAGCGACTCGGGGTTGCTGGCCGGGGTCCGGTCGGCCTGCTTCTACCGCGCGGGCACGCTCACGACGGAAGGTGAGCCGCGCGAGGCGCCCGAGGTGCTGTTCGCCACGTCGGCGGCGGCCGACCCGGCGGGCGCGCCGCTGGCCGTCGCGCTGCGTCACGGGCGCGGGCGGGTGGCCGTGTTCGCCGACTCCGACCTGTTCGGCGACGACTCGATCGACGACCACGACCACCGGACGCTCTGGGGCAACGTGATCACCTGGGCGGCCAGGGTCCCCGACGCCGAGACGGGCGGCCGGGCCAGGGACGAGGCGAAGGCCGCCCTGTTCGCCAAGCTCAAGACGTCGGTGGAGGAGCTGCGGCCGCTGCAGGCCAAGGACGGCTCGGTGCCGGAGGAGTCCAGGGCGCGGGCCGGGGAGCTGGTCGCGGAGATCGCCGGGCACGTGGGCGAGCTGCCGGCGCACTTCCCGCACGACGCCGCCTACCTCGCGGCCGTCCGCGCCGACCTGCTCAAGTGGGCCGCCCAGGACCTCGGCGTGCCCGACTTCCTCGACTCGCTCGACCTGTTCCACCCCGACACCCAGCGCGTGGACGGGCTGGAGCACGTCGTGGTCTTCCCCATGTACACGCAGAACGGCAATCCCAGCCGCAACCTGGAGGCCGTCTGGATCAGGACCATCTGGCCCGGCTGGCTGGCCGAGCTGGAGGCGGGCGGCTACGACAACCCGATGTTCGTGCCGATCGCGTTCGAGGACTTCACCTCCGGCTACGACACGCACTCCGCCGTGCTGTTCCCCGAGACGGTCGCGGTGCGCCGCGCGCCCGAGCGGTTCACCTGGGGCGGGATCTTCGCCGACCGCGAGGCCGCCAGGTTCAGGCGGGTGTCCAGGGCCGCCGTCGAGACGCTCAGGCTGGACCTGCAGCCGGACGCCGACCGGCTGCTGCGCTCGCAGGGGCTGGCCCAGGACACGTTCGTGCTGTGGGACCTGGTGCACGACCGGACGCACAGCCACGGAGACCTGCCGTTCGACCCGTTCATGATCAAGCAGCGGATGCCGTACTGGCTGTACTCGCTGGAGGAGCTGCGCTGCGACCTGACCGCGTTCGGCGAGGCCGTGAAGCTGGAGGCCCAGGGGGTGCCGCACGCCCGCTACGTCCAGCACGCGATCCTGTTCGACCGGCTGTTCAGGTTCCCGATCACCGGCGAGCGGGTGCGCAACTACGACGGGCTCGGCGGGCAGTTGCTCTTCGCCTACCTGCACCGCAACGACATCGTGCGCTGGACCGACAACCGGCTCACGATCGACTGGCAGCGGGTCGCCGACGGGGTCGCCGACCTGCGCGGGGAGGTCGAGAAGCTCTACCGCGACAGCATCGACCGCTCCAAGCTGGCCCACTGGCTGGCGGCGCACGAGCTGGTCAGCGCGTACGTGGCGCCGCATCCGGCCTCGGTCTGGGCCGAGGGCGTGCAGGCGCTGCCCGAGGAGCAGAAGGCCAAGGTGGACGCGGTCCTGCCGGACGAGTTCCCCCTCAGCATGTTCTACGAGGCGCTGCGCCGTAAGCTGGCCGACGTGGTCGAATCGACTAAGGGACTCCGAGCATGATCATTCTGGTGACCGGGGCCGGCGGGCCCACCGGTGCCGCCGTGTGCGGATATTTCGGCAAAAAGGGTGACACCGTGATCGGCGTCGACAAGGATGACGTCGACCTGCTCGACCGCGGGGCCGTCGCCGAGCTGGCGGCCCGCGTCGAGCGCGAGCACGGCCGGGTGGACGGCGTGGTGCACCTGGTGGGCGGCTGGCGCGGCTCCCGTTCATTCGCCGAGACCGACCTCGGCGACTGGGACCTCCTGCACGACCTGCTGATCCGCACCCTCCAGCACGTCTCGCTGGCCTTCGAGCCGCTGCTGCGCCGCAGCGACAACGGCCGCTTCGTGATCGTCTCGGCCAAGGCCGCCGAGGCCCCGAGCGCCAAGGGCGCCCCCTACGCGGCGGCCAAGGCGGCGGCGGAGTCCTGGACGCTCTCCCTGGCCGACGCGCTCAGGGGCACCGGCTCCGCTGCGGCCATCCTCGTGGTCAAGGCCCTGGTCAACGACGCCATGCGCGCCGCCGACCCCGACGCGGAATTTCCCGGCTTCACCCACGTCGACGACCTGGCGGCGGCCGTCGGCGGCCTCTACGACCGCCCGGCCGCCGAGATCAACGGCACCAGATTGGACCTCACTTCTTGACTCCCCGGCACGACCCCCGCCTCAAGGCCTTCGCCAGCGACAACTACGCGGGGGTGCACCCCGAGATCCTCCAGGCCGTCGCCGCGGCCAACGGCGGCCACCAGATCGCCTACGGCGAGGACGTCTACACCGAGGCCATGCAGGAGGTCTTCCAGCGGCACTTCGGCCAGGCGGCGCGGGCCTGGCCGGTGTTCAACGGCACCGCCGCCAACGTCGTCTCCCTGCGCTCCATGACCGCCCAGTGGGAGGCGGTGATCTGCGCCGAGAGCGCCCACATCAACACCGACGAGGGCGGCGCCCCCGAGGTGGCCGGCGGCATCAAGCTGCTGACCGTCCCCACGCCGGACGGCAAGCTCACCCCCGAGCTGATCGACCGGCAGGCGTGGGGCTTCGGCGACGTGCACCGCGCCCAGCCGAAGGTGGTGTCGATCTCCAACACCACCGAGCTGGGCACCGTTTACACCGCCGCCGAGATCGCCGCGATCTGCGCGCACGCCCACGACCTGGGCCTGCTCGTCCACCTCGACGGCTCCCGGCTGACCAACGCCGCCGCCGCGCTCGACGTCCCGCTGCGCGCGCTGAGCACCGACGCGGGCGTGGACGTGCTCTCCTTCGGCGGCACGAAGATCGGCCTGCTGTACGGCGAGGCCGTCGTCGTGCTCAACCCGGACGCGGCCACCGGGGTCGACTACCTGCGCAAGACGTTCATGCAGCTGTCGTCGAAGATGCGGTTCGTCTCCGTGCAGTTCGAGGCGCTGCTGTCGGGCGACCTGTGGCTGCGCAACGCCCGGCGGGCCAACGCCATGGCGCGGCGGCTGGCCGAGGCCGTGCGCGAGATCCCCGGCGTGGAGCTGGCCCGGCCGGTCGAGGCCAACGCCGTCTTCGCCGTGCTGCCGCGCGACGCCGCCGAGCGGCTGCGCAAGCGGTTCCGCTTCTACACCTGGGACGAGTCCACCGGTGAGGTGCGGTGGATGTGCGCGTTCGACACGACGGAGGAGGACGTGGACGCCTTCGCCACCGCCCTGGCCGAAGAACTCCAGGCCACCGACGGCGACCACTGACCGCCTACGTGCGCAGGGCCAGGCGGGCGGCCTGCCAGCCGCCCATCCCGTGGGCACCGGGCCCCGGCGGCGTCGAGGACGAGCAGAGGAACACCCCCGGCAGCGGCGTCCGCCACGGCGCGGGCGACCAGACCGGGCGGCGCAGGAACTGCCCCAGACTCGCCAGCCCGCCCCCGATGTCGCCGCCCACCAGGTTGGGGTTGCCCGCCTCCAACTCGGCGGGCCCCGACACGTGCCGGGCCAGCACCCGATCGCGGAAGCCGGGCGCGTACCGCTCGATCTGGGTCTCCACCGCGTTGCTCATGTCGAACGCCGAGCCGTTGGGCACGTGGCAGTAGGCCCACAACGTGTGCCCGCCCCGCGTCGGATCGGCCGCGTACGGCTGCACGAGCAGCACGTACGGCCGGGGCGAGTGCCGCCCGGCGGCCATCTCCGCCTCGCTGAGCACGATCTCCTCGAACGTCCCGCCCAGGTGCACCGTGGCCGCCCCGGCGACCGCGGGATCGCGCCACGGCACCGGCCCGTCGAGCGCCCAGTCCAGCTTGAACACCCCGGGCCCGTAGCGGTAGCGCTCCAGCCGCCGGCGGTAACCCGCGGGCAGGTCGGCCAGGGCGAGCAGCTGCCGGGGCGTCACGTCGAGCACGACGATCGGCGCGTCGAGCTCCGCCAGGCGGCGTACCCGATGCCCGGCCACGGCCTGCCCGCCCAGCGACCTCAGCTCGGCCACCAGCGCGTCGGCCAGCACCTGCGACCCGCCCCGCACGACCGGCCAGCCCACCAGGTGGGCCAGGCCCGCCAGCGTCAGCCCGTAGCCGGCGGTGAGGGGGGAGCGCAGGTCGAGCATCGAGTGCGCGGCCATGCCGGCGAGCAGCGCCCGCGCCTCCACGGTCCGCAGGGCCTTGGCGAAGGTCGTCGCGGGCAGCGCCGCCATGGGCCCGAACCAGGCCGCCCCCGCGAAGGCACGCGGCGCGACCGGCCACGGGCCCAGCGGCTTGAGCAGCAGTTCGACCAGCGGCAATCCGGCCTTGACCAGTGCCCCGACGCTGGCCAGCCAGGCGCCCGCGTCGGGCCCGAGCCCTTCGGCGGTGCGCCGTACGTCGCGGTGGACGAGCACGGCCGGCCGGTCGTCGAGCGGATGGGCCGCGGCCACGGGGGAGTGGGCGAACTCGACACCCTTCAGCTCCAGCCCGCGAAAGGCGGGGGAGGCCAGCGCCATGGCCATCACCGTGGCGCCGAGATCGTGCACGTGGCCGGGCAGGGTCAGCTCGGCCGACCTCAGCCCGCCGCCGAACCGTTCGGCCGCCTCCAGCAGCAGCACCTCGCGCCCGGCGTGGGCCAGCGTGACGGCGGCGACCAGTCCGTTGGGCCCCGACCCCACGACGACCGCGTCGGCGCGCATCGCTCTGCCCCTGTTCTGCCCCTATGAGGTCTTCAGTATCGACGGGTAGGGCTGGGCGCCCCGCTGCTTCAGCAACTCCGTCATGAGCTTGATCTCCCCGGTCTGGCCGTCGACGATCTTCTGCGCCATGCTGACCACCTCGCTGCGGGTGGACAGTTTGAGCAGCCCCTCGGCCATCTCCACGCCGCCCTCATGATGGCGGATCATCAGCTGCAGGAACAGCACCTCGGCCTGCGTGCCCTCGGCCTGTTTGAGCTTGGTCAGCTCCTCCGGGGTGGCCATGCCGGGCATCGTCCCCGCCGGGACCGTCGCGGCCGGGGCGGCGCCGTGGCCGTGGCCGCTCATCCACG
Organism: Nonomuraea sp. NPDC048882; assembly: GCF_040649755.1. Taxonomy (NCBI): domain Bacteria; kingdom Bacillati; phylum Actinomycetota; class Actinomycetes; order Streptosporangiales; family Streptosporangiaceae; genus Nonomuraea; species Nonomuraea sp. NPDC048882. The sequence goes on from NZ_JBEZGB010000010.1 coordinate 61,219, forward strand.
CCATCGGCCGCTGGTCGGTCGCCTGGGTGAGCTGCCACTGCTGCAGCCAGCCCTGGAACATGCCGCGCTGGTTGGCCTGGGTGTTGATGATGTCGAAGGCCAGGCTCCTGATCTCTTTGGCGGGGCCCTTGTCCCTGACGATGAACGCCATGTCGACGGCCTGCGCGTGGTGCGTGGCCATGTCGCGGGCGAACCCGGCCTCGGGCGAGGCGTCGCCGGGCGTGCCGTCGCGGCCGAACACCAGGAACGCGGCCGCGGCGAGCACCAGCACGCCGCAGATGAGCAGAAGAGGTTTTCTCACGGGCTTTTCCATCGCCCGTCCAGCGTACCCACCTGCGGCCGGACTCGTGATCGGACGCTTATGTCGCTCTTATTCTCTGCATACGCCCAGAGGGCATAGGGTGACCCCGGAGTTGGCACGCCGATGGAGGAACGATGACGAAGGAGAAGGCGCAGGCGCGGCGCGAGCATCTGCAGAAGATGCGGGCCGAGCAGCAGCGCAAACAACGCCGCGCCGCACTGCTGATGTGGGGCACGGGAGGGCTCATCATCGTGGTGCTCGTCGGCGTGGTCGGCTTCTATCTGATCAACGAGGCCAGGCAGACCTCGCTCGACGCGGTGACGAGCGCCAAGTACGACGCCGGTCAGCACGTGTGGAACGCGGTCTCGTACAAGGAGACGCCGCCGGTCGGCGGTGAGCACAACAACTACTGGCAGCAGTGCGCCATCTACGACAAGCCGATCCACAGCGAGCACGCCGTGCACTCGCTGGAACACGGCGCCGTCTGGATCACCTACCGGCCCGATCTGGCCAAGGCGCAGGTCGACAAGCTGAAGGAGGTCGCCGGCTCGACCGGCCAGCAGGACTACATGCTGATGAGCCCCTTCCCCAACCTGCCGGCCCCGATCGTGGTCTCCTCCTGGGGCCACCAGCTCAAGCTGACCGACCCGGCCGACCCGAAGCTCGGGGCGTTCATCAAGCGCTACCAGAACGGCGCCGACACGCCTGAGCCCGGCGCCACCTGCGGCGGCCAGGACGCGATCACCACCACGGCCGACCAGGCGCCGCTCCCGCCGCAGCCCACGGGCCAGCAGCAGACGCCGATGGAGACCCTCTCCCCGTCGCCCAGCCAGAGCCAGCAGTAGCCGGGCCTGAGCGCAGGGCCCCGCCCCCGCAGGGCCCTGCGCGGCTCTCATGCCGAGTTGTCACCGTAAGTAGCTGATCACTACTTACGGTAACTGTTCGGGCGCTCGATGAACAGACCCCAGGGGGAACCGGTCGCTCAGCCGAGGATCTCCCGCGGCGGCATCCACTCCAGATCGTGCGCCTGGGCCACGGGGCGGCTGGTCAGCCGCCCCTCGTGCGTGTTCAGGCCGGCGGCCAGGCTGGCGTCCTCGCGCATGGCGCGCCGCCAGCCCAGGTCGGCGATGCCCAGCGCGTACGGCAGTGTCACGTTCGTCAGCGCGAACGTCGAGGTGTGCGGCACGGCGCCGGGCATGTTGGCCACGCAGTAGAACAGCGAGTCGTGCACCCGGTACGTCGGCCGCTCGTGCGTGGTCGGCCGCGAGTCGGCGAAGCAGCCGCCCTGGTCGATCGAGATGTCCACCAGCACCGAGCCCGGCTTCATCCGGCTGACCAGGTCGTTGCTCACCAGCTCAGGAGCCTTGGCGCCGGGCACCAGCACCGCGCCGATGACCAGGTCGGCCTCCAGCACCGCGCGCTCGATCTCCAGCATGTTGGAGGCGATCGTCTGGCAGTGGCCCTGGTAGATCAGGTCGGCCTGGCGCAGCTTGTCGATGTTCCTGTCCAGCAGCATCACCTCGGCCTGCATGCCGAGCGCGATGGCGGCGGCGTTCATGCCGGACACCCCGGCCCCGATCACCACGACGTGCGCCGCGCGCACCCCCGACACGCCGCCCATCAGCACGCCCCTGCCGCCCTGCGAACGCATCAGGTGGTAGGCGCCCACCTGCGCCGCCAGCCGCCCGGCCACCTCCGACATGGGCGCGAGCAGCGGCAGCGCGCCGCCGGGCGTCTGGACGGTCTCGTAGGCCACCGCGGTGCAGCCCGAATCCAGCAGCGCCCGCGTACAGGCGGCGGAGGCGGCCAGATGCAGGTAGGTGAACAGCACCTGGCCCTTGCGCAGCCGGTGGTACTCCTCGGCGACCGGCTCCTTGACCTTCATCACCAGGTCGGCCGTGCCCCAGAGCTCGTCGGCGCCGGGGACCAGGACGGCGCCCGCCCCGGCGAAGTCGGCGTCGGGGATCGCGGAGCCCGCGCCGGCGTCCGCCTCGACGAAGACGCGGTGGCCGTGCCGGACGAGCTCGTGCACGCCGGCCGGCGTGAGCGCCACCCGATATTCGCTGTTCTTGACCTCGCGCGGTACTCCGACCTTCATGGGACAGCTCTTCTCGCCGGACGTGCCTTCCTGCTGTGTTTCTTCCCCTCAGTTCACAGATCAGTGAGGATTGTCCGGCTGATTACCCCGGTGCGGCTTCTCCTCGATAGGCTCACCGGCAGCCCGAACATCAGGATGGGATTCGTCATCGATGGACAAGCCGGAAGAGCCGCCGCTGGCGGACCCGGGGGAGCCGAAGGCCAGCAGACTCACCACCATCGTGCTGATCGTCTCGCTCGTCCTCGTCGTGCTCGTCGCAGGCGTGCTCGGCACGGTCGCCGTCCTCATGACCAGGAGCCCTGACACGCCGCTGCTCGGCGGCACACCCCCGCAGCACCTGGCCGTGCCCATCCACTTCGCGCCGGTCAGGGAGACCAAGGTCGCGCCCTGCCCCGGCGACCCTGCCGTGCTCGACGAGCAGCAGCGCACCTGTTACCTGCTCGAAGACGGCGTCACGGTCGGCGCCGTGCAGCGGATCGAGGCCGTGCGCGGCAACGACGGCCAATACTCCGTGCGCATCGCGATCGCGCCCGCGTTCAAGGACCGGCTGGTCGAGCTCATCGACGAGCTGGTGCCCGACCAGCGGGCGGTGGCGATCGTGCTGGCGCCCGAGCAGGCTGACCGGCCCAAGGTCGTGCTGGCCGCGCCCATCGTCACCCAGCAGATGAACGGCGACAGCGTGAGCATCTCCGGCCTCACCAAGGAGGACGCCGACGCGCTGGTCACCCGCCTGATGGGCGGCACGCCGAGCGCGAACCCGACCGGCACGAGCCCGGCCGACGCGGGCACCCCCAGCCAGGGCACTCCCGACCAGGGCACCCCCGGCACGGGCAGCCCCGACGTGGGCACCCCCGGCACCGGCACGCCCCAGCAGCCGACCGGCCCCGCGACGACCGGCCCGGCCGCGACCGGTCAGCCCGGCGGCACCACCTCGCCCGCGACGGGCGGCCGCGCCCTCGACAAGCGCTACGCCTCCTGCAAGGAGGCCGTGGCGGCCGGCGACGGCCCCTACTACCGGGGCACGCACGAGGAGTACACCTGGTACGTCGACGCCGACGCCAACGGCGTGGCCTGCAACAGCGCCGACATCCGCTAGAGGCATCCGTCAGGCGAACAGTTCCTCCAGCCAGTCGATGCCGAAGTAGGCCAGGAAGACCAGCGTGACCACCCACAGCAGCCAGGGGATCTCCGCGAAGCGCCCCTTGACCGCCTTGATCAGCGTGTAGACGATCACGCCCGCGCCCACCCCGTTCGTGATCGAGTACGTGAACGGCATCAGCGAGATGGTCAGGAAGGCCGGCACGGCCAGGTCCAGGTCGTTCCATGGCACGTTCTTGCTCTGCGTCATCATCAGCGCCCCCACCAGCACCAGCGCGGGCGCGGCCGCGGCGGCGGGCACCACCGCCGCCAGCGGCGTGAACAGCAGCGTCAGCCCCAGCAGCGCCCCCGTCACGACGCTGGCCAGGCCGGTACGCGCGCCCTCGCCCACGCCTGCGGCCGACTCCACGAAGACGGTGTTGGCCGAGGAGCTCGTCGCGCCGCCCACCATGCCGGCCACGCCGTCCACGGTCAGGATCCGGCCCAGCCGGGGCACCCGGCCCTCCTGATCCACGAGACCGGCCTCGTCGCTGACGCCGATGATCGTGCCCATGGCGTCGAAGAAGCCCGACAGCACCAGCGTGAACAGCACCACGGTGGCCGTCAGCGCCCCCGCCGTCACGAAGCCGCCGAACAGGTCGAACTGGCCGACCAGCCCGAAGTCCGGCGCCGCGACCAGCGACTCGGGCACGCGCGGGGCCACCACGCCCCAGTCGGCGGGGTCGACGGCGGTCAGCGAGTTCACCAGGATGGCCAGGAGCGCGGTGACGGCGATGCTGATGAGGATGGCGGCGGGGATCCCGCGGACGTACAGGAGGATCATCAGCAGCAGGCCGAAGCAGAACACCGCGACCGGCCAGCCGGTGAGGTGCCCGGTCGCGCCGAGCTGCACCGGCGTGCCCGAGCCCCGCGCCACGAAGCCGGCGTCCACCAGGCCGATCAGCGCGATGAACAGCCCGATGCCGACGCTGATCGCGTGCTTGAGCGCCAGCGGGATCGCGTTCATGATCAGCGTGCGCAGGCCGGTGACCGCGAGCAGGATGATCACGGCGCCTTCGAGCACCACCAGGCCCATGGCCTGCGCCCACGTCATGTGCGGGGCGGCCTGGTAGGCGACGACCGCGTTCAGCCCGAGCCCCGCGGCCAGCCCGAAGGGGGCGTTGCCGACGAAGGCCATGAGCAGCGTGGAGATCGCCGCGGCCAGCGCGGTGGAGGTGGTCAGCTCGCCGATCGAGAGCCGGGCGCCGGTGACGTCCTTGGCGCCGGCCAGGATGATCGGGTTGAGCAGGATGATGTAGGCCATTGCCACGAACGTGGTCACTCCGCCGCGCACCTCACGGCCGACGGCGCTGCCCCGGCCGCTCAGCTCGAAGAGTCGGTCGAGCACCGGCATTCCCCCTCGTGTGATCAGGGGGAATGCCGGGTGGCCTACCCAGGGTGGGCGGCGGTCAAGCCTTCTCGTGGCGGCCGTGGCCCACCAGGGCGACGAACTCCTCCAGCTTGACCGTGCCGTCGCCGTCGCTGTCGGCCGAGCGGATGAACGCCTCGATCTCGCTCTCCGACGCGCCCTGCCCGCCCAGCGCCTCGTTGGCCTGCCTGATCTCGTCGGCGGTCAGCAGCCCGTCGCCGTCGGAGTCGAACCGTCTGAACTCCGCCTCGGCCGCCTCATGCGCGCTTGTCATCGGATGCCCCCTTTGTCGAGCTTTCATGGAACGTACCGCTGTCGAACAAGGCGATATCTTCCGGCCTGATCGGAACACGAGTCAACCGGAGTCCCGTAGCCGCTCTGACGGCGGCGGCGATGGCAGGGGTGGAGGACAGAGTGGGGGGCTCTCCGGCGCCGCGCAGCCCGTACGGGGCCGACGGGTCCGGATTTTCCAGGATTTTCATCGTCATGGGCGGCATGTCGAGGATGGTGGGGATGAGGTAGTCGGTGAACGACGGGTTCAGTACCTGGCCGTCGCGGACCTGGATCTCCTCCATCAGCGCCAGGCCGAGCCCCTGCGCCGAGCCGCCGTGGATCTGGCCCTCCAGCGCCTGTGGGTTCAGGATCCGCCCCACGTCTTGAACGGCCGCCAGCTCGACCACCTTCACCAGGCCCAGCTCCACGTCCACGTCCACGACCGCCCGGTGCACGCACAACGCCAGCTGCGTGTGCGAGTCGCCCTGCCCGGTCAGCGGGTCCATCGGGTATGTGGGCCGGTGCCGGTACTCGCGCGTCTCCTCGATCGGCCCGAACCGCGCCAGCGCCTCGGCGGCCGGCAGCCCCTCGAACCGCTTGCGCACGGCCTCGCAGGCCGCCTTGACCGCGCCTCCCGTCACGTACGACTGCCGCGAGGCCGAGGAGGAGCCCGCCGAGCCGACCGAGGTGTCGGCGGCGGCCACGGTCACATTCTCGACGCCCAGCTCGGTGCGGGCGATCTGGGCCTGCACCGTCACCAGCCCCTGGCCCACCTCGGCCGCCGCCGTGTGCACGGTGACGTGCGGCTCGCCGCCGATCAGCACGGCCCGCACCCGGGCCGTGGAGTAGTCGTCGAAGCCCTCGGAGAAGCAGATGTTCTTGATCCCCACGCCGTAGCCGACGCCCCTGCGGACGGACTCGCCGTGCGTGGTCTGCGAGACGCCGCCCGGCAGCCCCCGCAGGTCTCGTGTCGGCTCACCGGGCGGCAGCGGCATCGTCTCCAGGTCGCGCAGCATCTCCGCCAGCGGGGCGGGCGCGTCGATCAGCTGGCCGGTGATCAGCCGGGAGCCCTGGGAGACGGCGTTGCGCACCCGGATCTCGATCGGCGACAGGCCGCACGCCTCGGCCAGGCGATCCATCTGCGACTCGTAGGCGTAACACGCCTGCACCGCGCCGAACCCGCGCATCGCGCCGCACGGCGGGTTGTTGGTGTAGACGCCGGTCGCGTCCACGCGCACGTTCGGCACCTCGTACGGGCCCACCCCCAGCGAGGCGGCGTTGCCGACGACGGCGGGGGAGGAGGAGCAGTACGCGCCGCCGTCCAGCAGGATGTCCGCCTTGACGTAGACCAGCCGGCCGTCACGGGTGGCGCCGTGCTCGTACCGCATCCGCGCGGGATGGCGGTGCACGTGACCGAAGAACGACTCCTCCCGGCCGTAGACGATCTTGACGGGGCGGTTCAGCCGCAGCGCCAGCATGCACGCGTGCACCTGCATCGACAGGTCCTCGCGGGCCCCGAACGCGCCGCCCACGCCCGACAGCGTCAGGCGCACCTTGTCCTGGGGCAGGCCCAGGCAGGGCGCGAGCTGGTCGCGGTCCACGTGCAGCCACTGGGTGGCGATGTAGAGGTCCACGCCGCCGTCCTCGGCGGGCACGGCCAGGCCGGACTCGGGGCCGAGGAACGCCTGATCCTGCATGCCGACCTCGTACTCGCCGGTGACGACCACCTCGGCCTCGAACGTGTCGCCGCGCCGTACCGGCTGGTGGCGCACGAAGTGCTGGGAGCGCCGGGGGTCGGTGATGGCCTCGCGCGGCTCGTACTCGACCACGATGGCCGCCGCCGCCCTGCGGGCCGTCTCCGGATGGTCGGCCCCCACCAGCGCCACCGGCTCGCCTTGGTAGCGGACCTGGTCGATGGCCAGCACGGGCTGGTCCTTGTGCTCAAGGCCGTAGAACTTCTCGCCCGGCACGTCCTCGTGCGTCAGCACGGCGAACACGCCCGGGATGCGCAGCGCCGGGCCCACGTCGATGGAGCGGATCCACGCCGACGGGTGCGGGCTGCGCAGCGTCGCCCCCCAGACCATGCCGTCCAGCCACAGATCGGAGGCGTACGCGAATTCGCCGGTCACCTTGAGCGTGGCGTCCGGCCGCCGCGCGCTCTCCCCGACGCCGGTGACCGGGGTGCCCGTGTACGTGGTCCCCGTGCTTGTGGTCCCCGTGTCTGTGGTCCCCGTGTCTGAGGTCTGGGTCATCCTCCGAGTAGAGCACCGCCCGGCGGGCAGACCTATGCGCCCGACGTGAAATCGCGGTCATCGCTTGTCATATCGGGCTTGTATATTCCTCCAAGTGCGCATCTCCGACCTGCTGGCCATCGACGACCTGCGCCTGACCCTGCTCACCGGCGACCCCGGCCGCGAGTTCGGCACCGTGCACATCACCGACCTGCCCGAGCCCGGCCGCTACCTCGGCGGCGGTGAGCTGGTGCTGACCGGGCTGATGTGGTGGCACGCCCCGGCCGACTCCGCCCGGTTCGTGGCCGCGCTGACGCGGGCCGGGGTGGCCGCGCTGGGCGCCGGCCGGGCCTGGCTGGGCCACGTGCCCGACGACCTGGTGGCGGCCTGCGCGGAGGCCGGGCTGCCGCTGGTGGACGTGCCGGTCGAGGTCTCCTTCCGTACGCTGGCCGAGCTGGTCGCGCCCCGGCTGGCCGGTGACGTGCGCGACGCGCTGGGCCGCCACCGCCGGCTGGTCGCCGCCCTCGCCGAAGGGGCCGACCTGACCGAGCTGTTCCGGGTGACCGCCGCCGAGCTGGGCGTCACCGGCGCCGTCCTGTCCGCCTCCGGCGAGGTGATCGTGGGCTCGGCCGGCGATCCCGTGGGGCTGGCGAAGGCGTACCTGGCCGCGCCCCGGCTGCCCGCCGTCGCCGGCGAGCACACGATCTTCGCCGTCGGGCGCGGCCACCGCGCCGCCGGCTGGGCGCTGGCCTGCGACGGCGACCTGCTCGGCCGGGCCGACCTGGGCTACGAGCTGGCCGCCTGCGTGGGCCTCGAACGCGGCCGGATCGAGGAGGGCCGCAGGGTCGAGCGCCGCCTGGCCGGTCAGCTCGTCGCCGCCGCGCTGACCGAGGCCGACGTGTCCGAGCTCAACGCCAGGCTGCGCATGTGCGGGATCGACGCGGCGGAGCCGTACGCGGTGGTGGACGTCGCAGCGTCCACCCAGGGGCCCACACAGGGCGCCACCCGCGGCCCCGACCCGGCCACGCTCGGCGGTCAGATCGTTGAGGAGCTGCTCGGCCGCGAGGTCGTGGCCGCCGCCGGAGCCGGCGGGGCGGTCGCCGTCGTGCCGCTGCGCGAGAGCACCGCCGACGGGCTGGCCGCCCGGCTGCGCGCCGGCGTGGCCGTGCTCTCCGCGCTGCCGGGCACCCGCGTGTGCGCCGGCCTCAGCGGCGCGCTCACCGGCGCCGCCGCGCTCAAGGGCGGCGTCGAAGAGGCCGGGCACGCCCGCCGCCTGGCCGAGGTCCGCGACGGCGGCGTGGTGACCAGCGACGAGATCTACACCCACGCGCTGCTGCTGGCCACCGTGCCGGGAGACGTGCGCCGCTCCTTCTCCTCCCGGCTGCTGTCGCCGCTGCTCGACTACGACCGCAGGCACCAGTCCGACCTCGTGCGCACGCTCGGGATCTTCCTCGACCGGGCCGGCTCGTGGAACGCCTGCGCCGAGCTGCTCCACGTGCACGTCAACACCGTGCGGTACCGCATCCGCCGGATCGAGGAGCTGACCGGCAGAGACCTGTCCACGATGGCCGACCGGGTCGACTTCTTCCTCGCGCTCAGGGACACCGCGCCGCCCCGATGACCGCGCCGCCCCGGTGACCGGGCCGCTCAGGTGGTGACCGAGTCTCTGGCCGGTCCCGCGGCCTCGCGCTCCTTGACCGCCCGTTCCAGCCAGTACGCGCTGCCCATGCTCTCGGCCAGCGCGACCGCCTCCGCGCCGCGCCGCATCGCCTCCCGGCCCTGGCCGAGCAGGCGGTGGGCCCGCGCCAGGTAGACCAGGCAGCCCACTTCCGTCATCTTGCTGAACCGGGCGGGCCCCGAGGCGTCGGTGAGCACGGAGAGCGCCGTGGCGAGCTCGCCCAGCTCGATCAGCGCCCTGCCCCTGGCCAGCGCGAACTCCACCAGCCGCAGCCCGTCGCCCGCGCGGCGGGCCATCTCCGCCCCCTCGTCCAGCGCCCCCAGCGCCTCGTCGAACCGGCCCAGCTCGATGCAGACGCGCCCGATCGTCAGCAGCGCGTAGAGCTCCCCGACCCGCGACCCCATGCCGGACGCGATCTCCCGCTGAGCCCGCGCGTGCTCAAGCGCGTCGTCGAACTGCTCCCACTTGACGTGCGTGGAGGCCAGGTTGCCGTGCGCGCGCTGCTCGTTGAACCGGTCACCGAGCTGCCGGGCCAGGCGCAGGTGCTGCTCGCCGTGCTGGAAGACGGAGCGGTCGCCCCTCAGGTACAGGCCCGTCGCGAGGTGGGCGTGCCCCTCCATCGTGATCATCGGGTCGTCGAGGCGGCGCCCCGTCGCAAGCAGCCGTTCGCCGAGCGAGACCAGGTCGGCCACCCGGTAGGCCCGCTGCTGGTACCACCACAGCGCGAAACCGATCGCCGTGCCCGCCCGCGCGATGTCGTCGTCCTGGTCGGCCATCGCCTGGAAGGCGGCGGCGAGCAGGATGGGCTCCTCCTTCCTGAGCCAGTCGTGCGCCTCGTCCGCGCCGCCGAACCTGCGGCCCCGCTCCCTGACCTCCGGATACGCGCAGTGGACCCGGTGCGGCTGGCTGGTGACGGCCGCGGCCCGCGCGGACGCGGCGTAGTAGCCGATGGCCCGCCGCAGCGGCGGCACGCGCTCCCCGGCCTCCATCAGCGCGCCGGCGAACAGCCGCACCAGGTCGTGGATGCGGTAGCGCCCCGGCTCGGTCGCCTCCAGCAGGTGGGCGTCACACAGGCGTTCGAGCGCCCGCTCGACCTGGTACGGCGGCGAACCGGACAGCGCCGTCGCCGCCTCCACGGTGATGTCGGGCACGTGAAGCAGGCCGAGCAGGCCCAGCAGCCGCGCCGCGTCGCCGTCGATCTCGCGGCTGCTGCCGTTGAGCGCGCCCCAGCTGGCCGCCAGGCTCGACCGTACGGCCAGCTCGCCCGCCTCCAGCTCCCGCAGCCGCTGCCGTTCGTCGGTGAGCCGCGCCGTCAGCGCCCCCACGGCCCAGTCGGGGCGGTCGGCCAGCCGCGCGCCGGCGATGCGCAGGGCCAGGGGGAAGCCGTCGCAGAGGCGCGCCAGCCGCGTGGTCTGGCCGAGGTCGGCCGAGACGCGGTCGGCGCCGACGAGCTTGGACAGCATGGCGGTCGCCTCGGCGTCGGACAGCGGGCCCAGCCGCAGTTGAACGCAGTCGTCGCCGGCCACGAGCGACTCCCGGCTCGTCACCAGGACCGCCGTGCCGAGCGGCGCCGAGACGAACGGCCTGACCTGGCCCAGGTCGGCCGCGTTGTCGAGGAGAACGAGGAGCCGCCTGCCCTGCAGCTTGCTCCGCCACAGGGCGGCGGCCTCGTCCTCGTCCACCGGCACGGCGTCGTCGGGCGTGCCGATGCCGCGCAGCAGCCGGCTGAAGATCTCGTGCGAGGACAGCCGGGCCACGTTGGGGGTGCCGCCGCGCAGGTCGACGTACAGCTGCCCCTCGGGGAACCGGTCGCGCACCGCGTGCGCGACGTGGACGGCCAGCGCCGACTTGCCGACGCCCGGCGGGCCGCAGATCACCACGAACGGATGCGGCGGATCCTCGTCCCAGGGGTCGAGCAGCGTCCGCAGCCGGACGATCTCCCGCGAGCGGCCGACGAACGCGAGCAGGTCGCGGGGCAGCTGTCGGGGGATGAGGGGATCGGGCACGGCCGGCCCGCCGGTGCCGGACAGGACGACGCGGTGTGCCTGGCGCAGGCCCGCACCGGGATCGACGCCGAGCTCCTCCGACAGCACGCGCCGGGTCTGCTCGTAGAGCGTGAGCGCCTCGGCCTGGCGCCCGCACCCGTGCAGGGCCAGCATGAGCAGCTCGCGGGGGCGTTCGCGGAGCGGATGGCCGCGGGACAGGTCCTGCAGCTGGGCGAGGCAGTCTCGCGGGCGGCCCAGCCGCAGCAGCGCCTCGGCCCGCGCCTCGACGGCGGTCAGCCGCAGCTCTTCCAGGCGGGCGCGCTCGTCGTCGCAGAAGGGGCCCGGCACGCCGCTCAGCGGCCGGCCGCGCCAGAGGGGGAGGGCCTCGTCGAGCTCGCGCACCGCCGCTTCGAGGTCGCCGGCCCTGCTCGCCCGCGCCGCCGCGGCCACCCGCCCGGCGAAGACGTGGGTGTCGACCTGCTCGGGATCGAGGTTGAGGCGGTAGCCGCCGGCGGTGCGGGCCAGCACCCCGGGGGGCTCGCGCCGACCCCGGCCGGGCTCGAAGGCCCGGCGTAACCCGGCGATGTAGGTGTAGACGCTCTGCGCGGCGCTGGGCGGGGGAGAGTCTCCCCACACGCCCTCGATCAGCTGGGCCAGGGTGACCACCCGGCCGGCCCGGACCGCCAGCATCGCCATGATCGCCTGCTGCAGCGGAGGGCCCGCATCGATACCCGCGCCGTCGAGGGCGCCGGTCACCGGTCCCAGCAGACCTATGGTCAGACCGGCCGCCCTCGGACTCCCGTGATCGACTGTCGGATCCACGTAGGGAGCTTAGACGCTCGTGGAGGCGGCAAGGGCCCCGTGACGCATGTAGAAGAAATGTAGATGCGGTCGATACCTTGTCATTCGACCGTGCTGGGTGTGTATTAGGTCACAGGGGCCCTGTCTGACCGGCCGCTCAGTATGGGCTGCGTGGACGGCAGGTGGCGGGACCAGCGGGTCCTTTCACCGGCCGAGCCATCGCGTGAGACGGACACGAAGTGCGGTACGTGTCCGGGGTGTCGCCTTGTCCTTTCCCGGCATCGGCCGGTTCAGCAGCAACCGATGTCGGTGGCCGCGCTGGAGAGGGAAGACGTCGCGGCACCTGCGGCCGTAACATTACCTCCAAGGGCTACCGCGGCGCCGATCGCGACAGCCAGGATTGACAGGGCAATGCGCATGCGCATGGGGGTTTCTCCCTCGCCTATGTGAGTTGCTCGGACTTATCTTCTCAGGGAGCGGCTGCTGTGACCACATCTGACCTAGTCGGACTCCGTATCAAGACGGTTCGGCGGCAACGCGGCTTGTCACAGGCGCAGCTGGCCCATCCCGAGTTGTCCGACAGTTACGTCTCACTGATCGAGAGCGGTAAGCGTACTCCCACCCCTGCGGTTTTGGAGCTGCTCGCCAACAAGCTGGACTGCTCGCTGTCCTATCTGATCAACGGCGTCACCGCCGAACAGATGGAGGACATCGAGCTCGCCCTCGGCTATGCGCGGCTCGCGCTCGAGAACGGCGAGGTCGCCGAGGCCCGCACGCGTTTCGCGGAGCTCCTGGGAAACAGTAACTTGGCAGGTCTGACCGCGCTGCGTCAAGACGCCGAATTCGGGCTGGCCCTGGCCACGGAGGCCGGGGGAGACCTTGACCAGGCGATCTCCATCATGCTCAAGCTGCGCGAGGAGGAGCTCTCCCCCGAGCGCGCCATCGAGGTGGCCGTGGCGCTGTGCCGCGCCTACCGCGAGAGCGAGCGGCTCAGCGAGGCCGTCGAGGTCGGCGAGCAGCTGCTCAGCGGCAACGCCCGCCAGCCTTGGAACGATCTGCTCGTCGAGCTGGCCGCCACGCTGCTGATGGCCTACTACGAGCGCGGCGACATGCTGCGCGCCAGGCAGTTCGCGGCCGAGCTGCTCAACGCGGCCGACACCCTGGGCACGCCGCGCTCCATCGTGGCGGCCAACTGGAACGCCTCCCTCGTCGCCCGCGCCACCGGCCACAACGACGAGGCCGTGACCTTCATCGAGCGGGCCCTGGCCGTCCAGCTCGAACACGGCCAGCCGCGCAACACCGCCAGGATGCGGGTCCAGTCCGCGCGCACCCGGCTGCGCACCGGCGCTCAGGACCCGATGAGCGTGCGCAACGTGCTGCGCGCGGCCATCACCGAGTTCGAGCAGACCTCCACCAGCACGATCGACCAGGCCGTCCTCTACCTGGAGCTGGCCTGCGCCGAATACATGACCCACGACCTCGACAGCGCCGCCGAGCACGCCGTGGCCAGCAGAAACCTGCTCCCCGAATACGGCCACGTCATGGGCGCCGAGGCCAACCTGCTGCTCGGCCGCATCTACGGCGAGGTCGGCCGGATGGAGGAGGGGCGCAGGCACGCCGCCGCCGTCGAGGGCTGGCTCTCGCCGCTGCCCGACTCCCGCCGCTCGGCCTCCCACTGGTACGCCACGGCCGAGACGATGGAGCAGCTCGGCGACGCCGACGGCGCGGTCGACGCCTACCAGCGCGCGCTCGCCTGCGCGGGATTGTAGAGCGGAGTCCGGACCGGGCAGTGGCGTCGGTAGCCTTGGGGGCGTCATGAAGAGATCCCCGATCGCGGCCCTCACCGCGATGCTCGCCGCCGCCCTGCTCGTGTTCGGCGCCGCGGCCCCCGCGCTGGCGCACGACGTCCTCAAGAGCAGCTCCCCGGCCAAGGGCGCCAAGGTCACCTCGCTCGACGAGGTCAGGCTCGAGTTCAGCGCCAAGATGCGGATGCCGTTCGTCATCGTGCGCGGCGCCGGAGACGCTCAGTACCAGAGCGGCAAGCCCGAGATCGACGGCGCCGTGGTGACGCAGGCGGTCGACGGGCCGCTGCCCGACGGGAAATACACGATCGCCTACCGGGTCGTGTCGTCCGACGGGCACCCGATCGAGGGCGAGATCCCGTTCCGGGTGGAGGGCGCGACGCCGTCCCCCAGCCCCTCGGCCTCTGCCGAAGCCACCGCCACCGGCGCCGCGCCCGCTGAGACGCCCACTGGGACGCCCACTGGGACGCCCGCTGGGACGCCCGCTGAGACGGGCAGCGCCGCGCCGTCGGCGGAGCAGAGCGCGAGCCCGCCGTCACCCGCCGCGAGCGCGCCCGAGAGCCAGGCCGTCGCCGACCGCGCCTCGGCCGGGCAGGACGCCTCCTTCCCCGTCTGGCTGATCGTCGTCATCGGCGCCCTCGTCGGCATCGGCATCGGCTTCCTGCTCAGCGCGCGGAAAAAGCAGCCATGAGCAGGGCCGTGCGCCTCACTCTCGCGGCCTCAGCGGCCGCGATCGCCGCCCTGGTCATCGGCATGATCGCCGGAGGCAGGGCGTTCCCCAGGATCATCCCCGGCCTGCCCGACTCCGGCGCGGTCGTGCGGTGGGGCCTGCCGGTGTCGAAGCTGCTGATGGACTCCGCCGGCGTGGTCACCGTCGGCCTGCTCCTGATGGCCGCCCTGCTGCTGCCCAACGACAAGGGCGTGCTCGGCAAAAGCGCCCTCGACTACGTCAAGGCCGCCTCGTGGGCGGCGCTGGTGTGGGCCGGATCGGCCTTCCTCGCCATCGTCTTCGGCGTCGCCGAGTCCATCGGCAGGACCGTGCCCCAGATCCTCGAACGCACCATCCTGACCAGCTACGCCACCCAGACCACGCAGGGCGTCGCGCTGACGCTCGTGGTGCTGTTCGGGGTGGCCATCGCGCTGTTCTCGCGCGGCGCCATCACGGCCGGCGCCGCCGCCGGGCTGCTGGTGTTCGCGCTCGTCACGCTGCTGCCCGCGCCGCTCACCGGACACACCTCCTCCTCGCCCAACCACGACCTGGCCACCTCCTCGGTCTCGCTGCACCTGCTCTCGCTCGCCCTGTGGGTGGGCGGGCTCGGCGTGCTGGCCCTGCACGCGCTGCGCAAGCAGCCCCAGCTCGACGTGGTCGCCACCCGGTTCTCCCGGATGGCGCTGTGGTGCTACGCCGGAGTGGGGCTGTCCGGACTGTTCGCGCTCGTCGCGCGGCTGGGCGCGCTCTCCGACCTGTGGGTCTCCGAGTACGGCCTGCTCGCGCTGGCCAAGATCGTGGCCTTCGTGCTGCTCGGCTACGTCGGCTACTGGCACCGCCAGCGCACGCTGACCGACCTGCGGGCCGGCAAGCCGCGGGCGTTCACCCGGCTGGCCGGCGGCGAGACGCTGCTCATGTTCGCCACCGTCGGCGTGGCCGTGGCGCTGTCGCGCACGCCGCCGCCCGAATACGCCGTCCCCGCCGACCGGGCCTTCGAACTGCTCGGCTTCCCGCTCCCGCCGCCGCTCACGCTGTCCGGCATCTTCACGATGTGGTGGTTCGACCTGTTCTTCGCCGTCGTGGCGGCCGCTCTGGCCGGCCTCTACGCGGTCGGCGTGATCCGGCTGCTGCGGCGCGGCGACCGCTGGTCGTGGGGACGCACCGCGGCCTGGTACATCGGCGTGGCCCTGCTGGTCTTCTCCACCCAGAGCGGCCTGGCCCGCTACGCCAAGGTCATGTTCGACATCCACATGATCGAGCACATGACGCTGTCCATGGTGGTGCCGATCTTCCTCGTCCTCGGCGGGCCCGTCACGCTGGCCCTGCGCGCGCTCAAGCCCGCGGCCAGGAGAGGCGACCGAGGGCCGCGCGAGTGGATCACCACGATCCTGCACAGCCGCTTCACCAAGGTCGTCACTCACCCCCTCGTCGCCACCGCCATCTTCATCACCTCCACCTACGCGCTCTACTTCACGCCGCTGTTCGAGTCGGCGATGAACGAGCACCTCGGCCACATCTGGATGACCCTGCACTTCCTGATCAGCGGCAGCCTGTTCTTCTGGGTGATCATCGGGGTCGATCCTGGGCCGCACCGGCTCCCGTACGTGTGGCGGCTGCTCATGCTCTTCGTGACCATGCCGTTTCACGCCTTCTTCGGGATCGCGCTCATGATGATGGGCTCCGTGATCGCCTCAGGCTGGTACGAACAGCTCGGCCGCACCTGGGGCGACACCCTGCTGCAGACCCAGCGCGACGGCGGCGCCATCGCCTGGGGGTTCGGCGAGATCCCGACGCTGCTCGTCCTGCTCGCCATCGCCGTCCAGTGGTACAAGGACGACGACAGGCAGGCCCGCCGGGCCGACCGCCGGGCCGACCGGACCGGCGCAGGAGACCCGGAACTCGACTCCTACAACGACTATCTCGCCCGTCTCAACCGCGCTGACAAGGGCGAGTAGCGGTTCGGTCATGGCCTTCTACCTTCCGACTACAAGTCTCTGGACCGACAGGTAGCCTTTCTTACAGGGGAGACGGGCATAACCCCACTGACTAGCGTGCGCAGGCCTTGAGGGGGGCGCGCAGCGCCGGTCGGGGAGCGCTGGAGTGGGGACCGGCGCTGGGCCCGGGTGCCAAGGAAGGCGAAACCATTGTCGGAAGAGACACGGATGCGCGGGGGGCAGAGCCTGGCCGAGGCGCTCGAAAGCTACCTGGCCGAATGGTCGGAACGGACGGGCATCGCGGTCGAGACCTGGGCACTGCCCTCGACCGACGTGCCCTCCCGCGTCTCGAGCGGCGTCATGGCCACCATGCGCGAGGCCCTGTCCAACGTGGAGCTGCACAGCAGGGCCAGGACCGTGTCCATCGCCGTGACGGCCGGCAAGAGCGGGCTGCGCATGACGATCAGTGACAACGGCCAGGGCTTCCCGCTGAGCGGGAACGGGCGGGGGATCGCCAGGATGCGGGCGGCCTTCGCGGAGATCGGCGGCACCCTGTCGGTGAACAGCGTGCTGGGCGAGGGCACGACGGTGACGGGGGTGGTCCCCCGCCACCGCTGACGCGTTCGCCCGCCGGCTCGCTCCGGCCCGGGGCGCCTGCTTCCGGGGCCTCAGGGCCCGAGGTCCGGGGCCTCGGGCCGGTGGGCTCGGGCTGGTGGGCTCGGGCGGCCGGGTCAGGGGAGGGTGAGGATCTCGCTGCCCGTGTCCGTGACGACGATCGTGTGCTCGAACTGGGCCGTGCGCTTGCGGTCCTTCGTCACGGCCGTCCACTTGTCCGGCCAGATCTCGTATTCGATCGTGCCGAGCGTCAGCATCGGCTCGATGGTGAACGTCATCCCGGGCACCAGCTCCACCCGCAGCGACGGATCGTCGTAGTGGGGCACCATGAGGCCGGAGTGGAAGCTGGTGCCGATGCCGTGGCCGGTGAAGTCGCGCACCACGCCGTAGCCGAACCGCTTGGCGTACGCCTCGATGACCCGGCCGACCACGTTGAGCTGGCGGCCGGGCGCGACCGCCTTGATGGCCCGCATCGTCGCCTCACGCGTGCGCTCCACCAGCAGCCGCGACTCCTCGTCCACCTCGCCCACCAGGTAGGTCGCGTCGGTGTCGCCGTGGACGCCGCCGATGTAGGCGGTGATGTCGACGTTGACGATGTCGCCGTCGCGCAGCACGGTGTCGTCGGGGATGCCGTGGCAGATGACCTCGTTGATGGAGGTGCACAGCGACTTCGGGTAGCCCTTGTAGCCGAGCGTGCTCGGGTAGGCGTTGTGGTCGAGCAGGAACTCGTGGCCGATCCGGTCGAGCTCGTCGGTCGTGACGCCGGGCCGGACGTGTCTGCCGACCTCTTCGAGAGCCTGGGCGGCGATCCGGCCGGCCACCCTCATCCGCTCGATGGTCTCGGGGCTCTTCACGTCGGACTCGCCGGTCTTGGGGCGCTTCTTGCCGACGTACTCCGGCCGCTCGATGTGCGCGGGGACCTTTCGCAGGGGCGAGACTCGCCCTGGCTGGAGCAGTGTCGTCATGAAACCTGAGTCTACGGGGCAGAATTGACCTTGTGAGCGAAGGCCAGTGGTGGTTCTGTCTCAAGCACATGCGGGTCGAGCCCGACGAGGGCTGCCCCAACAAGGACCGGATGGGTCCCTACGCCTCGGAGCAGGAGGCGGCGGGAGCACTCCAGCGCGCCGCCGACCGCAACAAGGCGTGGGACGAAGCCGACCAGGACGATGACTGACGGCACGCCGGGGCCAGAAACTACAAGGGGACGATCGCGTATGCCCTGACCGGGAACGTGCCCATGCCGGTGATCATCGGTGGCGCGGCGTGAAAGCGGAAGCCCTCGGTGGGCAGCGCTGCCAGGCCGGTCATGTGTTCCACCAGGGGGATCCCCGCCGCCAGCAGGATCGAGTGCGCGGGGCGTTCACCGTGCGCCGGGGTGTCGTCGATGTTCAGGGAGTCGATCCCGACCAGGGCCGCGCCCTGCTCGGCCAGCCATGCCGCCGACTCGGGGGCGAGGTAGGGGTGGCCGTGCAGGTAGGCGTCGGTGCCGAAGTGCCGGTCCCAGCCGGTGTGGATGAGCACGGCCCGGCCCCGTACGTCCAGCTCCTCGCTGACCCGCACCGCGCGGCCGGCGTCGCTGACGGCGGGCTCCTCGCCGGCGTCCGTCGTGCGCCCGGTGCCGCGCACGTCCGGCTCCGTGCCGGTGTGCCCCGCGTGGCCGGACGTGCGGCCGGGCGCGCGGACGACCAGGCCGGGGAGGTCGGCCAGTTTGGTGAGCGGCACCTGTGACAGGTCGGGGCCGTCGGCGTAGCGGTGGAAGGGGGTGTCGAGGTAGGTGCCGGTGTTGGCGGCCAGCGTGATGGTGCCGATGTGGAACTCCGTGCCCGGCGCGTACACCTTCCGCGAGTCCTCCCTGCTCAGGTGCACACCCAGGCGCGGGGCCGGAATGCCGGGATAGGTGCGCATGCCGTCGGTGATGCGGTGGCTGAGCTCGACGATCATTTGCGCACCGTCCCGATCCGGGCCAGCTTGACCAGGGCCACGACGCCGATGGCGGCCCACACGAGGTTGAGCCCGGCCGACGGCCAGGCGGCGTTGTAGGCGCTGTTGATCATCAGCCCGAGCGAGCCGGCGAGGTTGATGAGCTGGTACGCGGTCCCGTCGCCCGACAGGCGGGAGGACGAGACGAGCGCGTAGCCGGCCAGCAGCAGGGCGGCGCCGAGCCAGCCGACGACGGCGAGCAGGAGATCCATGGCGTCATTGTCGGGATCGCGGGCCCTGTAGCACAAATGAAGGCTCCTTCACTGCGCGCGTAAGCTGACCTGCATGGACATCGACCCCCGGCGGCTGCGCGTCTTACGCGAGGTCGCGCGGCGCGGCGGCGTGATGCGGGCCGCCGAAGCGCTCTACCTGACGCCCTCCGCCGTCTCCCAGCAGCTCGCCCAGCTGGAGCGCGAGGTCGGGCTCGCGCTCATCGACCGCTCCCAGCGCAGCGTGTCGCTCACCCCGGCGGGGCGGGTGCTGGCCGGCTACGCCGAACGGGTCGAGGAGGAGCTGGACGAGGCCAAGCGGGAGCTCACCCGCTTCACCGAGCGCCTGGCCGGGCCGGTGCGCATCGCCGCCTTCCCCACGGTGATCAAGCACGTGCTGGTGCCCGCCATGCGTGAGCTGGCCGTACGCCATCCGAAGATCTCGCTCATCATCCACGAGATCTACGGGCAGCCGGCGCTGCAGGAGCTGCGGCTCGGGGCGGTCGACCTGCTCATCACCGAGCAGGACATGAGCCTGCCCGCCCTGTCGCAGCCGTCGCTGAGCACGCGGCTGCTATACGTGGACGAATACCGCATCGTGGTCCCGCCGGACTGGACGGAGCCGCCGGCCACCGTCGCCGACCTCATCCGGCTGCCCTGGGTGGCGGGCGAGCCGAACCAGGCGTGCGGGCAGGCGCTGGAGCGGCTGGCCGGGCTGCACGGGTTCGAGCCGCGCAAGGTGCACGTCATCACCGAGTTCGGGCCGACGCTGGCGCTGGTGGCGGCCGGGCACGGGGTGGCGATCGTGCCCACGCTGGCGCTGCTCGACGTGCCGGAGGGAGAGGTGCGGGTGAGCGAGGTGCGCGACGTGGGGGCCCGCCGGCTGGACGCCGTCACCCGCGTGAGCCGTACGCGGTCGGGGGAACCCGACCCGGTGCAGGCCGTGGTGATCGGCGCGATCGAGGAAGCCACCGCGGACCTGGCCGCGTCGCTGCGCGGGCGACTGGGAGAGCCGACGGCCGAGCCCGGCGAAGCGGGTTAGTCGGTCAGGCGGGGGCCGCTGACCTTGTCCAGGAGGCTCGCCAGGCGGGCGCGCAGGCCGGGGCGCCGTTCGAGCTCGCCGGCCGCCGCGCTGACCAGGTGCTGCGCCCCGTCGAACGTCACCGGCCCGTCGCGCGGCACCGTGATCGCGTCGTGCGCCAGCCCGGTCAGCTCGGGGTCGCCGCCCTCGATCGCCAGGACGGTGGCCCCGACGCGCCGCGCGTCGTCCACCCGTTCGAGCAGCGGGACCGGCGCCTGCCGTTCGGACAGCACGAACAACGTCTCCCCGCGAGTTGCCTGCTCCAGCCGGTCGAGGCCGACGCGCAGGTGCGGGGGAGCGTCCACCGGCGGCGACCAGCGCACCAGAGTGGGGGCGAGCTGCGGCAGACCGGACAGGCGGGCCTCGTCGGCGAGGTGGGCGGTCACATGCCAGGGCTCCTCGTCGGGGGTGCCCACCACCAGCAGCCCACCCGGCGAACGCGTGGCACGAAGCGCCACGCCCAGCTCGCGGGCGCGGTCGAGCCAGCCGGTCTCGGAGAGCAGTTCGCGCAGGAGTGCCACCGATCCTGAGTCCATCACCCCATGGTGCCTGACGGGCGGGGACGTGGTGACCGATTCAGTGCCGATGCGCGGGCACGAGGTGTGCTCCGCCGGGCGTCGCCGCCGCAAAAAGGGCCCACCCGGATCGTGGGCCCGGCGGGCCTGACATGATCTGGCTATGACAGACGTGAACGGGCTTTCCATCGCCATCCTCGGCGGCACCGGTGACCAGGGGAAAGGGCTGGCGCGGCGCTTCGCGCTGGCGGGGCACCCGGTGCTGATCGGCTCGCGCAGCGCGCAGCGCGCTCAGGAGGCGGCCGACTCCATCGGCGCCGGCGCGACCGGTGACGAGAACGCCGCCGTCGCCGCCCGTGCCGACATCGTGATCGTGGCGGTGCCGTACGAGGGGCACAAGGCGCTGCTGGAGTCCCTCCGGGGCGAGCTGGCCGGCAAGATCGTCGTTGATTGCGTCAACCCTCTCGGGTTCGACAAGCAGGGCGCCTACGCGCTTCCGGTCGAGGAGGGCAGCGCCGCCCAGCAGGCGGCGGCCGTGCTGCCCGACAGCCGGGTGGTGGCGGCGTTCCATCACGTGTCGGCCGTGCTGCTGATGGACCCGGCGGTGGAGAAGGTCGATCTCGACGTGCTGGTGCTGGGCGACGACCGCGAGGCCACCGACCTGGTGCGAGCGCTGGCCGAGGCCATTCCGGGGGTGCGCGGGGTGTACGGCGGGCGGTTGCGCAACGCCCACCAGATCGAGGCGCTGACCGCCAACATCATCTCGATCAACCGCCGCTACAAGGCCCACGCCGGCCTGCGCATCACCGACATCTGACCGTCGACGAGACTGTCTCCGGCGTGGGCGGGCTCACGAGAATGCGCCGCCACCAGTGATCGGCTCACCAGGCATGGGCGGCCACCGGACACAGGTGATCGAGCACGGGTTCGGCGGGCGTTCGGTGGGTGTTACAGCCAGCCGCCGTCCTCGGCGATCCGGATGGCGTCGATCTTGTTGCGGGCTCCCGTCTTGGTGATCGCCCCGGTCAGGTAGTTGCGTACCGTGCCGGGGGACAGGTGGAGGCGGGTGGCGATCTCCTCGGCCGAGGAGCCTCTGGCCGCCTCCCTGAGCACGGTGGTCTCCCTGGGCGTGAGCGGGCTCTCGCCGTACTCCATGGCCGAGGAGACCAGCTCGGCGTCCAGGACGCGCAGCCCGGCGGCGGTGCGCCGGATCGACTCCGCCAGCCGGTCGCCGGGGGCGTCCTTGACCAGGAACGCCTGGATGCCGGCCGCCAGCGCCCTGCGGACGTGGCCGGGCTGGCCCATGGCGGTGAGCACCAGCACCCGGCACGACGGCAGACGCTCGCGGAGCACGGCGGCGGCGGTGATGCCGTCCACCACGGGCAGATCGATGTCGAGAACGGCCACGTCGGGCCGCACGCGCATCGCCTCGGGGACGATCTCGTCGCCTCGGGTCACCTCCGCGACCACCTCGATGTCGGACTCCAGCCGGAGCAGGGCGGTGAGGGCGGCGCGGATCATGTGCATGTCCTCGGCGAGCAGCACCCTGATCATGAGGCGGCCTCCGCCCGGACGGCCACCTCCATGGCCAGCACGAACCCGCCCTGGCCGGTCCGCGCGGCGGCCGCCATACCGCCCGCCTGGGCGGCCCGCTCGGCCAGGCTGATGATGCCGGTGCCCCATGCTCCGGACCCGCCACTGGAGACGGACGCCCCGCCGGCGTCGGACGCGGTGCCAGTGCCAGGCTCGGCGCCGGACTCAGGTCCGGGGGCGGACGCGGACCCGGAGCCAGGTTTGCCGCCGGATGCGGTCCCGGTGCCGGGGTCGGGTGGGGCGCCGTCGTTGGCGAGTTCGAGGCGTACCGTGTCCTCCTGTAGCGACGTCGTGATCGTGCAGGTCGTGGCCCGGCTGTGGCGCAGGACGTTGGTCACGCCCTCGCGTACGGCCCACGCCAGCGCCTCCTCCGACCGCCTCGGCAGCGTCACGTCGGCGAGGTGCGCCTGGACGCTCACCCCGGACGACTCCAGCAGCGCCACCGCCCGGTCGACCTCGCCCGTCAGCGACATGGCCCGATAGCCCCTGACCACCTGACGCACGTCCTGGGCCGCCTCTCTGGCCACCTGCACCAGCTCGCCCACCTCGGCGCGGGCGGTGCCTGGGTCGCGGTCGATGAGGCGGCCGGCCAGGTCTCCCTTGAGCGCGATCGCGGTGAGGCTGCGGCCCAGGCCGTCGTGCAGGTCGCGGGAGATGCGCAGCCGTTCCTTCAGTACGGCGGCGTCCGCCAGCTCGGCCCTGGCCTGTTCGAGCTCGGCGGTCACCCGGGTGAACCGGACCAGCGCGTAGATCATGGCGCCGGTCGTGGGCACGGTGACCACGTAGAACAGGGTCACGTGGGCGGCCTGCGGGCCCCACCAGAGCAGCGTGCCCTCGTACAGCATGATCAGCCCGACCGCCGCGCCGCCCCAGCGCAGCGGCAGGTAGACCAGCAGCGTGCCGGCCAGCAGCGGAGTGGTCAGCGCCGACATGCCGCCCGGCAGCAGGAAGTCGGGCAGGTACGTGGCCACCGCCTGCAGCACCACCGTCAAGGGGAAGCCCGGCGGGCGCTCGCCGCGCAGGCCCGCCCGCATGTTGACGTAGTGGGTGGCCACCACGACGAGGAAGACCACGACGGCCAGCACGCCGTAGAGCGCGCCCTGGAGGAAGTAGACCAGGGCGATGATCGTGTACGCGCACGAGACGGCCGTGATGAGCGCGCTCGATAGCCGCCGGGCGGACGAGGAGACCACGACGTCGATTATGACCCCCTACGATCTGCCCCCTACGATCGGCGGGGTTCCCAGCGGAACCACAGCCGGACGGCGGTCAGGCCGGCGAGCGCCCACCCGGCCAGGACGAGGAGCGGCACGAGCAGGTCGCCGGTCCTGATGGCGTCCACCACGGCGGTGGTGGGCAGCAGGTCCAGCACCGGCCGCAGCCAGGAGGGCAGCGGGATGGGGCCCATCGCGCCCGCCGACACTCCGGCCACCAGGAAGACGGGCATGGTGAAGGCGGCGGCCAGCTCAGCGCGCGGGACCACGGCCGTGTACGCGGCGCCGAGCAGCGACAGCACGGCCGAGCCCGCGACCACGACGGCGGCGAAGGCGAGCGGGTCCGGCGGGAACGGCACGTCGGCCGCGAACCGCACCGTGACCGCGCACAGCAGGATCAGCGCCACCGTCTGGGTGGCGGTGCCGGCGATCTGGCCCGCCAGGATCTGGCCGTCCGTCAGCCGGGTCGAGCGCAGCCGCTTGAGCACGAGCTGGTCGCGGCGGCTGGTCAGGGCCACCACGATGTTCATGAACGCGGTGATCGCCAGCAGGATCGCGATCGTGCTCTGGAAGATCGCCGTGGCGTTGGCGGCGCCGTCACGGGTGACGTGGCGCATGAGCACGGGCATGCCCACGGCCAGGCCGACCGGCGTGATGACCGAGCCGAACAACATGGACTTGTCCCGCCAGAACAGGCGCGTGCCGAGACGGTAGGTGGTGGCCAGGCTCATCGTGCGTCCTCCGCGAATCGCGAGTTCTCACCGGATCGTGCGTTCTCGCCGGCTCGTGCGTCCTCCGCAAAGCGCGCCTCCGTGGATCGTGCGGTCGGCGCGTGCTCCAGGAAGAGGTCCTCCAGGGTGGCGGCGCGGACCTCCAGGCCCTCCAGCCGCAGCCCGCGCTCGGCCGCCCAGGTGAGCAGCGTCTGCGCGGCCAGGTCGGGGTCGGCGGCCCGGCACACGGCCAGCCCGTCCGCCACGGTGGCCGGCAGCGGCAGCTCATCCGTCCCGACGTGCGCCGGCAGCCGGAAGGCCACCCGCCCGCCCCTGGCCGCGAGCGTCTCGGCCATACCGCCGGAGGCCACGATCCGGCCCTCGTCCATGATCGCCATGGCGGACGCCAGGCGCTGCGCCTCCTCCAGGTAGTGCGTGGTGAGCAGGATCGTGGTGCCGTTCGCGGCCAGGTCGCGGATGACGGTCCAGGTGGCGGCGCGGGCCTGCGGGTCCATGCCGGTGGTCGGCTCGTCCAGGAACAGGACGTCGGGGCGGCCCAGCAGGGCCAGCGCCAGGTCGAGCCGGCGCTTCTCGCCGCCGGACAGCTGCCGCACCCGGGTGCGCGCCCGCGCCGTCAGGCCCGCCAGCTCCAGCGCCTCGTCCCGGGGCCGGGGCGCGTCGGTGAAGCCGCGCCAGGCGTCGACGGTCTGCGCGACGGTCAGTTCGGGGAAGAAGCCGGCCTCCTGCAGCATGATGCCGGTACGCGGGCGTACGGCGGCCCGCTCGGCGTACGGGTCGTGACCCAGCACCCGCACGCTCCCGCCCCCGGCCCGCTGGAAGCCCGCCAGCACCTCGATCGTGGTGGTCTTGCCCGCGCCGTTCCGCCCGAGCAGGGCGAAGACCTCGCCCTCGCCCACCTCGAACGAGACGCCCCGCACCGCCTCGAATCCCTGATGGCTCTTACGGAGCCCGTTCACTTCGATGGCTGTCATGCGCACCACTGTCGCCGGGCCCCGTCGCCCGCGACAGTGAAGAATTCACGACTTCCTGGACAGCTTGAGCAGCGCGTCCGTCACGCCCTCGGGATCGACGATCTGGTGCAGGTGCAGCCCGGGCAGGCGGGTCACCGGCCAGCCCCGCCGGGCCGCCTCCTCCGCCGCCGCGTCGTAAGGGGGCCCGAACCACAGGAACGAACACCTGACCTCGTCCCAGCCGGCCGGCACCGGGATCGCCTGCGTGTAGTAGTCGAGCGGCAGCCTGGGCTGCTCCGCCGCGACCCGGATGCGGACGGCGGGGTCGGGCAGCATGGCCACCACGTCCTCCTCGTCCCACCAGTCGGTCCAGCGGGGCAGCACGCCGTCGGGACCGGCCAGGTCGCGCAGGAACGGCAGGAACTCCTCCTCGGCCGTCCTGACCAGCCCCTGCCTGGGCGGGACGTGCGCGTCGGCGAACACGCAGGCCACCACCCGATCGCCCAGCCCCTCCTTGATCGCGGGCAGGAAGAACCCGGCGTTGCTGTGCACGGCCAGCACCACGGGGGTGTCGGGGGTGGCGGCACGCACGGTCTCCACCACCCTGGGCCAGTAGGGTGCGCCTCCCGCCGAGACTCCGGTCAGGTCGGGCACCACGGCCGCGTGCCCGCGGCGCTCCAGCGACTCGGCCACGGGAGCCCACGTCGAGGGCCCGACGGAGGGGCTGTGCACGAGTACGAACGTCGTCTGCATCATCCCACCCTGTCAGACGATGAGGGCACACCGAGATGGGGTGTGCCCCGCCCCGTCGTACGAGGCCCAGGCCAGGGCCAGGTTGTTCACCGCTCGCGAAAGCTCCTCCTCGGGGAACAGGTAGTGCAGCCGGAGGCGGTCGGTGTGCCCGCCCAGCGGGTCGAACGACCGGCCGGCCGCGACGGCGACCCCGTGCCGCAGCGCGACCTGGGCGAAGGAGTCGGCGTCGCCGCGCGGGAGGCGTACCCAGAGGGTCTGGCCGCCGAGCGCGGGCTCGAACGTCCAGGACGGCAGGCGAGTCCGCAGCTCGGCGCACAGGTGCTCGTGCCGCGCGCGCAGCGTGCGGATCCGCGCGGAGCGCACCTCGTCCAGCCGGCGCAGCAGCACGGCGGCGGCGAACTGGCTGACGACCTCGCCGCCGAGGTCGTGCACCGCCCGCAGCCTGGCCAGCCGCGAGACCAGGGGCGCCGCTGCGCGGATCCACCCGACCCGCAGCCCGCCCCACACCAGCTTGCTCAGCGAGCCGACCGTGATCACCTGCTCGCCCCGGCCGAACGACGCCACCGGCGCGGGTGTCTCCTCGGCGAAGCACAGCTCGGCGCAGACCTCGTCCTCGATCAGCGGCACGTCGTGCGCGGCGGCCAGGTCGGCCAGCCGCCTGCGGGACGGGGTGTCCATGACGGCGCCGTCCGGATTGCGGGCCGTGGGGACGAAGTAGGCCAGAGCGGGACGCTCGCGTACGTCCTCGATGCCCGCCGCGGGCCGGACGGCCGCCGCCGCGTGCCGGAACACCTCCAGCGCCCCCGGGTAGGTCGGTGTCTCGGCCAGCACCGTGTCACCCGGCGCCAGCAGCAGTGAGGCGAGCAGCGTGAGCGCCTGCTGCGCCCCCGTCGTCACGATGATCTCCTCGGGCGAGGTCGGTACGCCCCTGCCGGTGTAGTACGCGGCCAGCGCCGCGCGCAGCGCCGGGTCGCCGGCCGGCTGGTAGCCCATGTCGCGCAGCCCGGCCAGGCGCTCCGCGGCCTCGGCGTACGCCTCGGACAGCGCCGGCGGCGGATCCTGCGGGGCGGCGCACGTCAGCAGCTGTACGCCGTCAGGCGGGTGCAGGATGTGCTGCAGCAGCGGATTGGCCGCCACCCCGTCGGCCGTCCTCGTGGCGGGCAGGTCGAGCGCGGCCACCCTGGTGCCGCTGCCCTGGCGGCGCACGACGCGGCTCTCCTGCTGCAGCAGGTCGTACGCGGCCACCACCGTCCCCCGGCCCACCGCCAGCCGCCTGGCCAGCACCCGGTCCGGCGGCAGCGGCTGGCCCGGATGCAGTACGCCGTCGTCGATCAGCGCCCGCAGACCGGCCGCGAGCAGCAGGTACAGTGGGCCGCGCCCCGACGCCCATCGGCCCAGCGCATCGACCAGATCATCGAGATTGGCCCCATTCATGGACCAATTCTGCCGTATTGGCTCTGACGCGACATACTCCGGCAAGGAATCCTGGTGACATGAGCGAACTCCGCCCCGACACGAAGGCCGTGCACGTCCCGACGCCGCCCATCGACGGCAGCCGTCCGATCACCATGCCCATCTACCAGACCTCCGGGTTCGTCTTCGACGACCCCGCCGTGATGGCCGCGTCGATGGGACGCCCCGACGGATCGTACGTGTACGGGCGCTACAGCAACCCGACCGTGCGCTCGCTGGAGCTGGCCGTGGCCGGGCTGGAGGGCGGGACCAGCGCCATCGCCACCGGATCGGGCATGGGGGCGATCAACGTCGTCCTGCTCGGGCTGCTGCGGCCGGGCGACCACCTGGTGGCCCAGCGCTCCCTGTACGGCGGCACGGCCGCGATGATCAACGAGCTGGCCGAGCGGTTCGGGATCGCCGTCTCCTACGTGCCGGAGAACGACCCCGCCGCCCTGCGCGCCGCCGTCCGCCCGGAGACGAAGCTCGTCTACCTGGAGACGATCAGCAACCCGATGACGCTGGTCGCCGACCTGCCCGCGATGTGCGAGGCCGCCCGCGAGCTCGGCATTCTGTCCGTAGTGGACAACACGTTCGCCACGCCGCTGCTGTGCCGGCCGTTCGAGCACGGCGCGGACATCGTCGTGCACTCCACCACCAAATACCTGTCCGGCCACACCGACGTGGTGGGCGGCATCGCGGTCTTCGCCGACCAGGAGCTCTACGAGCAGTCGTGGCGCTTCGCGATCGAGCTCGGCGCTTCGGCCGACCCGTTCGCGGCCTGGCTGACGCTGCGCGGGCTGCAGACGCTCGCGCTGCGCATGGACCGCCACTGCTCCAACGCCGAACTCCTGGCCACCCGCCTGGCCGAGCACCCCGCCGTGGCCGCCGTGCACTGGCCGGGGCTGGAGTCCCATCCGTCGTACGAGCTGGCGGGCAAGCTGCTGCCCGGCTTCGGCGGGGTGTTCTCGTTCGACCTGGCCGGCGGGCGGGCGGCGGGGGAGAAGTTCATGAGCTCCGTACGGCTGGCGCTGCTCGCGCCCTCGCTCGGCGGCGTCGAGACGCTCATCCTGCACCCCGCGACCACCTCGCACCGCTCGCTGAGCCCCGACGAGCTGCGGCGCAGCGGCATCGGGGAGGGCACGGTACGCGTCTCCGTCGGCATCGAGCATCCCGAGGACCTGTGGGCCGACGTGGCCCAGGCTCTGGCATAGCCTCGCACCATGTGCGCTGTTACTCATGAGGACGTTCTGGCGGCGGCCGCCAGGATCGGCGGTCACGTGCTCCGCACGCCGGTCATCGAGATCGCCGACGGGTTGTGGCTGAAGCTGGAGCTGCTCCAGCACTCGGGCTCGTTCAAGGTGCGCGGGGCGTTCAACCGCATGCTGTCCGCCGGCGAGCTGCCGGAGAGCGGGGTGATCGCCGCCAGCGGCGGCAACCACGGGCTGGCGGTGGCCTTCGCGGCGCGGGCGCTCGGGGCGCGGGCCGAGATCTTCGTGCCCGAGGTGACCAGCCCGGTGAAGGTGGCGGGCCTGGCGGCGCTGGGGGCGCACATCACCCAGACCGGCGCCATCTACGCGGAGGCCGCCGAGGCCGCCGCCAAGCGGGCCGCCGAGAGCGGCGCCCTCATGGTGCACGCCTACGACCAGCCCGAGGTGGTGGCCGGGCAGGGCACCACCGGGCTGGAGCTCATGGAGCAGACCGGCGGCGTGGACACGGTGCTGGCGGCGGTCGGAGGCGGCGGCTTTGCGGCCGGCATCACGGTCGGCACGTCGGCCGGGGCCGGGATCGGCGGAGCGTCCGGGGCCGCGATCGGTGCGGCGTCCGGCGGCGCGGACGGTGCGGCGTCCGGCGGCGCGGACGGCAGGGGAGACGGCGGCGGGCCGCGGATCGTGGCGGTCGAGCCCGAGCGGATCCCGACCCTGCACGCGGCGCGCCGGGCGGGCGAGCCGGTGCCGGTGGAGGTCAGCGGCGTGGCGGCCGACGCGCTGGGCGCCTCCAGGATCGGCGGGCTGGCGTTCGAGATCCTGTCCGGCGACCGGGTGGAGAGCGTCCTCGTGACGGACGAGGCGATCGTTGGGGCCCGGCGCACCCTCTGGGAGCGGCACCGGGTGGTGGCCGAGCACTCAGGTGCCGCCGCCTACGCGGCCCTGCTGTCGGGCGTCTACACCCCGGCGCCCGGAGAACGGGTGGCCGTGGTGGTGTGCGGCTCCAACACCGACCCCGCCACCCTCGTCACGGATTGACCCCCGCCACCCTCGCCACGGACCGACTCTCCACCCTCACCGCAGACCGACCCTCCACCCTCACCGCGGACTGATCCTCCGCCACCCTCGCCACGGACGGCCCCCCGCCGGCCGGCGCGGGAGCGGGCCGGCCGTGTGCGGGACGGGTCGGGTGCGAGGCGGGGCCGGTCGTGCGCGCGGAGACAGGCCGGGGGCGCGCGCAGGGAGACCGGTGGGTGGTGGCCGGTGGGAGGCCGGCCACCACGTGCGGTCAGCTGTAGGTGTGTTCGGGTGCGGGGAACGCCCCGGACGTCACGTCGTCGGCGAAGGCGCGTACCGCGCGGTCCATCTCCTCCGCCAGCCCCGAGTACCGCTTGACGAACCTGGCCGGCCGCGGCGTGAGCCCCATCAGGTCCTGCCACACCAGCACCTGCGCGTCCGTAGCGGCCCCTGCCCCGATGCCGATCGTCGGGATCGCCAGGGACGTCGTCACCCGCTGGGCCAGGTCGGCCGGCACGCACTCCAGCACCACGCTGAACGCCCCGGCCCGCTCCAGGTCCTTGGCGTCCGACATGAGCTCGTCGCCGGACTGCCCGCGCCCCTGAACGCGGTAGCCGCCCATGACGTTGACCGACTGCGGGGTCAGCCCGAGGTGCGCCATCACCGGCACGCCGGCCGACACCAGCGCCTCCACCTGCGGCAGGACCCGGCGGCCGCCCTCCAGCTTGACCGCGTGGGCGCCTGCCTCCTTCATGAAGCGGGCCGCCGACTCCAGCGCCTGCGCCGGCGAGGCCTGGTAGGAGCCGAACGGCAGGTCGGCGACCACGAGGGCGCGCGACGAGCCGCGTACGACCGCCGCCGTCAGGGGCAGCAGGTCGTCGACCGTGACCGGCAGCGTGGAGTCGTAGCCGTAGACGACCATCGCCGCGGAGTCGCCCACCAGCAGCACCGGGATGCCCGCCGCGTCGAACACCCTCGCCGTCATCGCGTCGTAGGCGGTGAGCATCGGCCACCGCTCTCCGCGCTCCTTGGCGGCGGCGAGGTCGCGGACGGTGACGCGGCGTCCGGCCGCGCCACCGTACAGCGTCGTCGAAGTCGTCGAAGAAGTCGTTGAAGTTGAAGAGGACATGAGTAACCCTCCAGAACCGTCTCGAGGCGCCCCAGCGGCGTCCCCGGACTCATTCCGATGATGTCACGCGGGCTCCCGGCCGAAAACCGGTGGCGAAACTGTCGGTGCCTCTTGCCAGAATTGGTGCGGAGGTAACAAACACCATGGCTCTCGCCCCTTACCGGCGCCTGTTCAAGATCCCCGGCGTCCCCACGTTGCTCCTGGTGGGGCTGCTTGCCCGCGTGCCGGCCACGGCCACGGGCATGGCGCTGACCCTGCACGTGGCCGAGGTGATGGGTCTTCGCTACGGCCCGGCGGGGGTGGTCGCCATGGCCAGCACGATCGGCATGGCCATCGGCTCGCCGCTGGCGGGCAGATTCGTCGACAGACACGGCCTTCGTCCCGTCCTGGCGGTCACCACGGTGGCGCAGGCGGCCTTCTGGTCGTGCGCGTGGGCGCTGCCGTTCCCCGCCCTGGTGGTGGCGGCGGCGCTGGCCGGGCTGCTGGGGCTGCCGGTGTTCAGCGTGACCAGGCAGTGCCTGGCCGCCATCGTGCCGGTCGAGCAGCGGCGCACCGGGTTCGCGCTCGACTCGATCATGGTCGAGCTGTCCTACATGGCCGGGCCCGCGCTCGCCGTCGCGGGCATCACGACGCTCGGCAGCGGCGTGACGATGACGGTCATCGGCGCCGGCATGTCCGTGGCCGGCCTGGGGCTGATCGTGCTCAACCCGCCCATCCGCTCGGCCGAGGAACTGGTGGCGGAGGCCGAGGGCGGCAGGGCGCGGGTGTCGCGCCGTCAGTGGCTCACCCCGGCCTTCGTGGCGCTGCTCGGCACGGCGGCCGCGGCCACGTTCGTGCTCACCGCGACCGAGCTGTCCCTGGTCGCCACCATGAACCAGGCGAGCCAGACCGCGTGGGTGGGGCTGGCCGTGGCCATCTGGTGCGTCTTCTCGCTCATCGGTGGTTTCGTGTACGGCGGCCTGTCCAGAGGACTGTCACCCCTGACCCTGATCGCCGCGATGGGCCTGGCGACCGTTCCCGTGGCGCTGGTCGGGGGCGGATGGCACTGGCTGATCCTGGCGCTGCTGCCCGCCGGGCTGCTCTGCGCGCCGTCCCTGTCCGCCACGGTCGACGTGCTCACCCGATGGGTGCCCAGCGAGGCGAGGGGCGAGGCGATGGGCTTCCACGGCACCGCCCTGCTGATCGGCGGTGCGGCCTCGGCGCCCATCGCGGGCGTCGTCATCGACGGGATGGGGCCGCAGTGGGCGTTCGTGGTGGCCGGGCTGGCGGGCGTGGCCATGGTGCTGGCCGCGCTCCCGTTCTGGCGCCGCCGCCCGGCGCCGGCCACCGTCATGGCCCCGCCGGCTGCGGCCGCCGACGCGGTTGATGTGGCGGAAGCGGCTGAGCCAACGTCGGCGGTCCCGGCCGCTGAAGCGGTCGCGGCGAGCGCACCGGTGCCGTCGCCGCGCGACTGACCGTCGCCGGGCCTGTCCCGGGGTGCTCGTGCGTCGAGTGATGAAGGTGTGGTCAACGTCACCCGAGAGTTGAGACGGCTTTCGGGGCTGTTGGTGTTGCAGCACAGCGTGGCGCGGCGTGACCCTGTCTGAGCTGCGCCGAGGCCGGTCACGCTGAAGACCCGCGGGTGGGCCGTCAGACGTGGCAGGCGCCGTTCAGGGGGCGTTCCATCCCTGGTGGGAGTCGGCCGTACGCCGACCCGCAGGACCAAGAGAAGTGCCCCTGACCTGGGCGGACACAGGCTCACCTCAGGCGTCGGGCCCTGGACGGCGAGAGTTTACACAGGGTTTACGAAACGGGACCGTTGCGTATCGGAATAGCTTGCGATACGGTGACGTTGCGAAACTTAGACGTATCGAAATTAAGGACTCTCCATGGAAGTGAACACGGGGCATCCACGCCGATGGGGGATCCTCGGCGTGCTGGTGTTCAGCCTGCTGGCGGTCGTCCTGGACAACACGATCCTCAACGTCGCGATGAAGACCATCGCCGACAAGACGGTCGGTCTGGGCGCCACGCAGAGCGAGCTGGAATGGGCGATCAACTCCTACACACTGGTGTTCGCCGGATTGTTGTTCACGTTCGGGGTGATCGGTGACAGGACCGGACGCAAGCGCATGTTGTTCATCGGCATGGCGCTGTTCGGGCTGGCCTCACTGGCCAGTGCCTACTCCCAGGATCCGATGCAGCTGATCCTGGCCAGGGCGGCGATGGGCATCGGCGGCGCGGCGATCATGCCGGCCACGCTGGCGATCATCTCGAACGTCTTCCCGCCCGCCGAGCGGGGCAAGGCGATCGGGGTGTGGGCCGGTGGCGTCGGGATCGCGGTGGCCATCGGGCCGATCACCGGCGGGCTGCTGATCGAGCACTTCTGGTGGGGCTCGGTCTTCCTGGTGAACGTGCCGATCGTGGTGATCAGCATGATCCTCATCGCGACCATCGTGCCCGAATCCCGCGACCCGAAGCCGTCCAGGCTCGACCCGGTCGGCGTGGTGCTGTCGATCATCGGTCTGGTGGCCGTCGTGTACGGCATCATCCGCGGCGGCGAGCTGGCCACCGTGGCCAGCGCCGAGGTGCTGGTGCCCACGCTGTTCGGGCTGGCGGTGCTGGGCGTGTTCGTCTGGTGGGAGCGGCGCATCGACCACCCGGTCTTCGACGTGCGCAGCTTCGTCGACGCCCGGTTCAGCACGGCCATCGGCCTCATGGGCATCATGTTCTTCGCGATGATGGGCGGGATGTTCTTCCTCACGTTCTACCTGCAGATCGTGCTGGGGTTCACGCCGATCCAGGCGGGCGCGCTGATGATCCCGTTCGCCGCGGCTCAGCTGATCTTCGCCCCGCTCAGCCAGCGGGTGAACGAGCGCTTCGGCGCCAAGCTGTCGGCCGGCGTCAGCATGGGCGTGGTGACACTGGTGCTGGCCAGCTACGCGTTCCTGGACCAGAACACGCCCGTCCTGCTGATCGAGGTCATCTTCTTCGTCCAGGGCGCCGCGATGGCCAACATCATGCCGCCCGCCACCACCGCCATCATGGAGTCGCTGCCCAGGGAGAAGGCCGGCGTCGGCTCGGCGATGAGCAACACCGTCCGCCAGGTGTCCGGGGCGCTCGGCGTGGCCGTGCTCGGCTCGGTGCTGTCGTCCAGCTACCGGGGCGGCATCGCGCCCGCGCTGGACGGGCTGCCCGCGGGCGTCCAGCACGCGGCCGGCGAGTCGATCATGGCGACGATGGGCGTCGTGGATCAGCTCGGCGAGCGGGGCCAGGCGCTGGTCCAGCCCGCGTTCCACGCCTTCATCGAAGGCATGCACATCACGGCGGCGGTCTCGGCGGTGATCGCGCTGATCGGGCTCGCCGTGGTCGTGCGGTGGATGCCCGGCAAGCCACGCGCCGCCAAGCACGCCGAGCGGCGGGAACCGGCGCTGTCGTCCTCCTCCGGGTGAGGGGACGCACGGGCCGATGCGGCGATCAGTCGCTCACGAGGGAGGCGGACGCGCGGGAGGCGCGCCGCCTCCCCATGTCGGACCACAGCGCTCGCGCGCTGTAGATGTATGGTGAGGCCGCGATGTCGATCCAGGAATCCGCGAGTGCCCGCCCGGCGGGCCGTCCGCGCAGCGAGAAGGCCGAGAAGGCGATCATCGAGGCGACCCTCGACCTGATCGCCGAGGGCATGGGCGTGTCCGAGCTGACCATCGAGGCGATCGCGTCGAAGGCGGGCGTCGGCAAGACCACGATCTACCGGCGCTGGTCCAACAAGGAGGACCTGATCGTGGACGCCCTGGCCACGCTCAGGGCGCCGATACCGGAGCTGCCCGGCGAATCCGTACGCGACGACCTGATCAGCCTGCTCGAAGCGATGCGCAAGGAGTCGGGCGACACGCGCGGCCGGTGCGTGATGAACATCGCGATGAGCGACGCCGACCGCTATCCCCGGCTGATGGAACGCTTCCTCAAGCGTGCCGTCGAGCCGCGCCGGCAGGCGATGCGCGCCGTGATCGAGCGCGGCGTCACCACCGGCGAGCTCAAGCCGGAGCTCGACGTCGACATGGGCATGGCGCTCATCTCCGGCGCCATGCTGTGGCACACCAAGTGGGGCCCGGCCGGCGACCTCCCGCCCGACCTGCCCCAGCGCGTCGTGGACGCGGCCCTGGCCGGAATGGCGCCCTGAGGCGTCACTCCTCCTGTCGCAGGTAGAAGTCCGGCTTGGCGAGGAAGCGCCTCCAGTGATCGACCAGCTGGAGGTCTTCCCAGGCGGTCGTACGCATGCCGTGCTCGCCGAGTTCGATGATCTGCGCGCCCGGCAGACCGGTCAGGATCGGTGAATGGGTGGCACAGATGATCTGCCCGCCCTCGTCCGCGACCCGCTGCATCAGGCCGGCCAGGCGTACGCAGGACAGAAATGACAGTGCGGCTTCCGGCTCGTCCATCAGATAAAGCCCCGGCCCCGACACCATGCGTTCGAGAACGGTGAAGAACCCTTCGCCGTGGGACTGCTCCGTCAGATCCTCATCCCAGAAGCCGGGCCTGCCGGAGACGTTCTGCCCGAGGTTGAACAGCGTTTCTGCGCGGAAGAAGAATGCGCGCCGCTTGAGCCGGGGACCATGCAGCAGCCACGTTCCCGAAGCGGTGAGATCGGCGTCGAGAACCTCGCCCAGCGGGGTCATCGGCCCGGTGCTGGCGTACTTGGTACCGGCCTTACCGCCGGCGGAATTGATGCCGGCCACGTCGGCGATCGCTTCCATGATGGTGGACTTGCCCGAGCCGTTCTCTCCGACGAAGAAGGTGACCCGGGCGGTCAGCTCAAGACCTTGCTCCGCCAGCCGGCGAACAGGAGGCAGGGCAGCGGGCCAGTCCTCAGGAAGCCGACGGGCGGTCAGGTGGGTGAGCAGCATGGTCGGTATCTTCCTGCGGGCTCGATCAACCGGACAGAGCGATGTCGGAGGGGAGCAACTGCTCGGTGAGCAGGCGGCGGACCCGCTCGGGGCCGGCCGTCCAGGGCCGCAGCAGCTCCCATCCGTGGAAATACCCGAAAATATACGGACTCGCCGGGGACGGCGTCAGCAGCTTGGCCGCCAGCGCCGCCTCGTTGTCGTCGTAGATCGCCCATTTTTTCAGGTACGCCGACAACTCCGGCATGCCCCGCCCTTCGGCCGCCAGGAACGCCGCGTTGCCCCACACGCCCCACAGCACGTTCCTGGCGTGGTGGACGGCGGCGAAGTCGCTTCCGTCCGGCCGGATCCCAGCCCTGGGCAGGATGTTCGCGTTCAGCCACTCCTGGGCCTCGTCCCCAGGGAACAGCAGCTCCTCGGCGAGCAGCCCGAGCCCCTCGCTGAGCACGAACGCCGGCGAGAGCATGAACCGCACCGGCATGTGCCGCTCCTTCAGCATCGACTCGGCGATGTGCCCGGGATGGCCCTCATGGGCCACGAGATAGAGCAGGTCGGCCAGATTGAAGGGGATCGCCCTGTTGACGTGGATCGTGGACTTCAGGCCGCCCTCGTACTCGCCCGCCCCGTGGAAGGCCACGCCCTCCACCAGCCGGCACTCCACCACCTCGCCCGGCGGCAGGGGGATGATCGCGTTCGTCCTGGCCCGGGTCTCGTCCACCGCCAGGGCCACCAGCTCCGGCAGCCGTTCGATCGGCTCCAGCGTGTGGGCTTGCCGCCAGGCCCGCAGCCGCCCGGCCAGCGAACCGGAGCCCTTCGGCAGGGCCCGGTCCAGCTCGGCGTGCGCCTGCTCGAACAGCTCCTCCGACACCCACCGGGGCGTCAGGCCCAGGCACTCCCGCCCGTACTCGGCGAGTGGCGGCCGGTCGCCGTCCAGGTAGCGGGCCACGGCGCGCAGGGCGCGTACCTGGGCGGCCAGAAAGGGCGTCGGGGCGCTCTCCAGCAGCCGTTCCGCCTCCTCCGCCAGCGCGCCCGGCGCGGGGGGCGGCTCGGCGGACGCCTGCTCGCTCCACTCGGCGGGGCCGCGGTAGATGAGCATCGTGCCGCCGGAACCGCCGCTCATCAGGCGATCGACGCGCAAGGCCAGCATCGCGTGGTCCTGGTCCCAGTTCATGAGTTCTCCTTCCGCCTTGATGGGGCAAGCTAGCCGTACGGTTTTCCGTACAGTGCACGGCTTGTGTTTTGGGGAGGGATCGGTGCCGGAGACCATCTGGTTCCGCGACGAGGGGCCGCCGCGCCGGCCCCGGTTGTCGCGCGAGCGCATCGTCGCGGCCGCCGTCGCGCACCTCGACGCCGAGGGCGTCGGCGGGTTCTCCATGCGCGGCCTCGCGGCGCGCCTCAAAGCGGGGACGATGTCGCTGTACGAGTACGTCCAGAGCAAGGAGGACGTGCTGGACCTGGCCCTCGACGAGGTGATCGGCGAGATCGCCGAACCGGTCGGGCCGCTCCCGTGGCGGGACCTGCTGAGCCGGCAGCTCACCCAGAGCCGCGCCGTCATGCGCCGCCACCCCTGGGTGCCCGCCCTCACCGCCACCCGCCCGCTGCTGGGCCCGAACGCGCTGGCCCGCTCCCGCCTGTTCTACGGCGCGCTGGCCGGTGCCGGGGTGGCCGGGCCCGAGCTCACCGCCGCCGTGGGGACGCTGACGTCGTACGTGAACGGGTTCGTCGCCGCGGAGAACACCTGGTGGGCCACGGTCCGAACGCCCGCGGCCGACGCCGAGCTGCGGGCCAGGGTGGCCGGGCTCCTTCGGGGGCGGATGTCCGAGTACGCCGGGCAGACGCGGGTGGACGAGGCGGAGAACGCGGACTTCGACCGGCAGTTCGCGCTCGGCCTCGACATCATCCTGGACGGCATCGCCGCCCGGCTACGACCTGAGACGCCGGCCCCTGAGACGCCGGCCCTTGAGGACCCCGGGCCTGAGATGCCGGCCCCTGAGGACCCCAGGTCTGAGACGCGACTGTTGTGACCTTCGTCCCGAAGACCCCGGCAAGGTTGAGCAGTTCGAGGCCGGCTGCCTTTGCCGCGATCGTGCAGGTCAGGCGTCGGACGGGTCGCGCAGGGCGAGGGCCTCGGCGTCGGTCAGCCCCTTGCGCGCG
The DNA here is from genome assembly GCF_040649755.1 of Nonomuraea sp. NPDC048882. Lineage (NCBI taxonomy): Bacteria > Bacillati > Actinomycetota > Actinomycetes > Streptosporangiales > Streptosporangiaceae > Nonomuraea > Nonomuraea sp. NPDC048882. The sequence goes on from NZ_JBEZGB010000010.1 coordinate 99,015, forward strand.
GCCACTCGCCGGCGCGCCCGTACCTGCGCACTCGTACGAGGACGGAACTTGGGCTGCTGCCCGCACCCGCACGGCTCGAACCCCTCGTACCGCAGCCCGGCCCCCAGCACGGCGGCCACGGCCCCCCACCCGCGCTCGTCGCCCCGGCGCGGCGCGGCGAAGTCATGACCGGCGAACAGCATCGGCTTGCGGCAGCGGACACAACGGCTCGCCTCCGCACGCCACGGCTGCTTGCAGCTTCGGCGGCAGGGGACGCACACATAGTGGACCTTGTAGTGGACCTCCGCGTAGGTGCACATGTGAGCCAGGCTACCGGCCGGACGATCACGACCGCAGGCTGTTTTCGCCGCGGAGCCGGTTCGACGCCGGCTCGGAGCGGGGATTGGCGTTGTCGCGCAAGGCGGAGGTGAGCATGCTGTCGAGCGCCTCCTGGGACGTCCGCAGCCGGTCGATCTCGGCGGCGATGCGCTGCTGCTCATGCCGTAGGTCGGTGACCATCCCGGGACAGCCGGTCGGGACCATCCGTTCGCTGTCGTCGTCGTGCACGCAGTCCAGCAGGCGGGCGATGACGGCGGTCGGCAGGCCGGCGGCGAGCATCGCGCGGATGTGGCGCACGCCGGCCACGTCCGTCTCCGCGTACTCGCGGTAGCCGTTGGGCAGCCGCCGGGGCCGCAGCAGCCCCTGCTCCTCGTAGTAGCGCAACAGCCGCCTGCTCACCCCGGTCTCGCGCGCCAGGTCGCCGATCTTCATGCGTTCGCCTTGACCTTCACATCGATGTGACGCCTTACCGTCCCGACTGTCAGTCGCAACAACGTCAAGGAGGAGATCGATGCCGGGAGCGGTCATCATCGGGGCGGGTCCGGGGATCGGGCGGTCCGTCGCCCGCCGGTTCGCGAAGGAGGGACTGCGGGTGGCCCTCGTCTCGCGTACCGGCAGCACCCTCGACCTGGAGGGGGCGCTCGCGTACCGGGCCGACAGCACGAACGAGGACGAACTGCGCGCCGCACTCGACGCGGCGGCACAGGAGCTCGGGACGCCGGACGTCGTGGTCTACAACGCCGCGATCATCCGCCGCGACTCGCCCGGGGAGGTGAGCGCCCGCGTGCAGCTCGACGCCTGGGCGGTCAACGTGGTCGGCGCGCTCGTCACGGCCGCGCACGTGGCCCCCGCGATGGCCGCACGGGGCAGCGGCACGTTCATCGTGACGGGCGGCATGCCCGAACCCAAGGCGGGGTACGTCAGCCTGTCCCTCGGCAAGGCCGGCGTGCGGACACTGGTGGCGCTGCTGGACGAGGAGTACGGGCCCGCCGGCGTCCACGCGGCCAGCGTCACCGTCGCCGGCCCTGTCGCCCCCGGCACGGACTTCGACCCTGACGACATCGCCGAGCACTATTGGCGCCTGCACACCCAGCCGCGGGAACGGTGGGAACGAGAGGCCCTCCACGCCGGCACCGCATAGGAACGGAACGCCTCACTCGGGGGACGTTCGGTAGCTCGTGTGAGGGATGGTTTCGGGCGATTCGCCGGTTCGCCCACTGAACGATTGGTTTCCTACGGGGGGTCGGAGTCGGTCTGGCAGGGTGGCGGTCCGAGGGAGTTGGTCCGGTACCTGGGGGAGTTGAGCCGAGGGTCTGGGGTGAGTCGGTCCGAGGGGTTCTGGGTGAGTCGTTGTAAGTAGTTCGGAGGATCATTCGAGCGGCTTCTGCGGCCGGTGGTGGTGTCAGGCGGTGAGTTTCCAGAACCAGCCGAGGGGACGCAGGGCCAGGCGTTGTGCCACCCGTTGTGAGGAGTGGTTGTCCGCGCTCGTGCTGTAGAACAACCGGATGCCGGGCAGCATCCCCGCCCATACTGCGGTGGTGGCGGCGGCGTAGCCTCGGCCTCGGTACGCGGGTGCGGTCCAGGTGCCGGCTTCGGCTCCGGCCGGGGTCAGGCGGGCGGTGTGGCAGAGGGCCGCCACCTCGCCGTTCTCGACGATCATCGCCCAGGGTGCGCCCTCGCCGCCGCCGGCGAGTTCGTCCCACTCGTCGGGGTCCCAGCCCTCGGCCCGTAGCGGGCGTACGAGGGCGGCGTGCGCGGGCTCGTCCGATCTGAGCACGTCGACGCGGACGTCGTAGCGGATGGGTGGCGTCACCAGGTAGCTCGGCCCGCCGGACACGGTCACACTGTCGCCGCCCAGCAAGGCCCGGCAAGCCTCCAGCACGTCAGGCACCGCTCCGAAGGCAGTCCCGGAGGTTGTCATGGATGTTGTCTCGGTGACTGTCTCGGGTGGTGTTGCCAGGGCTGTTTCGGACGCCGCCTTGCCGGGCGGCTGGGGTGTCGGCGTGGTGGCGAGGGTGAGGAGGGCCTGGGCGAGAGGGGTGGGGAGCGTGTGGGAGACGGCGGCGATCAGGCCGTCGGCTGTCACGCCGATCACCATGGACTCCGGGCCGGGGAGACGGCCCTGCTCGTCGAGTCGCCAGATGACGCCCAGCTCGATCTGGAGCAGGGCGGTGCCTGACGGGTCGACGGTTGTTGGAGTCGTTGGTACGCCGGTCATCTGGTCAGCTTAGGGAACCTGGGGCGGCGATCAGGGTGAAGGGGATGGTGGCGGCCACTCTGCCGTTGACGATCACGTCGAGCTCTCGGGCGCCGGGTGGCTCGTCGCGGGTGGTGACCGGGCGGAAGGAGTGGCTCTTGCGTACGGTGAACGTCTCGCCGGGGCCGGTCGCCTCTCGCTGGCCCAGGTGGAAGACGCGGCGGGAGCCCGTCCGTCTGACGGCGTATTTCAGCAGGACCGGGCCGGCCGCGCCCGCTGTGACCGTGACGGTGAAGGCCAGTTTTCCGCCGACGGGTACGGTGTCGGTCTCCAGGGCCAGTCCCTCGACCGCGCCGCTGCCCGGTGTGGCGCCCACCAGGGTCAGTGCCTCGGGGTGGCCGGAGCGCAGTAGCCCGCGTACGGCGTGGCGGAGGACCTTCTCCACGTGGGAGCCGCCGTCGGAACGCCAGCGGGCCAGCAGCCGGATCGCCGCCTCCGGATGGTCTTTGGCCAGGTCGTTGACGTGGTTGGCGACCGAGCGGCGCACGTATTCGCTCGGGTCGTCGCGCAACCGGTCGAGCAGGGGCAGGGTCGGGCCCGGCGTCATCAGCCAGCCGACCCGCCCGGCCCAGGGCAGCCTCGGACGTGAGCCCTCGGAGGCCAGGCGTCTCAGGTGCTCGTCCGGTGACTCCGCCCAGTCGTACATGATCTTCAACGCGTCGTCGCGGTAGCGCTCCAGATAGGGGCGTACGGCGAACTCGCCCGTGGCGTAAGGGGTCAGCACGGACAGCGTGTCCATCGCCTCGTGCAGGTGGTCGAGGCCCCTGCCCGCCGTGTGCTCGGTGACCGGCCAGCCGCTCCACATGTCCAGCGTCAGCCCCGACCGGACGCACTCGCGGATCAGCTCGGCGGCCTGCGGATAGGGGAGCGGCAGCGCGTCGTGGAGCTCGGCGGCGACGTGGGCGACGCGTGCCTTGAGCTCCAGCCCGTCGAGGCCGGCCAGGGACTGCTCGACGAACCGGTCACGGGGGAAGCGGCCCCAGGCCGCGGTCAGCCCGTCGGCCAGCACCGACACGGACTGGAGGTTGATCATTTCCTTCAGAGGTTGAGCCACGCGGCTACTGTGCCAGGCCCCACCGACAATTCATGGCGCCACCAATTCGTTCATGGCTCCCACCGTGACCGGCAAACTGCCGCCGTCTTGTCGCCGGTGATCGTCAGGTGCTGCTTCGTCGGCATCGCTTCATCGCCGTCGTTCGCTGGGCGTCGTTCGCTGGGCCTCGTTCGCCGGGAGTCGGTCACGCGTCGTCGCGCAGGCGGGTGAAGTAGTCCTGCATGGACGGGTAGTAGGCGTCGAAGCCGGGAGTGGGGGAGCCGTCGCGGGAGGCGACGAGCAGGTCCAGGTAGTACTCCCAGCCGGGGCCGATGTCGCCGATCCCGTCCTCCGACTCCAGGTGCTGGACGAAACGCAGCTCGGTCACGCCGTCCGTCTCGGTCAGCAGCAGTTCGAGGTGCCAGGCGCCGGACTCGTCGAGCGAGGAGATCGCCAGCCGGCGCGGCGGCTCGCACGCGTCGATGCGCATGTCGTACCAGGGCGTCTGCTCCTCGAAACGCAGCTGCACCTTGATCGTGTTGCCGGGCGCCGCGTCGCCCTCCCAGGGGCCGAACCAGCGGGCCGTGCGGTCGGACTCGGTGATGCTGGCCCACACGTCTTCTGCGGGCGCGCGGAAGGTCCGGGTGAGGACGAGGTCGCTGCCTTCCTCCGTGCGGAACAGCCTGCCTGTGGGGATGGGGCTCGGGCTCATGCCGAATGTTCCTCTCTGCTGCTTGGACTGCTGGTTTGGGTGGTGTCGCGGCGTTCGCGGCGCGTCCTGTAGACCTCGGTCTCCAGCGCGTCGAAGCGGTGCTCCCAGCCGGACGGGCGCACGAACGCCGCCAGCCAGGCGATGAGCTCGGTGAACTGCTCCGGGTCGAGCGTGTAGAAGCGCTGCCTGCCGACGAGCTCGTCGCGTACCAGGCCGCTCTCCCGCAGCACCCGCAGGTGGCGGCTCACGGCGGGTCTGCTGATCGCGAACTGCCCGGCGAGCTCGCCTGCTGTCAGCCGTCCGTCTCTGAGCAGTACGAGGATCCGCCGCCGCACCGGATCCGCGATCGCCCCTGCCACCTCGTCCACCCGTAAAGCGTAACTTACTGGTTACGCGTTTCGCCAGAGGTCTGCCCGCAGTCGTGCATCCAGTCGCGGCATGCCGCAGTGCGAGGTGGGCGCGGTTGTCTGAGGGGACGTCCGCGCCCGCGTGTGCCGCACCGGCGACGGTTCAGCAACCGTCGCCGGTCCCGTGTCGTTGTCTGCCGATCCGGTCGCCGCGCCGGCCCTCGCCGCCGCGCGGTGGACAGGCCGTCAGCCGGTGGTCTCCCGCCAGCGGTTGGTGATGGGCAGACGACGGTCGCGGCCGAAGTTCTTCGGGGTGATCTTCGGCCCGGGCGGATACTGCCGGCGCTTGTATTCAGCCACGTCCACCAGCCGGATCACCCGCGTGACCAGGTCGGGATCGTGGCCGGCCGCGATGAGCTCCCGGGAGCCCATGTCCTTCTCGACGTAGTCGTCGAGGAGCCGGTCCAGCACCTCGTACGGCGGCAGCGAGTCGGTGTCACGCTGGTCAGGCCGCAGCTCGGCGCTGGGCTCCTTGGTGATCGAGTTCTCCGGGATAGGCCGCTCGGCCGGCAGCAGGAAGCCCTCGCCGGAGTGGGCGTTGCGCCACTTCGACAGCTCCCACACCATGGTCTTCGGCACGTCCTTGATCGGGGCGAAGCCGCCGGCCGAGTCGCCGTAGAGGGTGGAGTAGCCGGTGGCCAGCTCGCTCTTGTTGCCGGTCGTGAGCACCAGGTGGCCGTGCTCGTTCGACAGGCCCATGAGGATCATGCCGCGTACCCTGGCCTGGAGGTTCTCGGCGGCCAGGCCCGACAGCTCGATCTCCTTCTCGAACGCGCTGACGATGTCGGCGATCGGCACCACCTGCGCCGTGATGCCCTGCCTGCGCACCAGCTCCTCGGCGTCGGCCAGCGAGTGGTCGGAGGAGTAGCGCGAGGGCATGAGCACCACGTTGACCCGCGAGGGGCCGATGGCGTCGGCGGCGATGGTGGCGGTCAGGGCGGAGTCGATGCCGCCCGACAGGCCGAGGATGACCGACTCGAAGCCGTTCTTGGCCACGTAGTCGCGTACCGCGAGGACGAGAGCGGAGTAAACCTCCGCGTGCGGGTCGAGCCGTTCGGCGACGCGGCCGGGCTCGGGCTCGTAAGGCGCGACGGGCTCGGAGGAGAGGATCAGCCGCTCGACCGTGATGGTGGAGCCGTCGCCCGCGTCGTACGGGTAGGACCCGGGCTCGGCGTCGGCCACCGGCAGGCCGTCGAGGTCGACGACCAGCAGTTCCTCCTTGAACTGGCCGGCCCGCGCCACCGGCTCCCCGGCGGCGTCGACCACGATCGAGTCGCCGTCGAAGACGAGCTCGTCCTGCCCGCCGATCTGGTTGACGTAGGCGAGGGCGCACCCCGCCTCGCGGGCCCGCCGCGCGCACAGCTCCAGCCGTACGTCGTCCTTCTCCTTCTCGTACGGCGAGGCGTTCGGCGCCACCAGCAGCCCGGCCCCGGCCTGCCCGACGACGGACACGGGACCTCCCTCCTGCCAGAGGTCCTCGCACACCGCGATCGCGACGTCGACCCCGTGCAGCCGGAAGATCGGCAGCCGATCACCGCGCACGAAGTAGCGGTATTCGTCGAACACCCCGTAGTTGGGCAGGTGATGCTTGGCCGTGCGGGTCACCACCTCCCCTCGGTGGAGGAGGGCGGCGGCGTCGAGCGGGGCGCCCTTGGGCTGCCCGACCCTGGGCGCCAGGCCGGCCCGGTCGACGTAGCCGACGACCACGGGCAATTCGCCCAGGCCCTCCCGCTCCAGGCGGCGGGCCACCTCCTCCAGCGTGTCGATACTGGCGTCCACGAAGGACGTGCGCAGCACGAGGTCCTCGACCGGGTAGCCGGTGAGGAACATCTCGGTGAAGACGACGAGGTGAGCTCCGCGCTCGGCGGCGTCGCGGGTCCACGCGACCAGCCGGTCCGCGTTGGCGCTCAGGTCGCCTACGGTCGGGTTCGTCTGTGCCAGGGCAATGCGCAGTTGTGCCACGCGAACAGCCTAGTATGCCGACTTTTTTATCGTCAAAGCGACGAAAAGGCGCTCATTTCGCCCCCGGTGTGACCAGCCCCGACTCGTACGCCGCCATCACCAGTTGCGCCCGGTCGAACAGCCCGAGATGCTCCAGCAGCCCCTTGACCACCAGGCCCACCTCCTCCTCCGCCAGCGCGAGCGTCTGCCCGATCTGCTGGTCGGTCAGCCCCCTGGCCACGAGTTTGAGCACGTCGAGCCGGTCGTCGGAGAGTCCGGCCAGCGCCGGGGGAGAGGCCGGGTCGGTGCGCCCGGCGAACGCCGCGATCAGCCGCGTGGTGACCGCGGGGTCGATGAGCGCGTCGCCCGCCGCCGCGGCCCTGATCGCGGCCAGGAACTGCTCGGGCGCCGACGTCTTCAGCACGAACCCGCTCACCCCGGCCCGCAGCGCCGCGTACAGGTTCTCGTCGCTGCCGAACGTGGTCATCATCACGACCTTCGGCGGCCGTTCGCCGGCCAGGATCCTGCGCGCCGCGGCCAGGCCGTCGAGGCGCGGCATCTGGATGTCGAGCAGCACCACGTCGGGCCGCTCCGCGCGGGCGGCCGCGATGGCCTCCTCGCCGTCGGCCGCCTCGCCGGCCGGCTCCACCCCGGCCTCGCTCTCCAGCATGGCCCGCAGCCCGGCCCGTACCAGCGCCTGGTCGTCGGCCACGAGCACGCGCAGCACGCCGGGCTCGCGAACGGCCGCCGGGGCCGCCGCCTGGGGCTCGTCCAGGCGCTGCGCCAGCATGTCGGCCTCCAGGCTCTTGAGCCCGGCCGACAGGTCGAGACCCAGCTCGTCCCGCCACACGGCGCGCGCCCTGCGCAGCGCCGCCAGCGCGTCGCCCTGGCGGCCCATCCGGTAGAGCGCCACGGACAGCAGCCGCCAGGCCTCCTCACGCAGCGGGTACGCCGACGCGTGCGCCTCCAGGTCCGCGACCAGCGACGTCGCCCGCCCCAGCGTGAGCCCGGCGCCCGCCCGCCGCTCGACGGCGATCAGCCGCAGCTCCTCCAGCCGGCTCGCCTCGGTCGCGGCCCAGCTCAGCTCCCCGAACTCGGCCAGCGCCGGCCCGCGCCACAGTCCCAGCGCGCTCTCCATGGCGGCCCACACCTGCGCGGGCGTGCCGTCGGTCCGCATCAGCGCCCCGAAGTGCCAGGCGTCCACCTCCTCGGTACGGGCACGCAGGGCGTACCCGGGAGAGGCGGAGACCAGCACGCCGGCCTCCTCGCGGGGCGCGCGGCCGGGTTCGAGCGCGCGGCGCAGGCGGGAGACGTACCCCTGGATCGTGGAGAGCGCCTGCGCCGGCGGGCTGCCCGGCCAGAGCTCGTCGATGAGGGTGTTGACGGGGACGGCGCGGCCACCGGCCACGAGCAGGCGCGCGAGCACCGCCCGCTGCCGCTGGCCGCCGAGGTCGAGGGGGGTTCCGTCGGCCCAGGCCTGGAACGGTCCGAGAGCGGTGAAGGTCAGCATGTCAGGCGTAACTGTAGAGGGGGCGGCGGGTCCGGGTACATGGCGAAATTTCGCCATCGGTCCCGCGCCGCAACCGTGCCCGGGCCCGCCGGGCGCCCGCCGGCCGCCGCCGGGCGCCGCCCCGCCGGGGTCGGTCAGCGGCGTCTGATGGCCGGGCCGAGCAGGAGCATGCCGATCGCCGAAGCGAAGCCGACCCCGCCGATCGTGAACCACAGCGCCCGCGACCCCAGCTCCAGCAGCGGCGCGCCGAGCAGCGGCGCCAGCATCCCCGCCAGCGACCAGGCGAACCCGAACAGCCCCGCGTACCGCCCCCGCAACTCGGGCGGCGCCAGCCGGGCCACCACGGCGCCGGCGATGCCCGCCGTCATGATCTCGCCGGCCGTCCACACCGCGATCGTCACCACCAGGCCCAGCGTGGTGGTCACGTACGCGGTCATCGCGAACCCGGCCCCCATCACCGCCAGCCCCAGCGCGAGCGTCCTGGCCGGGTCCATGCGCCCGAGCCACCCCGACACCAGCGGCTGCACGATCACGATGAGCACCCCGTTGAGCGCCATGGCCGTGCCGAACTGGCCGGGCGTCAGCTTCACCACGCCGGTCATCGCCACCGGCAGCATGGACATCGTCTGCGCGTAGACCAGCGCGTTGCCCAGCACCACCAGCGTGAACCCGACCATGACCCGGTCGCGCAGCACCACCAGGAACCCGCCCGCCGAGTGGCCGCCCTCGGGCCTGGTCTCGGGCACCGCCCGCCACACCAGCACGGCGAAGACCACGCCCGACAGCGCGTCGATCCAGAACAGCCAGATGAACCCGATCCCGGCCAGCCAGCCGCCGGTCGTCATGCCGACCGAGTAGCCGAGGTTGACGCCCCAGAACAGCAGCCCGTACGCCTTGGGCCGCTCCTCGGGCGGGACCAGGTCGGCGACCAGCGCGTTCGAGGCGGGCCGGTAGGCGTCGATCACCAGGCCGAGCGCGAACATCGAGGCCAGGATCGCCGGCAGCGACGTGCTGTAGCCCAGCGCCAGCATGGCCGCGGACGTGGCCAGCATGCCGCCGGACAGCGTGGCCCGCCGCCCGATCCGGTCGGCGAGCACGCCCGCGACGACCTGCGACAGCAGCGACCCCGCCCCGAACACGCCCATCACCAGGCCCGCCGCGACGACGGACAGGCCGCGGCTCTGCGTCAAATAGACGCCGGTGAACGGCACGACCATGGTGCCCAGCCGGTTCACCAGGGTGCCGCTCCACAGGGCCCAGAACGGACGCGGCAGACCGCCTAATTGCGACCGCAGGAAAGACGGCCGCTCCACAGTTGCTCTTGACACGGAAGCAAGCGTGATATGTCGGCATTCGGCGGGCGAACGATTTAGTGCACACTAAAAGGATGACCGTTACCTGGGTGATGAAGCCGGAGGACGTGGCGCGCATCCGGTTCGCCTTCTCGCCGATGTGGGAGCTCGTGACCAGCCTGCGCACCCTCCAGCAGCCGGCCAGGCAGTCCATCCACCTGCCCTGGCTCAAGGCCGTGCGCTCCAAGGCACGCGCGCTCGACCTGGCGGAGCTGTTCGCGCTCGTGCCGCCGTCCGGATACCTGGCCGACTTCGTCACCCCGCCGCCCGACACGCCGATGCCCGACTTCGCCGCCGAGCTCGACCGGGTCGGGAGGACGGACCCGGCACGGGCCGCGGAGGAGGCCGCGAAGGTGCGCGGCACCGACGCCGCCGTCATCGCGCGGTTCACGGCCGACCCCGAGGCGGGCGTGGCCAGGGTCGCCGACACGCTGCGGACGTACTGGGACGAATGTTTCGCGGAGTTCTGGCCCCGCGTGTACGCCCTGCTCGAACGCGACGTGCTGCGCCGCTCGCGGCAACTGGCGCAGGGCGGGGCGCGCGAGCTGTTCGCCGGGCTCGGCCCGGCCGTGACGTGGACGGGGGAGCGGCTGATCATCGACCGGCCCTGGTGCGAGTCGGGCGAGACGCACGGCGACGGGCTCGTGCTGGTGCCCAGCGCCTTCTACTGGCCGGCCGTGGCGGTGATGACGGCGCCGTACCAGTCGATGCTCGTCTACCCGGTGCACGGCGTCGGCACGCTGTGGGAGCAGGGCCCGCCGCCCGCGCCGGGCGCGCTGGCCGCGCTGATCGGCAAGAGCCGGGCCCAGATCCTGCTCGCACTCGCCGAGCCCGCCACCACCACCGCGCTCGCCGGGCGCATGTCCCTCACGCCGGGCGCGATCAGCCAGCACCTCAGCGTGCTGAGCGGAGGCGGGCTCGCGGTGGGGATGCGGCTCGGCAAGCAGGTCGTCTACCGTCGCACCCCCACCGGTGACGCGCTCGCCGGTCAGGCGTAACGCTTCGACTCCAGCAGCCAGTCGAGGTGGGCGCGCGGCGCCGCCAGGTAGGCGCAGGCCACCTTGCTGACGTCTCTCGCCGCCTTCGGCTCCAGGTCGTCCAGCGGCAGCCGCCTGGCCGCCTCGCTCATGTCCTGGCAGCGCGCCGCGATGCGGTCGAGCACCCACGCCGTCGCCGCCCGCTCGCCCAGCCCGAGCTGGCGCATCGCCAGCACGACGAAGTTGTGCACGTCGCCGTGCTCCTTCGGCCGCGAGGCCACGTCGTTGCACCACGCGGTGACGTCGCTGCAGGCGTTCACCAGCCGCTGCCACGGCTCCGACTCGTGCAGCCAGCCCGGCACCTCCACCCGCAGGCACGGCTCCACCAGGTCGTACAGGTAGGGGCCCACCGTGCCCCTGCGCAGCGCCGGGTACTCCTCCAGCGTCGGCATCCGCCCGGCCGCGCGGTTCTCGGCCTCCGTTCGGCAGGCGTCGTACTGGCGCTGCAGCCCCACCGCGAACCTGGCCCGCCACCGGTCGCTCATCCGCGCGCTCGTCACCCGCCACAGGTCGGCGAAGGCCGCCTCCAGCGGATGGCGCGAGGCGCCCTTGAGCATGCCGTGGAAGACCTCGAGCGGGCCCGAGCGTTCGTCGAGCTCGTCGTCCAGGTGGAACAGCCAGGTCAGCCACTGCGCGAACAGCGCCGCCGCGGCCGCGTCGAACTCGGCGAACGCCCGGCCCGCCATGCGGTGGTAGCCCACGTCGGGGTCGGCGCGCAGGCCGGTCCGCCTGGCCCAGTCGATCACCGCGGCCTCGATCGCGTACACGGCCGGATGCATCCGGCACGGCGCCGCCATGGCGGGCACCCGCTCGGTGAGCGGCAGCAGCGCCTGCGCGGCCGGGCCGCCCCTGCGCGGCAGCGGCAGCATCGACGCCAGGGCGGAGCGCAGGGCGGTGCGCACGGTGGCCAGCACGGTGGTGGTCATCGTGCCCGTCGTGCTGCCAGTGGTGGTGCCCGTAGTGGTGCCCGTGGTGGTGCCAGTAGTGGTGCTCGTCGTACTGATCATCGTCGTGTTCACAGCCGCCTTCACCGGACTTTCCGCCGGACTCGTCCCCGGGCTCTCGCCCTGGCTCTTCGCCGGGTCCTGCTCCCGGTCGTGCTCCCGGCTCTGCTCCGGGCTCTGCGCTCGGCTCTTCACTGGGTGCTTCACAGGGGCCCGTAGAGCCAGTTGCCCGCGGCGTTGGGGTCGTCGCTGCGGTAGTAGTCGGCGGCGGCCAGGACCAGCTCGTCCACGGTGAGCGCGCCCCTGCCCTCCCGGTCGAGCCGGTCGAACGCCTCGTCCACGTCGTCGTAGGCCACGCCGAACGCGCACAGCATCGTCCGGAACTCGGCCGGCCCGATCCGCCCGTCGCCGTCGGCGTCGCACAGCTCGGCCACCGCCAGCGTGGCCGGCTTGAACACCGGGTCGTACCGGTCGCCTGTGACGAACGCCGCCGTCATCCCCCGCAGGAAGTCCGGGCGCGTGATGCCGGAGTCGCCGTCGCGCTCCAGCGCCTCCGACAGGGTGGACCAGATGCCGTCGAAGCTGTCCACGAGGCTCGCCCCGGTGACCGAAGTGGGGGACTCCCCGAAGCCCACCAGGATGCGCGCGCCCAGCCCCAGCAGGTCCTCACGCTCGACGACGCCGTTTCCGGTCGCGTCGATGTGGTCGAACGCCCGATCGAGCTTGTGATTGAGCAGGTCGATAGCCACCAATGCCTCCCCCGAGACTGACTGCGTGATCACAGTAAGTCGGGGCGGGGGGCTTTGTCAGCGAGGCTCGCACCGGCACCCCCCGTAACGTGTGCGAAACACGGGCACGGCATGCTGGTATATAGCCTGTACTGTCAGTTCAAACGAGGGGATGCTGTGGACCGCCAGCAGGAGTTCGTGCTCCGCACGCTCGAGGAACGCGACATCCGGTTCATCCGGCTGTGGTTCACAGACGTGCTCGGCTTCCTCAAGTCCGTGGCCATCGCGCCGGCCGAGCTCGAAGGGGCCTTCGCCGAGGGCATCGGGTTCGACGGCTCCGCGATCGAGGGCTTCGCCCGGGTCTACGAGTCCGACATGCTGGCCAAGCCCGATCCGGCCACGTTCCAGATCCTGCCCTGGCGCAGCGAGACGCCGGGCGCGGCGCGCATCTTCTGCGACATCCTCATGCCCGACGGCTCACCGTCGCACGCCGACCCGCGCTGGGTGCTCAAACGCACCCTCGCCAAGTGCGCCGACATGGGCTTCACCTTCTACACCCACCCCGAGATCGAGTTCTTCCTGCTGAAGAACCGGCCCGAGCCCGGTGAGCGGCCCGAGCCGATCGACTCCGGCGGCTACTTCGACCACACGCCCCACAGCTCCGGCCACGACTTCCGCCGCCAGGCGATCATGATGCTGGAGTCGATGGGCATCTCCGTCGAGTTCAGCCACCACGAGGGCGCGCCCGGCCAGCAGGAGATCGACCTGCGTTACGCCGACGCGCTCACCACGGCCGACAACATCATGACCTTCCGCCTGGTCATGAAGGAGGTCGCGCTGGAGCAGGGCATCTGGGCCTCGTTCATGCCCAAGCCGTTCACCGAGCACCCCGGCTCCGGCATGCACACGCACATGTCGCTGTTCGAGGGCGACAGAAACGCCTTCTACGAGGCCGGCTCCGACTACCGGCTGTCCAAGATCGGGCGTTCCTTCATCGCCGGCCTGCTCAGGCACGCCGCCGAGATCACGGCCATCACCAACCAGTGGGTCAACTCCTACAAGCGGCTCTGGGGCGGCGCCGAGGCCATCGCGGGCCAGGGCGGCGAGGCCCCCTCCTACGTGTGCTGGGGCCACAACAACCGCTCCGCGCTGGTCAGGGTGCCGATGTACAAGCCGCACAAGGGCGGCTCGACCCGCATCGAGTTCCGCTCGCTCGACTCGGCCTGCAACCCCTACCTGGCCTTCGCGCTGATCCTGGCGGCCGGGCTCAAGGGCATCGAGGAGAGCTACGAGCTGCCCGCCGCCGCCGAGGACAACGTCTGGACCCTGACCAGCGCCGAACGCCGGGCGCTCGGCATCCAGCCGCTGCCCGGCTCGCTCAACGACGCGATCGAGGTCATGGAGCGCAGCGAACTCGTGGCCGAGACGCTGGGCGAGCACGTCTTCGACTTCTTCCTGCGCAACAAGCGCAGCGAGTGGCGCGAATACCGCCGCCACGTGACCGAGTTCGAGCTGGGCCGCTACCTGCCGGTGCTCTGAGGTCTGATCGGGGGCCTGACCGAGGGCGCGATCGGGGGCGCGATCGGGGGCCGCGCGGGCTCGGCCGGGGCCGGCTCGAAGACGATGGCCCGCAGCTGGGCGGCCTGCGCCCGGTCGACGACGCGGGCCCCCGACGCGGGCGCCGGGTCGCCGCTTCTGACCCGGGTCATCAGCAGCTCCCAGCTGCGCCGGTGGCGTGCGAACGTGCGCGGCGCCACCACCCGGCCCCGCTCCCGCTGGCCCGCGAGCGCCGCCTCCGGCGGCGCGTCCAGCAGCAGCAGGTGGAAGTCCGCGCCGTGCCTGCGCGCCAGCCAGGCGAAGCCCCGCAGCACGTACGCCCCGCAGCCCCGGTTGTGGGCGACGACCGAGTGACCCGCGAGCAGGGCCCGCCTGATGCGGCCGACATGGGTGACGAACACCACGGCGCGGCGCAGCGGATAGGGGGCCCAGACGAGCCGGCCGTGCCAGTGGTGCTTCGACTGCGCGGAGTCGATCACCGCGACCGTGCCGGCCATGAGGGGGACGCTCTCGGCGCCGTGCAGCCCGTACAGGCGGCGCAGCAGCGTCGTCTTCCCCGCGCCCGGCAGCCCGGTCAGGATGACCAGGGATCCGGGCGGGAACCGCAACCTCGCCCCCGGCACAGACTCACCCCCGCAACTCGCCTTCTCGTCCGCCCAGCCGCGTCAGCATAAGGCGTGTGCGGTTCCAGCCTCCCCGAGGCGGGCCGCGAACGCGCGCGGAAGCCGATATTCGACCGTTCCGTTCCGGTCACGGCCTCCCTGCGCCGGGTGCCGTGGCGATCGGGACGGGAGTATCGGGGGATTGGTCGCGAGACGTGGGAAACCCCGTTAAGGTACTGCCAACGCCTTGATCGGCCTCACTCCCCGAGCACTTCGGAGTGAGGCCGATTTTCGTTGCTTCTGACCCCCGAGTCACATCCCAGCGATGTGGGACGCCTAGCGTCGTGATGCCCGGGTGAGGGAAGTTCCGAGCCCCTTCGAGGCGTTATGGAGCTGTACGGAGCAACCGCCGGACCCCCACGCCTCCGGGAAACCGGGCGTCCAGTAAAATCGGTCTGCTCTTTATGATATTTCCGGACTTTTCGCCGTGTGTGGCGATATAGGAGGGTGTGGCATGACGACGGCTGCCCTGCAGACCGTGTTGACCGTTCCCGAGCGCTACCGTGGTCCCGTGGGTCTCGCCAACGGCGGGTGGATCGCGGGCACCATGGCCGAGGCGCTGAACGGTGGTCGATCAGCCGTCGAGGTCACCCTCCACGCCCCCACGCCGCTGGAGACCGAGCTGCGGCTGGAACACGTGGCCAACACCGTGTCCCTGTCCCACGGCGACAAGCTGCTGGTCGAGGCCATCCCGGTGGCCGAGGACCTGGAGGGGCCGGCGTTCGTGCCGTTCAACGACGCCGCCCGCGCCGAGGCCGGGTTCGCGGGGCTGAAGGCCCACCCGTTCGCCGAGTGCTTCGCCTGCGGTCTGCGCGAGCCGGGCGACGGCCTGCGCATCTTCCCCGGCCCCGTGGAGGGCACGGACCTGGTCGCGGCCGGCTGGGTGGTGCCGCACACGGTGGCGGGCGAGGACGGCGTGCCCGCCTCGATCGTCGGCGCGGTGCTCGACTGCATCTCCGGCTGGGCCCACTTCGGCCCGGGCGAGAGCGCCCTGCTCGGCCGGCTGGTCGTGCAGATCCACCGCACGGTCCTGCCCGGCGGGCGCTACTCGGTGGTCGCCCGCCCGACCGGCCGCGACGGCCGCAAGATGTTCGGCCAGAGCGCCATCTACGAGGCTGACGGCACCCTGGTCGCCGCCGCGCGCGCCACCTGGATCGCTCCACGCTAGCCCGGACTTCCGAAGGCCCCCGACCGAACGTTGGTCCGGGGCCTTCGCCGTTCCGTGAGGGGGTCACTCGGGGGCGGTGAGGTGGTTCACGACGGTCGCGACGCAGCGTTCGTCGAACAGGATCGTGTAGTGGTTGCAGTCCGGCACCAGCTCGTCGCGCAGCCCGGGCAGCCGGGCGGCCCACGGCAGGGCCAGGTCGTCGGGCAGCAGGCCGGTGTCCTGGTCGAGCAGCCCGCGCGGGGCCCGCAGCAGGCGCAGCGGCGAGGTGATCGCCTCCAGCGCGGCGGCGATCCGGTCCGGCTCCAGGCGCAGCCAGCGCCCGTCCTCCAGCACCGCCTCCCCGACCGCGCGCGAGCGCAGGGCTCCGTCCGGCCCGGTCAGGTCGTAGCGTACGTACGCCTCCACGTCGGCGTTCCAGTTCCCGGCGAAGGCCGGATGCGCCTTGAAGAAGTCCACGTACGCCTCCGCCGACGGATACGTCCGCCGCAGCCGCTCCAGCGCCGGGCCCAGCGTGGCCTCCGTGGCCGCGTCGGCGTCCATCCCCTCGGGCAACGGCGGCAGTGGCAAGCCGCCGTCCACCAGCACGATCCGGGCGAAGTCGCGCCGTGCACCGGCCAGCGCCGCCACGTACGCCCCCATGGAGTGCCCGGTCAGCACCGCGTCGGGGCCCGCCTTGACGTGCTCGGCCACCCGCAGCACGTCCTCGGCGTGCCGGTCGAGCCCGTACGGGCCGGGCAGGGAGGCGCTGTGGCCGCGCCCGCGCAGGTCCATCGCGACCAGGGACCAGCCGTCGGGCAGCCGCCGGCCGACCGCGCCCCAGGCCATCAGCGAGGCGGTGATCCCGTGCACGGCGATGATCTTGCGTGGCCCGGTGCCGAAGGTGGCGATCCGCAGGCCGCCGGCCTCATCGAATTCGACGCTCATGGTCGGAGCTTAGGCGCAGCTCAGCTGGGACGAATAGCCGGATAATGGGTGATATGCGGATCACCGTCATCGAACACGAGGCCGAGGCCGGGCTGGGGTACCTGGCCGGCTGGCTGGGACTGGCCTGCGAGGTCGTGCGGCCGTACCTGGGGGAGGAGGTGCCCGAACGGGCGGCGGACGGGCTGATCGTGCTCGGGGGCGCCGCCGCGGCCTGGGAGGACGAGCGCAGCCCCTGGCAGCCGGCCACCCGCGACCTGCTGCGCCGGGCCGTGGACGACGCCACGCCCACGCTCGCCGTCTGCCTGGGCGCGCAACTGCTCACCATGGCCTGCGGCGGCACGGTGGAGCGCGGGGCGCACGGCGTGGAGGTGGGCGCGCGCGAGGTCGTCGCCCTGCCCGCCGCCGCCTCCGACCGGCTGCTGTCGGGCGTCGGCCGGGCCGTGGCGATCCAGTACCACCAGGACGCCATCACCCGGCTGCCCGAAGGCGCGGTGCCGCTGATGACCGGCGACCCGTACCGGAACCAGGCTTATCGGCTCGGCCCTGCGGCCTGGGCGGTGCAGTTCCACCCCGAGGCCACGCCCGAGATCTTCGCCTCGTGGACGGCAGAGCCGCCCCTGGACACGGCCGAGGAGCTGAACGCCGAGGTCAAGGCCGCCGAGGGCGCGCTGGTGTCGACCTGGCGGCCGGTCGCACGAGCCTTCGCCGACGTCGTCAGAACCTCCGCCCGCGCCTGACGCCTCACCGGAGCCCGCTCCCGGCTTCGGTCCGGCGTCCGCGCGGGAGCCAGGCCCCGCGCCCCCGTTCGTGGCCGTTCTTCCGGTGGCGGCCGGCGAGGGCGTGGGCCAGGATGTGCACGCCGGCCATGATCAGCGGGAGCGCCACCACACCGCCGTACCCCGGCCGCATCGGCACCCCTGATGCCCGGAGTCGCCGCCACGCCCACACCGTGTACGGGAGCACGACGACGGGCGCGGTCGCCGCCCCGGGCGTGTAGCCGCGGAACAGTGCCGCCTGAGCCAGGTGCAGCACCCCGTGCGCGCCGAAGCCGGCCAGTGCCGCCTGGAACACCGCACTGCGTCCGCCCGTGCGCGCCCCGAGTGTCGCCGCCCCCGCCATCACCCCACCCATCAGCCCGATGGCCACGTTCACGTGCCGCTGCGAGACCTCCAGCCGTTCCCACGGCACGCCGGGGAGGCGTTCCTCCAGGCGGGGCCGGGCCGTGCGGGTCCAGCGCGCCATCGTGGCCAGTTCCTCGGCGTCGTGCACCGTCCATGCGGCCAGCAGCCCCCACGCGACCGCCGCCGGCACCCGGCCGGCTGTTTCCCGCTCCGTCATCGATCCCGCCCTTCGCGAAACGCAACGCAACGTTGCGTTCTCATGCTACGGCCGCGCGGGAGAGAGCTGTCAAGATGGAGAGGTGCCCAGGATCGAATCCACCGCCGCGCGGCTCGCCAAGCTCGGCTTCGCCGACGGCGCCAGGGCTGCCCAGCTCGTCCGCCAGTCCGCGGTCGATCTCGACGACGTCCTCGACCAGCTGGTGGACGTCGCCGATCCCGATCTGGCGCTGGCCTCCCTGACCCGGCTCGCCGAGCGCGACCCCGGCGTGCTCGACGCCCTGCGCGCCGACGAAGGGCTCAGGCGCAGGCTGCTGGCCGTGCTCGGTGTCAGCGCCGCGCTCGGCGAGCATCTCGTACGCCACCCCGCCCAGGTCGCGCTCCTGACCGAGCCGCGACTCGGCGGCCCCGGCCCCGAGCTGCTCCGCGCCGTCGGCGCCGTACCGGACGGAGGCACCCGGGAAGCGGCCGCCCCCCAAGGAGCCGCCGCAGATGCGGGCGAGCCGCGGGCCTCGGCGGCGGACGCGCTGGTGGCGTTGCGGGTGGCGTACCGGGGCAGGCTGGCGCACCTGGCCGCCCGCGACCTCACCGGCGAGGCGACGCTGGCGGAGGTCACCTCCGAGCTGTCCGACCTGGCCGGCGCCGCCCTGGAGGCCGCGCTGGCCATCGCGCGGGCCGAGGTCGAGACCGACGACGTCCGCCTCGCCGTCGTCGGCATGGGCAAGTGCGGCGCCAGGGAGCTCAACTACATCAGCGACGTCGACGTGATCTTCGTGGCCGAGCCGAAGGAAGGCGCCGACGAGGCCAAGGCGCTGCGTGCCGCCACCCGCCTGGCCCAGGCGATGATGCGGGCCTGCACCGCGACCACCCCCGAGGGCTCGCTGTGGGAGGTGGACGCCGGGCTGCGCCCCGAGGGCCGAGCGGGGCCGCTGGTGCGCACGCTGGCCAGCCATCTCGCCTACTACCGGCGCTGGGCCAAGACCTGGGAGTTCCAGGCGCTGCTCAAGGCCCGGCCGGTGGCGGGCGATCTGGAGCTGGGCGCCGCCTACGTCGAGGCGGTCAACGAGATGGTGTGGACGGCGGCCACCCGCGAGCACTTCGTCGAGGACGTGCAGGCGATGCGCCGCCGGGTCGAGGCCCACGTGCGCGCCGAGGGCGAACGCCAGCTCAAGCTGGGCCCCGGCGGGCTGCGTGACATCGAGTTCGCGGTGCAGCTGCTGCAGCTCGTGCACGGCAGGCTCGATCCGCTGCTGCGCCGCAGGGCCACGCTTCCCGCGCTGGCCGCGCTGTCGCGGGGCGGCTATGTGGGGCGCGAGGACTCCAAGGGGCTGGCGGAGGCGTACACGTTCCTGCGCCAGGTCGAGCACCTGCTCCAGCTGCACCGGCTGCGGCGCACCCACATCGTGCCCACCGACACCGACGACCTGCGCCGGCTCGGCCGGGCGCTCGGCATGCAGGCCGACCCGGTGGGGGAGTTCACGGCCCGGTGGCGGCGGCACGCGATGGAGGCGCGGCGGCTGCACGAGAAGCTGTTCTACCGGCCGCTGCTGCAGGCCGTGGCGCGGCTGCCGGAGTCGGAGGCGCGGCTGTCCACCACGGCGGCGGCGGCCCGGCTGGAGGCGCTCGGCTACGTCGATCCCAACGGCGCGCTGCGCCACATCGCCGGTCTCGCCTCCGGGGTCTCCAGGCGGGCCGCGATCCAGCGCACGCTGCTGCCCGTCATGCTCGGCTGGTTCGCCGACACGCCCGACCCGGACGCCGCGCTGCTGGGGTTCCGGCAGGTCAGCGACAAGCTCGGCACCACTCCGTGGTATCTGCGGCTGCTGCGCGACGAGACGGCCGTGGCCGCCAGGATGGCCCGCGTGCTCGGCACCAGCCGCTACGCCACCGGCCTGCTCATGCACGCGCCCGAGGCGGTCGCGATCCTGGGCTCCGACGAGGAGCTGGCCGTACGCGGCAAGGAGGCGCTGCTCGGCGAGGCGTCGGCCGCGGTCTCCCGGCACGAGGGCGCCCCGGAGACCGCCGTCGCCGCGGTGCGGGCGCTGCGCCGCAGGGAGCTGTTCCGCACGGCGGTGGCCGACATCTCCGGCCTCATCGACATCGAGACGGTCGGCTGCGCGCTCTCGGAGATCGCCGACGTGACGCTGCAGGCCGCACTGGACGCCGCCCTCGGCCGGGCGGCCGGTCTCACCTCGTTCGCGATCATCGCCATGGGCCGGCTCGGCGGCATGGAGTGCTCCTACGCCAGCGACGCCGACGTCATGTTCGTGCACTCACCGCTGCCCGGCGTGGACGAGCGCGAGGCCACCGACGCCGCCTACGCCGTGGCCAACGAGGTGCGCCGGCTGCTGTCGCTGCCCGCGCCCGACCCGCCCCTGATCATCGACCCCGACCTGCGACCCGAGGGCCGGCAGGGCCCGCTGGTGCGCACGCTGGCCTCCTACCGCGCCTACTACGCGCGCTGGTCGTCGCCGTGGGAGGCGCAGGCGCTGCTGCGGGCCAGGTTCTCGGCGGGTGACGCGCGGCTGGGGGCGGAGTTCACGTCTATGATCGACGAGCTGCGTTACCCGCGCGACGGGCTGCGCGGCGACGCGATCAGGGAGATCAGGCGGCTGAAGGCCCGGATGGAGGCCGAGCGCCTGCCGCGCGGCGCCGACCCCGCGCTGCACACCAAGCTCGGCCCCGGCGGGCTGTCCGACGTGGAATGGGTGGCCCAGCTGCTGCAACTGTGTCACGCCGGCGCGCGGCCGTCCCTGCGCACCACCCGTACGCTGGAGGCGCTGCGCGCGGCGGTGGCGGAGGAGCTGCTCGACCCGGCCGACGAGACGGTGCTGGCCGAGGCCTGGACCTTCGCCTCCCGCGTACGTGACGCGATCATGCTGGTCAAGGGGCGCCCCGGCGACAGCGTGCCGGCCGACTCGGGAGAGCGCAGGCGCATCGCCCAGGCGCTCGGCTACCCGCCCGACGGCTCCGAGGACTTCCTCGACGACTACCGCCGGGTGACGCGGCGGGCCAGGAAGGTCGTGGACAGGGTGTTCTACGGCGCCTGAGCATTGCGGCACCACGCCGCGTGGGTGTATGAATGCGCGGTGTTATCCGTATATGTGGACCTTGCCCTCGGGCTGGTGGTGGCGTTCCTGCTGCTGTCACTGCTGGTGAGCGGGCTCAACGAGGCTTTCGTGCGGGTGTTCGCCATCCGCAGCAAGTTCCTGTGGGCCTACCTCAGGGACACCATGGACGGCGCCGACAAGAAGACCGGGTCGTGGCTGCCGGCCGGTGCGGCCGGCGTGTTCAGCGTGCTGCCGTTCCTGCGCGACCCGCGCCCCACGCACAGCAGCGACCCGTCACCGGCCAAGGCCGGGGAGGTGCCCGAGGCCGGAACCGGACGCGCCATGATGAACCTGCTCTACGAGCGGGTCCGCGAGATCGACCACGCCAAGCGCGGCAAGACCAGCATCGCCGACATCCCGCCCGCGCGCTTCGCGATGGCCGTCATGGAGCTGGCCGCCGCCGGAGACGGCGACATGCGGCAGTTCCTGGACGGTCTGCGGAAGATCGACAGCCCCCTGTACGGGCACCTCAAGGGCGTGTGGGAGAGTGCCCAGGGCGACCTCGACCGGTTCAGGCAGGGCGTGGAGAGCTGGTTCGACGGGGAGATGCAGCGGCTGTCCATGCTGTACAAGCGCTACGTCAAGTGGGTGGTGGCGGCGCTCGGCATCGTGGTGACGCTGCTGTTCAGCATGGACGGGCTGGAGTACGCCAAGACGCTGCTGCGCGACAACGCCTACCGCGCCTCGGTGACGGCGGTGGCCGGGCCTGAGGCGTACGACCAGTTGCAGGCGAAGTGTCAGGGGGGCGATCCGGTGCCGTGCGTCACCGAGGTGCTCAGCGAGCCGGCCCTGGTCAAGCTGGTGGGGCAGGCGATGGTCAGCGTGTCGATCCCGGCCGAGGGCGCCCCGAGCGTGCACGCGAACTTCGCCGTCTGGTGGGAGCGGGTCAGCACGCCGAGCCACTGGCCCGGGTTCCTGCTGACGTACGTGGCGCTGCTGTTCGGGGCGCCGTTCTGGTGGGATGTGTTCCGGCGCATCACGGGGATCAAGACCAAGCGCTCATGAGCCGGGCGTTCATGGCGACGGGCTGACCCGGTCACCGCCCGTGGCGGCCAGGGCGATCACGTCGGCCAGCGCGGACAGATCGTCCGGGTCGTCGGTGAGCCGGGCCGTGGCCAGCCGCAGGTGGTGGCGTTGCGGGGGGCCGATCACGTAGCGGCTGCCCGGCGCGACCGAGATCCCGTGGGCGGCCAGCGTGACCAGGGCCGCCGGTTCGTCGCGTACCGGCACCCACAGCGCCAGTCCGTCCCCGCCGCCGGTCCGGACGCCGCGTGCGGCCAGCTCGGCGGCCAGGCGGGCGCGGCGGCGCGCGTACACCTCGCGGGCGTGCGCCACCCGTGAGCGCACGTCCGCGTCGCCGAGCAGGTGGGCCAGCGTGTCCTGCAGGATCCTGCTGGTCCAGCCGGTGCCGAAGCTGCGCAGCACGCGAACCCGCTCCACCGCGTCCGCCGCCCCACCGATGACGGCGATGCGCAGGTCGGGGCCGTGCGACTTGGAGTACGAGCGGACCAGCACCGTACGGTCGGGGAAGCGGGCGCCCAGGCTCACCATCGGCGAGACCGACAGCTCGCCCATCCCGTCGTCCTCGACGATGAGCGTCTTGGCCGGCTCCAGCAGCGCCGCCAGCTCCGCCGAGCGCTCCCGCGTCACCGCGTGGCCGCAGGGCGACTGGCCGCGCGGCTGGTAGACGAACGCCACCGGCCTGGCCCGCAGCGCCTGCGCCAGCGCGGCGGGGATCGGGCCGTGCTCGTCGCAGGCGACCGGGATGATCTGCGCGCCGGTCCGCTCCAGGATGTCCAGGAGCCTGGCCCCGGTGGGCTCCTCGATCGCGATCCGGTCGCCCGGCAGGGCCGTGGTCTGGCAGAGCAGCTGGACGCCCTCGTACCCGCCGCCGACGGCCAGCCAGCCGCGCGCGGGGAAGGGCCAGTCCGGCTCGACGGCGGCGCGCAGGCGGGGCGTGATCGTCTCGCGGGCGTAGTCGTTGAGGCCCTGCGCGCCGGCCGCCGCCGCCAGCGCGGCCTCCAGCGGCGGCAGCAGCGCCGTGTCGGGGGAGGCGATGGTCAGATCGATGGCCAGGCGGTCGCCCCAGTGGCCGAGACGCTCGTACCGGATCGGGCGGGGCACGTCGGGCGGGCCGAGCACGACCGTGCCGCGCCGCCGGTCGGTGCGGATCATGCCGTGGCGGCGCAGCTCCGACCAGGCCTCGGCCACCGTTCCCGAGCTGACGCCGAGCTCCCTGGCCAGGCCGCGGACCGTCGGCAGGCGGGTCTGCGCCGTCACCGTGCCCTCCCTGATCAGGTCGGTGAGCGCGGCGGCGATGCCGCGCGCGCTCGGGTCGCCGATCTGCCGCGCCAGCCAAGCGACGTCCACTTTGTCCCCCTGTAAATCTTTGTTCAGCAACAAAGATCTTCTTGTGTGGCTTCGTCCCTGAACATATTGTTTCGGGAAATCAATCGCAATTCGTGGCTGTTTGGGGGATTTGGTGGCGAAGATTCGCCTCGCCGTGCGGGACTGGGACCATCTCGTGCCGGTCGTGACAGGGGCCGTGCGGCCCGAAGGGTTCGAGCTGGACCTCGACTCCCGCGCCGTCACGCCGGACGTGCTCCAGGAGCCCGGCCTCGACGGGGGCGAGACGTCCTTCAGCCGGTACGTGCTCGGCCGCGCCTCGGGCGACGACCGGCTCGTGGGGCTGCCGGTCTTCGTGATGCGCGGCTTCCGGCACCGGTGCGTCCTCGTACGGAGCGACAGCGAGCTGACCTCGCTGGAGGAGCTCAAGGGCGCCAGGATCGGCCTCACCGGCTGGCCCGACTCGGGCAACACCTGGACCAGGGCGCTGCTGCGCGAGGCGGGCGTCGATCTCGCCGGCATCACCTGGACGGTCGGCCCCCTCGTGGCGGGCGAGACCGGCAAGGACCGGATCGGGCCGGTGCCGTTCCCCGACAACGTCTCCGTGACCGGGGACGGCCTGGCAGAAGGGCTCGCGGACGGCCACTACGACGCGATCATGACGCCGTTCATGCCGGAGGAGTTCTTCACCCCCGGCAGCCGCTTCCGCCACCTGCTGCCCGACCACCGCGCCGCCGAGCTGGCCTACTACCAGCGGACCGGCTTCGTGCCCGGCATCCACCTGGTGACGCTCAAGCGCGAGAGCGTCGAGCGCCACCCGTGGCTGCCGCAGGCCGTGACGGAGCTGTTCGAGCGCTCCAAGCGGCACTGGGTGCTGCGCCGGCGGCTGCTCGCCGACACCACGCCGTGGCTGCTCGCCGAGCTCGCCGGCACCGCCGAGACCTTCGGCCGGGACTGGATGCCGTACGACGCCGCCCAGAACGCCCCCATGGTCGCCGCCTTCTGCGAGGAGCTGCACGCCCAGGGGATCTCCCACCGCCGGATCGAAGCCGAGGAGGTTTTCGCCGCATGAAGACCCAGCTGAGAATCGCCGTCGGACAGTTCGCCTCCGCGGAGGACTGGAACGACAACCTCAAGACCTGCCACGAGCTCATCGACGCGGCCGCGGCCGGCGGGGCCGACCTGCTGGTCCTGCCCGAGGGCGCGCTCTCCCTCTTCGTGGACGAGCCCGCCCGCATCCGCGAGGCCGCCCAGCCGCTGGACGGGCCGTTCGTCAGGGGCCTGGTCGAGCGCACGCGCGGCTCCTCGACCACCGTGATCGCCGGCGTGCACGTGCCGGAGGCGGACGGCCGGGTGTCGAACGTCCTCGTCGCCGCCAGGGACGGCGAGATCGTCGCCACGTACGTGAAACTGCACCTGTACGACGCCTTCGGCCGCCGCGAGTCCGACAACGTCGTCCCCGGCGCGAACGCGCCCGTCGTGATCGACTGCGCCGGCTGGAAGGTCGGCCTGATGACCTGCTACGACGTGCGCTTCCCCGAGCTGGCCCGGCTGCTGGCCGACCAGGGCGCCCAGGTGCTCGCGCTGCCCGCCGCGTGGGTGCGCGGCCCGGCCAAGGAATGGCACTGGGAGGTCATGGTCACCGCCCGCGCCCTGGAGAACACCTGCTACGTGGCCGCCTCCGGCGAGTGCGGCCGGCGCAACATCGGCGCCAGCATGATCGTCGACCCGCTCGGCATCACCCGCGCCCGCCTGGGCGACGCGCCGGGGCTGCTCTGGGCCGACGCCGACGCGGGCGAGCTCGCCGGTGCCCGCCGCACCCTGCCCGTCCTCGACAACCGGCGCTTCGCCGTGGACCCGCGATTGGAGCGACATGCCTGATCACGACCTGCCCCAGCGTCCCGTGCGAGGACGCGTCAAGGGGAGTGCCGCCCGCAGGAGCGGCACCACCGCTCTAGCCGCCGCCGTGTCCGCGGCCGTGCTCGCGCTGGCCGGATGCGGCGCCAACCCGGAGGAGGCCGAGGGGGTGCTGAACTCCCAGGAGCCCGCCGGTCCCGGCGCCGCCGCCCAGAGCAAGGACCAGAGCCTGCACGATCGGCTGCCCGACAAGGTCAAGCAGTCCGGCAAGCTGGTGTCGGTCAACAACGGCTCGTTCCCGCCGTACGAGATCGCCGGGGCCGACGGCAGGTCGCTGACCGGCGCCGCCGCCGACATGTCCGAGGCGCTCGGCCAGGTGCTCGGCGTCAAGATCGAGCACGTCACCGTGGACGGCCTGCCCAGCTTGCTCACCGGCATCGCCTCCGGCCGCTACGACTTCGCCATCGGCCCCGTGGGCGACTTCCGCGACCGGCAGAAGGCCAACGACTTCGTCGACTGGGTCAAGGAGTACGTCGTCTTCGCCGTGCCCGCCGGCAATCCGGACAAGATCGGCTCGGTCGCCGACACGTGCGGGCTGAAGATCTCGGTCATGGCCGGTGGCTCCGCCGAGAGCGTGATCAAGGGCCAGTCCGCCACGTGCGAGAAGCAAGGCAAGCCGAAGATCACCGTGCAGTCGTACAAGGACCAGCCGACCTCGGTGCTGGCGGTCAGCTCGGGGCGGGCCGACGCGTTCTTCTCCTCCCAGGCGCCGCTCACCTACTTCGTGGACCAGGCCGGCGGAAAGCTGGAGCTGGCCGGCAAGGGGCAGGCCAACGGGTTCGACGACCTCTACCAGGGGGCCGTGGTGGCCAAGGACTCGCCGCTGCGTGACGTGCTCAGGGACGGCTTCCAGAAGCTCATCGAGAACGGCACGTACGACAAGATCATGGACAAGTGGGGCACCTCCGACAACAAGCTGGACCAGGCCGGCGTGAACCTGGCCACGTCATGACCCGCACGGACCAGACGACTGTTGTCAGCGTCCTGCCCGAGATCGACGTCGCGGGCGCCGCGCGCACCCGCCACCCGCTGCGCTGGGTCGCCTCGATCGTGCTGCTCGTGCTGGCCGCGCAGCTCGTCAGCCTGCTGGTCACCAACCCCAACTTCCAGTGGGACGTGGTCGGCCGCTACGTCAACGCGCAGCTCATCGGCCAGGGCATCGCCACCACGCTGCTGCTCACCGTGATCGCCATGGCCGTGGGCGTCGTGCTGGGCGTGCTGCTGGCCATCGGCCGGCTGTCGGAGAACCCGGTGGCGCGCGGCGCGTGCGGGCTCTACGTCTGGTTCTTCCGGGGCACGCCGGTGCTGGTGCAGCTCGTGCTCTGGTATAACCTGTCGTACCTGCTGCCGGAGATCTCCTTCGGTGTCCCGTTCGGCCCCGAGTTCGTCGCCGCCGACACCAACGCGCTCATCACCCCGCTGCTCGCGGCCATCCTCGGCCTCGGGCTCAACGAGGGCGCGTACATGGCGGAGATCATCCGCGGCGGCCTCATGTCGGTGGACCCCGGCCAGAGCGAGGCCGCCGCCGCGCTCGGCATGAGCGACGCGCGCACCTTCCGCAGGATCGTGCTGCCCCAGGCGATGCGCTTCATCATCCCGCCGACCGGCAGCCAGGTCATCAGCATGCTGAAGGCCACGTCGCTGGTCAGCGTCATCGCGCTGGCCGACCTGCTCTACACCGTGCAGTCCATCTACAACCGCACCTTCCAGACCATCCCGCTGCTGATCGTGGCGTGCGTCTGGTATCTGGTGATCACCTCGATCCTGTACGTCGGCCAGTCGTTCATCGAGCGCCACTACGCCCGCGGCGCGACCAGGCACGCCCCGCAGGGCTTCTGGGCGTTCGCGGCCTTCCGGCGGCGCCGTACCCCGGAGGTGACCTCGTGAGCAGCGTCCCCATGGTGCACGCCCGCGCCGTGCGCAAGCACTTCGGCCACCTTGAAGTGCTCAAGGGCATCGACCTCGACGTCCAGGCCGGGGAGGTCGTGGTCGTCCTCGGTCCTTCCGGCTCCGGCAAGTCGACGTTCCTGCGCTGCGTGAACCACCTGGAGACCATCGACGGCGGCGCCATCCACGTGGACGGTGAGCTGATCGGGTTCCAGGCGTCCGGCGGCAAGGTCCGGCACCTGCGCAAGAAGGAGATCACCCGGCAGCGCGGGGAGATCGGCATGGTCTTCCAGCAGTTCAACCTCTTCCCGCACATGACCGTGCTGCAGAACGTCATCGAGGCGCCCGTCGGCGTCCGCGGCGAACCGCGCGAGCAGGTGCGCGAGCGCGCGCACGCCCTGCTGCGCCGCGTCGGCCTGGAGGACAAGGCGGGCAGCTACCCGCGCCAGCTGTCCGGCGGGCAGCAGCAGCGGGTGGCCATCGCCAGGGCGCTGGCGATGCGGCCCAAGCTCATGCTCTTCGACGAGCCCACCAGCGCCCTGGACCCCGAGCTCGTCGGCGAGGTGCTGGCCACCATGAAGGGCCTGGCCGAGGACGGGCTGACCATGATCGTGGTGACCCACGAGATCGGGTTCGCGCGCGAGGTGGCCGACCGGGTCGTCTTCATGGACGAGGGAGTGGTCGTCGAGTCGGGAACGCCGGCCGACGTGCTGGACAACCCGAGCAGTGCGCGGACGCAGGCGTTCCTGAGCCGCGTACTCTAGCTCGGATCGTTCCTGGGCCGCGTACCCTAGCTCGGATGGAGACAGAGCGCCTCATCATGCGCAGATGGCGCGAAGAGGACAGGGAGCCCTTCGCGGCCATGAACGCCGACCTCGAGGTCATGGAACACTTCCCCGCGCCGCTCACCAGGCAGGAGAGCGACGTCCTGGTGGACCGGATCGAGGACCAGTTCGACCGGCTCGGCTACTCGCTGTGGGCGCTGGAGGTGCGCGCGAGCGGCGAGTTCATCGGCTTCACCGGGCTGGCCCTGCAGACGTTCGACGCGCCGTTCCTGCCCGCCATGGAGATCGGCTGGCGGCTGGCGCGGCCCGCGTGGGGGCAGGGGTACGCGACCGAGGCGGCCAGGCGGGCCCTCGGGTACGCCTTCGAAGAAGCCGGCCTCGACGCGATCATCTCCATGACGGCCGTGAGCAACCTGCGCTCCCAGGCCGTGATGCGGCGCCTGGGCCTGACCAGGGACCCGGCCGAGGACTTCGCCCACCCCCTGCTCCCGGCGGACCATCCGTTGTCCCCGCACGTGCTCTACCGCCTGCGCCGCCCGTAGCCGCACCTGCCTGCCGGAGGCCGCCTCGAACGCGGCGAACCTCGGGACGAGCGCGACCTCCTCCGCCCAGAGCCGCTCCCGCTCCACGCCCTTCTGCGCCCCGACCACCGCGCTCCCCTTCCGGCAACCCGGATCAGCCCCGATAGCCGCGAGCCGTAGGCCCGGGCGGTCAGCAGAGCAGCGGCGGCCTTCCCAGAACCCGCGGCCGTGCTCAGGCGGCGCTGAGGGCGTACAGGACATCGCGCAGGAACGGCTCCCGCTCGCGCTGCCAGATCAGCCGCAACGCCAGCGGGGGCGCGGCGAAGTCGAGCTCCACCAGCACGCCCGACTCCACATCCGTCCCCAGGGCGAAGTCCGGCAGCAGCGCGGCCCCGAGCCCCTGCCTGGACCACTCGCGGGCGGTGGCGATGCTGGTCAGCTCCCTGCGCGTCACCCCCGTGCCG
The DNA here is from genome assembly GCF_040649755.1 of Nonomuraea sp. NPDC048882. NCBI lineage: Bacteria > Bacillati > Actinomycetota > Actinomycetes > Streptosporangiales > Streptosporangiaceae > Nonomuraea > Nonomuraea sp. NPDC048882. The sequence goes on from NZ_JBEZGB010000010.1 coordinate 127,932, forward strand.
AACAACTGGTCGGCCGCCAGCCGGATCGAGCACCCCTGCGGGCTCACCAGCAGCGGCTCCCGGTCGCCGTCCGGCGCCGCGACCAGCGACAGCCGGACCTCGCCCACGTCCAGGTGGTCCATCCCGGCGGGCCGGGCGAACCCCAGCCCGCCGACCTGGTCGCCCAGGTCCAGCAGGAGGGCCGCGTCCAGCCGGCCGCCCGCCACCGCGTCGAGCAGAGGCTGCCTGGTGAGCGACTCGACGCTCACGTCCAGATCGGGGCGGCGCCGCGACAGGCGGCGGATCACGGCCGGGAGCTTGGCCGCGGCCAGCATCTCCAGGGCTCCGATCCGCACGCGGCGGCGGGCGCCCGTCACGGCCCTGCGTACCTCGTCGGCGTGGTCGAGCAGGCTCTGGGCCCGCGCCAGCAGCGTGCTGCCCGCCTCGGTCAGCCGCATGCCTCGCGGCGAGCGCTCGAAGAGCGTGACGCCGAGGCCGGCCTCCAGCCTGCGCACCTGCTCCGACACCGAGGCCGGCGCCAGGCCCAGACTGTCGGCGGCCGCCGTGACGGTCCCCGACCCGGCAACAGCCACAAAACCCCTCAACTGCCGCAAATCCACGGCCTTCAGCATACGGCTTTCCCGAACGCCCTCGCAGGCTGTGCCTGTTGAGCCGCCGCACCACGTCTCAGCAGGCTGAGGGGCATGTTCGGTTTCTCCCTCGCCTACTTCCTGGTGATCCTCGACACCACCGCCCTGACGATCGCGCTGCCCGACCTGCGCGCCTCGCTCGGCGGCTCGCTGGCCGGCCAGCAGTGGGCGGTGAACGCCTACACCGTCGCCTTCGCCGCCTGCCTGCTCGCCGGTGGAGCGGTCGCCGACCGGTACGGCGCGGCGCGGATCTTCAAGCTCGGTGTGACCACCTTCGGGGTGATCTCCCTGCTCAGCGCCGCCGCGCCGGACCTGGGGTCGCTGATCGGCCTGCGTGCCCTGCTCGGAGTGGCGGCCGCGCTCTGTACCGGTGGCTCGCTCGGCCTGCTCGCCGAGATGTTCCCGGAGCCCGCCGCCCGGGCCCGCGCCACCGGCCTGTGGGCCGCCATCACCGGCACCGCGCTCGCCGCCGGGCCGCTGCTCGGCGGGGTCCTCGTCGATCTGTACGGCTGGCGTGCCGTCTTCCTGCTCAACCCGCCCATCGCGCTGATCAGCCTGCTCGCCATGCGTGGGGCCGCCTCGCCGCGCGGCCACCGGCTGATCGACTGGCGGGTCCAGGTCCTCGCCTGTGCCTTCCTGGGCCTGGTCGCCGAGGCCCTCATCGACGCCGCGCCCGTGGCCGGTCTGGCAGCCGTCGCCGTCCTCACCGTCCTGGTGCTCGCGGAGCGGCGCAGCCACGCCCCCGCTCTGCCCGGCGGCCTGCTCGCCGCCACCTGGCCGCAACTGCTGGCGGGCACGGTGGCGAACTTCGCCTTCTCCGGCGCCCTGTTCGTCCTGACGCTGCTGCTGCAGGAGACTCGCCACCTGAGCCCCATGGCCGCCGGGCTGGCGTTCCTGCCACTCACGCTGCCCATGACGGTCAACCCGCTGCTCACCGGGCGGCTGGTGGCCCGCTACGGTCCCCGCCCACCCATTCTCGCCGGCCTCGTCCTCATCGCCGCCGGCTTGACCGGAGCGGCGCTCACCGGCCCACCGGCGCCATGGCTCGTCGTCATGGGCTTCGGCCTGTCGTTCGTCCTGCCTGCCCTGATGACCGGAATCATCGGCAGCGCGCCGCCCGGCACGGCCGGCACCGCGGGCGGCGTGCTGAACGCCTTCCGCCAGGTCGGCGCCACCCTGGGGGTGGCGGTCATGGGCGTCGTCGGACGTCCCCTGCTGGTCGCGGCCGCCCTGACGGCACTGACCTGCGCCGCGTACGCCTTGTCCACCCGCTCCCGTACGCCCGCGGCCGGCTGACACCCACCAGGCGGTCAATCGCCCCTGTCGGGAGACCGGCTCATCGAGCTCGCCTCAGCCACTCCCAGCCTGCGAGTACGACCGGCTCGGTAGCGGCAGCGAGCCTGGTCCGAAGCCCGGACGCCTCGGCTCGGGCCGCGGCGACGACGGCCTGCGGCACCTGGCAATCCCTCACCAGGCCGCCCACCAGCCGGTACGGGGAAGCAACTGCACACCATCGCAGGGGAGCACCACCGACGTGCCGTCGGCCTTGCGATGCACCTCACCCGCTCGGGCCCTCTCATCAGCGCAGACGGCCCGGCACCGATACACGGTGCCGGGCCGTTCTGTTCCGCCTCTGTTCCGGCCGACGCCGCTCAGCAAAGAGGAGCAGCGGCAGGTGACGACAGGATCTCCCAGCTCAGCGCCGTTTCACGGAAATCGCCGAGGCCGGGAAACCCGCTGTCACACGTCGTAGTAGAGCTCGAACTCGTGCGGGTGCGGGCGCAGCCGGATCGGGTCGACCTCGTTCTCCCGCTTGTACGCGATCCACGTCTCGATCAGGTCGGGCGTGAACACGCCACCCTCAAGGAGATAGTCGTGGTCGGCCTCAAGCGCGTTGAGCACATCGGTGAGCGAGCCCGGGACCTGCGGGACCTGGCGGGCCTCCTCCGGCGGAAGCTCGTAGAGGTCCTTGTCGACCGGCTCCGGCGGCTCGATCTTGTTGCGGATGCCGTCGATGCCGGCCATCAGCATCGCCGAGAAGGCGAAGTACGGGTTGCACGACGGGTCCGGGACGCGGAACTCGATGCGCTTGGCCTTCGGGTTGGAGCCCGTGATCGGGATGCGGACGCACGCCGAGCGGTTGCGCTGGGAGTAGACCAGGTTGACCGGGGCCTCGTAGCCGGGGACCAGGCGGTGGTAGCTGTTGACCGTCGGGTTGGTGAAGGCCAGCAGCGACGGGGCGTGCTTGAGCAGGCCGCCGATGTAGTAGCGGGCCGTGTCGGACAGGCCCGCGTAGCCGACCTCGTCGTAGAAGAGCGGCGAGCCGTCCTTCCACAGCGACTGGTGGCAGTGCATGCCGGAGCCGTTGTCACCGAAGATCGGCTTGGGCATGAACGTGACCGTGTGGCCGTATTCGAGCGCCGTGCTCTTGATGACGTACTTGTACAGCATCAGGTTGTCGGCGGTCTTGAGCAGTGTGCCGAACTTGAAGTCGATCTCGGCCTGCCCGGCCGTGCCGACCTCGTGGTGCTGCATCTCGACCTCGATGCCGGCCTCGATGAGGTTGCGCACCATCTCCGAGCGCAGGTCGGTGAAGTGGTCCATCGGCGGGACCGGGAAGTAGCCGCCCTTGTAGCGCGGCTTGTAGCCCAGGTTGCCGCCCTCGGTCGCCTTGCCGGTGTTCCAGGCGCCCTCGATGGAGTCGATGTAGTAATAGCCGGCGTTCTGCTTCGTCTCGAAGCGCACGTCGTCGAAGATGTAGAACTCGGCCTCAGGGCCGAAGTAGACCGTGTCGGCGATGCCCGTGCCCTTGAGGTAGGCCTCGGCCTTGCGGGCGACGTTGCGCGGGTCGCGGCTGTAGGCCTCGCCGGTCAGCGGGTCGTGCACGAAGAAGTTGATGTTGAGCGTCTTGTGCTGACGGAACGGATCGACCACGGCGCTCGTCGGGTCGGGCAGCAGAAGCATGTCGGACTCGTGGATCGCCTGGAATCCGCGGATCGACGAGCCGTCGAACATGAGTCCGTCGGTGAAGACGCTCGCGCTGAAGTTCTCTACCGGGAAGGTGAAGTGGTGCGTCGTCCCCGGCAGGTCGGTGAACCTGACATCGACGAACTGCACCCCTTCGTCACTGATGAACTTCAGGACGTCGTCGGCGGAGTTGAACACTCTCGAACCTCCCTGGGGACTGGCCATCATGCCGACGCTAGGGCGTGGCCGTTTCCGTATGGTGTCTCGATTGTTTCGCACGTGTTACGCGACGTCATGTGGCCTCCGTCGTCGTGCAGTCGTCCGATTGCGGCTGGTCCAGCGCGTACGGGTCTTGAGGCTTCCCCGTGGCCTTGACCTTGTCGGGCGGGGAGTCGTCGAAAAAGGGATGGACGAAACCGTCCTCCGTGTCGCAGCGCGCCGGAGTGACACTGGCACCCAGATCCTCCACCCAGGTGACGAGCCGGCCGTCCTGGCGGAACAGCTGGATCTCGCCGGTCTCGTGCGCGACGACCCGCATCATGGTGAGCGCCCGGCCGGGGCGGTGCACCGCGTAGACGGCGAGGTAGTTGAGCTTGACGCTCACCCCGCGCAGGTTCTTCTCCTTGAACGTGCCCAGGGTGGCCCGGCCGTTCACCTTGATCACGTCGGTGGTGAGCTCGACGCTGCCGGGGGCGAAGCTGTGCACCATGTAGCGGGTGGCATATTCCTTGTCCGCCAGGTTCTCGCGGAACCAGCCGCGCTGGTCGCGGTGCAGCAGCTTGGCGAAGGCCTCCGGCTTGCCGCCCAGCACGGTCTTCTTGTCGAGGTAGGCCGCGGCCAGCAGCTCACGCGTGCGTTCGAGCCCCGCGGCGACGTCCTTCTTCGTCAGCCCGCCGAGCGCCTTGGCCTCGGGCAGCGTGAACCCGGCGATCCCGTCGGCGTACTTCTCCGCGGGCGACCCGGCGAACGGGTGCGCCACGTCCACGGTCTCCAGCTCGAACGGGTCGCCGGGCAGCGGGCCAGAAGGCCGGAACAGGTCGGGTCGCATCGTGACCAGAACGGCGGCGGCGGCCAGCACGATCGAGATGCCGGCGCCCGCCAGCCAGGCCCGCCCGGCCCTGCGCCGTGGCCGCGGCGGCGGCGTTTCCCAGCCGGGGCGGCCGGCGTCGCGGCGCCGGCCCGGCCCGCCGGGTAAGTGCTCCTTGCCCTCGTTCGAGGCGCTCCTGGCGCCCTTCTTGGCCGACGAGCGCATCCGGCGCTGTTCGCCGGCGTCCATCTGCGAGACCAGCTCGTTGAAGCGCTGGTCAAGATCATCCCCGTGTGGCATGGCGAATATTCTGGCGTGGCTGTGACGCGGTCGGGTCACAATTCCGACCGGCCTCCCGGGCGGATACCGTTGAGGTCATGAGCAGCAACGAGCCTCGGTGGACGCAGACCTGGCTGGGCGGTGTGCGCGCCGCCGGAGTCGATCTCGGATACCCGGGAGAGCGCCTGGGGCTGCCCCAGGAGGGCAGCGGATCGGTGGCGGGCTGGGGGCGCCGCATCGGCGCGCTCGTCATCGACTGGATGATCTGTACGTGGGTGGTCGTGCAGCTGCTGCTCAGGATCAACCCGGCCGAGTCGCCGTGGGCGCCGGTGACTGTCTTCGCGGTGCAATACCTGCTGCTCATCGCGTTCATGGGGCAGACGTTCGGCCACCGGCTGATGGGCATCAGGGTCGCCGCGATGGACGGCGGCGACCCGCGGCTGCTGCCCGTGCTCGTGCGTACGGTGCTGCTCTGCCTGGCCGTGCCCGCGCTGATCTGGGACCGCGACCACCGCGGGGTGCACGATCGGGTGTCCAACACGATGGTCGTCCGCATGTGACCTGCCGACAGAAAAACCATACCGGGTTCATAAATGTACCCGGTATGGTTTAGGCTGTCCGCATGATGATGGCAGGGCTCAGGGAGCGGAAGAAGGAGCAGACCAGGCGGCGGATCGCCGAGGTGGCGCTACGGCTGTTCGACGAGCGCGGCTACGACGCCGTGACTGTCAACGAGGTCGCCGAGGCGGCGGGGGTGGCCAAGGTCACGCTGTTCGCGTACTTCCCGTCCAAGGACTCCCTGGTGCTCGACGGCGTCAAGGAGGACACGGCCGCGATCGTGGCCGGGCGGGGCGAGCGTACGCCGCTCCAGGCCCTGCGCGAGCATTACCGGCGGATGGGCCGGGATGAGATCGACGTCGAGGGGCTGCTCACCCGGATCCGGGTGATCTCGGCCAGCCCCGCGCTGCTCGCCGGGGTCCAACAGGCGCACATGGGCCAGCGCGAGGAACTGGCCTGCGCACTCGCCGAGGCGCTGCCGGAGCGAGGGCTCGCGCCCCGGCTCATGGCCGCGCAGATCACCGCCGCCATCACCACGCTGCAGGAGGCGTTCTTCCACCGGCTTTCCACGGGCGTGTCGCCGGAGGAGGCCGGACGGCTGCTCGGCGAGGAGGTCGAGCTGGCCTTCGACCTCCTTGAGTACGGTTTCGCGACGCTAAAGGGAGATAAATCATGAAAAAGGGGATCAACTATGACGTCGGGATCCTGCCGGGGGAGGACAACTCCCGCAAGGTCTTCGACCCCGGCACCGTCGCCCGCGAGATGCGGCTGATCGCCACCGAGCTCCACTGCGACACCGTCAGGATCTCCGGCGCCGACCCCGCGCGCATCACCGTGGCCGCCGAGCACGCCGCCGCCGAAGGGATGGAGGTCTGGTTCGCCCCGTTCCCCGTGGACCTCACCGAGGACGAGGCGCTGGCCGTCTTCACCGACTCCGCCGGACGCGCCGAGGCCCTGCGCCGCTCCGGCGCCGAGGTCGTGCTGGTCACCGGCTGCGAGCTCACCGCGTTCTGCCAGGGGTTCATCGAGGGCGCGGGCTACCGCGACCGGCTCCAGGCGATGGTCACGGGCGACGTGGCGTGGTGGACCACGCTCATGCAGGTCATGCCGCGCTTCAGCGGCTACATGGAGCGGGTGGCCGAGAGCGTGCGGCCGCTGTTCGGGGGGCGGCTGAGCTACGCCTCCGGCCCGTGGGAGCCCATCGACTGGGCCCCGTACGACATCGTCGGCGTGGACGCCTATCGCGCCGCGCACAACGCGCACGACTTCGCCGACGAGCTGCGCGCCCAGTTCAAGCACGGCAAGCCGGTCGCCGTCACCGAGTTCGGCACCTGCGCCTACCGGGGCGCGGGCGAGCGGGGCGGCGTGGCGTGGGCGGTGCCCGACGGCGCCGTGCGCGACGAGGACGAGCAGGTCCGCTACTTCACCGAGCTGATGGACGTCTTCGAGCGAGAGGGTGTCGAGACCGCCCTGTGGTTCACGTTCGCCGCCTACAACCGCACCGGCCCGGCCGACCTCGGCTCGTACGGCGTGATCAAACTCGACGACGACGGCGCCTGGAGCCCGAAGAAGGTCTTCGGCACCATGGCCGCTAGATATTCGCGCAGCTGAAGATGGCCGTGCCGGGCAGGTGGCGGCCGCGCAGCGGGCTCCACCCGCCCCACACCCCCTCATGGTCCTCGGGCCACTCGGGCTCCAGCAGCCCGGTGATCGTCAAGCCCGACGCCGCCAGCAGCCCCACCCAGTCGCCCATCGTGCGATGGTGCTCGACGTAGGTCAGCGTGCCGCGCTCGTCGCGCTCCTCGTACGGGCTGCGGTCGAAGTAGGAACGGTCGGAGGTCAGCCCGCCCGGCCCTGGATCGTCGGGGAAGGCCCACCGGATCGGATGGCTCACCGAGAACACGAACCGGCCACCCGGCCGCAGCACCCTGCGCACCTCGCGGAAGACGGCCAGCGGATCGGCCACGAACGGCAGCGCGCCGTACGCGGAACAGGCCACGTCGAAGCTCGCCGGCCCGAACGGCAGCGACTCGGCGTCGGCCTGCACCACCGGAACCCGCAGGCCGGTCGCGTCGTCGAGACGCTGGGAGTGGCGCAGCTGGCGGTGGGAGATGTCGAACGCCGCCACCCGCGCCCCCTGCGACACCAGCCACCGCGCGCACTGCGCCGCGCCGCAGCCGATCTCCAGCACCCGCCGCCCGCGCACCTCGCCGAGCAGGCGCGCGGCGGCCTCGTCGAGGCCCTCAGGACCCCAGACGAAGCCGCTGTCACGCAGGAAACCGCCGTGCTCGACCTGGTAGTCGTCGGCGTTGCCGTCCCACCAGCCGCGGTTGGCCCGCGAGGAGGACGACAGCACTAGCGCATCTTGGGGCCGCGCGGCATGCGGGCGCCCTTGGGCATCGGACCCTTCGGCATCGGCATGTTGCGCGGCAGCGAACGCAGCCGGTCCTTCACCTCGTTGACCGAGGGCTTCTTCAGGTTACGCGGCAGCTTCATGATGTGGCGCTGCAGCTTGCCGAGCGGCACCTGCCCGTCGCCGTCACCGCACTGGATGTCGTAGATCTCGATGCCCAGCGCCACCCGCGAGATGCGCTTCTTCTCGGCCGTGAGCATCTTCGCCACCCGGTTGCCCGGCCCCTCGCTCACCAGCACCACACCGGGATAGCCGATCACGAGGTGGACGATGTCCTGGTCACGGTTGACCGCGATGGCCGGGGTGACCTGCCAGTTGCCGCGCATGCCCTGCAGCACGGCCGCCGCCGCGCCGGTCTGGCCGTGCAGGATCGAGTATTGCGCCTTCTGCGCCAGTTGCCCGAACACCACCAGGCCGACGGTGAACGCGGCCAGGACGCCGATGAACACCGAATACCACAGGTAGTCCGTGACCAGGCCGATCACGACGACCACAGCCAGCGTGCCCACCGCCGAAAGGAAGACGATCGGCATCCCCTTGGGATTGGCCTGCTTGATGATCTGCGCGACCATGCGGAGCTGCTTGAGACGCCCCGGCTTCTCTGGATCCTCGGACTTTGCCATGCTCAGAAGGATACAAACCAACTGGTGCAGGAGGGAAAACGCGGCCCGGCCGTTTTGCCCGTTGTGATTACATCTTCACCATTGCTGACCGCCGCCGTTCGCTGTCGGCTCGCGATTACCCTGACCCTTGAGCTTGAGCCGGACGCCGCGCCGGGCCGTCCATGGGCCCGCGTCTCGCGCTCGACGGGCCGCGTCGCGCCGTCGATGAGCCCGCGTCACCACCCGTCATGCCGCCACGAAGAACTCCAGCACCTCCGGCACCAGCGCCTCAGGAGCCACGTCGTGCGCCTGGCCCTCCAGCACCCGCCGCACGGCGCCCGGGATCACCTCCGCCACCGCCAGGCCCGCGTTCGCCATCCAGGGCGGGCTCAGCGCCCCGTTGAGCACGAGCGTGGGCCGCCTGATCCCGGACAGCCGCCCGGCCGGCAGCGCGTTGCCGGGACCCAGCACCGCGGCCTCGTAGACCAGCGTGCGGGCCATGGCCTCGGCCTCCTCCCAGAACGGGTGCGAGCGCATCGCGGCCACGTCGGCCGGCGCCACCTCGGCCGCCTCCACCATGAACCGCTCCACCGCCTCGCCGCGCCTGCCCGCCTCGACCAGCGCGCCGAGCTGCCGGGCGAAGTCGAGGGGGAGGGCGGGCGCGCCGTCGTCCACGTGGTACGGCGGCTCCCACACGGCCAGCTTGGCGATCGCCGGATTCACCGCCGCCGCCTCAAGCGCCAGCGCCGCCCCCGACGACCCGCCGAACACCATGACCGACCCGCCGACCGACCCGCCCGCCGACCTACCGGCCGACCCGCCCGTGGAGTCGCCCGCGGAATCGTGCACCGCTCGGTCTGGCGCGGCGCTCGCCGCGTCGATGACCGCCGCGAGGTCCTCGATCTCCCGTTCCACCGCGTACGGCGCCGTGTCGCCGCTGTCCCCGCGCCCCCTCCGGTCGTAGGAGTACACCGTGAACCATCGGGCCAGGCCGTCCGCGATGGCGGTCATCAGCGGATGCCGCCGGTCCGCGAACGCCCCCTGGACCAGCACCACCGCCGGCCCCTCGCCACGGCGGTCGTACGCGATGACGGTGCCGTCCGCCGACGTCACCCGGCCGGCTGAACCAGGCACAGCGCCTCCCAGTGGTGACCGTCGAGGTCGGCGAAGCCGCGCTGGTAGCGGAAGCCCGCCTCCTGCTTCACCCCGGCCGGGGTGGCGCCGGCCGCCAGCGCCTTGTCGACCAGCTCGTCCACCTGCGCCGGGTTCTCCATCCCCAGCACCAGGATCGCCTCCGTGCTGCTGCCCGCGTCGGCGACCTCCTTGGTGGTGTACGCGGCGAACGTCGGCTCGGCCAGCAGCATCACCTGCGTCTGCTCGCTGATGACCACCGAGGCCATGTCGTCGGCCATGCCGAACAGGGTGAAGCCCAGCTCGGTGAAGAACTTCTTCGACCGGTCGAGGTCCTTGACCGGCAGGTTGACGAAGAGCTGCATCTCCGGATCCCTTCTCGTCTGCGGAACGCCTCCAGTCTGCTGGGCACGCCCCCGGCCGGTCTTGCACCTGAGCGCCAGGCGAATTGACGTTCAGCGCACGAACCCGCCGCCCGTCCGGGCGGGCGGGATCAACAGCGCGACGTCATCGAGCGGGCAGACCGGGCGCACGAGTCGGGCTCGTGGGTCGGGCTGGGCGCACGCCTCGGGTGGACGAGCTTGGTGCGCGGGTTCAGCGCAGCGCGGTGGCGGGCTCGTGGCTCATCGCGTGCGCGCGCCGGAACTCCGCGGGCGGCATCCCGTACGCGCGCCGGAACAACCTGCTGAAATGCGCCGAATCCGGTAACCCCCACCGAGCCCCCACAGCACTGACGGACTGGGCACCGCCCGCCATCAGGTCGGCCCGGCAGCGTTCGAGCCGGCGCTGCCGGATCCACGCGGCCACCGTCGTGTCCTCCGACTCGAACAGCCGGTGCAGGTAGCGCACCGAGATGTGGTGCGCGGCCGCGATCACCGCCGGATCGAGGTCGCTCTCGCCCAGGCGCTGCTCGATGAAGGCACGCACGCGCAGCAGCAGCGTGCGCTGCCGGAAGTCGTCGGGCAGCTCGACCGGCCGGGCGCGCTCCTGATCGAGGCGCTCGGCGACGGCCGCGGCGACGACGTCCGTCACCACGGTCGACAGCCGCGCCGCGCTGGCATCGCGGTAGGTCTCGTGGTCGAGCGCCACCCGGCGCAGCAGCGGCACGGCCAGCGCGGCGGCGCCCGTCTCGGCCCCGATCGGCAGCGCGGCGAGCTCGGCCACCGCGTCGATCGGCAAGGCGAGCCGGTCGCGCGGGAAGCTGAACACCGCCAGCCGCACCTCCGAGTCGTAGCCCAGCTCGTAGGGGCGGGTGAAGTCGTAGATCGCGAACTCGCCCCGCTGGAGCACCGTACGGCGGCCGTCCTGCTCAAGGCGCGGGCTGCCGTCGAGGGCGAGCACCACCCGGTAGTGGTCGGGGTTGTCGCGGCGGATCAGGCTCGGCGTGCGGTGGACGCTGTGCGGGGTGGAGGTGTGGATCCGGCCGACACCCACGGCGCCGAGCCGGCCGAACCCGATCTCGCCCCGGAGCGGCGCCTCGGCGTCGATGCGCAGGTCGAGCGGGCCGAGCGTGTCACAGACGACGCTGCGCCAGGCGTCGTGGCGACGCGCTCGCGGCAGGTCACTCGTGCGGATCAGAACGGCCATCGCGGGGCGCCCTCCATCGGCTGGGCTGCCCATGCTAACGACGCACTCCGACACTCCGGCAGGCCCGCCGCCCTCTCACGAGGCCCGCGACATAGCAGGACGCCGGCCGCTCCCTCACGAGGCCCGCGACATAGCGGGACGCCGGCCGCCCGGCCGCGCGATCCTCCGGCACGCGCGCCTTACGCAGGAAAGCCCGTGAAGGCGCGGGCACGAAGAAGCCCCGGGGAGTGGGCCCCGGGGCTGCTCGGTGGTGCGGTCAGGCGGTCTGGCGGGCCGCGATGGCCTGCTGGTAGAGCCGCCCGGCCCGGTACGACGAGCGCACCAGCGGCCCGGACAGGACCCCGGCGAACCCGATGGCCTCGGCCTCGGCCTGCAGCTCGACGAACTCCTCCGGCTTGACCCACCGCTCCACCGGGTGGTGGCGCGGCGTCGGCCGCAGGTATTGCGTGATCGTCAGCAGGTCGGTGCCGGCGTCGTGGAGGTCGCGCATGGCCTCGGAGACCTCTTCGCGCGTCTCGCCCATGCCCAGGATCAGGTTGGACTTGGTGACCAGCCCGGCCTCGCGGGCCGTGGTGATCACACCGAGCGAGCGCTCGTAGCGGAACGCGGGCCGGATGCGCTTGAAGATCCGCGGCACGGTCTCGACGTTGTGCGCGAACACCTCGGGCTTGCTGGAGAAGACCTCCTCCAGCTGGTCGCGGTTGCCGTTGAAGTCGGGCACCAGCAGCTCGACGCCGCAGCCGGGCAGCAGCGCGTGGATCTGGCGCGCGGTCTCGGCGTAGAGCCAGGCGCCGCCGTCGGGCAGGTCGTCGCGGGCCACGCCGGTCACGGTCGCGTACTTCAGGCCCATCTGCTGGACGGACTCGGCCACCCGGCGCGGCTCGTCGCGGTCGTATTCCTTCGGCTTGCCCGTGTCGATCTGGCAGAAGTCGCAGCGGCGGGTGCACTGGTCGCCGCCGATGAGGAAGGTCGCCTCGCGGTCTTCCCAGCACTCGTAGATATTGGGACAGCCCGCCTCTTCACAGACCGTGTGCAGGCCCTCCCGGCGCACGAGCGATTTCAGCTCGGTGTATTCGGGGCCCGTCTTCAGCTTGGTCTTGATCCACGGGGGCTTGCGCTCGATAGGGGTTTCGGCGTTACGCACCTCCAGGCGGAGGAGCTTTCGGCCTTCAGGGGCAACGGTCACATTCACAGCTTACGTCTCCTGCGGCGGCGGCCGGATCCAGGGTCGGGAAACACCCCCTCATCGGACCTTTCCCGGCCAGGCTCACGGAGAACCGATGAGGCCGAAGCCGCGGATCGCCCGGGTGTAGTGGGCCAGCAGCTCCTCGTCGATCCGCTCCGAGTCACGGGTGCCGAGCAGCTCGGAGTGCGGGGGAGAGTCGAGCACGCCGTCGTCGGTGAGCAGGAACCTGGCCAGCGCGCTCTGCCTGATCGACGTCACGCTCTCGCCGCGCAGCGCCGCCGCCTGCATGGGCGCCAGGTAGCCGGCGCCCGCCGCCAGCTCCTCCAGCTCGGCCAGCTCCCGCTCGGAGGCGACGCGCAGGGCCAGCGCCCGCTGCCTGACCAGCGTACGGGCCGCGCCGGCCTGGACCAGGCGGGTCAGCGCGTACCGGATCAGCAGCACCGGGCCGCCGAGCACCCGCCCGATCAGGCGGCCGAACGCGCCCGCCGCCTCGTACGTGGTACCGGGATGGTCCATGGCGCCCAGCGACGAGGCCGCGATCTTCGTCTGCGCCTCGTCCCTGACCCGCAGCGGCCCCGACGACCCCAGCAGCGCGTCCCGCCAGGACTCCAGCGTGGCCAGCGCCTCGCTCACCACCCGCTCGCCGCCCGTCGGCAGCCGCGCGTACGCCGCCGCGAGCAGCGCCACCCGCTGCTTGGGCGGCAGTGCCAGCCACAGCGGCAGCCCGATGACGAGGACGGGGGTGCGCGCCAGCCCGACGCGGTCGTAGGCGGTGCTCGTGGCCAGGTCCCTGACCGCCACCTTCCTGGGCCGCGGGACCCCGATCCGCCCGGCCACGCGGTCCGCGACCGCGTACACCTGCGCGGCCTGCTCGCGGTCGAGCACCTCGGCGTCGGCGGGCAGCGCGCCCAGGCGCGGCCGCAGCGCCCAGCCGATCGCCAGGCAGGCGCCGCCGAAGAGCCACGACCAGATGAAGCCGGGCGCCCGCGAGATGGCCACCGCGCCCAGCGCGACGAACCCCAGCGTCAGCAGGTGCACCACGAGCGCGAGAACGAGAGCGAGGACGCGCTTCACAGGCGTGATGGTAAGCCGGGGACGGTCCTGTTTCCGCAGCGGTCAGGTGCCGATTCGGTCACCTGCGCAGCAGGTCCTCCTCGTGCAGGTCGAACGGCTCCCTGCCGAGCGCCTCCGCCAGCCGCTTCTCCGCGATCGGGATGACCTCCTCGACCACGATGCGCCGGCCCGTCTCGGCCGACAGCGAGGAGACGCCGACGCCTTGGATGCCGCACGGCGTGATGCGGTTGAACCAGCGCGGGTCGTTGGCGCAGTTGAGCGCGAACCCGTGCATGGTCACCCCCCGCGAGACACGCAGCCCCACCGCGCCGAGCTGGCGGTCGGGCAGCCCCAGCACCGGGTCGCCGGCCGCCCAGACGCCGCCGCGGCCACGGATCCGCCGGGCCGTGACGCCGAAGTCGGCGCACACCTGGATCATCGTCTCCTCGAGGGCGCAGGCGTACGCGACCACGTCGGTGATGGCGACGATCGGGTAGGCGACGAGCTGCCCGGGACCGTGCCAGGTCAGGCGCCCGCCCCGGTCGACGTCGACGACGGGCGTGCCGTCGGAGGGCCGCTCGTGCGGGGCGGTGCGCTTGCCCGCGGTGTAGACGGGCGCGTGCTCCAGGATGAGGACGGTGTCGGTCAGCTCACCTGCGGCCCGCTTGCCGTGCACCCAGCGCTGCAGCGACCAGGCCTGCTCGTAGGGAACGTCGACACCGAGTCGGACGATGGCGAGTGCGTGGGGATCGTCCCCTTGGATGGGGCGCATGAGCCTATTGTGCCGTTCCCTCACCCTTGAAGGGTAATCAGGGGGTCAGCAACCGTGGTTCGATCCTGAACTCCTTTACCCTTCCTTCGCTCTCGCTCTCCACCTTGTACGCGTACGCGCCCGGCTCCACGCTCACCGCCTGGATGAACTCCGTGCCGACGTAGTGCAGCCCCACGCCCTCGTCGGCGGCGTAGCCCATGGGCAGCTCGCCACTGGCCACCGAGTCGTGCAGGAGCTGCCTGCGCTGCGGGTCGGAGTCGTAGTGGACGCCGCACGAGTAGGGCAGCAGCGCCATGCCCTCGGCCCACACCCGCAGGTCGGGGCCGAAGGAGTCGGTGTTGCCGCCGACGTGCCAGCACAGCGCGCCCGCGCTCTGGCCCGACAGCACCACGCCGGACCGCCACGCCTCCTCGAACGCCTCGTCGAGCCCGTGCAGCCGCCACAGCGCCATGAGGTTGGCCACGCTGCCGCCGCTGACGTAGATGACGTCCTGGTCGAGCATCCAGGCCCGTGGGTCGGCCACGTTGGGCATCGGGAAGACCGTGAGGTGGCTCAGCTCGACGTCCCAGCCGGCGAACGCGCCGTACATCTTCAGCGTCCAGTCCGAGGAGTCGCCCATCGCCGTGGCCACCAGGCCCACCTTGGGACGGTCCTGACCGGTCAGGTCGAGGGCGTAGCGCAGCAGCGCGCTGGCCTCGATCTGGTTGTGGCGGCTGCTCGGGCGGAAGGACCCGCCCCCGATGGCGAGGATGTGTGATTGGCCTGACCGGGTCATGTCGGAGTTCTCCCAGCTGCTGAACGAGGATCGGGCACTAGATTACGGCGCGCAGGGCCTCGCCGAGACTCGTATGGGAGAAGGCGTGGCCGGCGGCGGTCAGCTTGGCGGGCACGACGCGGTGACTGGGCAGCAGACCCTCGCGGGCGAACTCGCCGATGCCCGCGGCCAGCGCGAACGCCGGCACCGGGATCGGCATCGTGCCCCTGCGCAGGGTCTTTCCGAGTGTCCTGGTGAACTCGGCGTTGGTGACGGGCTCGGGGGAGATGAAATTGACCGGCCCCTCGATTTCCCGATTTTTCAGGACATGGAGGGCGGCTCTCACCCAGTCGTCCACCGTGATCCACGACCAGTACTGTTTGCCCGACCCCAGCGGCGCCCCCAGCCCCATCCGGAAGATCGGCAGGATCCGGCCGAGCGCGCCGCCGTCCCGGCTCAGCGCCAGCCCCGTGCGCGACTGCACGGTCCTGATCCCCGCCGTGCCGGCCCGCCTGGCCTCGTTCTCCCAGCGCTCGCACAGGTCGGCCAGGAACCCGTTGCCCCTGCCCCGGCTCTCGTCGATCACCTCGTCACCGGTGTCGCCGTAGAAGTCCACGCCGGAGGCCGACAGGAGCACCTCAGGCGGCCTGGAGAGCCGCACGAGCGCGTCGACGAGCACCCGGGTGGCGTGCACCCGGCTGGTGACGAGCTCGCGCTTGTAGGCAGGGCTCCAGCGCCTGTCGCCGATCGGCGCCCCGGCCAGGTGCACGACGGCCTCGGCGCCCTCCAGCGCGGCCAGGTCGACGACCTGCTCGTCCGGCTGCCAGTAGGCCTCGTCGTCCTTCGCGGGAGTGCGGCGTACGAGCCGGACGACCTCCCGCCCGTCCGCCCGCAGAGCGGCGCTCAGTGCCGTCCCCAGCAGGCCCGACGCTCCGGTCACGATGATCGCCATGCCCTCACAGTACGCCGCGCCCCGCCGGATCGGCCGCCAGGACGCGCGCCCGCGACCCCCAGGACCTGGCAGCGTTCCAGCAGAGTTCCGGACAAGCGGGCCGGAACGGCGAAAGGCCGGGCCGGTCCCCGGAGGGACCGCCCGGCCGATCGAAGACCCCGCGTTACGCGAGCCCGAGCTGCGCCTCGAAACGCCCCTCCTCCAGACGGCGCTTGACCGTCGTCAGGAAGCGGGCGGCGTCGGCGCCGTCGACCAGGCGGTGGTCGTAGGTCAGCGCCAGGTAGACCATCGAGCGCACCGCGATGACCTCGCCCTCGGCGGTGTCGATCACCACGGGCCGCTTCACCACGGCGCCGGTGCCGAGCATGCCGACCTGCGGCTGGTTGAGGATCGGCGTGTCGAACAGCGCGCCACGGCTGCCGGTGTTGGTCAGCGTGAACGTGCCGCCGGTGATCTCGTCGGGCGTGACCTTGTTGGCGCGCGTGCGCTCGGCCAGGTCGGCCGTCTTACGGGCCAGCCCGGCGAGGTTGAGGTCGCCCGCGTTCTTGATCACCGCCGCGATCAGGCCGCGCTCGGTGTCGACCGCGATGCCCAGGTGCTCGACGTCGAAGTACGTGACCTCCATGGTCTCGTTGTTGATCGTCGCGTTGAGCTTGGGGTGCTGCTTGAGCGCTTCGATGGCGGCCATCTCGAAGAACGGCATGAACGTCAGCTTGACGCCCTCGCGGCGCAGGAAGTCGGCCTTGGCCTGGTCGCGCAGCCGCGCGATCTTGGTGACGTCGACCTCCACCACGGTGGTGAGCTGGGCGGCCGTCTGCAGCGACTCGACCAGGCGCTTCGACATCGTCTGACGCAGGCGCGACATCTTCTCGGTGCGGCCGCGCAGCGTGGTGTCCACCTCGACCGGCTCGGGCGCCGCGGCGCTCGGAGCCTGCGCGGCCGGAGCCTGAGCGGCGGCCGGCTGGGCGGCGGGGGCGGGAGCGGCGGCGGGCTGGGCGGCCGCGGCCTTCTCACGCTGCGCCTTGGCGGCCTCCAGCACGTCCTGCTTGCGGATCCGGCCACCGACGCCGGTGCCGTTGACGGAGTCGAGGTCGACGCCGTGCTCGTTGGCGAGCTTGCGGACCAGCGGCGTCACGTAGGGGCTGTCGCCGGAGGACGCGACCGGGGCGGGCTCGGCGGCGGGGGCGGGCTGCGCCGCAGGAGCGGCCTGGGGGGCCGGCGCCGGAGCGGGGGCAGGAGCGGCCTGCGCGGGAGCCGGTTGCGGGATCGAGGAGACCGGAGGAGCCGGTGCGGGCTCCGGCTCCGGCTCGGGCTCAGGCTCGGGAGCCGGCTGGGCGGCCGCCTCGGGAGCCGGGGCCGCGGCGCCGGGCTGGCCGTTCTCGTCGATGACGGCGAGCTCGGCCCCGACCTCGACCGTCTCGTCCTCAGCCACGACGATCTTGGTGAGGACACCCGCGGACGGCGACGGGATCTCGGTGTCGACCTTGTCGGTGGACACCTCGAGGAGCGGCTCGTCGGCCTCGACGCGCTCGCCCTCCTTCTTCAGCCAACGGGTTACCGTGCCCTCGGTCACGCTCTCGCCGAGCTGGGGCATCTGTACGGAGACCGGCATCGTTATTCTTCTCTCGCGTTCTGATCTCGAGGGCTGGACTAGTTGTGTACGTGCAGCGGCTTGCCGGCCAGGGCCAGCATCGCCTCACCGACCGCCTCGGACTGGGTCGGGTGTGCGTGGATGAGCTGGGCGACCTCTGCGGGCAGCGCCTCCCAGTTGTAGATGAGCTGGCCCTCCGTGACGAGCTCGCCGATGCGGCGGCCCACCATGTGGACGCCGACGACGGGGCCGTCCTTCTGGGCGATGACCTTCACGGCGCCCGAGGTGCCGAGGATCTGGCTCTTGGGATTGCCCGCCAGGTCGTAGACCTGCTCGACGATCTCGATGCCGCGCTCGGCGGCCTGGGCGGAGGTGATGCCGACCGAGGCGACCTCCGGGTCGGAGTAGGTGATGCGCGGCACGCCCGCGTAGTCGATCGGCGGCGGGTTGAGGCCCGCGATGTGCTCGGCCACCATGATGCCCTCGGCGAACCCGGCGTGCGCGAGCTGCAGGGTCGGGATCAGGTCGCCGATGGCGTAGATCCCGGGCACGGAGGTCTGGCAGTGCTCGTCGACCACGACCGCGCCGCGCTCGACGGTGATGCCCTGCTCCTCGAAGCCCATGCCCGCCGACACCGCGCCGCGGCCGACCGCGACGAGCAGCAGCTCGGCGTCGAGGGTCTTGCCGTTGGCCAGGGTGACGACCACGCCGGTCTCGGTGGTCTTGGCGCCGTCGAAGAAGACGCCCAGCTCGTACTTGATGCCGCGGCGGCGGAAGGCCCGCTCCAGCAGCTTGGAGCTGGACTCCTCCTCGGTCGGCAGCAGGTGCGGCAGCGCCTCGACGATCGTGACCTCGGCGCCGAAGGAACGGTAGACGCTGGCCAGCTCGACGCCGATGACGCCGCCGCCCAGCACGATCACGGAGGCGGGCACGCGGTCCATCTTGAGCGTGTGCTCGCTGGTGATCACCCGCTCGCCGTCGATCTCCAGGCCGGGCAGGGTCTTGGGCGCGGAGCCGGTGGCCAGGACGAGGTTGCGGCCCTCGTAGACCTCGGAGCCGACCTGGATCCTGTTGGCGCCGACCAGGCGGCCCTCGCCCTCGACGATCGTCACGCCGGCGCCCTTGAGCAGGCCCTGCACACCCTTCCAGGCGCGCGTGACGATCTTGTCCTTGAAGGCGTGGACGCCCTGGACGTCGATGCCCTCGAAGCTCGCCTTGACGCCGAAGGAGGCGCTCTCGCGGGTCTCGTCGGCGACCTCGGCGGAGTGGAGCAGGGCCTTCGTGGGGATGCATCCCCTGTGGAGGCAGGTGCCGCCGATCTTGTCCCGCTCGATCAGGGCGACCGACTTGCCCAGCTCGGCCGCCCTTAGCGCGCAGGCGTAACCGCCGCTGCCGCCCCCTAGGACGACGATGTCATAGGCCACAGGAAGGCTCCTTGTCGGGGTGTTCGTGATGCCGTCATCTTTTCATTTGTTTCAGATGCTCGCGTGCCGCTCTGCGAGTCCGATGAGGGTGCGGGTGAAGGCGCCCGTGCCGCCCTTCGGGATGTAACCGTACGGTTCGCCCTTGTTGAACGCGGGGCCGGCCATGTCGATGTGGGCCCAGCGCACCCCCTGGGGCACGAATTCCTTGAGGAAGATGCCCGCCGCCAGCATGCTGCCCCATCGCTCCGGCTGGAGGTTGGCGATGTCGGCGATGGGCGAGTCGAGACCTTTGCGCAGTTCCTCGGGCAGCGGCATGCCCCACGCGCCCTCGCCCGCCTCGCCCGCGGTCTCGACCACGAGTTCGCGTACGGCGTCGTCGTTGGACATGACGCCGGCGGTGCGCCAGCCGAGCGCGACGATCTGGGCGCCGGTGAGGGTGGCCACGTCGACGATCAGGTCGGGGCCGTCCTCGGCGGCGCGCGCGATGCCGTCCATGAGCACCAGGCGGCCCTCGGCGTCGGTGTCGAGCACCTCGACGGTCTTGCCGCTGTAGCTGTGGATGACGTCGGAGGGGCGCTGCGCGGTGCCGCTCGGCAGGTTTTCCGCCAGGCAGAGGTAGCCGACGGCGTTGACCGGCAGGCCGAGCCTGGCGATGCCGATCACCGCTCCGAGCACCGCGGCCGCGCCGCCCATGTCGGATTTCATCCAGTCCATGGAGGCCGACGGCTTGAGCGACAGGCCGCCCGAGTCGAACGTGATGCCCTTGCCCACGAAGGCGAGCGTCTTGGCCGCCTCGGGGTGGCTGTAGGCCAGGCGGACCAGGCGCGGCGGGTTGACCGAGCCCTGGCCGACGCCGATGAGGCCGCCGTAGCCGCCGTCCTTGAGCTGCTTGTCGTCCAGCACCTCGACGGTCAGCCCTGCCTTGCCGCCCGCCTGCTCGGCGAGCTCGGCGAACTTGGCCGGCCACAGGTCGGAGGGAGGCGTGTTGACCAGGTCGCGCACGAGGGAGACCGACTCGGCCAGCACGCTCGCGCGCTCGGCGACCTCCTCGGACTGGTCGGTGACCACGGTGAGCTCGGCCACCGGCGCCTTCTGCTCGCCGTTCGTGCGGTAACGGGAGAAGGAGTAGGCGCCGAGCAGCCCGCCGAGCACGACCGCCTCGGCCTCGGCCGCGGTGCCGGCCGGCAGGGCGAGCACGGCGCGGGAGGTGCCGGCGAGCGCGCGTACGGCGGCGCCGGCGGCGCGGCGCAGATCCTCGGGCCCGGGGGAGTCTCCGAGGCCGACGGCGACCAGCAGCGGGGCGGCGATGGCGCCGAAGGCCGGCAGCTTGGCCAGCTCGCCGGGCTTGCCGGTGAAGCCCACGGCGCCGAGCGAGGCGGTGAGCTTGCCATCGAAGGCCGCGCCGAGGGAGTCGGCGCCCGACGCGGGAACCGGGCCGTCCTCGCCCGGTCTGAAGCCGACGATCAAGGCGTCGGTGTCGATGGAGACGGGATCTGCTGAGTTCAGCCGCACAGTGGTCACGTAAACCGATGCTATCCACGGTTTCTGCGTACTCACAAACAGGGGTTCATCCTACCAATCGCTGGTTGACGCCCGGTTGAGTAATAGTGCTAGTGTCATTAGCACCATGTTGCTGACGCTCGATCTTCACGACGCCCGCCCCCTGCACGAACAGGTGGCGAGCGCCATCCGCCGCGCCATCGGCGAGGGCTCCTACCGGCCGGGCGACCGCCTGCCGCCGGCCAAGGACCTGGCGGGCGCGCTGGGCATCAACACCAACACCGTGCTGCGGGCCCTGCGCGACCTGCGGGACGAGGGGCTGCTGGAGTTCAGGAGAGGCCGCGGCGTCAGCGTGGCGGGCCGCGCCGACGGCCGTGCCCTGCTCGCCCAGCGGGCGCGTGAGCTGCTGCAGGAGGCCAAGAAGTACGGCTACAGCCGTGACGACCTCATCGACATCTTGGAGGACCTGACATGAGACCCCGTGCCGTCGCCCTCGTTTGGGGAGCGGCCGTGACCGCCGTGCTGATCCTGGCGCCGCTCGCGCTGCGCGACCGGTTGCCCGATCCCCTGGCCACGCACTGGGGCTCGTCCGGCAGTGTCCCCGACGGCTCCATGTCGTTCACCGCTCATGTGGTCACGTCCTCGGCCATGTGGGTCGTGCCGTGGCTCCTCCTGGTGGTGTTCGCCGGCCGGGCCGGCGCCCGGCGCGGCGCCCGGGTGACCTGGTGGGGGTTGCTGTTCGGGCTGGGCGCGCTGCTGCTCGGCGCCGCCGCCTCCACCCTGTCCGTCAACCTCGACGCCCCCGGCTGGCGCGCGGCCGAGCTGCCCGGCTGGCACGTCCTCCTGGTGATCCTCGGCATGATCGTCGCCGGCACCGCCGCCGGCTATCTGGGCAGGGGCCCGCGGGACGAGCCGTCTCCCGGCGAGCAGGCGCCGCCGCGCCTGCGCCTCGGCCCTGGGCAGCGGGCGGTCTGGGTCAGCAGGATCGTCAACCCGTGGCTCACCGCGATCACCCTCTGCGCGCTGGCGGTCATCGTGGTGACGACCGCACTGACCGTGTTCGGTGCGTCCGGAGTGTCCGGGGTGGCCGGCGTCGGCGCGGCCCTGCCCGCGTTCGTCATCGTGCTCGTCGTCGGGCTGGCCACCATGGCGCTCACCGTCAAGGTGATCGACGAGAAGGTGGTGATCGGGTTCGGGCCGTTCGGCCGGCCGGCGCGGACCATCCCGCTGGCCAAGGTCGAGTCGGCGTGGGCCGAGGAGCTGCGGCCGTCCGAGGTCGGCGGCTGGGGCTTCCGTGGCCTGCCGGGCAGCGCCGCCATCATGCTGCGCGGCGGCGAATGCCTGGTCCTGCGCTACCGTTCCGGCGGCCGGCTCGCCATCAGCATCGACGACGCCGAACGCGGCGCCTCCCTCATCAACACCCTCATCGCGGAGCGTGTTACGTCGTGAAGAAACCCCTCGTTGTCTTCCTCGTCCTGGCCTTCGGGCTGTCCTGGGCCGTGGCGCTCCCCCTGTGGTTCGGCGGCGGGCTGGGCTCGCCGCTGATGCAGGGGCTGGGCGCGCTGATGATGTTCACCCCGTCGGTGGGCGTGCTCGGCGTCTGGGCGCTGTCGCGCGCGCCGTTCCGTGAATGGGCCCGTCACACCGGGCTCACGCTGGGCGAGCGCAAGGGCCGTACCGTCCTGATGATGCTGGCGGCCTGGGCGGGCGTGCCGGTCCTGACGTTCCTGTCCCTGTGGCTCAGCGCCGCCGTCGGGCTCGTCTCCCTGGACCTGTCCGGGCTCAGCCTCTTCGCCGCCGGCCTGCGGGCCAACGGCGTCCAGCCGCCCGCGGACCCGAGCACCCTGGCCATCGTGCAGATCCTGATCGCCTGCGTGGCAGGGCCCGTGCTGAACGCGATCCCGGCGCTGGGGGAGGAGTGGGGCTGGCGGGGCTGGCTGGCGCCCCGGCTCGCCGCCACGAACGGCGTGTTCGCCGGGCTGCTCATGTCGGGCGCCATCTGGGGCCTGTGGCACGCGCCGCTCACCCTGCTCGGCTACAACTACCCGCGGCTCGGCTCATGGGCGGCGCTGGTCTTCATCGGCTTCTGCATGCTGGCCGGGGTGCTGCTGGGGTGGCTGCGGCTGCGTACCGGGAGCGTGTGGCCCGCGGTGGTGGCGCACGGCTCGCTGAACGCCGTCGCCGGGGTCGCGCTGCTGCTCGGCGACGCCGCCGCGCCGCCGAACGAGGTGCTGGCCGGGATCACCGGCGTGGTGGGCTGGGTGGTGCTCGCGCTGCTCTGCGCGGTTCTGCTGCGTTTCTTTCCGGTACGTCCGCCGCGGCCGGCGCCCGAGCCGGCCCCCGTCGAGTCCGAACCGGCCACCTGAACGGGCCGGGCGGCCTGCCGGCTTCGCCCGGGCTTCTGCCGCGTTTCGCCTGTATGGCCGGCCGCCCTCGTGGCGGCCGGCCCGTTCAGGGGAAGAGGGCCCAGGCCACCAGCGCGGCGGCCGTGGCCGTCTCCACGAGCGCGCCGAGCACGTCGCCGGTGATCCCGCCGAGCCGGCGCCTGGCGTGGCGGAGCAGGAGCAGGGCCACGCCCGTTCCCGCGAGCAGCGCGATGGGGGCGCCGGCGGGGCCCGACAGCCACCCGCCGACCTCCCCCACGATGCGCTCAGCATCGGTCGGGAAGGTCCTGACCATGCCGTACACCTCCGTGCTCGCCGGAACCGGCTCGGGCCACCAGGACACGTCACCGGGGACGCCGCTCCAGACGTCGGCGAGCAGGCCGATCGCCACGGCCGTGAGCGCCGTGCCCAGGGTGACCAGCCAGGCTGCGGAGCGGCGTACGGTGCCCGCGACCATCGCCCCCAGCCCCTCGGGGCGTGCGGCGGGGACCCCGGCCCGGCAGGCCCACACCAGCGCCAGCCGCCCGGCCACGCAGGCCGTCACCAGCGCCCAGTAGCCGGCCTCCGCGACCGCCGCCACCTGGACGAGCAGCGTGAACACCAGCGTCATCACGCCGAAAGGCCCGATGTCCGACTTTTTCATGATGCCGAGCGCCTGATCGGCCGGTTTGCCGCTCCCCAGCCCGTCCGCGAGATCGGCCAGGCCGTCAAGGTGCAGCCCCCGGGTGAGCAGCGCCAGCAGCCCCACCGCCAGCGCGGCCCCCAGCAGGGGCGGGGCGGGAAGCAGCAGCGGCAGCCCGGCGACCAGTCCGAGCACCAGGCCGACGGCCGGGGCCAGGGTCATGGCCCGCCCCGCCACCTGCCGATCCACCCGCTCCACGCGCACGGGGAAGACGCTGAGCGTGCCCACGGCCAGCCGCACACCGTCCATCAGCCGCATAACGCACGATCCTAGGGCCCACTAGTGTGGCGGGATGCACGTGGTTGAACTGGAAGGCGTAGGTGTCCGGGTTGTCGGCAAAACGCTGCTCGACGGTGTCGATTGGCAGGTGGACTACGGCGACCACTGGGCCATCCTCGGCCCCAACGGCGCGGGCAAGACGACGCTGCTGTCGCTGGCGGGCGCCGTACGGCATCCCAGCGAGGGTGCCGTCAAGGTGCTCGGCCACCGGCTCGGCCGGGTCGATCTGCGGGAGCTGCGCCGCCACATCGGTCTCGTCGCCTCCAGCCAGCGGCTGGTGGACGAGGAGCTGATGGAGGAGGAAGGGGCGACCGCGCTCGCCGTGGTGCTCACCGGGCACACCGGGACGAGCGTGCCGCTGTGGGACAAGTACGGCGACACCGAGCACGACCGTGCCCACCGGCTGCTGGCCGACCTGGGCTGCAAGGACCTCGCCGAGCGGAAGTTCCGTGTCTGCTCGCAGGGGGAGCGGGCCCGGATCCGGGTGGCCAGGGCGCTCATGGGCGATCCCGCGGTGCTGCTGCTCGACGAGCCGTTCGCCGGGCTCGACCTGCCCGCCCGCGAAGACCTCATCACCGCCGTCGAGGACCTGGCCACCACCCGGCCCGTGCTCACCACCGTCACGGTGACGCACCACCTGGAGGAGGTGCCGGCCACCACGACGCACGCGATGCTCATGCGCGACGCCAGGGTGCTGGCCGCCGGTCCCGTGGCCGACGTGCTCACCTCCGACCAGCTCAGCGACTGCTTCGGCCGCCCTTTGACCGTGGACCGCATCGACGGCCGCTGGTACGCCAGAGCCGCCCGCCCCTGATCCCGGGCCTGGGCGCTCGCGCGGTCGTGGTGGGGCGTCCGGGGTCACGGTACGAGGGTGTGACGCTCAGGGCGGGGTGGTGGGGTCATAGTTCGAGTGGGCGGCCGGCGACCACCAGGGCCACGTACTCGGACTCGGCGGCCAGCCGTTCGTTGAGCCGGCCGAGCGCGTCCCTGAACGCCCGCCCGCTGGCCGTCGCGGGCACCACGCCCATCCCCACCTCGTCAGAGACCGTCACGATCGGTTGAGGCGTCTGGCGCCAGGCGGCCACCAGGGCGTCGCAGGCGGCGGCGACCGGCGCGCGGTCGCCCTCCCACGCGCCGTGCTCGTCGAACACCGCCGTCAGCCACGTGCCCAGGCCGTCGATCAGCAGCGGGGTGGTGGCGGCGCCGATGGCCGTGACCAGGTCGGTGGTCTCGGCGGTGGCCCAGTGCGCGGGCCGCCGCTCCCGGTGCGCCCGCACCCGCGCCGCCCACTCGCCGTCACCCGCGCCGGCCGGTCCTGTGGCCACGTAGGTGACGTACGGCTCGCCGGCCAGCCGCATCTCCGCCTCGGCCGACTTTCCTGACCTGGACCCGCCCAGCAGCAACGTCCGCCACGGGTGTGGCTCGCGTTCGGTGACGATGGCGTCGTCCTGGGCCCCTGGAGGCCGTGACGCCGCTGTGAGGCCGCGTCCGGGCGTGACCTCCAGCTCCGTGCCGTCCGGGACGCTCAGGGCGCCCCACAGGCGCAGCCGGCGGGTCAGCTCCCGCTCGGACCTGATCCGGTGGTCCAGGCCGGTCGCCACCACCACGGTCGCGCCGTCCGCCGGCCCGGCCCTGCGCAACTCCCCGAGACGCTCCGGGCGATCGAGCAGGTCCATCAGAACGACGTCGTACCTGGCGTCTGTGGGCACTACCTGGTCCCTGGGGAGGCACAGCAGCCGGGTGCCGTCCGGGCAGGAGAGCCCGAGGCCGCCGGCGTGGGTGCGGTAACCGTCCGGCGGGGCGTCGAAGGGGAAGCTCGCCACGCCGTCCACGACGACGCCGAACGGGCGGCGGTGACCCGGGGGCAGGCTCGCGCAGGAGACGCACCGGCAGCCGGGCTCCGGCCAGCCCGCGCCGCCCGCCGTACCGGTGAGAAGGACTTTCACCGCGCCGAGCGTACCGGCGAGTCGGTTATCGGAGGGTTTCGGCGGGGGTGCGGGTGCGGCGGCGGGTGGCCACGACGGCGCCGGCCGTGAGCAGGGCCAGCGCGCCCGCCCCGCCCGCGATCAGCAGGACAGGCGGCCCGCCAGGGGTGGCCGGCGTGGCGGCGGTCAGCTCGGTGCCGCCGCGCTCGCGCATCGGGTACCCGGACACGGAGACCACGTCGCCCTCGGCGTTCACCCGGACCTGGGCGGCGGTGGCGAGGAGCCGGGCGGTGGTGGCGTCCTCGGCGCCCGCCACGCACCGCAGCACCCCCTGCGCGGGAGGCTGGTCGCCCGGGTAGGCGTCGGCGTCCCCGTCGCCGAAGTCCACCGAAACGGCCACCCGCTTGTGCCCGGAGGCCGCGGTGTCCCGGCCGCACACCGACTCGAACGACGGCAGCTCCCCGCCGGGGGAGTCGCCGGCCCCTTCCGCGACGACGGAGAAGCGCCAGCCGATGACGGAGCCGTCAGGCGGCGAGCCGGCGGGATCGGCCGCGAGCCAGGCCGTCCCGTCGCTGAGCCAGGCGCTCCACGACCGCGGCGCGCCGGGGTCGGCGGCTCCGGGGGCCGGCCCGCCGGGGGCGACGGGCGTGGCGGCGAGTGCGGAATGGGGAAGGGAGAGGAACGCGGCCGCCCCGATGGCGACCCCGGCCGCAACACGATACGCGCGCAGCATCGATTGACCTCCGAGCTCGGGAGTAGGGTTCCAGTGCCTGCGGAGGGTGCGCCGGCGAACCCGCGGAAAAGGAGCGTATGGCATGACATGGCGGTGGCGTTATGAAAATGCAAATGGTGGTGAGGTGACGGATCGCCCTTTGCCGCGAGAGGTTTTTCCCAGCCAGGCCGACGCGGAGTCCTGGCTCGGCGAAAACTATCGTGACCTGCTGGAATCCGGTGTCGAGCAAGTCGCTTTGCTCGAAGAGGACCGTGTTGAATACACGGGATTGTCATTGCGCCAGCAGTGATTCCCCTATAAAAGAAAAACCCCTTGAGCGTCTTGCGGCTCAAGGGGTTTTTGTTACGTGGGCGCGTTATGGGCGGGTCTGCGGGCTCACGGTCTTGGCGGGGTCGCGCTCGACGACGTCGCCGAGCACCGCGTCGATCCGCTCCAGCACGTCGGCCCCCAGCTTGACGCCGGACGCCTTGACGTTGTCACGCACCTGCTCGGGCCGGGTGGCGCCGACGATGGCGCTGGAGACGTTCTGGTTCTGCAGCACCCAGGCGATCGCCAACTGCGCCATGGTGAGGCCCAGGTCGGAGGCGATCGGCTTGAGCTCCTGCACGCGGGTGAGCACGTCGTCCCGCATGAACCGGGCGATCATGGCGCTGCCGCTCTTGTCGGTGGCCCGCGAGCCCTCGGGCGGCTGCTGGCCGGGGAGGTACTTGCCGGTGAGCACGCCCTGGCCGATCGGGGACCAGACGATCTGGCCCACGCCCTCCTTCTCGCTCAGCGGCACGACCTCCGGCTCGATGATGCGCCACAACATCGAATACTGCGGCTGGTTCGACACGATGCGGTCGAAGCCCATCTCATCGGCGATCTTGAGCGCCTGGGCGATCTGCTCGGCGGTCCACTCGCTGACGCCGATGTAGAGGACCTTGCCCTGGCGTACGAGGTCGTCGAAGGTCTTGAGCGTCTCCTCAAGCGGGGTCTCGTAGTCGAAACGGTGCGCCTGGTAGAGATCCACGTAGTCGGTCTGCAGGCGGCGCAGGGAGCCGTTGATCGACTCGGTGATGTGCTTGCGCGACAGGCCGCGGTCGTTGCGGCCGGGGCCGGTCGGCCAGTAGACCTTGGTGAAGATCTCCAGCGACTCCCTGCGCACGCCCTTCAGTGCACGGCCGAGCACCTCCTCAGCCTTCGTCCCCGCGTAGACGTCGGCGGTGTCGAACGTGGTGATCCCCTCGTCGAGGGCCGCCTGCACGCACAGTTTGGCGGCCTCCTCCTCGACCTGGGAACCGTGGGTGATCCAGTTGCCGTAGCTGATCTCACTGACCATGAGGCCGCTGCGGCCGAGGTGTCGGAATTCCATAGGTCCGACCTTAATCCCGGCGCATGGGGTGATTCGTTTCGGGATAGGGTGCGCGACGTGCTGAAGCTAGTACGGCTGGCGCTGACGGCGGCCATCCTGACCGCGATCGCGGTACGACTGCGCCGCCGTGCCCGCCTGCCGCGGAAGGAGCCCGCCGCTCCGGTGGCGCCCGTCCGCCGCGCTCGCCGTACGGGGATGGGTGCGATCTGGGCCGGCATCGTGGCGATCGTGGCGCTGACGCTGGTCCTCGCCCTGATGCCGGCGGGCGGGTGGCAGGCGCGGGCGGCGTACGAGGACTCCTTGACCTGGGACGAGATCCTGGCCACCGTGCCGAATCCCGCCCCGCCCACCGCAGAGCCCACCGCGCAGTCCGTGCCTTCGCCCGCGGCGAGCGCCCGCGACTCCGGTCTCGGCCCCGAATCCGGCCCCGACACCGGCTCAGGTTGTGCGCCTGCGCCGCGTCCGGTGACGGTGCGGCCGATCGATCCCACGGTGAAGCGTGCCGTCGACCGGCAGTGGCGGCGGATCGAACGGTGGCTGAAGGCGAACGCGCCCCGCACGTACCGGACGCTGAGGGCCCCCGGCAAGGCGCGCACGATCGCCGTCGCCGAGGCGCAGATGGGTGTGAACTTCCCCGACGACCTGCGGGCCTCGCTGCTGCGCCACAACGGCTCGCGCGGTGCGGGCGCGTTCGGGCTGGGGGTGGGCGTCCGGTCGGGCGTCGCGTCCCACCTCGGCATCCGCCAGATCAGGGACACCTGGCGGCGGTTGTGCGCCTCGGAGATCGTGCCCGGCCGCCGGAACGGTCGGATGATCCCGTTCCTGTCCCGTCAGGGGCGCGGATCGGACGCGACGGAGCACGTCGTGACGTACGCCGCGGAGCTCGCGATGAGCGCCCCCGCTGACGGGGCCGTCGCCTGGGAGGGCACGGACGGCATGCTCCGCGTGCCGTCGTACCACGCGCTCATGCGGGCGGTGGCCGACGCCCTGGAGCAGGGCACGGCCCTAACGCTCGACGGCGAGCGGGAGTCCGAGGACCGGCGCCCGACGGTCGAGCGCGGCCTGCTGCGCTGGAAGTAACGCCACCGCCACCGCCGCAGGACACCGCGACATTTCGCCACCGGCCGTGCCGCCGCACAGGGCGGCGGCACGCAGCGGGTCGCGGCGCTTGCCGGGAAACGGACGAAATTTCGGAAAATATCCGTTACTTCTTCGGCGGGACCGGCTTGCCACCAGGCAGCACTGAGGGCGGCGGGAAGCGCAGCTTGCGGATCTGCAAAGCCCGCATCGCCGCGTAGAAGCCCACGCCTCTGACGCTCTCGTTCGGGAACTTCTCCGCGACCACCTTCTTCACCTTCCAGGCCACGTAGACCGAGGTGAAGAGCACGCCGATCATCATGATCGGCCAGCCGATCGTCACCACGTAGCCCAGCACCTGGGCCCTGATGGCCATCGGCCAGGGAACCCATGTGGCGAGCAGGATGACTAGCGAGAACGGCAGGAAATACTGGCTCGGCAACCGCCGCGAGTCGACCCATTCACGCGCGAACTTGCGCGCTGGGCCCTTGTCACGAGCGGGGAAATACCGCTCGTCACCAGCGAGCATGCCCTGACGGGCACGATCGCGCTCGGCGGCCTGCTTGGCCCGCATCTGCCGATAGGCCTCTTTGCGGTCTTTCGGCGCGGAGACGTATTGGCGCCGTTTGCCTTCGGCAACGCGGCGCTTGGGTGTGGGACGACCTTTACCCTGGGGCTTAGGATCGTCAACGGGGACGGGGGTGTCGTCCACGGAGGTCTGGGAACGGCGTCGCAACACAGCGTCAACCCTACCTGGACTGCAACTTAGTGACGCCCTCGTGCGTTATGCGTAGGGTAATCCCAAGGCGGCTGCGCTGCACGGGATAACACCAGCACGACCTAGAAGGGGACGGCCGACGCGCATGAGCGTGATGAAGAGACTTTCGATGATCTTCAAGTCCAAGGCCAACAAGGCCCTGGACAAGATGGAGGATCCGCGCGAGACCCTTGACTACTCCTATCAGCGGCAGCTTGAGCTGCTGCAGAAGGTGCGCCGAGGAGTGGCCGACGTCGCCACCTCGCGCAAGAGGGTGGAGTTGCAGATCAACGGCTTGGAGAGCCAGGCCAGACGTTATGAGGAGCAGGGGCGCAAGGCGCTGTCCGTGGGCCGCGAGGATCTGGCCCGCGAGGCGCTGCAGCGGCGGTCCAACCTGCAGTCGCAGATGGCCGACCTCAAGGTTCAGCACGACAACCTCCAGGCCGAGGAAGAGAAGCTGACCACGGCTTCGCAGCGGCTGCAGGCCAAGGTCGACTCCTTCCGCACCAAGAAGGAGACGATCAAGGCCACCTACACCGCGGCCGAGGCGCAGACGCGCATCAACGAGGCGTTCTCCGGCATCTCAGAGGAGATGGGCGACGTCGGCCTGGCGATCCAGCGCGCCGAGGACAAGACGGCGCAGATGCAGGCCCGCGCCGGCGCGATCGACGAGCTGCTGGCCAGTGGCGCGCTCGACGACTACAGCGGCACCCGCGGCGACGACATCCAGGCCGAGCTCGACCGCATGGGCGGCGGCATGGACGTCGAGCTGGAGCTGGCTAGGATGAAGGCCGAGCTGGGCCAGGGCCCGGCGCCGCAGAGCGCCATCGAGCAGGGGCAGCCGCAGGCTCAGCCTCAGCCGCAGGCCCAGCCGCAGCAGCAGGGTGGCACCCAGCAGCTGCGCCAGCCTGGGGAGGGCGCATGATCGTCAGGATCATGGGCGAGGGTCAGGTGGAGATCTCCGCCGAAGACATCTCGGTCCTCAACGAGCTGGACTCCGAGCTCGAAGCGGCCATCGACGCGGGCGACGAGCAGTCGTTCCGGGTCAAGCTGCACGCGCTGCTCGACAAGGTGCGCCATGTGGGCAAGGCGCTTTCCGACGACAGCCTTGAGCCGTCAGAGCTGATCCTTCCCCCCGCGGACGCCTCGATCGAGGAGGTCCGGGAGATGCTGGGCGACCAGGGCCTGATCCCGGGCTGAGACCGTGAGCACGCGGTTCGCGTCCGATCGCGGCCTGACCAGCCGCATGGTCGTGACGATGTTCCTGCTCGGCCTGCTCTACGTGGTGTTCGTCGGCGTCCTGATCGCTCTCGGTGTCCAGGCGCTGACCGTGCTGGTGCTGGCGGGCGGCCTGCTGCTGGTGCAGTACTTCCTGTCCGACCGCATCGCCCTGTTCGCGATGCACGGGCGGGAGGTCTCTCCGCAGGAGGCCCCTGAGCTGCACGGCCTGATCGACCGGTTGTGCGCCATGGCCGACATGCCCAAGCCTCGGGTGGCGATCGCGGATTCCGACGTCCCCAACGCGTTCGCCACCGGCCGCAACCAGAAGAAGGCCGTCGTCTGCGTGACAACGGGCATCCTGCGCCGCCTGGACCCGCGGGAGCTGGAGGGCGTGATCGCCCACGAGCTGTCCCATGTGGCCCACCGTGACGTGGCCGTCATGACGATCGCCTCGTTCCTCGGGATCGTGGCGGGCCTCATGACCCGCTTCGCGCTCTACACGGGGCTCGGCGGCCGCCGAGCGGGCAACGGCCAGGGCGGCGTGCCCATCGGGCTGGTGATCCTGCTGGTGTCGGTCATCGTGTACGCCGTCAGCTTCCTGCTCACCCGGGCCCTGTCGCGCTACCGCGAACTGGCCGCCGACCGGGCCGGCGCCCTGCTCACGCAGCGCCCATCGGCCCTGGCCAGCGCGCTGACCAAGGTGAGCGGCGAGATGGCCAGGATTCCCACCAGGGATCTGCGCGAGGCGGAGCCGTTCAACGCCTTCTACTTCGCGCCCGCCCTGGCCAAGGGCGAGACGCTGGCGAGCCTGTTCTCCACGCACCCGCCGCTGGAGCGCCGGCTGGAGCAGCTGGCGAACATCTCGCGGCAACTCGGAAGGGGCTGAACACCTCATGGGCTGGCTCGACTCGCTCCTCGGCCGGTCGAAGCCGGTCAAGCCCAACCTCGACGCGTTGTTCGCGCTGCCGTCGGCGGCCGTGACGCTGCAGGCCGCGACCGGGCTCGTCCCCACCGGTTCCGGCTCCGTGGCGTTCAGGGCCGCCGAGGGCGGCGCGTTCGCCACGCTCGAACGCGACGTCAAGGCGCTGCTCGGCGAGCGGGTCGAGGAGTCCGACGACGGCTACGGCTACACCTGGCTCCTGGTACGCCGCTCACCCGACGCCCTCAGCGACCTGGTCACCGAGTTGCACGCGGTGAACTCGTCGCTGGAGGAGGCCGGGTTCGGGCCTTCGCTGCTGTGCTCGCTGGTGTCGTTCGCCCGTCCTGACGGCGGTGGGCGGCTGGCCGTGGTGTACCTGTACAAACGCGGCACCTTCTACCCGTTCGCCCCCACCTCCGGACAGAAACGCGACAACGCGCTCGAACTGCAGGCCAGGGGAGCGCTGGAGGGCGAGCTGCCGCTGGAGAAGGACCTCAGCCGCTGGTTCCCCGTCTGGGGCGCTCCCGGGCTCTGAGCGCCCGCCTTCCGCGAGCGGCCCTGACCCGTTTCACGCGGGGCTCGGCTCGCGGCGGGCCCCGTGCGCTCCGTGCCGAGCTTTGCCGGGTTCCGCGCGGGGCTCTGGGTGGGGCTCTTATGTGCGACGATCGCCCACGGTGATCTAATCATTACGTGGAGCGAAGGTTGTTCGTGTTCGCCGCGTCCGCGTTCATCGTGGCGGCGGTACTCGGCAGCGCCTGGATGACCGGGCAGTTCACCACCCCCGCCGTGGACAGGACCGACGGTTACGTCGGCGAGCTGGCCGCACGTGACCAGCCGTGGACGCGTCTGTTCCGGGTCAGCGACGTGCTGGCGGGGCTGGCGTGCCTGCTCGGCGTGACGCTCGTGCCGAGGGTGGCGCGCGAATGGCCCGGCTGGCTGGCGTTGGCCGCGTTCGGGCTGCTCACGGTCGTGACCGGGCTGTTCCCGCTGGACTGTGCCACGGTGAGCGACCCGCTCTGCGGCCATCAGGGGACCTCGTCCGGCCATCTGATCCACCTCGTGGCGGGCGCACTGAGCACGGTGGCCGTGGTGGCCGCGATGGCGCTGCTCGGCGCGAGCTGGCGGTCGTGGGTGTCGTGGCTGTTCACCTGGCTCACCCTGGCCGCGACCGTGCTCACCGTGGCCGGGCTGGCCGGCGGGCGCGGCGCCGGGCTCGCACACCGGGCCCAGCTCGCCGTGATCGCCTTCTGGCTCGTGTACGTGGCCCTCCGCCTGCTCGTCTCCGACGACCGGGAAGAGAACGAAGCACTGACCCTTGCCATGAGAATCGCCCCCGGCCGCATGGGCGGAGTAGGCGGCGCCCGCGTCCGCCCGGACGGCGCCGCAGGCGCTGGAGAAGCGACCGGTGCGGTGGACGGGGCCGATGCGGGACACCCGATGGAGACGGGTGCCGGGGGGCTCGCAGGTGCGGCGGAAGCGTGGCATGGAGCCGGCGCTGCGGGTGCGGGTAGCGGGGTGGGTTCGGGTGGGGTGGTGGCTGGGGGTGGGAGGCAGCATGTCGTCGTGCAGGGGGACGGGCCTGCGGTGTTGATCGCGGCGGGGGCGGCGGGGGCCTGGTTTCACTGGGACGTGGTGGCTGGTCTGCTTGCTGCCGCCGGTCGTCGGGTGATTCGGTTCGATCGTCCCGGGCTTGGGCTCAGTCCGCCCTCGCCCGTGCCGCCGACCCTGTACGCCGAGGTCGCCCGGCTGGCCGCGCTGGCCCCGGCCCACCCCCAGCAGGTCACCGTCATCGCCCACGGTGTCGCCTGCTGGCACGCGGAGGCGTTCGCCCGGCTGCACCCGCTGTGCCTGGCCCGGCTTGTCCTGGTGGATCCGGTCCGCGTCGGCGAACGGCCTGCGCCGGCGGCGGCCACCAGGACGGTGGGGCGCTGGCTGCCCGCGCTCGGCGAGACCTGGGGCGCGACCGTCCTGGCCCGGCTGACAGGCCCGCCCGCGCACCGGCTGCTCACCGGGCTGCCCGACCCGTCGGGGATCTACCGCACCGGCACGGCGGTCTCCGCGATGGCGGGGGAGTGGCTGGCTCGTGGCGACATGGCCGCCGACCTGCGCAGGCTCCGGGCCGAGAAGCCGTTCCCGGGGGTGCCGGTCGTCGTGATCAGTGCGGGCGACCGGGACGGCTGCAGGGAGCGGCTGGCGGACGAGCTCGGGGGCGAGCACGTACGCGTACCAGGGCCTGGACGGCGTATTCACCTCCACCACCCGCACACTGCCGCCGACGCGGCCCTGTCTCCCGTTCACGTTCGGCGAGATGTGTCGTCCCAGGTGCCCGAGGCCGGCGAGGGGTCGCCTCGGGAGTCCACATCCAATGACGGGGGGAGCGGGCCCTGAGCCGGTCGGCGGAGGCGGCGTTGCTCGAACGGGTGACGGATATGCGGGCCACCCACCAGAATGGCGGGAAAAGAGGCCATTTGTGGGGGTGCCAATGCCTGACCTGGCGGGTCTGCGGCCAGGCGATCCCGCGACGGTGGGCGCGTACGGCCTGTCGGGCCGGCTCGGCGAGGGCGGGCAGGGCATCGTCTACCTCGCCACGGCACCGGACGGCACGAAGGTGGCGCTCAAGCTGCTGCGCGCCGACCTGGCGGGCGACGCCGAGGCGTCGGAGCGGTTCGTCCGCGAGGTGGCGATGGCGCGGCGGGTGGCGCCGTTCTGCACGGCGCAGGTCGTCGAGACCGGCCTGTACGGCGGGCGCCCGTACATCGTCAGCGAGTACATCGACGGCCCCACCCTCGCCGACGTCGTACGCGAGCAGGGCCCCCGCACCGGCACCTCCCTGCACCGGCTCGCCATCGGCACCATCACCGCGCTGGTCGCCATCCACCAGGCAGGCATCGTGCACCGCGACTTCAAGCCGTCGAACGTGCTCCTGGCCTCCGACGGCCCCCGCGTGATCGACTTCGGCATCGCCAAGGCGCTCGACCTCAGCTCGACCCTCACCGTGGCCGTGATCGGCACGCCGTCGTACATGGCGCCTGAGCAGCTCACCCAGTCGAACCCGGGGCCGAGATCGGACATGTTCGCGTGGGCGTGCACGCTGCTGTACGCCGCCTCGGGGCAGCCGCCGTTCGGGCAGGACAGCGTGCCCGCGGTGGTCAACCGGATCCTGCACACCGAGGCCGACACCGGCTCGATCGCGGATCCCGCCCTGCGCGCGCTCGTCACGGAGTGCCTGGCCAAGGACCCCGCCGGACGTCCGTCGGCGAGCGACGCCCTCATGCGCCTCCTCGGCCACGCCCCCGCCCCCAGGGCGGCCTCCGGCGGACACTTACCCGGCGCCCAGGGGTCCGGGCTGCTCCAACAGGGCAGCGCGGCGGCCGGCCCGCACACGCCGCCGGCCGGCCCGCAGACGGCAGGCGGCCCATATACGGCGGCAGGTCCGCAGGCGGCAGGCGGTTCACAGGCGGTAGGCGGCGCATACACGACGGCAGGCCCGCAGGTGGCAGGTGGCCCGTACACAGCGGCCGGTTCGCACGTGCCGGGCCCTCCGCCGCGCCCGGGCCCGCCCCAGTCAGGCGCCGCGCAGCCACTGCCGCGTCCCGGTCCGCCCACGTGGCCGACCCGGCGCCGGCGTACCGGATGGGTGGTCACGGCGGCTGTAGCGGGGGCGCTCACCCTGGTCACGGCCACCGCGCTGGTCGCCGTCCGGCTCTCCGAGGGTTCCGGCGGCGGCGGCGCGACGCCCACGTCATCGGCCGCCCAGGTCGTCACCTCCGCCCCCGCCACCCCGCCCACGACAGGCCCCGCCACGACGCGCCCCGCCACCCGTTCGATCTCCCTGCCCGGTACGTCGGTGCGGGTCGAGGAGCACGCCGGCGACCCCATCGAACTCGTCTCCTACACCCTCGACAGCGGCAAGCGCCTCTACGTCAGGCAGCCCGCCACCGGCACATTCGCCGCCGACAGCCGCTACTTCGAGTACGCCCTCGACCCCAGGACCGGCCGCGCGCTCGCCACCGACGCCGACTACACCACCGACGGCTTCGCCACCGTCTCGATCGTCGATCACGCCACCGGCGGCAAACGCCTGGTCAGGCTCAGCCCCAGGCCGGTCTTCCCCACCACGCCGCGCTGGTCGCCCGACGGCAGGTACGGCCTGGTCACCCTCTTCAAGGGCACGCAGGACGACACGGTCGAGTACGGCTACGGCATCATCGACGTCACCTATGAGAAGGGCCGCGTGTTCGAGATCAAGGAGCAGGGCGCGGGCAAGTGGCGCTTCTTCTGGGACGCCGGCGGCCAGGCGGTGGGCACGTGGGTGGGCGACCGGATGACGTTCTACGACCTCAACGGCAGGCTCCTGCGCACGCTGACGAACGTGGGCGCGCCGGTGTGGGTGGAGGGCGACGACGTCTCGCCGACCGGCACCCGCTTCCTGGCCCACTGCACGAGGGACGCCACCACGCTGTGCGCCCGCTCCACCTCCGGCGGCGACACGGACGCGGTGACGATCCCGTTCGCCGCCGTCCGCCTCATCGGCTGGTGGGACGACGAGCACCTGGCCGTGTGGCGGACCAAGGGCGGGGGGTACGAGGCGGTCGTCATCGACCTGAAGGGCCAGGTGTCGCGGGTGCTGGCGACGGCGGCGGAGAAGGCCGAGTTCGACAAGATGGGATTCCGCTTCGCCCGCGTGCCCGCGTAGATCCCGGGGGCGTCCTAAGATCGGGGTGGAACCCATGCGAAGGGGCTGGGCCTCGTGGACATCACCGTGATCGGCCAGGGCTCGGTCCTGGCCGCGCCCGACATCCTGCGCCTGCACGCGGGCGTCGAGGTGCGCAGGACCTCCGCCGCCGAGGCGTTCGCCGCCGTGCGGGCCGCCGCCGCCCGGCTGGCCGAGGCGCTCAGACGCGAGGGCATCGCCGCCGACGACGTGACCACGGTGGAGCTGTCGCTGGGGCCCGAATACGCCAACTACCCGGAGGTGGCCGCGTACCGGGCGGTTCAGGGCGTCGAGGTCGTCGTCCGCGACCTGAGCAGGGCCGATCACGTCATC
The DNA here is from genome assembly GCF_040649755.1 of Nonomuraea sp. NPDC048882. Taxonomy (NCBI): domain Bacteria; kingdom Bacillati; phylum Actinomycetota; class Actinomycetes; order Streptosporangiales; family Streptosporangiaceae; genus Nonomuraea; species Nonomuraea sp. NPDC048882. The sequence goes on from NZ_JBEZGB010000010.1 coordinate 164,735, forward strand.
GACACCGTGGCGGGCGTGGGGGAGGAGGCCAGGCTCAACGGCGTGGCCTTTGAACGCTCCGACCCGGCCGCGGCGCTGGCCGAGGCGCGGGTACGGGCGTTCAGGGACGCCGCGGCCAAGGCGGCGCAGTACGCCGAGCTGGCCGGGCGCCCGATGGGGCGGGTGACGGAGGTGAGCGAGGACTTCACCGCGCCGCCGCGGCCGATGGCACGCATGGCCGCGAACTTCGCGGCCGACTCGGAAGCCTCGATCAGCCCGGGCCGCCAGTCGCTCACCGTCACGGTACGCCTCGGCTACGACTTCGCCTGACCTGAACGGAATTGAGCTCAGCCGGCCCGCGCCACGCCAGGGTCCGCAGCGGGCCAGGCCAGGGCCGCGACACCGCCCTGGCCCGGCGCCTCACCGTGCCCTGGAGCCGGGCCCTGGAGCCGCGCCCTGGAGCCGCGCCCTACGGAAGGGCCAGCATGCGGTCCAGGGCGACCTTGGCCCAGTGGGTGGTGTCCGCGTCCACCGTGATCTGGTTGACGACCTCGCCCAGCACCAGCGACTCCAGCGCCCACACCAGATGCGGCAGGTCGATCCGGTTCATGGTGGAGCAGTAGCACACGGTCCGGTCCAGGAACGAGATGTCCTTGTCGGGGAACGTCTGCGCCAGCCGCTTGACCAGGTTGAGCTCCGTGCCGATGGCCCAGCTCGAACCCGACGGCGCCGCCTCCAGCGTCTTGATGATGTGCTCGGTCGAGCCCACGTGGTCGGCCTTCAGCACCACCTCGTGCCGGCACTCGGGGTGCACGAGCACGTTGACGCCGGGGATGCGGGCGCGTACGTCGTCCACCGACTCGGCGGTGAAGCGGCCGTGCACCGAGCAGTGGCCCCGCCACAGGATCATCCTGGCCCGCTCAAGCTGCTCCCTGGTCAGGCCGCCGTTAGGGCGGTGCGGGTTCCACACCACGCAGTCCTCCAGGGACATGCCCATCTCCAGCACCGCGGTGTTGCGGCCGAGGTGCTGGTCGGGCAGGAACAGCACCTTCTCCCCCCGCGAGAACGCCCAGTCGAGCGCGCGGCGGGCGTTGGAGGAGGTGCACACGGCGCCGCCGTTCCTGCCGCAGAACGCCTTGATGTCGGCGCTGGAGTTCATGTACGTGACCGGCACCACCTGATCGGCCAGCCCGGCGTCCTCCAGCGCCTCCCAGCACTCCTCGACCTGGTCGAACGTGGCCATGTCCGCCATCGAGCAACCGGCCGCCAGGTCGGGCAGGACCACCTTCTGGCCCGCGCCCGTCAGGATGTCGGCCGACTCGGCCATGAAGTGCACGCCGCAGAAGACGATGAACTCGGCCTCGGGCCGCGCCGCCGCCTGCTGGGCCAGCTTGAACGAGTCACCCGTCACGTCGGCGAACTGGATGACCTCGTCACGCTGGTAGTGATGGCCGAGCACGAACAGGCGCTCGCCGAGCGCCTCCTTGGCCTTGCGGGCCCGTTCGACCAGGCCGGGGTCGGAGGCCGGCGGCAGCTCGCCGGGACAGTCGACCCCCTTCTCGCTGTGCGGATCGGCACCCTGGCCGAGTACGAAGAGCGGCAGTCCAGTCTGGGTGGCCATGGCCGTACCCCCTTATCGTCGTTCTGACGATACCCATCATGGCACACGGAGAGATGTGGTCATTCTCGGGGAGGGGGCCCCGGGAATGTGTGGCATCGCCCAGGTGTTGGTAGCGTCATTAGCAGGACGTCGAAAACAGACAGCCGGGTTAGGGAGTCAGCAGATGACGGTTGAGAGCAGCGAGACCACGGCACAGGGCCTGATCCTGACTGACGCGGCCGCCGCCAAGGTCAAGAACCTGCTCGAACAGCAGGGCGAGGAAGGTCTGCAGCTGCGGGTCGCCGTGCAGCCAGGAGGTTGCTCCGGCCTGCGCTACCAGCTCTTCTTCGACGACCGTTCGATGGACGGTGACGTCGTGTCGGACTTCGGTGGCGTCAGCGTGGTCACCGACCGGATGAGCGCCCCCTACCTGATGGGCGCCTCGATCGACTTCGTCGACACGATCGAGAAGCAGGGCTTCACGATCGACAACCCCAACGCCACGGGCTCGTGCGCCTGTGGCGACTCGTTCAACTAGAACGGGTCGCCCACGGCCCGCAGGTCCCGCTCGCCTTTGTGCGTGCGGGACCTTCGCGTATCCTCGTGGGGCTCATTGGCCTGCTGACAACGAGGAAGAAGAATCCCGTGCGCATCGCCGTAACCGGCTCCATCGCGACAGATCACCTGATGACCTTCCCTGGGAGCTTCGGCGACCAGCTCATCGCCGAGCAACTCGATCGGGTGTCGCTCTCTTTCCTGGTCGATGACCTCCAGATCCGCCGTGGCGGCTGCGCCGCGAACATCGCGTTCGGAATGGCCTGTCTCGGCCTCAAGCCGATCCTCGTGGGGGCCGTCGGCAACGACTTCGCCGACTACCGCTCGTGGCTGGAGCGCCATGGCGTCGAGTGCGGCTCCGTGCACGTCTCGGAGACCCAGCACACCGCCCGCTTCCTGTGCACCACGGACGAGAACCACAACCAGATCGCCTCGTTCTACACCGGCGCCATGGCCGAGGCGCGGCTCATCGAGCTGCAGCCCGTGGCCGACCGCCTGGGCGGCCTCGACCTGGTCCTGATCAGCCCCAACGACCCCGACGCCATGCTGCGTCACTCCGACGAGTGCCGCCAGCGCGGCATCCCGTTCGCCGCCGACATCTCCCAGCAGCTGGCCCGCATGGAGGACGAGCAGATCCGCCAGCTCGTCGACGGCGCCGCCTACCTGTTCGGCAACGACTACGAGAAGGGGCTCATCGAGCAGAAGACCGGCTGGTCCCACGAGGAGATCCTCGGCCGGGTCGGCGTCCGGATCACCACGCTCGGCCCCAAGGGCGCCGTCATCGACCGCCAGGGCGAGCCGTCCATCCAGGTCGCCCCCGCCCCCGAGCGGGGCAAGGCCGACCCCACCGGCGTCGGCGACGCCTTCCGCGCGGGGTTCCTGGCCGGCGTGGCCTGGGGCCTGCCGCTGGAGCGGTGCGGGCAGATCGGCAACCTGACCGCCACCCACGTGCTGGAGCGCGTGGGCGGGCAGGAGTACGAGCTCGGGCAGAAGGCATTCCTGGAGCGGTTCTCCGCCGCGTACGGCGCGGAGGCCGCGGCGGAGATCGCCCCCCACGTCCGCTGCTACCACCCCTGAGCCGGAGAACGTGAGACGGGCCGCCCCACGTGCGTGGGACGGCCCGGACGGCGTTTCAGCGCATGGCGTAGACGCGGTGCACGAACTCGGCCAGCTCGCCGTCGGGCAGGTGCCTGGCCAGGTCCGCCTCGGTGATCATGCCGACGATGCGGCCGTTCTCCATCACCGGCAGGCGCTTGATCCGGTGCTCCTCCATGCGGGCCAGCGCCTCCTGCACGGTCGCGTCCGACGGCACCCAGACCAGCCCGACGGCCAGCTCGCCCGCCGTCACGCTGGACGGGTCGTGACCGGCCGCGACACACTTCAGCACGATGTCGCGGTCGGTGATGATGCCGGTGACGCGGTCGTCAGGACCGCAGACGGGCAGGGCGCCCACGTCCTTCTCGCGCATCATCTGCGCCGCCCGGTCCAGGGTCTCGTGTGCCGCGATGCACTCCGCGCCCGTGCTCATGATGTCGCGGGCGGTCTCGCGCGGATTTCCGCTGATCATGACTTCCCCCCGAGTTGTCGATGACTCCTCAGGGGAGGCCCTACCCGCTGTGGGGGCCTGAATCGGCCGGCGGGCCTTTCAGTAGTTGCGGCGTACGTGGATCGCCCAGCCGCCCTCCGGCAGCTCGTACGACCCCACATGCCGGTGCGACTTCAGCCTGCACCACGCCGGCACGTCCGTGTAGGCCGCGGGATCGTCGGCCAGCACGGCCACCACGGCGTTGAGCGGAACGTAGTTGATCTGCTCGGCGAGCATGATGATCGGGATGGGGCACTTCTTGCCGAGCGCGTCGATCGTCAAAGCCGGCTGGGTAACCTCGGTCATGCGACTCCTGCGTCCTGCCGGATCCGGCGCACCAGGTCGGGCAGCGCGGCGAGGAAGGCGTCGACCTCGTCCGCGCCGGTGCCCCTGGCAAGCGACACCCGGACATTGCCATGCGTCAGCACGCCCATGGCCTCAAGGACGTGCGATGGACGAAGCGTACTAGCGGTGCACGAACTTCCTGACGATACGGCGAAACCCGCCTTGTCGAGCTCGGTCAGGAGCGCCTCCCCGTCGACGTACAGGCACGAGAAGGTGACGATGTGCGGGGCCCGGCCGACGGGGTCGCCGATGACCTCCACGTCGGGGACGGTCTCCTTGACCCTGGCCCTGATCCGGTCGACGAGCGCGGAGAGCCGCGCCTGCTCCTCCTCCGCCTCGGCGCGGACCGCGCGCAGGGCGGCCGCCGCCGCGACGACGGCGGGGACGTTCTCGAAGCCCGGCACCCGCCGCCGCTCCCGCTCGTCCTCGGGCAGGAACGAGCGGAAGCGCGTGCCCTTCCGCACCGCCAGCACGCCCACCCCGGCCGGGCCGCCCCACTTGTGGGCGCTGGCCGCCAGCACCGACCAGCCGGGCGGGATCGGCATCCGGCCCGCCGTCTGCGCCGCGTCCACCAGCAGCGGAACGCCGTGCTCGCGGCAGACTTCGGCCGCCTCGGCCACCGGCTGGGTGGTGCCGACCTCGTGGTTGGCCGTCTGCAGGCAGGCCAGCGCCGTGCCGGGCGCGGCGACCGCCTCGGTGAAGCGGGCCAGGTCCACCCGCCCGCTCAGGTCGACGCCCACCGTCTCGACCGTGCCGCCCTCGCGCTCGTGCACCTGGCCCGCGTGCAGCACGCTGGAGTGCTCGACGGCGCTCGTCACCAGGTGGCGTCCGGCTCTGCGTCTTCCGTGTAGGGTGCCGAGCACGCCGAGATGCACGGCCTGCGTGCCCGACGCGGTGAACGACACCTCGTCAGGGCGCGCGCCGAGTGCCTCGGCCACCTCCGTGCGGGCCTGTTCCAGCAGCAGGTGAGCGCGGCGGGCCGCCCCGTAGAGTCTCGCCGGGTCGGCCCAGCCGGCGTCGATCGCCGCCAGCAGCGCCTCGCGCGCCTGGGGGTGGAGCGGCTCGCTGGAAGCCGCGTCGAAATACGCCACGGGATACATCGTCCCACTTCCGGCGCCATCGAGGGGTCGAGAGGTGGGGCGAGGCACCCGCACGCTAATGTGTCTGCTTGTCAGTCTGTGCTTGATGCAGAAAACAGCAATACGAGCGCCCAAGGGAGAGACTCTTGGGCTTCATCTGTGGGGTAGGCGATCCGTGAGTCCGACTCGCCGTACGACGCGGCGTTCGTTGGCCCGGCGCAGGGTGCCACGAGCCGCCGCTTTGGCGTTGCTGCTGGCCACTGCTACGGCGTGTGCTAATGACGTCCCCGAGGCCAACTGGTCTCGCGGCCTTCTTCCCGACCACATCACCGAAGAGGCCGGTGTGGTCCAGAGTCTGTGGAACGGGGCCTGGATCGCCGCACTCGCCACGGGCGCGGTCGTCATCGTGCTGATCCTGTGGGCGTCGTTCTTCCATCGCAAGCGCAGGGCCAAGGCCGAGCTGCCGCCGCAGGTGCGCTACAACCTGCCGATCGAGATGCTCTACACCCTGATCCCGCTGGTCATGGTGTCGGTGTTCTTCTTCTTCACCGCCCGCGACAGCGAGGTGCTGGCCAAGGTCGACGGCGACGCCCCCGTCAAGGTCAAGGTCGAGGCGTACCAGTGGAGCTGGCGCTTCACCACGACCGTCGACGGCAAGACGCTGGCGCCGGTCTCCGGCGTGCCGGTGAGCGACTTCCACCAGGGCCCCCAGCTCGTCCTGCCGGTGAAGAAGAAGGTCGAGTTCGACCTGTCGAGCGACGACGTGATCCACTCGTTCTGGGTGCCCGAGTTCCTGTTCAAGCGCGATGTCATCCCCGGCATCCCCGAGAACAACCCGGGCCGCAAGTTCCAGATCACGACGCTCGACCGCACCGGCGTCTTCGCCGGTCGCTGCGCTGAGCTCTGCGGCGTCGACCACAGCCGGATGCTCTTCTCGGTGAAGCTCGTGAACGAGCAGGAGTGGAGCCAGTACATCGCGACCCAGCAGGCGGGGAGTGCCCAGTGACCGCCATCCACGAACCACTGACGACAGCGCCGGTCAGGCCCATCTCCAAGGGCCAGATCCTGGCCAAGTGGATGTCCTCGACTGATCACAAGATCATCGGGCACATGTACCTGATCACGTCGTTCGCCTTCTTCCTGATCGGCGGCGTCATGGCGCTGATCATGCGGGCCGAGCTGGCGCAGCCCGGCCTGCAGCTCACCAGCAACGAGCAGTTCAACCAGCTGTTCACCATGCACGGCACGATCATGCTGCTGATGTTCGCGACGCCGCTGTTCGCCGGCTTCGCCAACGAGCTGATGCCGCTGCAGATCGGCGCCCCCGACGTGGCGTTCCCGCGCCTCAACATGGTCAGCTACTGGCTCTACCTGTTCGGCAGCCTCATCGCCGTCTCGGGCTTCTTCACCCCGGGCGGCGCGGCCTCGTTCGGCTGGTTCGCCTACACGCCGCTGTCCAACGCGATCAACTCGCCCGGCGTCGGCGGCGACCTGTGGATCATGGGCCTGGCCCTGTCCGGCCTCGGCACGATCCTCGGCGCGGTCAACTTCATCACCACGATCATCTGCATGCGCGCGCCCGGCATGACCATGTTCCGGATGCCGATCTTCACCTGGAACATCCTGCTGACCAGCATGCTCGTGCTGATGGCCTTCCCCGTGCTGGCCGCCGCCCTGCTCGCGCTGGAGGCCGACCGCAAACTGGGCACCCAGATCTTCACCTCGGAGAACGGCGGGGCGCTGCTCTGGCAGCACCTGTTCTGGTTCTTCGGCCATCCCGAGGTCTACATCATCGCGCTGCCGTTCTTCGGCATCGTCACCGAGATCCTGCCGGTCTTCAGCCGTAAGCCGATCTTCGGTTACATCAGCCTCGTGGGTGCGACGATCTCGATCGCGGGCCTGTCCATCACGGTCTGGGCGCACCACATGTTCCCGACCGGGCAGGTGCTGCTGCCGTTCTTCTCGTTCATGACGTTCCTCATCGCGGTGCCGACGGGCGTGAAGTTCTTCAACTGGATCGGCACGATGTGGCGAGGCCATCTGAGCTTCGAGTCGCCGATGCTCTTCTCGGTCGGCTTCCTCATCACGTTCCTCCTGGGCGGCCTGACGGGCGTCATCCTGGCCTCGCCGCCGCTCGACTTCCACATCAGCGACACCTACTTCGTCGTCGCCCACTTCCACTACGTGGTCTTCGGCACCGTGGTGTTCGCGATGTTCGCCGGGTTCTACTTCTGGTGGCCCAAGTTCACCGGCAAGATGCTCGACGACAAGCTCGGCAAGCTGCACTTCTGGCTGCTGTTCATCGGCTTCCACACGACGTTCCTGGTCCAGCACTGGCTGGGCATGGCCGGCTTCCCGCGGCGCTACGCCGACTACAGCCCGGCCGACGGCTTCACCGACCTCAACCTGTTGTCGTCGGTGGGCGCGTTCGTGCTGGGCGCCTCGACGCTGCCGTTCTTCTACAACGTCTGGAAGACCTGGCGCAGCGCGCCCAAGGTCACCGTGGACGACCCGTGGGGTTACGGTGGCTCGCTCGAATGGGCGACCTCCTGCCCGCCGCCGCGGCACAACTTCACCAGGCTGCCGCGCATCCGGTCCGAGCGCCCCGCGTTCGACCTGCACTACCCGCACGCGTCCGCCAAGTCCACCCAGGAGGTCGAGGGCTGATGAAGGTCCAGGGTTGGCTCTTCCTGCTGTGCGGCGTCTTCTTCGCCGGCGTCGACATCGCCTACTGGTTCTGGACCAAGGCGGCGACGGGCCAGGGTGAGCCGGTCGGCACCACGGCCATGGCCATCTCGGTCGGCTTCGCGTTCATGGTGGGCTACTACCTGATGTTCACCGCGCGGCGCATCGGCGCGCAGCCGGAGGACGACAAGCAGGCCGACATCAGTGACGGCGCGGGTGAGATCGGCTTCTTCAGCCCGAGCAGCTGGTGGCCGCTGTTCCTCTGCCTGGCGGCGGCCTTCGCCTTCGCCGGGTTCGTGATCGGCTTCTGGATGTTCCTGATCGGCGTCTTCCTGATCATCATGGCGATGATCGGATTCGTCTTCCAGTACTACCGGGGCCACTTCTCGCACTGAGCACTGAGGCACCACACCTGGAGCGGGCGTCTTCCTCTTGGAGAGGGACGCCCGCTTTTTGGTGTTCTTTACCAGTGTACGGATGTGGTGAATCAATTACTCAGGGTAATAAAGGAGGCGGATAGGTTCGATCTCGGGCGAGGGAGTACTCGTGGGGCGAGGAGCGTATGGATCGGCCGGCTTGCTGGCCTTGGCGCTGCTGGCGGCGTGCTCGGCGCAGAGCCCGGCGCAGGACCCCCAGGGGGTCGCCATGGCCGGGAAGGCGCCCGGCGCCTCTGTGGGGTTCTCTCCGGCCGACAAGACGTCTAACGTGCCCACGGACCAGCCCGTGGTCGTCTCGGTCCAGGGAGGCACGCTGAAGAGCGTGCGGGTGGACGGGGGCAAGGCGGGCCCGCTCAAGGGTGTCCTCAGCGCCGACGGCACCCGGTGGCGCAGCGTCGGCACCGCCAGGCCCGGCACCTCGTACACGGTGACCGCCGTCTCCGCCGACGCGGCGGGCAAGCAGAGCGAGAGCCGCAGCGGGTTCACCACGGTCAAGGGCGGCAAGACGTTCGACATCGCGACCATCACCCCGAACAAGGACGACACCGGGCTGACGGTCGGCGTCGGCATGCCCGTCATGATCGCCTTCGACCAGCCCGTCACCGACCGGGTGGCCGTCGAGCGCAACCTCAGCGTGCACAGCTCCAAACCGGTCGAGGGGGCCTGGCACTGGTTCGACGACCAGCACGTGGACTACCGGCCGCGGAAGTACTGGCCGGCGCACACGAAGGTGCGGGTGGAGGCCAAACTGGCCGGCGTGCGCGGCGGGCCCGGCATGTACGGCAAGCGCGACGTGAAGCTCGACTTCAAGATCGGCCGTTCGCAGATCACCAAGGGCAGCACCAACGAGCACGTGCTGATCGTCCGGCGGGACGGCAAGCGCGTCCGCACCATGCCGATGAGCGCCGGTCAGGGCGGCCAGTGGAAGTACCACACGACCTCGGGCGTGCACCTGGCCATGTCACGCGAGCCCGTGACCGTGATGACCTCGCCGGGGATCGGGCCCGGCTCGGCCGGCTACTACCGGCTGACCGTCTACAACACCGTGCGCATCTCCAACAGTGGCGAGTACGTGCACAGCGCGCCCTGGTCGGTCGGGTCGCAGGGCAACTCGAACGTCAGCCACGGCTGCGTGAACGTCAGCCCGGGCAACGCGGCGTGGTTCATCAAGAACACGCTGATCGGCGATCCGATCATCATCACGGGGACGCCGCGGAAGCTGGAGCCCACCAACGGGTGGGGGCACTGGCAGGAGACCTGGAAGCAGTGGCTCAAGTGGAGCGCGCTGAAGGACGGCCCCACCAACCTGCTCGACCGCTGACGGTGGCCCGGCCCGTGTACTACGGAAGGTAGGAGAGGGGACGGCCGGATCGGACGTCCCCGTGCCGGAGGGCAGCCCCGTCCGGGCGGCCCGTCCGGACGAACCGGTCAGGCGGGGCGCTCAGGAGGGGTGGTTCAGACGGGGCGGAAGGAGCCGCTGGCCTCGATCCAGCGGTCCAGCACGGCGGACGCGCCGCCGGAGTCGACCGCCTGCACCGCGCGGGCGTACGCGTCGATCATGGCCGAGTCGAGGTCGTCGCCGGGCCCGTCGAGCGCCACCAGGGCCGCCGCCGCGTTGAGCAGCACCGCGTCGCGCACGGGCCCCGTCTTGCCGCGCACGAGGTCGTGCACGGCCTGGGCGTTGAAGGCCACGTCGCCGCCGCGCAGCGCGCCCACGTCGGCTCGCGGGATGCCGAGCACCGCGGGGTCGAACGTGGTCTGCGTCGCCGTGCCGTCCTTGACCACCCAGACCGTCGAGGTGGCGGCGATGGTGAGCTCGTCGAGGCCGTCGTCGCCGCGGAAGACCAGGGCCGAGACCCCGCGCTCGGCGAAGACGCCCGCCAGCACCGGCAGCATGCCCGCGTCGTAGACGCCGATGGCCTGTGCCGACGGGCGGGCCGGGTTGGTGAGCGGGCCGAGGAAGTTGAAGACCGTGGGGACGCCGATCTCCTTGCGGGTCGGCCCGGCGAAGCGCAGCGCGGGGTGGTAGACCGGCGCGAAGCAGAACGCGATGCCGGCCTGGCTCGCCACCTGCGCCGTCTGCTCGGGCGTGAGGTCGAGCCTGATGCCCAGGTGTTCGAGGACGTCGGCGGCGCCGCAGGAGGACGAGGCGGCCCGGTTGCCGTGCTTGACCACGCGCGCGCCGGCGGCGGCGGCCACGATGGCGGCCATGGTGGAGACGTTGACGGTGTGGGCCCGGTCGCCGCCCGTGCCGACCACGTCGACCACGGGGCCCTCGACGCGCAGCGGCGTGGCCAGGTCGAGCATGGTGCGGGCCAGGCCGACCACCTCGGCCACGGTCTCGCCCTTGGCGCGCAGCGCGATCACGAAGCCGGCGATCTGGGAGGGCGTGGCGGCGCCGGACATGATCTCCCGCATCGCCCAGGCCGACTCGTCGGAGGTGAGGTGCTCTCCTGACAGGAGAGCGGACAGCAGGGAGGGCCAGGTCGTCCGGGAGTCCATGGGCACCTACTTAGCGTTGAGTCGGGTGGCGGAACGACGGCGCATGAGGTCGGCCACCGTGTCGGCCAGCACCATCGGCTCCAGCGGCTGCGGCACCACGGCGTCGGCCTTGGACCACTCGGCGAGCCAGCGGTCGTCACGCCTGGCGATGATCAGGCAGATGGGCGGGCAGTCGTAGACCTCGTCCTTGGCCTGGCGGGCGACGCCCATGCCGCCGGCCGGCTGCGTCTCGCCGTCGAGGACCGCCACGTCGATCTCGCCGGAGGCCAGCCACTGGTGCACCTTGGGCTCGGTGGCGCACTCCACGATCTCCACGAGCGGTACGTCGGCCGCGGGACGCCTGCCGATGGCCTGGCTCACCTCGGCCCGGGTGGCGGCGTCGTCGCTGTAGACGAGAACCTTCATCTTCTCGTCGGTGCTCCCTGTGGACATCGGTCGCGCTCACTATCAGTCGAAGAGGTAGGGTCACCTGGATCGTACCGGTGCGAAGGGGTGCGGACCCAGGCCACCATGCCTGCTGGGCGTTTTGTTCCAATTATCCCAGGTTGGTAGGCGGTTTGTACCTGCTAACGGGGGGTCGTGCGACCGACCGACCACCAGAGCCGCAATAATGCTGCCCGTGGCGACAGCATCCGCAATAACTTCGACGACGACAGCACAGTCGTACCGGAGACCGAACCTGGTCAGCGTCGGTACGATCGTCTGGCTGTCCTCTGAGCTCATGTTCTTCGCGGCGCTGTTCGCGATGTACTTCACCATCCGGTCGGTGAGCGAGGGCCGAGGCATCGAGTGGGGACCGGCGTTCCTGCAAGCCGGTGCCGACGCCTCTGAGGCAGCTCACCTGAACATCCCGTTCGCGACGGTCAACACGATCATCCTGGTTCTGTCGAGTGTGACGTGCCAGCTCGGCGTGTGGGCCGCAGAGAAGGGGCAGGTCGGCAAGCTCCGCTTCTGGTACGTCATCAGCTTCCTCATGGGCGCCGTCTTCGTCGCCGGGCAGCTGTACGAGTACATGGAGCTGGCGTCAGAGGGCGCGACCTTGTCCGCTAACGCTTACACCTCGGTGTTCTACCTGACGACGGGCTTCCACGGCCTGCACGTGACCGGTGGCCTGATCGCGTTCCTGTTCATGCTGGGACGCACGTACGCCGCGAAGCGCTTCACGCATGAGCAGGCCACCAGCGCGATCGTCGTGTCCTACTACTGGCACTTCGTCGACGTCGTCTGGATCGGTCTTTTCGCGACCATCTACATCATTCGTTAAGGAACGGGATCTCTGTGATTAGGATCACCGCTTGGCGGCGGCATCCCCTCGCGAGATACGCCGTCCTGATTTTCGCGTTGGCGCTGGTCGGGATGGTATACGCCGCCTTTGTCCAGGCGGGCAAGCCTGCCGACGCGGCATTGGCGGCGGGCAAGGTCGATGACGTGGCCGAGGGCAAGAGCCTGTTCGTGCTGCACTGCGGGAGCTGCCACGGCGCCAACGCGCAGGGCACCACCTCGGCGCCCACGCTCATCGGCGTCGGCGCCGCGGCGGTCGACTTCCAGATGAGCACCGGCCGCATGCCGGCCGGCGCCCCCGGGCCGCAGGCGCCGCGCAAGCCCCTGGCGCCCTGGGTCAACGAGACGACGACCCGCCAGATCGCGGCCTACGTGCAGTCGCTCGGCGGCGGCCCGCAGGTGCCCGGGCACGAGCAGGTCGACCCGGCGATGGGCGACGCGGGCAAGGGCGGCGAGCTGTTCCGCGCCAACTGCATCCAGTGTCACAACTGGGCCGGCGCGGGCGGTGCCCTGACGCAGGGCAAGTACGCCCCCAACCTCAACTCCTCGACCCCGACGCAGATCTACGAGGCGATGATCACCGGCCCGCAGGCCATGCCGGTCTTCAACGACACGACGATCACGCCGGAAGAGAAGCGCAGCATGATCGCGTACATCACCCAGGTCCGTGAGCAGCGCGACCCCGGAGGTTTCGGCCTCGGGCGCATCGGCCCGGTCACCGAAGGTCTCGTAGCGTTCGTAGTGGGCATCGCCGCCCTCGTACTTGCCGCCATCTGGATCACCGCGAAGAAGCGACAGAAGTCATGACAGACAACGAGCACGAGATCGAGCAGCCCGACGAGCGCGTACCCAAGCGCGTCATCGGCACCCCCGCGCCGGGCACCTCGATGCTCGGCGCCGCGGAGGCGCCCGCGGCCGTCGAGGAGGACGTCCCCGGCGTCACGCTGCAGGACGAGGCCAAGGCGCGCAAGGCCGAGAGGATCGTGGCGCTCTGCTTCACGATCACGTTCCTGGCCTCCATCGCGTTCATCGTCTCCTACGTCTACTTCCAGGTGGGCAGCCCCGAGGCGACCGGCACCTCCAACCTCGCCCTGGGCAGCTCGCTCACCATCGCGATCCTGGGCCTGGCGGTCGGCATCGTGATCTGGGTCCGCCAGATCATGCCGAAGTACTCGCTGGTCCAGGACCGCCACCCGATGGCCTCCGCCGAGGAGGACCGCGAGGTCGTCGGCGAGACGTTCCTGCGCGGGGCCAACGAGAGCGGCTTCGTCAAGCGCAAGCTGCTGCGCCGCACGCTGCTGCTGGCCGCGGCGCCGCTCGGCCTGGTCCCGCTGGTGCTCCTGCGCGACCTCGACAACAGCAAGATGCCGGGCGCGAAGTTCAACTCGATGCTGCGCCACACGGTCTGGGGTGAGAAGACCAAGGAGGGCAAGCCGCTGCGGCTCGTCGTCGAGGGCACCGGCCAGCCCATCAGGGCCGCCGACTTCAACTCGCCGGGCGGCATCCTGTCGGTCGTCCCCGAGGGCTACCAGCACGACCTCAACGCCCTGGCCAAGGCCACGCTGATCCTGATCAAGTTCCGCCCTGAGGAGATCAAGAGCGGCGTCCGGCAGAACTGGACCCACGACGGCATCGTCGCGTACTCGAAGATCTGCACCCACGTGGGCTGCCCCGCGGCCCTGTACGAGCAGAACACCCACCACATCCTCTGCCCCTGCCACCAGTCGACGTTCGACGCCGCCGACGGCGCCAAGGTCATCTTCGGCCCGGCCGCCCGGCCGCTGCCGCAGCTGCCGATCACCGTCGACGCCGAGGGCTACCTCATCGCCCAGGGCGACTTCGAGGTGCCGGTCGGACCCAGCTACTGGGAACGCGGCGACGCCGAGGCCGAGGTCAGGGAGAAGGGAGGCCAGGCATGAGCGACGAGCTGAAGGAAACGCCGAAGGCCATCGCCGGGCCGTCGAACTTCCTCGACGAGCGTCTCGGCGGGGCGAGCTTCCTCAAGCGCAACATGCGCAAGATCTTCCCCGACCACTGGTCGTTCCTGCTCGGTGAGATCGCCCTCTACTCCTTCATCATCCTGCTGCTGACCGGCACGTTCCTGACGCTCTGGTTCAAGCCCAGCATGGGTGAGGTGCCCTACGACGGCTCGTACGCGCCGCTCAAGGGCGTCATGATGTCCGAGGCCTACGCGTCGTCGCTGGAGATCAGCTTCGACGTCCGGGGTGGTCTGCTCATGCGGCAGATGCACCACTGGGCGGCCCTGCTCTTCGTGGCCGGCATGATGGTGCACGCGCTGCGCGTGTTCTTCACCGGCGCCTACCGCAAGCCGCGCGAGATCAACTGGATCATCGGCGTGCTGCTGCTGACGCTGGCGCTGGCCGAGGGCCTGACCGGCTACTCCCTGCCCGACGACCTGCTCTCCGGCGCGGGTCTGCGGATCACCGAGGGCGTGGCGATCTCGCTGCCGCTGGTCGGCACGTACATCACGTTCTTCCTGTTCGGCGGCGAATATCCGGGTGAGGATGTCGTCTCCCGGTTCTACTCGCTGCACATCCTGCTCATCCCCGGCATCATCCTGGCGCTGGTCACGGCGCACATGGTGCTCATGTGGGTGCAGAAGCACACGCAGATGCCGGGCAAGGGCCGCGACAACGCCAACGTGGTGGGCGCGCCGTTCTACCCGGCCTTCATGGCCAAGGCGGGCGCGTACTTCCTGTTCACGCTGGCGGTGGTGGCGGGCCTGGCGACCTTCACCCAGATCAACCCGATCTGGCTGTTCGGCCCCTACACGCCCGCGGACGTGTCGGCCGGCTCGCAGCCCGACTTCTACATGGGCTTCCTCGAAGGCGCGCTGCGCATCATGCCGCCGTGGGAGATCAACCTCTTCGGCACCTCCCACGCGGGCACGCTGCCGCTGAGCGTCATCATCCCGGCGCTGGTGCCGATGGGCATCATCATGACGGGCCTGGCGCTCTACCCGTTCCTCGAACGCTGGGTGACCGGCGACAACCGCGAGCACCACGTCGCCGACCGCCCCCGCAACAACCCCCACCGCACCTCGATCGGCATGTCGGCGATCACGTTCTACGGCGTGCTGTGGCTGCTGGGCGCCAACGACGAGATCGCGGCGTTCTTCCACGTCAGCCTCAACTGGACGACTTACACCGGCCGGGTGCTGATCTTCGTCGCGCCGGCGCTGGCGTACCTGATCACCTACCGCATGTGCCTCGGCCTGCAGCGCTTCGACCAGGCGATCATCTCGCACGGTGTGGAGTCCGGCGTGATCAAGCGGCTGCCGCACGGTGAGTTCATCGAGGTCCACACGCCGCCGGCGGAGGACATCGAGGCCCACATGCGCGGCAAGACGCCGGTGCTGATGCTGCCGGTGGCCGAGGACCCCTCGGGCATCCCGCCCAAGGGCATGCGCGGGCCGATCGGCAAGCTGCGCGCGATCATGTCGAAGGCGTACGGCGGGGAGAAGATCCCGCTGGACGACGGGCACGGGCACGGCGACGGACATGGCGACGGGCACGGGCACGACGAGGACGAGCACGCCGCGATCGGTTCCGGTGGCGGCTCCGGTGGCGGCTCCGGTGGCGACGACCGCAGCATCACGCACTGACACCTGACGCCACACAACCGGACGGGCCCGGACGAGATCTCTCGTCCGGGCCCGTCCGGCGTTCGTACGGTGCGCCTGGGACAGGCGCTCGGAGGGGTCAGTCGGCCTCGGGGAAGCCGATGGAGAAGGCCGCGTCGAGGTCGTGCTTGGAGTAGGCGCGGAAGGCGATGTGGGTCTCGGTGTGGAGCACCCCGGCCACCTTGTTGATCCGCCCGGGCACCACCTCGGCGATCTCCTCGTAGGCGGCGACCCTGACCATGGCCAGCAGGTCGTATTCGCCGGTGATGGAGTAGACCTCGCTGACCCCCTGGATCTCGGCGATCGTCTCGGCGACCTCCGGGATCCGGTCTACCTCTGCATTGATGTGGACGATAGCCGTGACCATGCATCAACTCTATCGTTTCACCTCAAAGGTCGCCCCTCCCGATCGCGCCGCTGATCGAGATGGCGGTAGGCCAGGTCGATGCGGGCCTTGTGCCGGGCCGCGCCCCGCGCGGGCAGGCTCCACTCGCCGTCGACCTCCACCAGGCGCACCCCCGGCGACTCCAGCCAGCGCAGGATGCACTCGGTCTCCTCGGCGCTCGCGGCGTGGACCGGCCCAGGACCCGGCAGGACGACCTCGGCGGCGGCCGTCAGCGAGGCGACGAAGGGGGTCGGGTGGGTGCCCTTCTGCATCACCCCGGCCGCCGCCAGCCGCCCGTAGCGGACCACGTGGATGTCCCAGCCGCCGCCGAACGCAGGGCTGGCGGCGACGAGCTGCGGGATGCGGGTGATGGCGCTCAGGCGCTGCATGCGGGCCGCCGTGCGGACGAACGCGGCCAGCCGGTCACGGTCGACCGACGCCTCCTCGTAACGCTGCTCCACCGACAGCCGCTCCATGCGGGCCGAGACGGCGGTGAAGACGGGGGAGGCGTCGAGCGTCATGGCCCGCCGGGCGCTCTCGACGTGGAGCGCGTATTCCTCCGGGCTCTCCCCGCCCGCGCACGGCGCCCCGCACCGGCCCATCTCGTGCAGCGCGCAGGCCGCCCTGCGGGTGCGCAGCGTCACCGGCTGGGTGCACTGGCGCAGGGGGACCGCCTCGTGCAGCGCGATCCGGGCGTCGTCGGCCAGCCGGGCGCTGGTGAAGGGACCGAGGTAGGTGGCGCCGTCGTCCTTCAGCTCGCGCACGATCGACAGGCGCGGGAACACCTCGGCCGTGAGCTTGAGCCACAGGACCTTCTCGGGGAAGCGGGAGCGGCGGTTGTAGCGCGGCTTGGCGCCGCCGATCAGCCGCAGCTCCCTGACCTCGGCCTCCAGCGCGGTGGCGCAGACGATGTGGCGCACCCGCTCGGCGATGCCGATCATCTCGCGGATGCGCGGCCGGGTCTCGCCGGCGGTGAAGTAGGAGCGCACCCGGTTGCGCAGGTTGGTGCTCTTGCCGATGTAGAGGACCTCGCCGCGCTCGTCCTCGAACATGTAGACGCCGGGCGCGTGGGGCACCGACTCGGCCAGGTGACGCTTGCGCTGCTGCTCGGGCGTCGGCGCGCGGACGAACGACTTCAGCTCCTCCAGCGTGTGCACCTGGAAGGACCCGGCCCGCTCGATCAGCCCGTGAAGCACGTCGACGGTGGCCCTGGCGTCCTCCAGGGCGCGATGGCACGGCTCGACGGGGCTGCGGAAGAACCGGGCCAGCGTGGCCAGCTTGGCGTTGGGCGTCTCGTCGCGGGTCAGCACGCGCCTGGCCAGGTCGACGGTGTCGACGACCGGATTGGCCGGCGGCGGATAGCCGAGCGCGGCACAGGCGGCCTTGACGAAGCGGGTGTCGAACCCGGCGTTGTGGGCCACCAGCGTCGCGCCGCGGATGAACTCCAGGAAGCTCGGCAGCACCGTCTCGATCTTGGGCGCGGCCATGACCATGCTGTCGGTGATGCCGGTCAGCACCGAGATGAACGGCGGTATCGGCCCCCCTGGATCGACCAGCGTGGAGAACTCTCCGAGCACCTCGCCGGCCCGCACCTTCACCGCGCCGATCTCGGTGATCGCGTCCTCGGCGGGCGAGCCGCCGGTCGTCTCGAGGTCGAACACGACGAACGTGACGTCGCTCAGCGGAGTGCCGAGCTCGTCGAGAGTGCCTTGAACCGGATCCACGAACCAAGACCATAGAGAGGTCGACCGACAGGAACGAGTCACCACCCCTCTTGGCGATTAGTTACCCTTCCCTTTATGTCCTCGGGAAGACTCGCCGGCCGCTACGCCCTGCAACGCCCGCTCGGCGCGGGCGGCATGGGGAAGGTCTGGCTCGCGAGGGATGAGATGCTCGACCGCGAGGTCGCGGTCAAGGAGCTCACCCTGCCCGAGGGCATGGCACCCAAGGACCGGTCACAATCGGTGACCAGAGCGGTGCGCGAGGCGCAGGCCACCGCGCGGCTGCGCCATCCCGGCATCGTGGCGCTGCACGACGTCGTGGTCGAGCAGGACCGGCCGTGGCTGGTCATGGAGCTGCTGCGGGGCCGCACGCTGGCCGAGACCGTACGCGAGTTCGGCCCCATGCCGCCCGCGCATGCCGCCAGGATCGGGGCCGACGTGCTGGAGGCCCTCAGCGTGGCCCACGCCCAGGGCCTGCAGCACCGCGACGTCAAGCCGGGCAACGTCTTCCTGACCGAGAGCGGCCGGGTGGTGCTCACCGACTTCGGCATCGCCAGGCAGGAGGGCCAGGCCACGCTGACCGAGCAGGGCCTGATGATCGGCTCGCCCGGGTTCATCGCGCCAGAGCGGCTGGAAGGCCATCCCGGCGGCCCGGCCAGCGACCTGTGGTCGCTCGGCGCCACCCTCTACGTCGCGCTGACCGGCGCGCCCGCCTTCGAGGGGTCGGTGGCCCAGCGCGTGCGCGACACGCTCACGCGGCCGGTGCCCGTCGTGCCTGGGCCGCTCGGCCCCCTGGTGGCCGCGATGATGGCGCCCCAGCCAGGGGCCCGTCCCGACGCGCGGGTGGCCGTACAGGCGCTCAGGCAGGTCGCCGCCGGCGGCCCGGCGCCGCAACTGCCCGCCGGCGCCGACACGACCGCGCCCACCAAGGTGCGCGGCCGCGGCAGGTTCGCGCTGTGGGCGGCCGCCGTCGTGGTGGTGCTCCTCGTGGCCGCCACCGGCGCGTTCTTCCTGCTCAGGGAGCAGGAGAGCACGCCGCCCGCGGCGTTCGACGTGCCGATGGACGTGTGCACGCTGCTCGGCGCGGCGGAGGTGGGCGGCCTGCTGCGCACCCAGAGCCCGCCCAAGGCCCAGCCCGGCTCCGACGCCGTGGGCCCCAAGTGCGGCTGGCCGGCCCAGGGCACCGGTGTGGGCGTACAGGTGCAGAAGGACTCCGACACCGTCGACCCCTGGTCGATGACCGCCGCCTCGGCCCGCGCGCTCTTCCGCAACCAGAAGCGTTACTGGGCGAAATACGATGACATCGACTGGACCTGGCCCGAGATCGGGGTGAAGAACAAGGAGCGGGCCCGGCGCACCCCGCTGCACGACATCGCCGGCCTGGGGGAGGAGGCGTTCGGCTTCGAGCTGAAGGGCTCGACCGGCCGCGTCCACTCCGCCCACGTCTACTACCGGCTGGCCAACCTCGTGGTGAGCGTCGAATACACCACCCTGGCCGACCGGCCGACCGACGAGGACGTCAAGCGCTCGGCCCTGAGAGCCGCGCAGGCGAGCGAGCGGACGTTGCGCGATGCCGGGTGACCTCTACCTGCTGGCCGGCCGTTACCGGCTGATCGAGCGGCTCGGGCAGGGCGGCGCGGGCACGGTGTGGCGGGCCATCGACGAGACCCTCGACCGGCAGGTCGCCGTCAAGCAGGTCCGGGTGCCGCAGGGCATGGGTCCGCGCGAGCGGGCCGCGTTCGCCGACCTGGCCATCCACGAGGCGAGGTCGGCCGGGCGGCTGCGTGACCCGGCCATCGTGCTCGTGCACGACGTCGTCCTCGAAGGCGACCAGCCGTGGATCATCATGGACCTGGTCACCGGCCGCTCGCTCGACAAGGTGATCAAGGAGAGCGGGCCGCTGCCGGCGCGGTTCGTCGCCCAGGTCGGGCTGCGGGTGCTGTCGGCGCTGGAGGTCGCCCACGCCCACGGCATGCTGCACCAGGACGTCAAGCCGGCCAACATCCTGCTCGACGCCGACGGCTCGGCCATGCTCACCGACTTCGGCATCGCCACGCCGATGGGCGGGCAGGGCGACCGGTTCGGCAGCGCGGGCTCGCCCGGCTACATGGCCCCGGAACGGCTCAACGAGCAGCCCTCCGGCCCGTCGTCCGACCTGTGGTCGCTGGGCGCCAGCCTCTACACGGCGGTGGAGGGGCGCGCGCCGTTCGAGCGGGAGCTGCCCGCCGCCGTCGCGGCGGCGGTGCTGCTGCACCAGCCGCCCTTCCCCGCCAGGGCGGGCCGCGACCTGGGCGGGCTGCTGATGGCCATGCTGGCCAAGGACCCGGCGGCCCGTCCCACCGCCGCCCAGGTTCGCGCGGAGCTGACCAGGCTGGCCGGCGCCGCCGGGGGCTCGGGACGCTCCCGCCGCCGCGCCACGTGGGCCGCTGTGATCGCCGCCGTCGTCGTGCTGGGCGCGGGCGGCTGGTACGCGGCCTCCGCGCTCGGCGGCCCGTCCCAGGACACCGGCCGGTACGCCGCCGCGCCCGACCCGTGCACCCTGCTCGGCGACGCCGAGGCCGCCCGGCTCATGAAGGGCGCCGTCGAACGCGCCTCCACCCGGCCAGGCGAGTGCCAGTGGCAGCTGAGCTCCGACTCCGGCAGGGGCAACCGCCTCATCGTGCGCGCCTGGGCCGAGCGGCCCACGCAGGATCTCGGCGGGCCGGAGGTGGCTCAGCGCCGCTTCACCAGCGAGCGGAGCACCAGGGCGGCGGCGGAGGGCACGTCCCTGCGGACCTCACACGGCAAGGTCAGGGAGGTCGAGGGCCTGGGGGAGGCGGCCATCATCCAGAACGCCTTCGAGTTCTACATCAACTCCACCGAAACCGGTAAATCGGACAGCGTGCTGCTTTTCCGAACGAGTAACCTGCTGGGCGAAGTGATCTGGCACCGTGAGGAAGTGACGCGGAAGGTCCCGGCGGACAAGGACACGGCGATCGCCGCCGCCCGGATCGTCTTCGCGGCACTGCCGAAGTGAGCCCCGATCCTGCAAGCACCTTGCAAGGGGCATGACTAGCATGTTCCACCGCAAGTCAGGGCAACCCCAGGAGTCCCCGTGAATCCCGGTAGCGAGTTCGAGCCGCCGACCACCCCCTACCAGCAGCCCGGCAGGCCGTCCCAGCCACCGAACACGCCCTACCAGACGCCCGGCGGGCAGCCGCCGTACTCAGGGGGACAGCCGCACTCGCCGTACCAGACCCCAGGGGGACAGCCGCAGGACGCGGCCTATCAGACGCCCGGCGGGTCGTACCCGCCGGGAGGGCAGTATCCGCCGCCCGGAGGGCAGTACCCGCAGCAGGCGGGGCAGTATCCGCCGCCGGGCTCGCCGTACCAGACGCCAGGCCATCCGTACGACGCCCCCGGCATGGCCCCGACCCTCCCCCCGACCGTGCCGCCCACGCCGGGCCCGCCACGGCGGGCGAGGCCCGTCTGGCTCATGCCCACGCTCGCCGCCGCCCTCGTCGTGCTGGTCGCCGCGGGAGGCGTGGGCGCCTACCTCCTCTACGGCAAGGTCACGGGCGCGAGCGCGCCCCCGACCGCCGCGCCGTCCTCACCCGCGGGAACGGCTCCCGCCGCGGCGGCACCCGACGTGTGCGCCATGCTGCCGCCGGACGAGGCCGACCGGCTGGTACCCGGCGCCACCGTGGCAAAGCGCTCCAGGGAGAGCGACTACACGATCGACTTCATCTGCAACTGGATCAACCAACGCATCTCGTACGGCGAGTACTGGCGCAGCAGGGAGATCGACGTCAGGATCGAGCAGCACAAGGGCGAGGGTGCCAAGACCGGCCGGGCGATGGCCCAGAACTCCTACGAGATCGAATACCGCGGCGGCAAGTTCGGCGCCACCGCCACCCCGTCACTCGACCCCGACGAGAAGCAGTACATCTCCCCGGTCAAGGACATCCCCGGCGTCGGCGACGACGCCTTCGCCCAGTACACCTGGCGCCGCGACGGCAAACTCCTCTGGTACGCCTACGGCACCGCCCACGCCCGCGTCGGCGACATGACGATCGAGGTCAAGTTCCAGGCCGGCCAGCAGCGCAAGGACTCCCAGATCCTGTCCAACGAGAGCACCCAGGCCGTCACCGAGGAGAACGCCATCCGCGAGGTGAGCGGCCTGGCCGGGCACTTCGCCAAGGGCGTGGCCGCCTGGCAGGCCCGCAATCCCGGCGTGCTGGCCAAGGCGGAGAAGTCGGCCGAGGCCACGGTCTCGCCGAGCGCCGAGCCGACCCCCTCGCCGACCGTGCTGGCCTCCTTCCCCGCCGACTGCGGCGCCGTGACGGAGACGGCCACGCGGCTCGTGCCCCAGCCGACCACCCGGGCGCGCGGCACCCAGGCCGGCGCCGACAACCAGACCGAGTGCCGCTGGCTCAACCTCGACGTGCCCGGCGGCGACGGCCAGAAGAAGATCCGCAGCGCGCTGATCACCGTCCATAGGTTCACGAACCGGGCGGGTGCGGTGGACGAGACCGCGGCCAAGTCGTACTACGCCAGCGGGTACGGCCGCGCCAAGACCACCGGGGGCTCCTCCCTGGGCAACATCAAGTGGGGCCCGCTGAGCGAGGCCGAGGGGCTGGGCGACCAGGCGTACCAGCAGTACGTGCAGACCAGGAACGGCGACGTCGCCGCGGCCAGCGGCTCGATCGTCATCCGCGAGGGCGCGGTGGTGGTCCGGGTCGACTACTCCGGCCACCAGCGGCCCGAGGGGGAGGCGACCAACTCGCCCAAGGTCGAGCTCATGCCGGAGAAGGAGGCCATGCCGGGCGCGCTCACCCTGGCCAAGGCCTACCTACAGGCCCTGGCCGACCATCCCGCGGGCGACTAGCCGCGCCGCCGGTCAACTCGGGCGGTCCCCTCGGACGGGGAGAGCAGACTGGCTCATCAGGCGGTGCGTCGCGGAGACGTTCCACGCGGATGCCGCGCAGCAGCAGCTCCGACACCAGCGCCGCCGCCGGCAGGCCGACCCAGCAGGGCGGCGCCCACGACCGCCGCGACCAGCGCTGCCGCGCGGCAGCGGCGGGCCGAACAGCGTCCGGCCAGACCAGCGAGTACGCGCGCCGGTCGTCGCGTCGGCCGCTCTTGGCCTGATCGTACGGCCGCCGGCGCGGCAGGTGAGGGCGCGGCAGGTGAGGGCGCGGCAGGCCAGCGCCGCTCCAGTCGACACGGGCTGGATCATCTCCCTGACTGGAGACATGCGTCAACGGTTAATGAGGCTGCAACCCGGTTGCAAGCGGGACAAATACCGTTATATCTGCAAGCACTTGAGCCGCGCGATGACGTTTGTCCAGTACAGGGGCATGGGCAAGCCATGGGGATCGCGCGGCTCCCACTATCGCCCGGATCCTGGCCGGGCTTTCCTCGGTCCCGGTCCGGTGATCACCGGACCGGGACCGGCGATCACCGGCTCAGGAGCGCGATCATCGGTTGAGGAACAGCGATCACCGGCTCAGGAACAACGATCACGGGTTGAGGAACGGCGATCACCGGTTGAGGAACGGCGCGAGCAACCCCGGCACCGCCCGATCGGCCAGGTCGAGCCCGTCGCCGCGGCCCACGTCCACCACCTCGTAGTGACCCTTGCCCGCCGCCGTCGTGGCGCGCACGGTCACCAGCCCGGCCCGCCGCTGGAAGTACGACTCGGTGATCGTCCAGCCCGCGATGCCCCGGCGTTCCAGCGCGACCGTCCGCCTGGCCACGGCGCCTCGCCTGACGACCAGATGCCGGGAGCTCAGCGCGTGTCCCAGGCTCGTGGCGCCCGCCACCGCCAGCCACAGCCCGTACGCCAGCACCATCACGGGCACCATCACGGGCACCACCACGGGCAGCACCCAGCCCCAGCCGTCCAGCCAGTCCTTGGCCGATGCCGCCCAAGCGGCCGTTCCCAGAGTCGCGACCGACGCCAGAGCCGTCAGTAGCGCCGTCATCAGGGCCGTCACCACCACCGCCCTGACGATCCGCCTGTGCCGCGCGGCCGGCGGGTGCGGCGTCAGCGCGGGCAGCCCCGCGCCGGCGACCAGGGCGGCGATCCGCCAGGCCAGGGCGCGGGGGAGCGGCGGGGTGAGCGCGGCGGCGTCCTCGTTCTCGTCGCCTTTCGACGTGCCCAGCCCGGTGGCGACGGTCCTGACCCTGGCCCCGCCGCCCAGCCGAAGCAGGAGCGGCTCGCCGATCTCCACCCCGCGCAGCCTGCGTTCCTCCAGGGTGAGGGAGCGGGTGGTCAGCAGGCCGCGCCGGACCCGGAGCCGGCCAGGCTCGCGTTCGAGGCGGTAGCGGCCCCACGACTCGGCGAACAGCAGGACCGCGCCCAGCGTCCCGGCGAGCAGGTTGGCCGCCAGCAGCACGGGCACCGCGAGCAGCGGCAGCGTCACCACCCAGTCCCACACGCCGGCCGCCACCCTGCCGGTGACCTTCTTCAGCCCGAACGCGTCGAGCGCCTTGTACAGCGCGCCGAGCACCGCCGCCGCGCCGGTGAAGGTCCACACCGACAGCGGCGCGTACCTGATCCACGACCAGCGCAGCTCCGCCAGCGGCCCGTCCGCCCGCTCGGCCGGCTCGCCCTGGTGCAGCAGGACACGGCGCAGGGCCTCGGCCTCGCGCCTGCCGAGAGGGTCGAGGACGAGTTCGGTGTCGTCGCCCGCCTGCTCGCCCGTGCCGACCCTGACCACGGTCAGGCCGAACGCCCTGCGTACGGGGTCGGCCCGCAGGTCGACGCTGCGCACCCGGTCGCGCGGGACCGAGCGGTGCCGCCGGGTGGTGATGCCGGAGCGCAGTTCCAGGCGCTCGGGGGTGAGCCGCCAGCGGGCCGCGCGCAGCCGGAGCACGTCGTACGCGGCCACGCCGGCGACGATCAGCACCGCCGCGCCCGCGCAGACCGCCACGATCCCCCAGAACGGCCAGTCCCGGCCGGTCAGGAACCGCAGGATCCCGGCCGCCGCGCCTGCCACGAGGGCCAGCGACTTCACCCCCGACGCCCACGGACTCCGCCCCGCCAGCCGCCGCCACTCACCCCCTCCAAGCTCAGCCACACCCCCGACTTCGGTCACGCGGCCGGCTTGGGTCACGTCCCCGGGATCTGCCGCGCCATTCGATTCCGGCGCGCCATCCAATTCGGCCGCGCCGCCCGCTTCCGCAGTGCCGCTGACCTCGGCAGCGCCGCCGGCCGCTGCCGTGAGACCCGCGTCGGCGTCGGTCGTGAACCCGATGCCGGCCCCCGCGGTGGGTCCGGCTTCATGGCCCGGAGAGCGGGCGGTCGTGGTGTGCCGGTGGGTGGTCACGTCGCGTCCCCTTGCGTGGCGTGGGTGAGCGCGGTCAGGCGTTCGGCCAGGTCGGCGGCCACCTCGTGGTCCAGCGCCTCGATCTTGACCGCCCCCGCCGACGACGCCGTCGTCACCGTCACGTCCGCCAGCCCGAACAACCGCTGGACCGGCCCCCTCGCGGTGTCCACCCGCTGGATGCGCGACATCGGCGCGACCCGCCAGGTGTGCGTCAGCCAGCCCTTGCGCGTGTAGACCGCCTGGTCGGTGACCTCCCACCGCTCCACCCGGTACGCCGCCCGCGGCGCCACCACGGCCAGCAGCAGGCAGCCCGCCGCGAACACCGCGGCCATGACCCCCAGCCAGAGCGGCCGCTCCGTCAGGAACCAGTACGCCACCACGGCCGCCCCCGCCACCGGCACCATGAGGATCAGCCACTGCACCGTCCACCACCCCACCGCCCGCGGATCGGCCCGGTGCCGCGGCGGCCGCAACGTGGTCGCGCTCATCATCCCTCCTCCTCCGCCCGCTTCGCGGACGCTCTGACGGCGAGCAGCACGAAGCCGAGCACGCCGAGCACGATGGAGACGAACACCTCATATCCCCGCAGCACGGGAAGGAGGTTGACCACGAGCAGGTCGCGCGCCCACCACCACCAGCCCAGCAGCGAGTTGATCAGGCCGCCTGCCCCTTGGAGGAGCAGCAGCCAGCCGATTGCCGTCAATGCCGCTTGCATGCCGTCAGTCTCATCGCGCCGGCACCGTCCCCGCGTCCGCCGGAGGTCTGCGCGGACACCGACTTTGGTCGCTGTCGCCGCGCCCGGACAGGCCGTAACCTCGATGAACGTGACGCGACCGCTGGAAGACGGCCTCCGCGCCCCCGAATACCGGTGGGCGCTGCCGTCGGTGCTGCTCGGCGACGGCAGCACGGGCGAGCGGGTGCGGCGCTCGACCCGTGACTGGATCGTCGACACCGCCATGTTCCTGTTCGCCTGCGCCCTGACCTTCTACTCCCTGGTGGAGCTCGACGCCCAGGACCAGCCGAACGCGCTGATGGCGGCCGAGCAGGTGACGGGCGCGCTGTCGTGCGTGTCGGTGTGGCTGCGGCGCAGGTGGCCGGTCGCGCTCGCGGTGGTGAGCGCCCTGCTCTCGTCCTATCTGGAGCTGGCCGGCGGTGCCGCGGTGGTGGCGCTGTTCACGGTGGCGGTGCACCGGCCGTTCAAGGTGTCGGGGCCGATCACCCTGTTCAACCTGCTCACCCTGGCCCCCTACGTCGCCCTGCGGCCGCCCACCGACGTGGAGAAGGGCTGGGCGGCGGCGTTCGGCGTGGCGGCCGTGCTGGCCATCTTCGCCTGGGGCGTCGTGGTCAGGGCCAGGCGCCAGCTCGTCTGGTCGCTCAGGCAGCGCGCCGACGGCGCCGCCGAGGAGGCCAAGCGGCTGGAGCGCGAGCGCATCGCCAGGGAGATGCATGACGTGCTGGCCCACCGCATCTCGATGCTCAGCCTGCACGCGGGCGCGCTGGAGTTCCGGCCCGACGCGCCCGCGGCCGAGATCGCCAGGGCGGCCGGGGCCATCAGGACCAACGCCCACCTGGCGCTGCAGGACCTGCGCGAGGTGATCGGCGTGCTGCGCCACTCCGCCCCCGACGGCGACGACGTGGTGCCCGACCGGCCGCAGCCCACGCTCGCCGACCTGCCCTCGCTGGTCGAGGAGTGCCGCCACGCGGGCATGGACGTCCGGCTCGACCTGCGGGTCTCCGGCGCGCCCGAGGGGCTCGGCCGTAATCTCTACCGCATCGTGCAGGAGGCGCTCACCAACGCGCGCAAGCACGCCGGCGGGGCGCCGGTGCGCGTCGCCGTGACGGGCGAGCCGGGCAAGGAGCTGTCGGTGGAGGTGAGCAACCCCTTGTGGGCACGCCAGTCCGCGCGCTTTCCCGGCCGCATCCCGGGCGCGGGGGCCGGGCTGATCGGGCTGACCGAGCGGGCCGAGCTCGCGGGCGGCCGGCTTGAGCACGGCGCGACGCCGCAGGGGGAGTTCGTGGTACGCGCCTGGCTGCCGTGGCCGGTGGAGACGACTCGGGAGGACGACACATGAGCACGCCCGCTGGAGAGCAGGCCGGCGCGCCGCCCGTCAGGGTGCTGATCGTGGACGACGACGCGATGGTGCGCGCCGGGCTGTCGATGATCCTCGGCGGCGTGGCCGACATCGAGATCGTCGCGGAGGCCGGTGACGGCTCCGAGGTGCCGCCCCTGGTGGCCGAGCACCGGCCCGACGTGGTGCTGATGGACATCCGCATGCCCGGCATCGATGGGCTCACCGCCACCGAGACGCTGCGCCGCAGGGCCGCGCCGCCCGAGGTGGTGGTGCTGACCACGTTCCACGCCGACGCCCAGGTGCTGCGGGCGCTGCGCGCGGGGGCGGCCGGGTTCCTGCTGAAGGACATCGCGCCGGGCGACCTGGTGCAGGCGATCAGGAAGGTGGCCTCGGGCGAGCCGATCCTGTCGCCGGCTGTGACCAGGCAGCTCATCACCCACGTGTCCGACGGCGGCGCCGACGAGCGCGCCCAGCGCTCCAGGAAGCTGCTCGACCGGCTGAGCGAGCGGGAGCGCGAGGTCGCCATGGCCGTCGGTCAGGGCAGGTCCAACGCCGAGATCGGGCGTGAGCTGTTCATGAGCGTGCCCACGGTCAAGGCGCACGTCTCGCGGATCCTGACCAAGCTGGAGCTCAACAACCGGGTCCAGGTGGCGCTGCTCGTCTACGACGCGGGTTCGTAGCCGGCCAGCAGCTCCTCGATGGTGGCCCGGTGCAACACCATGTCGTCGGGGTCGTCCGGCCTGGTCTGCTCGCCGAAGTGGATCCTGCGCTGCCAGATCCTGGCCATGACGATGCCGTGGCGCAGGGCGGCGTACAGCTCGTAGAAGTGCAGGTGGCGCGGCTCGTGCCCGGTCAGGTTCGCATAGGTGCGGCAGACGTCTTCCGCGCGCATGAAGTCCGGCATGCCGGGCAGGCCGGCACCGGCGGTGAGGTCCTGGAAGAAGCGGTGTAAGAAGATCATCCAGGACAGGTCCAGCTCGCACGGCCCCACGGCGGCCATCTCCCAGTCGAACACGGCGACCGGCGTGAAGTCCTGGAACATCAGGTTGCCGATCCTGGCGTCCCCCCAGAGCAGCACGTCGGGGCCGGGATCGTCCGGCCAGAGCCGCTCCAGCCGGTCGAACGCCCGCTCCAGCAGCGGGATGCGGTACGCGCCGTGCGCCCATTCGTAGTAGGCGCGCTGCGCGTCGACGTGCGCGCGCAGCCCGGGAGCGCCGAACGGGGCCAGCTCGGCCGGCGTGAACGCGGTCCGGTGCAGCGCGGCCAGCACGGCCACACTGCCGTCCTGCAACCGGCGCCGGTCCTCGGCGGAGGCGTCGTACAGCCAGCCGCCGAACGTGTACGGCATCACGTCCGCCGGCACCTCGCCGTCGGCCCGCTCCATGACGATGAACGGTGTGCCGAGCGGCCCTGGGTCCGGCTCGAACCATAGGGTGCGCGGCGCTGGGATCCCAGCTTTTTCCCTGGCCAGGCGCATGATGGCGAATTGGGACTCCAGGTCGTACGAGGGGAAGACGGGAACGGCTTCCCGAGCAGGTGCGAGCCTGGCCACGCAGCGTGTGGCGTGCCCGTTCCAGGTGGCGGTGAAGAACAGTGTCTCGCTCGACATGCCGTTCTCCGACGGCCTGGACATCTCGGACACCGTGGCGCTGTCGCCGACCTTGGACCGGAGCCACACGGTGGCGCGCCGGCGCAGTTCTTCCAGGTCACGGGTGGAGGTGCGCATCTGCTCCGTCACGACGGGCCTCCCGGATGGACATCTGCCCTTCGACAGTCGTATACCGCCTAGCAAGCGCTTGTCCATATAGGAGTGGTCGTTACGGTCAGGTACGCAACAGCCGTACCCTTGTCTGAAAGGGCATGTCACGAAGGGACAAGTGGGATGAGTTCAGCGGGTGAAGGCCTGTCTCGCCCGCTTCCCGAGCAGGTGCGGCTCAACGTGGTCGATCTGGCCTCTCAGGTCCTCGGGACGATGCCCGCTGCCTCCGTGCCGCCGCCCCTGCGCGGCATCGCCAAGTTCGAGTCCCGCAAACGGGCCAAACTCGGCAGCGCGCCCATCGCGGCGCAGCTGGAGAACGACAAGAAGTTCCGCGAGCTGGTCGCCGAGTCGGTGGCCGCAGGCTGGCCCGAGCTGGTCGCCTCGCTGGCCGAGGGCAACGTGCCGCCCGCCGCCGATCCCGTGCTCGTGGCCGCGGCGGCCTATCTCACCCGGCCGCCCGGCTGGGAGGAGATGATCGAGACCGCCCGCGCCGACCTGGAGCGCTCCGCCGTCGCGGCCGAGGGCTCGGAGCGCGAGGAGGTGGTGGCCCGGCTGCGCGAGCAGCTGGCCACGCAGAAGACCGCCGCCAAGGAGGAGGCCGACCGGCTGCGCGAGCAGATCAGGGCGGCCCGCGCCGAGAACTCCGACCTGCGCCGCAAGCTGCACGACGCCCGCGAGCGGGCGAAGGGCGCGGTGCGGCGCGCCGAGGAGATGGAGCAGGCCGCCGAGGAGGCCAGGCACGCCGCCAGCGCCGCGGGCAGCGCGGGCGAGTCCGAGCTGCGCCGGCTGCGCGAGCGGCTGGCCGACGTGGAGAAACAGCTCGAAGCCTCGCGCCGGGCCGCCCGCGAGGGCAGGAGCATCGAGGACGCCCGCGTACGCGTGCTGCTCGACGCGCTGCAGGACGCCTCGGCCGGGCTGCGCCGCGAGCTGGCCCTGCCCACCACGATCAGCCGGCCCGCCGACTCGGTCGCGGCGGTCACCGGCGAGCGCCCCGGCGTGCGCGGCGTCCCCGCGCGGGCCCTGGCCGACGACGACCCGCAGCTGCTCGACCAGCTGCTCGCCCTGCCCCAGGTGCACCTGATCATCGACGGCTACAACGTCACCAAGACCGGCTACGGCACCCTCACCCTCGCCGACCAGCGCAACCGGCTCATGACCGGGCTCGGCGGGCTGGTGGCGCAGACCAGGGTCGAGGTGACCGTGGTCTTCGACGGGGCCGAGCTCAACGCCCCCGTGCAGGTGGTGGCCCCTCGCGGCGTACGGGTGCTGTTCAGCGCCCCCGGGGAGATCGCCGACGACCTCATCCGCCAGCTCGTCCGCGCCGAACCGCCGGGCCGGGCCATCGCCGTGGTGTCGTCGGACCGCGAGGTCGCCGAGTCCGTCCGGCGGATGGGAGCCAGACCCGTTCCGTCGGGTTTGCTGCTGCGCAGGCTCGGTCGCGCCTAAGTTACGAAATGGCGGTTTAGTCGAACCACACCCGCCACTTCTGTACTATTTCGCCCCAGATATAATCCCTGGGAGGCGACAAAGTGAGGTTTGGCCGGGTGCCGGTGGCCACGGGTCTCGCGTTCGGGCTGATGCTGATCCCCATGGGGGCGGCCACAGCTGACCCCAAACCCACGCTCGCGCAGGCGAAGGCCAAGCTCGACAAGCTCAACGACAAGGCCGACAAGGTCGTCGACCGCTACAACACGGCGACCGAGCGCTACAAGAAGGCCAAGTCCACGTACGGCGAGCTCAACGCGAGCTACAAGCGCAAGCTGGCCACGGTCGCGGACCTGCGGGCCGAGGTCGTCGGCATGGCGGTCTCCAGCTACCAGGCCGGCAACGACGTCACCTCGTGGCCCGGCATCTTCGGCGCGCCCAACCCGCAGGACATGCTCGCCGGGCTGGCCCTGGCCGGGCAGGTCTCGCAGGAGAAGGCCGAGAAGCTGGCGGCCTTCGACCGGGAGAACCGGGGCCTGAAGGTCGAGCGGGGCAAGGCGCAGAAGGCGCTGCAGGACGCCGACAAGGAGCGCGACGGCGTCGAGAAGGAACGCGCGGAGATCCTCAAGCTGATCAAGGATCAGAAGAAGCTGCTGGAGAAGCTGGGGGCCTACAACCCGGGCAACCCCAACAGCGTGGGCCTGAAGTACACCGGCCCCGCCTCCGGCAGCGCGGCGGCGGTGCTGCGGTTCGCGTTCGCACAGGTGGGCAAGCCGTACCGGTTCGGTGCCACGGGGCCGAGCTCGTACGACTGCTCGGGGCTGACCCAGGCGGCCTGGCGGGCGGCCGGGGTCTCGCTGCCCCGTACGACGTGGCAGCAGTGGGCGTGGGGAGCCAACCGCAAGGTGGACCTCAAGTCGCTGCAGCCCGGTGACCTCATCTTCAGCGCGGGGCTCGGGCACGTCAGCATCTACGCGGGCAACGGGCAGATCGTGCACGCGCCGCAGACGGGTGACGTCGTCAAGGTGGTCAAGCTCTCGTCGTACGGCAGCACGCTGGTGGGGGCCGTGCGTCCGTAGCGCCGGTTTCCGATCCCGCCGTCCGGCCGCTCTCGGCCGGCGGCGGGATTTTTTCTGCCTCATCCTACTATGGATCATCGTTCGTGAGACGGAGTCGCGTTCTGGAATGCCTTGTGGCCTGTGTTGATGCCTACGGCCGCCGCCGTACATATCCGGAAATCTGCCGTGACTCTCCCTTAAGGCGGGCACAAGCCTCGGGAGCGCTCCCAGGTCCCGAACGCGTGATTTAAACGGGAAATCTGTGACATAAGCGACAACTTGGACCTGACAATCTTGGGCCCGCTCAAGTGTGAGCAGGGTCACATTTCCATAACATAACCTGGTGTTCCAGCAGGGGTTTCGAACCTGACAAAGTCCTCTGTCTGATCTTTACAGCCGGGCTCACGCTTTGCCGATCCT
The DNA here is from genome assembly GCF_040649755.1 of Nonomuraea sp. NPDC048882. Classification (NCBI taxonomy): domain Bacteria; kingdom Bacillati; phylum Actinomycetota; class Actinomycetes; order Streptosporangiales; family Streptosporangiaceae; genus Nonomuraea; species Nonomuraea sp. NPDC048882. The sequence goes on from NZ_JBEZGB010000010.1 coordinate 196,579, forward strand.
TGAACTTTCGGCGTAGCTTCTGGCGTCGTCGCGGTGCACAAGCCATGGCCCCGCGAACCCGCATCGGTCCCCTCTCGATGTGCGACAGATAGAAATCCGCCGGTCGTTCCCCGATATCCCCATGTCATTTCATCGGGGCTTCGACCTGCCCAATCCGTGCAGCCAGGAGGCACGGAGCCGGGGACCCAGCGATCCCACGTTTCCCCAGGGATCAGGGGTGAATCGGCGCGCTTATCGCGCCGTAGGGCGACTTCCAGGCCCGAATCCGTCAGCTAACCCGGTAGGCGTTCGTGGAAGACACAAGGAGAAATCCTGTCCAGCTCCCTGCATAACCCCCGTCTGTCCCGCCTTGCCCTGAGTGGCGTAGCGCTCACCATGACCGTGACGGCCGGAGGTTCCATCCTCCTTGCCCCAACGGCTCAGGCGGAGACGACGAGCGAATCGACCGTCACGACGGTGAAGGCGGAAACCACCGCCAAGACCTCGAAGAAGGTCACGGCCGCCCAGCGAAGGGCAGCCAAGGTCGCTCGGCAGCAAACGAAGGCCCGCAAGGCCGTCGCCGTGGCCAAGAACCAGATCGGTGACCCGTACCGATACGGAGCCACAGGACCTGGTTCGTTTGACTGCTCCGGTCTCGTCCAGTTCGCCTGGAAGAGAGCCGGAGTGAAGCTCCCGCGGGTGGCGAGCAGCCAGTTCGCCCGCATCAGGAACAAGATCTCCTGGCGGCGGTTGAAGCCCGGTGATCTCATGTTCTTCAACGGGCTCGGCCACGTCGGCATGTACGTCGGCAAGGGCAAGATGATCCACTCGCCTCGGACAGGCGAACGGGTGCGCATCGACAAGCTGGGCGGTTGGCGCCGGTCGTCATTCGTCGGCGCGGTCCGTCCCGGCATGTGAAGAAGCCCCGCCCGGATCCACGGAAAGCCTTCCCGGATCCGGACGGGGCTCTCGCACGTCCAAGGCGCCTCTCACACGTCCAGGGCCGCCCCCGGCCCGTCCCCGGCCCTCACGGCGCACCTACGGCCACCCGCGAGGCACGCCAGGGCACGTTCAGGATCCCCATGGCACGTCCGTGTCACCCTGTGGGGCCGGGCGGCCGGAACGGCGGTGTGGACCGGCCCGCGTGGGCGGCGGCGGATCGGCCGGGATGAAGTCCGTGCGGGTCCGGCTACGATCGGGCTTCGTGTCCGAGCAGGTGAGCCGACGAGCCGTGGTGGCCTGCCTGCTGCTCATCGCCTCCGGCGGCGCGCCGCTCCACGACTCCCCGATCCTTCCCCCGGAGGCGCGCGACCTCTGGCCGGGCCGCGGCACGGTGATCCGCCGCGGACGGCTCTCCACGGTCGTGGGCCCCGGCGACGGCAGCGGTGGCGGCAGCGGCGGTGAAGACGCCCGCGGCGCTGCAGGCGACGACAAGGGCGGCGGCAAGGACGGCGACGGCAGCGGTGGCGACGGGCTGGAGGAGCTGGCGGCGAGGGCCGACAGGGCCGGGCTCAGGGTCGCCCGGGTGCTCGGCCGGCCGGTGCGCCCGCTGGTGATCGTGCCGGACTCCGCCCGGGACGCCGCCCGCCTGGCGCGGGTGGCCCGGGTCGACGGGCTGGCCGCGCTGGCCGACGGCGGGCGCGTGATCGTCGTTCCCGAGCTCTTCGCCACCCTCACCCCCACCGGCAAGGACGTGGTACTCGCCCACGAGCTTACCCACGTCACAGCGGGCACCGACGGGCTCCCGATCTGGCTGTACGAAGGATTCGCCGACTACGTGGGCTACCGCGACGCCGGGCTGCCCGTGACGACCATCGCCGCCGAACTGGTCGCCGAGGTACGCGCGGGACGCCTGCCGGACGCGCTGCCCGGCCCCGCGGACTTCGCGGCGGACGGCCGGGACCCGGCGCGGCCGGCGCGTGCGTACCAGGAGGCGTGGCTGGCGTGTCGCTTCCTCGCCGACCGGTTCGGCGAGGAGACCCTGGTGAGGCTCTACCGCGCGGCCAGGACGACCGGCGCCGACCGGGCGCTCGCCGCGCGGGGACTCACGGCCGCCACACTGACGGCACGGTGGCGCGCGTACGTGCGGGATCAGCTCGGGTGAAGGGGAGCCAGATGAGCGAACGGCAGGACACGGAGGACTCACCGAGGCAGGACGAGCCCCCGGACGGCACCACGACGGCGGTGACCGCCACGAACCCACCCGGCCCCGGCGACACCACCCCCGCCCCGGAACCCGCCCCAGGGCCCACCCCAGGGTCTGGAGAGACGCGTGACAGGCCGGACGGAGGGGAGGAGGGAGCTGTGGGGGAGCGGGAGCCGGATTCCGACAGCGGCCTCAGGCGGCCGGCGGCGATCACGCTCGTGCTGCTCGGCCTCGCCGTCCTGGCCGTGGCCGTGTTCAGCACGCCGTGGCAGGCGCTGATCGGCGGCCCGCCGGACCCGTCCCGCGACTTCACCGCCGCCCAGATCGCGAAGGCGCGCGCGTTCGACGCGGCCACCAGCCTGCCCGCCTACCTCTCGCTCGCCCTCACGCTCGTCTTCGCCGGCCTCCTCGTCGCCACCCCGTTCGGCGCGAAGGTGACAGGGCGGCTGAAAGGCCCGTGGTGGCTGCGGGTGATCCTCGGCGTCGTGCTGATCACCGCGATCACCGAGCTGGTCAGGTGGCCGCTGGGCGTCTGGTACGAGACGATCCTGCGCGACTACGGCCTGTCGGTCCAGAACTGGTCGAGCTGGGCGGGGGACCGGCTGAAGAGCATGGGCGTGGAGGCGTTCCTGCTCTGCGTGATGCTGCTGGCCCTGATGGCGCTGGCCCGCAGGGTCAGGCGCTGGTGGATCCCGGCGGCGGCGGGCGCGTTCGCGCTGACGGTGGCGGCGTCGTTCGTCTATCCGGTGGTGTTCGAGCCGATCTTCAACGACTTCACCCCGATGCGGCCGGGCCCGCTCCGCACCGAGCTGCTTGAGCTGGCCGAGCGCGACCGGGTGCCGGTCGAGGACGTGCTGGTGGCCGACGCCTCGCGCAGGACGACGGCGCTCAACGCGTACGTGTCCGGCTTCGGCGCCACCCGGCGCATCGTCGTCTACGACACGCTGCTGCGGGCGCCCGAGCGCGAGGTCGCGCTGGTCGTCGCGCATGAGCTCGGCCACGCCAAGCACGACGACGTGCTGCACGGCACGCTTCTCGGCGCGCTCGGGTCGGGGCTGGGCGTGATCGTGCTGTTCCTGCTGTTCGGCACGGTACGGCGGCGCACCGGCGTCACCTCGATCACCGACCCCCGCGCGGCCGGCGCGCTCATGGGCCTGATCACCCTCGGCTCGGTGCTCCTCGGCCCCGCCCAGAACCTGATCAGCCGGCACGTCGAGGCCAGGGCCGACACCCACGCGCTCGACCTCACGCGGGACCCGGCCACGTTCGTGGCCATGCAGAAACGCCTCGCATTGACCAATATTTCCGACTTGTCGCCGGATGCGGTGGAATATGTGCTCTATGCCTCCCATCCCTCCGCCCCCCAGCGCATCGCGCTGGCCCGCGCCTGGGCCGAGCTGAACGGCGTCCCGCGACCGTGACCCACCCCGCGAGCGGCCGGCCGCACAGCGTGCTCTTCGTCACGAACGACTTCCCGCCCAGGCCGGGCGGCATCCAGTCGTTCGTGCACGGGCTGGCGCTGCGTACGCGGGACGCGGTGGTCTACGCCCCCGCCTGGCCGGGCTGCGCGGAGTTCGACCGGCGCCAGCCGTACCAGGTGGTCCGGCATCCGACGCGGCTGATGCTGCCCACGCCGGCCGTCGCCCGCACGGCGGCCGGGCTCGTGGCCGAGCACGGCGCGCGGACCGTCGTGTTCGGGGCGGCGGCCCCGCTCGGGCTGCTCGCCCCCCGCCTGCGCGCGGCCGGCGCGCGGCGCGTGGTGATGCTCACCCACGGCCACGAGGCGTCGTGGGCGAGCGCGCCGGGCTTCCGCTCGGTGCTGCGCAGGATCGGCGCGCACGCCGACGTCGTGACCTACCTCGGCGACTACACCCGCGAACGGCTGATCGCCGCCGTTCCGGAGGCCAAGCTCGTCCGGCTCGCGCCCGGCGTGGACGTCGAGCAGTTCCACCCCGGCGCGGCCCCGCCCGGTCTGCGGGCCGCGCTCGGCCTGGCCGGCCGGCCCGTGGTCGTGTGCGTGTCGCGCCTGGTGCCGCGCAAGGGCCAGGATCAGCTCATCAGGGCCTGGCCCCACGTGCTGCGCTCGGTGCCGGACGCGGTGCTGCTGCTCGTGGGCGGTGGCCCGTACCGGCGGACGCTGGAGCGCCTGGCGGCCGGGCGGGAGTCGATCAGGTTCACCGGCACGGTTCCGGCGGCGAGCCTGCCCGGCTACTACGCGGTGGCGGACGTGTTCGCGATGCCGTGCCGTACCCGGCTGAAAGGGGTGGACGTGGAGGGGCTCGGGATCGTGTTCCTGGAGGCGTCCGCGAGCGGGCTGCCTGTGGTGGCGGGCGCGTCCGGCGGCGCGCCGGACGCGGTGCGGCCCGGCGACACCGGGCTCGTGGTCGACGGCGAGAACACGGGAGAGGTGGCCCAGGCCGTCGTGGAGCTGCTGAGCGACCCCGCCAAGGCCCGCAAGCTGGGCCGGGGCGGGCGCGACTGGATCACCCGCGAGTGGGCCTGGGACCAGGTGGCCGCCCGCTTCCATGCTTTGCTCTAGCCCCCTCTAACCCTTCGTCGAGCCCAGCGTCAGCCCCGCCACGAACTGCTTGTGCAGCAACTGGAAGACGATCAGCGTCGGCAGCGCCACCAGCATCGACCCGGCGGCCAGCAGGTTGTAGTCGGTGAAGAACTGGCCGCGCAGGTTGTTCAGCGCAGAGGTGACGGGCAGCTTGTCGCCCGACGACATCAGCACCAGCGCCCACAGGAAGTCGTTGTACATCCAGGTGAACTGCAGCGTCGACAGCGCCGCCAGCACCGGCCGGCACAGCGGCAGCGTCAGCCGCCAGTACCGCTTCCACACCCCGGCCCCGTCCACCAGCGCCGCCTCGGTGATCTCCTCGGGGATCGTGCGCATGAAGTTCGCCATCACGAACACGCAGAAGCCGAACTGGAAGGCCACGTGGATGAGGATCAACCCCAGGTAGGAGTCGTAGAGCGACTGCGAGTCCGACAGCCATCCGGGCAGCGGGACGAGCGTGTAGAACGTGTACAGCGGGGTGATGAGCACCTGCGGCGGCAGCAGGTTGCCCGCGGTGAAGACGATCAGCAGGACCTTGCGCCCCGGCACGCGCAGCCGGGCGATCGCGAACGCCGTGAACGAGGCCAGGAAGAGCGTCACCACCACGCCGGGCACCACGATGATCAGCGTGTTCAGGTAGTAGCGCGGCAGCTCGGCCTGCGTCCACGCCTGTACGTAGTAGTCGAGCGTGAGGTGTTCCGGCATCGAGACGTAGCCGAGCCTGGCGGTCTCCTCGTACGGCCGTACCGACGCGTACACGGCGAGCGCCAGCGGCAGCAGCCATCCCAGCGCCACCAGCCCCAGGAAGACGTGCAGCAGGACCCGCAGCGGCCGGACCGGACGCCGCGGCGCGGCGGGCCCCTCCTGGGCCGGGGGAGCGGCGGCGGGGGCGGTGAGCGTCATCGCTCCTCCCTGAACAGCTGCGACAGGTACGTGACGATGAACCCGATCGAGATCGCCAGCAGGATCACCGCGATCGCCGAGCCGAACCCGATCCTGCTGGCCTCGCCCACGATGTTCTCCGTGACGAGCACCGACAGCAGCTCAAGCCCGTTCCTGCCCTTGTTGATGGCGTAGACGACGTCGAACGCCCGTAGCGCCTCGATCACCGTGATGACCAGCACGATCACGTTCACCGGCCGCAGCGTCGGGAACACCACCCGGAAGAACGCCTGCCGCTCGCTGGCCCCGTCGATCGCCGCCGCCTCCTTCAGCGCCGGATCGACCGCCTTCAGCCCCGCCAGATAGATGATCATGACGTAGCCCACGTGCCGCCAGGCGGCCGCGACCATGACCACCCAGATGTTGATGGAACTGTCGCCCAGCCAGTCCACGCTCAGCCCGGTCACCGCGTTCAGCACGCCGTAGTCGGAGGAGTAGACGAGCTGCGCGATGAAGCCGACCACGGCCAGCGACAGCACGACCGGCATGTAGAGCGCGCTCTGGTAGAACCGCGACAGCCGCAGCCGCCGATCCAGCAGCACCGCGCAGAACAGCCCGAACGGCGTCGCGACCAGCCCCAGGAAGCCCAGCCACAGCACGTTGTTGCGGACCGCCGACCAGAACGGCGGATACTCGGCCGACAGGTCGTGGTAGTTGCGGCCGCCGACCCACTCGATCGGCCCGATGCCGTTCCAGTCGGTGCCGGAGAGCCCGACGGAGGCCAGCGTGGGCCCCCAGATGAGGCCCACGTTGACGACGATGGCCACCCCCAGCCCGATGACCAGGACGGTCACGTCGCGGGCGGAGTAGCGACGGGTCTTGACGGCCATCAGCGGAAGATGTTCGCCTTCTGCTTCTCGATGCTCGTCAGCAAAGAGTCGATCTCGTTCGGCTCGCCGACGAACGACTGCAGCGACGGGATCATCACCGTGGAGGCGAAGTCGGGCCGCGTGTCACGGTCGAGGAACTGCGCGATGTGCGTGGCCTTCGACACCAGCTCCGCGCCGCGCTTCTGCAGGGCGCTGTAGCCGGAGGTGTCGGCCTTCGAGCTGGCCGCCAGCGTGCCGGGGTCGAGCCCGGTGGCGATGTTCTGCGAGGCGGGCTGGGCGAAGTGCTTGAGCAGCGCCTTGGCGCCCTCGACGTTCTTGGCCTTGGCGGAGATCATGTAGCCGTCGATGGGGGCGTCGATCGAGTCGGTCCCGTACGCCGGGTTGATCTCGGGGAAGGTGAAGAAGTCGAGGTCGTCGCGGTCGGCCTCGGGGAACTGCTGGGCGACGAACATCCCGAGCAGGTACATCCCGGTCTTCTTCTGCGCCAGCGACTGCCCGGCCTCCTGCCACGTACGGCCCAGCGCCGCCGGCTGGTGGAACTCCATCAGCCCCCGCCAGGTGTCGAACACCTGCCTGACCCGCGGATCCGTCCACGACTCCTTGCCGGCCATGAGCGAGACGTGGAAGTCGTAGCCGTTGGTGCGCAGGTTGAGGATGTCGAACGTGCCCATCGCCGGCCAGCCGTCCTTGTCGGCGAACGCGATCGGGATGAGCCCGTCGGCCCGCATCTTCCTGGCCAGCGCGGTGAACTCGTCGAGCGTGGCGGGCGGCGTGTAGCCCTTCTCCTGCCACACGCTCTTGCGGTAGAAGACGGCCCACGGATAGTACGTGAACGGGATGAAGTACTGCTTGCCGTCGACCCCGGTCGACTGGTCCTTGAACGCCTGCGTGTAGTTGCCGCCGATCTCCTGCCACACGTCCGAGATGTCGGTGGCCAGCCCCTGCTCGGCGAAGAACTGCATGCGGTAGCCGGCGAACCAGGTGAAGACGTCTTCCGGCGTGCCGCGCAGGTAGCGGTTGATGTTCTCCTGGAAGGTGTTGTGGTCGACCGTGTTGATCCTGGTCGTGGCCTGGGTGAAGCCCTTGATCACGGTGTCGAGGCTCTTCTTCGGGATCTCGTCGGAGGCGTTCGAGCCGATCGTGACCGTGCCCAGATCGCCGCCCGTCCGTCCGGGGGCGGGAGCGGGGGCGTCCGAGCCGCACCCGACCAGTAAGGCGGGCACGCCGAACGTGGCGGCGGCCCCGAGCAGGAGATCGCGGCGGGTGATCGGCGAACGTTGGGCCATGATGGTTCCTCCTTGCCGGACCCTTCAGATTCCCCCGAGTTCCCTCACCTTCTTTCATCAGAAATCGAACATTTCCCACTGTCAACGCACGGTTTCGGAACGAATGCCCGAGAGCGGTGCTGTCGGACTCGGGTCACGAAGACGGGCGGGCCCTGTCGGAACCTGTTGAGATCCGGCCGCCTCGCCGCTCACCCTCCCGGCCGGCCGGCGCCTCCTGAGGCATGCGAAGAGGGCGGGCCGCGTACGTGGCCCGCCCTCTTCGTAACCTCGCGGCTACATCCTCACGGTCAGTTGACGTCGAGCTTGCGCTGGATGGCGATGAGGATGTTCATCATCTCCAGCTGGCCCTTCTGCAGGCTGGAGATCTGTCCGTCGACCTTGTCGAACCCCGCGTCGACCTTGGTCTCGAGCTGGTCGAACTTGGTCTCGAGGCTCCCGACCCTGACACCGAGCTGGTCGAACTTGGTCTCGAGGCTCCCGACCCTGACACCGAGCTGATCGACCGCGGTCTCGAGGCTCCCGACCTTGACACCGAGCTGATCGACCGCGGTCTCGAGACGCCCGACCCTGGCATCGAGCTTCTGGACCGTTCCATTCAGGTTCTTGACCTGGTTGGAGACGCCGTTGATGCGGCGGGTGAGGTCTTCGCCCATCATGATCTGGTCGGTGCGGGTCTGGACGAACTCGTTGTGAATCTTGGTGGCGAACTTGACGCCGAGTTCCTCGATGTTGTCTTCCTTGATACTCACGATTGAATCCTCTACCTTTGTAGGTAGGGACCGGGGATTCAGTACATCTCCGGTCCCGTGCTTTTCTTTGCCACGAGGATACACCGGAAATCGGCGCCGGAAGGGGGGAATCGAATGGAGATTCCCCTGTTCGGAAGGTGTAAAGCGGACCCAATTCGGAAGAATCCGCTTTTGTTGTGGCGGCTTATTCGTGAGGGAATTTCAGATTTTATCCGCGCCCATGCCCGCAAATGGGACGCTGGGTTTTTCTTGGGGACCTAGCGCCCCTCGTACAACCTGTCGATCTCGCCGGAGAAGTCCCGCATCACCACGTTGCGCTTCACCTTGAGCGTCGGCGTCAGATGCCCGCTCTCCTCCGTGATGTCCGCGTCCAGGATCACGAACTTCTTGATCTGCTCGGCCTTGGACACCATCAGGTTGGCCCGGTCCACGGCCCCCTGGATCTCGGCCTGGACCTGAGGGTCCGTCCGCAGCCCCGCCACGGTGGAGCCGGTCGGCACGGCCTCGGGGTCGAGCGTGATCAGGGCCGCGACGAACGGCCGCCCGTCACCCACGATCATGGCCTGGGAGATCAGCGGATGCGCGCGCAGCGCGTCCTCGAGCGGGCCCGGCGCCACGTTCTTGCCCGCCGCCGTCACCAGGATCTCCTTCTTGCGCCCGGTGATCCGCAGGTAGCCGTCGGCGTCGAGCTCCCCCAGGTCGCCCGTGTGGAACCAGCCCTCGGAGTCGATCACGTCGTCGGTGGCGGCGTCGTTGTGCCAGTAGCCGGAGAAGACGTTGCGGCCCTTGGCCAGGATCTCCCCGTCGTCGCCGATGCGCAGCGTGACGCCGGGCAGCGGCTTGCCCACGGTGCCGATCTTGTTGGCGCCGGGCATGTTGACCGAGACGGGAGCCGAGGTCTCGGTCAGGCCGTACCCCTCGAAGACCTCGATGCCGACGCCCTTGAAGAAGTGGCCGAGCCGTTCGCCCAGCGCGGAGCCGCCGGACACCGCCGCCGAGAGCCGGCCGCCGGTGGCCGCGCGCAGCTTGGAGTAGACCAGCCTGTCGAAGACCGCCCGCTGAACCCGCAGCCCGAGCGGCGCGCCACCCGCGCTCTCCGCCTTGCTCCAGGCCACCGCCACGTCCACCGCGCGGGCGAAGATCTTGCCCTTGCCGCCGGAGATGGCCTTCTGCTCGGCGCTGTTGTAGACCTTCTCGAACACGCGCGGCACGCCCAGCAGGAACGTCGGCTTGAAGTCCTGGAGGTCGGGGGCGACGTTCTTCATGTTGGGCGTGTGCGCGATGATCGCGCCCGCCTCGAACAGCACCACCTGGATCATGCGGGCGAAGATGTGGGCCAGGGGCAGGAACAGCAGCGCCGCCGGGTCCTTCCTGGCGAACAGCGGCTCCAGCGGCCCGCGCAGCACGTTGAGCGCGGTGAACAGCAGGTTGTCGTGGGTGATCCGGCAGCCCTTGGGCCGGCCCGTGGTGCCGGAGGTGTAGACGATCGTGGCCAGGTCGGACGAGGTGACCTGCCGCCTGCGCTCGTCGAGATCGGCGTCGGTGACGGCACCGGTCTCCAGCTCGGCGTCCACCCGCCACACCGACTTCAGCCCTGGCGCGGCCTCCTTGACGGTCTCCTCGTGCGCGTCCAGCTCGACGAACGCCGCCTTGGCCTCGCTGTCCTCCAGGATCCATCTGACCTGCTCGACGGAGGAGGTCTCGTAGATCGGCACGGTCACCGCGCCGGCGGCCCAGATGGCGTAGTCGACCAGCGTCCACTCGTAGCGCGTACGCGACATGAGCGCGACCCTGTCACCGTGGCCGATGCCCGCCGCGATCAGCCCCTTGGCCACCGCGGCCACCTGGTCGCGGAACTCGGCGGCTGTGACGACGGGCCAGCCGTCGCCGACCTTGCGGCGCATCACCACGGCGCCCGGCTCCTGCTCCGCCCGGCGGAAGACGGTGTCGGCCAGACCCGCGGACGCAGGCACGTCGACCAGGACGGGGACGCTGTACTCGCGCACGAACTCAACTCCTCTTCGGGGACGGCCTGGACGTTACCGGCTGAAGTTACGCACCGGTAGCTCCGTCATTGAGGCGTTATGAAGGCCATTTCTCACGCTAGCAGCAGCGGCTCTTAGGATTTCCCTCATGAGGGTCCATGTCGTCAGCGACGTCCACGGCAGAGCCGACGCACTGGCCAGGGCGGGTGACGGGGCGGACGCGCTGATCTGCCTGGGCGACCTGATCCTGTTCATCGACTACGACGACCACGCGCAGGGCATCTTCGCCGACCTGTTCGGCGCCGAGAACGCCGAGCGGTTCATCGCCCTGCGCACGGCCAAGCGCTTCGACGAGGCCAGGGACATGTCGGCGCGGCTGTGGGCGACGCTCGACGGCGATCCGCGCGAGCACATCGAGCGCAACGTCCGCACCCAGTACGCCACCCTCTTCGCCGCCATGCCCACCCCCGCCTACCTCACCTACGGCAACGTGGACATCCCGCGCCTGTGGTCCGACTACCTCAGGCCCGGCCACCGGGTGCTCGACGGCGAGGTGGCGGAGATCGGCGGCCTGCGGTTCGGGTTCGTGGGCGGCGGGCTCAAGACGCCCTACCGCACGCCGTACGAGATCGGCGACGAGGAGTACGCCGCCAAGGTCGAGGCCGTCGGCGAGGTGGACGTGCTGTGCTGCCACATCCCGCCGGCCCTGCCCGAGCTGCTCTACGACGTGGTGGCCAGGAGGTTCGAGCGCGGCAGCGAGGCGACGCTGGAGGCGATCAGGCGCACCCAGCCGCGCTACGCCCTGTTCGGCCACGTGCACAACCCCCTGCACCCACGCGCCAGGATCGGGCGCACCGAGTGCGTGAACGTGGGTCACTTCCGCGGAAAGGGCATCCCGTATGCCATGGAATGGTGATCTGGCCGCCACCTCCACGGGTCCGCCGCGACCGGTGGTTTGTGCACTACGGTGTTCGCATGGCTGATCGCACCACTTCGAGCACCACCATCGGCGCCGGCCGCGCCGAGGTCATGGCGGTCATCGCGGACTTCCCCTCCTACCCGCAGTGGGCGGGGCAGGTGAAGAGCGCGGAGGTCCTCACCCGCGACGAGGACGGCCGGCCGCGCACGGTCCGCTTCGCGCTGGACGCCGGCCCGATCAGCGACTCCTACACCCTCGCCTACGCCTGGCAGGGCGACGAGGGCGTCAGCTGGCAGGTGGCGGAGCCGGGGAAGATGGTCTCCGAGCTCAAGGGAAGTTACCGGCTGGCCGGCGCGGGCAGTGACACCGAGGTGACATACGAGCTGACGGTCGATCTCAGCGTCCCCATGATCGGCCTGATCAAGCGCAAGGCGGAGAAAGTGATCGTGGACACCGCGCTCAAGGGCCTCAAGAAGCGCGTCGAAGGCCGCTGACTTGAGCCCGCGCGTCCTGCTCTTCACCGGTAAGGGCGGCGTCGGCAAGACGACGGCCGCCGCCGCGACCGCCACGCTCGCGGCCCGCCGCGGCCTCAAGACGCTCATCGTCTCCACCGACACCGCCCACTCGCTGGCCGACGCGCTCGCGGTCGAGCCGGGCGAGATCGCGCCCGGCCTGCATCTGCACCAGGTGGACACGCAGAAGACGCTGGAGCGCCACTGGGGCGAGCTGCGCGACTACGCCAGAGGCGTACTGGGCGAGCTGGGCCTCGACGAGATCACCTCGGAGGAGATCACCGTCCTGCCCGGCGCCGAGGAGGTCATCGCCCTGCTGGAGCTGCGCGAGCACGCCCGCGAGGGCCGCTGGGACGTGATCGTGGTCGACTGCGCGCCCACCGCCGAGACGCTGCGGCTGCTGGCCCTGCCCGAGGCGCTCGACTGGCACGTCTCCAGGCTCATGCCGGTCGGGCGCAAGGTCCTGCGGCTGGTCTCGCCGTTCGTGCGCAGCGTGGCCCACGTGAGCGCGCCCGGCGAGGACGTCGTCAACGCGGGCGAGCGCTTCCACCGCGGCCTCATGGAGGTGCGCGAGCTGCTGACCGGCGACCACGCCTCCGTCCGGCTCGTGCTCACCCCCGAGGCCGTGGTGCTCGCCGAGGCCAGGCGCACCCTGACCTCGCTCAGCCTGTACGGCTACCGCGTCGACGCCGTCGTCGCCAACCGGGTCTTCCCGGCCGGAGGCGCCGACGAGTGGCGCGCCCAGTGGGTGGCGGCGCAGTCGCGCCTGCTGTCCGAGGCGGAGCAGTCGTTCGCGCCGCTGCCCATCCACGTGGTGCCCTACCTGCCCGCCGAGCCCGTGGGCAAGGACGCGCTGGCCGAGGTCGGGGCCGCGATGTACGGCGACGCCGACCCGTTCGCCCCCCACTCCGTCGAGCCGCCGCTGCGGATGAGCGCGGACGAGCTGTCGCTGGCCCTGCCGGGCGCCGGTCGCGAGGACGTCGACCTGGCCCGCAAGGGCGACGAGCTCATCGTCACCGCGGGCCCGTACCGCAGGATCCTGGCGCTGCCCGCGGCGCTGGCCCGCAGGAAGATCAGCGGCGCCGCGCTGCGCGACGGGGTGCTCCGCGTGACCTGGTCCGCGCAGCCGTACGACTCCGGGAGCGAATCCGCGACCTGATGAGTTGAATGGATGAGCGACCCACAAGTCAGGGAGGGCCAGGATGACCGAGAGCAACGACAGAGACACAGGCAGGGACACAGGCAGGGACACCGGCAGGAACAGAAGCGGCGCCGGCGCCGGGGACACCAGGGATCCGATCGGCACGGTGGCCGACGAGGCGCGCAAGCTGTTCGACTCGATCCAGGGCCGGGCGACCCGCCAGGTCGGCAAGACCGTGTTCAACTCCTTCACCGGCGGCGGCGGCCGTAAGGAGCGGGACGTGTGGGAGGAGGCCGTCTCCGAGCCGCACGACGAGTACATCTGCCGCGCCTGCCCGGTCTGCCGGGCGATCGCGGCGCAGCGCGAATCCGGCGGCGACGTGACCGGGCACCTGGTGGCCGCGGGCGGTGAGCTGTTCGCCGCCTTCCGCGGCGCGCTCGACGCGCTGAGCAGGCCCGCCACGCGCGACAGCAGGCCGCGCGACGACCGCGACCGCGACGGACGCGATCGCGGCGACGTGGAACACATAGATCTGGGATAGAGGAGACACGGGGCATGCTCACGATCGGTGTCGACATCGGCGGGACCAAGGTGGCCGCCGGCGTGGTCGACGACAGTGGCGAGATCGTCGAACACACGCTGAGGCCCACCGCCGCCGACCGGCCGGACGTGGTGGCCGAGACGGTGGCCGACGTCGTTCGCGAGCTCTCGCAGGGCAGGGACATCGAGGCCGTCGGCGTCGGGGCGGCCGGGTTCGTGGACGAGACCCGGTCGATGGTGCGCTTCGCGCCCAACCTGGCCTGGCGCGAGGAGCCGCTGCAGAAGAAGATCAGCGGCATGGTCGGCCTGCCGGTCGTGATCGAGAACGACGCCAACGCCATGGCCTGGGGCGAGACCCGGTTCGGCGCCGGCAGGGGCCAGTCCCACGTGGTCTGCATCACGCTCGGCACCGGCATCGGTGGCGGCCTGGTCTTCGACGGCGCACTCTTCCGCGGCCGCTGGGGCATGGGCGCCGAGCTGGGCCACATGCAGGTGCTGCCCGGCGGGCGCCAGTGCGGGTGCGGCAACGTCGGCTGCTGGGAGCAGTACGCCAGCGGCCAGGCCCTGGTCAAGGACGCCAGGGAGATCGCCGAGGCGGAGCCGGAGCGGGCCCGCACCCTGCTCGGCCTGGCCGGCGGCAAGATCGAGGGCGAGGAGGTCACCGAGGCCGCCCGGCTGGGCGACGAGGCCTCGCTGGCCGCCTTCCGCAGCCTGGGCGACTGGCTCGGGCAGGGCATGGCCGACCTGGCCGCCATCCTCGACCCCGGCTGCTTCATCGTCGGAGGCGGGGTCTCCCGCGCCGCCGACCTGTTCATCGACCGGGCCAGGGAGGCGTTCGGCGAGCGGATCACCGGCAGGGGGCACCGCCCGCTGGCCGAGATCAAGCTGGCCGAGCTGGGCGCCTCGGCCGGGGTGGTGGGCGCGGCCGACCTGGCCAGGCGGCGCTAGAGCCGCCGCCCGCACGTGACGATCAGGATCGCGACCTACAACGTCCACGGGATGCGCGACGACGTCCCCGCGCTGGGCCGGGTCCTGGCCGCCGCGCGCGCCGACGTGGTGTGCGTGCAGGAGGCGCCCAGGTTCGGCCGCTGGCGGGCCAGGCGCGCGGCCCTGGCCGCCGCGGCGGGGCTCGCCGTGGCCACCCCCGCCAGGACCGGCGGAGTGGCCGTGCTGACCGGCCGGCGCGTGCGCGTGCTGCACGCCGAGAGCCACGCGCTGCGCTCCTTCCTCGGTCTGGAGCGGCGCGGGCTGGCCGTCGCCGTGGTGCGCGCCGAGGGGGCGTGCCTGGCCGTCGGCTCGCTCCACCTCGACCTGCACCAGGCGGCCAGGTCGCACCACGCCGCCGAGGCGATGGCGATCATGGAGAGCGTGGCGGCCCGCCACGACGCCGCGATCGTGCTGGCCGGCGACATCAACGAGCGCGCCCACCAGCCGGCCTGGCGTTACCTGGCCGGCCGGCTGGCCGACTGCTACGCCGTCGCGCCGAAAGGCGACGGGCTGACCTTCCCCGCCGACCGGCCGTCCGCCAGGATCGACGCCGTCTTCGCCGCGCGCGAGACGAGCGTCCTGTCGTGCGGGGGAGTGGACGCGCCGAGCGCCGATCTCGCCGGGGCCAGCGACCATCTGCCTGTCGCCGCGGAGTTGCGAGTTGGGCACTAGAGGGCAGAACAGGCTGTCCAGCCCGTAGCATTTCCTCATGACCCGTCGCTCTCAGCGGCGTGCGCTCTCCTTGATCTTGGCGACGTCCGTGGCCTTGACGCAGGTCACGCCCGCCGCGCATGCCGATCCCCGTCCCGCCCAGAGCGAGGCCCAGGTTGAGGCATGGCAGCAGTCGACCAGCGTCCGCCTCCAGCCCGACGGCTCCCTGTCCGACGTGCTGGCGATCTCTCCCACCGACGTGTGGGCGGTCGGACAGCAGGAGATCTGGGACGTCTGGAAGAACCGCGGCACCATCCGCCACTGGGACGGCAGCAGGTGGTCCGAGGTCAGCGTGCGCGACGCCACGGCCGCGGGCAACCTGCGCGGGCTGGCCGCCGCGTCGACGTCCGACGTGTGGGCGGTCGGCGACGGGCACGACGGGGTGCCCTACCTCGCCCACGGCGACACCGGCGGGTTCGACCGGCTCCGGCCGCAGGCGCTGCGGGCGGGAGACTGGCTCGGCGGCATCGACGCCAAGTCCGGCAAGGTCGTGGCGGTCGGCAGCCGCGAGCGCCAGGCCCTCATCCTCACCGGCCAGGGCAGCACCTGGAGCGCGCAGCAGACCAAGGAGAAGGGCGCGCTCTACGCGGTGGCGGGCGGGTTCGCGGTCGGCGACACCGGCACCGGGCCGCTGATCATGCACAGCTCCGGCGGCACGTGGAAGTCCATGCCGGTGCCGTCCGTCCCCGGCGGCTACCTGCGCGACCTTCAGGTCGACAACTCCAAGCGGGCGCTGGCCGTGGGCGGCGTCTACCGCGGGCCCGGCGAGATCTCACCGCTCGCGCTGGCCTGGAACGGCAAGCGCTGGCGCCGGCTGCGGCTGCCCGGCGCCGAGGCCAGGATCTACGGGGTGACCGGCGACGGCAAGGGCCGCTACTGGATGACCGGCTACGATCCCTCCCGGGCCGCGGAGCCGTTCATGACGCGCTGCGAGAAGGGGCGCTGCGAGGTCATCAGGGGCGAGGCCAAGAAGGGCAGGAGCAGCGTACGGCTGCAGGCCGTGACCTATCTGGCCGGCAAGGGCACGGTGTGGGCGGTGGGGCACGCGGTCGACAAGGCCGACCGCTACACCGACGTGGTGGAGACGTTCGCCCCCAAGACGACCACCCAGAAATCCTGAGCGGCCGCGAGACAGTCCTGAGCGGCCGCGAGACAGTCCTGGGCGGTCGCGAGACCGCCCGGCCCGGCGGTGGCGGTGGCGTTCAGAGGACCGCGCCGCAGTTCCAGGGCGCGTTCCGGAGGACCGCGCCGTTGTTCCAGAACGGGTTCAGAGGACCGCGCCGTCGTCCCAGCCCGAGTCGTTCGGCGGGCCGTCGCCCATGCGCACCACGAGTGCCACGAACCCGCCGATGAACGCCGCCACCGCGGTGAACAGCGCCCAGCCCTCCATGTGCCAGCTGGCCATCGCCGCGACCAGGAGGTAGGCGGGGCCGCCGAACAGCGCCACCCACGCCAGCTTGGTCGCCAGGTCGACCTTGGGCAGCGGAGGCGGCGGCGGGGGCTCGAAGTGCCCCTCGTCCTCCTCGTCGTCGTCCCGGCCGGTGGGGTCGTCCTCGGGATCGTGGCCGGCCGCGTCGCCGCCTTCCGGGTGCTCCGGCGGCTTGACCACCCGGCGGATCGGCTCGGCGGGGACGTTTTCGCTGTCCGGCCATGGCTGGTCGGCCGAGTCACGCTCGGCTGTGTCGTTGAAGGACGCGACGATCTGCCGCCAGACCTCGTCCTCGTCACTCTGGGGCGTCACCTAGATGGGCCTCTCCGCAGCGATCGCGACTTCCCCCTGGGTGCGATCAGTCCCTCTGCAAGGGTACCGAGGCATGTGTCCGGATGAAGTCGAGGCTACCGGCAAAGATCCTGTCGGCATCGTTGTCCAGCGTCGCAACATGGTAGCTATCGGTAAGCTCCTCGATCGTGGCCTGCGGGACCTTCGCACGGATGATCGCGACACTCGCGGGCTTGACCACATGGTCCTCCGTGCTGTGGAAGACCAGCAGCGGTTGTGTCACCTTCGCCAGGTCGGCCTGCACCAGCGACCACAGGCCGGGCAGCGAGGCCGCCGCCTTCACCGGGGTGCGGGTGTAGGCCAGCTCTCTCACGCCGGGCTTCTTGACGTCGTTGGCGACGCCGGGGACCGACGCGACGAACCACTTGAGCAGGGGCGCCAGCCGCAGCAGCGGCACGTCGAGCGTGATCGACGGGTTGACCACCATCACGCCTCTGATGGCCGCGCCGTGCACCTCGGCGAGTCGCAGCGCCAGGCAGCCGCCCAGCGACAGCCCCGCCACGAACACCTCCGCGCACCGGCCCTGGAGGTCCGCGAACGCCTTCTCCACCTCGGCGTACCAGTCCTCCCAGCGGGTCCGGTTCATCTCCTGCCACCTGGTGCCGTGCCCGGGCTGGCGGGGCAGCGAGACGCTGACCCCGTGCCCGGCCAGGTACTCGGCCCACGGTCGCAGCGACTGCGGCGTCCCGGTGAAACCGTGGCACAACAACACGCCGATCTGACCTGCGTCGTGGTGGTAGGGCTCCGCGCCTGGCATGAGCGGCATAACAGCTCCTCTGTGCTGTTTCATTCCGGCTATTTCCTCCAGAACGGCCCGATCGTCGCATGTTTCGAGGTGTTTGTGCGAGAGGTGATGTAGGAGCATGGCCGTCGAGGTGGGAAGATGACTCTGCCCGCCGGTGGATGACGGCCGGACGAAGTGCCCGCATGACGACGTGCGCAGGAAGAGGTGCCAGGTGTTCTACTGGGTGGTCAAGGCCATCTTGGGGCCGTTCCTCCACCTCGTGTTCAGGCCGTGGACCGAGGGCGCCGACAACGTGCCGAAGCAGGGGCCCGCGATCCTGGCCGGCAACCACCTGTCGTTCGCCGATCACTTCTTCGGCCCGCTGCAGATCCGCCGCAAGGTCATCTCGCTGGGCAAGGCCGACTACTTCACCGGCAGCGGCGTCAAGGGCTTCTTCACCCGGCTGTTCTTCAGCGGGGTCGGCACCGTGCCGATCGACCGTTCAGGGGGCAAGGCCAGCGAGGCGGCCCTGCGCACCGGGCTGCGCATCCTGCGCGAGGGCAACATCCTGGGCATCTACCCCGAGGGCACGCGCTCGCCCGACGGCCGCCTCTACAAGGGCAAGACCGGCGTGGCCCGGCTCGCGCTGGAGTCGAGGGTGCCGGTGATCCCGTGGGCGATGGTCAACACCTACGAGATGATGCCGCCAGGGCGGCTGCTGCCCAAGCTGGGCATCCGGCCGGGCGTGAAGTTCGGCAAGCCGCTCGACTTCTCCCGCTACTACGGCATGGAGGACGACCGGCTGGTGCTGCGCGCGGTGACCGACGAGATCATGTACGCGCTGATGGAGCTGTCGGGGCAGGAATACGTCGACAAGTACGCCGCCAGCGCCAAGGTCGAGATGGAGCGCGCCGCCCGCGCCGCGGCCGCCAAGCACTAGGGCTCCGGTCACACGGAGGAGCGTAAGGCCTCCTCCGTCTTGCGCATCGCGCTCGTCATGGCGCGCAGCTCCTCGCGGCTGAGCCGGTCGATCAGATATTCGCGCACGACCTCCAGGTGGCCGGGCGCCACCCGGTCCAGGCAGCTCATGCCCGCCTCGGTGAGCACCGCCAGCACGCCGCGGTCGTCGGACGGGCAGGTCTCCCGCCTCACCAGACCGGCCTTCTCCAGCTGGGTGATCTGGTACGTCAGCGCGCTCTTCGACGACACGACGCCCCTGGCCAGCTCCGTCATGCGCAGCCGGCGGCCGGGGGCGTCGGCGAGCCGCACCAGGATCTCGTACTGCGGGTGCGTGAGCCCCGCGGCGGCCTTGAGCTGCTCCTCGATGCGCCGTTCGAGGAGATGAGAGGTGGACAGGAAGGCGCGCCACGCCGCCATCTCGGTCGCGTCCAGCCAGCGGGGGTCTGTCCGGGGGTCCGTCACCGCATCAGTGTACTGTCGTTCGAATTTGAACGACCACTGCTAGAGTTGTCGTTCAAATTCAAACAATCATCGAGGAGAGCGCATGGTGGATCAGGTGCGTCCCGTCGTCCTGCTGCTCGCCAGGATCGCCGTCGGGGTGATCTTCCTGGTGCACGGTTACCAGAAGTTCGCGACCATGGGGATCGCGGGCACGACCAAGTTCTTCGAGTCCGTCGGCATCCCGCTGGCCGGCCTGGCGGCTCCGGCCGTGGCCGTCCTGGAGATCGCCGGTGGGCTGGCGCTGATCCTGGGCGTGGCGCTGCCCGTCGCGGGCGCGCTGCTGGCCCTCGACATGATCGGCGCGATCGTCTTCGTCCACGGCGCCAACGGGCTGGCGGGCGAGGGCGGCTACGAGTTCGTGCTGGCCCTGGCCGCGGCCAGCCTGGCCGTCGGGTTCACGGGGGGCGGCGCCTTCGCCCTCGACCGCGTATTCGATCGCCGCCGCGGCACCGCCCCGGCCATCGCGTAGCCACCGGCCATCGCTGCCCAGGACCCGCGCACCCACCGTGCGCGGGCTCTTGCGGTGGCCCGCCGGTTGCGCGCGGGGTCTTGCCATGCGCCCGCCGGCGGGTCAGGTCAGGCGGGCGCGGATCTGGGCGATGTGTTCGGGGGTCGTACGGCAGCAGCCGCCGATCAGCGACGCGCCCGCCCGCTGCCACTCCACGGCGGCCACGCCGAACTCCACCGGGTCGGCCAGGCCCAGCCAGCGACGGCCGGCCGCGTCCCACGTCTCGCCCGAGTTCGGGTAGACCACGACGGGCAGGCGGCCGGACAGGCACGAGATCAGCCCGGGCAGGTGGCGGGGCGCCGTACAGTTCGCGCCGACGGCCACCACCTGCGGATTGCCCGTGAACAGCGCGGCGGCCCGCCGGATCGGCGTGCCGTCGTTGAGCCGCTCGCCGTCGCGGCAGGAGAAGCTCACCCACGCCTTCACCTCGGGCGTGCTCCGCAGCAGCCTGGCCAGCGCCCGCGCCTCGGGGTAGGACGGGATCGTCTCGCAGGCCAGCAGGTCGGCCCCGGCCGCCGCCAGGATCTCCCAGCGCGGCAGGTGCCAGGCGTACAGGCCGTCCTCGTCGAGGTCGTAGTCGCCGGTGTATTCGGCGCCGTTGGCCAGATAGGCGCCGTACGGGCCCACCGAGGCCGCCACCAGCCCCCGCCCCGCCTCGTCCCGGGCCTGCCCCGCCAGCTCGACCGACAGCCGCAGCAGCCGCGCCGCCTCGGCCGCGTCCAGACCGCGCCGCGCGAATCCCGGCAGTGAGGCCTGGTAGCTGGCCGTGGTGGCCACGTCGGCGCCGGCCGCGAAGAAGTCGGCGTGCACGCGCCTGATCAGCTCCGGCTCCTCCAGCAGCAGCCGCGCCGACCACAGCTCGTCGCGCAGGTCCGCGCCGAGCCTTTCGAGCTGCGTCGCCAGCCCGCCGTCCAGGACAAGTGTCGTCACTTATTTAGGGTATGTGCGGCCCGAACAGCCCCGGAACGCGGCGATCAGACGACCGGGCAGGCCAGGCCCGTCCGGTGGCGGCACCACCGTGATCGCACGGCACCGCCGGACGCGCGACTCCGGCGATACTCGCGGCGAGAGGTCATGGGGGAGGGGTGGGCAGGGCGGCGAGGTGGGCCAGGAGGTGGGGGTCGAGCACGAGGACCTCGCCCGCGCCGATCTTGATCACGCCCCGCCGTTCGAACCCCCGTAGGGCCCGGTTGACGCTCACCCGTGTCGCCCCGATCTCGGCCCCCAGCCCCGCCTGCCCGCCGTGCAGCGGCACCCGGCCGCCCGCGCAGCGCCGTACCAGCCAGGAGGCCACCCGCGACGGCACGTCCCGCGTCGCCGCGTCCAGCAGCCGTTCGTCGAGATCCCGCACGGTGGCGGCCAGCGTGCGCAGCATCCGCGCCGCCACGGACGGCTCCGAGGCGACCAGTTCCATCACGGCGGCGCGCGGCAGGTAGGCGACCCGCACCGCCGACATGGCCGTGCGCGTGGCCCGGTGCGGCCCGTCCACCAGCAGCGCCGTCTTGTCGAACGCGACCGGCGCCGCCTCGACGGCCAGGACCACCTCCCTGCCCTCCGCGCTCACCCGCCCCGCCTTGACCCGCCCCTCCAGCAGCACGATCAGCTGATCGGCCGGGTCACCCTCCGTGCACAGGACCTGCCCGGCCGCGTACCGCCGCGCGCGGGCCACCGCCTCCAGCGCGCGCAGCCGCTCCTCGCCGAGCCCGCCGAACATGGGCAGGCAGGCCAGTGTGTACGTCATGTATCCCGTGATACACCACCCCCGTGACCCACGATGCTGACCGGCCGGGCCACCGCGCCCTAACGTGACGGGGCATGGCGAGATACGTGCTGCAATTGGCCTTCGACACCGACCCCAGACGACTCGCGGCCCGCCCCGCGCACCGAGAACACCTGCGCCGCCTCAAGGAACAGGGCCGGCTGGTGACCGCCGGCCCTTGGGCCGACGACAGCGGGGCCCTGCACGTGTACGAGGTGGCGGACGAGGCGGAACTGCGGGACATCCTCGGTCAGGACCCGTACACGGCGGTGGACGGCTACGAGATCGTGCTGCTGCGGGAGTGGAGCCCGATCTTGTAGCCGTCCATGTGGTGAGGTCAGCCGCGTTTCAGAGGGGATCGTGCCGTCTGCTGTCGGGTCCGGGCCGAAAGTCATCGTCGGGTCCGTAGACGGCGGTGGACGGCTACAAGGTCGTGCAAGTTGCCCGATCCTGTAGCCGCCGGTGTCGTGATGTCAGCCGCGCTTCCAGAACGGCCCGCGCCGCCTCCCGTCAGCTTCGGACCGGGAGCCGTCGCCGGATCCGCGGCGGCCCGGGTCGAGGTCAGGACCGGTGCCCGAGCCGGGGCCGCCGGCAGTACCGGGACCGGCAGCAGGATCGGTGCCGGAGCCAGAGTCGGTGGCTGGGCCGACGCCGGATCCAGGGCCGGGGGACGGGCGGTCGACGCCGAGGAGCCTGGTCAGGAGCTCGACGGCGCGGTCGTGCAGTGCTCGCGCGTCGGCCCCCGGCCGCTCCGCCGCCTCCAGTTCGCCGGCCAGCCGCTCCAGCTCCTCGTGGCCTCCGAGGTAGGCCGCCAGCGCCGCCAGCCGGGTGCCCAGGTCGGCCAGGTACAGCGGGTCGGGCAGCGGCATGGCGTTGAGCCGGTCCAGCTCGGCGGCCAGTTGGGGGCGTACCGACTCCACCCGGTGCCCGGCGCGCCCGCCCGCGGACCCTGGCCGGCGGGCGGACCACCCACCTCTGCCCGTCCCCGCAGGGGCGGGAGGGGCGGGCACGGACGGCCCGCCGAACGTGGGCTCGCCCCCGCCGAACAAGGGCCCGCTCTCCGGCCCGCCGGGCACATTCCCGCTACCCGGCCCACCGGACGCGGGCGCGCCTCCCGGCCTGCCGGGCACAGGTCCGGCGCCGCCGGCGAATCCCTGGTCCAGGTCGGTCAGCCCAGGTGCCGACGGCATGCGCATCCGGGGCGGGGCCGCCGGTGCGGGGGCCGCGGCCAGCATCACGCCGGCCGCGAAACTTCCGCCCATCGGCGGCGGCGCCGGCATCTCCCAGCCGCTCGGCGGCTCGACCGGCTGGATCACCCGGTGCTGCGGCCCCTCGCCGGCGACCTGCCGGGTGTCGACGGCCACGTACGCGGTGAAGCGGCAGAGCACGCCGTACTCGAGCGACGTGCGCACGATCGTGTCCTCCAGACCGTGCTCGCCCATGGCGTAACGGTCCTCCAGCTCCCGCAGGTGGGCGCGGGCCCAGACGGCGCGGACGGCCGGGTTGTCCACCGTCACGCCCTCGGCCCGCTCCTCCCACGGCGCGCCCGACGCCATCCCGCGTACGGTGACCGACGAGCCCTCGCGGTAGCGCCCGTACGCGCGCAGCGGCACCCCGGGGAAGATCGACCCGAGATGGGTGACCGTGCCGGGCTCGACGTCGAGCTCCTTGATCTCCAGGTCGGTGACCAGCGGCGCGCCGATCCTGCGGTGGATGTGCTCCATGGCCGCGTCGAGCCGGTCCTCCGACTCGACCAGCTCGCACCGGCCCGCGCCGAGCCCGGCCAGCCGGCCGAGGAACCCGGCGTTCACGGCCCTGTCGATGCCGACCGTGTGCACGCGCATGGCCGACAGCGCGCCGCCCGCCTGCTCCAGGATCTGGTCCTCGTTGCCCACCTGGCCGTCGGTGACCAGCACCACGACGCGTTCGCGCCCGCTCTCGCCGTCCAGCAGGGCGATGGCCTGACGCAGCGGCTCCAGCAGCTCGGTGCCGCCGCGCGCGTCCACCCGGGACAGGTGCTCGACCGCGCGGTAGCGGTTGCGGTCGGACGCCTGCGCCATCCCCTCGAACGCCTGCTCCACCACGGAGTCGAAGGTCAGCACCGCGAACCGGTCCTGCGGCGTCAGCGTGTCGACGATGCGCGCGGCGGCCCGCCGGGCGCACACCATCTTCCAGCCGCCCATGCTGCCGGACCGGTCGAGCAGCAGCACCAGGTCGCGTGGGGTGCGCGGAGCCTCCAGCGGCGGCGGGAGCACGGTGAGCGCGAACGTGCCCCGGCCGTCGAGCTGCAACGCCGTGGAGGCGTCGAACGACAGCCGCAGCACGAAGTCACGGTCGAGCCGCTCACCGGGACGCACGCGTACGGTACGGGTCGCCTGATCGGGCCCGCCGGTCTCCTCCTCCACGACGTGCAGGCTGGAGGCCAGCTCGCGCAGCTCCAGACCGGCGGCGTCCACGCGCGCGGTCAGCGACAGCCGCACCGGGTCGGGGAAGCCGGGCAGCAGCACGGGAGGGCTGATCCTGGAGGCGTCGGGGACCGCGCCGGTGTCGGGCGCCGTGCCGTCACCGGCCGGCGGCCCGTCGATCGGCCTGCCGGGGATGTAGCGCGGCGCCACGACCAGCGGGAACCTGAACGTGGCCGCGCCGTCCTCGTACGGCAGCGGCTGGCTCATCGACAGCGTGACCCTGACGCGCTCGCCGGGCAGGATGTTGCCCACCCTGATCGTGAACACGTCGGGCCGCTCCTCCTCGGCGATGGCCGCCCGCCTGCCCTCGCGCAGCGCCTGGTCGTAGTCGGCCCTGGCCTGGCCGCGCTCCTTGAGCACGCCCTCGACCACCCGGTCGTCGGCCTCCATCCGGAACGCGGTGACGGCCGCGCGGTCGGGCAGCGGGAAGACGTACGTGGCCTCCAAGGTGACGTCGAACGGGTTCCTGAACCCCTGCGTGACCTCGACCCCGGCGATGAGTCCCGAGATGTCCGCGGCCACGTCCACGCTCTCCAGCGGCAGGTTGCCACGCTCGGTCAGCAGCGCGCCGAACCCGGCGTCCGGCACCGGCAGGCACCGCGCGGGCTCCAGCGAAGTGATCTTCATATCAGCTCCCTCTCTTCGAGCACCGCGAGCAGCGGTCCCGCCGCCGCCAGCACCGCCTGAACGTCCTCCTCCGACGGGACCCGCCCCGCGTCCAGCACGAGCCGCACCCCGTCACCCAGCCTGACCCCCGTAACCACCCCACCACCGGCTCTGCCCCGCCGCCGCGCCGCTGCCGCCTTCCCGTCCGACGCGCCCGCAGCCTTTGCCGCACCGGCAGCCTTTGGCGCGTCCGGCCCGCTAGCCGTGTCCGGCCGCTCGGCCCAGAACCGCCCGCGCGTCGCCCGCCTACCGCCTTCGCCGTCGGCCGGGCCTCCTTCCACGGGCCCGTCCTCAAGGGATGCGCCACCCAGGGATGCGCCACCCAGGGATGTGCTGTCCGAGGATGCGCCGTCCTGGAGGACGCCGTCCGGGGAGGCGCTGCCCAAGGGCGTGCCACCCGGGGAGGCGCTGTCCGAGGATGCGCCGTCCTGCGGGGCGCTGTCCAGGGGTGCGTAGCCCGGGGGTGCGTTGCCCGGGGCGGTGCCATCAGAGGACGTGCCGTCCAAGGATGCGCTGTCCGAGGGCGCGCTGCCGGGGGTGGCGTTGTCTGGGGAGGCGTTGTCTCGGAGGGTGCTGTCGAGGCGGTGGGCGGCGGCGTGGTGGGTGTTGCTGTCGGGGAGGGCGCCGGGCATGGGGGCCGGAGCGGGGCCGAGGTGGGCCGCTGACTCCAGCATGTGGTCCGTTGCCCCCGCCAGGGCCACCTGGATCTCGGCGATCGACCGGCCGGCGGCCTGTAGCCGTTTCACCGCCACCAACTGGAGCAGGTGCCGTCGCCCGTAGCGGGCGATCCGGCCGCGTCGGGTCAGGGGCGGGTCGACCAGGCCGATGGTCGTGTACCACCTGATCAGCCGCTCCCCGGGCACGTCGCGGACCCGGCCGTTGGCAGGAGGCGGCGCGCTGTCGCGCAGGGCGCGCGCCGCGTGCTCGGCCAGCTCGCCGATCGTCCAGGTGTCGCTCATACGACCACACTGACACTGTCACTATTACACTGTCAACTAGCAGAATGTGGGAAGAACCACCCCCTGAAGGAGGTTGATCCAGGTGTAAAGCTCACCCCTCGGGGAGGAGAAACAGCATGGCTACGATCACCGGCCCACTTTCGGGCGATGCAAAGAACACCGTCGCGGAAGCCCTTCAAGGCGCCCTGGTGGATCTGATCGATCTGTCCCTGGTCGCCAAGCAGGCGCACTGGAACCTCGTCGGTTCCCACTTCCGCGCACTCCACCTTCAGCTCGACGAGGTCACCCAGCTGGCCAGAACCCACATGGACACCATCGCCGAACGCGCTGTCGCCCTCGGGATCAGCCCGGACGGCCGCTCCGCCACGGTCTCCCGTTCCACGAAGCTGCCTCAGCCGGAGAGCGGCTGGATCGAGGACGGCAAGGTGGCGGCGACGATGACGGACATCCTGGACGGCATCAGCAAGCGCATGTACGAGCGCATCCGGGCCACCGAGGAGGCCGATCCGGTCAGCCAGGATCTGCTGATCGCGGTGACGCAGGAACTGGACAAGCAGCACTGGATGTTCCAGGCCCAGCGCTGATACGGGGTTGCAGGCCCAGCTCTGATGCGGGGCGGAGAGCCCGGGCTCGCGAGCCCGGGCTTTCGCAGGTCCGGCAGCCGCAGGCCTGTGCTGGGTTTCGGGTGTCCGGCCGTCGGAGGTCGGTGCTGGGTTTCGCATGCCGGGGCGGGCTTCGGGGTTTGCGCAGAGTTTGAACTCGCGAGTCCCTGCCATTCATGTCGGTGCGGTCGACTAGCGTGGCACCTAGAGGGAGGCCCAACGATGTCCCGCAAGACTCTCCTCCGCACGGGCCCGCTCTTGGCGGGCGGCATCAGCCCGTACGGACCGCTCGGCCTGACCGGACCCGGCGGCCTCGCGCTGCCCCCGGGGTTCACCGGCAGGGTCGTGGCCCGCTCGGGCGACAAGGTCGCCGGCCTGACGTGGCACGCGGCGCCCGACGGCGGCGCCTGTTTCCCCGACGGAGCCGGCTGGATCTACGTGTCCAACTCCGAGTTGCCCCTGCTCGGCGGCGCCTCCGCGCTGCGCTTCCGCGCCGACGGCAGTGTCGCCGACGCTTACCGCATCCTGTCGGGCACCGATCTCAACTGCGCGGGCGGCGCGACGCCGTGGCACACCTGGCTGTCGTGCGAGCTCGGCCACCGGGGCCGTGTGTTCGAATGCGACCCCTACGGCGCGCGGGCCGCGCGTCCCCGCCTGTCCATGGGCCGCTTCAAGCACGAGGCCGCCGCCTGCGACCCAGAGCGGCGCGTCATCTACATGACCGAGGACGAGCCCGACGGCTGCTTCTACCGGTTCCGGCCGGGTGACTGGGGTGACCTGACCGAGGGCACGCTGGAGGTCCTGTGCGGCTCCGGCCGCTGGCAGGCGGTGCCGTCGCCGGCGGCCCTGCTCAAGGAGGCCCGCCACCAGGTCGACGACGCCCGCCACTTCGACGGCGGCGACGGCTGCCACTACGCGGGCGGGGTCTGCTACTTCACCACCAAGGGCGACACCGGGCTGTGGGCCTACGACGCCCAGACCTCGTCGCTCGACCGGCTCTGCGAAGGCGTGCGGGCCATCACCGCCGCCCCGTCAGGAGACCTCTACGTCGCCAGGGAGCGCGCGGAGATCGACGTCATCGCGCCCGACCGCGCGGTGACCCCGTTCCTGCGGCTGGAGGGCTACGACGGGGCCGAGCTGACCGGGCTGGCCTTCTCACCCGCTGGCGAACGGCTCTACTTCTCGGCCAGGCGCGGCCGCACGGAGGGCCACACGTTCGAGGTAGCGGGACCCTTCCGCCCCTGACCACGAGCCGGCCGGTTCAGAGGTGGCCCCCTCTGTGCCTGACGACAACCGGTTCAGGGGCGGCGGGCCCCTTCCCCACCTGACACGAGCGGACGCGGCCAGTGGCGGGCCCCTCCGTGCCTGACGGGAGGCGGCTCAGGCGGTGGGGTGGAGGTCGAGGGACCACATCTGTTCGTTGACCGGTACCCCGTTCTCCACCCCCTCCTCCTGCGACTCCAGCTCGAACCCAGCCGCCTGATAGATGCGCCGCGCGCTCACCAGGCTGTCTCGGGTCCACAGCACGATCCGCTTGCAGCCCTCGGCCCGCGCGTGCCGCAGGCACTCCTCCACGAGCCGCCGCCCCAGGCCCAGGCCTCGCGCGGACGGCTCGACCAGCAGCATCCGCAGCTTGGCGGTGGTCTCGTCCTGGCGTACGTAGAAGACGCACCCGACGCGCCGGCCGCCGGACTCGGCGATCCAGCCGGTGTCGCGGGTGAGGTCGAGTTCGCCGACGATCCTGGCGACGAGCTGCTCGAACTCGATGCCCCAGCCGTACTCGGAGCTGTAGAGGGCGCCGTGCCGCTCGACGACCCAGCCGAGGTCGCCGGGGCGCGGCGGCCTGATCACGTACGGCTCGCGCTCCCGCTCCGCCTCGCTCAGCAGGGACCTGATCGAAGCCATGCTCGACACCAGCCGCTCCTGGTCGGCCTCGGCCAGGCCGGACATGAGCCGGCCGATCGCCTCGGCGGAGCGGGCGTCGAGCCCGGCGAAGACCTCGTCGCCGGACCGGGTGAGCCGGACGAGCTGCTTGCGCGCGTCGGCGGCGGAGCGTTCGCGGGTGATCAGCCCGTCGGCCTCGAAGCGGGTCAGGATGCGGCTGAGGTAGCCGGCGTCGAGACCGAGCAGGCCGCGCAGCTCGCCGGTCTCCATCCGCTCGGCCTGCGCGAGCTCGAACAGCACCCTGGCCTCGGTGAGCGAATACGGCGAGTCGAGCATCCCCGCCTGGAGCGCGCCGATCACCTTCGTATAGAACCGGTTGAAGGCTCTCACCTCAGAGACCCTTGCTTCCGTCAACGAACTCATTGCCGCAGTCAACCATAGGAGGACCCCCGCTGTGAAGTACGTGCGCATAGGCGGATACGGCCCCGGCATTGTCACGGTCGGCGGCGGGCTCACCAGGGTGACGTCACCGTCGTTCCTGGCCGCCCATCCCTCCCAGCCCGTCCTGTACGCCGTGGGCGAGCTCGAACGCGGCTGGCTCACCGCCTTCCAGGCCGACGGGAGCGACCTCGGCCCCCTCGACGAGCGCCCCAGCGAGGGCTCCTACCCCTGCCACGTCGCCGTGGCGCCCGAGGGCGGCCTGCTCGCGGTGGCCAACTACGGCGACGGCACCGCCACCCTCTACCACCTCGATGAGCGGGGCGCGTTCGCGGGCGAGCCGATCGTGCTGCGCCACGAGGGCTCGGGCCCCGACAAGGACCGTCAGGAGGGCCCGCACGCCCACCAGGTCGTCTTCCGCGACGGGCTCGTGCACGTCTCCGACCTCGGCACCGACGAGATCCGCCGCTACCGCTACGACGGCACCGCGCTGGAGCCGATCACCCTGCCGCCCGGCACGGGGCCGCGCCACTACGCCTTCTCCGGCTCGCGCCTGTACGTGGCGGGCGAGCTCGACGGCACCGTCACCCTGATCGACGGCGAGCGCCGCACGACCGTGCCCGCCTCCCGCCACGAGGGTGACAACGCCCCCTCCCACCTGCAACTCGACGGCGACCTCGTCTACGTCGCCAACCGCGGCCCGAACACGATCGCGGTGCTGCGCGCCGCCGACCTGTCGCCGGTCGCCGAGGTGCCCTCGGGCGGCGACTGGCCCAGGCACTTCGCGATCGACGGGGACCGCCTGTACGTGGCCAACCAGAACTCCCGCGAGGTCACGATCTTCACGCTCCGGGACGGCGTCCCCGAGCCCTCGGGAGAGAGGTACGAGGTGGAGAGTCCTGCCTGCGTGCTGATCCGGTAATCACTTCGCCAATCCGGAGCTCCCGGCGCCGGAGGGAGGCGACCATGGCCTCGTGCGCAAGATCTTTCTCGCCCTGGTCCTGCTGGTCGCCTCCTGCGGTGAGCCGCCGCCCGCCGCCCCGCCGCTCCCGAGGGCGGCGCCGGCCGCCGAGCCGGACCGGCCGGACGTGCAGGAGTCGTGGCGGATCACCCGGCCCGGCGCCGAGCACGAGATCGAGGGGTACGCCGACCGGGTGAGCGTCCTGCCGGGGGAGCGGTTCGGCCTGCGCGTCTCCACGACCGCGCCGCGCTTCACGGCCAGTGCCTTCCGTATGGGGGCGAACCCGGCCAAGGTGTGGCAGTCGGAGCGGGTCAAGGGGACGCGGCAGGCACCGATGCGGCTCGTACGCGGTACGGTGAGCGCCGCCCACTGGACCCCGTCGCTGACCGTGGACACCACGGGCTGGGCCGAGGGCGCGTACCTCATCCGGCTCGACGCCTCCACCGGTGCCCAGCGCTACGTCCCGATCACCGTGCGCTCGGCCTCCACCGCCGGGCGGGTGGTGATCGTGAACGCGGTCACCACCTGGCAGGCGTACAACCTGTGGGGCGGGCGCAGCCTCTACACAGGCCCCTCCGGGTACGCGGACCGCTCCCGCGCCGTCACCTTCGACCGCCCCTACGACGGCACCGGCGCCCGCCTCTTCCTCGACTTCGAGAAGGAGGCCCTGGCCGTGGCCGAGGCGAGCGGCGTGCCGCTGGCGTACCTGACCAGCCTCGACCTCGAACCGGGCGCGCTCGACGGGGCCCGCGCGGTGGTGTCGCTTGGCCACGACGAGTACTGGTCGCCGGCCATGCGCCAGGTGGTCACCAGGGCCAGGGACCACGGCACGAACCTCGCCTTCCTCGGCGCCAACGCCGTCTACTGGCGCATCGCCATGGACGGCAGGAAGGTCGTGTGCGACAAGGAGGACGTCTGCCGCCTGTGGCGCGAGTCGAAGCCGGAGAGCGCGCTGGTGGGGCAGATGTACGACTGCTTCCCGGCCGAGGGCGCCTACCGGGTCACCAGGCCGGGCCACTGGATCTTCGCCGGGACCAAGGGCCGCAGCTTCCCCGGGATGGTGGGCGTGGAGACCGACCGGGTCTCGCGGGGCTCGCCGCGTGACGTTCAGGTGCTGGCCGAGTCGCCGTTCTCGTGCGGCGGCCGGGCGAGCGTCGCGCACAGCACGTACTACACGGCGCCGAGCGGGGCGGGGGTCTTCGCCTCCGGCACGATGCGCTGGGTGTGCGCGTTGCGCGGCCGGCACTGCGGCCACGGCGTCACCGAGGCGGCCGCCGCCTTCACCCGGCGCGCGACGACCAACGTGCTCACCCGCTTCGCCGCGGGGCCGGCCGGAAAGCCTGCCCGTTTTCGGGGAGAACGAGGGCTATAACCCCTGCCGTCCGGGGTGTCGGTGGCCGACACGTGCACGAAATCTCCGCCAAATCAGGGTTTAGTCACGGGCCCTGGCGTTTGGTCTAGACCACTGCGTGTGAGGGCGGGCACAATGCGAGTCTGACATGAAGGTCTGGTTCGTGACCCCCTATCGGGAGGAACCCGCCATGCGTATTGGAGTGCTCACCGGAGGCGGCGACTGCCCCGGCCTGAACGCCGTGATCAGGGCAGTGGTGCGTAAGGGGGTGAGCGTTTACGGCCACGAGTTCGTCGGCTTCCGCGACGGCTGGCGCGGCCCCTTGGAAGGCGACACGATGCCGCTGGACATCGGCTCGGTCCGCGGCATCCTGCCACGTGGAGGAACCATACTGGGCTCCTCCAGGACCAACCCGATCAAGATCGAGGGCGGGGTCGACCGGATCAAGGAGAACCTCGCCTCGACCGGTGTCGACGCGCTGATCGCCATCGGCGGGGAAGACACCCTGGGCGTCGCCAAACAGCTCTACGACCGCGACGTCAACGTCGTGGGCGTGCCCAAGACCATCGACAACGACCTGTCGGGCACCGACTACACCTTCGGCTTCGACACCGCGGTCAACATCGCGATGGAGGCCATCGACCGGCTCCACACCACCGCCGAGTCCCACCACCGGGCGCTCATCTGTGAGGTCATGGGCCGCCACGCGGGCTGGATCGCCCTGCACGCGGGCATGGCCGGCGGCGCGAACGTCATCCTCATCCCCGAGAAGCCGTTCGACATCGACCGCGTCTGCGAGTACGTCGAGTCCCGCTTCCGCACCCGCTACTCGCCCATCATCGTGGTCGCCGAGGGCGCCCACCCGATCGAGGGCCAGATGGAGCTGCAGGCCGGCACGCTCGACGCCTTCGGTCACGTACGCCTCGGCGGCATCGGCGAGGTGCTGGCCAAGGAGATCGAGAAGCGCACCGGCAAGGAGGCCCGCACCACGGTGCTCGGCCACATCCAGCGCGGCGGCACCCCCACGGCCTACGACCGGGTGCTGGCCACCAGGTTCGGCCTCCAGGCCATCGACGCGGCCCACGAGGGCGACTACGGCAAGATGGTCGCGCTGCGCGGCACCGACATCGTCCGGGTCGGGCTCGACGAGGCCACGGCCGAGCTCAAGACCGTTCCCGTGTCGCGCTACTCCGAGGCGGAGGTGTTCTTCGGTTAGCCGTTCTCCGGCCGGTTGTAAGTGACGTGAAAGCGGGCGGCC
Organism: Nonomuraea sp. NPDC048882; assembly: GCF_040649755.1. NCBI lineage: Bacteria > Bacillati > Actinomycetota > Actinomycetes > Streptosporangiales > Streptosporangiaceae > Nonomuraea > Nonomuraea sp. NPDC048882. The sequence goes on from NZ_JBEZGB010000010.1 coordinate 228,682, forward strand.
GTACCTTCTGGGGCAGCGGGGTTACCGCTACAACCCCCAAGGGGTACGGCTTGCGCCGCAGCGAGTCGGCGGCCCACTACGCGTCGCAAGCCGTACCCATCACATAGCTCAAGCGCGGGGCGTGCCGAAGAGATCCACCTCCGGCGCGCCCTCGTCGTCGCGCGCGTGCAGCCGCCGCCGGTACTCCTGCTCGCTGCGCAGCTCCTTCTCCGACGGCGACAGGATCACGGTGAGCAGCAGGCCGACCGTGATCAGGCTGATGCCCACGATGAGCGGCAGCAGGAAGTCGACGGCCTGGGCGCCCGCGACCGGCATCATCTCCGCGTGCGCGGAGACCGACATCGAGTACATCCCGGTGTAGTGCATGCCCGAGACGGCCACGCCCATGACCAGCGCCGCCCCGCCGATCCGCAGCGCGCCGCTGACCCGCAGCGTGAACCACAGCGCCACCGTGGCCGCCGCGATGGCGATCAGCACGGACAGCGTGACGATCAGCGGGTCGTAGGAGACCAGGCCGGACATGTTCATCGCGGCCATGCCGAGATAGTGCATGCCGGCCACGCCGAGACCGGTCAGGACGCCGCCGCCGAGCAGGTAGCCCGTCCCTTCGCTCCCGCGGGCGGCCCCCCGAATGGCGCCGTGGGAGGCCAGGAAGAGCCCCATGCCCACGACGACGACGGCGATGATCGCCGAGGCGGCCGTGAGCGGCACGTCGTACCGGATCACCGAGCCGTGCACGGAGAAGCCGAGCATGGCGATGAAGTGCATCGTCCAGATGCCGGTGCCGCCGATCGCGAACGCGGCCCCGGCCAGCCAGAACTTGGCCTCGCGGCCGCCCATCAGCCGCGCGCGCGAGGTCAGCAGGAGGCCGAGCATCGACCCCACGCTGGACATCACGTACGCGAGCACGGGCGTCAGCAGCCCAAAAGAGAAATGATCGACCGGCGACATACCCCCACCCATCCCTTACGCACCGATAAGGGAGTATGAACAGGGAGTCGTCGCGAGCGCAACTACCTTCGTCTGGCCTGCATCGGCTGCTGGTGCTGCACCACCGGGGCGGGGTAGGTGAGCTGCTGCTGGGCGGTGCGGCGGCGCAGTTCGAGCTTGGCCACGAGTTCGGCGTCCTCGTGCAGTTCCTCCTCCGAGGGCGACAGGATGACCATGAGAAGCATGGTCAGGGTGATCAGGCTGATCACGGTCATGAGCGGGACCAGGAAGTCGAGCGCGTCGGCGCCGGAGACGGGGGTGGTCTCGGTGTCGACGGAGACGTGCATGGCGTACATGCCGGTGTAGTGCATTCCGGCCACCGCCAGGCCCATGACGAGGGCGGCGCCGGTGATCCAGATGGGCCGCTTGACGCGGAGGGTGAACCAGAGCGCGACCGTGGCGGCCACGACGGCGATGGCCACGGACAGGCCCACGGTGAGGCGGTCGTAGGAGACGTGGGCGGACATGTTCATGGCGTACATGCCGAGGTAGTGCATGGAGGCCACGCCGAGCCCCGTGAGCAGGCCCCCGCCGAGCAGCGCGAGGGCGCGCCCGCGCCCGTAGGAGACCAGGAACAGGCCGGTGCCGACGACCACGATGGCCACCACCGCCGAGGCCGCGGTGAGCCAGACGTCGTACTTGATCTGGATGCCCTCCACCTCGAAGCCCATCATCGCGATGAAGTGCATGACCCAGATGCCGGTGCCCCCGATGGAGATGGCCGCCCCCAGCAGCCAGCGCACGCGGGCGCCGCCGCGCGAGGCGTGCGCCTGCGCGGTGAGCCGCAGCCCGAGCATCGAGCCGATGCAGGACATGACGTAGGCGAGCAACGGCGTGAGCAACCCATAGGTGAAATGATTCACGGCGGAGGTCATCTATCGGTTCCTTGCATTAGGGGTCCCCGGATTCTGCCATCCGGCTTGTCCTATTCGCATGGATATCGAAACTATCTGTCAACTCCGCGTGTCGGAAAACGTGAGAGAGTCTCATGGCTATCGAGGGCCCGTTCTGGCGGGCGATCGCCGTCTTCCGCGTCGCCTCGCTGGCGTACGCGGCCGTCCTCATGGCCCAGCACGGCGGCTACGAGCGGCCGGTGCTCGGCTGGCTGGTCGTCGGCGCGATGGCGCTGTGGACCGCGGGGGCCACGTTCGCCTACTCCCGCGCGGCGCTGCGCCGGTGGCCGCTGCTCGCCGCCGACCTGGTCGTGACGGTGGCGTGCCTGCTGGCCAGCCCGTACGTGCAGGGCGCGGAGCAGGGCGAGGCCGGCACGCTGCCCGTGCCCGCGACCTGGGTGGCCGGCCCCGTGCTCGCCTGGGCCGTGCACGGAGGCCGGCGGGCCGGGGCGCTGGCCGCCGCCGTCGTCGCGGCCGGCGACGTGTGGCTGCGCGTGCGCGCCGAGGACGTGCCCGTCTCCATCAACGGCACGGTCCTGCTGTTCCTGGCCGGCGTCGTGGTCGGCGACGTGGCCCGGCTGGCCAGGCGGGCCGAGGAACGCATGCAGCGCGCCACCGAGATGGAGGCCGCCCAGCGCGAACGCGAGCGGCTGGCGCGCGGCATCCACGACTCGGTGCTGCAGGTGCTCGCCCTGGTGCAGCGGCGCGGGCAGCGGCTCGGCGGCGAGGCGGCCGAGCTGGGACGGCTGGCCGGTGAGCAGGAGGCGGCGCTGCGCCAGCTCGTCGCGGCCGGCCCGCCGCCACCCCGGGGCGGCGCCGACCTGCGCGCGCTGCTCGGCCGGCACGGCTCGCCCGAGGTCACGATCTCCACCCCGGCCACGCCGCTGGTGCTGCCCACCGAGGTGGCCGAGGAGCTCTCCGCCGCCGTGGGGGCCGCACTCGACAACGTGCGCGCGCACTGCGGGACGGGGGCGCGGGCGTGGGTCCTGGCCGAGTCGTGCGACGGGGCCGTGACCGTCAGCGTCAGGGACGAAGGGCCCGGCATCCCCGACGGCCGGCTGGAGCAGGCGGCGGCCGACGGGCGGATGGGGGTGGCCAGGTCGATCAGAGGGCGGGTGGCCGAGCTGGGCGGGCGGGTGTCGATCGTGAGCGTCCCCGGCCAGGGCACGGAGGTCGAGATCACCGTCCCGGCGTGATCACCGTCCCAGCGTGATCACCGTCCCTGCGTGATTCCCGGTCTGGTCCTGATCCAGGGGCGCCGCGTTAGAGTGACCGGCATGGTGCGGGTCATGGTGGTGGACGACCATCCCATGTGGCGCGACGGCGTCGCCAGAGACCTCACGGAGGCGGGCTACGAGGTCGTGGCCGCCGTGGGGGAGGGACGGCAGGCGGTACGCGTGGCCGGGGCGGTGCGGCCCGACGTGGTGGTGCTCGACCTGCACCTGCCCGACCTGCCCGGCCCCGAGGTGGCCGCGCGGCTGGCCGCGGTGGAGCCGGCGCCCAGGGTGCTGGTGTTATCGGCCAGCGCCGAGCAGGAGGACGTCCTGGAGGCGGTCAAGGCCGGCGCGTCCGGATATCTGGTGAAATCGGCGGGCCGGGAGGAGTTCCTCGACGCGGTCCGGCGCACCGCCGACGGCGACGCCGTGTTCACGCCTGGCCTGGCCGGGCTGGTGCTCGGCGAATACCGGCGGCTGGCCGCGCAGCCCGGCCCCGGCGGGCCGGCCGAGCGAGCCGGTGGGGAGCGGCCGCGGCTGACCGAGCGCGAGACCGAGGTGCTCAGGCTGGTCGCCAAGGGGCTGTCGTACCGGCAGATCGCCGAACGGCTGGTGCTCTCGCACCGCACCGTCCAGAACCACGTGCAGAACACCCTCGGCAAGCTCCAGTTGCACAACCGGGTGGAGCTCGTGCGATATGCGATCGAGCGGGGACTCGACGCGGACTAAACTCGATGGGTCGCGACGTTGCCATCAACGGCGCGTTTCCCATCATCCCCGGAGGTTCCACCATGACGATGTCCGCCCTGGGCGAGCCGTGCGTTCTGCTCAAGCTGGGCGAGATCGTCCTCAAGGGCAAGAACCGCGAGCTCTTCGAGCGCCGCCTCGTCAGCAACATCCGCGAGGCGATCCAGCCGCTCGGCGTCAAGACCGACGTACACAGGCGGCACGGCGTGATCGCGATCTTCCTGCCCCAGGGCGCCACCGCCGAGCAGGCCGACGCGGTGGCCCAGCGGGTCGCCGACGTGCCGGGGCTGGTCTGGATCCACCGCGCCTGGCGGATCGCCAAAGACCCCGACGCGGTGCTCAAGGCCGGGCTCGAACTGGTCGGCGAGAGCGAGGAGGCCAAGCGGGGCGCCCGCTTCGCGGTCCGCTCCCGCCGCCGCGACAAGCGCTTCCCGCTGCGCTCCAACGAGCTCGACCGGCTGGTGGGCGGCGCCATCAACGACGAGTACGGCCTGCCGGTCGACCTGAGCAACCCCGAGCTGACGGTCTTCATCGAGGTCGACAGGGACGAGGTGTTCGTCTTCACCGGCGGCATCCCCGGCCAGGGCGGCCTGCCCGTCGGCAGCAGCGGCAGGGCGCTGGTGCTCATGTCGGGCGGCATCGACTCGCCCGTGGCCGCCTACCGGATGATGCGGCGCGGCCTGCACGTCGACTTCCTGCACTTCTCCGGCATCCCGTTCACCACCTCGGAGTCGATCTACAAGGCGTACGCGCTGGTCAGGAAGCTCGACCGGTTCCAGGGCAGGTCGCGGCTGTGGGTGGTGCCGTTCGGCAAGGCGCAGCAGTCGATCCGCACCTCGGGCCAGGACCGGCTGGCGGTGATCGCGCAGCGGCGGCTGATGCTGAAGACGGCCGAGGAGGTCGCCCACCGCATCCGCGCCGCCGCCCTGATCACGGGCGACGCGCTCGGGCAGGTCTCCTCGCAGACGCTGACCAACATCACGGCCCAGGACAACGCCGTCGAGCTGCCGATCCTGCGCCCGCTCGTGGGCTGGGACAAGACCGAGATCATGGCCGAGGCCCGGCGCATCGGCACGCTGGAGATCTCCGAGCTGCCCGACGAGGACTGCTGCTCGCTGCTGGCGCCCAAGCGGGCCGAGACCCGGGCCAAGATCGAGGACCTCAAGCAGATCGAGAAGCGCCTCGACGCCGAAGAGCTGTGCGTGCAGCTGGCCGACTCGATCCAGGAATACACCCTGTGACGCATCCGGTGACGCAGCATGTGACCGCCCCGCCGCCGGCCCCGTGGGCGGCGGGACGGCGGCTCAGGCGTCGACCTTGAACGGGTCGTGCTGGGCCAGCAGCTTGTCCAGCCTGGCCTGGTCGACCCGGTTGGTGACCTCTGACAGCTCCTGCCGGTCGCGCACCACCTTGCACAGGGTGATCGTCGAGGTGACGACGTAGAGCAGGCCGAGGGCGAGGAAGGCCTTCACCCACGCCTGCGCGGGCAGATAGGCCAGGGCGATGATCATCGAGATCAGCGAGACGGCGAACGACAGGACCGCCTGGGCGTAGAAGGCGGCGGTCCGCGTGGGCTGGATGGGCTTCGTCATGCGGTCATCGTGCCTGCGCGCGCATGTCCCGCACATGAGGATTCGTACTCAAGTTACCCATGAGTAGGATGACGGTCGCGTACCCGGGCGCGAGCCGCCGTCGCTCCGATGGCAGGATGGCCCAAGACGCGAGACCGGTGAGGGGAGTGATCGTGGAGGAGTCGCGCCTGCCTCCAGGCCAGTACGTCCCGCGCGGCCGGCCCGTGATCCACTACGGCCGGGTGCCCGCGTTCAAGCCGGACACCTGGGACTTCCGCGTCTTCGGCGCCACCGCCTCCGGCGAGGAACGCCACTTCACCTGGGCCGAGTTCGAGCAGCTGCCCCGCGCCACTCGCGTCGCCGACTTCCACTGCGTCACCAAGTTCTCCCTCATGGCCAACGAGTGGCGCGGTGTCACCCCCGCCACGATCATGCGGGCCGCCCCGCCCGACCCCGCCGTACGCCACGTGATGATCTGGGCCGAATACGGCTACAGCGCCAACCTGCGGATGGCCGACTTCGCCGCGCCGGACACGCTGTTCGCCCTGGAGCTCGACGAGAAGCCGCTCAGCCCCGACCGAGGCTTCCCGGTGCGCGCCGTGGTCCCCCACCTGTACGCGTGGAAGAGCGTCAAGTGGGTGCGCGGCGTCGAATACCTCCTGGAGGACCGCAGGGGCTTCTGGGAGGAGCGCGGCTACCACAACCTGGCCGACCCCTGGCGCGAGCAGCGCTACTCCTACCAGGAAGAACCCGGCGAAGGCCCCGCCTGACGTCACCCGGTCTTCACTCCCTGTTTTCCTTCGGACACGGTAGGTTGTTGGCTACGGTTTCGGCATGCTGACCACCGCGTGCGTGGCGCTGTCCTCCCTCCTGACCTTCCTGCTCGGCCTCGTGCTGGCACGGCTCCTGTGGTGCCGTCCCGCGCCGCCGGGCGAGCACAGGACGGACGACGCGACCTTCACCGCCCTGCACCTCGCCGCGATGGCCGCCCCCGCCCTGCGGGCCGGCCTCGACCGTGACTCCGCCCGCAAGGCCGTGCGGCATCTGCGCCTCCTGCTCGGCACCCGCGCTGTCGCGATCACCTCCACCGAGGCGGCGCTGGCCTGGGAGGGGCCGTGCACCGACGACGTGCTCACCTACGCCCGCGCCGCGCTGGCCGCCGGCCGGACCCAGGTCTTCCCGGGCCGGGCACGAGGGTCCGAGTGCCGGGACGAAGAGGCACCGGATCATGGGCCCGAGCATGGGGCGGTCGTGGTGCCGCTGACCGTGGACGGCACCGTGGTCGGCGCGCTGGCGGCCTTCGACGACGAGGTCAGCGCCGCGCTCGTGCGTACCGTCGCCGAGGTCGGCCGCTGGGTCTCCGGCCAGTTGGAGCTGGCCGAGCTCGACGGCTCCCGCCGCCGCGCGCTGGAGGCCGAGATGCGCGCCCTGCGCGCGCAGATCTCGCCGCACTTCGTCTACAACGCGCTCACCACGATCGCCTCGTTCGTCCGCACCGACCCCGCGCGGGCCCGCGAGCTGCTGCTCGACTTCGCCGACTTCTCCCGGTACGCGCTGCGCCGCGCCCACGACTTCACCACCCTGGCCGACGAGCTGACCTGCGTTGACCGCTACCTGCTGCTGGAGCGCGCCCGCTTCGGCGACAAGCTGCGCTTCAGCATGCAGGTGTCCCCGGAGGTGCTGCCGGTGCTGGTCCCGTTCCTGTGCCTGCAACCGCTGGTCGAGAACGCCATCAAGCACGGCATGCGCGGCCCCGGCACCCCCGGCGAGGTGCGCGTCGTCGTCCGCGACGCGGGCCCCGAGGCGCACATCACGGTCGAGGACGACGGCGCCGGCATGGACCCGGAGTGCGCCAGGCGCATGCTCGACGAGGACCCCGCCCGCGAGGGCAGCGGCATCGGCCTGGCCAACGTGGACCTGCGCATGCGCCAGATCTACGGCGACGGCTACGGGCTCGTGGTGGAGACGGCGCTCGGCGCGGGCACCAAGGTCCGGCTGCGTGTGCCCAAGAGTCAGCTCAGCTCCCTGTAGCCGAATCATTACGCTATGCTGGCGTGGCTCGGGTGACCTCTGCTTTTATACGGCAGCGTGATGGACATGTTGAGAGTTCTGGCCGTCGACGACGAAGTGCCTGCTCTGGAGGAGCTCGCCTATCTGTTGCGCCAGGACGACCGGATCGAACACGTCACGACCGCGGCCGACGGCGTCACCGCGCTGCAGGACATGGTCCAGATGATCGGCGGCGGCGAGCGGCTAGACGGGGTCTTCCTCGACATCCGCATGCCCGGCCTCGACGGGCTCGACCTCGCCCGGCTCGTCGGCGGCTTCCCCAGCCCGCCCAAGCTCGTCTTCGTCACGGCGCACGAGGAGTGCGCGGTGCAGGCGTTCGAGCTGGAGGCCGTCGACTACCTGCTCAAACCGGTCAGGGCCGAGCGGCTGGCCGAGGCGGTGCGCAGGCTGGAGGCCGCCAGCGGCCCCGCGCCCGCGCCGGGCCAGGACGACGTCATCCCGGTCGAGCTGGGCGGGCGCACCAGGTTCGTGCCGCAGCAGGCCGTCTGGTACGCCGAGGCCAAGGGCGACTACGTGCGCCTGCACACCGCCGACGGCAGCTACCTCGTGCGCATGTCGCTGGCCGCTCTCGAACGGCGCTGGGCGGAGGCGGGCTTCATCCGCGTCCACCGCAGCACGCTCGTCGCGGCCCGCCACGTCAGCGAGCTCAGGTTCGAAGGCGGGCGGGTGACGCTCACCGTCGGCACCGAGGAACTGCAGGTCAGCAGGAGGCACAGCCGGCAGGTGCGCGAGCAGCTCGTCCGCCAGCACCGCGACGTGATCGCGTGAGGGCGGCCCGGTGAACGCCGCGCGGCGCGTCGCCGGGTCCCGGCGGCCCGCCGCGCCCGGCCGCCCGGACGATGCCGTGCCCCAGACCGGGCCTCAGGGCGGGCCCGATCCCGTGCCTCAGACCGGGCCCCATGCCGGGCCCCATGCCGGGCCCCATATCGGGCCCCATATCGGGCCCCATATCGGGCCCCATATCGGGCCCGGCCGTGCGCCCGATTCCGCGCGCGACGGCGAGCCGGGCGATCCCGTGGCCGAACTCGTCGGGCGGCAGTTACGGCAGGCGCTGCGCACCGTGGGAGCCGTCGCCGCCCTGCTGGCCGGGCCCCCGGTGCTGGCGATGTGGGTGCCCGACCCCCGCGCCTGGGTCGTCCTGTCGCTGGCGGTGCAGGGGCTCTGGGTGGGCCTCGCCGTGCTGCAGCTCAGGCGGGCGGAGCGGCTGGAGAGATGAACGTCGCCGTGCTGACCGGGATCGCCTTCGTCCTGGTCCTGGGCGTCGCGGCGGGCGCCGCGCGGCCCCGCCGCGTGTCCGGCGTCCACGTCGCCGCCAAGGGAGTGCCACCCTGGTGGAACGGGGCCGCGATCAGCTCCGAGTTCACCTCGGCGGCGGCCTGCCTGGGCACGGCCGGGCTCATCGCCACCCACGGCTCGCCCATGTTGTGGTACCCGATGGGGGCGGCAGCGGGGTTCGTCGTCATCCTGGCGCTCGTGGTCGCGCCGCTGCGGCGCTCGGGGACGTACACGCTGCCCGGATTCGCCGAGTGGCGGCTGCGCTCGGCCCGGTTGCGCCGGTTGACCACCTGCTGCGTCCTCGTCGTCGGGCTGGCGTTCATGGTCGCCCAGCTGCACGCCGCCGGGGTCGTGGTACGGCTGCTGACCGGGCTGCCGCCGTGGCTGGGCTGGGCGGCCGTCGCGGCGGCGGCGCTGGCGGTGGCCGTCGGCGGCGGGCTGGGCAGCGTGACGAGCGTGCAGGCCGCGCAGTTCTGGCTCAAGCTGGTGGTCTTCCTCGGGGTCGGGATCGTCTGCTGGTGGCTGGCGGAAGAGGGGGCCGTGGCCTGGTTCGAGGGCGCGTACCGGGGCGGGGGCGCCGGGCTGGCGGGCGCGGGCGACCCCTCGCTGCAGGGGGTGCTGGCCGTGCTGCTGGCGTGCGCGCTGGGCACGATGGGGCTGCCGCACGTGATCATGCGGGTGCACACCGACAGGGACGGCCACGCCGCGCGCCGCTCCATGGTGGCCACGCAGGCCATGCTGGCGGCCTTCTGCGTCGTACCGCCGCTGTACGGGCTCATGGGGCACGCGCGGCTGCGCGGCGCCGCCGCGGACGAGATCGTGCTGCTGCTGCCCGCCAGGCTGTTCCCAGGGGCCGTGGGGGAGGTGCTGACGGGCCTGCTGGCCGCGGGGGCGTTCGCGGCCTTCCTGGCCACCGCGGCGGGCGTCCTGGCGGCCGTGGGCGGCGCGCTGTCGGCCCGCGCGTCCAGGGCCGGGGCGCGCTCGTTCCGCGTGGCCGTGGTGGCGGTCCTGGCGGCCGCGCTCGGGCTCACGGCGGTCACCGCCCCCGGGGCGTCGGTGGCGCTCGTGCTGCTCGGCCTCAGCCTCTCGGCGGCCACGTTCTGCCCGCTGCTCGTGCTCGGGATCTGGTGGCGGCGGCTGACGGACGCGGGCGCGGCGGCCGGTATCCTTCTCGGGGGCGGCTCGACGGCGGTGCTGGTGATCGGGGAGCAGGCGGGCGTGCGCATGGGCCCGCTGACCTCCTGCCCCGTGCCGGTGGCCGTGCCGGTCGCCTTCGCCGCGATGGTGCTGATCTCCCTGGCCGCGCCGGCCAGGACGCCCAGGGACGTGGGCCGGATGATGGCCAGGATGCATCTGCCCGAGCATCTCGCAGGCCCCCTGACCTACCGCTCGTCGTCCCGGGACGACCGCTGATCGCGGTAGCACTCTCCGTACATCGCTGACTACGGACCGTTCGGCGAGCTGTACGTGAACAGGGTTTCTCCCGCAAGATCGCAACCGTAGTGTTTCGGCATCGGAGAGCTCTTCCGGCGCATCGGGAGACACGGGCCGCACGGCTCACGATCGGCCCGATGCGCGGAATTCACCGGCGACGCGCAGGTCGCCGCGGCTGTCGGGCCCTTGACCGGGGGGTTGGGCCCGCCACGCCGGTTCCGTGAAGGGGCGCCCGCGAGGCTGTCGAACCGGGCCTCGCGATCCGGCACGCGGGGGCGGCCGGATCGCTCGGGCGGGCGCCCCTTTCATGGTCTTTCATGGGCGCCGGCCCGCCCATCGGGCGCCCGGTGCGAGGTCAGCCGTCGCGCAGCTTCTTCAGCAGCGTGATGTCCTCGGCGTGCTTCGGCGCCTTGCCCGGCGTCTCGATGCAGAGCGAGATCCCGGCCGCCGCCGGATGCCGCATGAGGTCGCCGAACGGCTCGGCGCCGATGTGACCGGCCCCGATGTTCTCGTGGCGGTCCTTCTTCGCCCCGCACACGTCCTTGGAGTCGTTGGCGTGGATGAGCTTGAGCCGCCCCGGCGCGATGGCGTGCAGCGCGTCCATCGTCTCCTTCACCCCGCCCTCGGCGGCCAGATCGTGGCCGGCGGCGAAGGCGTGGCAGGTGTCGAGGCAGACGCACGCCCGCGGATGCCAGTCGAGCGCGGCCAGGTAGGGCTCAAGGTCCTGGACGGTGGCGCACAACATCGCGCCCTGGCCCGCCATCGGCTCCAGCAGCAGATCGGGCCCGCCCTCCGGGATGTCCTCCAGCAGGGGCAGCAGGTTGTCGTGCAACTGCCGCAGCGCGTCGTCGCGCGACTGCGTCACCGCCGAGCCGGTGTGCACCACGACCCCCTTGGCGCCGGTCTCCACCCCGCGCCGCAGCGTGTGGCGCACGATCGCGATGGAGTTGGCCAGCGTCTCGGGGCTGGGCGAGCCGAAGTTGACCAGGTAGGGCACGTGGATGAAGGTCTCGACGCCGGACTCGGCCAGCTTGGCGTCCTCGGCCGGCTTGCCCTCGGTGAGCGCCCACCCGCGCGGGTTGGTGACGAACACCTGGATCATCTCGGCGCCGATCTCGGCCATGTATTTCAGGCCGCCCGTCGCCAGGCCGCCGGCGACGGAGACGTGTCCGCCGATCAGGGATTTCACGGTCATGATGACCCTCAGTTTAGGACCCGCGAGCCGATGCGGTGGCGGGCGCCCGGCGATTGGAGCATGACACGAAAACCGCCCCACGTGGGGGCCGCCGGTTGGAGTTCTCACGGATGGACCGGGCACGTAGCGCATGTGTGTACTTCTGACATGTCAGAAACGCTCGCCGCGTTCAACGCGCGATCACCGGCCGAGGCGGAGGCCGGGCTGCTGAGCTGCTGCGCCTCACGCGCCTTCGCCGGCGAGGTGGCCGCCCGGCGGCCGTACGAGAGCCTCGACCGGCTCATCGACACCGCCCGCGCCGCCGTGCTGGAGCTGAGCTGGGACGACGTGCTGGAGGCGCTGAGCGCGCATCCCAGGATCGGCGAGCGGCCGGCCGGGAGCGGGCGGGAGGCGTCCTGGTCGCGGCGGGAGCAGTCCGGCGTCGAGGAGGAGCTGCGCGCGGCCCTCGCCGAGGGCAACCGCGTTTACGAGGAGCGTTTCGGGCATGTCTACCTCGTCTGCGCAACCGGGCTGACGGGAACCCAGATGCTCGACAAGCTCAAGCAGCGGCTCGGCAACGACGAGGCGCGCGAGCACGACGTCGTACGCGGCGAGCTGGCCGCCATCACCCGGCTGCGGCTGGGCAGGCTCATCGAGGAGGGGGCATGAGCTTCTCCACCCACGTGCTCGACGCGGTCACCGGCCGGCCCGCCGCCGGCCTGCGCGTACGCCTGGAGCACGACGGCCGGGTCGTCGCCGAGGGCCGCACCGACGCCGACGGCCGGCTCAAGGGCTGGGATCCGGCGGCCGGGGTGCATCGCGTCGTCTTCGACACCGGCGCCTACCTCAAGGAGACGTTCTACCCCGAGGTGGTCGTCACCTTCGCCGTGACCGACCCCGCCCAGCACTACCACGTGCCGCTGCTGCTCAGCCCGTACGCCTACTCCACCTACCGAGGGAGCTAGATTGACCGTCAAGCTCGGCGCCAACCGCTACGGCAAGGCGGAGACCAGGCTCGTCCACGTGGTCAGGCAGGGCCCCGTCCACCACGTCAAGGACATCAGCGTCAGCACCTCGCTGTCGGGCGACATGGAGGCCGTCCACCTGACCGGCGACAACGCCACCGTGCTGCCGACCGACTCGCAGAAGAACACCGTCTACGCCTTCGCCAGGCGCCACGGCGTCGGCCAGATCGAGGAGTTCGCCCTGCTGCTGGCCAGGCACTTCGTCGCCTCGCAGCGCCCGATCCACCACGCCAGGGTGGAGATCGAGGAGTACGGCTGGAACCGTACGGGGCCCCACTCGTTCGTGCGCGACGGCGGCGAGGTGCGCACCTGCGTGGTCCACCACGACGAGGACGGCCGCAGCACGGTGGTGTCCGGGCTGAAGGACCTCGTGGTGCTGAACTCGACCGGGTCGGAGTTCCACGGCTACATCGTGGACGAGTACACCACGCTGGAGCCCACCACCGACCGCATCCTGGCCACCGCCGTCGCCGCCCAGTGGCGCCACGCGGACGCCTCCGGCTCCGGCTCCGGCTCAGCCTCCGATTACGCCAAGGCGTACACGGAGGTGCGGCGCTGCCTGCTCGACGCGTTCGCCGGCACCCACAGCCTCTCGCTCCAGCAGACCCTGTACGCCATGGGGGAGCGCGCGCTCACGGCCTGCCCCGAGATCTGCGAGATCAGGCTCGCCATGCCGAACAAGCACCACTTCCCGGTCGATCTGTCCCCGTTCGGCCTGGACAACGACAACGAGGTCTTCTTCGCCGCCGACCGCCCCTACGGCCTCATCGAGGGCGGCGTGCTGCGGGAGGACGCGCCCGACGCCGGATTCGCCTGGGAGTAGGCAGAGACATGGATTTCTTGCGCCCCACGACGTGGGACGAGGCGCTGGCCGCCAAGGCGGACCAGCCGGACGCCGTGCCCATCCAGGGCGGCACGGACGTGATGGTCGAGCTGAACTTCGACGTCCGCAGGCCGCCGGCGCTGCTCGACCTCAACCAGGTGGCTGAACTGCGCGAATGGTCGATGGCGGACGGTCTGTGCCGGGTGGGGGCCGGGGTGCCGTACACGGCCGTGATCGAGGAGCTCGGCGCGACGCTGCCCGGCCTGGCCCAGGCCGCGCGCACGGTCGGCTCGCCGCAGATCCGCAACCGCGGCTCCGTCGGCGGCAACCTGGGCGCGGCCTCACCCGCAGGCGACAGCCATCCGCCGTTGCTGGCGGCGGGGGCCGTGGTCGAGGTGGAGTCGCGCGAGCGCGGCGTGCGGATGATCCCGGCCGCCGAGTTCTACCTGGGCGTCAAGCGCAGCGCGCTGGAGCCGGACGAGCTGATCAGGGCCGTGCACGTGCCGCCGGCCACCGGGCCCCAATACTTCTCCAAGGTCGGCACCCGCAACGCCATGGTGATCGCGGTGTGCTCGTTCGCGCTCGCGCTGCACCCCGGCGAGCGGCGCGTCGGCACGGGCATCGGCTCGGCCGCGCCCACGCCGCGCCGGGCGGTCGAGGCCGAGGAGCTGCTGGCCGCGGAGCTCGGCTGGGACGCTCCGCTCGACCCCGCGCTGCTGCGCCGCTTCGGCGACCTGTGCGCGCGGGCCGCCGCGCCGATCGACGACGTGCGCGGCACCGCCGCCTACCGGGTGCACGCGATCGGCGTCATGGCCCGCCGCACGCTCACCTGGGCCTGGAACGACCACCTGGGGAAGAGGGCCGCCTGATGCGCGTCACGTTCACCGTCAACGGCCGCGAGCAGAGCGCGCAGAACGTCTGGGAGGGCGAGAGCCTCCTGTACGTGCTGCGCGAGCGCCTCGGCCTGCCCGGCTCCAAGAACGCCTGCGAGCAGGGCGAGTGCGGCTCCTGCACCGTCTACCTCGACGGCGTGCCCGTCTGCGCCTGCCTGGTCGCCGCCGGGCAGGCCGAGGGACGGCAGGTGCGCACGGTCGAGGGCCTGGCCGAGGGCGACCGGCTCGATCCGGTGCAGGAGGCGTTCGTGGAGTGCGGGGCCGTGCAGTGCGGCTTCTGCACGCCGGGGCTGCTGGTGCAGGCGCACGACCTGCTGGAACGGGTGCCCGAGCCGTCGGACGCCGAGATCAGGGAGGCGCTGGCGGGCAACCTGTGCCGGTGCACCGGTTATGAGAAGATCCTCGACGCGGTACGGCTCGCCGCCGCGCGGAAGGGCGCCGCCTCGTGAACGTTCCCCCCGATGCCGTACCGACCGAGGCCGTACGCACCGGCGCCGTTCCCCCCGACGCTGGGCCCGCTCGATCCTTGATCATCGAGAACGTGCACATCGCCCCCGTCGCCGGCCCCGAGATCCCGTCCGGACACATCAGGATCGAGGGGGATCGCATCGCGAGCCTCGGCCCCGGGCCCGCGCCCGAGGTCCCCGGCGCGACCAGGATCGACGGCGGCGGCTGCCTGGCCACCCCCGGCCTGGTCAACACCCACCACCACCTCTACCAGTGGGCCTCGCAGGGTCTCGTCCAGGAGGCCACGCTGTTCGAGTGGCTGACGGCGCTCTACCCGGTGTGGGCCGCCCTCGACGCCGAGGTGGTCAGGGGCGCGGCCACGGCCGGGCTGAGCTGGCTGGCGCTGTCGGGCTGCACCACCGCGAGCGACCACCACTACGTCTTCCCCAAGGGCCGGGGCGACCTGCTCGCGGCCGAGATCGAGGCCGCCCGCGAGGTGGGCCTGCGCTTCCATCCGGCGCGCGGCTCCATGGACAGGGGCGAGTCGAAGGGCGGGCTGCCACCGGACTCCGTGGTGGAGGAGCTGGACGACATCCTCGCCGCCACCGCCGCGGCCGTGGACGCCTACCACGACCCCTCGCCCTCCTCGATGTTGCGCGTGGTGGTCGCGCCCTGCTCGCCGTTCTCGGCCAGCGCCGAGCTGATGACCGAGTCCGCCGCCCTGGCCAGGGACAGGGGCGTACGGCTGCACACGCACCTCGCCGAGACCCTCGACGAGGAGGAGCACTGCCTGGAGCAGTTCGGGGTACGCCCGGTGGACTACATGGAGCGGCTGGGCTGGCTGGGGCCCGACGTGTGGTTCGCGCACGCCGTGCACCTGAGCGACGACGACCTGGGCAAACTGGCGGAGACCGGCACCGGCGTCGCGCACTGCCCCTCCTCCAACGGGCGGCTCGGCGCGGGCATCGCCCGCGTGTCCGAGCTGCTGCGGCGCGGCGCGAACGTGGGCCTGGGCGTCGACGGCGCCGCCTCCTCCGAGCTGACCCCGCTCGTGGGCGAGATGCGGCAGGCGCTGCTGATCCAGCGGGCGAGGTACGGGCCGCGGGCCCTGACCGCCAGGCAGGCCCTGGAGCTGGCCACGCTGGGCGGCGCACGCAACCTCGGCCGCGAGGACGAGCTGGGCACGCTGGAGCCCGGCAAGCTGGCCGACATCGCGCTGTGGCGGGTGGACGGGCCGTTCACCGCCGCCGTCGCCGACCCGGTCTGCGCGCTGGTCTTCGGGCCTCCGCCGCCACTGGACCTGCTGCTGGTCGGCGGCAGGACGGTGGTGGCCGGCGGCGAGCTGAGGACCGTGGCCCAGGACGCGGCCGGCCGGGCCGGCGCCGAGGCCCGCGGGCGGCTGGCCAAGCTGGCGGAGGGCGCCCAGTAGGGTGGGAAATGTCCTAAACGTGGAGGAAAGGCGGTCCCGTGTCGGAGCAACTCCCCGACGAGCGGCTGGCGCAGCTCAAGAGCACCTTCGCCGCGATCGACACCGACGGCGACGGCTACATCAGCGAGGCCGAGCTGAAGCGGCACTTCCCCGACCTCCCGGCGGAGGCGCTCGGGGCGATGAGCCAGGAGGCCGACTCCGACCAGGACGGCCGCTACTCCTTCGAGGAGTTCGTCCGCACCATGTCCTGACGGCGTGTGGCGGCCCAGGAGACGGACGGCTCGCCGGCATCAGGGGTCGTACCGGCCTCGGAGGCGGACAGGGCGCGGGGACCAGGGGCCGTACCGGGCGTGCGGGGGCTCAGGATGCGGACAGGGCGCGCTCCATCGGAGTCCTGAACCGGGGCGTCACCTTGACCTCGCCGACCCAGGACGCCAGAACTCCGGCCTCCGCCTCGATCGCCGCCTTCGCGTCCGCGCCCACGTCCTCCAGCAGCCGCCACACGATCTCGCCGTCCTTGCGCTGCGCCCAGCCGCCCACCACCCGGCCGTCCCACCACACGGTCGGGCCCACGTTGCCGCTGCGGTCGAACAGCTCGGCGCGGTGCTCGCCCGGCAGGTACCAGTCGCGTTCCTGCCAGCCCATCGGCGTCGGATCGAGCGCCGGCAGCAGCGCCGCCCACGGCTCCGGCTCCCCACCGGTCAGATCGTCATCGGGCAGCAGGTAGCCGGTGCCGCCACCCTCCAGCTCCACCGCCACCGCCCCGACGGCGGCCAGCGCCCCGCGCACGTCCTTCAGCGTCCACCCGGTCCACCACTTGAGGTCCGCCTCCGTGCCGGGCCCGAACGCGGCCAGCCACCGCGCCACCAGCGCCGCCCGCGCCTCGTCCGCGGCCCGCTCCGCCAGTTCGGGGGCCAGGGCCCAGAAGTGCGTGCCGCTGACCCAGGTGCCGGACACGCGCGCCCGGCGTACCAGCAGGCCGTCCATCGCCATCAGGGGCAGCAGCCGCGAGCCCACGCTGATCACGCCCTCGTACGGCTTGCCCACGGCCACCCTGACCTGCTCCCGCAGCCGCGGCTCCAGCGCGCCCAGCTCGGCCGCCGTCCGGTCGCCCGCCTCGGCCAGGATCCGCAGCACGGACGCCTCGACGTCCTTGAACCAGGCCTCGTCCCAGCCGCCCGGCCCGAACGCCTTCATGAGCGAGGCGCGCTCCCTGCGGGCGATCGCCGGCATCGTGGAGTGGTGCACGACCGGCACCAGCTCCGCCGGCACCACGAACACCGTGCGCCGCATCCCGGTCATCCGCACCAGCGTGTGCTCGGCGTACAGGGCCCGCTCGACCGGCTCGGGCCCGGGCGCCAGCAGCCGGGCGCCGGCCGACAGGAACACGGTGGCCGGATCGGTGCCGTGCAACGCCACCACGGCGTCCGCCGCCTCCTCGGGCGTACCCACTTTGACGGCCAGCCGATGCCGCAAGGCCAGCCGCGCCCGCCGCTCCCGCGTAGAAACCCTCACAAAACCCCCTCAATCCGCGCCGAGCCTAATCCACCTCACTCACCGCCGGGAGGGGCCTCTCATCCGAAAGCGCAGAGTAGGAGCACGGGGTCTGGAGCATCGCGCGGTAGAGCTGATCGTGACGGGGGACCGGCATGGAATCCGGTGGGACCCCAGTGTCAGGATGATGAGTCACGCCTTCCTGCCCGCTCGCACCGGGCAGGAAGGCGTGTCAGGACATTGTTCATCATCAGGTGGGAGTTCGTAGTGGTTCAGCACGTACTGGTCGCCCCCGACAAGTTCAAGGGGACGCTGACGGCGGCCGAAGTGGCCTCCCGGGTGTCGGCGGGTCTCGGCGTGCCCACGGTGGAGCTGCCCGTCGCCGACGGTGGTGACGGGACGGTGGACGCCGCCGTCGCGGGCGGCTTCGGCCGGATCACGATCGAGGTCACGGGGCCGACCGGGGAGCGGATCCCCGCCTCGTACGCCTGGCAGCCCACCGGCACCGCCGTGGTCGAGCTGGCGGAGGCGTCCGGGCTGCGCCGCCTGCCCGGCGGGCACGAGCCACTGACGGCCACCAGCTACGGCACGGGCGAGCTGATCGCCGACGCCGTGCGCCGCGGCGCCAAGCGGGTGGTGCTCGGCCTGGGCGGCAGCGCCTGCACCGACGGCGGCGCGGGCATGGCCCAGGCCCTGGGCGCCCGCCTGCTCGACGACGAGGGCCGCGACCTGCCGCGCGGCGGGGCCGCGCTGAAGGATCTGGCCCGCATCGACCTGTCCGGCTTCCTCGACCTCGCGGGCGTGGAGTTCGTGGTGGCGAGCGACGTGGACAACCCGCTGCTCGGCCCGCACGGCGCCGCCGCCGTCTACGGCCCCCAGAAGGGCGCCACGGAGGACGACGTCAGGACGCTGGAGTCGGCGCTGTCGCGCCTGGCGGCCATCGCCACCGCCACCCACGGGCTCATGGGCGCGGTCGAGCACGACGGCCCCCCGCGCGCCATGGGCGTGGCGGGCGCGCCGGGCGCGGGCGCGGCCGGCGGCGTCGGGTTCGCGGCGATGGCGTTCCTGCACGCCGAGCTGCGGCCCGGCATCGGCTACCTGCTCGACCTGCTCGGCTTCGGCGAGGTGGTGCGCGGCGCCCGGCTGGTCGTCACCGGCGAAGGCTCGCTGGACGAGCAGTCGCTGCGCGGCAAGGCGCCGGTCGGCGTGGCGCGCGCCGCCGCCGAGGCCGGGGTGCCCGTGGTGGCCGTCTGCGGCCGCCGTACGCTCAGTGACGAGGAGCTGAAGGCCGCGGGCATCGAGGCGGCCTACGCCCTGACGGATCTGGAGCCCGACGTGGCTCGCTGCATGGCCGAGGCGGGCCCGCTGCTCGAACGCCTCGCCGCCCGGATCGCCGCAGACCGCCTCGGAAGGTGATGGATGACCTCGTTCGACCTCGTCGTCAGATCCCGCAGGACCGTCACGCCCGAGGGTGAGCGGGCGGCGGCGGTCGCCGTACGGGACGAGAAGATCGTCGCCCTGTACGACTACGCCGCGCCGCTCGACGCCCCCGAGGACGTGGACCTGCGCGACGTGGCCCTGCTGCCCGGCCTGGTGGACACGCACGTGCACGTCAACGAGCCCGGGCGGACCCACTGGGAGGGATTCGACTCCGCGACCAGGGCAGCCGCCGCCGGAGGCGTCACCACGATCGTGGACATGCCGCTCAACTCCCTGCCGCCCACGATCGACGAGCCGGCCCTCGACGCCAAGCTGCGCGCCGCCGGCGGCCGGTGCCACGTGGACGTCGGCTTCTGGGGCGGGGCCGTGCCGGGCAACGTCAAGGACCTCGCGCCGCTGCACCGGCGCGGCGTGTACGGGTTCAAGTGCTTCCTGTCGCCCTCGGGGGTCGAGGAGTTCCCGCACCTGACGGTCGCCGAGCTGCGGCTCGCCCTGGAGGAGGTGGCCGGGTTCGGCGGGCTGACCGTGGTGCACGCCGAGGACCCGGCGCTGCTGGCCGAGCCGGGCGGGCCGGGCTACCGGGAGTTCCTGGACTCACGGCCGGGGGCCTCCGAACGCAGCGCCGTCGAGCAGGTCGTCCGGGTGGCGGAGGAATGCGGCGCCCGGGTGCACATCCTGCACGTCTCCAGCGCCGACTGCCTGGAGGTCCTGGAGGCGGCCCAGGCCAGGGGAGTGGCGGTGTCGGCCGAGACCTGCCCCCACTACCTGACGCTGACGGCCGAGCAGGTGCCGGAGGGCGAGACCACGTACAAGTGCTGCCCGCCGATCCGCTCCGAGGCCAACCGCGACCTGCTGTGGGACGGGCTGGCGCGCGGGGTGCTGAGCTGCGTGGTGTCGGACCACTCGCCCTCGACGGCCGATCTCAAGGTGCCCGACTTCGCCGCCGCCTGGGGCGGCATCGCCTCGCTGCAGATCGGGCTGCCGGCGATCTGGACGGAGGCCGCGCGCCGAGGGCACGGGCTCGGGGACGTGGTCCGCTGGATGTCCGCCAACCCCGCCGCGCTGGCCGGCGTGCCCGGAAAAGGCGGGATAAAGGTGGGCAACGATGCCGACCTGGTGGCCTTCGACCCCGCCGCCGACCTGCTGGTGGACGCCGCCCGGTTGCACCACAAGAATCCCGTCACCCCCTACCACGGCCGCACGCTCAAGGGCGCCGTCCTGACCACCTGGCTGCGCGGCCGGCCGGTGGACGGCCGGCCGCACGGACGACTGCTGATGGGAGCGCGCCGATGACCCCGTTCACCCGCCTGCCCGACCTCGCCCTGCGCCCGCTCGGCGGCTCGGTCGTGGCGGCCAGCGACGAGTCCTTCGCCGAGAAGGAGAGCCTGATCAGGCCGGAGCGTCCGGCGTTCAGCCCGGAGACGTTCGGCGGCAAGGGGCAGGTGTACGACGGCTGGGAGACCCGCCGGCGCCGCTCACCCGGGCACGACTGGGCCCTGGTGCGGCTCGGCCTGCCCGGCGTGATCAGGGGCGTGGTGATCGACACGGCCTGGTTCAAGGGCAACTATCCGCCGTACGCGTCCGTGGAGGCGGCGGCCGTCGAGGGCTACCCGTCGCCGGAGGAGCTGGCGCGGGCCCCGTGGACGGAGATCGTGCCCCGATCGGAGCTCAAGGGAGACGCGGAGCACCACTTCGAGGTCGCCGACGAGCACCGCTACACCCACGTGCGGCTCAACATCCACCCCGACGGAGGCGTGTCCAGGCTGCGCGTGCACGGCGAGGTCCGCCCCGACCTGTCCGTCTACGAGGGTCTCGGGCTCGATCTGGCCGCGCTCGCCAACGGCGGCCTGGTCACCGCCTGCTCCGACGACTTCTACTCCTCCCCGAACAACGTCATCGCCCCCGGCCTGGCCCGGCACCAGGCGGAGGGCTGGGAGACCGCCAGGCGGCGCGACGACGGCAACGACTGGATCGTCATCCGGCTGGCCGGGCGCGGGCTCGTCAGGCTGGCCGAGATCGACACCACCAACCTGCTGTTCAACGCGCCCGCCGCGGTCTCGCTGACGGGGCTGGACGGGGAGCGCGAGGTGCCGCTGCTGCCCAGGACCCCGCTGCGGCCCGACACGCCGCACCGCTTCCGCCTGGACCACCGGGAGCCGGTGACGAGCGTACGGGTGGACATCTACCCGGACGGCGGCCTGGCCCGGGTCCGCCTGCACGGCCACCTCACCTGAGCCCGGCTCCTGTCCCCGTTTCAGGGACAGGAGGTCACTGCCAGAGGAAGACCACGCTGCCCGGCGGCCGCTCGCTGTTGGGCAGCGGCCGCTGGAACTGCACCACGCCGCCGTTGCTCAGCCGGTTGACCCGCACCTTGAACCCCAGCGCCTCCAGCTCGGGCTTGGCGTCGTTGATGTTCTTGCCGATCACGCCGGGCACGACGCTGAACTGCTGGTCGTCGCGGGCCTCGTTGTCGCCGCGGAACCACTGCCACCAGTCGGTCTGGCAGCGCGCCACCGTGATCATCACGGGTACGCCCTTGTCGACCTCGGACTTGGCCTTGGGCGACTGGGCGATGACGGTGCACGGCTCGGCGTCGTCGTCGACCTCGTTGACCTGCACCTGGAAGCCCTGCCCGCCGAGGAAGCCGGCCGCCTCGTCCTTCGGCATGCCGCCGACGTCGGGCATGACGAGCCCGGCGCTGACGAAGATGTTGATCTTGGCGCTCTTCCTGACCTTCTCGCCCACCTGCGGCGAGGTGCGGATCACCTTGTCGCGCTCGACCTGCTGGTTGGGCAGGCGCTTGACGGCGCCGACGGTCAGCCCCGCCTTCGCTATGGCGGCCCTGGCCTCGTTGCTCGACCGGCCCGACACGTCGGGCACGACGATCCGCTCGGGGCCGAGCGAGAGCACCAGCGTGACCGTCGAGCCCTTCTCCAGCTCGGCGTCGGCCGCCGGGTCGCTGCTGAGCACCAGGCCCTCGGCGACCTTCTCGTCGTGCTTCCCGTCGGCCTGGCGCATCTGCAGCCCGCGGCCGGCGATGGTCTTCTCGGCCTCCGCCACGTTCTTGCCGATCAGGTCGGGCACGGTGACGAGCTCGGGCTGGGCGAAATACCAGCCCGTCAGCCCGACCGCCACCACCATCACGGCGGCCAGCGCCACCAGGAACCAGTTGGGCCGGAACCCGCGCCGCCGCGGCTCCTCAGCCGACGTCCGCGGCTGGATCATCGTGTGCGCCGGCGCGGGCTGCGGCATCGAACGCGCGCCCGAGACCGGGCCGCCCGCCGGATGGGCGTACACCGTCGTCGGGTTGGTGCCCGGCATCATCGGGCCGGTGCCCGGCGGGGTCGTCGTGCGCGGCAACATCCGGTGCGCGTCCACCGCGGCGACCAGCATGGCCGTCGCGTCGGCGGGGCGGTCTTGCGGCTCGCGCGCGGTCGCGTGCGCCACCAGCGTGTCGACCAGCGGCGGCACCTCGGGCGCCACCGAGGACGGCGCGGGCACCGTGTCGTGCACGTGCCGGTAGGCCACCGACATCGGCGTCTCGCCGTCGTACGGCTGCTGCCCCGTGACCAGCTCGAACAGCATGATGCCCGCGGCGTAGACGTCGCTGCGCACGTCGGCCGCGCCCGTGGTGACCTGCTCGGGCGCCATGTAGCCGATCGTGCCGATCATCACGCCGGTACGGGTCTGGTTGGTCGCCTCGATCGCCCTGGCCAGGCCGAAGTCGAC
This sequence comes from Nonomuraea sp. NPDC048882, assembly GCF_040649755.1. Taxonomy (NCBI): domain Bacteria; kingdom Bacillati; phylum Actinomycetota; class Actinomycetes; order Streptosporangiales; family Streptosporangiaceae; genus Nonomuraea; species Nonomuraea sp. NPDC048882. Next base: position 251,330 of record NZ_JBEZGB010000010.1, read on the forward strand.
GACCTTGACCCGGCCGTCGTCGGTCATGAGGACGTTTTCCGGTTTGACGTCGCGGTGCACGAGCCCGGCCTGGTGGGCGGCGCCGAGCGCGGCCAGCACCGGGATCATCAGCTCCAGCGCCTCGCGGGCGGGCAGCCTGCCGCGGTCGCGCAGGATGTCGCGCAGCGTGCGGCCGGGGACGTATTCCATCGACAGGTAGACGACGTCGTTGTCGGTGCCCTGGTCGAAGACGTGCACCACATTGGGATGGGAGAGGCTGGCGACCGACTTCGCCTCGCCGATGAACCTTCTGACGAATGCCGGGTCCTCGGCGAGCGAGCGGTGCATGACCTTCAGCGCCACCGTCCGGTCGAGCCGGATGTCCAGCGCGAGGTAGACGGTCGCCATACCGCCCCGGGCGATTCGGCTCTCGATGCGGTAGCGCCCATCGAGGAGCCGCCCGACCAGGGGGTCCGCAGTCGTCGTATCCACCCCGCTGAGTTTACGGGCGTTTTGCCACTGGCAGGGCCCCACCGCCCGAAACCGATGCGGAGACGTTCTCGTCACGACGCCCCGCCGAACCCGTCCCGGCCCCCTCACACCCCTGAAACGCGGCTCTCTCGGTGCTTGTCCCGGCACCCTCCGTGACATCCCGCGACTGCGCCCCCGGCGTGTCGCGGTCCTGGCCGGGCGGGTGGTGGACTCGGATCCGGCCAGGCGCGTCGCGTACGAGAGGGGAGGGGATCGGGCGGGTTGCGGCGGGCTCGTTCCGTCGGCCGGGCCGGCTGGGTTACGGGGACGTCGGGGAGGAGGCCTCGGCGTAGCGGCGGCGGGGGATGCGGCCCGCCTGGCGGGCCAGCCGCCCGGCCGCGACGGCGCCCTTCATGGCCGCCGCCATGAGGTCGGGCCGCTGCGCCCTGGTCACGGCCGTGGCCAGGAGCACCGCGTCACAGCCCAGCTCCATCGCCAGCGCGGCGTCACTGGCCGTGCCGATGCCCGCGTCGAGGATCACCGGCACGGACGCGGCCTCCACGATCAGCTCGATGCTGTGCGGGTTGCGGATGCCGAGCCCCGAGCCGATCGGCGCGCCCAGCGGCATCACCGCCGCGCACCCGGCCTGCTCGAGCCGCCGCGCCAGCGCCGGATCGTCCCCGATGTACGGCAGCACCACGAACCCGTCGGCCACCAGCCGCTCGGCCGCGTCGAACGTCTCGATCGGGTCGGGCAGCAGGGTTCGCTCGTCGGCGATGACCTCCAGCTTGACCCAGTTCGTGCCGAGCGCCTCCCTGGCCAGCCGGGCGGTCAGCACGGCCTCGCCCGCGGTGAAGCAGCCCGCCGTGTTGGGCAGCACCTTGATGTCGCGCCGGCGCAGCACGTCGAGCACGGTGCCGCGCGAGCCCGGGTCGAGCCGGCGCATCGCCACCGTGGTCAGCTCGGTGCCCGACGCCGCGAGCGCCTGGTCCAGCACCTCCAGCGAGGGCGCGCCGCCGGTTCCCATGATGAGCCGGGAGGAGAACTTCTCCCCGGCGATGATCAGATCATCCACCTTGCACCGCCGTCAGGACCTCCACGCGGTCACTGTCGCCGAGCGCCGTCGTCTCCCAGGCGCTGCGGGTGACCACCTCGTCGTTCACGGCCACGGCCACTCCGGTGGTGGCCGTGGTCAATGTCTGTACGGCCTGCGCCACGGTCATGCCGTCGGCCACCTCGTGCGCGGACCCGTTGATGGTAACAATCATGAAATTCCCTGAAATCTCTCCGGCGAGCACAGCGCCGCCAGCTCGCCCTCCTCGCCCAGCAGGATGGCCGTCGTGAGCGGGGCGAGCAGCACGCCGCCCCGGTGGTGCCCGGTCGCGAACGTCAGCCCCGGCGTCCCGCTGGGGCCGATGACCGGCAGGTTGTCCGGGGTGCCCGGCCGCAGCCCCGCCACCACGTCGGCGACCTCCAGCTCGGTGACGCCGGGAACCAGCTCCCTGGCGTCGCGCAGCAGCTCGTAGAGCCCGCCGGCGGTCACCCTGGTGTCGAAGCCCAGCTCCTCCTGGGTGGCGCCGACCACCAGCTCACCGTCGCCCCGGGGGACCAGGTAGACCGACGAGCCGTGCACGGTGCCGCGTACGCACCGGGTCAGCAGCGGCTGCGGCGAGCGCAGCCGCATGATCTGCCCCTTGACCGGCCGCACCGGCACCTCGGCCAGCTCGCCGCTCCACGCGCCGGCGGTCAGGACGACCCGCTCGGCCCTGATCTCGGCCCGGGTCTCCGCGCCGGTCTCCTTCCTGGCGCCCGTCCTGGTGCCCGCACGGGTCTCCGCCTTGGCGCCAGGTCTGACTTCACCGTGCCCGCCGCCAGGCCCGGTCCCGTACGGCTCCGGCGTCTCGAGGCGTACCCCCGTGACCCGGCCGCCTTCGCGCAGCAGCTCGGTGACGCGGGCGCGCACCACCTCGGCGCCAAGCCGCTCCAGCGCGGCCAGCAGGGCCGCGGTCACCCGGCGCGGATCCACCCAGGCGTCGCCGGGCGCCAGCAGCCCGCCACGCACGGACGGGGCCAGCATCGGCTCCAGGCGGCGGCATTCGCGCCCGGTGAGCCGCTCGACCGGCAGCCCGAGCTTGTCCATGAACGCCGCCAGCTCGTCCAGCGCCGCCAGGTCGTCGGCCCCGAACGCGACGTCAAGCGTCCCGTCGGACCGCAGATCCAGCGCGAGCGCATCTCCTCCGGCCGCGCCGTCACCGGCGAGCCCGGCACCCGCGCCCATCCTCGGACCGGCGAGTTCGGCAGCTGCGCCCGGCGCCGCGCCGACGTTCGTACCCGGGCCCGCGAGCCCGGCGTCCTCGGTGAGTTCGGCGGCGAAGGCGGGCCAGCGGCGCAGCGACGCCACCCCGAGCCGCAGCAGCGGCGCCTCGGTGTAGGTCACCTCGCTGACCGGGGCCAGCATCCCCGCCGCGGCATAGGAGGCGCCCCGCCCGGGCGCCGGATCGACCACGGTGACCTGGCGCCCCTCACGGGCCAGCCGCCACGCCACGGAGAGGCCGACGACCCCGCCGCCCACGATCACATCCACCTGCGCTCCCTTCGCCGGCATGATCCGGATCAGGTGTCTTGCGGTCGAAGGCCCGTCACAGCCTTCCTCTCAGCCCGGTGAAACGGCCGGACTCCCGCGCGTCTTACCTCCACAGCCTACGGCCTCGGTGCGGCGGCCGTGCACCGCCCCCGTTATGGTCTTGAACGTGAACCATGTCGTGGTGGTGGGAGCGGGCCTGGCCGGCCTGCGTACGGTCGAGGCCCTGCGAGGGCGCGGATTCACCGGCCGGATCACGCTGATGGGCGAGGAGCGCCATCGGCCCTACGACCGGCCGCCGCTGTCGAAGGCCGTGCTGAAGGGCGAGGCCGACACGAGCTTCGTCGACACCGACCTCGACGCCCTGGAGGTCGACTTCTGGCCGGGCGTCAGCGCCAAGTCGCTGCGCGCCGGCGTCGTGGAGACCACCGAGGGCGAGATCGGCTACGACGGCCTGGTCATCGCCACCGGCGCCGAGCCGATCAGGCTGCCGGGCGACGGCCTCCAGCACGTGCTGCGCACCCTCGACGACGCCCACGAGCTGCGCGCCGTGCTCGTCCCCGGCGCCCGCGTGGCGATCATCGGCGCCGGCTGGATCGGCGCCGAGGTGGCCACCGCGGCCCGCCGCGCCGGCTGCGAGGTGACGGTCGTCGAGAGCGCGCGGGCCCCGCTGAGCACCGCCGTCGGCGCCGAGATCGGCGCGCGCACCGTGCCCTGGTACGACGGCATCGACCTGCGCCTCGGGGCCATGGTCGACTCCGTGGACGAGGGCGGTGTGCGGCTGGTGGGCGGTGAGTTCATCGAGGCCCACGTGGTCGTCACCGGCATCGGCGTACGGCCCGCCGTCGGATGGCTGGCCGATGCCGACATCGACCTGCACAACGGCGTCGTCACCGACGAGCACCTGCGCGCCTCGCTGCCCGGCACCGTCGCCGTGGGCGACTGCGCCGCCTGGTGGTCGCGCCGCTGGGGCACCAGGCTCAGGGTCGAACACTGGGACACCGCGCTCAACGCCCCCGAGGTCGCCGCCGCGACGCTGCTGGGGGAGGAGGCGGTCTACGACCCGGTGCCCTACTTCTGGTCCGAGCAGTTCGGCCACATGATCCAGTACGCCGGACACCATCCGGCCGGCGAGCGGCTCGTCTACCGGGGCGAGCCAGAAGGCAAATGGTCGGCCGTCTGGCTCACCGAGGACGACACTCTGGCCGCCGTACTGGCCGTGGACCGGCCGCGCGACCTCGTACAGGGGCGGCGGATCATCGACGCCGGTCACCGTCTGGACACGGAACGCCTGGTAGATCCACAAGTCTCTCTACGGGATTGTGTTGTTTGAGCAAGCACGGCATGTGGTAGTTGTGGTTTCGTGACGCTTTCTGTTGCACAGATCGACCGGGAGACCGAGCAGCTCATCGACGAGTGGCTCACGCTCCCCGAAGTGGCCAGGCGCCTCGACCTTTCGATCGGCCGGGCCAAGCAGCTCCTGAAGGACCACAAGCTCCTCGGCGTGCGCCGGGGCGGCGGCGGGCCACAGGTGCCCGCGGTGTTCCTCGATGGGAAGGACGTGATGAAGGGCCTGCCCGGCACCCTGACGGTGTTGCAGGATGCCGGCTACGACGACGTGGAGTCGCTGCGCTGGCTCTTCACCCCCGACGAGTCGCTGCCAGGATCGCCCGTCGAGGCGATCAGGGCCGGCCGTCATACCGAGGTCAAGCGGCGTGCCCAAGCCCTCGCTTTCTGACGCGCGCCTCTATCTCTGCACAGACGGCCGCCGCGACCGCGGCGATCTGGCGGAGTTCCTCGACACGGTGCTGGCCGGCGGCGTGGACATCATCCAGCTGCGGGAGAAGGGTCTTGAGGCACGCGAAGAACTCGCGCTCCTCGAGGTCTTCCGCGACGCCTGCGACCGGCACGGCAAACTTCTGGCCGTCAACGACCGGGCGGACGTCGCGTACGCCGCCCGCCCCGACGTGCTCCATCTGGGGCAGGACGACCTTCCTGTGACGGTCGCGCGAGAGATACTCGGCGACGACATCGTCATCGGACGGTCCACCCACTCCGCCGCCGAGGCTTCCGCCGCGGCTGTGGAGGAGGGCGTCGACTACTTCTGCTGCGGGCCCGTCTGGCCCACCCCGACCAAGCCCGGCCGCCCGGCTCCCGGCCCGTCGCTGCTGCGGCACGCGGCGGCGCTGGGCACCTCGCGGCCGTGGTTCGGGATCGGCGGCATCGATCTCGCCAACCTGGACGAGGTGATGTCGTACGGGGTGAGCCGGGTGGTGGTCGTCCGCGCGATCACCGAGGCCGACGACCCCGGCGCGGCGGCTGCCGAGTTCGCCAAACGCCTGTCGGCCGGCTGAGCAGCCGAACACCCCCGGCCGGCTGAAGCGCCGGCCGTCGGCCGTTCGGCGGGTGAGCGGCCGGACGGCGGGCTGGCCGGTGATCGGTGGCCGGCGAGCCGGCGGATGACCGTCGGCCGACCGGTCGGCGGCGGGTCAGGTCTTGCGGCTGGTGGCGGCGATGGCCAGGTCGGTCAGTGCGGCGCGCGCCTGCGGCGTGACCGGGGCCGAGTCGAGCGCCGCCAGCGCCTCGCCCAGGTAGTCGCCGATCAGGTCCTCGCACTCCCGCAGTGCCCCGGTGTCGTCGATGATCTGCCGCAGCGTCTCGACCCCGCCCTCGTCCAGCGCGGGATCGCCGAGCAGCCGGCGCACGGTGCCGGCCTCGGCGGGCGAGGCCGCGGCCAGGGTGCGGGCCACCAGCATCGTCCGCTTGCCCTCCCGCAGGTCGTCGCCGGCGGGCTTGCCCGTCTGCGCCGGGTCGCCGAAGACCCCGAGGATGTCGTCGCGCAACTGGAACGCGATCCCGACCTGCCGCCCGAACCCGGCGCACAGCTCGTCCATCCACGGCGCCAGCTCCCGCCCGGCCAGCGCCAGCCCGAGCCTGAGCGGCTGCTCCACCGAGTATTTGCCGCTCTTGTAGAGCGCCACCCGCAGCGCCGACTCGAACGAGTTCTCCCCGTGCGCCTGCTCCAGCAGGTCGAGATACTGGCCGCACATCAGCTCGGTGCGCATGTGGTCGTGGACGGGCTGGGCCGCCTCCAGCGACTCGCGCGGCAGCCCGCTGGCCCGCCACATCTCGCCCGACCAGATCAGCAGCAGGTTGCCCAGCAGGATCGCCGCGCCCTCGCCGAACTGCTCCGCCGAGCCGTGCCAGCCCGACTTCTCGTGCATGGCCTGGAAGCGGCGGTGCGCGGACGGCATGCCCCGGCGCAGATCGCTCTTGTCCATCACGTCGTCGTGCACCAGCGCGCTGGCCTGCAGCAGCTCCAGCGAGGCGGCGGCGGTGAAGATGCCGGGCACGTCGGTGCCGCCGGCGCCGCGCCACCCCCAGTAGCAGAACGCCGGCCGCAGCCGCTTGCCGCCGGACAGCAGTTTGTCGGCCGCCTCGCGCAGCGGCGCGAACTCGGGATCGCCGCCGTCGGGCAGCTGCCGTTCGACGAACTCTCCGAGAGCGCGCTCGACCTGCGCGCGCAGGATCTCCAGGCCGGCCGCGTCAGTGGTCATGCCCATGAGACTAGTGGCCGGGAGCGAGGGTGCGGATCTCCAGGGTGTCTGTCTGACCGGCAGGTCTGCGAGATGTGGCGCTAATCTTGTGGGCATGGCTCTTGGTCGACCCTCTGTAAGGCCCGATCGTGTTCCCACCGTCCGCGACATGCTCGCCGCCGGTGGCCGGTCGTTCTCCTTCGAGTTCTTCCCGCCGAAGACCGACGAGGGCGCCAAACAGTTGTGGCGGGCGATCAGGGAGCTGGAGTCGCTGCGGCCCACGTTCGTCTCCGTGACGTACGGCGCCGGCGGCTCCACCCGTGACCGCACGGTCGACATCGTCGAGCGGATCGCCCACGACACCACGCTCACGCCCGTCGCCCACTTCACCGCGGTCGACCACTCCATCCGCGAGCTGCGCCACCTCGTAGGGCGCTTCGCCGACGCCGGAGTGCGCAACATCCTGGCCGTGCGCGGCGATCCCCCCGGCGACCCGACGGCCGAGTGGGTGCAGCATCCCGAGGGCGTGCTCTACGCCGAGGAGCTCGTCCGCCTGATCCGCCAGGCGGGCGACTTCTGCGTCGGCGTGGCCGCCTTCCCCTACAAGCATCCGCGTTCGCCCTCCATCGAGTCCGACACCGAATACTTCGTACGCAAGTGCCGGGCCGGGGCCGACTACGCGATCACGCAGATGTTCTTCCAGGCCGACGACTACCTGCGGCTGCGTGACCGGGTGGCGGCCCGGGGCTGTGACACGCCGATCATCCCGTGCATCATGCCGGTCACCCAGATGAGCACGATCGCCCGCTCCGAGCAGCTGTCGGGGGCGCCGTTCCCGCCGGACGTGGCGGCCAGGTTCGAGGCGGTCAAGGACGATCCGGCGGCGGTGCGGCGGCTCGGCATCGACCACGGGGCGGAGCTGTGCCAGCGGCTGCTCGACGAGGGCGCGCCGGGGATCCACTTCATCACCTTCAACCGGTCGAGCGCGTCGCGCGAGGTGTTCCAGCGCCTGGAGCGCATCCCCCTGTCCGCCTGATCCCGGCCGCTTGAGCGCGGTCGCTCGGGGAGGGTCGCTCGGGGTCGGTGGGGCGACGTCAGGTCCCTTCCAGGACGTGCACCTGGGGCAGATCGCGGTGGCGGTGATGGGCTTCGGCGATCGCCGCGAGGTTGTCGCGGCCCAGGGCGCGGTAGGCCGTGGTGAGCAGTTCGTTCGCCTGGGCCTCGCGTTCCGGGTCGCCCGCGCTGATCCAGTGCAGGTCGCGGCCGAGGGCGAGCGCGTCGGCGGGGAACCCTGCGGCGCAGCGGCGCAGCGCCTCCGTGACGTGGGCCGCTCGGACGGCCGGGTCGCCGGTCAGCTCCTTCACCAGGGCCGTGCAGAAGTCGTAATCGTCCCACGGTCGCTGTCGGCCACGCTCGATCATGGTGTCGTCTGTGATCGCTGTGCCGGGCTCGATCGCCCTGCCGCCCTCGATCAGGGTGTCGCCTTCGACGAGCGCGCCGCCGCCGTCCAGGGTCTCCAGCCGGTCGGGGTCTCCGTGCTCCAGTAGCTCGGGGGAGTGGCCGCTGGCGTCGTGATAGTCCTCGCCCTGTTCGTCGCGGTCGCCGGTCTCGAAGGTCGTCAGGACCTCGCGCAGCAGCCGCAGCCGGTGCCGTCGTACGACCACGTCGGGGTCCAGGAGATCGGCCGGCTCGCCGTCCTCGGACGACAGGTCGCGCCATCGCCATTCGAGCGTGTCGCGGACGGCCTCAAGAGGGGTGCGGGTCGGCAGGCCCACGCCGCCGCCGTCGTTGTTGTAGTAGGAGGCGACGCCGGTGCAGGTGCGGCCGTCGTCGTACCAGAGCCCGAAGTGCAGCCCGTCGGTGCCGCCGTGCATGAACGTGAGGAACTCGGGCGGGTCGCGGTAGTAGCGGCCGTGCACGCGCACGTCGATGCCGTCCCGGGACCGGCGTTCCGGATCGTCGAAGAGGTCCATGATTCCGAACGGGGACAGGTCCAGGTCGTGGAAAGCCTGATTCCCGGCCGGGCACAGGGACAGCAGGAAGGTCCGGAACCGGAAGATCGAGTCAGGCAGCCGGAATCCCCAGTCGCGGGCGACGCGGGCCTCGATCGCGGCGCGTTTGTGCTCGACCTGGGCCGCGGCGGCCGACCTCAGCCGCTCGTCCTCGGCCGGCGACCGGTTCGCCGCCTTCCATGCCGCGTAGTCGCGCAGCTCGGCGGCGGAACGCGCGGCGGCCCGCCGATGATGGGCCCGTTCCCACACAGACGGCGCCGGATCGGGTCCGCCGAAGATCGCCGCCTGGAGTCGTTCCTCGGGAGTGGGGCCGTCGAGGCCCGGATAGCGGGACCGGCGCTCTTTCATGGCGGCCTCGGCGGGCAGCCAGCGGCCGGGGTCGGCCGCCATCCGGCCGCGCGCCTCGGCGGCCGGCAGGGGAGCGATCTCCTGGTCGAACGCCGCCAGCGCCGCCGCCTTCCGCCGCACTGCCCGGGCGTCGATCTCGGTGCACCACCCGAGGTAGGCGTCCCACTCCTGGGCCGGATCGTGCTCGGGGAGATCGGCGCGATCGAGGAAGAAGCCGAACTTCTCGATGTGGGCGAGGTCGTCGTACTGCTCCGCCGTCCGCTTCCGCAGGCCGGCGCGGACCTGCTCGTCGTCCTCCTCCTCGCGCCACAGCTCGGGCATCTCCTCGGGACGTTCGACCTGATCGCGGTGGAGGTCGATCGTCGTCTCCCGGCCGAAGACCGACACGCGGGCCGTCAGTCTCGGACCGTCCGCGGAGACGAGCTCGGCGTCGAATCCGGCGAACGGGCCATCGACGATCTTCACGAAGTGACGCTTCATAGCGGGCCCCCATCGGCACGGACGATCTCTGGGGCAGCATGATAGAGATCACCACCGACACGCGGGCCCGGATGTCGCCGCAACCGCCGAAGGCGCGGCCCGGGTGTCACCGCGGCCCCCGGAGGTACGGGCCCGCCACCCGCCCGCAGGGGGACCGGGCGGGTGACGGGCAGGGGACACCGGACAATCGGTAAAGGGTCGATCACTTTCCGTGACTAGTTTCTGCCCCGCGTCATGCCTGGTAAACCACGGGTCACGTAAGCGACCTCAGGTGAGCGGGAGCGGGCGGCCGGCGATCGCGTACTCCTCGTGCCCGCCGGGGAAGACGAAGCGGGTCAGCAGGTCGGTGAAGCCCATGCTGGCGTAGAGGTGGCGGGCGGCCGTGGGCTGGTCGTGGGTGGACAGGATGGCCGAGCGCTCGCGGCGGCCCGCGCACAGCGTGGTGATCATGGCACGGCCGATGCCCTTGTTGTGCCACTCGGGGTGCACGTGGATCTCGGCCAGCTCGAACGCGTAGCCCATCCAGGCGTCGGCCGCCTCCTGGCCCAGCCGGTCGGCCAGGCCGCGCCAGACGACGTCGTGCCACCACTGGCCGGGGGCGCCGCGGAATCCGTACGCGAAACCGACGATTCTGGGTTCAGCGGTCGCCCCATCGGGGGATGAATCACGCAATTCCGCGAAATAACACTGAAAATGGGGATATGTCCCGTGGTTTCGCATGATGGTCTTGCGGCCGGCTATCTGGTCCACCGGCGGCTTCATCGCGGCCGCGTAAATGTCGATCACTGTCTCCAGCCGCTCGGTGAACTCGGCCGGACCGGCTCCGCGAAACTCGATCACCCGTCGCACACTACTCGACGTCCACCGGCGTACCCCCGGTGATGCGCACGAGCTCGTCGAACGTCGTCGGGAACACCGTGTGCGGATGCCCGCCCGCGGCCCAGACCACCTCGTGCTTGCTCAGCCAGGTGTCCACCAGCGTGCGCACGGGCGCCGGATGCCCGACCGGGGCCACACCGCCGATCGGCTGGCCGGTGGCCTCCCTGACGAACTCGGGCGTCGCCCTGCGCACCTTCGCCACGCCCGCCGTACGCGCGATCAGCTCGACGTCCACCCGGTGCGCGCCGCTGGTCAGGACGAGCAGCGGCGCGCCGTCCGCGTCGAAGATCAGGCTGTTGGCGATGGCACCGACCTCACAGCCGACCTGCGCGGCGGCGGTCGCGGCCGTGGGGGCCTTCTCGGGCAGGACCACGATCTCGCCGCCGGCTCCTCTTTCGCGCAGGGCGGACTCGACGATGAGGGCGTTCGCGGGCAACTTCTCAGACATGACGACACTCTAAACAGGTTGGCGCCCTGATTACCCATTCATGGTGGGTGGTGTAGGGTCCTCTGATCCGTTCTTGACCGATGATGAGGTGGTGACGGTGGTGGCTCGACGGCTGCCCGGGGTGGCTGCTCTCCTGACCGCCGGTGCGGTCGTCCTCACGGGTTGCGCGACGGGAGCGGAAGGCGATCGGCCGGGCCTCTCACCCGGCGCCTCCGCCCTGGCGGCCGCCGTCGTACCGAACGCCCAGGCCGCCGGCGCGGCCCCCGTGACGCCGGCCGTCACCGCCCCGCGCAAGACCCTCAAACTGGGCGCCAAGGGCAAGTCCGTCACCTGGCTGCAGAAGCGCCTGACCGAGCTCGGCTACCGGCCGGGCAAGGCCGACGGCCAGTACGGCGGCACCACGCTGGCGGCCGTGTGGGCGTTCCAGAAGGTCAACGGCATCAGGCCGAGCAGCACCGTCGCCCGGCGCACGTGGGAGGCCCTTGAGGCGCCCAAGGCGCCGAAGGTCCTGGTCCCCAACGGCAAGCCGACCCGCGCCGAGGTCAACCTGACCAAGCAGATCATGGTCCTGTACGTCGGCGGCGAGGTGAAGCTGATCACCCACGTCTCCTCGGGCAGCGGCGTCCCCTACTGCGAGACCGCCGCCTGGCAGGGCAGGAAGCAGCGCTTCTGCGGCTCGGCCACCACCCCGACCGGCAACTACCGCACGACGTGGCGCGCCAGCGGCTGGCACAAGTCCTACCTCGGCCAGCTCTACAACCCGATCTTCTTCAACGGCGGCATCGCCTTCCACGGGGCGCTGTCGGTGCCGCTCTACCCGGCCTCTCACGGGTGCGTGCGCATGCCGATGAACGTGGCCCAGGTCCTGCCGGGGATGCTCGGCAAAGGCGTGCCGGTGCACGTCAAGGGCCGCTTCAGGCGCGCCTGAAGCTGACGGCCCCGCACGGGGCAGCCGCACGTCCCTGAGGGCTGCGACCCCGCGCCGGGCCGTTCCGCGCGCCTGAAGGGCTGCGGCCCTCACGCCGGGGTTTCTCGCCGGCGGTGCTCAGGGCTCGTCCGCGTGCGTGGCGTCCCAGCGCCCGCGGGCGTCCTCCATGGCGTCCTTGTGCTCGCGCGACCAGTCGGCCAGCCGCGCCACGGCCTCCGCCAGACTGGCGCCCATCGGCGTCAGCCGGTATTCGACCTGCGGCGGGATCGTCGCGTACGCCGTGCGCTCGACCAGCCCGTCCCGGCACAGCCGCCGCGTCGTCAGCGTCAGCATGCGCTGAGAGATCCCCGGCACCGCGCGCTCCAGCTCCCTGAACCGGCGCACCCCCTTGGCCAGCTCCACGAGCACCAGCACCGTCCACTTGTCGCCGATGCGGTCGAGGACGTCCCTGATCCCGCAGTCGTCGTCTCCGCACGGGCCCGTGGGCTGGAGGGTTACCCCGGTGTGCGCGACCGACATGAGAGTGCCTCCTTACGGCGAGCGCCGGAACGCCCCCATCCTGGGGGTCGTCGACCTGCGATGACCACATTAGGGGTGTTTCATGATCGTCGTTACGGGTGTGTCCGGAGCGCTGGGCGGTTCGATCCTGGCCGGCCTTCGGGCCGTGGAGGGTATTGGGGAGGGCATGGAGGTGGCCGGGGCCAGCAGCTCCGGCGACGGGGAACGGGTGCGCCACGCCGACTTCGACCGACCGGAGACGCTGGAGGAGGCGTTCGCGGGCGCGAAGGTGCTGGTGTTCGTGTCCGCCGGGTACGCCGAGGACGACGTCGTGCTCGCCCGGCACGGCGCGGTGGTCGGGGCGGCCGCGGACGCGGGCGTCGAGCACGTGATCTACACCAGCCTGGCCGGGTCCGGCGATCGGCTCACGATCGCCCTGGCGCACCGGTGGACCGAGGCGCGGCTGGCCGGGGCGCCGTTCGACGTCACCGTGCTGCGCAACGGCCTGTACGCCGAGATCGCGGCGGGCCTGGCGCTCGCGGGCCTGCCGGACGCGGTGGAGAGCGGGGTGTTCGCGGCGCCGCTCGGCACGGGCCGGGTGTCGGTGGTGGCCAGGGAGGACCTGGCCGCCGTGGCGGTGCGGGTGGCGGCCGAGGCGTGGCGGGACGTGGTCGCGGGCGGGGAGCGGCGGCACGCCGGGCGTACGTACGAGCTGGAGGGGCTGAGCGCGGTCGGCGGGCACGACCTGGCCGCGATCGTCGCCGAGGCGCTGGGACGGCCGGTCACGTACGCGGCGGTGCCGCTGGGGGCGGTGCGGCCGGCGCTCGCGGGGATGGAGCCGTACCAGGCGGGGCACACGATCTCCACGTACGCCAACGTCGTCGCCGGGCTGCTGGAGGCCCGGGGGAGCGACCTGCCGGCGTTCGTGGAGTCGCCGCGCCCCGTACGCGACCTGATCGCGGCGGCCGTGAACCAGGCCGCTGAGGGGCTCAGCGCTGAGGCTGCGGCCGGCTGAGGGCGGTGCGCCTGCCCTCGGCGGCCGCCAGCACCAGCCCCGCGCCCTGCGCGAGGCCCGCGGCGAGCAGAAGGTAGGCCGTCGCCGGCTGCCACGGGGGCAGGCCGGCGGCGAAGTCGGGCGACTGGTACGGCCTGGCCAGCAGCGCGACGGGGTTGACCAGCGCCACGACGAAGCTCAGGGCGTAGGGGACGATCAGCAGGCCCGACAGCACCAGTAAGGGTGTGCGGCCCCTGCGCCCGCGCCGCAGCAGCGCGCCGATGACCACGTACGACAGCGCCACCAGACCGGCGAACGCGGCGGTCCACCAGGTCAGCCGCCAGGCGTCCACCCCGAGCGAGGTCATGCCGGCGGCGTCGATCCGGCCGCCCTGCCACCCAGGCCCCGTCACCTGCGCCCGCACCCCCGCCCGGACGGCCACGTGTCCCGCGCCCGTGTACGCCGCGACCAGAACCGGCCCCATGGCCAGCAGAACGAGACCGGCCACCCGCCCCCGGCTGACCGCCATCGGCGCTCCTCTCCGCTCGGCTCAGGGGGACAGCCTCTCAAAAGACCTTGATCCGAGCGACCCACCACCACCGGCTCGGCCGCCCGCCGAGGGGAGAGGAGCGCCGAGCGGGAACGGGGATCAGGAGAGGGAGCCCAGGCCGGAGACCGCGATCTCCACCGCCCGCCGGGCGGTGTCGAGGATCTCGTCGAACGTGCGGTCAGGCCGGAGATCGGCCACGACTGCCAGTTTCACCGCCCCGATCAGCGCCCCGATCGCCGCCGCCGACTCCGCCATGGTCAGCTCCCCGGCGAAGGACTCGTGCAGCGCCCTGGCCAGCCGCAGCTGGGTGTCGAACAGCAGGTGCAGCCCCCGGGCCTGCAGCGACGGCTCCGTCAGGATGAGGCGCGTGCGCACCGCCGCCTCCTTCTTGCCGAGCGTCTGGTTCAGCGTGTTCTCGACGCTGGTGTCGACGAGCCGGTGCAGCACGCCGACCAGCGTCTCTCCCGGCGCCCGCCCGGCGATGACGCCGACGGCCATCTCCAGGCGCTGGTCGGTGTCATGGAAGATCAGGTCGTCCTTGCTGGCGAAGTAGCTGAAGAACGTGCGCGTCGAGACTTCGGCCTGAGCCGCGATCTCCGCGAGGGTCGTCTCCTCGAAGCCCTTCTCGTCGAACAGCCGGAACGCCGCCTCGATCAGCGCCTGCCGCGTGCGCTGCTTCTTGCGCTCCCGTAGACCCGCCATGCCGGAACTGTACTGCATGGATTGAAGTGTTGCATCCATTGAAATTTTGCATCCGTTGAGGTTTTCTAGGAAGGGAGACAGGAAAGGAGCCCGATCATGTCCGAACTGACCATGCCCACCACCCGCCGGCGTCCGCTCGACCCGCCGGAAAAGCTCACAGAGCTGCGACAACACGGCGCCCTGCACCGCATGACGTACGCCGACGGCCACCAGGGCTGGCTGGTGACCGGCTACGCGGCCGCCCGCGCGGTGCTGGCGAGCCCTCACTTCAGCAACCTGACCGAGAAGCAGCATCCGCCGATCAAGGCCGCCAGGATGAACCTGTCGGACAAGGGCAAGGCCAAGCTGCCGCCCGGGTTCTTCCTGCGCATGGACGAGCCCGAGCACACGCGCTTCCGCAAGCTGCTGACCGGGCAGTTCACGGTGCGCCGGATGAAGCTCCTCGAACCGCGCATCGCGGAGATCGTCGACGCGCGCCTCGACGCGATGGCGGCCGCGGGCGGCCCGGTGGATCTCGTGCAGGAGTTCGCGCTGCCGATCCCGTCACTGGTGATCTGCGAACTGCTCGGGGTGCCGTACGAGGACCGCTCGAGCTTCCAGCAGGACACCAAGCTCCTGGCCAGCCTGGAGACCGAGGCGGACGACGCCCTGGCGGCCCTGGGGCGGATCTCCGCGTTCATGTACGGGCTGATCCAGCGCAAGCGCGCCCAGCCGGCCGACGACCTCATCAGCGGGCTCGTCGAGACCGGCGAGCTGAACGACGAGGAGCTCACCGGCGTCGCACTCCTGCTGCTGATCGCCGGGCACGAGACGACCGCCAACATGCTCGGGCTGGGGACGTACGCGCTGCTCACGAACCCCGGCCAGCTCGCCGCGATGCGCGACGACCCGTCGGCGGTGGACAACGGCGTGGAGGAACTGCTGCGGTTCCTCACGATCATCCACCTCGGCCCCATCCGTACGGCGCTGCGGGATGTGGAGATCGAGGGTGTCACGATCGAGGCCGGGCAGACGGTCACCCTCCACCTGCCCACCGCCAACCGCGACCCCTCCCGCTTCGCCGGCGGCGACGAACTCGACCTCACCCGCCCCGCCGGCGGGCACCTCACCTTCGGCCACGGCATCCACCAGTGCCTCGGCCAGCAGCTCGCCCGCGCCGAGATGCGCATCGCCTTCCCCGCGCTGCTGCGCCGCCTGCCTGGCCTACGCTTGGCGGTAACACCCGAGGAGGTGCCGATGCGCTCGGACATGTCCATCTACGGAGTGCACCGCCTCCCTGTCACTTGGTAGGTCAAGATGAAGATCAAGGCAGACGAATCGGTGTGCATCGGGGCGGGCATGTGCGCGCTGACGGTGCCGGCGGTGTTCGATCAGAGTGAGGAGGAGGGCACGGTCGTGCTCCTTCAGGAGGCGCCGCCGCAGGATCTGGAGGACGCCGTACGCCGTGCCGTGACCCTGTGCCCGTCCGGGGCCATCTCGGTCGAGTGAGGGCCGGCGTCCCCTTGACGCCCTCCTGACACCCATCCGCCGCCGCCGCGCCCTGTCCCGCGACGGCGGCTCTCTTATGCCCGTACGGTGCCGCGAATGCGTACGGTGGCGCGAGCCCGTACGGTGGCGCGAATGCCCGTACGGTCGAGCGAACGCGACGGTCAGCGGTCACCGGTGGGCACTTTCTCTCCATGGTCATCGAACCTGTGTTCGTGGAATCGGTTGACACCAAGCGTGATCGAAATTATGTTCGACCTAGTGACGGTGAGGCTCGCGGCTCAACGTCACCAGGACCTGGTCGCGGGCCGTTCGCTTCCCCAAGCGATCCCCGCGGCCAGGCTCCACGGGCGAAGGGCGCGTCCTCGTCGTCGGCGGAGACGAGCGGGCGTGTCCTGGCCGGACGGGGTGAGGGGAAGCTCCTCGTCCGGCCAGCCCGGCGGAAATGTCGGTGGCGTCTGCGATTGTTGGCATCACCGGCGGAGACGCCGGACGCCGCCCACGACTCCAAGGAGGCGCGCAAGATGGCACCACGGCCTAGAGAAACGCCCGGGCCCCGGTTGTCGGCTGCGGTTCGGGCACACCTGACCGATTCACGTTCCTGCCTGGCGGATGCGACCGGCGCTCGCACCCCGGCATCCCGATATGTGGCCGCCCACCTGGCGGCTCTCCGAGCTGCGGCGGCGATCCTGGCCGCCCGGCCCCGCCCCATGGAGGGGCGCCGGCGCCGCCTGCGCAGCGCGTGGGAGCTGCTGCCGGAGGCGGAGCCGCACCTGGCCGAGTGGGCCGCCTACTTCGCCACCACCGCCGACAAGCGCGCGGCGGCGGAGGCGGGCATGGTGCGCCGCATCAGCGCCGCCGACGCGGACGAGATCCTGGCCGAGGCCGAGACCTTCGTCTCAGCGGTCGAAGACCTCCTGGGCATTCCAGGGCAGCCCCAGCTCCCGGTGAACGTCCCCCTGGCCGGCTGACCGGCGTCTTACCCTCCGCCCCGGCAAGAGGTCCGGCGCTCGCCCTGGCGAGCGGTGGCCGTCCCGGCCGGTGGCGGCATCTCCCGGCGGCCGCGCAGCCGACGGGCTGACCGCGCGCGGACGCACCCACCTCCGGCCGGGCCGCCTTCCGGCGGGGTGTCCCCGGGCACGACCCGTCTGGACCGGGTCGCTCCCTGGGGCATCCACACACCCGGCTCGCGCGCCTTTCGGTGCCGCTACGCCGAGCGCGCCTTCCGGCACCGCCACCAAGGCAATCACCGGCGCTGTCGGCGCCTGGGCTGCTTTCCGGTGCGATGCCTTCCGGGTGTGGCCCGTTCGAGCGGGCCGACCTCCGGCACACTCACGCCCGGCCGACGCGCCTCCGCGCCTTTCGGCATCGCTGCCGAGCACGCCGGTCCGGCACCTCCACCAGGGCCATTTGCGGCAACCCCATCGCGGCCCGCCGACTGGCTGCCTACCGGCTGGCTGTCTACCGGGGGGATGGCTTCCGGGGGGATGGCTTCCGGAGGCGCGGAGCGGCACAACACCCGTACCCGCACGCGCGTGAGCGCACGACGCCCCTGGACGGCGTGAAGCCCGCGCATGGGTGGGTGGGCCGAAGATCGGTGGCCTGCGCGTCGCAGCGGCCTGCTTGAGCCCCTGCCGTGCTCATGGTCCGGCTTCGGACCGTGGTGCTCCGTGTAGTGCGCCCGGCAGGGGATGCCGAAGGGCCCGCCGATGTGCGGCGGGCCCCAGGGTGAAGCGGGTGGCTTCCGGACGGGCGTCCGTGGACCGAGGGTCTGAACCGGCGGCCCCGGCGTGGAACGGAACCGCCGGGGCCTCAAGCTGACTGTCTCAAAGTGGCAGGCCTCGGGCTGGAGGACCAGCGGGCCCGAGGCCGGACGACCTCAAGGACGTCTCAGAAGGACTCCACGGCCCGGCGGGCCTCGGCGTCGAGGACGCCCCAGCTGATCAGCTCCTCGGTCAGCTCGCTCGGCGACTTGTCGTAGATCACGGCCAGGGAGCGCAGGTCCTCCTGGCGGATCGACAACACCTTGCCGTTGTAGTCGCCGCGCTGGCTCTGGATCGTCGCGGCGTAACGGGCAAGGGCGCCGGCCTTCTCCTTGGGCAGAGTCGCCAGGCGCTCCAGGTCGATCACAAGCTTGGGTGTCGGCCCGAGCGGGCTGGGGGCGGCTCCGCCCGGCAGCAGCTCGGAGACGGGCACCCCGTAGAAGTCGGCAAGCTCGGCAAGCTTCTGCACGGTCACCGCTCGGTCGCCGCGCTCATAAGAGCCAACGACTACGGCTTTCCACCTGCCACGCGACTTCTCCTCGACTCCATGCAGGGACAGCCCCTGCTGGGTGCGGATGGCGCGGAGTCGTGCACCCAGCGACTTTGCGTACTCAGACGGCATCGTGTGGCCCCCCGGCTCTCGTATGTATCGCTCTCAGTAGATTGTGCTCCCTTGCGGCGTATGCCCCGGCCACCGGGGGGTCTGATGCCAGGCTCGGCACCATCGGTAGCCATGGCCCTGGGTTTACCCCAGAACGCCGCGCGGTGTGGTTACGCACAGTGACGGTAAAGGGGTGGACGCCGAAGGTCAAGCTGATTGGAAAAAAGATGCCGAATCCGGTCCGGTAGGGAACGCCGCAAACGCCCCTCATGCCCCACTGGTAACGCTGCTTCGTCAGGGTTTGACGACATTTTCGCGGCGGTCAAGGCTGCCTGGTGAGCACCATGACAGGGCAGGTCGAGGCCCTGACGATCTTGATCGAGGTGTCCCCGAGGAACACCCGCCTGAGTGGCCCGGTGTCGCTGGAAGCGCATATGATCATCTCGCCGGGCAGCCACGAGGTCGCGGCGAGTGCCTGGGCCACGTTGCGGCCCTCCAGCACTTCGACCTCCACGGGCGAGCGCCGCCGCTGCCCTCTGGCCGCGGCGCGCAGGTCGGCCGCGGCCTGGTCGCGCAGACGGGCGAGCATCTCTTCCTCGATCCTCACCCGCCTGCCGCTGCTGACCACCAGCGTGATCAGCCGCAGCGGCACGTCGAGCGCCGCAGCCGCCCTGGCCGCGTCCTTGACCGCCACGTCGCAGCCGGGGCCGCGCCGGTAGGCCACGGTGAGCCGGTCGAAGGCGGCCGGCGGATCGTCGCCGTAGCCGCGCGGTGCGAGCAGGACGGGAACGGAGGAGCTGTGCAGGAGCTGGTCGGCGGTGCTGCCCACCGAGATGAGCCCCCTGCCGCGCCCCGGCGCCGAGCCGATCACCACGACGTCCGCGCCGCGCCTGCGTGCCAGCTCCACCAGTCCGCGTCCGCTGCCCCGATGGGTGTGCGTGACGTACTCGGCGTCGTCGCCGGCCAGCTCGCGGGCCTGGGCGAGGGTGACGGCGGCCTGCTCGTGCAGGTAGGCCCGCCACGCGCTCTCCTCGGCCCTGGCGGGCCCCGGCGCGGAGGTGGCGGGCGGGAGCACGTTCGCCACCGTCAGCCGCGCCCGCGCCCGGTCCCTGAGCAGGACGGCCAGTGCCAGCCCGTCGCGTCCCCGCGGGTTCGCGACGTATCCGGCCAGGACGTTGTCCAGCTTCATTCAGCCCACCTCGGCATTCAGCCGTGAATGGCTATAGCCGTACAGGAAGTAGCAGATCAGGCCGACGAGCATCCACAGCGCGAAGGCCAGCCAGGTGACCCCGGCCAGCCCCGCCATGACCACGACGCACAGGATCGCCCCCAGCACCGGCGTGGCCGGGAACAGCGGCGTGCGGAAGCTGCGCGGCAGCTCGGGGCTGCGGTAACGCAGGACGAGCACGCCGACGTTGACGATGGCGAAGGCGAACAGCGTGCCGATGCTGGTCGCCTCGGCGAGCTGACCGAGCGGAACCAGCCCGGCCAGCACGGAGATGAACGCGGCCACGATGAGCGTGTTGGCGACCGGCACCTGCCGGCGCGGGTTGACCCGCTGGAAGATCCGGGGGATGAGCCCGTCGCGCGACATCGCGAACAGGATGCGGGTCTGGCCGTAGATGACGGTGAGCACGACGCTGGCGATGGCGACGACCGCGCCGAAGGAGACGATCAGGCCGGGCCAGGTGGCGCCCACGGCGAGGTTGGCGACGTACGACAGGCTCGCCTCGGTGCCCTCCTCGTCGAACTCGGTCCACGGCATCGCCCCGACCGCGGCCAGGGCGACCAGGACGTAGACGGCGGTCACGATGACCAGCGACAGGATGATCGCCAGCGGCAGGTCACGCCTGGGGTTCTTGGCCTCCTCGCCGGCGGTGGAGGCGGCGTCGAAGCCGATGTAGGAGAAGAACACCTGGGAGGCCGCCGCGGTGATGCCGGCCACGCCCATGGGCGCGAAGGGCGCGAGGTTGCCGGACTGGAAGGCGGTGAACGTCACCGCGCAGAAGAACAGCAGCACCGCGATCTTGATGAGCACGAAGAACGCGTTGGCCTTGGCGCTCTCTGAGGCCCCGTACAGCAGCAGCCAGGTGGCCAGCAGCACGATGACGATCGCGGTGACGTTGACCACGCCGCCGTCCTGGCCGGGGGAGCGGGTGATCGCGTCCGGCAGCTCGAAGCCGAACAGGGCGTGCAGGAAGGAGTTGAGGTATTCGCCCCAGCCGACGGCCACCGCCGCCACGGAGACGGCGTACTCCAGCATCAGACACCAGCCGCAGATCCAGGCCACGAGCTCGCCCAGCGTCGCGTACGCGTACGAGTAGGACGAGCCGGACACCGGGATCGTGCCGGCCAGCTCGGCGTACGACAGCGCCGAGAACAGCGCCGTGATCGCCGCCAGCGCGAACGCCAGCACCACCGCGGGACCCGCCTTGGGCACCGCCTGCCCGAGGATCACGAAGATGCCCGTGCCCAGCGTCGCGCCGACGCTGAACAGCGTCAGCTGCCACAACGTCATCGTGCGCCGCAGCTCGCCGCCCTCGCCGTGACCGCCCTCGGCGACGATGCGCTCGGTCGGCTTGGTACGCAAGAGACGCCCGGCCAGTGTCATGGACGCTCCCTACAGCGTGCTCGTCAGCGGCCACCTGCCGTTGGGTGTGACGATGGTTCCCGCGGAGCCGTCGAGTATGCGCTCGGCCTCGTCCAGCCGCCCGATGGCGGCCATGTCGCCGGTCGTCTCGACGAACCGGCAGACCGCCTCCACCTTCGGCCCCATCGACCCGGCGGGGAAGTCGAGCGCCCGCAGCTCGTGCGGGGTGGTGTGGCCGATCTCGCTCTGCTCGGGCGTGCCGAAGCCGCGCATGACGCGCGGCACGTCGGTCAGGCTCAGGAACGCGTCGCAGTCGAGCGCCTCGGCCAGCATCGAGGTGGTGAGGTCCTTGTCGATCACGGCCTCCACGCCCGTCAGCCGCCCGCGCTCGTCGCGCACGACGGGGATGCCGCCGCCGCCCGCGCACACCACGATCACGCCCTCGCCCGTCATCCGGCGAATCAGCCGGGTCTCGACCACGCGCTGCGGGGCGGGGGAGGGGACGACGCGGCGCCAGTGGCGGCCGTCCTGGGCGACCGTCCAGCCGCGCTCGGCGGCCAGCTTCTCGGCCTCCTCCCGCTCGTAGACCTGGCCGACGAACTTGGCCGGCCGCTCGAACGCGGGGTCGACGGCCGAGACGAGCGTCTGCGTGACCATGGCGAGCACCTGGCGGCCCGGCAGCGCGTTCTGCAGGGCCTGCTGGATCCAGTAGCCGAGCAGGCCCTGGGTCTGCGCGCCCAGCGCGTCGAACGGGTAGGGCCTGGTCAGGCCGGGGTCGGCGGCCGACTGCGCGGCCAGCATGCCGACCTGGGGACCGTTGCCGTGGGTGATGACCAGCTCGTGCTCGGCCGCGAGCCGGGCGAGCGTCCTGACGGCCGTGCGCACGTTGGCGACCTGCGTGTCGGCGTCCGGCCGCTGGCCGCGCCGCAGGACGGCGTTGCCGCCCAGAGCCACGATGACCCGCATTCAGTCTCCCAAGGTCGCGACCATGATGGCCTTGATGGTGTGCAGCCGGTTCGCGGCCTGGTCGAAGACGATCGAACGCGGTGACTCGAACACCTCGTCCGTCACCTCCAGCGCGTCCAGCCCGGTCCTGTCGTAGATCTCCCGCCCGACCTCGGTGCCGCGGTCGTGGAAGGCGGGCAGGCAGTGCATGAACTTCACCGAGGGGTTGCCGGTGGCCTTCACCACGGCCTCGTTCACCTGGTACGGCAGCAGCAGCTTGATCCGCTCGTCCCACACCTCGGCGGGCTCGCCCATCGACACCCACACGTCGGTGTAGAGGAAGTCGGCCCCTTTGACGCCCTTGTTCACGTCGTCGGTCACGGTGATCGTGGCGCCGGTGCCGGCCGCCACCCGCTCGGCCGGCCCGAGCACGGACTCCTGGTCGGGCCACAGCGCCCTGGGGGCCACGACGCGGGTGTCCATGCCGAACATGGCGCCCGTCACCAGCAGCGAGTGCCCCATGTTGTTGCGCGCGTCGCCGAGGTAGGCGAAGGACACCTCGCGCAGCGGCCGGCCGGCGTGCTCGCGCATGGTGAGCACGTCGGCCAGCGTCTGCGTGGGATGCCACTCGTCGGTCAGCCCGTTCCACACCGGCACCCCCGACAGCGCCGCCAGCTCCTCGGCGTGGGCCTGCCTGCTGCCGCGGTACTCGATGCCGTCGTACATGCGGCCCAGCACCCGCGCGGTGTCGGCCACCGACTCCTTGTGCCCGAGCTGGGTGCCGGCCGGATCGAGGTAGGTGGTGTGCGCCCCCTGGTCGTGGGCGGCCACCTCGAAGGCGCAGCGGGTGCGGGTGGAGGTCTTCTCGAAGATCAGCGCGATGTTCCTGCCGCGCAGCCGCGGCCGCTCGGCGCCGGCGTGCTTGGCCGCCTTCAGCTCGGACGACAGGCGCAGCAGGAAGCCGAGCTCGTCCGGCGTGAAGTCGAGCTCTTTCAGGAAACTGCGGTCGCGCAGGTCGACGGCCGTCATCGTGCGGCGCTCACCCGGGCTGTGCTCATCTGGACGGTGCTCATCTGGGCTGTGCTCATCTGGACCAGATCCCCCTAGACGGCGTCACGTTCGAGCGGGCAGCTCATGCACCGCGGCCCCCCGCGGCCCCGGCCGAGCTCGCTGCCCCTGATCGTGATCACCTCGATGCCGTTGTCACGCAGATGGTTGTTGGTGGTGGTGTTGCGCTCGTAGGCCACGACCACGCCGGGTTCGAGCGCGAGGCCGTTGCAGCCGTCGTCCCACTGCTCCCGCTCGGCCGCGTACACGTCCTGGGTGGGTGTCAGGACCGTGATGTCCGGCAGGTCGAGCGCGTGCGCGATGGCCTTGTGCATGTCCTCGGGCGGGTGGTCGGTGACCTTCAGCTCCTTGGGGGTGTCGCCGGGCTCGATGGTGTACGCGGGCAGCATGCCGAGGCCCGCGTACTTGGTGAACACCCCCACGTCCAGCATCGTCATCACGGTGTCGAGATGCATGAACGCGCGCGCCTTCGGCATGTCGAGCGCCACGATCGTGTGCGCGGAGCCGGCCCTGAACAGCCGCTGCGCCAGCATCTCGACCGCCTGCGGCTGGGTGCGCTCGCTCATCCCGATCAGCACCGCGCCGCGGCCGATGACCAGCACGTCGCCGCCCTCCATGGTGGCGGGGGCCACCGACTGGCCGGGCATCCAGCAGTGGTAGCCGCCCTGGCCGGGCCGGTTGAAGCCGCCGGCGAACGTCGGGTGGTACATGTAGACGGCCTCCATGTTGACCGTCTCACGCATGCGGGCCTTCTTCTTCATCGCGTTGATCGACACGCCGTCGTAGATCCAGCAGGACGTGTCGCGGGTGAACAGGTGGTTGGGCAGCGGCGGCAGGATGAAGTCGTCGTCGCCCGTGGCGTGGAAGGTCACGGCTTTGGGCTCGCAGCCCATCGCGACCAGCTCGCGCTTGGTGATGCCGCCGGTCAGGTAGAGCTGAAGGGTGGCGGAGTCGAGCCCGTCGAGGGTGTTGCGGATGTCGTCGATGGCGACGGGGCCCAGCCAGCGCTCGTCGATGACCGCGTCCAGGATGTGCTTGCGGGCCTCGGGGATCTCCACCGTCTCCCTGAGCAGGTCGGCCAGCTCATGGACGACCACGCCCCGGTCGGTGAGCACCTGCTGGAACTCCTCGTGCTCCTCGACCGCCCGCTGCACCCAGAGCACGTCGTCGAAGAGGAAGGCGTCCTTGCTGGTGGGGGTCAGCCGTTTCAGCGCGAGGTCGGGCTTGTGCACCAGGACCTGGCGCAGCCGTCCTACCTCGGACTCGACATGGAAGGTCATCCCTGCTCTATCCCCCTCAAAAGGGCGTAAATCACGCGCCAGCCCCCGCCTCGCGCGCGTCTGACCTGCCCCGCCGGCGCCGCGCCGACACCAGGACGCCAGCGTGGCGGCCCGGGAAATTACCTGGTCGAGGCCATCGGCTGAACCGGCGACCGGACGCTCGCTCCCCGTGCGGGCGCGGCGGGGGTCACGCATCGTGGCTGGTAGCCCCTGGTACTGTGTGTCCCGACCGACACCCTTTTAAGACCCGTCCCGTGAGGCGGGAAAGGTGGTGAGATTCGCCATGTCCGATTCCAGAGGGCCCGATTCCAGTGGGCCCGATTCCAGGGGACCCGATTCCAGCGCGACGTCCTCCGCACCACAGCCCGGGCACGACTCAAGGGCCGTGCTGGAGGCACCCGACATCCACCGGGCGCTGACCCGGATCGCGCACGAGATCCTCGAACGCACCAAGGGCGCCGACGACGTGGTCCTGCTCGGCATCCCCACGCGCGGCGCGACGCTGGCCCGCCGGCTCGGCGACCGCATCGAGCAGTTCGAAGGCCGCAAGATCCCCATCGGCTCGATCGACATCACCATGTACCGCGACGACCTGCGGCGCGGCCCCGTCCGCCCGCTCGGCCCCACCGAGTTGCCGCCCGACGGCATCGACGGCAGGGTCGTCGTGCTCGTCGACGACGTCCTCTACTCCGGCCGCACCGTGCGAGCCGCGCTCGACGCGCTCAACGACCTCGGCCGCCCCACCGCCGTGCAGCTCGCCACCCTGGTCGACCGCGGCCACCGTGAGCTGCCCATCCGCGCCGACTACGTCGGGAAGAACCTCCCCACCGCCAAGAGCGAGAAGGTCAAGGTCTACCTGAACGAGATCGACGGCCGCGACGCCGTCCTGCTCATGAAGGGGGACACCAAGTGAAGCGGCACCTCATCTCGGCCGGCGACCTGGCCAAGGACGACGCCCTGCTCATCCTCGACACCGCCGAGGAGCTGGCGAGGGTCTCGGAACGTTCCATCAAGAAACTGCCGACGCTGCGCGGGCGCACGGTGGTCAACCTGTTCTTCGAGGACTCCACCCGCACCAGGATCTCGTTCGAGGCGGCGGCCAAGCGGATGTCCGCCGACGTGATCAACTTCTCCGCCAAGGGGTCGAGCGTCTCCAAGGGCGAGTCGCTCAAGGACACCGCGCTCACCCTGGAGGCCATGGGCGCCGACGCGGTCGTCATCCGCCACAGCGCCTCCGGCGCGCCGCACCGCCTGGCCAACTGGGTGCACGGCAGCGTCGTCAACGCCGGCGACGGCACCCACGAGCACCCCACGCAGGCGCTGCTCGACGCCTTCTCCATGCGCCGCCGCCTGGGCAACCTGGAAGGGCGCAACGTCACCATCGTCGGCGACGTGCTGCACAGCCGCGTCGCCCGCTCCAACGTGCTGCTGCTGCACACGCTCGGAGCCCAGGTCACCCTCGTCGCGCCGCCCACGCTGCTGCCGGTCTCGATCGGCACCTGGCCGTGCGAGGTCTCCTACGACTTCGACGCCGTGCTGCCCAAGTCCGATGTGGTGATGATGCTGCGGGTGCAGAAGGAGCGGATGAACGCCGCGTACTTCCCCAGCGCCCGCGAATACTCCCGCCGCTACGGCCTCGACCGCGACCGGTTCGCCAAGATGCCCGACGACGCGATCGTCATGCACCCCGGGCCGATGAACCGGGGCATGGAGATCGCGGCCGAGGTGGCCGACTCGGCCCGATCCACGATCGTCGAGCAGGTCGCCAACGGCGTGACCATCCGCATGGCCGTCCTGTACCTGCTGCTCGGGGGAGAGAACGCGTGAACATAGCGAACGTCAGGATCCTCGGCGGGGAGCCCGTCGACATCCGGATCGACGGCGGTGTCATCGCCGAGATCGGGCCGGGCGCGGCCGGAACGGCAGGCGACACCGTGGACGCCCAGGGCGCGATCGTGCTGCCCGGCCTCGTGGATCTGCACACCCACCTGCGCGAGCCCGGCCGCGAGGACGCCGAGACCGTCCAGACCGGCACCCAGTCCGCCGCCCGCGGCGGCTACACCGCCGTGCACGCCATGGCCAACACCTCGCCCGTCGCCGACACCGCCGGCGTGGTGGAGCAGGTGTGGCGGCTCGGCCGCGAGTTCGCCCACTGCGACGTGCACCCGGTCGGCGCCGTCACCGTCGGCCTGGAGGGCAGTCAGCTGGCCGAGCTGGGCGCGATGGCCGACTCCGCCGCCCGCGTGCGGGTCTTCTCCGACGACGGCAAGTGCGTGGACGACGCCGTGCTCATGCGCCGCGCCCTCGAATACGTCAAGGCGTTCGACGGGGTCATCGCCCAGCACGCCCAGGAGCCCAGGCTCACCTCCGGCGCCCAGATGAACGAGGGCGTCGTGTCCGGCCGGCTCGGCCTGACCGGCTGGCCCGCCGTGGCCGAAGAGGCGATCATCGCCCGCGACTGCCTCCTGGCCGCCCACGTCGGCTCCCGGCTGCACGTCTGCCACGTCTCCACGGCCGGTTCCGTCGAGATCCTGCGCTGGGCCAAGTCCAAGGGCTGGAACGTCACGGCCGAGGTCACCCCGCACCACCTGCTGCTCACCGACGACCTCGTCGAGGAGTCGCCGGTGGGCGCGTACAACCCGATCTACAAGGTCAACCCGCCGCTGCGCACCCGCGCCGACGTCGAGGCGCTGCGCGCCGCGCTGGCCGACGGCACGATCGACGTCGTGGCCACCGACCACGCGCCCCACCCGGTCGAGGACAAGGAGACCGAGTGGTCGGCCGCGGCCATGGGCATGGTCGGCCTGGAGACCGCGCTCAGCGTGGTCCAGGAGGCCATGGTCGAGACGGGCCTGCTCGACTGGGCGGGCGTCGCCGACCGCATGTCCGCGGCTCCCGCCCGCATCGGCCGGCTCGGCGGCCACGGCCGCCCGATCGAGGTGGGCGCGCCCGCCAACCTCACCGTCTACGACCCGTCCGTACGCACGAAGGTCGACCCCGCAGCCTTTGCCTCCAAGAGCAGGAACACCCCCTACGAGGGGATGACGCTGCCCGGCCGGGTGGTGGCCACGTTCCTGCGCGGCAGGCCGACCGTTCTCGAAGGGAAGCTGGTTTGAACACAGCGCTGCTCGTCCTGGAAGACGGCCGCGTCTTCCACGGAACCCCGTACGGAGCCGAAGGCGAGACGTTCGGCGAGATGGTCTTCAACACCGGCATGACCGGCTACCAGGAGACCCTGACCGACCCCTCCTACCACCGGCAGATCGTCGCCATGACGGCCCCGCACATCGGCAACACCGGCGTCAACGACGAGGACCCCGAGTCGGGCCGCGTCTGGGTGGCCGGCTACGTCGTGCGCGAGCCGTCCCGCGTCGTCTCCAACTGGCGCGCCAACCGTTCGCTCGACGACTACCTCAAGGAGCAGGGCGTCGTCGGCATCGCGATCCCCGGCACCCGCGCGCTCACCCGCCACCTGCGCGAGCGCGGCGCCATGCGGGCCGGCATCTTCAGCGCGCCCTCGGCGCCGGTCGAGGAGCTGGTCGAGCTGGTCCGCGAGTCGCCCCGCATGGAGGGCGCCGACCTGGCCGGCGAGGTCGCCACCGAGGAGACCTACGTGGTCCCCGCCGTCGGCGAGAGGCGCTTCACCGTCGCCGCCGTCGATCTGGGCATCAAGGGCATGACGCCGCACCGGATGGCCGAGCGCGGCTGCGAGGTGCACGTGCTGCCCGCCGGCGCCACGTTCGAGCAGATCATGGCCGTCTCGCCCGACGGCGTGTTCCTGTCCAACGGGCCGGGCGACCCGGCCACGGCCGACGTCACCGCCCTGCGGAAGGTGCTGGAGGCCGGGGTGCCGTTCTTCGGCATCTGCTTCGGCAACCAGCTGTTCGGGCGGGCGCTCGGGCTTTCGACGTACAAGCTTCGCTACGGCCACCGGGGCGTCAACCAGCCCGTCCAGGACGTGCGGACCGGCAAGGTGGAGATCTCGGCGCACAACCACGGGTTCGCGGTGCAGGCGCCGCTCGACGGGCCGTTCGAGACCCCGTACGGGCCGGCCGAGGTCAGCCACGTCAACCTCAACGACCGCTGCGTGGAGGGGCTGCGCCTGCTCAGCGGGCGGGCTTTCAGCGTCCAATACCACCCCGAGGCCGCCGCCGGCCCCCACGACGCCGCCTACCTCTTCGACGAGTTCTGCGCGGTGATGGCCTCCGCCCGGGGCGAGGCCGCGGCGCATCCGATTCCGACCAGTTCTGTGAGGTCTTGAGCCGTGCCCAAGCGTGAGGACATCAGGTCCGTCCTGGTCATCGGCTCGGGGCCGATCGTGATCGGGCAGGCGTGCGAGTTCGACTACTCCGGCACCCAGGCGTGCCGCGTGCTGCGCGACGAGGGCTTCCGCGTCGTCCTGGTCAACAGCAACCCGGCGACGATCATGACGGACCCCGAGTTCGCCGACGCCACGTACGTCGAGCCGATCACCCCCGAGTTCGTCGAGAAGATCATCGCCAAGGAGCGCCCCGACGCGCTGCTGCCCACGCTGGGCGGCCAGACCGCGCTCAACACCGCCGTGGCCCTGCACGAGTCGGGCGTGCTGGACAAGTACGAGGTCGAGCTCATCGGCGCCGACTTCGACGCCATCCAGGCGGGCGAGAACCGCGAGCTGTTCAAGGAGATCGTCGCCAAGGTCGCCCGCGAGCACGGGCTCAACGCCGAGTCGGCCAAGTCCGTCATCTGCCACACCATGGACGAGTGCCTGGCCGCCGCGGCCGGGCTGGGCTACCCCGTGGTCGTGCGGCCCTCGTTCACCATGGGCGGGGCCGGCTCCGGGTTCGCCTACGACGAGGAGGGCCTGCGGCGCATCGCGGGCGCCGGGCTCGACGCCTCCCCGACCACCGAGGTGCTCCTGGAGGAGTCGATCCTCGGCTGGAAGGAATATGAGCTGGAGGTCATGCGCGACAAGGCCGACAACGTCGTCATCGTCTGCTCCATCGAGAACATCGACCCGATGGGCGTCCACACCGGCGACAGCGTCACCGTCGCGCCCGCGCTGACCCTGACCGACCGCGAATACCAGAACATGCGCGACGTCGCCATCGCCGTCATCCGCGAGGTCGGCGTCGACACCGGCGGCTGCAACATCCAGTTCGCGGTGGACCCGCGCACCGGCCGCATGATCGTCATCGAGATGAACCCGCGCGTGTCCCGCTCCTCCGCGCTGGCCTCCAAGGCCACCGGCTTCCCGATCGCGAAGATCGCGGCCAAGCTGGCCATCGGCTACACCCTCGACGAGATCCCCAACGACATCACCAAGGAGACGCCGGCCTCCTTCGAGCCGACGCTCGACTACATCGTGGTGAAGGTGCCCCGCTTCGCGTTCGAGAAGTTCAGGGGCGCCGACCAGACGCTCACCACGCACATGAAGTCCGTCGGCGAGGCCATGGCCATCGGCCGCTCCTTCCCCGAGGCGCTGCAGAAGGCGCTGCGCTCGATGGAGAAGAAGGACTCCTCCTTCTCCTGGACCGGCGACGTGGCGCCCAAGGACGAGCTGCTGGAGGCGTGCAGGACCCCGCACGACGGGCGGCTGCGCACGATGCAGCAGGCCATCAGGGCCGGCGCCACGCCCGATGAGCTGTTCGCGGCCACCAGCGTCGACCCGTGGTTCATCGACCAGCTCTTCCTGCTCGACGAGGAGGCCGGGGCCGTGGCCGCGGCCGACGAGCTGACCGCCGAGGTGCTGGAGCGGGCCAAGCACCTCGGGTTCAGCGACGTGCAGATCGGCGAGCTGCGCGGCATCGACGAGGCCAGGGTGCGCGACCTGCGGCACGCGCTCGGGCTGCGTCCCGTCTACAACACCGTCGACACGTGCGCGGCCGAGTTCGCCGCCAAGACGCCCTATCTCTACTCCACCTACGACGAGGAGAACGAGGTCCCCGGCGGCGACCGGCAGAAGGTCATCATCCTCGGCTCAGGGCCCAACCGCATCGGGCAGGGCATCGAGTTCGACTACGCCTGCGTGCACGCCTCGTTCGAGCTGTCGCGGGCCGGGTTCGAGACCGTCATGGTCAACTGCAACCCCGAGACCGTCTCGACCGACTACGACACCTCCGACCGGCTCTACTTCGAGCCGCTCACGCTGGAGGACGTCCTGGAGGTCGTGCACGCCGAGCAGCAGACAGGCCCGGTCGCCGGCGTGATCGTGCAGCTCGGCGGGCAGACGCCGCTGGGCCTGGCGCAGGCGCTGAAGGACGCGGGCGTGCCCGTCGTCGGCACCTCGCCCGAGTCGATCCACCTGGCCGAGGAGCGCGGCGCGTTCGGGCGGGTGCTGGCCGAGGCGGGCCTGCCCGCCCCCAAGCACGGCACCGCCGTGACCGTCGGCGAGGCCCGCGAGATCGCCGCCGAGATCGGCTACCCCGTGCTCGTCCGCCCCTCCTACGTGCTCGGCGGGGCCGGCATGGCCATCGTGTACGACGAGGAGACGCTCACCACCTACATGGCGGCCCAGGAGGGCGGCCACCCGGTGCTGGTCGACAAGTTCCTCGACGAGGCCATCGAGATCGACGTGGACGCCCTCTACGACGGCACCGAGCTCTACCTGGGCGGCGTCATGGAGCACATCGAGGAGGCCGGCATCCACTCCGGCGACTCCGCCTGTGCCCTGCCGCCCATCACGCTCGGCAGCGCCGACATCAAGGCCATCCGCGCCGCCACCGAGGCCATCGCCGCCGGGGTGGGCGTGCGCGGGCTGCTCAACGTCCAGTACGCCATGTCGGCGGGCGTCCTGTACGTCCTGGAGGCCAACCCGCGCGCCAGCCGTACGGTGCCGTTCGTGTCCAAGGCCACGGCAGTGCCGCTGGCCAAGGCGGCGGCCCGGGTGATGCTCGGCGCGTCGATCGCCTCCCTGCGCGAGGAGGGCATGCTGCCCGCCGACGGCGACGGGGGCACGCTGCCGCTCGACGCCTCCATCGCGGTCAAGGAGGCCGTGCTGCCGTTCAACCGGTTCCGCGGCGTCGACACCGTGCTCGGGCCCGAGATGCGCTCGACCGGCGAGGTCATGGGCATCGACGAGTTCTTCGGGATCGCGTTCGCCAAGTCCCAGGCGGCCGCCTACGGCCGGCTTCCGATCAAGGGACGCGCGTTCGTATCCGTGGCCAACAGGGACAAGCGTGCGATGATCTTCCCTGTGAAGGCACTGGCGGATCTCGGGTTCGAGATCCTCGCCACCGAGGGCACCGCCGAGGTGCTGCGCCGCAACGGCGTCCATGCCAAGATCGTGCGAAAGCACAGCGAGGGGACGGGTCCAGGAGGTGAGCCGACGAGCGTGCAGGCCATTCTGGACGGCGAGGTCGACCTGATCGTCAACACGCCCTTCGGCAGTCCCGGGCAGTCGGGGCCGCGCCTCGACGGCTACGACATCCGCACGGCCGCGGTGCTGCGGGGCATCCCGTGCATCACCACGGTCTCGGGGCTCGCCGCCGCGGCGGCCGGCATCCAGGCGATCGTGCGCGGCGACATCGGCGTACGGTCCCTGCAAGAGCACGCTCAGGCACTTCGGGGCTGACCCCGCACGGGAGGTGAAGACGACTGGCCGGCACACCGGTGCAGGTGACGGGCACGGTGCTGACGACGCGCCGGGTCGACGCCTACCATGCGCTGACGGTGGTGGCGCCCGGCATCGCCGAGCGTTACCGTCCCGGTCACTTCGTCTCCGTGGCCGTCGGAGGGGCCCACACGTCGATGGTGACGCGCCGCGCGCTGTCCATCCACGACGTGAAGGCCGACTACGGCGGCACGGTCGAACTCGTCTTCACCACCCGCGGCCCCGGCACGGCCTGGCTGGCCGACCGGCGCGCCCGTGACACGCTCGACCTGGTCGGGCCGCTCGGGCGTCCCTTCCCGCTGCCGCGCGACCCCGTCCACTGCGTGCTGGTCGGCTCCGAGTACGGCTCCGCCGTGCTCTTCCCGCTGGCCGACGCGCTGCTGGAGCGGGGCTGCCGGGTCGACTTCGTGCTCGGCGGGAGCGGGGCCGAGCGGGTGTTCGGCGCGATGCGGGCCAGGAGGATGGCCGAGACGACCACGCTGACCACCGAGGACGGCTCGCTGGGGCTGCGCGGCACGGTCACCGACGCGCTGCCCGCGGTGATCGCCGACACCCGGGCCGACGCCGTCTACGCCTGCGCGCCCATGGCGACGCTGCGGGCGGTGACGGCGGTGGCGATGGAGTTCGACATCCCGGTGCAGGTGGCCGTCGAGGAGTCGATGGCCTGCGGCATCGGGGTGTGCATGACGTGCGTGCTGCCCGTCATCGGGGACGACGGGGCGACCAGGATGGTCAGGGCGTGCGCGGAGGGGCCGGTGTTCCGGGGGGAGCGGGTGCGCTTCGAGGACGTGGGAACGATCCCGTTCGACGCGCTCGGCGCCCCCGGAGGCGGTGCACGACATGTCAGTTGATATGCGGACTTTTCTGGCGCACGTGGAGCTGGCGAACCCCATCACCACGGCCGCCGGCTGCGCCTCCTCGGGGCGCGAGCTGGCCCAGTTCTTCGACCTGCACCGGCTCGGCGCCCTGACCACCCGCTCGATCACCATGGCGCCGCGCGCGGGCCGGCCCACGCCGCGCATGGCCGAGACGCCCTCCGGCATGCTCAACGCCGTCGGGCTGCAGGGCCCTGGCATCGACGCGTTCCTCGAACGCGAGCTGCCCTGGCTGGCCCAGCGCGGCATCAAGACCATCGTCTCCATCGGCGGCGGCACCGTCGCCGAATACTCCGAGCTGGCCCGCAGGCTCGCCGACGCGCCCGGGGTGACCGCGCTGGAGGTCAACCTCTCCTGCCCCAACATGGAGGACCGCGGGCGTGTCTTCGCCCGCGAGGGCAGCGCCGCCGCCGAGGTCATCGCCTCCGTACGCTCCATCATGCGCTACGACGTGCCCGTCGTCGCCAAGCTCGCGCCCGACGTGGCCGACATCGTCTCCGTCGCCCGCGCCTGCGTGGACGCCGGGGCCGACGCCCTGTCCATGATCAACAACCCGCTCGGCATGGCCATCGACACCGAGGCGCTGCGGCCCTCGCTCGCCGCCGTCACCGGCGGGCTGTCGGGGCCGGCCATCCTGCCGCTGGCCGTACGGTGCGTGTGGCAGGTGCACGCCGCCCTGCCCGGGGTGCCGCTGATCGGCATCGGCGGCGTGATGAGCGGCAGGGACGCCTTCCAGCTGGTCCTGGCCGGCGCCTGCGCGGTCGGAGTCGGCACCGCGCTGTTCCACGACCCCTACGCCTGCCTGCGCATCGAGCGTGAGCTTGAGGACCTGCTGCGGGCCCGCGGCTTCCAGCGGCTGGCCGACGCCGTCGGCCTGGCGCACCGCCCGCCGGGCAGCGCGCCCCGGCACCTGCTGGTCGACACCGAGGAGAGCACGCCTTGACCCCCGCACGCCGGGGCCTCTCATCAGGGAGCACGCATTGATCACCGAACGCCAGGAGAGCACGTCTTGACCACCGCACCCATCGCCGTCGCTCTCGACGCCCCCGACCTGGAGACCGCCGCCCGCTGGGCCTCCCTGGTCACCCCCCACGTCAGCACGGTCAAGGTGGGCCTGGAGCTCTACCTGCGCTACGGCCCCGACGTGATCGCCTCCGTGCGGGGGGCCAGCGGCGTGCGCGTGTTCCTCGACCTCAAGCTGCACGACATCCCCAACACCGTGGCCGGCGCCGCGCGTGCCGTGGCCCGGCTGCGGCCTTCGATCCTTACGGTGCACGCCGCCGGCGGGCCCGCCATGATCAGGGCCGCCGTCGAGTCCGCCCCGCACACCCAGATCGCCGCCGTGACCATCCTGACCTCGCTGACGGAGGGCGACCTGGAGCGCATCGGGCTGACCGGCCCCGCCGAGGACGCCGTACGCCGATTGGCAGCGCTGTCGGTCGAGGCGGGCGCGACGGCCCTGGTGTGCTCGCCCAACGAGGTCTCCGCCGTACGGGCGGAGGTCGGGAACGGGATCACGCTCATCACGCCCGGCGTGCGCCCCGTCGGGGCCGCCACGCAGGACCAGATGCGCGTGGCCACGCCGGAGCAGGCCCTGGCCGACGGGGCGGACCTGCTCGTCATCGGACGGCCGATCACGGGCTCGCCGGACCCGGGCGCGGCCGCCGCCGCCATCGCCGCCTCCCTGCGCCGCGCCTCCTGACACGCCGCCTGTCTGACGCCGCCTGTCTGACGCGGCGCCTCCTGGCGATCCGCCGACTCCGGTGCGCGTCGCCACGAGGGGGGCGTGGCGAGCGGCCGGCCGTGCGGTGAACGTCCCAGTGCGCCGAGGCGGGTGGCCGGACGCACGGTGAACGCCGCGACACGGTGTGGTGGCGTACGGTCGCGCGCGGGCACCGTGACGCGGCGCCGCGTGCGACACGCCCGCGACGCGCCGCTCACAAGATCATAATGCATCCGTGCAGGCCGCCGCGCACCCTTGGACGATCTGGTTTCGGCCCTGGTGCGGGCCGGGTTTCGGACATCGGCCGGTGTCGGAAAGGCGATCATCGTTGCGTTTCGCGACATCGGCGCGAGCCGACGCGTGAAGGCGGATGTGAGGGCGATTTGATCAGCAGAAGGTGATTTTACGCTTACGGAGAGTGATGAAGTGGATTTTGTGGGGAGAGAAACCGCTCTTGACGTTGCTTAGGGGGCGATGACCAGCTAGTTTCCCTTCCCGTCCGAGTACATCGACAGAAATTCGAGGTGACCCGGCGTGGCTCTTCCTCCCCTGACCCCTGAGCAGCGCGCCGCAGCCCTGGAGAAGGCTGCCAAGGCCCGTAAAGAGCGTGCCGAGGTCAAGAACCGGCTCAAGCATGGCGCGGTTTCTCTGGCTGAGGTGCTCAAGGATGGGCAGACCGACGACGTCATCGGCAAGATGAAGGTGTCGGCTTTGTTGGAATCGCTCCCCGGCGTGGGCAAGGTCCGCGCCAAGCAGCTCATGGAGCGGCTTGCCATCGCCGAGTCCCGCCGCGTGCGGGGTCTCGGTGCGAACCAGAGGGCCTCCCTCGAGCGCGAGTTCGGTGGCAACGAGAGCTAATCTCTGTTCCACAGGAAAGCGCGGGTTCAACGGGGGGTAGGAAGTGACCGACAGGTCCTGGTCCGGCGATGTCAGTGCCCACGAGGCGGTCGGACCCGGAACGGAGGTCGGCTTCCCACCCCTGAGAGACAAGCGCCTGACGGTCCTGTCCGGACCGTCGGGCGTCGGTAAGTCCACGGTAGTCGCCGAGCTCCGGCGGGCACACCCCGAGGTGTGGCTGTCGGTCTCGGTGACCACCAGGAGGCCCCGGCCCGGCGAGGTCAACGGGGTCCACTACTTCTTCGTCGACGGCGAGGAGTTCGACCGGCTGGTCGAGAGCGGCGAACTGCTGGAGTGGGCGGAGTTCGCCGGCAACCGCTACGGCACGCCGCGCGAGCCGGTGCTGAAGAAACTCGCCGACGGCGTACCGACCCTGCTGGAGATCGACCTCGAAGGCGCCCGCCAGGTGCGGGCCAGCATGCCTGAGGCGCTGCTGGTCTTCCTGGCCCCGCCCAGCTGGGAAGAGCTGGAGAAGCGGCTGCGCGGACGCGGCACCGAGCCCGAAGACGTCATCGCGCGCCGGCTGGAGGCCGGGCGGGTCGAGATGGCCGCCGAGAACGAGTTCGACCTCACCTTGGTCAACACGAGCGTCCAAGACGTGTGTCATCGCCTGATAGCCTTGATGACTGACCCTCAGGGGGTCACGACAACCACCAACCGAGAGGTCTGACATCGTGGCAGGCACCACCCCGGCCGCGGAGGGCATCACCAACCCGCCGATCGACGCGCTGCTCGACATCGTCGACAGCAAATACTCCCTGGTGATCATGGGTGCCAAGCGCGCCCGCCAGATCAACGCCTACTACTCCCAGCTCGGCGAGGGCCTGCTCGAATACGTCGGGCCGCTGGTCGAGACACACGCTCAGGAGAAGCCGCTGTCCATCGCGCTGCGCGAGGTCTCCGAGGGCCTGCTCAACGCCGAGCCCATCGAAGGCGCGGTCTGACCCCTTCGATGAAGGTCGTCCTGGGCGTCAGCGGCGGCATCGCCGCGTACAAGGCGTGTGAGCTGCTGCGCCTGTTCACCGAGTCCGGCCACGAGGTGCGGGTCGTCCCGACCCGCGAAGCCCTGAAGTTCGTGGGCGCGCCCACCTGGGCCGCCCTGTCGGGCAACCCCGTGTCGGCGGAGGTGTGGGACGACGTCCACGAGGTGCCCCACGTGCGGATCGGCAAGGGGGCCGACCTCGTCGTGGTGGCGCCGGCGACGGCCGACGTGCTGGCCAGGGCCGCCCACGGGCTGGCCGGCGACCTGCTGACCAACACGCTGCTCACGGCCACGTGCCCAGTCGTCTTCGCGCCCGCGATGCACACCGAGATGTGGCAGCACGCCGCTACCCGCGCCAACGTCGCGACGCTCCGCTCGCGCGGGGCCGTCGTGATCGACCCGGCGGTCGGCCGGCTCACCGGCGCCGATACCGGGCCAGGGCGGCTGCCCGACCCGGCCGAGATCTTCCAGGTGTGCCTGCGCGTGCTCCGCGGCCGGCCCCGTGACCTGGCCGGGCGCAAGGTCGTCGTCTCCGCGGGCGGCACCCGCGAGGCCATCGACCCCGTCCGCTTCATCGGCAACCGCTCCACCGGGCTGCAGGGTTACGCCCTCGCCAGGACCGCCGCCGCCAGGGGTGCCGAGGTGACGCTGGTCGCGGCCAACGTCACGCTCCCCGACCCCGCGGGGGCCGCGATGGTGCGGGTCGAGTCCACGGCGCAGCTGCGCGAGGCCGTGCTGGCCGCCTCCGCCGATGCCGACGTGGTGGTCATGGCCGCCGCGGTCGCCGACTTCCGTCCCGAGACGCGCCACGACGCCAAGATCAAGAAGACCGAAGGCGAGCCCGAGGCGATCCGGCTGGTCAAGAACCCCGACATCCTCGCCGAGCTCGGCGAGCGCCGCCGCGCCGCGCTGGCGGACGGCGGCCTGGCGGACGGCGGCCTGGCGGACGGGGGGCTCGCGGACGGGGGCCTCGCGGTGGGTGCGGAGCCGCGGGAACGCGCGGGCGCGGTGCCGGTCGGAGGCGACACGCGCGAGCGTCAGGACGTGGCGACGGCGGCCGGGAACGGGTCCGAGCGCCCGGGCGCGGTGCTGCCGCGGGTCATCGTCGGGTTCGCGGCCGAGACGCACGACGTGCTCGCCAACGGGCAGGCCAAGCTCGCCCGCAAGGGATGTGACCTCCTGGTCGTCAACCAGGTGGGGGATGGGCTGGCCTTCGGCACCGCCGGCAACGCGGCCACCGTGCTGGTGGCGGGCGGCGAGGCGGTCGAGGTGCCGTTCGGGCCCAAGGAGGACCTGGCCGACGTGGTCTGGGACCTCGTGGCCGCTCGTCTCCCCTGAAACACCCCCAAACCCCGCATACTGGACACGACGCCCATCTGTCGTACAAAGCGTTCATAGCCAATTACTCGATCACCTGTTGCAACACCCCCGGACGCCTGCGGATACTTAGGTCGAAGGGGGATGGAATGCCGGTTGGTTCCGCTGTCAGGGATCGTTGTAGGACGCTGCTCGGAGACCAAGGGGAGATTCACTACGTCTTCCCTGCCTTCTGCTCAGGCGCGGAGGGAACGGGGAATTTCCTCATCGTGGTCACCAGTTCCGCCATATCCGTCCTGGCCACCAGGACACTGCGCTCCGATCGGCCCGTGTCGGTGTTCGCGGAGTTCCCGCGCGACACCAGGCTCGGGCCCATCCTGCCCGGCCACGTGATCGAGCTGGGGTCGATGGTGTTCGAGTTCGACGAGGAGTACGCCGCCGTGGTGTCGGCCGCCGACGCGGAGATGTTCGCGCCGGAGACCCTCCCGCCCGATCCGCTGCCCGAACTGTGACGGCGGTCAGATGGTGGACGGTTTCGCGACCTGGCGCCGGGTAGGGCTAGACTTCGGCGAGGCCCAGGCATGCTCATGCGCCCCGGGCCTTACATACGTCAGCAGCCGCTGCATGAGGAGCCACTGAGTTGTCACGTCGCCTGTTCACCTCCGAGTCGGTCACCGAGGGCCACCCGGACAAGATCGCTGACCAGATCAGTGACGCGATTCTCGACACCATGCTGAAGGACGACCCCAAGAGCCGTGTCGCCGTCGAGACTCTGATCACTACCGGCCAGGTCCACGTCGCAGGCGAGGTCACGACCGAGACCTACGTCGACATCCCCGGCGTCATCAGGGAGAAGATCCTCGAGATCGGCTACGACGCCTCGCACAAGGGCTTCGACGGCGCCTCCTGCGGTGTGTCGGTGTCCATCGGCGCGCAGTCGCCCGACATCGCCCAGGGCGTCGACGACGCCTACGAGCACCGCGTGGGCGGCGACGACGACGAGCTCGACCGCCAGGGCGCCGGCGACCAGGGCCTCATGTTCGGCTACGCCTGCCGCGAGACCCCCGAGCTGATGCCGCTGCCGATCACGCTCGCCCACCGGCTGGCCCAGCGCCTGTCCGCGGTGCGCAAGTCCGGCACGGTCCCCTACCTGCGCCCCGACGGCAAGACCCAGGTCACCATCGAGTACGACGGCGACACGCCGGTCCGCCTCGACACCGTGGTCGTCTCCACGCAGCACGCCGCCGAGATCGACCTCAAGGAGATGCTGACGCCCGACATCAAGGAGCACGTGGTCGACCCCGTGCTCGTGGACGTCGAGATCGACACCGAGGGCTACCGGCTGCTGGTCAACCCGACCGGGCGCTTCGAGATCGGCGGGCCGATGGGCGACGCCGGCCTCACCGGCCGCAAGATCATCATCGACACCTACGGCGGCATGGCCCGCCACGGTGGCGGCGCCTTCTCCGGCAAGGACCCGTCCAAGGTCGACCGCTCGGCCGCCTACGCCATGCGCTGGGTCGCCAAGAACGTCGTCGCGGCCGGGCTCGCCGACCGGTGCGAGGTGCAGGTGGCGTACGCGATCGGCAAGGCGCAGCCGGTGGGTCTGTTCGTCGAGTGCTTCGGCACCGAGAAGATCGAAGTGGAGAAGATCCAGGCCGCGGTGCTGCAGGTGTTCGACCTGCGTCCGGCCGCGATCATCCGCGACCTCGACCTGCTGCGGCCGATCTACTCGGAGACCGCCGCCTACGGCCACTTCGGCCGCGAGGGCTTCTCCTGGGAGTCCACCGACCGCGCCGAGGCCCTGCGCACCGCCGCCGGCCTCTGACACCCACCGCGGCGTGACTTTGCGCTGCGGGCTGACTTGCGCTGCGGGCTGACCGCCGCAGCCCGGCCTGACTTGCGCTGCGGGCTGACCGCCGCAGCCCGGCCTGACTTGCGCTGCGGGCGCTCCAGGCTTCTCGCCGACGACCGGCGCCGCCCTCAGGGGTGGCACCGGTCGTCGGCGCATGTCCCCATAACCTGGCCCGCCTGCGGACCGGCGTGGTGACGTCCGTAGGGACTGACGCACTCGACGGGCGTCATGCCCGCTCGGCCTTGTGTGTTCCGGTGGGTTGGCGCGGTTGTGCGGCCCGGGGTCGTCGCGCGGGGCGGGGTCAGCGCGTGGGTGGTGGACGTGCCCGTGTGGGTGTCGTGCTGTGGAGTCGATGTGTCCTGCCACGCCGCGCCGGGGCCGATGCCGGTCGGTGCCGGGGTGTCGTCATCGTGCTGGGTCGGCGCGTCCGAGGTGCGTGCCCGTGGTGCCGGGTTGGCTTGCCGCTGGGCGGTCGGGTGGCCGATGGGGCGTGGGCGATTCGGGGCGTGGAGGTCTGGTAGACGTTATGCGTGACCCACTCCTCCGACGACGCCCTCCTGCCGCTCGAAGCCGTGCGGCCCGTGACGTCGGCGAAGGACACCAAGGGGGCGCCCGTCCCGGCTCCGGACAACCCCGTGGCGCGGGTCGCCGTGGACAGCCCGCTGCCGCACCTCGACCGGCTCTTCGACTACCTGATCCCCGCCTCACTGCATGAGACGGCCCAGCCGGGCGTGCGCGTGCGGGTGCGGTTCGCGGGCAAGCTCGTGGACGGGTTCCTGCTGGAACGAGTGGCGGCGAGCGATCACGAGGGCAAG
Source organism: Nonomuraea sp. NPDC048882 (assembly GCF_040649755.1). NCBI lineage: Bacteria > Bacillati > Actinomycetota > Actinomycetes > Streptosporangiales > Streptosporangiaceae > Nonomuraea > Nonomuraea sp. NPDC048882. The sequence goes on from NZ_JBEZGB010000010.1 coordinate 291,523, forward strand.
CTCACCCCGCTGGAACGGGTGGTGTCGCCCGAGCGGGTGCTCACCCCCGAGATCGCAGGGCTGGCCAGGGCGGTCGCCGACCGGTACGCGGGCACCCTGACCGACGTCCTCCGCCTGGCCATCCCACCCCGCCACGCCAAGGCCGAGGCGGAGGCCCCCAAGGAACTCCCCAAGGAGACGCAGCCCGCCGAGGAGGCAGCCGGAGAGGCTCCCAAGGAGGCTCGGCCCACCGAGGAGGCCGCCGGAAAAGCCGCCGAGGAGGCCGCAGGAAAGGCGCCCGAGGAGACTCGGCCCGCCAAGGAGGGCGCCAGAGAGGCCCTCAAGGAGGCTCGGCCCGCGATGGAGGTCCCCCGAGAGGCTCCCAAGGCGGTCCAGCCCCCCAAGGCGGCCTCCGAGGAGCCGGGATCGCCCGGCCGGCCGGAGCCCGCGACGACGCCGGAATCGTCGATCCCCGAGCCGGCGGCCATCCCGAACGCGCCGGTGGGGGCCGGGCCGAGTGCCTGGGACGCGTACCCGGCCGGGGCCTCGTTCCTCGACGCGCTGCGTGACGGCCGCGCGCCCCGAGCCGTCTGGTCGGCGCTGCCCGGCGCGAAGGGCTGGGCGGGTCCCGTGGCCGAGGCCGTGCGGGCCACGCTCGACGGCGGCAGGGGAGCGGTCGTCGTAGTCCCAGACGGCAAGGACGTGGCGCTGGCCGACGCCGAGTTCGCCCGCCTGCTCGGCCCGGGCAGGCACGTGGCGCTGACGGCCGACCTGGGTCCGGCGGAGCGGTACCGGCGGTGGCTGAAGGTCCTGAGAGGCCAGGTGCGCGCCGTCGTCGGCACCAGGGCCGCCATGTTCGCCCCCGTCGCCGGGCTCGGCCTGGTCGCCATCTGGGACGACGGAGACGACCTGCACGCCGAGCGCCTGGCCCCCTACCCGCACGCCCGCGAGGTGCTCGGGCTGCGTGCCCACAGGACGGGTGCGGGGATGCTGATCGGCGGCTACGCCCGTACCGCCGAGGCCACCCAGCTCGTGGCCGGCGGCTGGGCCAGGCCGATCGTGGCCGCCCGTACGACGATCAGGAGCCTGGCCCCGCGCGTGCACCCGACCGGCGAGGACGCCGAGCTGGCCAAGGACCAGGCGGCCAGGCAGGCCCGGCTGCCGAGCATCGCCTGGCGGGCCCTGCGTCACGGGCTGGAGCGCGGCCCCGTGCTCGTCCAGGTGCCCAGGCGCGGCTATCTGCCCTCCCTGGCCTGCCAGCACTGCCGTACCCCGGCCCGCTGCGCCCTGCCGCCCACCAGGACGGCCGCGCCCCAGGCGGAGGTGCCGCTGGCCGAGGCGGGGCCGCTGTGCCACGGCCCGCTCGCGCTCAGGGGCGGCCACGCGGCGCCGTACTGCCGCTGGTGCGGCCGGGTGGACGCGGACTGGCGCTGCGCCTCCTGCGGCAGCCCGCGGCTGCGTGCGGTGGTCACGGGGGCCAGGCGCACGGCGGAGGAGCTCGGCCGGGCCTTCCCGTCTGTGCCGGTGCGCACGTCCGGCCGTGACGGCGTGCTGGCCACCGTGCCGGGCACCCGCGCGCTGGTCGTCTCCACCCCCGGCGCCGAGCCGGTGGCGGACGGCGGTTACGCGGCGGCCGTGCTGCTCGACGGGTGGGCGCTGCTCGGGCGGGCCGACCTGCGGGCGGGGGAGGAGACCGTACGAAGGTGGATGAACGCCGCGGCCCTCCTGCGCCCCGCCGCCGAGCTGGTGGTGCTCGGCGACGCCGCGCTGCCCGCCGTACAGGCGCTGCTGCGGTGGGATCCGGTCACCCACGCCGAGCGCGAGCTCGGCGACCGCGCCGAGCTGGGCTTCCCGCCGGCGGTGCGGATGGCCACGCTCACCGGCGTGGCCAGCGCGGTCAGGCAGATGCTCGACGAGGTACGCCTGCCGCCCGACGCCCAGGTGCTCGGCCCCGTGCCGGTGGACGAGGCCGGCCAGGAACGCGCCATGATCCGGGTACGCAGAGGGGGCGGAGCCGCCCTGTCCGCCGCGCTCAAAGGGGCCATTGGGGTGCGTGCGGCGCGTAAGACGCCTGATGTCGTGAGGGTGAGTGTCGACCCGCTCGACCTGATTTAGACCGTTTCCCCGATTCGCTCATACCGTTGGGTAGCCGTTAGCGTGCCCCTGTGTCGATCGAATGGGTGAACCAGGCCATCGACGACCTGCGTGCTTGGGGGCGGGCGCGGGAAGTCGAAGTGGACGCGGACGAGGTCCGCCTGCTCTGCGACTACGCCAGCGACTACCTCAACGTCAACGAACTGGGCGACTTCACTCCCGAGACCTTCGACGAGTTGCTGCTGTCCATCTACCCGCGCAAGGTCATCGCCCCGCCGGAGAGCGCGCCCGAGACCGTCGCCGCCGCCCGCACGCTCGTCGCCTACCTGAGCGAGGCGGGCCACGTGAGCGCGGCCACCGTGACGCTCATGCGCGAGCGGCTCGACGACATCGCGACCCGCATGCCAGGCGCCCTCGCCGACGAGGCGAACTTCGGCATGGCCAAGAGCCTGTTCAGCTCCATCGGCCCCGAGTCGCTCGAGCAGTCGGTCGCCATTCCCTCGGGTGAGCTGCCCGACCTGGGCGAGGCGCCCTGCGACTGTCCCGGCTGCACCCCGCTGCCCGCCGTACGGCTGGCCGAGCCCGACGAGCTGCGCGCCGCGCTGGCGGACGTGCCGATGCTGGCCGAGGAGCCGCTGCCCGGCGGCGACGACCTGCTCGACGCCTGGGCGGCCCGCGTCGCCCGCCTGCTCGAACAGGACACCGGCGGCGCCGTCACCGGCTCGGCGGAGCTCGACGAGAGCCTCTACGACCTGTTCGACATGCTCTACCGCCTCCAGGTGCGGGTGCCCGTCACCGTGGTCGGCGACTACCTCGACGAGATCGCCGACGGCGCCGACCTTGACACCGTGCTCGGCCGGCTGGAGTGGAGCGGCATGCTCCAGGTCTCCGGCGACACCGCGGAGCTCACGCCGCTCGGCGTCTGGGCGCTGCGCGAGCACTACCTCTCGCTCGGCGTCGAGGCTCCCCAGGCCCCCGACCTGGCCGACGCCGACGCGCACGGGCTCATCGAAGGGCTGCTCGAAGGCGTGCCGACCGAGCTGGCCGAGGCCGACATCGACCGCTGGCTGTCCGGCCGGGTGCCAGGAGAGGCCGCCGCCGAGCTGCTCGCCGCCGCCTCCGGCGCGCCCGCCGTGGCCCGCGGCATCGCCATCACCATCGTCGACCGGCTCGGCGCCGAGGCCGAGGCCCGGATCCGCGACTACCTGGAGGACCAGGAGCTGCGGCCGCACGCCATCCACTGGCTGGCCGCGCGCGGCCTGCCCGCGCCGCAGCTCACCCAGGAGGAGCTGCTCTGGGTCAGCGTCGACATGCTGGCCCTGGCGATGCCCGCGGCCGAGGAGGAGCCCGAGATCTTCGCCGAGAACATGGCGGCCTCCGGTCCTCCCGCCCATCTCATCGAGGAGATGTGGCGGGTCGACCACCCAGACGTCGTCGACGTCCTCGAACTGCTCGGACGCTCGATCCCCGACGGAACGGTGGCCAAGGCGGCGCGTAAGGCGGCGTTCAAAGCCCGCTCCCGCGCCATCCGTTGAGTACGCTCATGTGACCGGTGTGCAGTAAGTTTCGTGGGTGGCAAACAATGTCTTCGACCTCGCCGAGCTGCGCAAGCTGATCGATGAGCAGGCCGCCGTGCCGCCACGGCCCCCTGAGGAGACTCCCGTGGAGCACGAGGCGCTGACGTTCCCGCCGGTCCTCCTCGCACCCGACGCGGAGCTGGCCAAAGCGGTGCCCTCGGTGCCGCTCGTCGCCGACGCGATCAGGCTCACCTCCTGGACGGGCAACCGCCAGGTTAGCCCCGAGGGGCACCTGAGCGAGGCCGACGCGGCCGCCGCGGCCGATGACCTCGGCCTGCCGGCCGGGCGGCTGCGCCTCATCTGGATCGTCGCCGTCAACACCGGGCTGCTGCAGATCCTCGGCGGCCGTGCCTCGCGCGGGCCGCTGTCGATGCAGCTCACGGTGGAGGCCACGCTGGAGTTCTGGGACGGCGTGGTGATGGACGTGCTCGACCGCGCCGACGACGGCCTGACCGGCTCGGCCGTGGTCGACGGCCACCTGGCCGAGATGCTGGCCACGATCTACTCCGTACGCTCCGGCGTGGCCACCGCCAACCTCGCGCGGGGCATCCTGCAGTCCCACGAGGTCGCCTGCGCGCCCGGCCCGGTCGAGATGCGCAGGATCGCCGCCGCGCTGCCCGCGGAGCTGCTGGAGGCGCTGTCGCTGCTGACCTACTGCGGCCTGGTCGAGCAGACCCCCGCCGGTCGCACCGCGCTCACCCCGCTCGGCGTCTGGGCCGTCCGCCGCGACCTGCTTCGCGAGGGGCACGACGCGCCGACCGCGGCCGAGGTGGAGGTGTTCGCCGACCTGTCGGCGGCCGAGCTGGTGGAGGCGCTGGTCAAGGGCAGCGCCACGCAGAGCGCGGTGGCCGGGTGGCTGGAGCGGCGCGCGCCCGAGTCGGCCGCCCGCGACCTGATCGAGATCGCCAAGTCCGGCACGGCGGGCCAGCGCGGCGCCGTCGGCGCCATCCTGGAGGAGCTCGGCCCCGAGGCCGAGGCTCCCGTCCGGGAGGCGCTCGACCACCCGCTGATGCGCCGCTACGCCGCCTCCTGGCTGCACATCCGCGACCTCCCCGCCCCCACGCTGAGCTCCGACGACCACACCTGGATCGCGGTCGACTCGCTGGCGGCGCTCATGCACCTGTCGGCGCCCGCCGCGGGCCGGCTCGACCCGCCCGAGCCGGGCGAAGACCTGATCAAGCTCGTACGCGAGATGCCCGCGGTCGGCCATCCCGACACGATCGCCGTCCTCGACATGCTCGCCACGGCCCACGACGACCAGGCCGTGGTGAAGGCCGCGCGCAAGGCCGCGATGAAGGCCCGCTCGCTGGCCCACACCCACTCGGGGTCGGCGGGCCAGGGCCGGTAGCGGGGTCCGCGCCGGCACTGTGAGGACGGCGGGCCGGGGCCGGTGGCTGCACTAAACTGACCTGGTCCCGCGTACCGAGAAACGGAGTGACCCCTTGGCGATCCAGCCCATCCGGCTGTTCGGAGACCCGGTGCTGCGCACCCCGGCGACCCCCGTCGCCGACTTCGACAAGGAGCTCCGCAAGCTGGTCAAAGACCTCACCGACACGATGATGGACGCACCGGGCGCCGGCCTCGCCGCCCCGCAGATCGGCGTCGGGCTGCGCGTGTTCACCTACTACGTCGACGACCAGGTCGGCCACCTGATCAACCCCGACCTCGACCTGTCCGACGAGTGCGACGAGGAGGGCGAGGAGGGCTGCCTGTCCTTCCCCGGCCTGTCGTTCCCGACGCCGCGCGCCGTCCGCGCCGTGGCCAAGGGCTTCAACATGCACGGCGAGCCCGTCATGCTGGAGGGCACCGACCTGATGGCCCGGTGCTTCCAGCACGAGACCGACCACCTCGACGGCATCCTGTTCATCGACCGGATGGACCCCAAGCAGCGCAAGCTGGCCATGAAGGCCGTGCGCGAGGCGGAGTGGAGCGGCCTGGCCGCCCCCGTCATCAGGATGTCGCCCCACGCCACCGGCGGAAAGGCACTCTGAGAGCATGCGCCTGGTCTTCGCGGGCACGCCCGAGACGGCGCTGCCGTCACTGCGCACCCTGATCGACTCGCCCCGGCACGACGTCGTGGCCGTCGTCACCCGTCCCGACGCCCAGTCCGGCCGGGGGCGCAAGGTCCATCCGTCGCCGGTGGCGGAGCTCGCCGAAGAGGCGGGCATCGAGGTGCTGCGCCCGCAGAAGGCCGGCGACCCGGCCTTCCTCGACCGGCTGCGCGAGCTCGCGCCCGACTGCTGCCCCGTCGTGGCCTACGGCGCGCTGCTGCCGCAGGTGGCGCTCGACGTGCCCCGGTACGGCTGGATCAACCTGCACTTCTCGATCCTGCCCGCCTGGCGCGGAGCCGCCCCCGTGCAACACGCGATCCTGCACGGCGACGAGATCACCGGGGCGAGCACGTTCCAGATCGTCAAAGAGCTGGACGCCGGGCCGGTCTTCGGCGTGGTGACCGAGGAGATCCGCGCGTCCGACACCAGCGGGACCCTCCTGGAGCGGCTGTCGATCTCCGGGGCCGGGCTGCTCGCCGCCACCCTCGACGGCGTCGAGGACGGCACCCTGGAGGCCAGGCCGCAACCGGCCGACGGCGTCACCATCGCGCCCAAGATCTCCGTCGCGGACGCCCGCGTCGACTGGACCAAGCCCGCCATGCACATCGACCGGCTCATCCGGGCCTGCACGCCCGGCCCGGGGGCGTGGACGGAGTTCCGCGGCCAGCGGGTCAAGCTGGGGGCGGCGCGGGTGGCCGAGGGCGAGCGCCCGGCGCCGGGCGAGATCGTCGCCACCAAGACGACCGTGCTGGTCGGCACCGCCACCGACGCGCTGCTGCTGGGCGAGGTGCAACCGCAGGGCAAGCGGGTGATGCAGGCCGGCGAGTGGGCCCGCGGGGTCCGCCCGGAGGCCAAGGAGAGCTTCACGTGATCGAGCCCGCTGTTCTGCGCTGGAAGCGGGCCGTACGCGTCCGGATGGCCGCCCGTCCGGGCCTGGATGAGAGTTCGACGTGATGAGGGCCAGGGGGAGCCAGGGATCCGGCGGCACGGGCGGGTCCGGTGGCGGCTACACGGGTGGCGGCGGCTCCGGCGGCGGCCGAGGCGGCTATACGGGTGGCGGCAGAAGCAGCGGCTCGGGCGGCGGCAGGAGCAGTGGCTCGGGCGGTGGTTCGGGCGGTGGCAGGAGCGGCAACACGAGTGGCAATACGGGCGGCGACAGGCGCGGCAACACGGGTGGCGGCAGGAGCGGCGGTTCGGGTGGCGGGGGGGACCGCGCGGGACGGCAGCGCAGGCCCGCCCGTGACCCGGCGCGCAACGCCGCCTTCGACGTCGTGCGCGCCGTCGACGAGCGTGACGCGTACGCCAACCTGCTCCTGCCGCGCCTCCTGCGCGAGCGCGGCATCAAGGGGCGCGACGCCGCGCTGGCGACCGAGCTCGCCTACGGGACGCTGCGCGGGCTCGGCACCTACGACGCGGTCATCGAGATGTGCAGCGACCGCGAGCCCGACCCCGACGTGCGCGACGCGCTGCGGCTCGGCGCCCACCAGCTCCTGCGCATGCGCGTCCCGCCGCACGCCGCAGTCGGCACCACCGTCGACCTCGTACGCCTGCGCATCGGCCAGGGGGCGGCCAAGTTCGTCAACGCGGTGCTGCGCAAGATCGCGTCGAGGACGATCGAGGAATGGATACCCATCGTCGCGCCCGACCCGTCCGACGACCCCGTCGGCCACCTCGCCGTCGCCCACGGCCATCCCCGGTGGATCGTCTCCGCCTTCCGCGACGTGCTGGGTCCCGGTGACGAACTGGCCGACCTGCTCGCCGCCGACAACGCCAGGCCCCTGGTGACGCTCGTGGCGCGGCCGGGGCGCAGCTCGGTGGCGGAGCTCGAAGATTCGGGCGCCCTGCCTGGGCGCTACTCGCCGTACGCCGCCTACCTGCGCGAAGGCGACCCCGGTCAGATCGAGGCGGTGGCCGAGACCCGCGCCGCCGTCCAGGACGAGGCCAGCCAGCTGGTCGCGCTCGCCCTGACCAGGGTGCCGCTCGACGGGGACGGCGACGAGGTGTGGCTCGACATGTGCGCCGGCCCCGGAGGCAAGGCCGGCCTCCTGGACGCCATCGCCGTCCACGGCGACCTGGCCGGCCTGGACGCCGAGTCCCGCGTTGGCGATGCCGCGCGCACGGAGGATGGCGCCGGCGCGGGTTCGGGCGTGGACTCCGGTACGGGTGTTGGCTCGGCTTCGGGCGTGGGCTCTGGCTCGGGCGTTGGCTCAGGTTCGGATGTGGGCGTTGGTTCGGGTTCGGGTGAGGGGCTGGGGGAGGCGTTTCCCGGTGGGGCGCGGGTGCTGGCTGCTGACGTGCAGTATCACCGGGCGCGGCTGGTGTGGGAGACGACCAGGGACGCGACGGTCGTCACCGCCGACGGCACCGAGCCCGCGTGGCGGCCCGGCGTGTTCGACCGGGTCATGCTCGACGCCCCCTGCACCGGGCTCGGCGCGCTGCGGCGGCGGCCCGAGGCGCGCTGGCGCCGCGACCCCGCCGGCATCGCCGACCTGGGCAAGCTGCAGCGGAGCCTGCTTCAGACGGCGCTCGACGCGGTGCGCCCAGGCGGTGTCGTCGCGTACGTCACCTGCTCCCCGCACCTGGCCGAGACCCGGGTCGTGATCGGTGACGTCCTGGCCCGCAGAGACGATGTCGAACAGCTCGACGCCCGCGCTTACCTGCCCGAGGTGGACAGGCTCGGCGACGGGCCGCACGCCCAGTTCTGGCCCCACCGCCACGGCACCGACGCCATGTTCCTGGCCCTCCTGCGCAAACGCCCCTAACCCATCCTCGTAGCCGCCGTCCCAACGAGGGAACACAGGCGGCCGTTCCGGAGCGACACGATCGAGCACCCCATCGGTTCGGGCCAGAGGTGCTGGGGCGGAGACAGGGGCGCGACTCCAGGCGTGCGGGACGTTGGTGTCGGCTGTGCTTGGCTGACGCGCGAGGACGTGCGTGCTGGCGAGGGTGGGGGCGAAGTGCCGGGCTGGGACCGTTGGTGGATCAGTTGACCGGACGTGCCGTGACTCGACGCCGGGTGTGGGATGCGGCTTGGGTGACCGTCGCGTGGGGTGGGGGTGTCGGGGTGGGGTCGTGTCAGGGTTCGGTGGGCGGATGACGGGCAGCGGTGCGGGGTTGTGATCGGTGGGTGCGTTGTCTGGCGTGGTGGAAGGGGCGTGTGGTCCGATCGACGGCGTGGATCTCCTCGATGACCTTCACCTGGCGGAGCTGGGGCCGATCATCTGGCTTCAGGGCTTGCCCGACGCCGTGCGCCCCGTGCTGGAGCTGGTGTCGGTGTTCGGCACGGACACGTTCTTCCTGCTCTGCCTGCCGGTGCTCTACTGGTGCGTGAGCCCGGCGCTGGGTCTGCGGCTCGGGCTCGTGGTTCTGCTGGCCGCCGCCACGAACATGATCGGCAAGCTGGCCGCGCACCAGCCCAGGCCGTACTGGATCGACGCCAGGGTTCAGCCGCTGTCGGTCGAGGGGGCGTTCGGGCTGCCGTCTGGGCATGCCCAGAACGGCACCGCGGGCCTGGGCCGGCTCGCCTCCGAGGTGGGACGGCCGTGGGCGTGGTGGGCGGCGGGGTCGTTGATCGCGCTGGTGTGTCTGAGCAGGGTGTATCTGGGCGTGCACTTCATCTCCGACGTGGTGGCCGGGGTGTTGCTGGGGCTGGTCGTCCTGCTCGTGGCGAACCGGATGGAGCGGCCCGCCACGCGCTGGTGGCACGGCCTTCCGCTGTGGGCGCAGCTCGTCGCCTCGGCGGGGCTGTCCGCCGCGCTGATCGGCGCCGCCGCGCTGGCCAACGCGCCGTACGCCGGATGGGTCGTGCCGCGTAGCTGGAGCTCGGCCGGCGTGATCGATCCCGAGAGTCTGGAGCCGATCGTCATCATGGCGGGCGTGCTGCTGGGCACGCTGGCCGGGACGTCGATCATGTACCGGCTCGGCTGGTTCGACGCGGGCGGCCCGCTGCGGTTGCGCGCCGCTCGCTGGGCGCTCGGCACGGTCGTGGCGGTGGCCATCTGGTACGCCGGCCGCGAACTGCTGCCGGGCGGTGCGGTGGCCACGTACGTCGGGTACGCGCTGCTGGCCCTATGGGTGCAGGTGGGCGCGCCTGTGCTGTTCATCAGGCTCGGGCTCATGTCGCGCCCCACAAGGGAGAAGGCCACCCGCTGAGATGGCCCCGGGGGAGATGGCCCCTGGGGACCGACCGTGGCAGGTGCGGGCGGCCCAAGGTCGCTCGTGGTCGTGCGGGGGTGGACGAGCGGGCCGGGGACGTGGGGATTTTCAATACACTGGGCCATCATGGCCGTACAGATCTCGCCCAGCATCCTCGCCGCCGACTTCGCCAGGCTCGCCGATGAGGCCGCCGCCGTGCCGAATGCCGACTGGCTGCACGTCGATGTCATGGACTACCACTTCGTGCCCAACCTGACCCTCGGGCTGCCCGTGGTCGAGGCGCTGCGCAAGGCGACCGACACCCCGCTCGACTGTCACCTCATGATCGCCGACCCCGACCGCTGGGCGCCGCAGTACGCGGAGGCGGGGGCGGGCAGTGTGACGATTCACGCGGAGGCGGCCAAGGCGCCCATCCGTACGCTGCGGGAGATCCGCGCACTCGGCGCCAGGTCAGGGCTCGCGCTCAACCCGGCGACCCCCGTGGAGCCGTACGAAGACCTGCTGGACGAGGTCGACATGCTGCTGCTGATGACCGTGGAGCCGGGGTTCGGCGGGCAGAAGTTCCTCGACGTGGTGCTGCCGAAGATCCGGCGGGCGCATGAGCTCATCGGCCGGCACGGCGGCAGGGTCTGGCTGCAGGTCGACGGTGGTGTGGACGCCGGCACGATCGAGCGCTGCGCCTCGGCGGGCGCCGACGTGTTCGTGGCGGGCAGCGCCGTCTACGGGGCCTCCGACCCGGTGGTCGCCATCGACGAGCTCCGCGCCGCGGCCATTCGCGCCACTTTGTGACAGCGCTCGTGGCAGTGGTTCGCGCCACTTCGTGACCATGGTCCTTCCACCTTCCGTCCGTTTGTTTCGCTTCGTGGCAGGAAGCCGGGACTGGGAGATGTGACATGAAGCGGGCGTTAGCTGGGTAACTCTTCACTTATGAGCGACCATGGCATCTTCGGGCCCCGCTCGGTGACGTGGCGGGTGATGGGTGAGCCGATCCTGCTGGTGGGCGGCTTCCGCGCGCTGCTGATGCAGGGGCTGCATCCGCGGGCGATGCGCGGCGTCCTGCAGAACTCCGCGCTCATGGACCCGCACGAGTCCTGGTCACGATTCGTACGGACGACCGAGTTCGTCCGTGTGCGCACCTACGGCACCATGGCCGAGGTCGAGCGGGCCGGCCGCCGTGTACGCAAGATCCACGCCACGCTGACCGCCTACGACCCCGACACCGGCCGCAGGTTCCGTCTCGACGAGCCCGACGCGCTGCGGTGGGTGCACGTGGGCGAGGTCGACTCCTACCTGTCGGTGGCCCGCCGCGCCGGGGTGCGCCTGTCGGACGACGAGGCCGACACGTTCGTCGCCGAGTGGCGGAGGGCGGCCGAGGTGGTGGGCCTCGACCCGGACGACGTGCCCGGCTCGGTCGCCGAGTTGCGCGAATACATCGACGCCGAACGCCCGGGGCTGCGCTTCGTCCCCGAGGCGGCCCATCCGCTGCGGCTGTCGCTCAACGCGCCCCTCCCGCGCCTGCTGACCCCGCTCAAGCCCGCCATGCCCGCGCTGACCCTGCTCGCGTTCGCCACGCTGCCGCGCTGGGCGCGCCGGCTCTACGGCCTGCCCGCGACGCCGGTCGGCGACCTGTGGGCCACAGCGACGCTGCGCACGCTGCACACCGGGCTCGGCCTGGTCCCCGGGCACGTCCGCTACAGCCCGGCGGCGCGGCGCGCGCACCGGCTCATGGCTGCTTGAACGAGCGCTTGGTCAAATAGACGGGGGCGGTCGCGCTTCCCATAACGGGCATGGCAGACTGGAGGCCGAAAGAGAGCTAGCGTGCTCCGGGGTCGGTGAAATTCCGAACCGGCGGTGACAGTCCGCGACCCGGCCGATGCCATCGGCCGGTTGACTCGGTGAAATTCCGGGACCGACGGTTAAAGTCCGGATGGGAGGAAGCGCGCGAGGTGTCCGGCGTCCCAGCCGGGCACCTGCCGTGGTGCACGAGGTTGCGCCGCGGCGAGATCCCCCGGGGCCCGCCATGGCTTTGAGCTACTGGCGAGTAGGAGACCCGGGTGGAGATATCCGCCGAAGACGTCGCCCCCATGGCGCGGGCCGTCGAGCTGGCCGGGCGCGGACACGGCACCACCAGCCCCAACCCTGTCGTGGGCTGCGTCGTGCTCGACTCCGCGGGCCAGGTCGCCGGCGAGGGCTTCCACGCGTACGCGGGCGGCCCCCACGCCGAGATCGTCGCGCTGGAGCGGGCCGGCGAGCGGGCCAAGGGCGGCACCGCCTACGTCACCCTCGAACCCTGCGACCACACCGGCCGCACCGGGCCGTGCAGCCTCGCCCTCCTCGACGCCGGGGTGGCCCGCGTGGTCGTCGCCGTCCCCGATCCCACCCCCAAGGCCGCCGGCGGCGCGGCCCGGCTGCGTGCCCACGGCGTCGAGGTCACCTTCGGGGTGCTGACCGAGCGGGCCGAGCGGGTCAACGAGGAGTGGCTGACGTACGCGCGGCTCGGACGGCCCCACGTGACCTGGAAGTTCGCCGCGACGCTCGACGGCAGGTCGGCGGCCGAGGACGGCACCAGCCAGTGGATCACCTCCCCTGAGGCCAGGGCCGACGTGCACCGGCTGCGGGCCGCCGCCGACGCGATCGTCGCGGGCATCGGCACCGTCCTCGCCGACGACCCCCTGCTCACGGCCCGTCCCGCCGGCCAGGCTGCCGAGGGGCGCGCGCCGCTGCGGGTGGTGGTCGATCCCGACGGCAGGACGCCCCCGTCCGCCCGGGTCCTCGACGGCCAGGCGCCCACGCTCGTCGCCGTCGCCGACGACGCCCGTACCGGCATCGAGGCCGATCTGCTGCGCGCGCCGCGCCACGCAACCGGCCCGCAGCTCGCGCCGGACCGCGAGAGCGACCCGCCGCGCGGCGATGTCGACCTGATCCGAGTGCCGCGCCGCGGCGCCGGCCTGGACCTGGAGGTCCTGCTGCGTGAGCTGGCCGCGCGCGGCGTCGTGAGCGTCTTCCTGGAGGGCGGGCCGACGCTGGCCGGCTCGTTCGTCGGGCAGGGCCTGGTCGATCGGGTGGTGGCGTACGTGGCGCCGGCGCTGCTCGGCTCCGGGCGGGCGGCGCTCGGCGGCGCGGGAGTGCGCACGATCGGCGAGTCGCATCGCCTGACATTTGACGAAATTTCCCAGATAGGGCCGGACATAAGGCTGATCGCCCGGCCCAACCCCCAACCAGGCAGGGAGAAGTGATGTTCACCGGAATCATCGAGGAACTGGGCGAAGTGGTGGCGATCAGGCAGGAGGGCGGAGGAGCCCTGCTGTCGGTGCGCGGCCCGGTCGTCACCTCCGACGCGAAACACGGCGACTCGATCGCCGTCAACGGCGTGTGCCTCACGGTCGTGGAGGTCGCGGGCGACGTGTTCACCGTGGACGTGATCAAGGAGTCGCTCGAACGCAGCTCGCTCGGCGCCCTCACCGAGGGCTCCGCGGTGAACCTGGAGCGGGCCGTACGCGCCGACCAGCGCCTCGGCGGCCACATCGTGCAGGGCCACGTGGACGGAACCGCCGTGCTGTTGTCGCGCGACCCCGGCGAGAGCTGGGACGACCTGCGCTTCTCCCTGTCGCCCGCGCTGAGCCGCTACGTCGCGGAGAAGGGCTCGATCGCGATCGACGGAATCAGCCTGACGGTCACCACGGTTGACGACGAAAGCTTCGGCGTGAGTCTCATCCCGACCACGCTGAAGCTCACCACCATGGCCGAACGCCAGGTGGGAGACATGGTGAACATCGAGGTCGACGTGATCGCGAAGTATGTGGAGAGGCTGGTGGTCAGGCAGTGAACTGGGCCGAGGCCGGATTCAAGATATTCGGCACCCATGTGCTCTGGACCGACCTGGTCGGCAACATCGCCGCCCTGTCGACGGTCCTGCTGGCCATGCGCAGGTCGATGTGGACGTGGCCGGTGCAGTTCACCGGCTCGGTGCTGCTGTTCATCGCCTCGATCAACGCGCACATCACCGGTAACGCGCTCAAGCAGGCGTTGTTCGCGGGGCTGGCGGTCTACGGCTGGTGGGCGTGGCGGCGCGGCACCCAGGACGGTAAAAAGCTGGCCGTCAGGCCCGCCAGGCCGTGGGAGCGGCTGACCCTGATCGGCCTCATGGTGCTGGGCACCGCCGCGGTGGGCGTGCTGTTCTTCGTGACCGGCCTGTCGTGGGGCGCGCACGAGCCGCTGCCGAAGGGCGCCTTCCTGGTGGCCGCCGACGCCTACATCTTCGTCGGCAGCGCGCTGGCGACCTGGGCGCAGGGCAGGGCGCTGGTGGACTTCTGGATCGTGTGGGTGGCCGTGGACCTGGTCGGGGTGCCGCTCGCGTTCAGCTCGGGACTGGTGGTCTCCGGCTACGTGTACGGCATCTTCTTCGTCCTGGTGCTGGTCGGGTTCGTGAAGTGGCTGCGCGAATACCGTTCCGCGCCACTGGGGGAAATGGCGGTGGCACAGTGAGCGGCATCACGCTCGACCCGATCGAGCGCGCGATCGAGGACATCCGGGCCGGCAAGCCCGTGGTGGTCGTCGACGACGAGAACAGGGAGAACGAAGGCGACCTCATCTTCGCCGCGGCCAAGGCCACGCCCGAGCTGTGCACGTTCACGATCAGGCACACCAGCGGCATGATCTGCGTGGCCATGGACGGTAAGGAGCTCGACCGGCTCGGCCTGCCGCTCATGGTGTTCCACAACAAGGAGCGCATGCGCACGGCGTACACGATCACCGTGGACGCCCGCGACGGCGTCACCACGGGCATCTCCGCGGCCGACCGGGCGAAGACGATCCGCACGCTCGCCGACTCGGCCACCGAGCCCAACGAGCTCGTCCGCCCAGGCCACGTCTTCCCGCTGCGTTACCACGAGGGCGGCGTGCTGGCCCGGCGCGGCCACACCGAGGCGGCCGTCGACCTGGCCAGGCTGGCCGGGCTGTCGTCGGCGGGGGCGCTGGCCGAGGTCGTCAACGACGACGGCACCATGGCCAGGCTGCCCGAGCTGCGCCGCTTCGCCGACGAGCACGATCTGGCGCTGGTGTCCATCGAGCAGCTCGTCGACTACCGGCGGCGGGCCGAGAGCATGGTGACGCGGGTCGCCGAGACGCGGCTGCCCAACGCGTACGGGATGTGGCGGGCCTTCGGCTACGCCAGCGCGCTCGACGGCGGCGAGCACGTCGCGCTCGTCTTCGGCGACCTGGCTGGCGGCGAGAACATCCTGGTGCGGGCCCACTCCGAATGCCTGACCGGCGACGTGTTCGGCTCGCTGCGCTGCGACTGCGGGGTGCAGCTCGACCACGCCATGTCGGCCATCGCCCAGGAGGGCCGCGGCGTGATCGTCTACCTGCGCGGCCACGAGGGGCGGGGCATCGGGCTGCTGGCCAAGCTGCGCGCCTACAGCCTCCAGGACAACGGCAGCGACACCGTGGACGCCAACGTCGAGCTGGGGCTGCCGGTGGACGCGCGGGAGTTCTCCAACGCGGGCCAGATCCTGGCCGACCTCGGCGTCAAGTCGGTACGGCTGCTGACCAACAACCCGGCCAAGCTCAAGGGCATGGACGGCTACGGCATCAAGGTCCTCGGCCGCGAGCCCATGCCCGTGGCGATGAACCCGTACAACGAGCGTTACCTCAGGGCCAAGCGCGACCGCCTCGGCCACGACATCTCGGAGGCATCGTGACCAGGGCAGACAACCGGCTACGGCTGAAGGGGGAGATATGAGCGGGGAAGGACGGCCGGGCGCCTCGGCGCCCGACGCGTCGGGGCTGACGGTGGGCGTGGTGGCGGCGAGCTGGCACGCCAAGATCACCGACCAGCTGGTGTCACGCGCCGTGCAGGCGTGCGCCGACAGCGGCGCGACGGCCACGGTCGTACGCGTGCCGGGCTCGCTGGAGATCCCGGTGGTCGCCCAGGCGCTGGCCCGCCGCTGTGACGCGGTGGTGGCGCTGGGCGCGGTCATCCGCGGCGAGACCGCCCACTTCGACTACGTCTGCGACTCGGTGACGGCCGGCCTGACCCGGATCTCGCTCGACGAACGGACACCGGTCGGCAACGGCGTGCTCACCTGCGAGACGATGGACCAGGCGCTCGACCGCTCGGGCCTGCCGGGCAGCAAGGAGGACAAGGGGTACGAGTCGGCCGTCGCCGCGCTTGAGACCGCCCTCCTCCTGAGGGACCTGGCCTGATCTACGGTAGGTTTCCCTCGTGTCAGAGCCCGTGTCCCCGCCGCCCCTGCCCGTCACCTGGCGCCCGCGCCGGGGGCGCCTCGTCGCCTACGGCTTCGCCGTCGTGATCGTGCTGGGGGCGGTGGTGATGGCCGTCCTCATCGCGCCGCCGTTCCAGCTGCCCGACCGGGTGGCGATCGTGGCGTTCGGATGCGCGGTGGCGTACGTGCTCCATCTGCTGGGCCGGGTGCGGGTGGAGGCCGACGAGAAGGGCCTGACGATCGTCAACGCCGTCCGCACCCACCGTTACACGTGGCCTGAGGCGCTGGAGGTCACGATGGTGGTGGGTGATCCGTGGCCGAAGATCGACTTCTCCGACGGCCACACCGTCGGGGCCATGGGCATCCAGGGCTCGGAGAAGGAGCGCGCCCGTCAGGCCCTGGCCGAGCTGAGGGCCCTGATCCGGGAGCGCGGGGAGGCGCGGGAGGAAGGGCCCTGATCCGGAGCCGCGAGACGGCCCTGATCCGGGGAGGCACCCGAGGGTCGGCCTAGCCCGGTTCGGGGAAGAGCTCGTCCACCGTGTCGACGGTGAGGATGCGGATGAGCAGGTGCTGTAGGTCGTCGAGGTCCTCGCAGGAGAAGATGGCCTCGCGCCTCTCCCGGCTGATCCACAGGAAGCGGGTCTGCAGGGCGACGTCGATCGCCCGCCGCGCCGCGGTTATCTTGCTCCGCTGCCTGGCCTCCGGTGACACGGGTCTGTCCCAGGGCTCGGGCGTACTGAGCTGCATCAGCATCAATCCTCACCGATCTGCGTCCGGGCCGGCGACTCGACGCCGAAGTCCGGGCCGCGGCGGAGCTCTTCCATCGGTATGTCGTGCGCAAGGCTCGGGGGCATGCCTTGTCGTCCCTTCGTTCGGTGAGCAGAAGCTTACAGTTCGTGACGGTCACTCCGGGTCGATACGCGGGTGAATATCGCAAGACCGCGTGTGGACGTAGCCTGAAGGGGTGCTGCGGCGGACAATCAGGACAATGGACATCGAGTCGCCGGACAAGCTCATCGAGCTCCTCGACCGGCACGCCTACCTGGCAGACGAAGGCCTGGCCACGGCGGCCTTCCTGGCGTTGCGCATGGGACGGCCGCTCTTCCTCGAAGGCGAGGCGGGGGTCGGGAAGACGGAGCTGGCCAAGACCCTCGCCGCACTGCTGGACGCGCCGCTGATCAGGCTCCAGTGCTACGAGGGCCTGGACGCGGCCCAGGCCCTGTACGACTGGGACTTCGCCCGCCAGCTCCTCCACCTCAAGGCCGCCGAGGCCGCCGGGATCACCGACGTGGCCAGGCTGGAGGGCGAGATCTACGACCGCCGGTTCCTCATCGCCAGGCCGCTGCTGAAGGCGGTCGAGACGCAGCCCAGTGTGCTGCTCGTGGACGAGATCGACCGGGCCGACGACGAGTTCGAGGCGTTCCTGCTGGAGGTGCTCTCCGACTTCACGATCTCCATCCCCGAGCTGGGCACGGTGAAGGCGAGCACGCCGCCGGTGGTCGTGGTCACCTCCAACAGGACCCGCGAGGTGCACGACGCGCTCAAGCGCCGCTGCCTCTACCACTGGCTGGAGCACCCGAGCTTCGAGCGCGAGGTCGCCATCCTGCTGCGCCGCCTGCCCGAGTGCACCGAGACGCTGGCGGCCCAGGTGGCGCGGGCGGCCGAACGGTTGCGGCGGGCCGACCTGGTCAAGCCGCCGGGGGTGGCCGAGACGCTCGACTGGACCGAGGCGCTGCTGACGCTGGGCGCCAAGGAGCTCGACCCCGACCGGGCCGCCGCCACGCTCGGCGCGGCGCTGAAGTACCGGGAGGACGTCGCGGCGGTGCTCGGCAACGGGCTGCTCTCCCATGAATGAGCTGGCCGCCACCATGACGGGGTTCGCCAGGACACTGCGCGCGGCGGGCGTCGCGGCCGATCACGAGCGGACCCAGAACCTGCTGCGCGCCCTCGGCCACCTCGACGTGGACGACCCCGGCGAGGTCTACTGGGCCGGGCGGCTGACGCTCTGCGCCACGCCCGACGACCTGCCCCGCTACGACCGCTGCTTCGCCGCCTACTTCGGCGGGCAACGGGCCACGCCGGCGCGTACGACGGTCACGAGCGTCACCCGCCACCTGGCCGCGCGCGACGGCGACGGCGAGACGGGCGAGGACGACGGCACGACGGCCCCGGCGACCGCGAGCCGCATGGAGGTGCTGCGCCATCGTGACGTGGCCAGGCTGAGCGAGGCAGAACGGGCCGAGGTGCATCGCATGCTGGCCATGCTGAAGGGCGGCCGGGCCCGGCGGCGCTCGCGCCGCTTCGAGAGCGCCCACAGGGGAGTGCTCGACCAGCGCCGTACGATCCGCGACGCGCTCAGGAAGGGCGAGGTGGCCAGGCTCCGCCACCGCAGGCACACCTCCAAGCCGCGCACGGTCGTGCTGCTGGTGGACGTCAGCGGCTCCATGGCCCCGTACGCCGAGACGCTGCTGCGCTTCGCCCACGCGCTGGTCAGGAGCGAGCCCAGGTTCACCAGGGTCTACTCGGTCGGCACCAGGCTCACCCCGATCACGGCCGAGCTGCGCCACCGCGACCCCGGCACCGCGCTGAACGAGGCGTCCAAGGTCATCCCCGACTGGAGCGGCGGCACCCGGCTGGGCGCGGAACTCAAGGAATTCCTCGCCCGTTACAGCGCCAGGGGCGCGATCGCGGTGATCGCCTCGGACGGGTGGGAACGCGGCGATCCCGAGCTGCTGGGCGCCCAGATGGCCCGGCTGGCCAGGCAGGCGTACAAGGTGATCTGGGTCAACCCGCACAAGGGGTACGCGGACTACCAGCCGCTCACCGGCGGCATGCGCGCGGCGCTGCCCCATCTCGACGACCTGGTGGCCGGGCACAGCCTGGCCGCCTACGAACGACTCAGCGAAAGGCTCGCCCATGCGTGACGTGCTGCCGGAGATCATGAAGTGGTGGCGGTCGGGGCTCAAGTTCGGCCTGGCCACGGTGGTGGGCACGTGGAGCAGCGCGCCCAGGCAGCCGGGGGCGTCCATGGCGGTGCGCGGCGACGAGGTGGTCGGCAGCGTGTCCGGCGGATGCGTCGAGGGCGCGGTGTTCGAGCTGGCCGCCGAGATCGACACCCCCGTGCTGCAGCGGTACGGGGTGAGCGACGACGACGCGTTCGCCGTCGGCCTGACCTGCGGCGGCATCATCGACATCCTGGTCGAGCCCGTGTCGCTGGAGACGTTCCCCGAGCTGGGGGAGATCGCGGCGTCGGTGGAGGCGCACCAGCCGGTCGCGGTGGCCACGATCGTCTCCGGCCCCGGCCGGGTGGGCGCGCGCCGGATCATCTGGACCGACCGCTCCGTGGGCACGCTGGGCCTGGACCGGCTCGACGAGGCCGTGGACGACGACGCCCGCGGCATGCTCGCCCAGGGGCTGACCGGGCTGCGCCACTACGGGGGGCAGGGGGAGCGGCGGCTGGACGACCTGGCGGTGTTCGTGCACTCGTTCGCGCCGCCGCCGCGGATGCTGGTCTTCGGGGCGATCGACTTCGCCGCGGCGGTGGCCAGGGTGGGCAAGTTCCTCGGCTACCACGTCACCGTGTGCGACGCGCGGCCGATCTTCGCCACCGCCAAGCGTTTCCCCGACGCCGACGAGGTCGTGGTCAAGTGGCCGCACGACTACCTGGCCTCGGTGCGGGTGGACGAGCGCACGGTCATCTGCGTGCTCACCCATGACCCCAAGTTCGACGTGCCGCTGCTGGAGGTGGCGCTGCGTACCGGCGCGGGTTATGTGGGCGCGATGGGGTCCCGCCGCACCCACGAGGACCGGCTCGAACGGCTGCGCGAGTCCGGTCTCACCGAGGCCGAGCTGGCCAGGCTGCGCTCGCCGATCGGCCTCGACCTCGGCGCGCGTACGCCCGAGGAGACGGCCGTGTCCATCGCCGCCGAGCTCATCCAGCTGCGCTGGGGCGGCTCGGGGCGTCCGCTGTCCGTGACGGATGGCCGCATCCACCACGAGATGCAGCCCGAGGCACAGTCCGAGGGCCGGCCCGAGAGCGGGCCCGAGAGCGGGCCCGAGAGCGGGCCCGAGAGCGGGCACGAGGCGCCGTGAGGTCGGGCAGGGTCGCTGGGATGCTGCTGGCCGCCGGTGAGGGCACCCGGCTGGGCCGGCCCAAGGCGCTGGTCGAGTTCGGGGGCGAGCGGCTGGTGGAGCGCGGCGTGCGGCTGCTGGAGGAGGGCGGCTGCCATCCGGTCGTTGTCGTGCTCGGCGCGGCCACGGTGCAGGTGCGCGGCGCGGTCACGGTACGCAACCCGGACTGGGCCACCGGCATGGGCTCCTCCCTGCGGCTGGGGCTGGCCGCGCTGCCGGAGGAGGCGGAGTCGGTGGTGGTGGCGCTGGTGGACCAGCCGCTGATCGGGCCGGGCGCGGTACGCGCGCTGATCGGCTCCGGCGCCGGGCTGGCGGTCGCGACCTACGGGGGCCGGCGCAGGAACCCGGTGCTGATCGCCCGTGAGCACTTCGCCGAGGTGTCCGCGCTGGCGGGGGGCGACGTGGGGGCGCGGCCGTTCATGAAGGCGCATCCCGAGCTGGTCACCGAGGTGGCCTGCGACGAGCACGGCGACCCCGCCGACATCGACACCCCGCAGGACCTGGACCGGCTGCGGCGCAAGGCCGGCGCTCAGGCGGCCGGCCGCTCGGGGGCGTCGCTCACCTAGCCGGGCGCCCGGATGCCCGTGCGTCCGGCCTCGTGCGCGCCCGGACGCCGCATGGGCGCTCAGAGGCGACTCAGAGACGTGCTCAGGGGCGTGTTCAGAGGCGCAGGGAGGCGATGGCGGCGCGGTGGTCGCTGCCGGTCGCCGGGGCGACGCCCGCCTCGGTGGCGGTCATGCCCTTGAACAGGATGTGGTCCGGCCTGGTGATCGGGAACTCGGCCGGCCAGGTGAACCCGAACCCGTCGCCCGCCGCGCTCTGGGCGTCGGTCAGCGGCGGTGTCAGCCCGCGCATGCCCCGGTCGGTGGTGGCGGTGTTGAGGTCGCCGAGCAGCAGGATGCGCTTGCTCGGGTCGGCGTCGATGAGCTTGCGCGCCTGCGCCAGTGAGGCGTCACGCGAGGTGGTGTGGCCGGGCCTGGCCGAGGCCAGGTGCATGACGTAGACGGTCACCTTGCCCTTGGGCGTGGAGACGACCGCCCGCAGGGCGCGCGGCCAGCCCATGCCGACGTCGAGCGGCTTGGTGTCGCTGATCGGGTAGCGGCTCCACAGGCCGACCGTGCTGACCGGATAGTGGTACTTGAACATTTTGTTGAGCTGTTTGGCCGCGGGCCCGCCGCTGGTCAGCTCCTGGGCGGCCAGGACGTCGAGGTCCTTGGCGATCGCGCGTACGGCCTCGCCCGAGGCGCTGTTGCGCACGCCCACGTTGACGGTGCCGACGGTCAGGTCGCTGGGCCCGCCGGGCGGGGTGCGCAGCAGCGCGGAGCCGAACATCACCGCCCACACCACCCCCGGCACCAGCGCGGCGGCGGCGGCCCTGGTGGAACGTGCCATGGCGGCGGCGGCCAGCAGCACCGGCACCGCCAGCCCCAGCCAGGGCAGCAGGCTCTCCATGACAGGGGTGAATCCGCCGAGCGCGGGGATGAGCTGATGACCCGCCAGGGCCACGGCCACCACGGCGGATACGACGACGACGACCCGGCTCAGCACTTGATCCAGGCTAGCGGCTCCCGGTCCGCCACGCCGACACGATAGAGTGTTCCCGGCATAACAGAACATCATTCGGTTGGGCGGGAGCCGGCATGCGCATCGGGATGGCACTCAATTACTCGGGCGGTTTCAAGGAGACGGTCGCCGAACTGGCCGACTACGAGCAGGCCGGGCTCGACATCGTCTTCGTGGCCGAGGCGTACTCGTTCGACGCCGTCAGCCAGATGGGCTACATCGCGGCGAAGACCGAGCGGCTGCAGATCGCCTCCGGCATCCTGCCGATCTACTCGCGCACGCCGACGCTGCTCGCCATGACGGCGGCGGGCCTGGACTACGTCTCCGACGGGCGCTTCACGCTCGGCCTGGGGGCCTCCGGGCCGCAGGTGATCGAGGGCTTCCACGGGGTGCCGTACACCGCGCCGCTCGGGCGTACCAGGGAGGTCGTCGAGATCTGCCGCCAGGTCTGGCGGCGCGAGCGGGTGAACTTCGAAGGGCGCCACTACACCGTGCCGCTGCCCGCCGGCCAGGGCACGGGGCTCGGCAAGCCGCTGAAGCTCATCAACCATCCGGTACGCGCCCGCATCCCCATCGTGGTCGCCGCGATCGGGCCCAAGAACGTCGAGCTGACCGCCGAGGTGGCCGAGGGCTGGGAGCCGATCTTCTACGTGCCCGAGAAGGCGGCCGACGTCTGGGGCCCGGCCCTGGCCGCGGGCAAGGCCAGGCGCGACCCCGAATTGGGCGAGCTGGACGTGATCGCGCAGGCGTCGCTGGCGATCGGCGACGACGTGGCGGGGCTGCTGGAGTTCGGGCGGCCGATGGCGGCGCTCTACATCGGCGGCATGGGCGCCAGGGGCAAGAACTTCTACAACGACCTGGCCAGGCGCTACGGCTACGAGAAGGAGGCCGAGCTGATCCAGGACCTCTACCTGGAGGGCAAGAAGGAGGAGGCGGCCGCGCAGGTCCCGGCGGAGCTGCTGGAGAAGATGTCGCTGATCGGCACCGAGGGCTTCGTGCGCGACCGGGTGCGGGCGCTGAAGGAGTCGGGCGTGACCACGCTCAACGTGACGCCGCTGGGCCGGACGCACGAGGAGCGGCTGCGGCTGATCGAGACGATCAAGGAGATCGCCGCAGAGTGAGGTGAATCACCCCGAATGGGGGAATCCGGCCATAATTGCCGGTGTTGTGGGGACTCGTGAGGTTCTCCCTGGTGATCGTGTGGCTCGTGGAGCGGCTGCACATCGATCTGTGCCGCCTGCACGGATCGATGTGTTACTGACCGCTCCGCCCGCGTTCGTCCATGTCCTCACCCGGGCGTGCCCTCGGCATGCCCTCACACCGGAAGTCGTACCCCTCCGTGAAGAGATTCTCCTTCTCCCTGCAGTTGCTGCTGGGCCTCGTCGCCGGCGTGGCACTGGGCTTCGCCGCCAGAACGTGGGACGTGACCTGGCTGACCGAGACCCTGACCAGGGTCGGCCAGATCTTCGTCCAGCTCCTCAAGCTGGCCGTGCCGCCCCTCGTCTTCACCGCCGTGCTGGTCAGCGTGGCGAACCTGCGCAATGTCAGCGGCGCGGCCCGGCTGGCGGGCAAGACGCTGTTCTGGTTCCTGGCCACGGGGCTGATCGCCGTCGTCGTCGGCATCGCACTCGGCCTGGTCATCAACCCGGGCCAGGGCGTCACTCTCGACACCGGTGCCGCCAAGGCCCCCGAGAACGCCGGCACCTGGCTCGACTTCGTCACCGGCATCGTCCCGACGAACATCGTCACCGCCTTCACCGAGCTCAACGTCCTGCAGATCGTCTTCCTCGGCGCTGTGCTCGGCGCGGCGGCCCTGGCCGTCGGCGAGAAGGCCGAGCCGTTCCTGGGCCTCGCCCGCTCCGTGCTTGAGCTGGTGCAGAAGGCGCTGTGGTGGGTCATCCGCCTGGCGCCCATCGGGACGGCGGGGCTGATCGGCAAGGCCGTGTCCACGTACGGATGGGACCTGCTCGCGCCGCTGGCCAAGTTCAGCGCCGGGGTCTACATCGGCTGCTTCATCGTCCTGCTGGCCGTCTACCCGGCCCTGCTCGCGGTGTGGGGCAAGGTCAGCCCGGTCGCGTTCTTCCGCAACGCCTGGCCCGCGATCGAGCTGGCGTTCGTCTCCCGCTCGTCGGTCGGCACGCTGCCGCTGACGCAGCGGGTCACCATCGAGCGCAACGGCGTGGACCGCGACTACGCCGCCTTCGCGGTGCCGTTCGGCGCGACCACCAAGATGGACGGCTGCGCCTCGGTGTATCCGGCGCTGGCGGCGATCTTCGTGGCGCAGGTGTTCGGGGTGCAGCTCGGGGTGGGTGACTACCTGCTGATCGCGTTCGTGTCGGTGGTCGGCTCGGCCGCGACGGCGGGCCTGACCGGCGCGACCGTCATGCTGACGCTCACCCTGAGCACGCTGGGGCTGCCGCTGGAAGGCGTCGGGCTGCTGCTGGCCATCGACCCGATCCTCGACATGATCCGCACCGCGACCAACGTGGCCGGTCAGATGGTGGTGCCGGTGCTGGTGGCGCGCTCGGAGGGCCGCCTGGACACGGCGGTCTTCAACGCGCCGCCGCAGTCGCTCGACGACGCGCCCGCGCCGCGCGTCCCGCAGCCGGCCGTGGCCTGATGACGGTGGCCTGATGACGGTGGCCTGATGACGGTGGCCTGATGACGGTGGCCTGACGGCTGTTTCAGCACGCGAGGGGAGGGGGCGGAGTTCACGCCCCCTCCCTTATTCGTTGGAGGAGGCGTACGGGCCCGTACGGGACGTTGGAGGGGCGGCAGGGGCCGTGGGGGCCTATGGTGGTCGGAAATCTCAATTTTCGAGTAATTGGCGGGGATATGTCCGACGCGACGGAGCGCGCGCCGTCCTTGATCGCTGACCGGTACCGGCTCGACGAGCGCATCGGCAGCGGACCGATGGGCGAGGTGTGGCGCGGATACGACACGCGGGCCGACTGGGTCGTGGCCGTGAAGGTGCTCGGTGCCAAGGCCGCCGGCGCCGGCACCCGGGAGGTGCTCAGGCAGCACGCCCAGGCCGTGGCCAGAGTGATCCATCCGAACGCGGCCATGGTGCTGGACGTCGGCGAGCACGAAGGGGCGCCGTTCCTGGTGATGGAGTACCTCACCGGGAACAGCCTGCGCGAGGAGCGCGCGGCGCGCGGGCAGTTGCGGATCATGGAGGTGTGCGACCTGATCGGCCAGGCCGCGGCCGGGCTCGACGCGGCGCACCGGGCCGGCGTCGTGCACGGGCAGGTCGATCCGGACAGTTTCCGCCTGGCGAGCAGCGGGGTGCTCAAGGTCGTCGGGTTCGGGATGGACGACCGCGAGCCCGTACGGGGGGACGAGCGGTACGCGGCGCCGGAACGGGCCGCGGGACAGCCCGCGCAGGCCCCCGGCGACGTGTACGCGCTCGGCTGCGTCTGCTACGAGCTGCTGTGCGGGCGGGTGCCCGCGGAGACGGCGGGGGAGGGCGGGGGACGGCCCGTCCCGCCCAGCGCGATCAGGGGCGAAGTCCCGCCGGAGCTCGACCGGCTGCTGCTGGCCATGCTCGCCGAGGATCCGGCGCAGCGGCCCACCAGCGGGGAGAACATCCGCAGGACCCTGGCCGCCATCGCCCGGCCCAAACCCGCCCCCCAGGCGCCTCCCACGGCACCCGGCGCTCCGGGCGCGATGGGTATGGTGCCCGGCCAGACGGGCACGATGGGCACGGCGCCCGGTGCGGCGGGCTCGATGGGTCCGGCACCCGGTGCCGCGGGTGCGATGGGTGCCGGTGCGGGACCGGCGGCCGGGGCTGGGCAGGGGGCCGGTTCGGGTGCCACCGAGGTGTTCCAGCACCTCGGCGGGGCGCCGCCGCGCGCCGGTGACACCGCGATCTACCAGGCGGGAGACCTGGAGCCCGCCCCGCCCTCGGGGCCCAACCGCAAGCTGGTGATCCAGCTGGGCGTGGCCGTCCTGGTCATCGCGGCCGTGACGGTGGGCATGGTGATGTGGGCGGGAGCCAGGCAGGAGGCGCCGGTCGCGGTGGTGAGCCCGACGCCGTCCCCCACGCTCACGACCGAGGAGCCGCCCCCCACCTCGCCGTCCCCCACGCCCACCGACGACGAGTCCGGCCTGGTGCGCACCCTCGACCCCGACGACGAGCCGACCTCGCTGATCGAGACCGCCGCGCCCAAGGCGACCCTCGGGGACGTGGCCCCGGCCGGCGGGTACGGCAAGTGGCTGCAGAGGTTCGACGAGGCGATCACCGCCCAGGAGCGGACGAACGGCATCAACCCCGCGGTCGCCGGCAAGGCCCGCGAGAAACTGCGCAAAGCCGCCAGAAAGGCCCGCGAGGGACACGTCGACTCCGCTCTGGACCACATCGCCGGCGTCTACCGCGACCTGATACGGGCCCAGGAGAAGGGCGACATGAACGGGACGGGCCCCGCGGCCAGGTTCCTGCTCGACTGGCGCATCCCCGACCGGTACGGCCGAGGCGCCTGACCGGACGCGAAGGGCGAAAGTGACGATTGGGGCATAGCGCGTAGGTTGACCCCATGAGCTTCGACTATCCGGCGCGCCGGGCGCGGGTGGCCGGGCTGCTGCCCGGCCACGGCGTCCACGCCCTGCTCGTCACCTCCCCCGTCAACGTCCGCTACCTCACCGGGCTGGCCAGCTCGAACGCCGCCGTCCTGATCCGGGCCGACGGCGGCACGCTGCTGGTCACGGACAACCGCTACATCGAGGCGGCGCGCGCGCTCGACGTCCCCAGCGAGGAGGCGGCCGACGTGGCGGGCCGGCTGGCGGAGCCGGGAACGGGGATCGAGGCGGCGAGCATGAGCGTGGCCGCCTACCTGAGGCTCGGGGATCGGCGGGGGGATCGGCTCGTGCCGCTGGGGCCGGTGGTGGAGCCGCTGCGGGCGGTCAAGGACGACGCCGAGCTGGACCGCATCCGTACCGCATGCGCGATCACCGACCAGGCGTTCACCGACGTCTGCCCCGCCATCGCGCCCGGGATGACCGAGCGCGAGCTGGCCCGCCTGCTGGAGGGCCGCATGGCCGAGCTGGGCGCCGACAAGCCGGCGTTCGACACGATCGTGGCCGCGGGGGAGAACGGCGCCGTCCCGCACCACGCCCCCACCTCCAGGGAGCTGCGCGCCGGAGACCTGGTGACGATGGACTTCGGCGCCCGGTACGACGGCTACCACGCCGACATGACCAGGACGGTCAGCCTCGGTCTGCCCGCCGCCTGGCAGCGCGAGCTCTACGACCTCGTCGCCGCCGCCCAGCGGGCTGGCCGGTACGCGCTCGCGCCCGGCGCCACGGCCAGGGAGGTCGACACGGCGGCTCGCTCCGTGATCGAGGAGGCGGGCCACGGAGGCCACTTCAGGCACGGTCTGGGCCACGGCGTCGGCCTGGAGATCCACGAGGAGCCGTTCCTCGGCCCCGCCAGGACCGGTAGACTAGAGGATCGAGTTCCGATCACCGTCGAGCCCGGGGTTTATCTTCCTGGCCGGGGCGGGGTTCGCATCGAGGACACCCTGGTGACACGTGAGGGCGGGCCGGAACTTTTCACCAAGACGACCAAGGAGCTGCTCGTCCTTTAGAGCGGCCACACGCGGGAGAAGAACGAGTGGCGACGACCAACGACCTCAAGAACGGCATGGTGCTGAAGCTCGACGGCGGGGAGCTGTGGGCCGTTGTGGAGTTCCAGCACGTCAAGCCGGGCAAGGGCGGCGCGTTCGTGCGCACCAAGCTCAAGAACGTGCTCTCCGGAAAGGTCGTCGACAAGACCTTCAACGCCGGCGTGAAGGTCGACGTGGCCAACGTCGACAAGCGCGAGATGCAGTTCTCCTACAAGGACGGCGACGACTTCGTGTTCATGGACACCGAGACCTACGACATGGTCAACGTGCCCCAGGGCACCGTCGGCACCGCCGCCAACTACATGCTGGAGAACACTCTGGCCACGGTCGCCTTCAACGAGGGCTCCGCGCTCTACGTCGACCTGCCCGCGGCCGTCGAGCTGACCATCTCCGAGACCGAGCCGGGTCTGCAGGGCGACCGCTCCACCGGCGGCACCAAGCCCGCCACGCTGGAGACGGGCGCCGAGATCAAGGTGCCGCTGTTCATCACCACCGGTGAGAGGGTCAAGGTCGACACCCGCAGCGGCGAATACCTCGGCCGGGCCTGAGGTGTCGGCACGCGGCAAAGCACGCAGAAGAGCGCTCGACATCCTCTTCGAGGCAGAGCTGCGCAGCGAGGATCCGCTGAAGATCCTCGCCGAGCGCGTGGAGCGGCAGGAGCCGCCGGTCAACGAATACACCTCGGCCATCGTCGAGGGCGTCGCCAGGCACCACGCGCGCATCGACGAGCTGATCACCACCTACGCCGAGGGCTGGACGCTCGACCGGATGCCCGCGGTCGACCGCAACCTGCTGCGTGGCGGCACCTACGAGCTGCTGTGGATCCCCGGCGTGCCGGAGGGCGTGGTCATCAGCGAGTGGGTGCACCTGGCGGGAGAGCTTTCGACCGACGAATCCCCCCAGTTCGTCAACGGGCTGCTGGCCCGCTTCAAACAACTCAAGCCAAGCCTCACCCTTTAGACACCCCGTTTCGGCGGGCCTGGAGGGCGTGTTCGGGGTACGTTCCAACCACGCCGGCCCGCGCGGGCTCGCGTGGCCAGGTCTGGCGCCTCCGCCCGGCCTGTGCCCGCGCACCTCGCGGCCGTACGGACAAGTGGCGCGTCACCAGCCGCGACGCGCCCCTTTCCGTTTTCACACCTCCCCATCTTCCGTTCCTGGCCCCTGTGTCGCCGCCCCCGTTCCATGCCCCCGTTCCATGCCCCCGGTCAAGGACCGCGGGGGAGTCTCGCCGGTGGGGAGCGGGAGCTCCGGCGTACGGCGTAGGCTGGGCCCGTCCAGGAGTCCACGAGTCGAGTCCACGAGGAAGGCCCGGCGCGACGTGCACGTTCGCGAGGGCGATGGGCGCGAGGGCGACGGGCGCGAGGGCGTTCGCCGTCCGGGCGTCGCTCAGGGAGAGGGAGGCGAGCCGACGTTGCGCGCTGAAGGCGTCACGAGGACCCCGGCGGTGCGGACCGCCGTCGTCTGGGACGCGCTGCGGTCCATGCTGGCCGAGCGCACGGCGGCCACCGGCCGCGAGTCGCTCGACATCGTCGACGCCGGCGGCGGCACCGGCGGGTTCGCCGTGCCGCTGGCCCTGCTCGGGCACGCCGTCACGGTCGTGGACCCGAGCCCCGACTCGCTGGCCGCGCTGGAGCGCCGCGCCAAGGAGAAGGGCGTGGCCGTGCGCGGCCTCCAGGGTGACGCCGCCGACCTCGGCGAGCTGCTCAGCCGCGACTGCGCCGACCTGGTGCTCTGCCACAGCGTGCTGGAATACGTCGAAGACCCGATCAGCGCGCTGACCGCGGTCGCGGGCCTGCTGCGCAGGGGCGGTGCCGTCAGCGTGCTGGCCGCCAACCCCGTGGCCAGCGCCATCCACCGTGCGCTGTCGGGGCAGTTCGACGAGGCCAGGGCGGTGCTGACCGACCCGAGCGGCAGCTGGGGCGACCGCGACCCCACGCCCCGGCGCTTCGCCGCCGACACGCTGGTCGAGCTGCTGACCGCGACCGGCTTCTCGCCCGGTCCCGTCCACGGCGTGCGCGTCTTCGCCGACCTGGTGCCGAGCCGGCTCGTGGACGGCGAACCGGGCGCGGCCGAGGCCCTGGTGGCGCTGGAGCAGGCCGCCGCGACCCATCCCGTGCTGCGCGACGTCGCGACCCAGCTGCACGTGCTCGCGCACCGCAACTGAGCCCGCCACGGACGTGAACGGGGCACCGGAAGCGGCGCCGGAAGTGGCACCGGAAGTGGATCGGGAGAGGAAAGAATCGATGGCCACCCCCCTCGGTGTAGAACGCCTGTTCGGATAGAATCGGTCGCGTGTCTCGCAAGCAGATCACCGGCATCGGCCCCGCTCCACGCACCGGGGCCGATGACAGCGGCTGCCCGATCCTCCACGTCGACATGGACGCCTTCTACGCCAGCGTCGAGCTGCTCGAACGGCCGGAACTGCGCGGCCGCCCGGTGATCGTGGGCTCGCCCGCCGGGCGCGGTGTCGTGCTCAGCGCCACCTACGAGGCCAGGGCCCAGGGCGTCCATTCCGCGATGCCGATGAGCAGGGCGCGCAGGCTCTGCCCGCGGGCCACGATCATCCCGCCCAGCCACGGGAAATACGCCGAGGTCTCCAAGGGCGTCATGGAGATCTTCCACACGATCACCCCGCTGGTGGAGCCCATCGCGTCCGACGAGGCGTTCCTCGACGTCGGTGGCGCCAGGCGGCGGCTCGGGCCGCCCGCGGCCGTGGCCGCCATGATCAGGGAGCAGGTCCTCGACCGCTTCGGCATCACGTGTTCCGTGGGCGTTGCCAGCAGCAAATTCGTGGCAAAGCTGGCCTCCAAGCAGTGCAAGCCCGACGGGCTGCTGGTGGTGCCCGCCGATCAGGTGGTCGGCTTCCTCCACCCGCTGCCCGTCTCGGCCCTGTGGGGCGTCGGCGAGCGCACCGAGCAGTCCCTGGTGCGCCTGGGCATCCGCACGGTCGGAGACCTGGCCAGGGTGCCGCCGGCGACGCTCCAGCGCGAGCTGGGCCAGGCCGTGGGCGGCCATCTGGCCGCGCTGGCCTGGGGCCGCGACGAGCGGCCGGTGACCTCCCACGTGCCCGACAAGAGCATTGGCAACGAGGAGACGTTCGCGGCCGACGTGGACGACCCCGAGGTGATCAAGCGGGAGCTGCTGCGTCTTTCCGAGCGGGTGGCCGCGCGCATGCGTAAGGCCGGTCACGTGGGAAGAACTGTAAGTGTGAAGCTACGCCGCGCCGATTTCACCACGATCAACCGCTCGCGCACGCTGCGTGAGCCCACCGACGTGGCCCAGGTCGTCTACGCCACCGCGGTCGAGCTGTTCGAGGCGGCCGGGCTCGATCGGGTGCGATTGCGCCTGGTGGGGGTCAGGATGGAAAATCTGCGGCCGGCCGGAGAGGCCACCCGGCAGCTCAGCCTCGGCGAGAAGGAGACCGGGTGGCGCGAGGCGGAGCAGGCCATGGACAAGGCCATTCGAAGATTCGGGCCCGATGCGGTGCTCCCGGCGTCGCTAGTACGTGGCAAGCTTGATGAAATAGAGACATGACGTTCGATGTCCGGACTTGGTGGGGGCATCCGTGTCAGGATTTTGGGGAGAGGGGGGCGAGATGGTCCACAATAGAGCCATGACGTCACCTCCGGTTTGGTCTGCGTTGGACGTTTGCTTTCGCCTACGTCTACAGCCTCGTATTCTGGGGATGACCGACCGCGAGGTTCGGACACCCCGTGTCGTCCGTTGCCGTCTTCCCCGTCCTGGGGCCGTCCTTGGGAGGCGCCGTGCCGCTCTCTGAGCACGAGCAGCGCTTGCTCGACCAGATCGAGCAGGCCCTCTACGCCGAGGACCCGAAGTGGGCCAACACCGTAAGGATCAGCGATCCGCGCAGCCATTACAAGCGCCGCCTGGTCAAAGCCTCCATCGGCTTTGCCCTCGGTGTCGTGGTGATGATGATCGGCGTCGTCATGAGCGGCAACGCTCTGATCCCGCTCGGCGTCGGCGGTTTCGTGGTCATGCTCGCCGCGTGTCTGTGGGGCCTGTCCAGCTGGAAAAAGATGAACGGGTTCGGTGACGCCGCCCCCGCCGCCGGCGCCGCCGCTCCTCCGGGCAAGCAGGCCCGCCGGGGCAACCGGGGCACTTTCATGGAACGCATGGAAGAGCGCTGGCGCCGCCGTCACGACGAGCGCTGACCCGCCAGACCGATCGGTCGCGGCCGTCCTCCCCACGGGTGGACGGCCGCGTCAGGCCGGGGTGCCCCCTGCATGAAGGGACGGCCGCCCCGGCCGCATGAAGCAACGGACGCGCCGGGCCGAGTTCCCCCGCATGAAGCAACGGCGGGCCGGAGACGACGACGCGGCCGCCCCCTTCCGGGAACGGCCGCGCCGCACGATCCGCTGTTCAGGCGCCCTTCTGGGTCGCCGTCCGCCGCAACCTGATGTTCTCCAGCAGGTCGAACCCGTCGAGCAGCCGCTCGCCCAGGAGCCGCAGCCGCCGCAGCGTCGACGGGGGCAGCAGCACCGCCCGCACCCGCCTGCCGCGCGACGTCGTGGCCGCCAGGGCCTGCCGCACCGTGCGCAGATCCTTCCGCATCGGTTCGATCCGGCCCGCGTCCCTGGCGAACAGCACCCGCTCGACCGCCGAGGCGATCCCGGCGATGGCCGCGGCGGAGTCGGCGTCGAACTCGTACTGCTGGGTCAGCCGCCGCGCCAGCGCCCTCGGGGTCTCGCTGGCCCCCCGGGCCATGCCGTAGTCGTACAGGATGTCGTCCAGCTCGGCCCACGCGGCCGCCACCGACGTGTGACTCCTGTTCGACGCCACCCTGGCCGTCAGCTCGTCGGCGGGTTGCGCGACCTTGAAGCCCAGGCTGCGCACGCGCCTGTTCCTGGTCACCAGCCGCAGTCCTGCGGGGATCAGCAGGAAGAGGAGCAGCGCCGCCGCCCCGATGCCGATCTGGGCGATCAGCGGCATCGAGTCGTCCGGCGGCAGCTCGCCGGGCAGGACCGTGCCCTCGCGGTCCACCTCACGCGGGTTGCGGCGGGCCGACGGGTCCTGCGGCTCGTCGGCCGAGGAGCTGGTCGCCCCCGGCGTCGGCGCCGTGGTCTCCCGCGTGGCCTCGGGGCGGGGCTGGGTGTACTCCGGCACGCGGGCGCTGCCCTGCCCGGCCGCCCCCGAGGGGGTCGGTTCGAACGGCAGCCAGCCGACGCCCTCGAAGTACAGCTCCGGCCAGGAGTGGGAGTCGTTCGTGCCCACCTCCCACCGGTCGCCGGACTTGACGCCGCCGGTGTAGCCGATCGCCACCCGCGACGGGATGCCCACCAGCCTGGCCAGCACCGCCATCGACGCGGCGAACTGCTCGCAGTAGCCCGCCCTGTCACGCAGCAGGAAGTCCCGCAGCGCCGAGTTGCCGTGCCCCTGCGTGCGCAGGCTGTAGGTGAAGCCGCCGGTCTTGGTGAAGAACTCCTGCAGCTTCACCGCCGCCTCGTAGCTGCTGCCGGCGCCCGCGGTGACCTCCTCCGCGAGCTGGGCGATCTCGGGGGGCAGGTTGTCCGGCAGGGTGAGGAAGCGCGGATCCGTGTCCGGCTGCGCGGCGTCGAGCGATTCGAGCAGGGACGCGGTCGGCTTCGGCTCGGCGGTGAGCACCTCGTACTCCAGGCCGGCGGCCTCCTCGCGGGTGGAGAAGACCATCAGCGTGTCCACGTCGGCCCGCCAGTCGCCGTCCACCCTGATCTGCCGCGGCGGGTACGGCAGCGGCAGGAACCGCAGCCGCGCCAGGTCGTCGCTGATCTGGACGCTCGTCACCACGTTGGTGATCTGCGGGTCGCGGCTGAGGCCGGGCGGCGGCGGCAGCGGGCCGTTCTCCGTCCTGTTCTGCGGCGCCCCCTTGGGCTGCGTCATCCCGAACTGCTGCCCGTCGAACGTGTCCAGCGCGTAGATCCGCAGGTAGCGCGGTGTGTCGTCGTTGTTGGTGTAGGTCAGCACGACCCGCCGCTCCGGCAGGTCAAGCTGCCCCTTCAGGCTGGCGATCGGGTTGGCGATGCTGATCGAGTTGCCCGGCCCCGAGCCCCTGCCGCCCACGCCGAAGGTGAAGAACGACACCGGCTCCATCGCCGGCAGTGCCGCGGGCAGCAGCACGGCCAGCAGGATCGCGGCGAACCCGATGCGCTTGCCCGACAGCCGCAGACCGCTGGTGTCGGCCGCGGCGCGGGCGCCGCCCGGCGCGGACCGGGTCGGCGAAGGAGCCGAGCGCGCCCTGCGCACCAGCACCGCCCTGCCCCAGTGGCCCACCCGCTCGCGCCCGTCGGAGATCAGCAGGCTGACGAACCCGAGCGCGGCCACGATGAACGCCGGCCAGCTGATCGGGTCGGACAGGATCGTCGCCGGGACCGTGGCCAGCGCCAGCAGCGGCAGCCCGGCCAGCGCCGCCCGCCGTACGCGCGCGGCGAGCAGGTCGACGGCGATCGCGATGACCGCCACGCCGCCCGCGGTCAGCAGTGTGATGCCCCTCGTCTCCGGCACCGGCGCGGCGAAGCGCTGGATGTCGTCCCAGCCGGTGCCCAGCAGCCTGGCCAGCTCCAGCACCGACGACTTGGTGGGGATCACCAGCGCCCACGCCTTGCCGGCGGCGAACGCCGCGGTCAGGTAGATCCACGTCGCGGCCAGGCCGAGCAGCGGCGCCGCCCACGCGGGCAGGGACAGGCGGGTGGTCACCAGGCCTGCCGCGACGACGGCCAGCACGGCGCCGAGCGACGTCCAGAACCAGGTCCCGCTCTGGAAGAGCGGATAGAGCAGGATGGCCGCCGTGAACGCGGCCACCCCCGAGGCGATGGTGAGTCTCATGCCGCGCCCCCCGTCCGGTTGACCGTGTATCTGTCACGGCTGGCGGCGTCCTGCCAGACGGAGGCGATCGAGGTGCCGGCGGGCAGGCGGACGATGCGCCAGCCGTATCCGGCGAGGACCGTCTCCATCGCCTGCTGGTTCTCGGCGGCGGCCTGGCCGCCGCCGCTCTCCCAGGTGCCGACGTCGAGCAGGACGGCCACACCGGTGATGCCGCTGTGCCGCAGCCTGGCCAGGTCCCTGGCCTCCTCGGGGTCGAGCGCGCCGAGCACCGCCACGATCAGCCCGTCGCCGCCGCCCTGCCGCAGGGCCGACACCCCCATCTCCAGGGAGCGGGCCGGGCTGTTCCTGATCACGGCGAGCGTGTCGAGCAGCGAGTAGCTGAGCCCGTCGTCGGTCAGGTGCTCGGCGCCCTGGTCGGTCACCAGCCGCAGGCCGAGACCCTCACGCGCGAGGTGCACGCCGATCGAGGCCGCAGCCGAGACCGCCACCTCGAAGGACGAGCGCGGGCCCTCGCCGCGGTGGGCGTGCCTGCGGGTGTCGAGCAGCAGCGCGCCGCGGCTCTGCCACTGCTGCTCCTCCCTGCGCACCATCAGCTCGCCGTAGCGGGCCGTCGAGCGCCAGTGCACCCGCCGCAGGTCGTCGCCCTGCCGGTATTCGCGCGGCGCCACGTCGTCGTCGCCGGCCGCCGCCACACTCCTGGTCCTGCTGTCGCCGCCGCCCGTCCACTCACCCGACAGCCGTACGTGGGGCAGCGCCGCGACGTGCGGCGTCACCACGAGCGTGTCGCTGATCGTGAACGAGCGGGTCAGCTCGACCAGCCCGAACGGGTCGGCGATGCGGATGGCCAGCGGCCCGATCGTGTAACGTCCGCGCAGGTCCGAGCGCACCCGGTAGTCGATCTCGCGCACACCGCGCGACTCGACCCGGTCGAGCACGAACCTGGGCCGCACGCCCAGCGCGTACGGCACCGTGTCCTCGATCAGCAGCAGGCCGGTCGGGAGCCTGGTCACGTTCTCCAGCCGGAGGGTGACGGTGGCCTCGCCGCCCACCTCGGCCCGCGGCGGGTCCAGGCGCCTGGCGCAGCTCAGCCGGTAGCGCGTGCGCGCCACCACCATCGCGGCCAGCAGCGGCAGCGCCGTCACCAGGACTCCGATCCTGAACAGGTCGTTCTCCCCGAGGATGACGGCCATGACCAGGGCCGCGATCCCGGAGGCGAGGAACGACCTGCCCCTGGAGGTCAGCGCCCGCAGTCCGGCCCTCACGACGCTCGCGTCTCCGGCACCGGCATGCGCCTGATCAGATCGGTCACCACCTGCTCGGGCAGCCGCCGCTGGCCCTGCGCCTCCACGCTGGGCAGCAGCCGGTGGGCCAGCACGGGGATGGCCAGGTCCTGGAGGTCGTCGGGGATGACGTAGTCGCGGCCGGTCAGCGCCGCGTGCGCCCTGGCGGCCCTGACGAGTTGCAGCGTGGACCGGGGGGAGGCGCCGAGCCGCAGGTCGGGGGAGTGGCGGGTGGCCACGACCAGGTCGATGGCGTACTTCTTGACCGCTTGTGAGACGTAGACGCCGCGTACGGCCTCGATGAGCGCGCGCACCTCCGCCGTCGTCGCGACCGGCTGGAGCTTGTCGAGCGGCGAGGTGCCCCCGTGCACGTCGAGCATCTCCAGCTCGGCGTGCGGCTCGGGGTAGCCCATCGCCACGCGCGCGGTGAAGCGGTCGCGCTGGGCCTCGGGGAGGGGATAGGTGCCCTCCATCTCGATGGGGTTCTGGGTGGCGATCACCATGAAGGGCGCGTCCAGCTGGTACGTCCTCCCGTCGACCGTCACCTGGTGCTCCTCCATGCACTCCAGCAGCGCGGACTGCGTCTTGGGGGAGGCTCTGTTGATCTCGTCGCCCACCACGATGTTGGCGAACACCGGGCCGGGCTTGAACTCGAACTCCCGGGTCTGCTGGTTGTAGGCGCTGACCCCGGTGATGTCACTGGGCAGCAGGTCGGGGGTGAACTGGACCCGCCGGACGGGGCAGTCGATGGAGCGTGCGAGCGCCTTGGCCAGCATCGTCTTGCCGACCCCTGGCACGTCCTCGATCAGCAGGTGGCCTTCGGCGAGCAGGACCGTCAGCGTGAGACGGACGGCGTCGCTCTTGCCCTCGATCACCGATTCGATCGCCTGCCGAATCCGGTGGGCGGTGGAGACCAGCTCGTCGAGCTGGGGAGGGACGTCATGGGTTACTGCCACCAGGCCTCCATGAGAAGTGCGACGGCTGTCCCGTGCGGTGCCATTGCGGGAGCCATGCCATTCCTTTTCCATTGTCTGTACGACCCTACGACGCTGTGGGTTCTTCAGCGACATTTGTGGATATTCAGGGAACCCCGGCGATGTTCCCGTTCATGTCGCATAGAGGTGCGAATCCCGTGACACAGCGCACCCGCCAAGCGCTCCACTTTCCTCCCCGCCGAGCTCCCCGGACGCCCGCCGCCCCTATTTCCACGGCGATTCAAACCCTCGACACGCCCATGAGGGTTGACCGCCCCGTCACCCCCCTCCACTCCGCTCCACCGCTCTGACCTGCGGTAACGCAAGGGAAACCGATGATGAAGACGGTTCGAATCAGTTGACGGTGGGGAGAAGTGGAGTATGGTGGTGCGCAGTGGAGAGCCCGGTGCACCAGCGCTGAGCGCTTCACGAGGCACGGGAGGTGGGGCCGATGTTCC
Organism: Nonomuraea sp. NPDC048882; assembly: GCF_040649755.1. Lineage (NCBI taxonomy): Bacteria > Bacillati > Actinomycetota > Actinomycetes > Streptosporangiales > Streptosporangiaceae > Nonomuraea > Nonomuraea sp. NPDC048882. The sequence goes on from NZ_JBEZGB010000010.1 coordinate 328,449, forward strand.
TCGGCACCCATCAACCGCGTCTGGACGACAAGGGACGGCTGTTCCTGCCGGCTAAGTACCGTGAGGAGCTGGCGGAGGGTCTTGTGATCACCAAAGGCCAGGAGCGATGCCTCTACGTCTTTCCCGTGGAGGAGTTCCAGCGCATTACCGAGGCTCTCAGCACCGCCCCGGTCACCGCCAAGGCGGTGCGTGACTACAGCCGCGTCTTCTTCGCCAGTGCGTCCGACGAGAAACCAGACAAACAAGGACGCATCACGATCCCGCAGAGCCTCCGCCAGTACGCGGGGCTGGAGCGTGACTGCGTCGTCATCGGGGCCAACACCCGGCTGGAGATCTGGGACGCGCAGGCCTGGGACACCTATCTCAGCGCGCAGGAGCAGGCTTTCGCCGAGCTGTCGGAGGAGGTGCTGCCAGGGATTCTGTAGTGACCACGGTCGATCCGTCGGTGATGTCGTTCGGCGAGGTCTCCACCCGCAACCACTGTCCGCCAGCTGATGCACCTTCCCCGGTGTCAGATGGCGGGCGTCCACGAAGAGGGTGCGGATGGGGACCTGGCCGGACGGCGCCGGGGTGGGGACCCAGGAAGGACCGGCGAACGATCGGCGATACGCGTCATCCGCGAGCAAGGACGCGAGAGGGGGGTTGGAGATGGACGACAACGTCGCCACGGGCGGTCACGTTCCGGTGATGCTCGAGCGCGTTCTGGAGCTGCTCGCTCCCGCGCTGACCGGGCCCGCACCCGTCGTCGTCGACGCCAACCTCGGCCTCGGCGGCCACTCGGAGGCCCTGCTCGCCGCACACCCCGCACTGCACCTGATCGGGATCGACCGCGACCCTTTCGCGATCGAGTTCTCCACCCGCAGGCTCGCCCCCTACGCGGACCGGACCACCCTGGTCCACGCCTCCTCCGGCGACCTGGCCGAGGTGCTCGACCAGGCGGGGCGTCCCGTCATCGACGGGGCGCTGTTCGACCTGGGCGTCTCCTCCCCGCAGCTCGACGAGGCCGAGCGCGGCTTCGCCTATTCCTATGACGCCCCGCTCGACATGCGCATGGACACCTCGCAGGAGCTGACCGCCGATCGGGTGGTCAACACCTACTCCGCCGCGGAGCTCACGCGCATCCTGCGCGACTACGGCGAGGAGAGATTCGCTCAGCGTGTCGCGGGCCTGATCATCAAAGAACGGGCCAAAGAGGCAATAACCTCGACGAAGCGGCTGGCGGACATCGTGCGCGATGCGATCCCCGCCGCTACCCGGCGCACCGGGGGCAACCCCGCCAAGAGGACTTTCCAGGCGCTGCGCATCGAGGTGAACGCGGAGCTGTCCGCCCTGGAGGCGGCGCTGCCCGCGGCACTCGACGCGCTGACGCTCGGTGGGCGAGTGGTCGTGCTCTCCTACCACTCACTCGAGGACCGGCTCACCAAGCAGGCCCTCACGGCGCGAACCAAGGACACCAGCCCACCAGGGCTGCCCGTCCCGCTACCGGCTCACCAGCCGAGGTTCCGCCTGCTGACGAGGGGAGCGGAGCTCCCAAGCGACGAAGAGCTCGCCCGCAACCCGCGGGCGGCCTCGGCCCGGCTACGGGCGGCAGAGAGGATCCGTGTTGACGACTGAGCAGGAGACCGGCAGGGGTGCGCCTGTCCGCCGTGCCGTGCCCAAGACGGGCACGCGCCGGTCGGCGACGTCGTACCAGCCCAAGCCGCGTCCCCGTCCCGACACCCGCCCCGAGACCGACGGCAAGGCGCCGGCCGGCGAGCGTGAGCGCGCCGACGGCAAGCGGCCCGTGGGCGAGCGCGCCGACGGCAGGAGAGCCGCCGGTGAGCGCGAGCGTGCCGAGAGCAAGCGGCCGGTCGGCGAGCGGGCCCGTCCCGAGAGCAGGGCGCAGGGCGAACGGCTGCGCGCCGAGCCCAAGGCGCCGACCCGCGAGCGCACGCGGGGCGAGGCGGGCGGCAGGACGCCGGTCCGCACGCGTCCCGCGCCGGGCCGCACGGCGCCGCCCGCCGAGCGGGCCAGCCCGGCGCGCCCCGAGAGCGGCGGCGCGACGTCGTCCCGTCCCTCGGCCCGGCCCGCCGCATCGCGGCATCCGTCGCGCCGGTCGCGGGCGCCGTTCGTGCTGCTCGTCGTCGGCCTGCTCTGCGGCGGCCTCGTCAGCCTCCTGCTGCTCAACACCATGCTCGCCCAGGACGCGATCACCGACGCGTCGCTGCGCGAGCAGATCGCGGTGGCCGAGCAGGAGAAGGAGAAGATCGAGCAGGAATACCAGCGCAAGACGCAGCCCGGCGTCATCGCCGACATGGCCGACAAGCAGGGCCTCAGCCGCAGGTGGGACGACGTCAACCCGTGGACCAGCGGCACGACCGACACCCAGGCCGGCCAGGCGGACAGCACACGGTGAGCGGTTCCGGCGGCAGGGGGCAGGGACCCGGCCGCGGCGCAGGCGGCGCCGGCTCTCAAGGAGGGCCAGGCGCCGCTCGTCGTACGCCGGGCGGACCGGGCAGGAGCGGACGCCAGGGCGGCCGCTCCGGCGGTCGTTTCGACGAGGAACGTTTCGACGAGGGGCCTTCCGACGGCGGCCGCTCTGACGACGGTCGTTCGGGCGGTGGCCGAGCGGATGGTGCGGGTCGTTCCGGCTCGCCGGAGAACCCGCCGCGGCGGCCCCGTGAGCGGCTCGACCCGCTCGACCTCCCGTTCGGGCACGACGACGGCCGGGCGCGCCCGCCGCGTGAGCCGGGAGAGGAGCCGCGCGGCCGATCGCGGCCCGGCGATGACGGCCCACGGGGCCGGTCACGGGACGACGGCCCGCGCGGGCGTTCGCGCGACCGTGACGACGACGACCCCCCGAGAAGGCGGGCCCCTCAGTCACGCGACGACGGCGACCGCCCCCGAGGCCGTGCGCCCCGGTCGCGCGACGAGGACGAGCGGCTCAGAGGACGCGTCCAGGGCCGGGACGAGCGCGCGCACGGCCGTTCCGGTGACCGGGCCGGTGACCGGGCTGGTGATCGGGCGGGCGAGAGGGCCGGTGAGCGAACCGGTGACGGGTCGGCTCGCCGTACGCCCGCGGGCAGGCCCCCGGCAGGCGGATCCCGTCCGGACGCGGCGCGCGGCCGTACGACGGACAGGACAGCGGACAGAACTACGGGCCGGGCCACCGACAGGACAGCGGGCCGCACGACGGGCCGCCGCGACGGCGAAGGACCGCCCCCCTGGCGCCCGCGCAGGCCGCCGCCCCCGCCGCCGCGCCCGCCGCTGGTGCTGCGGCTGGGCAGCCCGCGCAGGCGCATCAACATCGGCCTCATCGGCATGACGTTCGTGCTGTCGATCTTCGCCGGGCGGCTCATCCAGATGCAGGGCCTGGAGTCCAAGGTGTACGCGGCGGCCGCGGCCGACCAGCGCACGCACACCGAGACGATCCCGGCCAAGCGCGGCTCGATCACCGACGTCAACGGCAACGCGCTGGCCGTCACGGTCGAGGCCCGCGAGGTGTCGATCGACCCGACGAAGGTCCCCGAGGCTGTACGCGCGGGCGCCGCCAAGCTCCTCGCCCAGCAACTCGGCAAGGACGAGCGGGAGATCGCCGCCAAGCTGTCCAGGACCGGCACCCACTACCAGCTCCTGGCCAGGGACGTCGACCCCGTCGTGGCCACCCGGCTGCTCCAGGCCCCCATCCCCGCGCTGGCGGCCAAGAAGACCTACCGGCGGCTCTACCCGGCGGGCGATCTGGCGGGCAGCCTCATCGGGTTCGTCGGCGACGAGGGCAGCGGCCTCGGCGGCATGGAGCAGGCGAAGAACTCCCTCCTGGCCGGCCGCGACGGCAAGAAACGCGTCGAGACCGGCCGCGACGGCCAGCAGATCCCGATGACCAGCAGCGAGCGCACCGCGCCCGAGGACGGCCAGGACGTGCGGCTGACCATCGACCGCGACATCCAGTGGGCCGCCCAGAAGTCGATCGGCGATCAGGTGCGCGAGTCCGGGGCCGAGAGCGGCACCGTGATCGTCATGGACGTGCGGACGGCGCAGATCGTGGCCATGGCCAACGCCCCCGAGCTCGACCTGAACAACTGGCGCAAGGCCCCGCAGTCCCACTACGTCAACAAGGCCGCCGCCGACGTCTTCGAGCCCGGCAGCACCAACAAGGTGATCACCGCCGCCGCCGCGCTGGAGGCCGGTGAGGTGACGCCCGACACGGTCTTCCAGGTGCCCGACCGGATCAGGTGCACCGACCAGGTGCTGCGTGACGCCCACGCGCACAAGACGGAGTCGATGACGTTCCGCCAGGCCATGGCCCAGTCCAGCAATGTGGCCACCGTCATGGCGGCGCGTAAGGTGGGCAGCGAGCGGCTGCACAAGATGCTCACGGCGTTCGGCTTCGGCAGCACGCCCGGCGGCGGCGTGCCCGGCGCCGAGGCGGGCCTGCTGCCCGACTACAAGAAGTGGTCGGGCAGCCAGAACTGCACGGTCGCCTACGGGCAGGGCGTGTCGGTGACCGCGCTGCAGATGGCCAGCGTCTACCAGACCATCGCCAACGACGGCGTCAAGATCGAGCCGCGGATCGTGGCCGGCACGAAGGACGCGACGGGCAGGTTCGTCCCCGCTCCTCCCGGTAAGCAGACCAGGGTGGTGAGTGAGACGACGGCCAGGGAGATCACGACGATGCTGGAGAGCGCTGTGGGCGAGGAGGGCACCGGCCAGCTGGCCGCCATCGACGGCTACCGGGTGGCGGGCAAGACCGGCACGGCCAACCGCTACGACGCCCGGCTCGGCCGCTACGACGGCTACACCGCGTCTTTCGTCGGGTTCGCGCCCGCCGACAATCCGCGGCTGGTGGTCCTCTCGGTGCTGCAGAACCCGAAGAACGGCCATTTCGGCGGGCAGTTGGCGGCCCCCGTGTTCAAGGATGTGATGACGTTCGCCATCAAGAGCATGAAGATTCCACCCACGGGCTCCGCCGCGCCGCAGGTGCGGATGCGCGCGGGACAGTGACCAGGGAAGGTACGCTCTCGCCGTGCGTCCCCCGTCGTCTATGCGTCCCACGACCAGCCCGCCTCGCCCGCTGACCGGGCTCGCGACCATGCTCGACGCCGATTCCGGCACGTCGAGGTCGCCCCATGCCGCCCTGACCGGCGTCACGATCGACTCCCGCGACGTCAGACGCGGCGATCTCTACGTGGCGCTGCCCGGCAACCGCGTCCACGGCGCCACATTCGCCGCCGACGCGATGGCCGGCGGCGCCGTCGCCGTGCTCACCGACCGGGCCGGCCGCGACGCGGCCGTGGCCACCGGGCTGCCGGTGCTCATCGTGCCCGACCCGCGCGCGCTGCTCGGGCCGATCTCCTCCTGGGTGTACGGGCAGCCGGCCCACGACATCCAGATCCTCGGCGTCACCGGCACCAGCGGCAAGTCCACCACCACGTTCATGATCGAGGCGGGCCTGCGGGCCGCCGGCCACCGGGCGGGCCTGGTGGGCGGGGTCGAGATCCACGCCGGCGAGCTGCGCTTCCAGCCCACGCTCACCACGCCTGAGGCGTCCGCGCTGCACGGCCTGTTCGCGCTCATGCGCGAGGAGGGCGTCAGCGCCGCCGCCATGGAGGTCTCCAGCCACGCGCTCGCGCTCGGCCGGGTCGACGGCCTCTACTACGACGTCGCCCTGTTCACGAACCTGTCGCAGGACCACCTCGACTTCCACAAGGACTTCGAGGACTACTTCGCGACCAAGGTGAAGCTGTTCCAGCCGGAGCTGAGCCGGGTCGGCGTGACCAACATCGACGACCGTTACGGGCGCGAGCTGATCGGGCTGGCCAAGGTGCCGATGACCACGTTCTCGGCGCTGGGCGACCCCGAGGCCGACTGGCACGCGGTCGACGCCAGGCTCGGGGCCGACGGCAGCGCGTTCCGCGTGGTCGGGCCCGGCGGCGTCGAGGCCGACGCGCAGATCGCGCTGCCCGGCCCGTTCAACGTCTCCAACGCGCTCGGGGCCGTCGTCACGCTGGTCGAGGCCGGGGTGCCGCTGCAGACGGCCGTGCACGGCGTCGGCACGCTCACCGGCGTGCCCGGCCGCATGCAGCGCGTCACCGACGCCGGCGACGAGTTCCAGGCCGTCGTGGACTACTCGCACAAGCCGGGCGCCGTCGAGTCGGTGCTGCGCGCGTTGCGATCGGTCACCGCCGGGACCCTGACGATCGTGCTCGGCTGCGGTGGCGACCGCGACAAGGGCAAACGCCCTCTCATGGGGGAAATCTCCGCCGAACTGGCAGATGTCGCTATTTTTACCAGCGACAATCCCCGATCCGAGGATCCGCTGGCCATCCTCGCGACGATGATGGAGGGGGCCCTCCGCGTTCCGCAGCACGACCGCGCTCATGTGATCATTGAGCCCGACCGCGCGGCCGCCATCGGCCTGGCGATCGCCCGGGCCGGGCGCGGCGACGTGATCGTCGTGGCCGGGAAGGGCCACGAGCAGGGTCAGTACGTTTCAGGCGAGGTGATCCCCTTCGACGACCGCGAAGTGGTCGCCGAAGCGATCGACGCACGCAAGGAAAGCAGGAAGCACTAATGATCCCGTTGCCTCTGGCCAGGATCGCCGAGATAACCTCGGGCGCCCTGTCGGGCATGGCCGATCCCCGCGCGGTGGTGCGCGGGCCCGTCGTGATCGACTCGCGGGCCGTAGAACCGGGATCCCTGTTCGTCGCCATCAAGGGCGCGCGGGTCGACGGTCACGACTACGCCGCGCAGGCCGTACGCGCGGGAGCGGTCGCCGTGCTGGCCGGCCGGCCGGTCGACGCGCCCGCCGTGATCGTGCCCGACGCCGCCGCGGCGCTCGCCGAACTGGCCGCCGCCCAGGTCCGCACGCTGCCCAAGGTCACCGTGATCGGCGTGACCGGCTCGGCCGGCAAGACCAGCACCAAAGACCTCCTGGCCAAGATCACCGCGCGGATCGGCGCGACCATCGCGCCCGTCGGCAGCTTCAACAACGAGCTCGGCCACCCGCTGACCGTGCTGCGGGCCGACCTCGAGACCCGCTTCATGGTGCTGGAGCTGGCCGCGCGCAACATCGGCCACATCAAGGACCTGACCCGCATCGCGCCGCCGCAGATCGGCGTGGTGCTCAACGTCGGCACCGCGCACCTGGGCGTGTTCGGCGGCAAGGAGGCCATCGCCAAGGCCAAGGGCGAGCTGGTGGAGTCGCTGCCGCGCACGGGCGTCGCCGTGCTCAACGCCGACGACCCGCTCGTGCGGGGGATGGCCTCCCGTACGGAGGCGCGGGTCACGTACTTCGGGTGCGGCGAGTCCGCGGCGATCAGGGCCGAGGGCATCGTGATCGACTCCAGGGGGCGCGCCTCCTTCACGCTGCGCACTCCGTCGGGGGCCGCGCACGTGTCACTGAAGCTGTACGGCGCCCACGCCGTCTCCAACGCGCTCGCCGCGGCGGCGGCCGGCTACGAGCTGGGACTGCCCGTGGCCACCATCGCCGAGGAGCTGTCCGAGGCCACGCCGCGCAGCCGGTGGCGGATGGAGGTCACCGACCGGGCCGACGGCGTGACCGTGGTCAACGACGCGTACAACGCCAACCCCGACTCCATGAAGGCGGCCTTCGAGGCCTTCGCCACCCTCGGCAAGGGACGCCGGCGCTTCGCGGTCATCGCGGCGCTGCGCGAACTGGGCGAGGAGGGGCCGGCGCTCAACGCCGAACTCGGCCGGCTGGCGGGCGGGGCGGGGCTGGCGGGGCTGATCGTGGCCGGCCCTGAGGCGGGCCCGGTGCTCGACGGCGCCCACGAGGCCGCCCAGACCGCCGCCCTGGAACTTGCCGCCCGCATGGCCGCCCCCGCGACCCTCCCCCAAGCAGACCCCGGCCCGATGGGTGGGCCGATGGGCGCCGGGCCGGGCGATGCCGGCTCGATGGGGCCCGGGCAGCCGGGCATCGGCGGTCCTCAGGCAGGCCCTGGGCCGATGGGTCAGGGGCCGATGGGCGCCGGACCGGGTGGCGCGGTGCCGGGCGCTGTGGCTCCCGGCTGGCCTTCGGTGCCTGGCGCGGGGATTCCCGGCCCGCAGGCGCCCGCTGGGCCCGCGCAGACGCCTCCTGGGCCGCCCCACGGGCCCGCGCCGCAGGACTGGCAGCCGAACGGCCCCGAGCAGGGGCCGCCACAGAGCTGGAACGGACCCGACACCGAGCACGCCGCACCGCAAGGTTGGTACGGGCCGGACGCCGAGCACGGCGCACCGCAGGGCTGGCACGGAGCTGACGCCGAGCACGGCGCACCGCAGACCGGCTGGCAGACCCCCGACGCGGGCGTACCGCAGGGCTGGTACGGCCCCGAGGCGGGCGGTGCGCAGCCGCAGGGCCGGCCCGAGTTCGACGCGGGTGTGCACCAGCCGGCTCCCGGGTCGGGATGGCAGGTGCCCGACGAGGGCGCCGTGCCTCCTGGGCAGGGCTGGCACGGACAGGAAGACGACGGCCAGGGCTGGCAGAGCCCTCCCGCGGCCGGCGGGCCCCTCATAGGCGCGATGCCGAGCGGTGCCCCCGCAGGCGGGCCCGGAGCGCCCGATGGATTCCCGGCAGGTGCACCTTCCTCGGACGGATTTCCGGTGGGCGCACCTCCCGGAGCGCCGACGGGCATGGCGCCCGAGACGCCGGGAGGACCCCCTGGGGTGCCCGGCGGGATCCCCGCAGGAGCGCCGGGCGGACCCCCACCCGGAATGCCGCCAGGAGCGCCGGGCGGGCCGCCGGTCGGTGGGCCGGCGGGCCCCGGGGGAGGGGCGTACTACGGGCAGCCGACGCGGATCGTGCACGTGCCGGACGCCGAGGCGGCGGCGGCAGAGCTGGGCCCGTGGCTGCGGCCCGGTGACGCGGTGCTGATCAAGGGGCCGAGGGCCATGGGTCTGGAACGCACGGCCGAGATCATCCTCGGAGGTTCCCCCCAGTGACCAACATCATCATCGCCGGCGCGGTGGGCCTGATCCTCTCGATGCTGGGCACCCCCCTGGCGATCAGGCTGTTCTCCCGGCGCGGTTACGGCCAGGAGATCCGCGAGGAGGGCGTGCAGGCCCACCTCGGCAAGCGCGGCACCCCCACGATGGGCGGCATCGTCTTCGTCCTGGCCTCGCTGCTGGCCTACGGCGCCTCCCACCTGGCCATGCTGGAGCCCCCGACGGTGTCGGGCGGCCTGGTGCTGTTCCTGATGACGGGACTCGGCGCGGTCGGGTTCCTGGACGACTTCATCAAGATCTACAAGCAGCGCAGCCTCGGCCTGCGCAGCGGCGCCAAGGCGCTCGGCCAGCTCATCGTGGGCGCGGTCTTCGCCGTCCTGGTGACGCGCCAGCCCAACGTGTACGGCATCACCCCCGCCGAGACCCGCCTGTCGTTCCTGCGCGACTTCGGCCCGCCCTCGATCGGCATCGTCGGGTTCACCATCTGGGTGCTCATCATGATCGTCGGGTTCTCCAACGCGGTGAACCTCACCGACGGCCTCGACGGCCTGGCCAGCGGCGCGACCGGCGTCGTGCTGGCCGCGTACGTGCTGATCGGCAACTGGCAGCTGCGCAACAACTGCATCGACCAGCTCGGCCCCAACTGCTACTGGGTACGAGATCCGCTCGACCTGGCCGTGGTGGCCGCCGCCGTGCTGGGGGCGCTGATCGGGTTCCTGTGGTGGAACGCCCCGCCCGCCCGGATCTTCATGGGCGACACCGGCTCGCTGGCGCTGGGCGGCGTGCTGGCCGGGCTGGCCATCGCCACCCGTACCCAGCTGCTGCTGATCATCCTGGCCGGCCTGTGCGTGATGATCACGCTGTCGGTGATCATCCAGGTCGGGTTCTTCAAGATGACTGGCAAACGGGTGTTCAGGATGGCGCCGCTGCAGCACCACTTCGAGCTCAAGGGCTGGGCGGAGACCACGATCGTGGTCCGCTTCTGGCTGATCGCGATGTTGTGCGCGGCGCTCGGGCTGGGCCTGTTCTACGTCGAGTGGATGCCCCGATGAGTCTCACCTGCGTGGCCGGGCTCGGCGTGTCCGGCACCGCCGTGGCCAGGGTGCTGGCCGCGCGCGGCGAGCGGGTCGTCGTCGTGGAGGCCGCGGAGGGCGAGCGGCAACTGGCCGCCGCGGCCGAGCTGGCGCGGGTGGGCGTCGAGACCCGCTTCGGCGAGATGGTGCTGCCCGAGGGCGCGACGCGGGTGGTCACCACGGGGTGGGCGCCGCACCACCCGCTGATCGCCGCCGCGCTGCGCGAAGGGGTCGAGGTCGTCGGCGAGGTGGAGCTGGCCTGGCGGCTGCGGCCCGCCCAGGCGGCCCCCTGGCTGGCGCTGACCGGCACCAACGGCAAGACCACCGCCGTCCGCATGCTCACCTCCATCCTGCTGGCGGCCGGGCGCAAGGCCCTGGCCGTGGGGAACGTGGGCACGCCCGTGGTCCAGGCGGTGGCCGAGCCGTACGACGCGCTGGCCGTCGAGCTGTCCAGCTTCCAGCTGCACTGGTCGAGCACGCTGGCCCCGCACGCCGCGGCTGTGCTCAACGTGGCCCCCGACCACCTCGACTGGCACGGCTCCATGGACGAGTACGCCGCCGCCAAGGGCCGCGTCTTCGAGCGTGCCGGCACCGTGATCTTCAACGCCGACGACCCCGAGGCCGCCCGGCTGGCCGCGCCCTACCCCGGCGCCGTCGGGTTCACGCTGCGCGTGCCGAAGCGGGGCGAGATCGGCGTGGTCGAGGACCTGCTGGTGGACCGGGCGTTCGTGGCCGACCCGGTCGAGGCCGCCGAGGAGCTCGCGACGCTGGACGACGTGCGCCCCTTCGCCCCGCACAACGTGGCCAACGCCCTGGCCGCCGCCGCGCTGGCCCGCTCGCTCGGCGTGCCGTCCGAGGCCGTACGCCAGGGGCTGCGCGACTTCGTGCCCGACCCGCACCGGCTGGCCCACGTGGACCGGATCGGCGAGGTCGACTACATCGACGACTCCAAGGCCACCAACCCGCACGCCGCCGCCGCCGCGCTGGCCTCGTACCCGTCGGTCGTGTGGGTGGCGGGCGGTCTCCTCAAGGGCGCGGACGTGGACGAGCTGGTGCGCCAGGCGGCCCCGAGACTGCGCGGAGCGGTGCTGCTGGGCGCCGATCGCGCACGGATCGCCGAAGCCATCGCGCGACACGCGCCGAATGTCCCCCTCGTGGACATCGCCGATCGGGACACTGGTGCGATGGAAAGAGTCGTCACCGAAGCCGCCCGGCTGGCCTCGCCAGGGGACACCGTGCTGCTCTCCCCGGCGGGGGCCTCCCTTGACATGTTCGCCAACTATCCGGCGCGGGGGGAGGCCTTCGCGCGTGCCGTACGCGGGCTGAGGGCGCGGCGTGAGCACGAGCGCTGAGGAACGGGTGCGGCGGCCGGCCGCCGCGCAGGAGGGGCCGGGAAGCTGGGCGCGCGAGCAACTGGGCGTGCTCAAGGAGCTGCTGGACAAGCCGCTGACCACCTACTACCTGATCATCATGTGCAGCGCGCTGCTGCTGGCGCTGGGGCTGATGATGGTGCTGTCGGCCTCCAGCATCGAGGCGCTGAACAAGACCGGCAGCCCGTTCTCGTGGTTCATCAAGCAGTCGCTGTCGGCCGCGGTGGGCGTGCCGGTGATGTACCTGTGCTCGCGCCTGCCGGTCAAGTTCTTCCGGTGGGCCGGCTACCCGCTGATGGCGCTGTCGATCATCGCGCTGGTCATGGTGCTGTTCATCGGCTCGGCCGAGCTGGGCGCGCAGCGGTGGATCTACATCGGCCCGTTCACCGTGCAGCCGTCGGAGCCGGCCAAGCTGGGGCTCGTGCTGTGGGGCGCCGACCTGCTGTCCAGGCGCGTACGCCAGGGCCGCATCGAGTGGCGGCAGATGCTGATCCCGCTCATGCCCGGCACCGCGATCCTGGCCGTCATGGTCATGCTCGGCCGCGACCTCGGCACCACGCTGGTGCTGTTCATGATCTTCCTGTCGCTGCTGTGGGTGGTGGGGGCGCCGGTCAAGCTGTTCGGCGGCATCATGGCGCTGGCGGTGCTCGCGGCGGCGATAATGATCAAGGTGGAGCCGTACCGGATGGCGCGCATCGGCGCCTTCCTCGACCCGTGGGCCGACGCGCAGGGCGCGGGCTACCAGGCCGTGCAGGGACAGATCGCGATGGGCTCGGGCGGCTGGTTCGGCCTCGGGCTCGGCGAGAGCCGGCAGAAGTGGAACTGGCTGCCCCACGGCGAGAGCGACTTCATCTTCGCCATCCTCGGCGAGGAGCTCGGGCTGATGGGCACACTGATCGTGGTCGCCCTGTTCGGGCTGCTCGGCTACGCGGGGCTGCGCGTCGCCGTGCGCGTCAACGACGCCTTCACCAGGCTCGCCGCCGCCGCCATGGTGGCCTGGATCGTCGGGCAGGCCACCGTCAACATGGGGGCCGTGCTCGGCGTGCTGCCGATCACCGGCATCCCCCTGCCCCTCGTCTCGTACGGCGGCTCCTCGCTGCTGCCCACGCTCGCCGCGCTCGGCATGCTGCTGTCGTTCGCCAAACGCGAGCCGGGTGCGCGGGAGGCCTTGGCGGCTCGTGGCCCCGGACCGGCCGCGCGGGCCCTAAGCTGGCTTGGCCTGGGGGGTACGTCCAAAGGCCGAGCGACACGTTAGGGAGTGACCGAGATGAGGGTGGTCCTCGCCGGTGGGGGGACGGCCGGGCACATCGAGCCCGCGTTGGCCCTTGCGGACGCGCTGCGCCATCTTGACCGGAGCGTCGGCATCACCTGCGTGGGCACGGAGCGCGGCCTGGAGTCGCGGCTCGTGCCCGCCAGGGGCTACGAGCTGGAGCTGGTGCCGGCCGTGCCGCTGCCAAGGGCGATCACTCCGAGCCTGCTCACCGTGCCGGGCAGGCTCGCCGGGGCGATCAACGCCACGGCCGCCATACTCGACCGGGTCCAGGCCGACGTCCTGGTCGGCTTCGGCGGCTACGTGGCCACGCCCGCCTATCTGGCGGCCAAGCGGCGCGGCCTGCCGATCGTGGTCCACGAGGCCAACCCGCGTCCCGGCCTGGCCAACCGGCTGGGCGCCCGGCTGACCGACCACGTCTTCAGCGGGTTCCCCGAGACCACGCTGCCCAAGGCCGAATACATCGGCACGCCGCTGCGCCGCGACATCGTCACGCTCGACCGGCTGTCCACGGGCGACAAGGCGCGCTCGTGGTTCGGGCTGGAGAACGACCGGCCGACGCTGCTGGTGTTCGGCGGCTCGCAGGGCTCCAGGTCGATCAACCACGCCGCGCTCGCCGCCGCGCCCGTGCTGCGCAGGGCCGGGGTGCAGGTGCTCCACGTCATCGGCCCGAAGAACACCGTCGAGCACGAGCCGCCGCCTGGCGACCCGCAATACGTGCTGCTGCCCTACATCGACCGCATGGACCTCGCCTACGCCGCCGCCGACGTGGCCCTGTGCCGTAGCGGGGCGCTGACCTGCGCCGAGCTGACCGCGGTCGGGCTGCCCGGCGCCTACGTCCCGCTCCCGTACGGCAACGGCGAGCAGCGCATCAACGCCGAGCGCATCGTCCGCGGCGGCGGCGGCCTGGTGGCCGACGACGCCGAGCTGTCACCCGAATGGATCATCCACAACGTGCTGCCCATCCTCCGCGACCCCGAGCGGGTCGTCGCCATGTCGGAGGCCGCCTCCAGACTGGGGAGGAAGGACGCCGATATCATGCTTGCCAGGAAAGTGTTGGAGATAGCCCGATGAGTCTCGTCAAGCTGGTCGATCCCGTCACCGTAGAAGAGCTGGGGCGGGTGCACTTCATCGGCGTGGGCGGCGCCGGCATGTCGGGCATCGCCCGCATCCTGCTCAAGCGCGGCGTACGGGTGACCGGCAGCGACGCCCGCAGCTCCGAGCTGATCACCGAGCTGCGCGAGCTGGGCGCGACCGTGCACATCGGCCACGCCGCCTCCCACATCAGAGACGTCGACACCGTGGTCGTCTCGACCGCGATCCGCGACTCCAACCCCGAGCTGGGCGAGGCGCTCAAGCAGGGGCTGCGGATCATCCCGCGGGCCGCCGCCCTCGCCTCCGTGATGGCCGGGCGCACCGCGGTCGCCATCGCCGGCACCCACGGCAAGACCACGACCACGTCCATGCTGACCGTGGCGCTGCAGAAGTGCGGCGCCGACCCGTCCTACTGCGTGGGCGGCCAGCTCGTCACCACCGGGCTGGGCGCCGACGACGGACAGGGGCAGGTGTTCGTGGCGGAGGCCGACGAGAGCGACGGCTCCTTCCTCATGCTCGCCCCCGACATCGCCGTGGTGACCAACGTCGAGGCCGACCACCTCGACAACTACGGCGACCCGCGGGCCGTCCACGACAGCTTCGCCAGGTTCGCCGACCGGATCGGCTCGCTGCTCATCGCGTGCGCCGACGACCCGGGCGCGGCCGAGGCGGCCCGCCGGGCGGCCGAGCGCGGGCTGCGGGTCAAGACCTACGGCGTGACCGGCGACGACTACCGGATCTCCGGCGTCAGGCCCGACGGGTTCGGCACGGTGTTCACCGTCGAGGGCAGGGGCGAGGTGCGCCTGGCCGTTCCCGGGGCCCACAACGCGCTCAACGCCACCGCGGTGATCGCCGTGGCCGACGAGCTGGGGCTGCCGTTCGAGGAGATCAGGCAGGGGCTGGGCGCCTTCACCGGGGCCAAGCGGCGCTTCGAGGCCAAGGGCGAGGCGGGCGGCATCGCGGTGTTCGACAGCTACGCCCACCACCCGACCGAGCTGGCCGCCGATCTGCGGGCCGCGCGCGACGTGGTGGCCTCCTACTCCGGCACGGGCCGGGTCATCGCGATCTTCCAGCCCCACCTCTACTCGCGCACCCGGTACTTCGCCGACGAGTTCGGCGCGGCGCTCGGGCTGGCCGACGAGGCCATCGTGCTCGACGTCTACGGGGCCCGCGAGGATCCCGAGCCGGGGGTGTCCGGCGCGATGGTGGCCGAGCGGGTGCCGCTGCTGCCCGAGCGGGTGGCGTACGCGCCCGACCGGTCCTCGGTGCCCGGGCTGGTGGCCGAGCGGGCCAGGCCCGGCGACATCGTCCTCACCATGGGCGCGGGTGACGTGACCGAGCTCGGGCCGCAGATCGTCGCGCGCCTGTCCTGAACCGCGTGCTGAGGGGGCCCTCAGCGCTGATGCGGGTTGGGCGTGGCGCGCGGTGTCAGGCCGTGCGTCGGCGTAGGTTCGGTGCCGACATGGGCGCATGCTGGTGGGAGGGCGATGAAGGCGCGCACGGCTTTCCTGGTGCTGCTGACGGCCGGGGTGGTGGGCACCGCCGCGTGGCTGGTGTTCTTCTCGCCCGTGCTGGGCGTGCGTTCGATAGAGATCGTGGGAAATCTCACAGTGCCGAGCGAGCGCATCAAGCAGCAGGCCGGCGTGCCCGACCTCCATCCCCTCGCCACCGTCAACCTCGCCGACGTGCAGAGCCGCGTCCTGACCATCAGACAGCTCGCCGGCGCCAAGGTGGACCGGGTCTGGCCCGGCACGCTCAAGATCGAGGTCGTCGAGCGCGAACCGGTCGCCGCCGTCCAGACGGGCGACAAGTTCGCGATCGTCGACGGCCAGGGCGTGGTGATCGAGGTCAAGAACGCGGTGCCGCCCATGCTGCCGTTGCTCAAGGTCGATCGCCCGGCCCAGGGCGACCCGGTCATGACGGCGGCGCTCAAGGTCGTGCGGTCCGTGCCGGACGAGGTGGCGGCCAAGGTCAGGCAGGTCCGCGCGGGCACGGCCGAGGGGGTGACCCTGATCCTCTCCGACGGCCGTACCGTCATCTGGGGCGGCACCGACCGGCCCGAGGAGAAGGGCCGCATCCTGGTCGCGCTGCTCAGACGGGAGAGAGCGGTCACCCTGTACGACGTCAGCTCACCCGACGTGGTGACCCTGAAGTGATCGTGATCGTCAGGGTCTGGCAACCGAGGGGCAACGGCATCGCCGAGCCTGTGCGAGGCGGGGGTCGCGGCGTGAGAGCCTGTAAGCCGGACTTTCGGCAGTGGAGGCCCGCGACCAGGCGTGACTGCGGAGCGAAACGGACAGCCCGCGACACGCCGGACGTGCTTGCGGCGCGGTTAGTTGACCCGCCTGGAGCGTAACTCCTACTGTCCGTATCAATCCTCAGGTTGACATAAATCTAAATCTCAACCTGAGGTCGAGAGTTACCCGAACTAACAAAAAGCGGAGATGATCCGCACCGAAATGGCAAGTCAACGAGCGGAAAGGCCCCTCGTCGTGGCAGCACCGCAGAACTACCTCGCGGTCATCAAGGTCGTCGGCATCGGCGGCGGCGGAGTCAACGCCGTCAACCGGATGATCGAAGAGGGACTCAAGGGCGTCGAGTTCATCGCCATAAACACCGACGCCCAGGCGCTGCTGATGAGTGACGCCGATGTGAAACTCGACGTGGGCCGTGAGCTCACGCGCGGGCTTGGCGCGGGCGCCAACCCCGATGTCGGCCGCAAGGCGGCCGAGGACCACCGTGAGGAGATCGAGGAGGTCCTCAAGGGGGCCGACATGGTCTTCGTCACGGCCGGTGAGGGCGGTGGCACGGGCACCGGCGGCGCGCCCGTCGTGGCCAACATCGCCAGATCGCTCGGCGCGCTCACCATCGGTGTCGTGACCAGGCCCTTCAGCTTCGAAGGACGGCGCAGGGCCTCGCAGGCCGAGGCGGGCATCGAGACCCTGCGCGACGAGGTCGACACCCTCATCGTGATCCCCAACGACCGCCTGTTGTCGATCTCCGACCGCCAGGTGAGCGTGCTCGACGCGTTCAAGGCGGCCGACCAGGTGCTGCTGTCGGGTGTCCAGGGCATCACCGACCTGATCACCACTCCCGGTCTGATCAACCTCGACTTCGCCGACGTCAAGTCGGTCATGTCGGGCGCGGGCTCCGCCCTCATGGGCATCGGCCACGCGCGCGGCGACGACCGTTCGGTGGCGGCGGCCGAGATGGCGGTCTCCAGCCCGCTGCTGGAGGCCAGCATCGACGGCGCCCACGGCGTACTGCTGTCGATCGCGGGCGGCTCCGACCTCGGCCTGTTCGAGATCAACGAGGCGGCCCAGCTCGTCTCCATGGCCGCCGCGCCCGACGCCAACATCATCTTCGGCACGGTCATCGACGACGCCCTAGGCGACGAGGTGCGGGTGACGGTGATCGCGGCCGGCTTCGACGACGTGCCCGGGCCGGCGGAGAAGCAGGTGCCGCGCCCGGCCGGGCGCCCGGCCGCCGCACAGCCCGCCGCGCCGCCTCCGTCGTCTCCTGTGCGGCCGAGCGTGGCGTCCCCGAGTGTGAAGTCCGAGCCGCCCGCGTTGCGGCCTGAGCCGCGCGCTGAGGTGCGTCCTGAGCCCGTCAGGCCCGAGCCTCGCTCCGACTTCCGCGCCGAGCCGCGTCCTGAGCCGCGTACGGACTTCAGGCCCGAGCCCCGGGCGGAGTTCAGGCCCGAGCCGCGGGTCGAGCCGCGCCCCGAGCCCGTGCGCCCGGTCGAGCCCGCGCAGGCGGCCGAGGCTGTCGCCGACGAGCCGGCGGACGAGCCGTCGGGCCCCGTCTCGATCCCCCGGCCCACGCCCGAGCCCGCCAACCCGCCCACGCCCATCACCTCCCGCATGTCGGAGCCGCCCAAACGTCCTCGGGTGATCTTCGAGGAGCAGGAAGAGGAACTCGACGTTCCCGACTTCCTCAAATAGCCGTCCTCGAATAGCAGTCCTCAAGTAGCAGTCGTCGAATAGCAGCCGGAAACCGCACATCGCCTGACGCCGCTCCCCGCAGGGACACGGGAGCGGCGCCGTCGTGTGCGGGCCAGGCGAGGCGGATTGTGCGGGGCTGTTGTGCGGGGCGGATTTGCGGCGGATTTGCGGGCTGGTTGTGCGGGGCGTACGAGGAACGCGAGGGGAGAAGGCACGTGAGAAGGGACGAGATCGCGTCCGGTCTCGCCGAGGTGGACGCGCGCATCGCGGCGGCCTGCCGCGCCGTGGGCCGCGACCGGGGCGAGGTCACGCTGATCGCCGTCACCAAGACGCGTCCGGCCGAGGACGTGCGCATCCTGTCCGAGCTGGGCGTGCGCGACGTCGGCGAGAACCGCGACCAGGAGGCCGCGGTCAAAGCTCGCGAGCTGGCCGGGCTGCCGCTCACCTGGCACTTCGTCGGCCAGTTGCAGACCAACAAGGTCCGCTCCGTGGTCGGGTACGCCGACGTGATCCACTCCGTCGACCGGCTCAGGCTGCTGGAGACGATCAGCAAGGAGGCCGTGCGCCAGGGCCGCTCGGTCGGGTGCCTGCTGCAGGTGGCGCTCGACGACGACCCGGCCAGGGGCGGCGCCCGTCCCGCCGACCTGCTCCCGCTCGCCGACGAGGTGGCCCTGGCCGACGGGGTTTGGCTGGGCGGCGTCATGGCGGTCGCCCCGCTGGGCGAGGAGCCGGCCAGGGCGTTCGAGAAGCTCAGGGACCTGGCCACGCGCCTGCAGGAGCAGCACCCCCGGGCCACGATGATCTCGGCCGGCATGAGCGAGGACCTCGCGCAGGCCGTCGCGTACGGCGCGACACACGTGCGCGTCGGTACGGCGTTGCTCGGTCGTCGCAAGCCCTTCGTCAGGTAATGTCCCCTCAAGTGGGTCTTCAAGCCCGCGACCAGATAGAGGTCGATCTAGCGGTGAGCTCCAGGGGGCACGCCTACCGCCCCGGACCCGGCGACGGGCCCAGGGGAAGTGCGACCATGAGCAGGAGGACGACGTAGCGATGGCCGGCGCGATGCGCAAGATGGCGGTCTACCTCGGTCTCGTGGAGGACGACCGCTACGAGAGATATGAGACCTACACCGACGACTACGCCTACGACGACGAGGTGCAGCGTACCGGTGAGGAACGGCCCGTGGCGGTCCAGGACCGCGACGACGAGCCCGAGGCCGGGGTGCCCGCCCCCAGGCCCACCACGACGATCCTGGAACGCCGCACGACCGATCTGGCCCGCATCACGACCCTGCACCCCAGGACGTACAACGAGGCGCGGACGATCGGCGAGCACTTCCGCGACGGCACCCCCGTCATCATGAATCTGACCGAGATGGTTGACAGCGACGCCAAGCGGCTCGTTGATTTCGCGGCAGGTCTCGTCTTTGGCCTACATGGCAGCATTGAACGTGTTACCAACAAGGTGTTCCTGTTGTCCCCTGCCAATGTCGAGGTGACCGCCGAGGACAAGGCCCGAATCGCGGAACGCGGATTCTTCAACCAGAGTTAGAGTCTCTGTATGCCTATCGGACCCAACCCGGTCTCACCGAGGCCGGGCGGGCACATCAGAAGTGGAGGCGCGGCCGGGCCGTGGATGTCGTCGGTGGGATCTTGGTCGTTGTCCTGTCCCTCTATCTGGTGCTGCTCATCGGCAGAATGATCTTTGAGACGGTTCAGGCTTTCGCCCGGCAGTGGCGGCCTTCCGGCGTTGTACTGGTGCTGGCAGAGGCCACATACACCGCCACGGACCCGCCCCTCAAGTTCCTCCGCCGTTTCATTCCTCCGCTCCGGTTGGGTACGGTGGCCTTTGACCTAAGCTTCACTGTCCTGTTCATCGTGGTGCTGATCTTGATCCAGATCGCCGGAACGCTGCGATGAGCCGGGCCCGTGCGGCGCTCGGTCGTGATCCAACTCGTGTCCGCGCTGAGGTGATTCGGGTAACCGTCCTCCGGACAGACTCCAAGCGCGCCAAGGAGACCAAAAAATGCCGCTGACGCCCGCTGATGTGCGGAACAAGCAGTTCAGTACCACCCGGTTGCGACCGGGCTACGACGAGGAGGAGGTCGACGCCTTCCTCGACGAGGTGGAGGCTGAACTCGACCGCCTGATCCAAGAGAACGAGGAGCTCCGCGCCAAGCTGGCCGAGTGCCTGCGCGGGAAGGTGCCGGGCGGCATGAACATGCCCATGGCCTCCGCCCCGGTCCAGGAGCAGCCCAAGCCCGAGATGATGGCGCCGCCGCAGCCGGAGCCCATGCGGGCCCCCGAGCCGCCGCCGGTGCAGCAGCAGCCGGTCCCCGTGGCCATGAACATGCCTCCCGCCGAGGACAACATGGACACCGCGGCCCGCGTTCTCGCGCTCGCCCAGCAGACCGCCGACCAGGCGATCGCCGACGCCCGCCGGGAGGCGGACGAGACGGTCACCCGCGCCCGCCGCGAGGCCGACGAGATCCTCACCAAGGCCCGCCGCCAGGCCGAGCAGGTCATCGGCGACGCCCGTGCCCGCGCCGAGACGCTCGAGCGCGACGCGCAGGAGCGCCACCGCCAGGCGATGGGCTCGCTCGTGCAGACGCGCGACGAGCTCGAGCGCAAGGTTGAGGAGCTGCGCAGCTTCGAACGCGAATACCGCAGCCGGCTCAAGCTCTACCTGGAGAACCAGCTCGCCGAGCTCAACGTCTCCGCGGAGGGCAGCGGCGGCTTCCCGGTCATGTCCGGCGGCCCGCAGGGCCAGGCTCCCGCCATGTCGCACGCCGTGCCTCAGGGTGGCCAGCAGCCTCTGCCCGGTGGCCAGAGCCCGTTCGGCGGAGAGGCTCCGCAGGGTGCCTTCCCCGGCGGTGACGGTCCCCACAACGACCGCCGGTAAAGTAGCGGGTCACTAGGACCTGTCACTCGAAAGAGCCCTCTGTGATCCTTATCAGTGCTGGTTTGGTGCTCGCGGCAGTGGTTCTGCTGATCGCGGGCTTCGTACTGGCGAAGCCGTTCCTGATCATGTGGTCCATCGTGGTCAGCGTGCTGTCCGCGCTGTTCCTGGTGATCGGGGCGTTCCTACGGCGTAACGAGCTTTTTCCCGGAGGTGGGCAGGCCGCTGCGCCGGCCACCCCCCCGAAGGGGCTCATGCCGCCGGCTCCGCCGTACAACCAGGCCGGTCCCATGGCTCACCAGCCACCCATGCGGCCCCAGCCGCACCCCCGACCGCATCCGCAGGCGCCGCAGCGGACCGCCACGGTCCCCGCGCCCGCCATGCGCCGCCCCACCGGGGGCGGCGTCGCGCCGGACGCGATCGTGCTGGTGATCCCGGGACGCAAGCGCTACCACGTATCCGGCTGCAGGCAGCTGACCGGCCGGGATCACGAGGAGCTCACCTACGAGGAGGCACGCGAGGAGGGCTTCACGCCCTGCACGGCGTGCCTGCCGGACGCAGCGCTCGGCGGACGGCAGCTGCCGCCTGCCGCCGACCCCGAGCCCGTCGTCGCCCCCGGTTCCGCCCCCGGCAAGTCCGCCCCCGTCAAGGACATCGCGGCGAGCCGGGCCGAAAACTCCGCGGAGACCCGCGACCTCCGTCCGCCGGTCACCCCGCCGAAGCCCGACACGAAGGCTTCCACCCCCGACCCGGAGCCTGCCGCCGCCCACGAGGATGGCGCCCCCGGGTGGTTCGGCCGTCCGACGGCCGACAGCACCGACACTTCCTCCGCCGCCCCCGAGCCCGGCTCGGACGCAGAGCAGGCGGAGACCTCATACTTCCGGCCGCCCCCGTTCGTCAAGAGAGGCGAGGGAGCGTCCGGGCAGCGAGCCGAAGGCGCGTCCGGGCAGCGAGCCGAAGGGGCACCGGGGCCGGGCAAGGCCGGAGCAGGCAAGCCCTCTTCAGGGCCGCGCCCCACCGACTCGTCTTCGAGCCGCCCGTCTTCCAGCACGTCCCCCTCGGGCAGGCCGTCTTCCGGCACCCCCGGATCCGGGAAGCCCGGCTCGGGCGCGACTCCGGCCGCTGGTGCAAGTGCGCCCGGTACGCCCGCCTCCGGTAGGCCCTCCACCGGCGACACCTCACCCGGTGACAGCGGGCCTTCGAGCAAGCCGCAGACCGGGGCCGGCAAGCCTGGACAGCCCGCCACGGGCGGTACGCAGCGGCCAGGCTCGTCCCCGGAGCCGTCCGGCGCCAGACCCGGCCAGGCAGCCACGAAGCCCGGCCAGCCCACCGCCAAGCCGGGCCGACCCGGCACCACGCCGACCCACCCGGATGAAGCCGACGCCAAGGGCGGCCAGGCGAGCACGACGCCCGGCCAGCCCGGCAGCAAGGGCGGCCAGTCGGGCACGCCGGGCCAGTCCGGGGGCAAGGGCGGTCAGCCGGGCACGGTGCCGGGCCAGTCCGCCGGCAAGCCCGGTCAGCCGGGTACCACGCCTGGGCAGTCCGGAGGCAAGCCCGGTCAGTCCGCAGGCAAGACAGGGCAGACCAGGGACGCGCATGACCAGGATGACGACGGCCCAGGACCCGCAACGGCGCCGCAGCCCCGCGTGACCGTGTCGCCGACGTCAGGGCGTACCGGAAGTACGGGAAGTACGGGAGGAACCACCGGAGCCGGCGCCAAGCCGTCCCAGCGTCCTTCTGGCTCTTCCAGCCCTTCTGAGCAGTCGCTGTCGCCGTCGCAGGGGGAGACCCTGATCCTGCACGAGCGGCCAGCCTCCTCGTCCGAGTCACAGGCCAAGCCCAAGGGCCCGCTGCCTCCAGGCACGCCGGCTCGACCGCAGGGCGCCGCACCCGCCGCCGGCCCGGGAAAGACAGAGGGCGGCGGCGACCCCAAGGCCGGCCCCAAGACGGCGACCGGCAGGGGAGAGACACCGCGAGGTGACGGCGGCCCCGCGACCAAGGGCGACACTCCCGCCACCAAGGGCGGGCCCTCCGCAGGCACACCCCGACCGTCCGCTTCCGACGCCTCCACGAAAACCCCGGCGTCCGGCACCAAGGACGAGCCGGCTCCAGGGGTCGGCAAGCCCACCGCCGGCTCCGGCGGAAGCGAGCGCCAGGGAGTCGTGAAGGTCATCATCGGCACCCGCCGCTACCACAGCACCGCCTGCCCCCTGGTCAGGGGCGCAGGCGAGACCGGCGTCGAGACGATGACCCTCGCCGCCGCCGAAGCAGCCGGCCTGACCAGCTGCTCGGTGTGCCAGCACGACCGCCAGACCGTCTCCTGAAACAGCATCCCCGCACCCACGCCTCAACCACCGCTCCGACCCGCACCGGGTCCGGCAACCTCACCAGGACGCCGACCGCGGTGCTCCTGTCGCGGCCGTCCAGCTGGGGCTGGGTGTCGGCTGCCGTCATGGTGGGCTGCACGTCGGCCTAGCGCCGCCACCGACCGGAGAACCGCCGTCCCCAGCGCTGAGGCGATGATGCCCCGCAGATGGATGCCTAGATGGAGGAAGCGCAGCGCCGCCATGCGCCCCTTGGCCGACCCCGCCGAGACACGATCGTCGCGGAGCAGGAAGGCGTTGATGTCGGCCCCTGTCAGGGTCTGAGGCGCGAAGACGTCCTCGATCGCCGCCTGCTCACGAAGGAACCGGCGGGCGGCCTTCTCGTAGCTCAGCACCGTAGCCGGAGCCGAGCCCCGCTCTCGCACCATCCAGGAGCGGTGCTGCTCCAACAGTGTCTCCAGCGGCGTGGCCGATGCCGGCTTCGCCAGGAACCCCGTCCATGCTGTCGGGTATCAATCAACCGCCGGTGCGATGGAATGGGCGTATGGGTATCCGATCTCCCCGTATGCCGCCGCGTGCGGATATCGTCTCTGCCGCCGCAGCCCGGGCACGCCGGTGTCGCGCTGGCGGGGGCGGCCGGCTGGCTGCTGGCGTTCTTGGTCAGCCCGGAGGCATGGCGGCTGGCCGGGGAGAGCGCTCCGCTGAGCGCGGACGAGCGGGCTCGTTCCCAGACACCAGATACCGGCGCAACGCCTCTCGCCCACCGGGAACGAAAGGCCATCGATCCACGACCTCCCGCAGTTCGAGTTCCGTAAGCCAGGCATTCCACGCGATCTCGGACGCGTCTGGCACCAACGGCTGGCTGATCACGGCCTCATGCACCCCGAACCAGACAGGGCCGACCCCGTCCAGGCACAGAAACTTGAACATGAAACGCACCGGGACGTCGGCGCCCAGCTCCTCGGCCAGCTCGCGAGCCGCCGCGTCCTCATACGACTCGCCCACGTTCACGGCACCGCCGACCATCACGTCATAGTGGCCGGGAAAACGAGCGTGCTGCTCCGCTCGGCGCAGCACCAGGATCCGCCCGATCGGATCGCGGCAGATCGTGGTCGCGATCCGATGCATCCAGCGCCGACGCTCCGCCTCCGCCCGATCCACGACTCCCAGCACGCGGTCCCGTTCATCCACCCGCTCGACCAGCTCACCCATGCGGGACACGATGGCAGGCGCCACCGACAACCCGCTCCACGAGCACGCCGAGCCGGTGGTCCGCGTCATATGATCCGCGGAATCGCATCACGAGCCGAAGCACGATGAGCTCTGCCTGACCCCGCTGCGACGGCTGATGGGGTGAGGTGTCACCGCCGGGATTCACAGCGGGGAAAGCGAGAGGGGCGCCCTGTGACAGGGCGCCCCTCTCGGTGAAGCGGGGTCAGGCGCGGCGGAGCTGGAAGGTCAGGCCCAGGTCCTCGTCCACGTGTGACGGAAGGCCGGCCTCGGTGCCCTCCGTGAAGGTCGTGGCCAGGACCTCCTCTGTCACCACCTGCCCCTGCGTGCGCAGCGCGGCCGCCAGGTCGGGGGAGGTGGCGGTCCACCACAGGTCGATGCGGTCCGTGATCGACAAACCGGTCGACTTGCGGGCTTCCTGGACCAGGCGGATGACCTCGCGCAGCAGGCCCGCGCGGCGCAGCTCGTCGTCGAGCTCCAGGTCCAGGGCCACGGTCTCGCCGGTGCCGGTGCCGATGGCGCCCGTCTCCACGGCCCAGCCCGAGCGGGGCTGCTCGTTGACGATCACCTCGTCGGGGCCGAGCATGATCTCGCCCAGGGAGTCCGCCTCCACCATGACCGTGGCGCCCGAGCGCAGGGCGCGGGCCACGCGGGTCGGGTCGGCGGCGGCCATCGCGGCGGCCACGAGCTTGGTCTGGGAGCCGAAGCGCTTGCCCAGGGCCCGGAAGTTGGGCTTGACCGTGTAGGACACGAGGTCGGCGCTGAAGCCGGACATGTCCTCCATGGCCTGGACGTTGAGCTCGTCGGCGACCAGGCCGCGCAGCTCGGCGGGCAGCGCCGGCCAGCCGTGCGCCCCCACCAGGGCGCGCCGCAGCGGCTGGCGGGTCTTGACGCCCGAGGAGGCGCGGGCCGAGCGGCCCAGCTCCACCAGGCGGCGCACCAGGGCCATCTGGTCCGACAGCGCCGGGTCGAGCAGGTCCTCGCGCACCTGCGGCCAGGAGGTCAGGTGCACCGAGGACGGGGCACCCGGGGTGCGCAGGACGTCCCAGAGGTGGTCGGTGACGAACGGCGTGATGGGCGCCATCAGCCTGAGGACCGTCTCCAGGCACTCGTACAGGGTCGCGAAGGCGTCCTGCGAGCCCTGCCAGAACCGGCGGCGCGAGCGGCGTACGTACCAGTTGGACAGGTCGTCGAGGAAGTCGGCCAGGCGGCGGCCGGCCCGCTGGGTGTCGTATTCGTCGAGCGCCGCCGTGACCTCGGCGACCGTGCGGTGCAGCTCGGCCAGCGCCCAGCGGTCGAGCAGCGGGCGCTCGGCCGGGGCGGTGGCCTCGGCCAGCGACTCGGGCGTCCACGACTCGGCGTTGGCGTAGAGGGTGAAGAACGAGGAGGTGTTCCAGAGCGTCAGCAGGACCTTGCGGACGATCTCCTCCAGCGTGTTGTGCCCCACCCTGCGGGCCGACCAGGGCGAGCCGGAGCAGGCCATGAACCAGCGCAGCGCGTCGGCGCCGTGCTGGTCCATCAGCGGGATCGGCTCCAGGATGTTACCCAGGTGCTTGCTCATCTTGCGGCCGTCCTCGGCCAGGATGAGGCCGAGGCAGAGCACGTTCTCGTAGGAGGACTGGCCGAAGACGAGCGTGCCGACGGCCATCAGCGAGTAGAACCAGCCGCGCGTCTGGTCGGTGGCCTCGCAGATGAACTGCGCCGGGTAGAGGCCCTCGGGCTTGCCGCGCTCGCCCCACTGGGCGAAGGGCATGGAGCCGGAGTCGTACCAGGCGTCGATGACGTCGGGCACGCGCCTGGCCTCGGCGCCGCACGAGGGGCAGCCGAAGGTGACGTCGTCGACGTACGGGCGGTGCGGGTCGAGCGCCGAGACGTCGTGGCCCGCGAGCGTGCTCAGCTCCTCCAGCGACCCGACGCACGTCACGTGGGACTCGTCCTGCGAGCACACCCACAACGGCAGCGGCGTGCCCCAGTAGCGCGAGCGCGACAGCGACCAGTCGACGTTGTTGCGCAGCCACTCGCCGAAGCGGCCCCACTTGATCGTGTCGGGGTACCAGTTGGTGCCGGCGTTCTCGGCCAGCATCTGGTCCTTGACCGCGGTGGTGCGGATGTACCAGGACGGGAGCGCGTAGTAGAGCAGCGGCGTGTGGCAGCGCCAGCAGTGGGGGTAGCTGTGCTCGAAGTGGCCGCCGCGGAACAGCAGCCCGCGCGCCCGCAGGTCCTCGGTCAGCTCCTCGTCGGCGTCCTTGAAGAACCGGCCGCCGACCATGGGCACGTCGTCGAGGAAACGGCCGTCGGGGCCGATCGGGTTGACCACGGGCATGTCGTAACGCTTGATGACGGCCAGGTCGTCGGCGCCGAAGGCGGGCGCCTGGTGCACCAGGCCGGTGCCGTCCTCGACGGTGACGTAGTCGCCGAGCACCACGTAGTGGGCGCCGGGGATGTCGACCAGGTCGAACGGGCGCGTGTAGGTGGTGTGCTCCAGGTCGCGGCCGGTGTGGCGGGACAGCTCGGTCACGTCGTCGCCGAGCACCGACAGCAGCGGCTCGGCCACGACCAGCACCTCGCCGTCGGCCGTGCGGGCGGCCACGTAGGTGACGTCGGGGTGGACGGCGACGGCCGTGTTGGAGACCAGCGTCCACGGCGTGGTCGTCCAGACCAGCAGCGCCGCGCCCAGCTCGGCCAGCGGGCCCGAGGTCACGGGCATGCGGACGTAGACCGACGGGCTGGAGACGGTCTCGTAGCCGCCGGGCTGGCCCAGCTCGTGGTCGGACAGCCCGGTGCCGCAGCGCGGGCAGTAGGGGGTGATCCGGAAGTCGCGGAACAGCAGCCCCTTGTCGAAGACGACCTTCAGCGACCACCACACGGACTCGATGTAGGACGGGTCCATCGTCCGGTAGGCCTGCGACAGGTCGATCCAGTAACCCATCCGCTCGGTCATCTGCTCGAACGCGTCCACGTGCCGCAGCACCGACTCGCGGCACTTGGCGTTGAACTCGGCGATGCCGTACGTCTCGATGTCCTTCTTGCCGGACAGGCCCAGCTCGCGCTCGACGCCGACCTCGACCGGCAGGCCATGGCAGTCCCAGCCGGCCTTACGCGGAACGCTGAATCCGCGCATGGACTTGTAGCGGGGGAAGAGGTCCTTGAACACGCGGGCCTCGACGTGGTGGACGCCGGGCAGGCCGTTGGCGGTGGGCGGGCCCTCGTAGAAGACCCAGGAGGGGTTGCCGGCGTTCTGCTCCACCGAACGCTCGAAGATCTTCCCGTCCCTCCACCGGTCGAGGACCTCGCGCTCGAGCGCGGGCAGGTCGACCTGCGCGGAAAGAGAGCGGAAATACGGAGAAGACATCTCGGGCGGGACCTCCACGCTTGATCGGCCGGCAGGGCTGTTGCGTGAAGGGACGAAGCCGGACGGCTCCGCGGTACCACCCTTCTTGGCCTCGCTCGGGGCGGGGCCCTCTTCATTCGAACTGCGGCCGGGTCTAATGAGCTCGAAGAGCCGTTCTTCCGGCGGCTCCGGGGTGATATCCCTCACAGTCGAGGGCCCCATCAACGCCTTGCAGACTCAAACCATAACGCAGAGCGGGGGCGAAGGCTTCCAGGTTTTCCCGGGTGGCTGCCCTGCCGGCGCCCGAGCTTCGGTACGTGAGTCGTAAACGGCGCAAAGTTGTGGGAATGGACGCCGCTGAGAAGGAGTTGAATGCGCGAGGCGGGATAGTACGGGGGAGGTAAACCGTCCGGCGGGTCGTTTGCCGTTCCGTTATAAGGATCCTAAGCTGCCCGCACCCTTTAGGCCCTTGTTCAGCATGGAGGCAGGCATGGCGGCAGTCACGCAGACCGCTACACCGTCGATGTGGTCGGAAGAGGAGCTGGCCGACGTCCGCGGCCGGCTCCAGACCGAGATCGACGAGCTCGAGGCGGACATCCACCGTCACGAGTCGGAGATAGCCTCTGGTGACGTCACCCAGGGCGCCGGCGACGACCAGGCGGACGCCGGAGCCAAGACGTACGAGCGCGAACGCGAGATCGCCCTTACCCTGAATGCGCGCGATCTGGTCGCGCAGAACGAACGTGCGATCGCCAGGATCGACGCAGGGACCTATGGAGTGTGCGAATCGTGCCACAAGCCGATCGGCAAGGAACGCCTCCAGGCGTTCCCGAGGGCGACGCTGTGCGTGGCCTGCAAGCAGAAGGAGGAGCGCCGGTAGCGGGCACCCCTGACGACCCTCCCGAGGACCGGGCTCCGGCCGACGCCGGGCGCGGGGAGGGGGCGCCCCCGGCAGGGCGCGGGCCTCGCCGGGGCCTGTTCGCGGTCCTCGTGGCGCTGGCGGCCGTGATCTACGCGGCC
Source organism: Nonomuraea sp. NPDC048882 (assembly GCF_040649755.1). Taxonomy (NCBI): domain Bacteria; kingdom Bacillati; phylum Actinomycetota; class Actinomycetes; order Streptosporangiales; family Streptosporangiaceae; genus Nonomuraea; species Nonomuraea sp. NPDC048882. The sequence goes on from NZ_JBEZGB010000010.1 coordinate 356,923, forward strand.
GACCTCGTCACCAAGACGGTGGTGCTGCGCACGCTCGAAGGCGAGCCGCCGCTGGTGGTGCTCCCCGGCGTGCTGCAGTTCCGGGTGATCTTCAACTCGGGCGCCGCCTTCAGCATCGGCACGGGGATGACGTTCGTCTTCACGCTGATCGCGGCCGGGGTGGTCGTGGCGATCATACGTACGGCGCGCAAACTCGGCAGCAGGGCCTGGGCGGTCTCGCTCGGCCTGCTGCTGGGCGGCGCGATCGGCAACCTCACCGACCGGCTGCTGCGCTACCCGTCGGGGATCGGGCGCTCCACGCAACTGCAGGGCCACGTCGTCGACTTCATCGAGGTCCTGCCCGGGAACTTCCCCGTCATCGACTACTTCCCCGTCTTCAACATCGCCGACTCGGCGATCGTCTGCGGCGGCATCCTGGCGGTGCTGCTGGCCTGGCGGAACGTGCAGATCGACGGGTCGAAGGAGGTGCGTGACGGTGAGTGAGCAGCGCAGCCTGCCCGTGCCCGACGGCCTGGAGGGAGAGCGGCTCGACGCCGCGCTGTCGCGGCTGTTCGGCTTCTCCCGTACGCGCGCCGCCGAGCTGATCCTGGCCGGCGAGGTGCTGGTGGACGGGCAGCAGCCGGCCAAGTCCGATCGGGTGCACGCCGGAGCATGGCTCGACGTGACGATGCCGCCGCCGGTGACCACGCCGATGCCGGTGGCCGAGCCCGTGCCGGGCATGACCATCGTGTACGAGGACGACGACGTCATCGTGATCAACAAGCCCATCGCGGTGGCCGCCCACCCCACCGTCGGCTGGACGGGCCCGACCGTGATCGGCGGGCTGCTCGGCGCCGGCCACACCATCGCCACCAGCGGCGCCGCCGAGCGCCAGGGCATCGTGCACCGGCTCGACGCCAACACCACGGGCGCCATGGTCGTGGCCAAGAGCGAGCACGCCTACTCCCACCTCAAGCGGGCCTTCAAGGAGCGCACGGTCGACAAGCGGTACCACGCGCTGGTGCAGGGCCACCCCGACCCGTTCAGGGGCACGGTCGACGCGCCCATCGACCGGCACCCGTCGGGCGACGGCCGCTTCGCCGTGGTGGCGGGTGGCAAGCCGTCCGTGACCCACTACGACACGGTGGAGGCGTTCAGGGCGGCGTCGCTGCTGGACATCAAGCTGGAGACCGGGCGTACGCACCAGATCAGGGTGCACATGTCGGCCCTGCGCCATCCGTGCGTGGGCGACCTGCTGTACGGCGCCGATCCCACGCTGGCCGCCCGCCTGGGGGTCACCCGGCAGTGGCTGCACGCGGTGGCGCTGGGGTTCGAGCATCCGTCGAGCGGGGAGTGGATGTCGTTCAGCACCGACTATCCGCAGGACCTGCAGAAGGCGCTCGACATCGTCCGCGAGGAGTCCTGAGGGCTGCTCGTCCGGGCTATGAGCCCTCGACCTGGCCAGGTGTCCTGGCCGGGGTGTCGTCCTTCTTCTCCTTGTCGTCCGTCGCCTCCCGCGACGGGGTCGCGCTCCGCTTGGGGGCGGGCGTCCTCGGCTGCTCGCGCGTGGGCGGCGGGGTGCTGCGCGGGCCGTTGCTCTGAGAGCCGGTGCTCCGGGGTACGGTGCCGCGCTCCGTAGGCTGGGACGCCGGCGGCCGGGAGGCGGTGTCCTCAGGTCCGGTCGGGTCGGTGGCCCGGTCGGTGGCCGGTGTCGTCCGGTCGGGGGCGGTGCTGGCGACCACGGCGGGGACGGTGCCGGGGCCGCTCGGCAGGTCGTCCGAGCGCTTCGACCACCAGGCCGCACCGCCCGTGACGACCGCCACGACGAGCGCGCCCCCGGCGATGACGGCCAGCGGCAGCGCCCGCCCGCGCCCGCTCCCATCTCCGGGCCGGCCCAGAAGCCCGGCGCGCCGCGTCACGCCGGGCAGCGCGACAGGGCCGGTCTGATCAGGTGCGCCGCCCGCCAGGATCACGCTCAGCCGCCGCGCGGCCTCGTCCAGCGTCATGCGCTCGGACGGATCCTTGCGCAGCAGCCCCATCACCACGGGAGCGAGCACGCCGGCCCTGGCCAGCGGCTCCGGCTCGGCGTGCATGACCGCGCCCAGCGTCGCCAGCGCGTTGTCGCGGTGGAAGGGGGAGCGGCCCTCGACCGCCATGTAGAGCGTCACCCCCAGCGACCACAGGTCCGACGCCGGCCGGGCCCGGCCGCCCGCCGCGCGTTCCGGCGCCATGAAGGAGGGGGTGCCGATCAGGATGCCGGTCCTCGTGACCGGGGCCTCGTCCTCGGTGGTGGCGATGCCGAAGTCGGTGAGCACCGCCCGGCCGTCCTCGGTGAGCAGCACGTTGTCCGGCTTGACGTCACGGTGCAGCACGCCGGCCGCGTGCGCGGCGCGCAGCGCCTCCGTGAGCTGCAGCCCGACGCTCGCGACGTCGAGCTGGGACATGGGGCCCTCGTCGCGGATCTGCTCGCCCAGCGTGCGGGAGTGCACGAGCTGCATCACGATCCAGGGGTGACCCTGCTCCTCCAGGACGTCGTAGACGGCGGCCACGCCGGGGTGCGCCACCCGGCCCGCCGCCCTGGCCTCGCGGAACGTGCGTACGGCGAACTCCTCGCGCTCCTCGTCCGTCAGGCCGGTGGGCGGCAGCACCTCCTTGACGGCCACGTCCCTGCCGAGCACCTCGTCGTGGGCCTGCCACACCGTGCCCATGCCGCCCCGGCCGATCGTCTTGAGCAGCCGATATCGCCCACCGACCATCACCGCTGAATCGGACATGCACCGCGACTACCCAAGAACGATCCGGACAAGCGCCGTAACAGCCGCCGCTGCCGCCAGAACCACCAGAAAAGGAGCGCGCAGCAGCAGCGCCACGACCGCCGCCCCGAGCCCCGCCGCGCGGGCCGGGTCGAAGCGCAGCGCTCCGTCCTCCGTGAACATCTGCACCGCGATCAGCGCCGCCAGCAGCGCCACCGGCACCAGCTCGGCGAATCTGCGCACCATCGGATGGTCCAGCACCTTGCGCGGCGCGGCGAGTCCGGCCAGCTTCAGCGCGTAGCAGCCCGCGCAGACCACGGCGATCGCCCACCACAGCGTCATCGCGCCATCACCACCAGAACGGCCACGGCCGACAGCAGCACCGGCACGCCCGGCGGGAAGAACGGGGTGGCGCACAGCGCGATCACCGCCGCGCCGGCGGCCAGCGCGGGCAGCTCGCCGCCGGCCTTCAGGCGGGGCCACAGGATGGCGAGGAACGCGACCGGGCCCACCACGTCCAGGCCCAGCACGCCGGGGTCGCCCAGGGACGAGGTGCCGTACGCGCCGGCCAGCGTGGTGAGGTTCCAGGTCAGGTACAGGCTGGCGAACGTGGTCACGAAGCCCGTGCGGGCGGCCTCGGGGGTCGGCTGGGCGAGCGTGACGGCCGTGGTCTCGTCGATGACGCCCTGGGCGGCCAGCAGGCGGCGCGGGCCGCGGACCCGGAGCAGGTCGGCCAGGCGCAGGCCGTACAGTGTGTTGCGGCCGCCGAGCAGCAGCGCGCCGAGCGCGGCGGCGGCCAGGTCGCCGCCGGCGCCCACCGCGCCGGTCAGCGCGAACTGCGAGGCCCCGGTGAACGCCAGCAGGCTGAGCACGCACGCCTGCGGCACCGACAGGCCCGCGGTGATCGCCGCGGCGCCGAAGGCGAGGCCGGACAGCCCCACCGCCAGGCCGACGCCGAGACCGTCCCGCACGGCGGCGGAGCGGTGTGTTGTCTCTTCCATGCCACCCGAGGTTAGGCGGAGGGAAATGTCCCGGTCTTGTACGATCCTGCAGCCCGCTGGTACGCGGCGGGCGGCACGCCCATGATGCGTTTGAAGTGCCGGTTCAGATGCGCCTGGTCGGTGAAGCCCACCTCGGCGGCCACCTGCGCGGGCCGTACGCCGGAACGCAGCAGCCGGCCCGCCTGGCGGACCCGCAGCGAGATCAGGTAGGCGTGCGGCGGCATCCCCGTCGCGGCCTTGAAGGCCCGCAGCAGCGCGAACGGCCGCGCCCCCACCGCGCCCGCCAGGACGTCCAGCGTCGGCGGGTCGACCAGACTCTCGTGCAGCAGATCGAGCGCCTCACGGACCGCTCCAGGACCCTCGGCGGGCCCGCCCCCGGGCGGCCTGGGCGCGGCGTGCCGGGTCAGCAGCCGGGCGAACAGAGCCCGGCTCAGCGTCGAGGCGGCCAGCGCGTCGCCCCGCTCGGCCGCCTCGTGCGCCCGCGCCAGCAGCCGCGCCACCTGGTCGTCGCGCGCCACCTGCGCGGGGAAGTGCGGCGTGCCCGCGGGCGCGCCCAGCTCGGCGGCGATCGCCTCCAGCGCGCCGATCGACGGGTAGAGCATCCGGTACGCCCACCCGCCCGGCACCCCCGCGTGCCCGGTGTGCGCGCTGTCGGGGTTGACCAGCACGATCTCGCCCGCGCTCGCCCGGTGCAGCGTGCCGCGGTAGTCGAACTCCTCCACCCCCGACACGATGAGGCCGATGGCGTAGCCGTCGTGCGCGTGCCTGGCGAAGCGGTGGGTGACATAACGGGCTTTGAGCAGGTCGGTCTCCGGCACCGCCGGATGCCGCCAGAACCGGGCCTGCTCACGCTCGGGCGGACTCATCGCGCCGGCTTGAACGTCCTGGCGAACGTGTCGAAGTAGTGCCGGTCCTGCTTCCACCGGGCGTGCGTGGTCTCCCAGTAGAGCGCGTACGGGCGGCCGTCGTCGGTGTGGAAGCCGCGGTTGATCACGTGGATCGTCTCGCCGCCGCGCACCCTGACGAACTCCCAGTCGGCGGCCCGCAGACCGAGGTAGCCGGTGGGCCTGATGCCGATCCGCCGATATCCGGAGAACTCGCCCCTCGCCCTGATCTCCCGCTCCAGGCCGGCCCAGTGCTCGACCGGGTCGTCCCACGGGATGTCGGGGACCGTCCACTCCACGATCAGCGCTCCCGGGCTACCGGGGCCGGTGACGCGGATGCTGTCGCGCTCCGGGTCCTTCCTGGCCTGCCAGCGCGGCGGCAGGGCGATGCGGAAGCGGCCCGCCGCGTTGCTGTAGGAACTCCAGCCCGCCGGGAGCGGCGTGCGCGTGACGGTGGGCTCAGGCGTGGGGGTGCGGGTCGGGGTGGGCTCAGGGGTGGCGTCGGGCGTGGTGGTGACCTGGCCGGACGTGGGCGTCGGGTCCGGGGTCGCGCGCGGCGCGGACCAGCGGTCGGACAGCAGCACGCCGGCCGTGCCCAGCGCCGCCACGGCGGCCAGCGCCGAGGGCACGCCGATCCACAGCGCCTTCGCCCGCCCGGCCGGCCGCTGCTTGGGCAGCGTCGGATGCACCCCGCCGCCGGAGGGGACGGACCCGTGCGTGTCATATCCGCGATGCCCGACCTGGCCGCCGACCTGGCCGCCGACCTGGCCGCCTGCCTGGCCACCCGCCCGGCCCCCCGCAGGACCGCTCGTGTGGCCGCCCGAAGGATTGCCCGTCCGGCCGCTCGTCTGCCGGCCCGGCTCGTCCCTCCAGGGGAGGTCGGACGCCGCCGGTGGCCGGGGCGCGGACGCGATCGCGTACAGCAGCCTGGCGGCCTCCTCGGCCGGCATCCGCGCGGCGGGGTCGCGGCGCAGCAGCCCCATGATGACCGGTTCGAGCGCCCCTGCCCGCACCGGCGGCTCAGGGGCGTCACGCAGCACCGCCGCCACCGTCGCGGCCCACGAGTCGCGCTTGTACGGCGGCCGCCCTTCGACGGCCGCGTACAGCGTCGCCCCCAGCGACCACAGGTCCGACTCGGGCCGCGCCGGTTCGCCGTTGAGCCGCTCGGGCGGCATGTAGGCGGGCGTGCCCACCAGCCCGCCGGTCGCGGTCAGCCCCGCCTCGGTCTCCAGCGTGGCGATGCCGAAGTCGGTGAGCACCACCCGGCCGTCGTCGGCCAGCAACACGTTCTCGGGTTTGACGTCACGGTGCAGCACCCCGGTCGCGTGCGCGGCCCGCAGCGCGTCGAGCACCCGGCCGCCGATCACCGCGGCCTGGCCCTCACGCAGCGGCCCGCTCTCGCCGATCACCTGGGCCAGCGACCGCGAGCGGACGAGCTGCATGACGATCCACGGCCGGCCGTCCTCCTCCACGACGTCGTGGATGACGACGACCGAGGGGTGGTCGAGGCGGCCCGCCGCCCTGGCCTCCCTGATGGTCCTGCGGTTCAGCTCGGCCCGCTTGGCGTCGCCGACGCCGGTGTAGCGGACCTCCTTGATCGCGACCGTACGGTCGAGCAACTCGTCGTGGGCTCGCCACACCACTCCCATGCCGCCCTCGCCGAGCGGCTCGATCAGTCGGTAGCGCTTGCTGACGTGCACGCCGCGCAGTCTATTTGGCGGGCACGAACGTCGCGCAGAAGCCCTCGAAGAAGTCGTAGTCGGACTTCCAGTGGCTGTTGAGCGTGTGCCAGTAGATCGCGTACGCCTTGCCGTTCTCGGTGACGAAGCCCCGGTCGCGGACGCGGGTCAGCCCGGTGTTGGTCCTCCAGGTGAAGTCCCAGTCCGCGGCGGCCTTGTGGAAGCCCTCGACCTTCTTGATGCCGATCTTCTTGTAGCCGCCGAAGCCGTTCTTGAGCCGCGGCTCCTGCTTCTTCCAGTCCTTGTACGGGTCCTTGCCCGGCTTGGCCGCCTGCTCGATCATGACGTAGGCGTTGGACGCCGCGCCCGGGCCCTTGAACCTGACCTGCCTGCCGCTGCGCGTCAGAACGTCCCACTTCGGGGGCAGCCCGATCGAGAAGCCGAGCTTCTTGTCCGTGTACATCTTCCACCCTGAGGGCAGCGCGGCCTTCGCCGCGTCCATCGGGCTCTTCTTCCCGGGGGACGGGCTGGCCGGCGGACTCGTGGCCGGACTCGTGGACGGGCTCGGGCTGGGCTCCTTGGCCGTCTCCGAAGGGGAGGGCGGCGGGGTGGAGGCCGTCCCCGGCGACGACTGCGCCGGGGACCCGGTCACGCCCGTCGCCGCGGAGGTGTCCGTGTCCTGGGCGGGCTCGTCGGGGGCCGAACGCAGGCCGAGGTAGCCGCCGATGCCGGCGACGAGCACGACCGCCACGGCCGCCGCGATGACCGTCCCGGCCTTGCGCTGCTGCTCGGGCCGGCCCGACTCCACCGTGGAGGCGGTCTCCTGGCGCGAGGGCGCGGCCGGCGGGCGCGGGATGCGCGCACCCGTCTCGGGCGGCGCCACCGGCTCGGACTCCGGCGCCGAGGGGAGCAGGTTCGGATCGGTCGGGGTGTCGTCCTCGACCGGCGCGTACGGGCGCCTGGCCTTGGCCGGCCGCTTCGGCGCGGTCGCGGCGACGGCCCGCTTCGGCTGCGCCGGGGCGGGCACGCGCAGCTCCTGCGCCGCCGGGAACTGGGCGGTCGGAGGCGCACTCGCCTGCGCGATGGCGCCGCGCAGCATGCGCTGCGCCTCCTCGTACGTCAGCCGCTGCACCGGCTCCTTGTTCAGTAACCCGTTGATCACGCCTTCGAGCGGGCCCAGGTTCTGCGCCGGGTCGGGCTCGTCGGTGAGCACGGCGTGCATGGTCGCCAGCGCCATCCCGCGCTCGTGCGGCGAGCGGCCCTCCACCGCCGTGTAGAGCGTGGCGCCGAGCGACCACAGGTCCGACTCGCGCCGCGCGGGCAGCCCCTTGAGCCGCTCGGGCGCGATGAACGCCGGCGTGCCGGCCAGGCCCGTCACCGTGAGCTGCGTCTCGGTCTCCAGCGTGGCGATGCCGAAGTCGGTGAGCACGACCCGGCCGTCGTCGGCCAGCAGCACGTTCTCGGGTTTGACGTCGCGGTGCAGCACGCCCGCCTCATGGGCGCGGTGCAGGGCTTCGAGCATGGCCAGGCCGATCTCCGCCACCCGCGTGGCCGGCAACGGCCCATCCTGCTTGATCACGGCTCCGAGGGAGCGTGACTGGACGAGTTGCATGACGATCCAGGGCCTGCCGTCCTCCTCGATCACGTCGTGAACGACGATCACGTTGGGATGCTCGAACCTGGCCGCCGCCCTCGCCTCGCGCATTGTGCGCCGGTTCAGCAGCTGCACCTCTTCGCCCAGGGCGGCGGCGTACCTGACCTCCTTGACCGCGACAGTGCGGTCCAGGAGCTCGTCGTAGGCTCGCCACACGATGCCCATTCCGCCCCTGCCGATGGGTTCCTGCAGCTGGTAGCGGCCGGCGATGCGGCGTCCGTCCTGCTTGCGATCCGACATCAACGGCCTCAAACCCTCCTCTAGGCCAAGAAATACTCCCATAGGCAGGGATCAACGGCGACTCGCGCGAAGGACAGTCCGCCATACGAGATGTGCTGCCCAGCAGGTGGAGACGGGGGTGTAGGGTTCAGATATGACTTGCCGTCGCTACGCGTTTACCGAGCCGGCTCCGGGAGAGCCGGTCGCAGGCTAGCGACCACCTGGAGTCGGCCCGAGGCAGAGACACCGGTCTCTGCCTTTTTCGTTGTCCCGCCGGCTCCTGGGGCCGGCCGAGCAGGGAGTCGGGATGTCATCGACGTTGGAACGGCGCGCGGTGCCGGTGGGCGGGCTGCTCGTGGGCGAGGGGCCCGCCGTGGTGATCGGCGGCCGGGTGAGCCTGCGGGCGCGGCGTGGGCAGGCGATCGAGGGGGCCACCCTCGTGGAGCCGTACTCCGCCGACGACCTGCCGGCGATCGCCGAGCACGCGGACGCCGTGGTGGTGGGGGCGTCGTGGACGCGCGACATCCCGCTGGTGCGCGCGGCGGCGGGGCTCGGGCTGCCCGTGGTGGTGGAGCGGCGGCGGGAGGCCTCCGTGGCGGAGTGGCTGGAGCTGGCCGACTACTGCGCGGCCGAGGGTGACGGCCAGGTGATCCTCTGCGAGGGCGGCCGGCCGGACCTCGGGCTCATGCGGGCGGCCAAGGTCGCCTCTGGGCGTCCCGTGCTGGCCGACGTCTCCGCCGACGTCGGCCTGTCGGCCGCCGCCGTCGCGGCCGGCGCAGACGGCCTCATCGTCGGCTCTCCGGACCCGACCCCCATTCAGGGTACGGGTGTGGGGGCGAGCTCACCGGACGCACGGACGAGCACGGGGACGGGCGCTGACCGGCTGGTGGCCGAGGAAGCGGTCGTGCTGGTGGGCGCGCTGCTCAGGGACGAGGCGCCGGCCACCCTGCCGGAGTGCCGCCAGGCCATCGACCGGCTGGACGCCGCGCTCGCGACGCTGCTGGAACGGCGGGCGGAGCTGGCGGGCACCGTGCAGCGGATCAAGCCCGTGGGCGGCTTCGCGGGGCGCGACCTCGACAGGGAGCGCGCCCTGGTCGCGCGGATGGCCGTACGCGCGCCCACGCTGGGCGAGGCGCGACTGGCCCCGATCATGAACGCGATCATCGAGGCGGGCCTGCACCTGGCCGAGGAACGCGACGGTGGTCAGGCGGGGCCGGGGGTGACCAGGCGGTAGTTGTGCATCGGGCGGCCTGGGCCTGCGGCGACCTGCTTGGTGATGAGGTCGGCGAAGCGGCGGTAGCCGTCACCAGTGGGGTGATAGCTGCGCGCGTTGACCGTCAGCTCCTCCATGTTCACCGCCAGCCCGTTCAGGTACGGCTGCGGCTGCCCCACCTCGTGCCCCGAGAACGCCTCGTAGGCGTCCACGTACTCGGCGCTGCCCGGCGCACCGAACGCCGCGATGGCCCGGTCGAACTCGGCCACCGCAGCCCCCACCGTGTCGTTGAGCCGCCGCGTCATGCCGTTGATCCAGCGCTGGTCGGCCACGCTCATGTTGTCGACGCTCGCCACCGGGTGCTCGGGGAAGGGCCGGGGGTAGCCGAGCACGATGACGCGGGCCCCTGGGGCGCGCACGCGCAGCTCACGCAGCACCTTGCCCATGTCGGTGCGCAACTCCTCGATGCGCTTGCGTACGGCGGCGTCCTGGTCGACGCAGGCCGACGACCACGGGATCTTGACGATGCAGCCGGTCAGCACCTTGCTGAAGCCGGCGTCGTTGCCGCCGATGCTGAGCGTGATCAGGCTGGCGGCCGGGCCGACCCGGGTGATCTGCGGCGGCTGGCCGTACTGGCCGGTCAGGAGCTGGCGGGTGGTGGCGCCGCTGCAGGCGTAGAAGGCGGTGCCGCCGCCGAACTTGTAGGTTCGCGCGACCAGCGGCACGTAGGAGCCCGTCGCCCGGTGGCAGCGCGCGGCCCCGTCGTTGACCGGCGACTTGTCGAGGTCGTAGACGCCCTCCCCGGAGGAGTAGGAGTCACCGAGCGCGACGTACGTGCCGCTCTGGGCCACCTGCAGCGCCGTCATCGGCACCGCCCGCGGCAGGTCGCCGCGCGGCTCAGCGGTCGTGGGGCAGCCCGCGTCGAGCACGGCGCAGGCCAGCCTGGGGTAGACGCCCAGGGGCAGGCACGCCAGCGCCAGCGCGACGCCGATGGCGGCCGCCGCCGAGATCCGGACGATCTTCCGTCTCGTCTCGTCCAGCGCGACCTCCCCGGATGACGGCTCCTGCTGTTCGCGCCATCGAGACTACCCAGCCGATCATCGGGGCGGGCGTGTCGCGCGGGCTAGGCTTCGGCCCGCGCCTGCGCCGGGGCGCGGCGGCGGTAGACGGTGCGCCGCCACCAGCCCACGGCGATGGCCGCGAACAGGCACGGCACCAGGTAGAACGCGACCCGCTGGTCCTCGTCGGCGAACGGCATCAGCAGCACCACCAGGGCCAGGAACGCCAGCGTCAGCCAGTTGGTCCAGGGCGTGCCCGGCATCGGGAAGTCCGAGCGGTGGCCGGAACGGCGCAGCCGCAGCTGGCAGTAGACCAGGACGCCCCACGTGGTGATCACGCCCAGGGAGGCGACGGCGGTGGCGATGTTGAAGGCTCGCTCGGGCATGAAGTAGAACAGCACCAGCCCGCCCAGGAACATGGCCGCGGTGAACACGATGCCGCCGATCGGCACGTGCCGGGAGCTGAGCGCGCCGGCGAAGCGGGGGGCCTCCTGCTTCATGGCCATCGAGCGCAGGATGCGGCCGGTGGCGTACAGGCCGGAGTTGCACGACGACAGCGCCGCGGTGATCACCACGAGGTTCATCGCGTCGGCCGCCCACGGCACGCCCAGCCCCGAGAAGACCGTCACGAACGGCGACGTGCCGGCCTCGTACGACGTCCACGGCAGCACCATGCCGAGCAGCAGCACCGAGCCCACGTAGAAGATCGCGATCCGCCACACCACGCCGTTGATCGCCTTCGGCATGACCTCGCGCGGTTTGGCCGTCTCGCCGGCGGTGATGCCGACCAGCTCGATCGAGGCGTACGCGAACACCACCGACTGCAGGCTCATCAGCACCAGCGGGAACCCGGTCGGGAAGAACCCGCCGTGGGAGACCAGGTTGTGCGGCCCCGCCTGCCCCACCGCGAAGACCACCAGCACCAGCCCGATGACCAGGAAGACCGAGATGGCCAGCACCTTGAGCATGGCGAACCAGAACTCCAGCTCGCCGAACAGCCGCACCGACAGCAGGTTGACCGTCATGACGACGGTGAGGGCGAGCACGGCCGTGAGCCACTGGGGGAAGGCCGGCGCCCAGTAGTGCACGTAGGCGGCGATCGCCGTCAGCTCGGCGATGCCGGTGAACGCCCAGTTGATCCAGTACATCCAGCCGCTGGCGAACGCGGCCCACGGGCCGATGAACTCGCCCGCGTACTCGACGAACGAGCCCGAGGCAGGGCGGTAGAGCACGAGCTCGCCGAGCGCCCGCATGACGAAGAACGCGGCCACCCCGGCGGCGGCGTAGGAGAGCACGAGCGCCGGCCCGGCGGCGGCCATGCGGCCCCCCGCGCCGAGGAACAGCCCCACCCCGATCGCCCCGCCGATGGCGATCATCTGCACCTGCCGGTTGCCCAGGGCGGGCAGGTAACCCTCGTCGGTCTGCGTGCGCACGGCGTGACTCCTTGATGACATTACGTGACCACGAGGATATCGGTGCGGCCGATCGCGGCGGCTCCGGCACGCCGGTCCGCCGGGCCTGCGCGAAGAGCCGGCGGGGGGCCGGGCCGGGCGGCCCCGGATTGTCGGCCGGGCCTACTAAAGTCGGATCGCACACCGGCTTGAGACGGGGAGGCGCCGCTCCATGTCGTCCAGCGACTCATTCGTCCATCTGCACGTCCACACCGAATACTCGATGCTCGACGGGGCCGCCCGCCTCAAGCAGATGTTCCAACAGGTCGGTGACCTGGGCATGCCCGCCATCGCGATCACCGACCACGGCAACATGCACGGCGCCTACGACTTCTACAGGCAGGCCACCGCCGCCGGGATCAAGCCGATCATCGGCATCGAGGCCTACGTCGCGCCGGAGCTGCGCCACAACAAGAAGCCGGTGCTGTGGGGCGAGCCGCACCAGAAGCGCGACGACGTCTCGGCGGGCGGCTACTACACCCACATGACGATCTGGGCGCGCGACAAGACGGGCCTGCACAACCTGATGCGGCTGTCCTCGCGCGCCTACACCGAGGGCTTCGTGCGCAAGTGGGCGCGCATGGACGCCGAGATCCTGGCCGAGCACGCCGAGGGCCTCATGGCCACCACCGGCTGCCCGTCGGGCGAGGTGCAGACGCGGCTGCGGCTCGGGCAGTACGACGAGGCGGTCAGGGCGGCCGCGAAATACCAGGAGATCTTCGGCAAGGACAACTTCTACCTGGAGATCATGGACCACGGCCTCGACATCGAGCGCCGCGTCCGCGACGGGCTGACCAGGATCAGCCAGGAGCTGAACATCCCGCCCCTGGTGACCAACGACTCGCACTACACCTACGAGTCCGACGCCGCCTCCCACGACGCCCTCCTGTGCATCCAGACCGGCAAGCAGCTGTCCGACCCCGACCGGTTCCGCTTCGACGGCAGCGGCTACTACATCAAGAGCGCCGACGAGATGCGCGCGGTCGACTCCTCCGACCTGTGGGCCGAGGGCTGCCGCAACACGCTGCTGGTGGCCGAGAAGGTCGATCCGGCCGGATTCTTCGCCTTCAAGAACCTCATGCCGACCTACCCGATCCCCGAGGGCATGACGGAGAGCGAGTTCTTCCGCAAGACCGTCTGGGAGGGCATGGACCGCCGCTGGCCGGGCGGTTACGACGAGGAGCATCGCAAGCAGGCCGAATACGAGATCGGCATCATCGAGCAGATGGGCTTCCCGAGCTACTTCCTCGTGGTCGCCGACTTCATCATGTGGGCCAAGGAGAACGGCATCCCGGTCGGGCCGGGGCGTGGCTCGGCGGCCGGGTCGCTGGTGGCGTACGCGATGGGCATCACCGACCTCGACCCGCTCCCGCACGGCCTGATCTTCGAACGGTTCCTCAACCCCGAGCGCGTGTCCATGCCCGACGTCGACATCGACTTCGACGAACGCAGGCGCGGCGACGTCATCCGCTACGTGACCGAGAAGTGGGGCGCCGACAAGGTCGCCATGATCGCCACGTTCGGCACCATCAAGGCGAAGGCCGCCATCAAGGACGCCGGCCGCGTCCTCGGCTACCCCTACGCGCTCGGCGACCGCGTCTCCAAGGCGTTCCCGCCGGCCGTCATGGGCAAGGACATCCCGCTCGCCGGCATCTTCGACAAGGACCACCCGCGCTACAACGAGGCCGGCGAGCTGCGCCGGCTCTACGAGGAAGACGTCGACGTCAAGGCGACGATGGACCTCGGCAAGGGCCTGGAGGGCCTGATCAGGCAGACCGGCGTGCACGCCGCCGGCGTGATCATGTCGGCCGAGGTGCTGACCGACCACGTCCCGATCATGCGCCGCGACTCGGACGGCGCGATCATCACGCAGTTCGACTATCCGACCTGCGAGACGCTCGGCCTGCTCAAGATGGACTTCCTGGGCCTGCGCAACCTCACCATCATGGACGACTGCCTCAAGATGATCGAGGCGACCACGGGTGAGAAGGTCGACCTGCTGGGCCTGCCGCTCGACGACCGCAAGAGCTACGAGCTGCTGGCCAAGGGCGACACGCTGGGCGTGTTCCAGCTCGACGGCGGCGGCATGCGCTCGCTGCTGCGGCTCATGCGTCCCGACAACTTCGAGGACATCTCCGCCGCCCTCGCGCTCTACCGGCCCGGCCCGATGGGCGCCAACTCCCACACCAACTACGCCCTGCGCAAGAACGGCCAGCAGGACATCACGCCGATCCACCCGGCGCTGGAAGAGCCGCTCAGAGACATCCTCGACACCACCTACGGCCTGATCATCTATCAGGAACAGGTCATGGCCATCGCCCAGCGGGTGGCCGGCTACTCGCTCGGCGCCGCCGACCTGCTGCGCCGCGCCATGGGCAAGAAGAAGAAGGCGGAGCTGGACAAGCAGTACGCCTCCTTCGAGAAGGGCATGAAGGACAACGGCTACCCCGACGCCGCCGTCAAGGCGCTGTGGGACATCCTGCTGCCGTTCTCCGACTACGCCTTCAACAAGGCCCACACCGCCGCCTACGGCCTCATCGCGTACTGGACCGCCTACCTCAAGGCCAACCACCCGGCGGCCTACATGGCGGCGCTGCTGTCGTCGGTGAAGGACGACAAGGACAAGTCGGCCCTCTACCTCAACGAGTGCCGCCGCATGGGCATCAAGGTGTTCCCGCCCGACGTCAACGACTCCGACTTCGACTTCACCCCGCGTGGCACCGACATCCGCTTCGGCCTGTCGGCGGTGCGCAACGTGGGCGGCAACGTCGTCGACGGCATCATCTCCGCGCGCAAGGAGAAGGGCCGCTTCGCCGACTTCAAGGACTTCCTGCGCAAGGTGCCGGCCATCGTCTGCAACAAGCGCGTGATCGAGTCGCTGGTCAAGTCGGGCGCGTTCGACTCGCTCGGCCACGTCCGCAAGGGCCTGGTCATGGTGCACGAGCAGGCCGTCGACGCGATCATCGACATCAAGAAGAACGAGGCCATCGGCCAGGACTCCCTGTTCGGCGCGATCGACGGCGGCGAGGACCAGACCTTCGACGTGCAGATCCCGGTGGGGGAGTGGGACAAGAACACGCTGCTGCAGTTCGAACGCGAGATGCTCGGCCTTTATGTGTCCGACCACCCGCTGTTCGGGGTCGAGCACATCCTGGCCGCCGGGGCCGACTGCTCCGTCGCGGCCGTGCAGGACGAGAGCCGGGCCGACGGGCAGGTGGTGACCGTGGGCGGCATCCTGAGCGGGGTGCAGCGCAAGATCACCAAGAAGGGCGACACGTGGGTGCTGACCCAGCTGGAGGACCTTGAGGGCGCCATCGAGGTGATGATCTTCCCGTCGGCGTACCAGCTGTGCTCGACGATCCTGGCCGAGGACGCGATCGTGTTCGTCAAGGGACGCATCGACAAGCGGGAGGAGGTCGCCAAGCTGATCGCCATGGAGGTGACGGCGCCCGACCTGACCCGGGAGGCGGGCGGGCCGCTGCTGGTCAGCCTGCCGCTGACCCGCTGCACGCCTCCGGTGGTGGGGCGGCTGAAGGAGATCCTGACGACGCACCCGGGCACGTCCGAGGTCCACCTCCAGGTGCACAACGGCCCTAAGACGACCGTCATGCGCGTCGGCGATCGGCTCAGAGTCACGCCGTCTCCTGCTCTGATGGGCGATCTCAAGCAGCTGCTCGGTCCCGCCTGTCTGGGCGCTTGATCATCTTTTACGGCTTCGCGGCGGCCGGTGGGCAATGATCGCCTGTGGGCGGGTGTCGTTCGTGGGCAAGGCTCGCCGTCGTACTTCCGGCACGGGTGGGGCAGGATCGCAGGCGTGAGTGAACTGCACTACCTGACCGCGACCGAGCTGGCCCAGCTGATCAGGACCAGGCAGGTGAGCGCGGTGGACGTCGTCCGAGCCCATCTCGACCGCATCGACCAGGTCAACCCGCACGTCAACGCCGTCGTCACCCTCGTCGCCGACCAGGCGCTGCGAGCGGCCGAGGTGGCCGACGCCACGCTGCGGCGGGAGGGCCCCGCCGGGCCGCTGCACGGCGTGCCGGTCGCGCACAAGGACCTGACCGACACGGCGGGCATCCGCACCACGTACGGCTCGCCGCTCTTCGCCGACAACGTGCCCGACCGGGACGACGTGGTCGTCCAGCGGCTGCGCGCGGCGGGCGCGATCACGATGGGCAAGACGAACACCCCCGAGTTCGGCACCGGCTCCCACACCGTCAACGAGGTGTTCGGGGCCACCAGGAACCCGTACGACCTGTCCAAGTCCGCCGGCGGCAGCAGCGGGGGAGCGGCCGCCGCGCTGGCCACCGGCATGGTGCCGCTGGCCGACGGCACCGACATGGGCGGCTCCCTGCGCAATCCCGCGTCCTTCTGCAACGTGGTCGGCCTGCGGCCCACGCCCGGCCGGGTGCCCAGCCACTCCGAGACCGCCGCCTGGTACACCCTGTCCGTGCCCGGCCCGATGGCCAGGACGGTCGACGACGTCACGCTGATGCTCGGGGCCATCGCCGGGTTCGACCGGCGCTCGCCGTACTCGATCAAGGAGGTCTTCGCGCCCGAGCCCGAGCAGGGCGTGGCGGGGCTGCGCGTGGCGTGGAGCCCCGACCTGGGCGGGCTGCCCGTGGACACGCGTACGGCGGAGGTGACCGCGACCGCGCCCGCCGTCCTGGAGCGGCTAGGCGCCCACGTCGAGCAGGTGGAGCTGGACCTGAGCGGCGCCGAGGAGGCGTTCCGGACCTATCGGGCCTGGTTCTACCTGCTCGCCCACGGCGACAAGAGCGGGCTCGGGCCCAACACCGCCTGGAACGTCGAGCAGGGCCGCATGGTCACGGGCGCCGACCTGGTCCGGGCCGAGGTGGCGCGCAGCGGCCTCTACCAGCGCATGGCGGCCTTCTTCGACACCTACGACGTGCTGCTCGCGCCGGTGAGCCAGGTGCCGCCGTTCCCGGTCGAGCACCCTCACGTGAGCGAGATCAACGGTGAGCCGCTGCCCGATTATCTGGCCTGGATGCGCTCGGCGTACTGGATCAGCGTCCTGCACGCGCCCGCCGCCTCCGTGCCGGCCGGGTTCACCGGGGACGGGCTGCCGGTGGGGGTGCAGATCGTGGGCCGGCCGTTCGAGGACGCCAGGGTGCTGCGGGTGGCGCGGGCGTTCGAACAGGCCGCCGGCCACGGCCTGCGCCGGCCGCCGCTGTAGGAGCTCCGGGTGGCGGGTCAGCTCGGGTCGAGGCCGCCGTACGGCTGCCGCAGCGGAGACTCGCGGTAGCCGTGCATGCCCTCCAGCAGCCCGAAGAAGCCCACGGCCAGCAGCGGCCACGACACCAGCACGCCGGAGGCCGTCAGTTTGAGCGCGCCCGGGACGACCTTCACCCCGGGCGTCGCGGCGGCCTCGACCGTGACCGCGCCGATCGTGAACGTGGAGCCGGTCCACAACGTCAGAAAGGAGGCCAGCGCCCCGCCCGCGCACAGCCCCAGCAGCACGGCGAGCATCCAGCGCCGCCCGCAGAACCAGGCCACGCCGCCGCACAGCACCCCGAGCCCGCCCGTGATCACCGCGAACCAGCCGTCGGCCGCGATCAGCGCCTGCGTGGCGGGGTCGGCCAGCACCGTGCCCCGCTCGGTGACCTGGTACGGAGCGCGCGGGGTCAGCCCGGACCAGAGCAGCCCGGCGGCGACCCCGAGAGTGGCGAGTGTGAGGACAGTTACCGCAAAAGCGCGTACTTCCCTCGTCACGCCATTCCCCCTCGCATGTACGGCCGAATCAGCTCGATGGTATCCCCCGGTTAGGCTCATTTCGTGATTGCAGAAGAGGTCTGGCTCATAGAACCCTCCGGCCCGCTCCGGGGTGACGTCGAAGTACGCGGATCGAAGAACGGCGTGTCCAAGCACATGGTCGCGGCCATGCTGGGCAACGGCGAGAGCAGCATCCACAACGCCCCGGAGGTGGGCGAGGTCGAGATCACCGCCGCCATGCTGCGGGCCCTCGGCATCAACGTGGACATCTCCCGTACCGAGATCAGGATCGAGCAGGGACCTGAGATCGAGCCGCGGGTGCCCGCCGCGTTCACGGGCCTGAACCGCATCCCCATCCTCATGCTCGGCCCCC
This sequence comes from Nonomuraea sp. NPDC048882, assembly GCF_040649755.1. Lineage (NCBI taxonomy): Bacteria > Bacillati > Actinomycetota > Actinomycetes > Streptosporangiales > Streptosporangiaceae > Nonomuraea > Nonomuraea sp. NPDC048882. Next base: position 374,920 of record NZ_JBEZGB010000010.1, read on the forward strand.
TCCTGCACCTGGCGGGCGAGGCGTTCGTGCCGCTGGTCGGCGGCGACCCGATCGGGCGGCGGCCGGTGAACTTCCACGTCGAGGCGCTGCGCGCGATGGGCGCCGAGGTGGAGGTGGGCGACACCGGCATCTACGCCAAGGCCAAGCGGCTCAACGGCACCCGGATCGAGCTGCCCTACCCGAGCGTGGGCGCGACGGAGACGATCCTCATGTCGGCGGTGCTGGCCGAGGGCAAGACGGTGCTGAAGAACGCCGCCATGGAGCCCGAGGTGGTGGAGCTGGCGCTGTTCCTGCAGCGGATGGGGGCCAGGATCGAGCTGTCGCCCGACCGCAGGATCGTCATCGAGGGCGTCGAACGGCTGCGCGGGGCCTCCACCTGGCTGACCGGCGACCGCATCGAGGCGTTCTCGTACCTGGCGGCGGGCCTGGTCACCCAGGGCGAGGTGCGCGTGCACGGCTGCCCCCAGGACCGCCTGGTCACCGCGATCACCACGCTGGCCAGGATGGGCGCCCAGTTCGACATCAACGACGAGTACGTGTGCGCCACGGCGCCTCCCGAGGGCCTGCGCGCGGCGGCCGTGCAGACCGACACGCACCCGGGTTTCATGACGGACTGGCAGACGCCGCTGATGGTGCTGTTCACGCAGAGCCAGGGCATGTCGGTGCTGCACGAGACGGTCTTCGAGAACCGCCTGGTGTACGTGCCCGCGCTGCAGAAGATGGGCTGCGAGATCGAGGTGTTCGACCAGTGCCTGGGCGGGCCGGCCTGCCGCTACCACGACACCAACGCCCGCCACTCGGCCGTCGTGCGCGGCGTGTCCAAGCTCAAGGGCGCCGACGTGACGCTGCCCGACATCAGGGCCGGCTTCTCGGCGGTGCTGGCGGCGGCGGTGGCCGACGGGACGTCCACGCTGCGCGGCGTGCACCACATCGAGCGCGGCTACCACCGGCCGTTCGAGCAGTTCGCCTCGCTGGGGCTCAACCTCAAGCGTCAACAGTGAAGCCAGGGCTCCGCGGCACACGTCAACGGTGAATATGCCCAGGTAAAGAGGTGCCAAGCGGGCGTTTGCCACTGATCCGGACGTCGCAGATCAACTAGCGTGAGCCTACTCAGATCGGTCGGCACGCTCGGGCTGGCGGGGGCACTCGGGGGAGTGCTGGTGGCCGCCGTGGCCGCGCCCGTCGTCGGTGGCGGCGGCCTGGCCACGATGAGCGTCGCGAACACGTTCGTGGAGTTGCCGCCCGCCCCGCACGAGGAGCCGCTCGCGCAGGTGACCCGGCTGCTCGACAAGGACGGCCGCCAGTTCGCCCAGTTCTACGAGGCGAACAGGACGGCCGTCCGGCTCGGCTCGGTCGCGCCCGTGATGCGCCAGGCCATAGTGGCGATCGAGGACGCCCGCTTCTACGAGCACGGCGGCCTCGACGTCAGAGGCACGCTCAGGGCGCTGCTCACCAACACCCAGGCCGGCGGCATCCGGCAGGGCGGCTCGTCGCTGACCCAGCAGCTCGTCAAGAACATCCTGGTGGAGAGCGCCCGCAGCGACGCCGAACGGGACAAGGCCCGCGCCCCGAACCTGGCCCGCAAGATCACCGAGCTGCGGTACGCGCTGGCGCTGGAGAAGAAGTACCGCAAGGACGAGATCCTGGAGCGGTACCTGAACATCGCCTACTTCGGCGCGGGCGCGTACGGCGTGGAGGCGGCGGCCAGGCGGTTCTTCTCCACCTCGGCCTCCCGGCTGACGCTGACCCAGTCGGCCACGCTGGCCGGGGCCGTGCGCATGCCGTACTCGACCGACCCCTCGCTCGGCGCGACGCACCAGGCGCGGCTGAAGATGCGGCGCGACCTCGTGCTCGACCGCATGGCCGGGCTCAAGCTGATCAGCCAGAAGGAGGCGGCGGACGCCAAGGCCGCGCCGCTGGACATCAGGCTCAGGCCCGAGCCGGGCGGTTGCGCCCAGAGCGACTACCCGTACTACTGCCTGTACGTGCAGCGCGAGCTGCTGTCGAACCCCGTCTTCGGCAACACCGCCCGCGAGCGGCAGGCCAGGATGGCCAGAGGCGGCCTGGTGATCAGGACCAGCCTCGACCCGATCGCCCAGCGCGCCGCGGACCGCGCCATCCGCGAGCACGTCTCACCCGAGGACACCGAAGTGGCCGCCGAGGCGATGGTGGAGCCCCGGACCGGGCGGATCAGGGCGATGGCGGCCAGCAAGCGCTTCGGCCGCAACCCCGGCAACCGCAAGAACGGCGCCAAGACCACCTTCAACCTGGCCGCCGACGTGGCGCACGGGGGCGGCCAGGGCTTCCAGGCCGGCTCGACGTTCAAGGTGTTCACCCTGGCCACGGCGCTGCAGCAGGGCTGGCGCTTCGGCGACGGCTTCCAGACGCCTGGGGCGATGTCGCCGGCGCAGGGCTACCGCGACTGCTCGGGCCGCTCCGTGAACGACCCGGACACCCGCATACTGAACGCCAGCGGCGAGGGCTCGGGCGGCCCGCACAGCATCGAGACCGGCACCTGGAAGTCGGTGAACATCTTCTACATGATGCTGGAGCGCAAGGTCGGGCTCTGCAACGTGGTCCGCACCGCCAAGAAGCTCGGCATCGCGCGTGCCGACGGCGGGCCGCTGCGCGAGGTGCCCACGTTCACGCTGGGCGTCAACGAGATGGACCCGGTGACGGTGGCGGCGTCGTTCGCGGCGTTCGCGGCCAGGGGGCTCTACTGCCGGCCGCTGGCCATCATGGAGATCATCGGCAGGGACGGGCGGCGTACGCACGTGCCGCCCTCGTGCGAGCAGGTCATCGAGCGGCCGATCGCCGACGCGGTCAACCACGTGCTCAAGGGCGTCTTCGACCAGGGCACGATGAAGGGGCAGAGCATCGGGCGGCCGGCCGCCGGCAAGACCGGCACCAACAACGGCTACACCTCGGCCTGGTTCGCCGGCTACACGCCGTCCCTGGCGGCGGCGGTCAGCGTGGGGGACATCCGCGGCTCCTACAAGTTCCCGCTGCGCGGGGTCGAGATCGGGGGCCGCTCGTACGGGTCGGTGCAGGGGGCGTCGCTGCCCGGGCCGATCTGGGTGGAGTCGATGGGGCCGGCGCTGCGGCGTACGGAGCCGCGCGGGTTCCCCGGGCCGAACATGGCGCGCTTCGGCGGCGGGCACACGCCGGGGCTGAAGGAGGCGCTGGCCGAGGAGGAGCGGAAGAAGCGCGGCGTGCGGCCGTTCGGGCGGCGGCACCGGCGGCTGTTCGAGTGGCTGCTCGGTCACTCGGCCACGGACGATCCCGGGCCGCGGCGGTCGGAGCGGCTGCGGCAGTGGCTCACCAGCGACCTTCCCGTGTCGTCACCGCCGTCCGTGCGCGTCCGCCCCGAAGAGCCGGTCGCCCAGCCGCCGAGCCGTCCCGAACGGGTCGCCGTCCAGCCTCCGAGCCGTCCCCAGCGGCCCGCCGTACAGGCTCCGAGCCGTCCCGAACGGGTCGTCTGGCCGCCGGTGCGTCAGCGTCCTGAACAGGGTGGCGAGGGCCGTCGCTGAACGGCGCTGAGCGCCCGTGCGGAGGTAAGCTCAGCCGGCCTTGCCGATGGGTGCGGTCACGGCCCTGGTGAGGGTGATGAGGTTGGCGGGAGCCGTCTCGATCTGCAGCCCGCGCTTCCCGGCCGAGAAGTAGATCGTGTCGAAGCCGAGCGCCGAGGAGTCGACCACGGTCGGGAGCTGCTTGCGCTGCCCCAGCGGGCTGATGCCGCCCACGACATAGCCCGTCACCCGTTCGACCTTCGCGGCGTCGGCCATCGCGGCCCGCTTGCTGTCGAGGGCGCCGGCCAGGGCCTTGAGGTCGAGCTTGCCCGCCACCGGCACGACCGCCACCGCGAGCCCGCCCTCGACCTCGGCGACCAGGGTCTTGAAGATCCGCTCGTACGGCACGCCGAGCGCGTCGGCGGCCTCCTCGCCGTACGCCTGGGCCGAGGCGTCGTGCTCGTACGGATGGAGCGTGAACTCCGCCTTCGCCTTGGCCAGCGCCACGGTGGCCGGGGTGCCGCCCTTGCCTTTCGTCTTGCTCACGACATCCCAGTGTAGCGAATCTACATTGTAAAGGCCCGGCCCGGGGTGTACCCGAACGCCCGCCGGAACACGTCGATGAACGCGCTCGCCGACGCCCACCCGCACCGGTGCGCCACGGTGGTCACGGGGACGCCGTCGGCGAGCAGGAGGAGGGCGTGGTGGAGGCGGAGCTGGGTGCGCCACTGGGGGAAGCTCATGCCGAGCTCGGCCCTGAACAGGCGGGCGAGGGTGCGGTCGCTGGTGCCGCACCGGGCGGCGAGCCGGTCCAGGGTGCTGTTGTCGGCGGGGTCGCGGTGCAGCAGGGCGCAGACGGCGGCCAGGCGGGAGTCCTTGGGCGCGGGCAGGTGGAGGGGCTGTTCGGGGGCGCGCCTGAGCTGGTCGAGCAGCACGCCCAGCAACCGCTCCCGCTCCCCACCGTCACCCTCCCGTCCGCCGTCGCCCTCGCTCCCGCCGGGTGGGCCGGTCGATGGGCCGGTGGACGGTGGGGTGCCGGTGGGGTCGGTGTAGGCGATGATCAGTTCGCGGAGCAGCGGCCCTACCACCAGCACCGCCGGCCGTTCCAGCCCGAGCGGGTTGCCGGTCAGCCCCACCAGCCGCAGGTCCGTGTCCCCGTGTGCCCGGTGCTCGTGCACGGTTCCGGCCGGCACCCAGATGGCGCGGTTGGCGGGGGCGACCCAGATGCCCGCGCCGGTGGTGACGGACAGGACGCCGCGGCAGGCGTACACGATCTGGTGGGTGTCGTGCCGGTGCGCGTCGATGCCCGCGCCGGGCGCGAGCGGGCGCCGCCCGGTGGGCGCTTGCGGCAGGTGGCGGATTTCCGGCATGGGTTGGCATTTTATCGGAAGCGAGCCAGAGCGCCCTGATGAACGATGGAACCGTGAACAGGATCCCCATGCTCGCCGCCGGCCATGCCACCGTGGACTTCTACCAGGGCGCGGTCCCCGCTCTCGTGCCGTTCCTGGTGGCCGGGCGCGGTTACGGGTATGTCGCCGTGTCCGGCATCGTGCTGGCCGCCACGCTGCTGTCGTCGATCGTGCAGCCGTTGTTCGGGGTGCTGACCGACAGATGGCGCATGCCGTGGCTGATCCCGCTGAGCATGGTGCTGGCCGGGGCGGGGGTGGCGGCGGGCGGGGTGACGGACTCGTACGTGCTGACCTGGCTGGCGGTGGCGCTGTCGGGGCTGGGGGTGGCGGCCTACCATCCGGAGTCCGCGCGCCTAGCCCGGATCGCGAGCGAGGGCAGTCACGTGCGGATGAGCTGGTTCTCGCTGGGCGGGACGCTGGGGTTCGCCTCGGCTCCCGTGCTGGTGACGCCGCTGCTGGCGGGGTGGGGTCTGGGGGCTTCGCCGTTCCTGGTGCTGCCGGCGGTGCTGGGGGCCGTGGTGACGCTGCCGGCGATCAGGGCGCTGTCCGGGGGTGAGCGGGCGGCCAAGGCCGCAGGGCTGGTCGGGGGGCCGGCCGCGGGGAGTGACGACTGGCCGTCTTTTGTCAGGCTGACGCTGGTGATCGTGTTCCGTTCCGTCGTGTACGTGGGGTTGAGCGCCTTCGTGGCCCTCTACATGGGAGGCGGTGCGGCGGGGGCGGTGGCGTTGTTCGTGCTGTTCGCCGGTGGGGCGGTGGGGACGGTGCTGGGTGGCCGGCTGGCGGCGCGGTGGGGGAGGGTGCGCACGATGCGGCTGGCGTACGCGCTGGCCGTCCCGGCGGTCGCGGGCGTGGTGCTCGTGCCCGGTCCGGTGGCGTACGTGTTCGTCGCCGCCTCGTCGATCGCCCTGTACGCGCCGTTCTCCCTGCATGTCACGCTCGGCCAGGATTTCCTGCCGACCAGGGTGGGCACGGCCAGCGGGGTGACGCTGGGGCTGGCGGTGAGCGTGGGCGGGCTGGCCAGTCCGCTGGTGGGGGCGGTGGCGGAGGCGTCCTCGCTCAGGACGGCGCTGGCCTGCCTGATGGTGTTCCCTGTCCTGGCCTGGCTGCTGGCCAGGACGTTGAAGGATCCGGCTCCGGTGCCGGCCCGGCCGGACGAGGGCCGCTCCGCCCCGTCGCCGGCCTGACCAAGGGGTGGTGGTCAGGCGCGGGTCTGGAGTCGGAAGGTGCTGACGTTGTCGCGCTGGGTCGGGTCGAGGCGGGTGGAGGTGACGCGGGCGGTGATCGGCAGCCGGCGCGCGGCGTCGTCCGCGAGGTCGAGCCGGGCGGTGATCCGTACCGGCCTGCCCGGGTGGACGGCGGCGATCGTGCAGGCCACGTTCCGGCCCGCGCTCTTGCAGGCGGCCCCGCCGGCCGAGGCGGGGCGGACGCCGGCCGGGAACGTGAGCTGGACCGGTACCTGGGCGGCGGCGGCCAGCCCGCGCATGGTGACGGTGGCGGTGACGGTCGCCGAGCCGCCGCGCGCGACCGGGCGCGCGGGACCGCTCAGCTTGACGGACAGCGCGTCGTAGACGCCGTCAGGGTCGGCCTGCTTGACGATCGCGCCGTAGCCTTCGACGTTGAGGGCGTTGGCGACGGAGTTGCCGTCGGCCTCGCCGTCCTCTTTGCCCGCCGACAGCACGCCGACCAGGTCGCCGGTGCCCTTGATGACCCACGGCCCGCCGCTGTGCCCCTTGAACAGATGGCAGTTGTACGTCTCCAGCCGCCCCGCCCGGCCCGTCTCCCCGGTGGCGCTGCGGGCGGAGAGCATGGGCTCGGCGTGGCTGACGCCGGCGATCTGCCTGGTCCTGCCCAGGCACCAGAGCTGGTCCCTGCCGTCGTACGGCTTCCTGCCGAGCAGGCCGGGGTAGCCGGTGGTGGTGATCGTGTGCTTGCCGCCCTGGTTGAGCATGGGGGTGAAGGCGCCGACGGCGTCCTGAAGGGTGCCGTCGCGCTTGCCGACCTCGATGATGGCGATGTCGTAGACGCTGTTCCAGTCGCCGCCGCTGGTGCCGGTGTATCCGTCGGGCTTCCACGCCCGCCGGCCGCCCCATCGCCCGTACGGCTCCCGCTCCCGTATGCCGGCGCCTCGGCCGTCGTAGGCGGGGACGAAGGCGAAGTTGCTGTGCCACCGGCCGGTCGAGGAGTCGTCCGGCACGCCGTACACGCAGTGGGCGGCGGTGACGATGAGCAGCTTGGAGGCGGAGCGGATGACGGAGGCGCTGCAGGAGTCGCCGCTGCCGGCGGCGTTGACGAAGAAGAGCCGGCCGCTGATGCGGCTGAGGGGCGCGTCGGTGTACGGCCTGCGCATGCGGGCGTATCCGTTGTCGTCGCCGCCCGGGGTGATCAGCTTGGCCGGGGGCACGCTGTGCCGCACGGTGGCGCTCTTGGGGGCCGCGTTCACTCCGACCGCGTTTCCCAGGGCTGAGCTTCCGGGGGCCGCGTTCCGGGAGGCCGTGGTCTCCTGGGTCGTGCTCCGCAGGCTCTGGGGCAGGTCGGAGGCGGTGGCCTGGGCCTGTTTGCCCGGCGTCCAGTAACGCACGGCCTTCCCGGGGCGCATCAGCGGCGACGCCTCGGCGCCCCACGCGGACCGGATCGGGGCCGCCGCCTGCTCGGCCGACAGGACGGCCGGCGCCGCGGGTGGCTGGTCGGCCGCCGCGGGCAGCGCGGGCGCGGCGCCCGTCAGCGTGATCAGGGTGGTGACCAGAGTTCTCCGCACAATGTCCCCCGAGCAGCTCGACCGATATAGCGATCACTTTAAGTCACCATAAGGGTGCGAAGAGTGGTCGGGGTGGGCGTGTCGCGAGGATGACGGCGGACGCACTCTGTTCGCCTGCCGGGACAAGCGAAACGTCAGCCCGCCGCGGCGTCGCCGGTCGTGTTCGGGGGAAGGATCTCGTTCGTGCTCGCCTCGGCCGGTTCGCGGTCGGGCCGCAGCCCCCGCCAGGACGGGTGCCGCAGCCGCCCGTCACCGGTGACCTCGGCGTACTGCACCTCGCCGACCACCCGGGGCTCCACCCAGCGCGCGTCGCGGGCGTGCTCGCGCGGCACCGGCTCGCCGAAGGGCGGGTCGGGGCGTTCCAGGGGCGTGAGCCGTTCGAGCAGGTCGCGCAGCATGGTCTCGGTGAAGCCGGTGCCGACGTGGCCGACGTAGCGCAGCCGCCCGCGCGGGTCGTACGCGCCGAGCAGCAGTGACCCGATCGTCCCCGACCGGCGCCCGCCGCCGGGTTTCCAGCCGCCGATGACGACCTCGACGGTGCTGACGTTCTTGACCTTCGTCCATTCGGCGCTGCGCCGGCCGGGCCGGTACGGCGAGGTGGTGCGCTTGCAGACGACCCCTTCGAGCCCGAGCTGCCGCGAGGAGTCGAAGGCCCGCGCGGCGTGGTCGGCGAACCAGACGGGCACCTGCCAGCGGAAGCCCGGCGTGAGCGTGCTCTCCAGCAGTTCGCGCCGCTCGGTGTAGGGGCGGGCGATGACGCTGTCGTCGCCGAGGTGGAGCAGGTCGAAGGCCATGAACGTGACCGGCGTGGTCCTGGTCAGTTCGGCGACAGCGACGGGGTTGCGCTGGTGCATGCGGGGTTGCAGGGCCTCGAAGCTGGGCCGTCCTGCCTCGTCGAAGGCGACGATCTCCCCGTCGAGCACGGTGGGGAGCGGGCCGGCGGCGCCCGCCATGAGCTGGAGTTCGGGGTAGGCGGGGGTGATGTCCTTGCCGTTGCGCGACATCAGGCGGACGGCGCCGTCCTCGACGTAGGCGAGGGCGCGCACTCCGTCCCATTTCATCTCCACGGCCCAGTCCGCACCCTGGACGGAGGTCAGGGTGCCGAGCTGGGCCAGCATCGGCGAGTAGGCCGGCAGCCGCGACATGGTGCATGCCGTACCCCGTCTGCTTGATCGACAGTGACGGGGAGGGGTCTACAGATGGTCAAGCGGCGTGTGTTCGACGAGTTCGGCCAGGTCGACACCGTGCTGGCCGAGTTCGGCGACGGTGGCGCAGTAGCCGCGCAGGTAGGTGCGGCCGTTGACCTGATGGGAGACGCGCAGCAGCGGGCGATCGTCGAGGATGATCGCCTCCACCAGGATGCCGTCGGGGCCGCGCCACTGTCCCATGCCGGTAAGAGTATGGGAGTGGACATAATGGACAGGTAATGCCGGCGGCCCCCGTGGTCGCGGGGAGACGCCGGGAAACCCGGTGAAAACCGCCCTCCACGACACGCGGCGCGGGTAAAAACGACGCAACGTTAACTTTAGGTTACTCGAAGTTTTTCTTGGCGTGGCGCGTTAGTGAGGCCGCGCCGGGGGCAGTGGTGCGTGTCGGAGCTTTCCCCGGCCGTGGCCGTACCCCCGTGACGGCCACGGCGGCCACCCCGGCAGGCCCGGTCCGGGGTGCGGCGGCCGCGGGGCGTGCGTCGGCGAGCGCCGCCCCGCGACCGCCGGGCCGTTCCGCGATGTGGACAGAACCGGATTCAGGGTCTGGACTCCGTAGACTGTCAGGGTGATTTCCCGTATCGACATGCGCGCTTCCCTGCCCGGGAATCTGCGCGACGTGCTGCCCCGCGCCGAGCTCGACGTCGAGGCCGCCCTGGAGAAGGTGCGGCCCATCTGCGAGGACGTACGCCATCGCGGGGCGGCAGCCGTACGGGAGCTGACCGCCAGGTTCGACGGTGTCGAGATCGCCTCCGCCCGCGTCCCCGCCGAGACCCTGGAGCGGGCCCTGGCCGAGCTGGACCCGAGGGTGCGGGCGGCCCTTGAGGAGTCGATCAGGCGGGCCAGGCTGGTCCACCGCGACCAACGCCGCGCCGACGTGACCACCGAGGTCGTGCCCGGCGGCACCGTGACCGAGCGGTGGGTGCCGGTCGACCGGGTGGGCCTCTACGTCCCCGGCGGCCGGGCGGTCTATCCGTCCAGCGTGGTGATGAACGTGGTGCCCGCGCAGGAGGCAGGCGTCGGCTCGCTGGCCGTCACCAGCCCGGCGCAGAAGGAGTTCGGCGGGCTGCCGCACCCGACGATCATGGCCGCGTGCGCGCTGCTGGGCGTGGACGAGGTCTACGCGGTGGGCGGGGCGCAGGCGGTGGCCATGTTCGCCTACGGCACCGAGGAGTGCCCGGCGGCCACGATGGTGACCGGTCCTGGCAACATCTATGTGGCGGCGGCCAAGCGGCTGCTCAAGGGGCGCATCGGCATCGACTCCGAGGCCGGCCCGACCGAGATCGCCATCCTGGCCGATGAGACGGCCGACCCGGTCCACGTCGCCGCCGACCTGATCAGCCAGGCCGAGCACGACACGATCGCCGCCGCGGTGCTGGTCACCACCAGCGCCGAGCTGGCCGACGCGGTCGAGAAGGAGCTGCCGGGCCAGGTCTCGGCCACCCGCCACACCGAGCGCATCACCGAGGCGCTGAGCGGCCGGCAGTCCGGCATCGTGCTGGTCGGCTCGATCGACGACGGGCTGAAGGTGGTCGACGCCTACGCCGCCGAGCACCTGGAGATCCACACCGCCGACGCGGCGGCCGTCGCGGCGCGGGTGCGCAACGCGGGGGCGATCTTCGTGGGCGCCTACGCGCCGGTCTCGCTCGGCGACTACCTCGCCGGCTCCAACCACGTGCTGCCCACGGGCGGCTGCGCCTGCCACTCCAGTGGCCTTTCTGTGCAGTCGTTCCTGCGCGGCATCCACGTCGTCGACTACACCCGCGAGGCGCTCGCGGGCGCGGCGGCGCACGTGTCGGTGCTGGCCGACGCCGAAGACCTGCCCGCACACGGCGCCGCGATCCGGGCCCGATTCGACTGGCGAGTGCCGACGGAGACCGCGTGAACCTGGACGATCTGCCGATCCGAGACGATCTGCGGGGCAAGACGCCCTACGGCGCCCCCCAGATCGACGTCCCGGTCCGGCTCAACACCAACGAAAACCCCTACCCGCCCTCGCCCGAGCTGGTCGCCGACCTGGCCCGCGAGATCGGGAAGCAGGCGGGCACGCTCAACCGCTACCCCGACAGGAACGCGGTGGCGCTGCGCGCCGGCCTGGCCGGCTACCTCGGCCACAGCCTGACCACCGAGCAGGTGTGGGCGGCCAACGGCTCCAACGAGGTGCTGCAGCAGATCCTGCAGGCGTTCGGCGGCCACGGCCGCACCGCGCTGGGGTTCGAGCCGTCCTACTCCATGCACCCGATCATCACCGGCGGCACCAGCACCGAGTGGGTCAGGGCGACCCGCGAGGAGGACTTCTCCCTCGATCCGGGCAAGGCCACCGCCGCGATCGAGGAGCACCGCCCCGACGTCGTCTTCCTCACCTCGCCCAACAACCCGACGGGCACCGCCCAGCCGCTGGAGACGATCGAGGCGGTGCTGGCCGCGGCGCCCGGCATGGTCGTGGTGGACGAGGCCTACGCCGAGTTCGCCCGGGAGGGCACGCCGTCGGCGCTGACACTGCTGCCCGCCCATCCGCGGCTGATCGTCACCCGGACGATGTCCAAGGCGTTCGCGATGGCCGGCACCCGGCTGGGCTACCTGGCCGCGCATCCGGCCGTGGTGGAGGCGCTGCTGCTGGTACGGCTGCCGTACCATCTGTCGACGCTCACCCAGACGGCGGCGCTGGTGGCGCTGCGGCACCGGGCCGAGCTGCTCGGCACGGTCGACGCGCTGCGGCGCGAGCGGGACGCGACGGTGGCCTGGCTGCGCGGCAAGGGGTTGTCGGTGGCCGACTCCGACGCCAATTTCGTGCTGTTCGGGCGTTTCCCCGACCGGCGCAAGGTGTGGGAGGGGATGCTGGAGCACGGCGTGCTCATCCGCGAGGTGGGCCCGCCCGAATGGCTGCGTGTGTCGATCGGCACGGGCGAGGAGATGGCGGCGTTCCGCGCCGCCCTGGAAGGAGTCTTGTGAGCCGCGTAGGTCGCGTCGAGCGTGTCACGAAGGAGACCTCGGTCCTGGTGGAGGTGGGCCTCGACGGCACCGGCCGGGTCGAGGTGGCCACAGGGGTCGGCTTCTACGACCACATGCTGGCCCAGCTGGGCAAGCACGGTCTCTTCGACCTGACCGTCAAGACCGAGGGCGACCTGCACATCGACTCCCACCACACGATCGAGGACACCGCGCTCGCGCTGGGCGCGGCGTTCCGCGAGGCGTTGGGCGACAAGTCGGGCATCAGGCGGTTCGGCAGTGCGTCGTGCCCGCTGGACGAGTCGCTCGCCCAGGTCACCGTCGACCTGTCCGGCCGCCCCTACCTGGTGCACTCCGAGCCCGAGGGCATGGCGCCGATGATCGGCCCCGAATACGACACGACGATGACCCGCCACATCCTCGAGTCGTTCGTCGCCCAGGCCGCGATCTGCCTGCACGTGCACGTCCCCTACGGCCGCAACGCCCACCACATCGTGGAGTCTCAGTTCAAGGCGCTGGCCAGGGCGCTGCGTGAGGCGTCCGAGCTCGACCCGCGCGCCACCGGGGTGCCCAGCACCAAGGGCGTCCTGTGACCGACAACCTGCTCGCCGGGGTGATGGTGTTCATCGGGCTGTTCCTGGGCGGCGGTGTGTTCTCCCTGCTCAAGCAGGGGCTGAAGATCGGCGCGGCCGTCTGCGCGGTCGGCGCGGTTCTGGCGATCACGGCGGGGGTGTTGTGGTGGTGAGCAAGAAGAACGTGGTGGTGCTCGACTACGGCTCGGGCAACCTGCGCTCGGCCGAGCGTGCCCTGGCCAGGATCGGCGCCGAGGTGAGTGTGACGTCCGACTTCGCCGCGGCGCTCGACTGCGACGGTCTCGTCGTGCCGGGCGTGGGCGCGTTCGAGGCGTGCATGAAGGGCCTCAAGGGCGTGCGCGGCGAGCAGATCGTCGGGCGCAGGCTGGCCGGCGGGCGGCCGGTGCTGGGCATCTGCGTGGGCATGCAGATCCTGTTCGCCAGGGGCGTGGAGCACGGCGTCGAGACCGAGGGCTGCGGCGAGTGGCCGGGCACGGTCGAGCGGCTCGAAGCCCCCGTGCTGCCCCACATGGGGTGGAACACCGTCAAGGCGCCCGGCGGCAGCGTGCTGTTCGACGGGCTCGACGCGGCCACCCGCTTCTACTTCGTGCACTCCTACGGGGTGCGCGAGTGGGAGCTGCGCACGGGTGACGGCTTCGCCGAGCCGCTGGTCACGTGGGCCGAGCACGGCGTGCCGTTCGTGGCCGCGGTGGAGAACGGCCCGCTGATGGCCACCCAGTTCCATCCGGAGAAGAGCGGCGACGCCGGAGCCGCGCTGCTGCGCAACTGGCTCGGCACGATATGAGCCGCCGCGCCGCCGCGTACCACCCGGCCCGGGGCGCCATGAGCCGCCGCTCTGCCGCGCACCTGGCCTGTCAGGCCCGCCGGGAGAGACCGTGAGCAAGGAACGCGCCCGGCGGCGGGCCGAACGTGAGGCCGAGCGGGCCCGCGCGATCCAGGTCAACGAGGAACGGCAGGCCCGCAGGGCCCGCCGCCGCGCCTGGCTGGCCCGCCTGGTCCCACGCCCGATCCGGTTCTACCGCCAGGGCGGCCTGCTCGCCCGCCGCCACCGCGCCCAGAACGCGGTGGTGGCGCTCGGCTTCGTGATCGTCCAGGTGATCGCCTGGCTGATGTGGGGCTCGCTCCCGGTCAGCTTCGGCGTCCTCATCTTCTCCCTGTTGCTCGCGCCCGTTGTCGTGACCCTCGCCTTCGACCGGAGGATCTGAATGTCGCTCGTATTGCTGCCCGCCGTGGACGTCGCCGACGGCCAGGCCGTACGCCTGGTGCAGGGCGAGGCCGGCACCGAGACCGGCTACGGCGAGCCCCTGGCCGCCGCGCTGGCCTGGCAGGAGGCGGGCGCCGAGTGGATCCACGTCGTCGACCTCGACGCCGCCTTCGGCCGCGGCACCAACCGCGACCTGATCGCCGAGGTCATCGGCCGGGTCGACGTGAACGTGGAGCTGTCCGGCGGCATCCGCGACGACGAGTCCCTGGCCGCCGCCCTCGCCACCGGCTGCCGCCGGGTCAACATCGGCACCGCCGCGCTGGAGAACCCCGAGTGGTGCAGGAAGATCATCGCCGAGCACGGCGACCGGATCGCGGTCGGGCTCGACGTACGCGGCACCACCCTGGCCGCCCGCGGCTGGACCGAGGAGGGCGGCGACCTGTGGGAGGTCCTCGACCGGCTGGAGTCCGACGGCTGCCCCCGCTACGTGGTCACCGACGTGACCAAGGACGGCATGCTGCAGGGCCCCAATCTCGACCTCTACCGCCGCATCTGCGCCCATACCGACAAGCCCGTGGTGGCCAGCGGCGGCGTTTCCAGCCTCGATGACCTGCTGGCACTCGCTTCTCTCGTCCCGGAGGGAGTGGAAGGCGCCATCGTGGGCAGGGCGCTCTACGCTCACGCGTTCACACTGGGAAACGCGCTGGCCGCGGTACGCGTGTAGCTCTTGCCGGGAGGGGGCGAGATGAGCGTCGGTTCCATCGGTATGGAAAGCACCGGATACCGGGTGTTCTCGGGCGGCATCTGGGAGGAGAAGTACGGCTACGCCCGCGCCGTGGTGGCGGGTGACCGGGTGATCGTGTCCGGCTGCACCTCCACGGTCGACGGAGAGGTGCGCCACGTCGGCGACGCCTACAGACAGGCCCGGACCGCGATCGACATCGCGCTCGAAGCCGTCCTGATGGGCGGCCTGGCGCGCGAGGACGTCATCATGGTCCGCTACTACGTGGTCGAGCAGCGCCACTTCGACCACGCCGGGCGGGCCATCAACGAGGTCTTCGGCAAAGTACGGCCCGCCTGCACCGGGGTGCGGGTGGCAGGACTGGTCGACCCGCGCATGCTGGTCGAGATCGAGATAGAGGCACTGCGAGCATGACCGTTGCGGTAAGAGTCATCCCCTGCCTCGACGTGGACGCCGGGCGTGTGGTCAAGGGCGTCAACTTCGAGAACCTGCGCGACGCGGGCGACCCCGTCGAGCTGGCCAGGCGCTACGACGAGGAGGGCGCCGACGAGCTGACCTTCCTCGACATCACGGCGTCGTCGGGCGAGCGCGAGACCATGCTCGACGTGGTGCGCAGGACCGCCGAGCAGGTGTTCATCCCGCTCACCGTCGGCGGCGGCGTCCGCGCGGTCGAGGACGTCGACCGGCTGCTGCGCGCGGGAGCCGACAAGGTGTCGCTCAACACGGCCGCCATCGCCAGGCCCGAGCTGCTCACCGAGGCGTCCAGGCGCTTCGGCGCACAGTGCATTGTGCTGTCCGTGGACGCCCGCCGGGCGCAGGGCACGGCGAGCGGGTTCGAGGTGACCACCCACGGCGGCCGGCGCGGCACCGGGATCGACGCGGTGGAGTGGGCCGCCAGGGGCGAGGAACTGGGCGTGGGCGAGATCCTGCTCAACTCGATGGACGGCGACGGCACGCTCGACGGCTACGACCTGGAGATGCTGCGCGCGGTCAGGGCGGCCGTGCGGGTGCCGGTGATCGCCAGCGGTGGCGCGGGCCGGCTGGAGGACTTCCCTCCGGCGGTCGCGGCGGGCGCCGACGCCGTTTTGGCGGCCAGCGTGTTCCACTTCGGCACCCTGAAGATCTCAGAGGTCAAGGAGACGCTGCGGATGGCGGGCCACCCGGTCCGCTGAACCTCTGTCCTGACGCCCGCCGCGCCCCGGCGGGCGTCGGCGCCGCTCCGGGCCTGTTCCGTCACGGGCGTCCCTGTCGCGCGGGTCAGAACACCCGCAGATGGTTGAACAGCTCGTAGGAGACGTCCTTGGCGGCGAACGCGGCCGCCTCGGACCGCTTGACGGTCAGGTACGCGTTGCGCCGCAGCGGCCCGAGCGCCTCCATGAGCACCTCGTCGGCCTCCAGCGCGTCCAGCGCCTCCTCCAGCGAGGCCGGCAGGCGGGGATAGCGGCCGGGAACCGTGTCGGGGTCGACGTCCACGGCCTCGCCCGGGTCGAGCTTGCGCCGGATGCCGTCGAGCCCGGCGTGGATGACGGCGCCGAGCGACAGGTAGGGGTTGGCCGAGGAGTCGGAGGGCTTCAGCTCCAGGTTGGGCTCGCCGCTGTCGCCGAGCGGGGAGCACACGCGCACGGCCGCCTCCCTGTTGTCGGGACCGTAGACGGCGTACGCGCTGGACCACATGCGGGGCGCCAGCCGGCGGAAGCTGTTGACGCTGCCGCACGTCAGCGCGGTGAGGGCGGGCAGGTGGGCGAGCAGCCCGCCGATGAAGCCGGCCCGCACCTCGCCGTCCTCGGCGAACAGGTTACGGGAGTCGCTCCACAGCGACAGGTGCAGGTGGGTGCCGTTGCCGGCCTGGTCGGCCAGCGGTTTGGGGGCCAGCGAGGCCCACATCTGCATGCGCAGGGCCACGCCGCGTACGGTCTCGCGGTAGATGACGTGGTTGTCGGCGGCCCGCAGGGCGGGGGCGTGGCGCACGGACAGCTCCTGCTGGCCGGGGCCCAGCTCCGGATGGTAGTGCTCGACCCGCAGCCCTTGCGTCTCCAGGGCGCGCATCAGCTTGATCGTGTAGTCGTGGGCGGTGTCGAAGCCCAGCCCGGCATAGCAGAGCGTGTCGTCGATCGGCACCAGCCGGTCGGGCCCGCCCGCCGGATCGGGCAGCCTGCGGCCGAGCGTGAACTCCGGCTCGAACGCGGCGACGAGTGTGTAACCCTCGGTCGCCAGATCGGCGATGGCGTCCTTGAGAAACGTCCGCGCGCACGCCTCCCAGGGGGCGCCGTCGGGACGGCGCAGGTCCGACAGCATGGCCGCGGCGCCGGGAGCGTACGGCAGCGGCACATACGTGGCGGGGTCGGGAACGATGCGTACCTCACCCACCGGACCCATGTGCTCGACATCCTGGAGCTGGTCGAGCATGTTCATCGCCATCATGGCCACCGTGTGCCCGATGCCTGTGCTGAGCCGTTCGGCCAGCCGCGACCGAGAAGCCGCCTTGCCACGGATCACGCCACCGTGGTCGGCGTACAGGAACCGGATCAGCTCGATGCCCTCAAGCTCGGCCCGTTCGAGGATCCGCCGGGCGTGGGGATCGAGCTGATTGATCTTGGTGCCGCTCGGGCGATCTGTCATTCTGCCTGCGTAACACGATCTGGCAGCGCTTGGAAGCACCTGACGCAGACAGAACCTTCCGTCAGGTCAGAACACTTGAGAAGAACACGGCCAACTGATTGGCTCCCTGAATGATTCCGTCGAACACACCGTTGACCGCGGCGGCGGCTTGGGCCGGCCGGGTGAACAGGTAGAAGACCACGAACGCTACAGCCACGTACGTGATCACCTTCTTGACCTGCATGGGGGGCCTCCTGCAGTCCATTCCCAGCCGTATATACCCGGATCTGGGCGATCACTAGGCATCTTCTGTGAAGATGTACATGATCCTAACCGGGGGGCTTCTTTCTCCTGCCATGGTACGGGCTTGAACCCGCGCGCGAGCGCCTGCCGCGCCGGGATTTCCGTGACGGCAGGGGTGCGGCAGGTGGGTGCCCCGTGACAGAAGATTGATCGGCTTTCAGCCAGGTCACAAGGGTCGATCGGAGTGCAGGCGGGCGGGCGTCGAGCCCGGATCCCGCTCGGCGGCCCGATCGCGGGCAGGGCCGGTCGGCGTGTCGTTCAGACCCCCAGGGTGGCCTCGCGCAGTGCGCTGACGGCGTCGGGCTCGCCGGTGAGCTCCACCCTGGCGTGCGCCTGCCGCCCGAAGCAGAACATGAGCAGCTCGGCCGCCCGCCCGGTGACCTCGACCCGGGCGCCGCCCTTGGGGCCGCCGAGCGCGATGCCGCCGCCGAGCCGGTGCAGCACCACGCCCACGGGCGACCTGCGCAGCATCAGCCGGGCCCCGCCCGAGACCCGCTTCCAGATCAGCCGTTCGAGGTCGTCGGGCAGCGCGCGGGGCTCCCAGTCGGGCTGGGCGCGGCGCACGTCCTCGTGGTGCACGAACAGCTCCAGCGTGTTGACGGCCTCGTCGAGCGCGGGAAGCAGCGCGTACACGCCGCCGGGTGAGCGGACCAGGCCGACCAGCTCGGGATAGGGCAGGCGCGTCTTCAGGCGGTTCTGCACCGAGGCGGTGTAGCCGGCCAGCGGCTTGAGCGCGAGACCGGGCGCCGCGTCCAGTCTGCGCTCGCGGATCGCGAGGTGGGCGGCCAGATCGGCGGTGGTCCAGCCCGTGCACAGGGTCGGCTCGTCCGGGCCGAGCCGGTCGAGCAGGTCGCAGAGCGCGGTGCGTTCGCCACGAGCATGAGTCACAGGCCAACCCTACCGGTGGGAATAACGAAGTGATCAGACGTGATACTGACATACGTATAAACGTGCGAGCTTGAGAGGAAATCCCCCGCGTGGCGAGCAAGGTCACCTCGGCCGTGATGCGTCAAGGACTCCGTGTCCTTGGGGTGGCCATCCGCACTGAGAAGACGGTCTTCGCGCTGGCGGTCACCGCCAGCGCCCTCTACGGAGGCATGACCGTCGCCTCCGCCTGGGCACTCGGCTGGGCGACGCAGAACGTGGTGCTGACCTCGTTCACCGAAGGCGACGTCACGGCGGGCGCGCTGTGGACCGGCGTGCTGCTGATCTTCGGCACCGCGCTGCTGAAGGCCATCGGCGTGGCGGGGCGGCGGATCCTGGCCGGCGTCATGCAGTACCGCATGCAGGCCAGGTCGCGCCGCGACGTGACCAAGCAGTACCTGCGGCTGCCGCTGTCGTGGCACCACCGCCACCCCACCGGGCAGCTCCTGTCGAACGCCAGCGCCGACGCCGAGGCCGCCTGGGCGCCCCTCGCGCCGCTGCCGATGGCGGTCGGCGTGATCGTCATGCTGGTCACGGCGGCGGTCGCGATGGTGTTCACCGATCTGGTGCTGGCCCTCGTCGGCTTCCTCATCTTCCCGGCCATCGCCGTGCTCAACCTGGTCTACCAGCGCCGGCTCAGCCCCCTCGCCACCCGGGCCCAGCAGCTGCGCGCCGAGGTCAGCGAGATCGCGCACGAGAGCTTCGACGGCGCCCTCGTCGTCAAGACGCTCGGCCGCGAGGAGCTGGAGACCGACCGGTTCCGGCGCCGCGCCCACGAGCTGCGCGACGCCAACATCGCCGTCGGCCGGGTGCGCGGCCTGTTCGACCCCATGCTGGAGGCCCTGCCCACGCTGGGCGTGCTCGCGGTCCTGGCCGTGGGCGCGAGCCGCCTGTCGGCCGGCGCGATCGACGCCGGTGGGCTGGTGCAGGTGGCCTACCTGTTCACGCTGCTGGCCTTCCCCATCAGGGCGCTGGGCTGGGTGCTGGCCGAGCTGCCGCGCAGCGTGGTCGGCTGGCAGCGGGTGCAGGCCGTCCTGGAGGCGACCGGCTCCATGGAGTACGGCACCACCGCCGCCACCTCCGCCGACCCGGCCGAGCTGCGGATCAGCGGCGTCTCCTACGCCTACGGCGAAGCGGAGGTGCTGCACGACGTCACCTTCGACGTGCCCGCCGGCCGCACCGTCGCTCTCGTCGGCCCCACGGGCTCGGGCAAGTCCACGCTCGTCCAGCTCCTGGCCCGCCTGGTCGACCCCGGCTCAGGCCAGGTACTGCTCGACGGCGTCGACCTGCGCGAGCTGCCGTACGGGGGCGTCGCGGAGTCGGTGGCGCTGGTGCCGCAGCAGACCTTCCTGTTCGACGACACCGTACGCGGCAACATCGCGCTCGGCGGTAACGATCTTGGGGATGAGGACGTGTGGGCCGCCCTGCGCCTGGCCCAGGCCGACGGGTTCGTCGCCCGCATGCCTTCCGGGCTCGACACCCGGGTCGGCGAGCGCGGCGCCACCCTGTCCGGCGGCCAGCGCCAGCGCCTGGCCCTGGCCAGGGCCGTCGTGCGCCGCCCCCGCCTGCTCGTACTCGACGACGCCACCTCCAGCGTGGATCCCCAGGTCGAGGCCAGGATCCTGCACGGCCTGCGCGATGCGGCCGAGGCATCGACGGTCGTGGTCGTCGCCTACCGGTTGGCCACCATCGCGCTGGCCGACGAGGTCGTCTACCTCGACCGGGGCCGGGTCGTCGACCGCGGCACGCACGAGGAGCTGCTCGCGCGCTGCCCCGGCTACCGCAACCTGGTGACGGCCTACGAGCGCGAGGAGGCCGAGCGCGCGGCCATCGACATTCCCCCGATCGAGGAAGAAGAGATCAGCGCATGACGGTCCAGAGCATCCGGCGCGATTCGGAACGTTCCGCGCTGGCCACGGTGCGCCAGGGGCTCTCCCTGACCCCCGAGTTCCGCAAGGGGCTGGCGGGCACGCTGGCGCTGGCCGTCATCGCCACCATCGGCAAGATCATCGTGCCGATCGCGGTGCAGCAGACGATCGACACCGGCCTCAAGGGCGGCACTCCCGACGTTCCGTACATCACCGGCGCCGTCGTGATCTGCGCCGCCGCGGTGGTGCTCACCGCCCTGGCCGCGTACGTGATGAACGTGCGCCTCTACAAGGCCACCGAGTCCTCCCTGGCCACCCTGCGCGTGCGGGGCTTCCGGCACGTCCACGACCTGTCCGTGCTCACCCAGAACACCGAGCGCCGCGGCGCCCTGGTCTCCCGCGTCACCAACGACATCGACCAGATCAGCACCTTCATGCAGTGGGGCGGGCTGATGATCATCGTGGCGTTCGGCCAGCTGTTCGTGGCCACCGTCCTGATGTTCGTCTACTCCTGGCAGCTCACGCTGCTGGTCTGGGCCTGCTTCGTTCCGCTCATGATCGCCCTGCCGCGCTTCCAGCGGCTGCTGTCGCGGGCGTACACGGTCGTGCGCGAGCGCACCGGCGACATGCTGGCCGCCGTCAGCGAGTCCGTCGTCGGCGCCGCCGTCATCAGGGCCTACGCCTCGGAGCGGCGCACCGCAGAGCGCGTCGACCAGGCCGTGGACGCCAACAAGAAGGCCCAGACCAGGGCGCAGACCATCGTCGGCTTCGTCTTCCCGCTGACCGAGATCGTGGCCGCGCTCGCCATCGCCGGCATCGTCCTGCTCGGCGTGCGGCTCGGACTGTCGGGCGACATCACGCAGGGCGAGCTGGTGGCGTTCCTGTTCCTCGTGACGCTGTTCGTCTCGCCGCTGCAGACCGCCACCGAGGTGCTGAACGAGGCGCAGAACGCCGTCGCCGGCTGGCGCCGCATCCTCGGCGTCCTCGACACCCCTCCCGACGTCGCCGACCCCGGCGAGAACGGCGTGCAGCTGCCCCGCGGCCCCATCGAGGTCGCCTTCGAGAACGTGCACTTCTCCTACCCCGGCGGCGTGCCCGTGCTGAGCGAGGTCACGATCGAGATCCCGCCCCGCTCCCGCGTCGCGATCGTGGGGGAGACCGGCTCGGGCAAGACCACGTTCGCCAAGCTCCTGACCAGGCTCATGGACCCCGGCTCAGGGCGTGTCACGGTGGACGGCCACGACCTGCGCGACGTGCGCTTCTCCTCCCTGCGCGAACGGATCGTCATGGTCCCGCAGGACGGCTTCCTGTTCGACGGGACCCTGGAGGACAACATCCGCTTCGGCAAGCCGTCGGCCACCGCGGAGGAGATCGAGCTGGCGCTGACCGAGCTCGGCCTGGCCGACTGGCTGGAGGGCCTGCCCGCCGGCCTGGCCACGCCGGTCGGGCAGCGCGGCGAGTCGCTGTCGGCGGGCGAGCGCCAGCTCGTCGCCCTGGCCCGCGCCTACCTCGCCGACCCCGACCTGCTCCTGCTGGACGAGGCCACCTCCGCGGTGGACCCGGCCACCGAGGTACGCCTGGCGCGCGCCCTCGAAGGCGTCACCAGGGGCCGCACGGCCGTCTCGATCGCGCACCGCCTGTCCACGGCGGAGAACGCGGACGAGGTCCTGGTCTTCGACTCCGGCCGCCTGGTGCAGCGCGGGCCGCACGCGAAGCTGGTGGACGAGCCCGGCGTGTACGCCGACCTGCACGCCTCCTGGATCTCCGCCGCCCGCTCCTGACGCCCCCCGGCTCCTGAGCCCTGCCCGCTCTGAGCGCCGCCGCTCCTGAGGCTCAGGCGCGCATGGCGGCGAAGGTGACGCTCGTGCCCGCAGGACCCGACACGATCGTGATGTGCTCGCACAACATGCTCGTCAGCCACAACCCCCGCCCGCAGGAGTCGAACCCCGCGGGCGGGCGCATGTCGCCCATCCACCCCGCCGGCAGCCCCGGCCCCTCGTCGCTGATCTCGCACCACAGCCGCTCGCCCCGCGTCCACAGCCGCAGCCGCCCGTGCCCGCCCCCGTGCACGACCGCGTTCGTGACGATCTCGTTGACGGCCAGCACGAAGTCCTCCAGCCCCCTGCCGCTCAGCCCCGCGCGCCCGGCGTGCTCGGCGACCGCCCTGCGCAGGAACGTGATCCGTCCCCGTGCGAAGCTCGTGCAGTACACCTGTCTACACATCGCCGACCCGGCGCACGGCGATGACCTCGTCGGCCCTGATCAGCTTGAGCACCCGGGCCACCGACGCCCCGCACACCACGGAGGTGCTGCCGAGCGGCCTGGCCAGGGCCGTGACGGTGAGCAGCTGCGCCGAGCCGGCGTCGATGAAGTCGAGCCCGGTGGCGTCGACCACGACCTCGCCCGGTTCGTGCTCCAGCCGCGCCAGCAGCGAGGCGAACGCCGGCCGGTTGGTCAGGTCGACGTCCCCCCACACCCGCAGCCCCGGCGGCGAGCAGGTGTTGGCGAAGCGCAGCAGCGCCTGCTCGGGGGAGATCGGATGCACCGAGGCGGCCCGGTCGAGAGCGTCGCGGGGGAAGAGCCGGCGGTCGTACTGGCACACGGCGGCCAGCCACCGCTCCCCGAACAGCTCGTTGGTCGCCGCCTCGAACGTCGCCTGCCCGCGCGCGTCGCCCACGCCCCAGGAGGCGTCGATCAGCGCGTACACGCCGTGCTGCCCGTGCTCGCGGGCCCGGTCGTGGGCGCCGGCCAGCTTCGCGTGCACCCGTTCGAGATCGAGCGAGCCGCCGGTGAAGTAGGTGTCGGCGCACGCCACGATCTCGATCCGCCCGGCGTGCTCGGCGTCGGCGAACCCCGGCACCAGCGGCGCCAGCCACGCGCGCGTCCGCTCGGGGCTGTCGGCGTGCGTGATGAGCACCACCTTGGTCCGGCGGCGCAGGCCGTTCATCGTGAACGCCTGCGTGGCCGTCATCCGCTCCCGCTCGCCCTCGAACGGCAGGCAGACGTGATCACCCAGGTCGGGATCGAGGACGGAGCCCGCGACGTGCACCACGATCGTGTCCTCCCCTAGCACGCGTCGGCTCCGAAATTACTCCGGTCCACGCCATCACGTAGCGCATTCTCTGTAAAACCCACTGTGACGCACCCCAGACCGGTGTACCTTTTCGGCGGGGCCACCCGTGGGAGGGGACATGAGGAGCATGGGCGTGGATGTGCTGGAGATGTCACGACATCAACACGGGGAGCTCGTGGTGGTCAGCCTGGCGGGTGAGCTCGACGTCGACAACGTCTCCCGGGTGCGCCGGTGCCTCGACGAGGCCGTCCGCGCGCACGGCCCCCGGCTGGTGGTCGATCTGAGTGGGCTGACGTTCATCGACACCACCGGGCTCGGCGTGCTGGTGCGGCAGCTGGCCGCGCTGCGCGACCGCGACGGGACCATGGCCCTGGTGGTCCCCGACGGGCTGGTGCTGCGGCGGCTGCGGCGCACCAATCTGGCGCCGTTGTTCCCCATTTACGACACGCTCTCCCAGGCCCTGGCCTGAGATCCGGGGGAGGCCTGCGCGGCACAGCGGTGGCGGGGGCACGACCCTGGGCTGGTTGAATGGCAGCATGTCGCTCGACCCCAAGATCGCCGCCCGGCTCAAGCGCAACCCCGACGGCCTGATCCCCGCCATCGCCCAGCAGTACGACACCGGTGAGGTGCTCATGCTGGCCTGGATGAACGACGAGGCCCTGCACCGCACGCTCACCACCGGCCGGGCCACCTACTGGTCGCGCAGCCGCGCCGAGTTCTGGGTCAAGGGCGACACCTCCGGCCACGTCCAGCACGTCAAGTCGGTGGCGCTCGACTGTGACGGCGACACCCTGCTCGTCAAGGTCGACCAGGAGGGCGCGGCCTGCCACACGGGCGAGCGCACCTGCTTCGACGCCGACCGGCTCGACATCGTGCTGAGCTAGGCGGACGGCATGGGGGCTGACAGGGCAGAAGGGCCGGACGGGGCTCATACGGCGGCCGATCGGGCGGCCGGATCGGGCCGGGCCTCCGGGCGTGGCGAGCTGTGGGGCTGGGTCGTGGCGACCGCGCTCGGCTGCCTCCTGGTGCTCTTCGCCGCCGGGCAGACCTGGGTGCGGGTGCTCGGCGGCGCCGGGGCGGTCGCGCCCACCGGCGGTGACCTCGGCCCGGTGCTGACCCCCGCCGCGCTGGCCGGGCTGGCCGGGGTGGTGGCCGTGCTGGCCGCCAAGGGGCTCGGCCGCCGCGTCGTCGGCGTGCTGCTCGCCCTCTGCGGCGTGGCCGCCGCGGCCGGGACGTGGACGGCGCTCGACGACGCCGGCGTCACCGGCTGGCTGCGCGAACGCAACGTGCTGCACGGCGTTACCGACCTGCCCTGGGAGCCGGTGGCCTGGTGGCCCGTCGTGTCCGGCGCGGGGGCCGTACTGATGATCGCCGGGGGAGCGGTCGCGGTCGTGCGCGCGGGCGCGTGGGCCGGCATGTCGGCCCGCTACGACCGGGAGAAGAGCCCGCCCGCCGGCGCGGAGGCGCAGGTCGCCGACGACAGAGCGCTCTGGGACGCCCTCGACCGCGGCGACGACCCGACCGATCCCCGCTGAGCACCCGGCCCTGGCGGATCCACCATTGTTCTGAAGCCTTGTCCGCCAGGCGGACGTTTCCTCAATAAGCTGCCGTTGCAACTCGCCACGGACATTTGAGGAGCCGGCTCATGAGCTACGGGGATCAGGGTGAAAACGGCGGCTACGGGGCCCAGCCTCCGGGGGGAGGCTACGGCCAGCAGCCGTCGACGGGGGGAGGCTACGGCCAGCAGCCCCAGAGCGGCGGTTACGGCCAGCAGCCGCCGAGCAGCGGCGGTTACGGGCAGCAGCCTCCCGGTGGCTACGGCGGCGGTTACGGGCAGCAGCCGGCCAGCCATCCGCAGCAGCTCGGCTACGGTCAGCTGCCTCCCAGCGGGGGCTACGGTCAGCAGCCGCCCAGCTACGGCGGTTACGGGCAGCAAGGGTATGGCCAGCAGGGCTACGGGCAGCCGGGTTACTACGCGCCGCCCCGCTCCACCAACGGCATGGCGGTGGCCTCGCTCGTCCTGGGCATCATCGGCCTGATCTTCTGCGGCCTGACCAGCATCCCCGGCGTGATCCTCGGCCACATCGCGCTCAACCGGATCAAGCGCACGGGCGAGGAAGGCTCGGGCATGGCCGTGGGCGGTCTGGTCACTTCGTACATCACGGTTGTCATCTGGGTGTTGTGCTGGCTCATCTTCGGCGGCATGCTGCTGTCCCTGATGGGCCTGAGCGCCGCCGCCACGTCGTCCTCGTACGACTACTGAAACCGGCGGCGACATGTGCCGCGCGTAGCCGGACCGTGACGACCCGCTTGCGGTCCGATTACGAATTGTCCGCAAGATGGACGTTAGTCCACGTAGTAGATGGTTTCTCGCTAGGCTGCCGCGCGCAACTCAGACTCAAAGATGACGACATGAGGGGTCATTAGCATGAGTTACGGTAACCAGGGCGACGGCGGATACGGCGCTCAGCCGCCCGGTGGCGGTTACGGTCAGCAGCCTCCGAGTGGCGGCGGTTACGGCCAGCAGCCCCCCAGCGGTGGCGGTTACGGCCAGCAGCCTCCGAGTGGCGGTGGCTACGGCCAGCAGCCCCCCAGTGGTGGCGGCTACGGCGGTGGCTACGGGCAGCAGCCTCCGAGCGGTGGCGGTTACGGCCAGCAGCCTCCCGGTGGCTACGGAGGCGGTTACGGCGGCGGCCCCGGCGGCCCCGGCGGCAACCCGCCGGACAACCACCTCGTCCCCGCCATCCTCACCACCCTCTTCTGCTGCCTCCCGCTCGGCGTCGTGTCGATCGTCAAGTCGTCGCAGGTGAACCAGAAGTGGCAGATCGGCGACTACGCGGGCGCCCAGCAGGCCTCCGAAGAGGCCAAGACGTGGTGGAAGCGCAGCCTGATCGTCGGCGCCATCGGCTCCGGCCTGCTGATCATCGCGTACGTGCTGTTCTTCGTGATCTTCGCCGCCAGCATGTCCTCGTACTCGTCGTACTAGGCCGCGTGAGACGACGAGCACGTACCGGAAGGCGGATACTGAGAGCATGAGCTTCGCAACAACCGAGCGGCACGGCACGAGACGCCTCAAGGCCCTGCTGCCGCCGCTCGGTGTTGCGGCCGCCGCCGGCGTGGCGTTCGCCGTGGTCGGCCTGGTGGATCCCAACGAGCCCGGTCACTACCCGACCTGCCCGTTCCTGGCGATCACCAAGCTCTACTGCCCGGGGTGCGGCACGCTGCGCACCATGCACGCCCTGGCCCACCTCGACCCGGTCGCCGCGCTCGGGCTCAACCCGCTCGCCATGGCGATGATCCCGTTCCTGCTGTTCTGGTGGGGACGGTGGGTCCTGCGGTCGTGGCAGGGGCGGCCGCGACGCACGACGCTGGCGCATCCGGCGTGGCTGTGGGTGTTCATCGGAGTGGTCATGGTCTACTGGGTCGTCCGTAATCTGCCCTTCGGGGCGTTCCTCGCTCCCTGACCGGGTGCCGGTGGCGAGGTGACCCCACGCGGGCCGATACCATCGCAGGATAAAGGCGAGAGAGCGGACGCGACGCGAACTCTCCGCCGCCCCCAGCAGCCGACCGGAGGGACCTCAAGCGCGTGAGTGAGCGGACGGAAGGGCCAAGCGTCCTCGACGACATCCTCGACGGGGTGCGCGCCGACCTCGCCGCACGTCAGCGGGACGTCTCCATTGACGAGCTCAAGCAGCGAGCCGAGCGGGCGCACGCGCCCAGAGACGCCATGGCCGCGCTCGGGGGCGACAGGATCTCGGTGATCGCCGAGGTCAAGCGCTCCAGCCCGTCGAAGGGCGCGCTCGCCGCGATCGCCGACCCGGCGGCGCTGGCGGCCGACTACGAAGCGGGCGGCGCCCACGTCATCAGCGTGCTGACCGAGCGGCGCAAGTTCGGCGGCAGCCTCGAAGACCTGGCCGCGGTCCGCGCCCGCGTCGACATCCCGATCCTGCGCAAAGACTTCATCCTCACCTCCTACCAGCTCTGGGAGGCCCGTGCCCACGGCGCCGACCTGGCTCTGCTCATGGTCGTGTGCCTGGAGCAGGAGGCGCTGGTGTCGCTGATCGAGCGGGCCGAGTCGATCGGGCTCACCCCGCTGGTCGAGGTGCACACCGAGGACGAGCTCGATCGGGCGGTCGCCGCCGGCGCCCGGGTCATCGGCGTCAACGCGCGCAATCTGAAGACACTCGAGGTCGACCGCGATGTCTTCACGAAGCTGGCGCCGAAGATCCCCGATAATGTGATCAAGATCGCCGAGTCGGGGGTGCGCGGGCCGCACGACCTGCTCGCCTACGCCCGTGGCGGCGCCGATGCCGTGCTGGTGGGGGAGAGCCTGGTCACCGGAAAGGACCCGCGCAAGGCAGTGGAGGCGCTGGTGACCGCCGGCGCCCACCCGTCGACGCGCCCCGACCACTCAGCAGAGGGATAGCAGTGGCAAACGAAGGCACCATCCTGACCGCCGCCGACCTGGCCGGCAACGGCGCGCGTGGCGACGACCCCGACGTGCACGGCAAGTTCGGCATCTTCGGGGGCCGCTACGTGCCCGAGGCGCTCATCCCGGCGCTCGACGAGGTCGCCGCCGTCTACGAGAAGGCCAAGAACGACGCGGAGTTCCTGCGCGAGTTCGACCACCTGCTGCGCACCTACGCGGGCCGGCCCACCACGCTGACCGACGTGCGGCGCTTCAGCGAGCAGGCCGGCGGCGCCAGGATCGTGCTCAAGCGCGAGGACCTCACCCACACCGGCGCCCACAAGATCAACAACGTGCTCGGCCAGGCCCTGTTGACCAAGCGGCTGGGCAAGAAGCGCGTGATCGCCGAGACCGGCGCCGGCCAGCACGGCGTGGCCACCGCCACCGCCGCGGCCCTGCTCGGGCTGGAGTGCGTCATCTACATGGGCGCGGTCGACTGCGAGCGCCAGGCGCTCAACGTGGCCAGGATGAAGCTGCTCGGCGCGACCGTGGTGCCGGTGACCAACGGCTCCCAGACGCTGAAGGACGCCATCAACGAGGCCTTCCGCGACTGGGTGACCAACGTCGACACCACCCACTACCTGTTCGGCACCGTCGCCGGGCCCCACCCGTTCCCCGAGATCGTGCGCGACTTCGCGCGCATCATCGGCGTCGAGGCCCGCCGCCAGATGCTGGAGCTGACCGGCGCGCTGCCCGACGCGGTGTGCGCGGCGGTCGGCGGCGGCAGCAACGCGATCGGCGTCTTCCACGCCTTCCTCGACGACCAGGACGTCGCGCTGCACGGCTACGAAGCCGCCGGCCACGGCCTGGAGAGCGGTGAGCACGCGCTCACCCTCACCGCCGGCTCGGTCGGCGTGCTGCACGGCTCGCGCACCTACGTGCTCCAGGACGACGAGGGCCAGACCATCGAGTCCCACTCCATCTCCGCCGGGCTCGACTACCCGGGCGTCGGCCCCGAGCACGCCTGGCTGAAGGACACCGGCCGCGCCACCTACCACGGCGTCACCGACGACCAGGCCATGGCCGCGTTCTCGCTGCTGGCCAGGACCGAGGGCATCATCCCCGCCATCGAGTCCTCCCACGCGCTGGCCGGCGCGCTGGAGCT
The DNA here is from genome assembly GCF_040649755.1 of Nonomuraea sp. NPDC048882. Classification (NCBI taxonomy): domain Bacteria; kingdom Bacillati; phylum Actinomycetota; class Actinomycetes; order Streptosporangiales; family Streptosporangiaceae; genus Nonomuraea; species Nonomuraea sp. NPDC048882. The sequence goes on from NZ_JBEZGB010000010.1 coordinate 403,625, forward strand.
GGGCCGCGAGCTCGGCCCCTCGGCCACCATCCTGGTCAACCTGTCCGGGCGCGGCGACAAGGACATGGGCACGGCGATGAAGTACTTCAACCTCTGACACCTGCGGCCCTGTGACACCGCGGCTCGACGGTTCTGCGGCCCGGCGGCTTGGTGGCGGCTTCGTGGCGGCCGGGAAGCCGCCGTGACACATCGGCGCCCGACCGGCGCGGGGGATTCTGGGGCGGGCGCGCGGCAGGGCATCATGGTGAGACTCGACCTTCGAAACGGATAGACATGACGACTCTTCAGACGGTTTTCGCCAAGGCCAAGGCGGACAACCGGGCCGCGCTCGTCGGCTACCTGCCCGCCGGCTTCCCCTCCAAGGACGGTGGCATCGCCGCCGCCGCGGCTCTGGTGGAAGCCGGCTGCGACGTCATCGAGATCGGCCTGCCCTACTCCGACCCGCTCATGGACGGGCCGACGATCCAGGACGCCGTGCACAGGTCGCTGACCAACGGCACGCGCATCGCCGACGTGATGCGCACGGTGGAGGGCGTCGCCGCGACCGGCGCCGCCACGCTCGTCATGACGTACTGGAACCCGATCGACAAGTACGGCGCCGACCGGTTCGCGCGCGACCTGGCCAACGCGGGCGGCGTCGGCACGATCACGCCCGACCTGACGCCCGAGGAGTCCGAGCCGTGGCGCGCCGCCTCCGCGGCGGCCGGCATCGACACGGTCTTCCTGGTCGCGCCCAGCTCCACCGAGCAGCGCATCAAGGCCGTCGTCGACTGCTGCACCGGCTTCGTGTACGCGGCCTCGCTCATGGGCGTCACGGGCGCCAGGGAGAGCGTCAACGTCGCCGCCGAAGGGCTGGTCGAGCGGACCAAGGCCCACACCGACCTGCCGGTGTGCGTCGGGCTCGGCGTCGGCACCGGCGCGCAGGCGGCCGAGGTGGCGGCCTACGCCGACGGGGTCATCGTCGGGTCGGCGTTCATCCGGCGCATCCTCGACGCGCCCGACGAGGCGGCCGGCCGGGAGTCCATCGCCACGCTGGCCAGGGACATGGCGCGAGGCGTACGCCGCTGAGCGAACGCCGGTCGGACGCCTGAACGTGGGGCGTACGCGGCTGAGCGAACGCCGGTCGGCCGCCTGAGTGCGGGGCCGCGTGCGCCGGCGCTCACGTACGTACCGCCACCGCTTGGGCGCCCACCGGAGCCGCGCTTTCGGTGGCGCGCCGCCGGGACCGGACGGCCATCAGCCAGGGCCCCGCTCGCTGAGTGCCCCGCTCGCTGAGGGCGCGGCCCGCTGAGGGCGCGGCCCGGGTGCCGTGCGCGGAGACGCCGGCGCGCTTGGGGAGCATGTTCACCGTGTGACCTGGGTCCGTGTGCGGCGTGGCGATTCTCCGTGTCGTTTGTCGTGAAAAGCGGCGACTCTCCCAGGTCGGCCAGGGGGAACGCGCTTAGCTGATGCTTATCTGCGGCGTGGTCAGATGGAGATCCCGGTACTGTGCGCGACTTCCGCGCAGATCCAGAGGAGAACACACGTGGCCGCGTCTCTACCGTTGCCGAGGGCGACAACGGCGATACCCTGGGTGACAACCGTTGCCCGGCTCGTGCTGGGCGGGGTGCTGATCGCGGCGGGCGCGCTCAAGATCGGCAACCCGGCCGACTCCGTCGTGGCGGTCAAGGCCTATCAGTTGCTGCCTGAGCCGGTCGCCGTCGCGGTGGGATACGCCCTGCCGATCCTGGAGATCGTGGTCGGCGTGCTGCTGATCGTCGGGCTGCTCACCAGGGTGGCCGCGGTGATCGCCGGGCTGCTCATGTTCGCGTTCGTGTTCGGGATCGCCTGGGCGTGGGCCAACGGCCTGCGGATCGACTGCGGCTGCTTCGGCGGCGGCGGGCAGCTGGGGGTGGGCCAGGAGCCGACCTACCTGCTCGACATCCTGCGCGACTTCGGCCTCGTCCTGCTCGGCGCCTGGACGGTGCGCTTCCCGCCGGGGCGCTTCGCGCTCGACGGTGCCCTCGGCATCGAGGGTGACACAGGTGATGACGACGAGGGGGACCAGCGATGAGCAAGGGCGACCGTACCAAGACGAAGTCGCAGTCGGCGCGCGAGAAGATCAAGGCGCAGCAGGCGGAGGCGCGGGCGAAGGAGAGGCGCCGCAAGGTGGTGGCCTACACGACCGCGAGCGTGGTCGCGGTGGCCGCCGTCGGGCTCGGCGCGTGGTACGCCGCCAGCATCTCCCGCTCCGAGGAGGCCGGCGCGGCGCTCGCGCCGATCACCGTGCAGCCCGACGGCAGCGTCGTGATGGCCAACGCGGGCGTCACGAAGCCCGTGGTGGACATCTACGAGGACTTCCAGTGCCCGGCCTGCAAGGAGCTGGAGCGGGTCAGCGGCCCGACGTTCAAGAACCTCGCGGCCGAGGGCAAGGCCAAGGTGGTCTTCCACCCGATCACGATCTTCTCGCAGGAGCCGACCAAGTCCAACTCCGTACGGGCGGGCAGCGCGGCCAGGTGCATCGCGGACGGCAAGCAGTGGATGGCCTTCCACGACCTGCTCTACCAGAACCAGCCCCCCGAGAGTGAGGTGGGCTTCACGGCCGACCAGCTCAAGCAGTGGGGCAAGGACGCCGGCGTCACCGATCCCGGCTTCGACGCCTGCGTGACCTCGAACAAGAACGCCGACGCGCAGCTCGCGTACAGCAAGAAGGTCAGCGAGGCGCAGAAGCTCGACCACACGCCGACAGTGAAATTGAACGGTACAGAGATAGACAATCCGGTACTGTTCAGCCCGTCGCAACTTCGCGATGAGATTACGAAGGCGGCCAAGTAGCCTCGCTTCCGCTACCCTCACCTGACATGCCCCTTGCCTCGATTCCCAGCCCTTCCCAGGGGGTCTGGTATCTCGGAATCATCCCGATCCGGGCTTATGCGCTATGCATCGTGCTCGGCGTCATCGTCGCCGTCTGGCTGAGCGAGCGGCGCTGGCGCGCCCGCGGCGGCCAGCAAGGGACGATCATCGACATCGCGGTCCCCGCGGTCATCTTCGGCCTGATCGGCGGCAGGCTCTACCACGTCATCACCGACTGGCAGACCTACTTCGGCCCGCGCGCGATCAAGGAGCCCATCCAGGCGCTGTTCATCTGGGAGGGCGGCCTCGGCATCTGGGGCGCGATCGCGCTCGGCGCCTTCGGTGTCTGGCTGGCCGTGCGCAAGCGCGGCATCTCCATGGGCGCGGTCGCCGACACGGTCGCGCCCGGCATCGCCTTCGCGCAGGCCATCGGCCGCTGGGGCAACTGGTTCAACCAGGAGCTCTACGGCTCGCCGACCACGCTGCCGTGGGGGCTGGAGATCGACGTCGAGCACGGCGGCGAGCCCGGCGTCCTCTACCACCCGACCTTCCTGTACGAGTCGCTGTGGGACCTCGCGCTCGGCTTCGCCCTCATCTTCGCGGGCCGCGCCCTGACGCTGCGCCACGGGCGGCTGTTCGCCCTCTACGTCGCCGGTTACACGCTCGGCCGCTTCTGGATCGAAGGGCTGCGCATCGACCCGGTCGGCGGCGTCGACCACGCGGTGCTCTTCCTCGGGCTGCGGATCAATCAGTGGACCTCGATCGTGCTGTTCGTGCTCGCCCTGGTCTACTTCTTCGCCACCCGCAACAAGACGGGCGTGGAGATCGTCTCGCCACCGTCGTCGGACGAGCCCGGCGCGCAGGCCGACGCCGACCCGGAGCACTCGGCAGGCCAGGCCGACCCCGGCACGGGCGAGTCCTCCAAGACCGACGCCCCTCCAGGCGACGCCCCCACGGCCGGCGAGACTCCGGATCCGGAAACGACGACGGAGCCGTCCACGGAGCCGTCCACGGAGCCGTCCACGGGGCCCTCGGCGCAGGACCCTGCGGCCTCCGACCAGCCAGAGGCCGGGGACCAGCAGCCGGACACGGCCGCCGCCGAAGAGCCTGCGGACATGCCGGAGTCGGCGCGTACGGAGAGCTCCCAGGACAACACCGCGGATGCCACCGACGACGCACCGGCGGCCCCTGAACCCACCACGACCGGCTCCACCGAGACGGGTTCGGCGGCGGCGGAGGCCGGTGCTGCCGACACCGACACGGGCACCAAGGCGACGGACAACGACCCAGGAGAGCCTTCCACCGCCGAATCTCCCGAGCCTGAACCCGCGACGAAGGAGAAGAACTCCCGATGAGCGGTCGCGCGGAGGCCCACCACCGACATCGCGACGTCACCGGAGGCTGGCTACGGCCATCGGTGTTCGGCGCGATGGACGGCCTGGTGTCGAACTTCGCGCTCATCGCAGGCGTCGCGGCCGGCACCGCCAACACCAGGATCATCGCCCTCGGCGGGGCCGCCGGCCTGGCCGCCGGGGCGCTGTCCATGGCGGGCGGCGAATACGTCTCGGTGGCCAGCCAGCGCGAGCTGGCCCAGGCCGAGATCGCCGTCGAGCGGCGCGAGCTGGCCAGCCATCCCGACGACGAGCGGGCGGAGCTGGCGCAGACGTTCGTGGACCGGGGCGTGACGCCCGACCTGGCCGCCGAGGTGGCCAGGCAGATCTCGCTCCATCCCGATCAGGCGCTGGAGGTGCACGCGCGCAACGAGCTCGGGGTCGCGCCGGGCGATCTGCCGTCGCCGGTGGTGGCGGCGGTGTCGTCGTTCCTGTCGTTCGGGGTGGGGGCGCTGTTGCCGCTGCTGCCGTACCTGCTCGGGGCGCACGACCTGCTCTGGTCGGCCGGATTGTCCGGCGTGGCGCTGTTCGCGGCCGGGGCGATCGTCTCGGTGGTGACGGCACGCAGCTGGTGGTATTCCGGGCTACGCCAGCTACTGGTGGGTGCGGTCGCGGCGGTGGTCACCTTCACCGTCGGAAACCTCGTCGGGGCGGCGGGGCTGTGATGGCCCGTAAAAGATCACCGTCCGGCTCCAAGGGCGGCCGTTCAGGCGGCAACGACGGAACGGGCCGCACCAGAGACAACCGCTCGACCCCGGCCACAGACAGCACAGGTTGGCCCGCCGCGGACCCCGACCCCGGCAACCGCCACGGCACCTCCCCGGACACGCGCTGGCCTGGCGCGCCGGCTCCGGACGGCCGCCACAGCATCGACACGGATGCCGGCCGACCCGGCGGGACCCCTGACAGCGGCCGACCCGGCGGGAGCCCTGATGGTGGCCGACGCGGCGGGACCTCTGACGGTGGACGGCGCGGCGGAACTCCTGACGGCGGCCGACGCGGTGCCAGCGCCGAGAGCGGTCGGCGCGGTACCGGCACGGACGGTGGCCGACGCGGCGCGGGTAGCGAAGGCGGTCGGCCCGGTCCTGCGACGGATGGCGGCAGCTGGCACGCCACCGGGACCGACGGCGGCGGCTGGTCAGCAGCTGGGACGGATGGTGGTGGCCGGAGGGCTGCCGGGACCGATGGTGGTGGTCGCTCGGCCGCCGGGACGGATGGTGTCGGTTGGCGGGCCGCCGGGACGGACGGTGGCGGCTGGCGGACTGCCGGGACTGACGGTGGTGGTCGCTCGGCCGCCGGGACGGATGGTGCCGGTTGGCGGGCCGCCGGGACAGACGCTGGCGGTTGGCCGGCCGCTGGTGCAGCGGGGACGGACGGCGGTGGCTGGCCGGCGGCTGGTGATGGTCGGTCCGGAGTGGGCGCGGGTGGTCGAAGCCGTCGTTCGGACGGCGGCGGTTCCGGCCGGGGTCGTGGCCGTTCTGGCGCGCATACCGACGGCGGCGGCTGGCCGGCGGGCGACGGCACCCGTGCGGACGGCGGCCGCCATGGTGCCGCTCCGGAGGGTCGGCGACGCGGTGTAGGCACCGACGGCGGTCAGTCCGGTGCCGGTGCTGACGGCGGCCGATCCCGTGCCGGTGCGGACGGTGGTCGGCACGGTACCGGCCCCGAGGCTGGGCGGCGCGGTCATGGGACGGACGGCGGTAGGTCGGCGGCAGGGACAGATGGCAGAGGTTGGCAGGCCGCCGGGACGGACGCTGGTGGTCGGCGGGCTGCCGGGACCGATGGCGGCGGCCGGCATGCCACCGGGACGGACGGTGGCGGCTGGCAGGCTGCCGGGACCGATGGTGGTGGTCGGCGGGTAGCCGGGACTGACGGCGGCGGCTGGCACACAACCGGGACCGACGATGGGGGCCGGCAGGCTGCCGGGACCGATGGCCGGGGCTGGCGGGCTGCGGGAACGGGCAGCGGAAGCTGGCAGGCTGCTGGGACGGATGGCGGTGGCTGGTCGGCGGCTGCTGATGGTCGGTCCGGAGCGGGTGCGGGTGGTCGGAGCCGTCGTTCGGACGGTGGCGACTTCGGCCGGGGCCGTGGCCGTTCTGGCGCGCATACCGACGGCGGTGGCTGGCCGGCGGGCGGTGCCGAGGGTAGGGGCGCGGACGGCGGCCAACCACTGACAGGCACCGACGGCCGCGGCTGGCACGCCACCGGCGGCGGCCCGCAGGCGGCCGAGCCGGAAGACCGCCGCTCGGAGGGCGGACGCGGCAGCCGCAGAGCCGCCCGTTCCCATGGCGGCCGAGCCGAGGAGCCGGTGAACGGCAACTGGCAGGCGTCCAGCACAGGCGACGGCCTGTTGTCGAACGACGGCTGGTCGACGGACGCGCCCGGCGGCGGACTGATGGCAGGCGGCCGCTCGGGCTCCGACGGCCGGGGCACGAACGCGGACGGCGGCCGACCGGCAGATGATGGCTGGTCGGCGGATACGGCCGATGGCGGGTCAGCGGGTGCGAGTGGTGGCCGCAGGTGGGGTCGTGGCCGGGGCCGGGGCGCGAGTGCGGACGGTGGCCGTTCGGCGGATGATGCGTGGTCGGTTGATGGCCGACAGGAAGACGGCGACCGAGGCGCGAACGCGGGTCATGGTCGGCCGGCCGACAGTGACCGTTCGGCGGATAGGTCTGGTGGTCGGCGGTCGGGTCGTGGCCGGGGCACCCATGCGGACGGTGGCCGACCGGCGGATGCGAACGGTGGCCGACGGCCGGGCGATGGCAGGTCGGCGGGTCCGGACAGTGGCGCCATGTTCATGGCCGGAACGGCTGACGGCGGCTGGTCGGTCGATGGCGCGGGCCGTGCTGGCGGTGCCGGCGGCGGGGACGGTGCTGGTGCCGGGGACGGCGGTGCGCGACAGGCATCGGAGTCGGACGGCAGACGGCGGTTCGGGCGCGGGCGGAAGGCGGCGTCCGGAGGGCGGAGAGGCGAGACCGGTGACGAGGAGACGGCGTCCGGCTGGCTGAGCGGTGAGGACAGCGGCCGCGAGTCGGCGTTCTGGCCGGAAGCGGACTCTGGTGGTGCGGAAACGACGCTCGGGCGGCGGAAAGCTGAGTCCGGGCGGCGGAAGGCGGGGGCCGGCGGGCCTGCGACCGGTGAGTTCGACGCCGAAGGGCTGACGGTCGCCGGCGGTGGCGCGGGTGACGACGACGGATCCGGGCGACGGGAGCCCGCCTACCACAAGCGGCGCAGGACCCCACGCTCCGACTGGCAGTTCCCCATACTCACCGACATGGGTTTCCGCCCGGAACAGCAGCGACTGTTCGTCATCATCGCCACGGTCGCCGGAGTGCTGGTCGCCGCCGGAGCCTTCGTGACAGTCGTCAGGTCCCTGGGCACCTACCGCCCGGAACGGCAGGTCACCGCCTCCGTGCTCGGCCCCGACGCGGCCGTCCCGCAGGTGTTCCACGGCTGGAACTCGCCCAAGCTGTTCGACCCCGTCACCGAGCGGGCCAAGGACCCGAAGGCGCTCACGGAGAAGGAGGTGTTCAGCCAGAAGACGCTGGCCGTGTCGAAGAAGCTCAAGCTCAAGCTCGTCGCCAAGCAACTCGACGCCGACTGCGCCACGGCCCTCTGGGGCGAGCGCCTGCACGAGCTGACGGCGAACGCCGGCTGCACCCAGGTCGCCCGCGGCCTGTACGCCAGCTCCGACGGCCGTTACGTCGGCCAGTACACGCTGCTCAACCTCAAGGACGGCAAGTCGGCCTCAGAACTGGTCGAGGCTCTGAAGACCCTCTATCGCGGCGGCTGGGCCAGCCCGCTGACCTCCGCCAAGGTGGCCTTCCCGCCTGGCGGCTACTCGGAGGCGGGCGGCTACGCGCTCGGCCATTACGTCGGGCTGGTGTGGCTCGGCCGGCTGGACGGCACCGAACCCACCGCCAAGGACGACTTCGTCTCCCTCACCCTGGCTCTGCGCGGGGCGGAGAAGGCCGTCTACCGCCGCGTCGTCGCGATCACGGGGACGTCCTCCTGATGTCCCGCCGGATCGTCATCCCCGGAGTGGCCGCCGTCCTGGTGGGGGCCGCCGTGGCGGGCTGGCTGTGGCTGCGCGGGGACGACCCGCGTCCCACCACCCTCCACGCCGAACTCACCTCCGCCTTCTACGCGGCCGTCGACACCCGCCGGCGCGACGCCACGCCGCTGACGACCGAGGAGGTGTTCCCGCCGTCCACCCGGAGCCTGGCGGGCATGGGGCAGGTGTCCACCCGCCAGTTCACCGACTGCGACGAACTCCTCTGGGGCACCTCAGCCACCGAATGCACACAGGCGCTCCAGGCCACGTACGCGGGCGGCTCCATGGCGGGTCAGTTCGTCATCTTCAACCTCGCGGACGGGCGCGCGGCCGACGCCCTGGTGTCCGCCCTGCGCAAGGACGGGTTCGTACGGCAGGACGTCGCGTTCGAGCCCGTCGGCAGCCTGGCCCAGGTCCGTGCGATGGGCCATTACGTGACGGTGAGCTGGACCGGCACCACCCAGCCCGCGCAACCGGGCCAGACGCCGGCCGGTTCCGAACCATTCGGCCAGCTGAACGAGCCCATCCAGTCCGACCAACGTGACGAGTCCGGCCAGCCGGCCCAGCCCACAGAAACGGGCCGGGAAGGCCGCCCCTCGGGCACGGACCAACCAGGGCAACGTACGCAGTCCACGGAAGCAGGCCAATCAGGGCAGTCCGCGGAAATGGGCCGACCTGAGCAGCCCACGGAAGTGGGTCGGCCTAGGAAGCCCACGGACACCGGCCAGCCATCAGATGTCGGCCGGGGGCGATCGGCGGGCACCGAGCAACTGGGCGGCCTCGCGGGCACCGGCCGACCGGGGCAACCCGCGGAGTCCACACAACCTTCGGATCCTGGGCCGACTGCGCAACTCCCACAACCCGGGCAGGATCTCGTCGCCGCCCTCATAGCCCTGGACGGCCTCGGCCGAGCAGTCCAGGGTCGCGTCGTCGCCGCCACCTGACAGCCGCCGGGGTACTCGCGGCGCTGCGCAGACTTGGCGGTGCTGGTGCTGGCCGCAGTTGTGGCCGCCTGTCGCTTGGCCGGTGCTGTGGCTGGCGATGCTGACCGCCACCTGGGTCCTGCCTTCGCCGACGTTTGATTGTCAGTTGCTTTGATGCCTGGCTCCGCTAATGACGAGTCCCGCCTGCAGAATCGCTCCGCTGATAAGGATTCGCGGCCGTTGCCGGAGGTCGGCCGTGTATCACTGACGATTGGCGGCTCACGATGGTGCCCGCGCCGACGATGGTCGGCTCACGACGGTGCTCACGCTGAAGAATGGTCGCGGCCACCCGAACCGGGCCATGTCGGCCAATCCGTTCGCGTGGCAGGTCGTCGTAGCGGGGTCGAACGTCGTGGTCACGTGGTCGTGGTCAGGGCTGTGACTGTTCTGGTGACCGCCTCGTGCAGGGATGAGAGGCGGTGGATTGGGGCGTCGAGGGGGGTCAGGTCGTCTGACCAGTCGGCGGCCTCGCGGATCAGGGCGCGGGCCTCGTTCTTCGTCAGGGACGATCCCTGTGCGGCGGCCACCGCGATGAGGGCCTCGCGCCAGGTGTTGGCCAGTTTGGCGTGGCCGTGGTCGAGGATGCGGCGCAGGACCGTGTCCGCATCCCCTTCCGGTTGCGGCAGGCGTACGGCGTCCAGGATGTTCTCGCCTGCTTCGCTCACCTCGTACACGGGCGACAGGGCCTTGGGCAGGGGTGGGAGGGAGGTGCCGACGAGGCGGACGTGGGTGCCGCGGGTGGCCAGGAGGAGGCGGGGGAGTGCGGCCTCCAGGCCGGGCGGCACCGCCACGGCGACCCGCTGCGGTGCGGCGGCGTACGGCTTGGCCAGCCAGGTCGAGAGCCGGACCCGCGGCTGCGGGAGGCCTTTGGGCCAGTCGCCCACCAGGAGGTCAGCCTCGAAGCCCGCCAGCGCGTCCTCGGTGGCGGGCCCGGTGACCGGTGAACCCTCCGCCCCCGGGGCGGCGGCTTTCTGGCCGGCCGAGGAGCTGCTTTCGATCGACTGGGGGCCGTGGGTGTAGATGGCGGTGGGGTGGCGGGTGAGGCGGGACTGGACGGCGGGGCGGGTCTTGGTGGTGGGGCGCAGGAGGTAGAGGTCGGCGGCCGAGCCGATCGCTTCTGCCCCGAAATAGCGGTTGAAGTCGGGATAGATGGCCTCGTAGACGAGGTTGAGCTCCGACAGCTCCTGCTGCACCTTGAAGGCCAGCATCGGCGTGCGCTCGCTCGCCCCGTACGCCAGCAGCACCCGCCCCTCGTCCTTCAGCCCCTCCACCGCCCGCGCCACGAACAGCCCGACCCCCTCGGGCGTGTACGGCGGGTCGGTGAGCGCCAGGTCGTGGTCCCTGGCCGAGGCGGGCAGGCCGAGGCGCAGGTCGGCCCAGCGGGTGCGGACGCCCAGGCGCTGCTCGTCGATGTAGGCCAGGACGCGCTCGTCGACGTCGACCACCGTCACGTCGGTCTCGGGATGGACGAGCTTGACGGCCAGCGAGGTCAGGTCGTGGTCGCCCACGCACAGCAGGCGGGCCCCGGGCAGCCAGAAGCGGGTGCCGACCAGCAGCGCCCGGCGCAGCACGGTCTCCGGCGTGGCCGAGACGTGGTCGAGCACGTGGCGGGCGCGCGGGGCCTTGGCCACGAGGGCGGTCAGCCGGTCTAGCACGTGGGCGTAGTGGGGCAGCAGGTGGGCGACCGGGTCTTCCGGAGGCGCGGCCACGGCGAGCAGGTCCTGGTAGGCGGGGGTGTCGACGAGCGGGACGCGGAAGCGTTCGCCGTCGCGTTCCAGGACGACCTCGCGCAGCAGCGACTCGACCGTGCGCCTCGACGTGGCGCTCTGCCTGACCAGCTCGGCGAGGGTCCACCAGTGGCCCTCGCAGAGCAGGGCCAGGGCGTGCCTCAGCCGCCTGCTGTCGGCCCCTGCTGCGGTGAGTAGCCGTTCGACCCCGTCACGCTCCATGGGTGAACCCTATCGGGGCCGGGGGCACTCGATCGCCGTGACGCGAATCCGCGGCCTGGACGGGGAATTTCGGGCCCCATGCTGGAGGTTTGGGATAGAGCGTTCGGATGCCGGAGCGGTGCGAATGTTCGCAATACGGACGCGGCGGGCACCATTCCGGCAGGGTGGGGTAACCTCTATCCACGATATGCAGCAGGGCCAACGTCGTCCCCGCCTGTAGCGCAGTTCAGACAGACGAAGACGACGGGAGGGATTCAATGCCTGCTGCCCACCTCGGGTTCCCCGAGCCCCAGGGCCTGTACCACCCCGCCAATGAGCACGATGCCTGCGGTGTCGCCATGGTTGCCGACGTCGCGGGACGCCGTGGACACGGGATCGTGGTGAAGGCGCTGACGGCGCTGTGCAATCTTGATCATCGGGGGGCCAAGGGTAGCGAGCCGGACACCGGCGACGGAGCCGGGATCCTGACGCAGATCCCCGACACGTTCTACCGCGCGAGCGTGCCCTTCGCGCTGCCCGCCGCCGGGTCGTACGCGACCGGCATCGCGTTCCTGCCGTTCGACGAGCAGGCCAGGGGCGTGGCCACGCGCCTCATCGAGGAGATCGCGGCCGAAGAGGGCCTCACCGTGCTCGGCTGGCGTGAGCTGCCGGTCGACCGTGACCTGCCGGGGCCGAGCGCCCGGGCCGTCATGCCGCACTTCGCCCAGCTGTTCGTCTCCTCCCCCGACGGGCAGGAGGGGCTCGAACTCGACCGGCTCGCGTTCTGCCTGCGCAAGCGGGCCGAGCACGAGGCCGACGTCTACTTCCCCTCGCTGTCGGCCAGGACCGTCGTCTACAAGGGCATGCTCACGCCCGACCAGGTCGAGCCGTTCTTCCCCGACCTGAGCGACGAACGGTACGAGAGCGCCATCGCACTGGTGCACTCGCGCTTCTCCACCAACACCTTCCCCAGCTGGCCGCTGGCCCACCCCTACCGCTACATCGCCCACAACGGCGAGATCAACACGGTCAAGGGCAACCGCAACTGGATGCGCGCCCGCGAGGCGATGCTGGTCTCGGCCCGCATCCCGGGCGACATTTCCCGACTTTTCCCCATCTGCGACCCCGACGGCAGCGACACCGCCAGCTTCGACGAGGCGCTGGAGCTGCTGCACATCGGCGGGCGCAGCCTGCCCCACGCCGTGCTGATGATGATCCCCGAGGCGTGGGAGAACCACACCGAGATGGACCCGGCGCGGCGGGCGTTCTACGAGTTCCACTCCACGCTCATGGAGGCGTGGGACGGGCCGGCCTCGATCACGTTCACCGACGGCACCCTGGCCGGCGCCGTGCTCGACCGCAACGGCCTGCGCCCCGGGCGCTTCTGGGTGACCGCCGACGGCCTGGTCGTGCTGGCCTCCGAGGCCGGCGTGCTCGACTTCAGGCCCGAGGACGTGGTCCGCAAGGGCCGCCTGCAGCCGGGCCGCATGTTCCTCATCGACACCGCCCGCGGCAAGATCATCGAGGACGACGAGATCAAGGCGGAGCTGGCGGCCGAGCTGCCGTACGCCGACTGGCTGCACGCCGGGCTCGTCCGCTTCGAGGAGCTGCCGGCCCGCCAGCGCGAGATCCCCACCCACGAGGCGCTCGTCAAGAGGCAGCAGACCTTCGGCTACACCGAGGAAGAGCTGCGCATCATCCTGTCGCCGATGGCGAAGGCGGGCCAGGAGCCGATCGGCTCCATGGGTACCGACACGCCGGTGGCCGTGCTGAGCGAGAAGCCGCGGCTTCTGTTCGACTACTTCACCCAGCTGTTCGCGCAGGTCACCAACCCGCCGCTGGACGCCATCAGGGAAGAGCTGGTCACCTCGCTGGCCAGCACCCTCGGGCCCGAGGGCAACCTGCTGGACCCGGGGCCGACCTCCTGCCGCCAGCTCGTGCTGCCGTACCCGGTGATCGACAACGACGAACTCGCGAAGATCATCCACATCAACGACGAGCACGACCTGCCCGGCTTCCATCCGTACGTCATCAGCGGCCTGTACGAGGTCGCCGGCGGCGGCGAGGCGCTGCTGCGCCGCCTGGCGGAGATCCGCGCCGAGGCGTCCCAGGCCATCGCGGACGGAGCGCGCATAGTCGTGCTGTCCGACCGCGGCTCCTCCGACACGCTCGCGCCGATCCCGTCGCTGCTGCTGACCGGCGCGGTGCACCACCACCTGATCCAGGAGAAGACCCGCACCAAGATCGGCCTGGTCATCGAGACCGGCGAGGCCCGCGAGTGCCACCACATGGCGCTGCTGATCGGCTACGGCGCCGCCGCGATCAACCCCTACCTCGCGATCGAGACCATCGAGGACCTGGTCGACACCGGCGCCCTGCAAATGGACAAGCGCAAGGCCGTGCGCAACCTGATCAAGGCGTACGGCAAGGGCGTCATCAAGGTCATGTCCAAGATGGGCGTGTCCACGGTGGCCTCCTACACCGGCGCGCAGATCTTCGAGGCGCTCGGCCTGAGCCAGGAGGTCATCGACGCCTGCTTCACCGGCACCACCTCCCGCCTGGGCGGCGTCGGCTTCGACGTGCTGGCCACCGAGGTCGCGCAGCGCCACGCCCACGCCTACCCGCGGGTGGAGAACGCCCACCGCAGGCTCCAGGTGGGCGGCGAGTACCAGTGGCGGCGCGAGGGCGAGCCGCACCTGTTCAACCCCGAGACCGTCTTCAAGCTGCAGCACGCCACCAGGACCCGCCGCTACGAGATCTTCAAGGAGTACACGAACCTCGTGGACTCCCAGGCGGAGCGGCTGATGACCCTGCGTGGCCTGTTCAAGCTGCGCGGGGGCAACCCGATCCCGATCGAGGAGGTCGAGCCGGTCTCGGAGATCGTCAAGCGCTTCTCGACCGGCGCGATGTCGTACGGGTCCATCTCGATGGAGGCGCACGAGACGCTCGCCATCGCGATGAACCGGCTCGGCGGCAAGTCCAACACCGGCGAGGGCGGCGAGGACCCCGAGCGGCTGTACGACCCGGCCCGGCGCAGCGCGATCAAGCAGGTGGCCTCCGGCCGCTTCGGCGTCACCTCCGAATACCTGGTGAACGCCGCCGACCTGCAGATCAAGATGGCCCAGGGCGCCAAGCCCGGCGAGGGCGGCCAGCTGCCAGGCCACAAGGTCTACCCGTGGATCGCCAAGACCCGCCACTCCACGCCCGGCGTCGGCCTCATCTCGCCGCCGCCGCACCATGACATCTACTCCATCGAGGACCTGGCCCAGCTCATCCACGACCTGAAGAACTCCAACCCGGAGGCCAGGGTCCACGTGAAGCTGGTCGCCGAGGTCGGCGTCGGAACGGTCGCGGCCGGTGTGTCTAAGGCGCACGCCGACGTGGTGCTCATCTCCGGTCACGACGGCGGCACCGGCGCGTCCCCGCTCACCAGCCTCAAGCACGCGGGCGCCCCGTGGGAGCTCGGCCTGGCCGAGACCCAGCAGACGCTGCTGCTCAACGACCTGCGCGACCGCATCGTGGTGCAGGTGGACGGCCAGCTCAAGACCGGCCGCGACGTCGTCATCGCCGCGCTGCTCGGCGCCGAGGAGTACGGCTTCGCCACCGCTCCGCTGGTCGTCTCCGGCTGCGTGATGATGCGGGTCTGCCACCTCGACACCTGCCCGGTGGGCGTGGCCACGCAGAACCCCGAGCTGCGCAAGCGCTTCACCGGCAAGCCCGAGTTCGTGGTCAACTTCTTCGAGTTCATCGCCGAGGAGATCCGCGAATACCTCGCCGAGCTGGGCTTCCGCTCGCTCGACGAGGCGATCGGGCACGTCGAGATGCTCGACATGACGGCGGCCGAGGACCACTGGAAGGCCAGCGGCCTCGACCTGTCGCCGATCCTGCACCGGCCCGAGCTGCCCGCGGGCACCGCGCTGCGCCGGCTCGTCGAGCAGGACCACGGGCTCCAGCACGCGCTGGACAACACGCTCATCCAGCTCGCCGAGGGCGCCATCCAGGAAGGCACCCCGGTCACGCTCGAGCTGCCCATCCGCAACGTCAACCGCACGGTCGGCACGATGCTCGGCTACCAGGTGACCAAGCGCTACGGCGGCAAGGGCCTGCCCGACAACACGATCGACATCTCCTTCACCGGCTCGGCGGGCAACTCGTTCGGCGCGTTCCTACCGCGCGGGATCACGCTGCGGCTGACCGGCGACGCCAACGACTACCTCGGCAAGGGCCTGTCCGGCGGGCGGATCACCGTCCGGCCGCACGACGAGGCCCCGCTCGACGGTCACATCATCGCGGGCAACGTCGCCCTGTACGGGGCCACGTCCGGCGAGGTGTTCGTCCGCGGCGTCGTGGGCGAGCGGTTCTGCGTGCGCAACTCCGGCGCCACGGCCGTCGTCGAGGGCGTCGGCGACCACGGCTGCGAGTACATGACCGGCGGCAAGGCCGTCGTGCTCGGCCCGACCGGGCGCAACTTCGCGGCCGGCATGTCGGGCGGCATCGCGTACCTGCTGGACGTGCGGCCCGAGCGGGTCAACCGCGAGATGGTCGCCATCGAGGCGCTCACCGAGGAGGACGCCGAGTTCCTCAAGGAGACGGTCGAGAAGCACTTCGCGGAGACCGGCTCGCCGGTCGCCAAGCAGCTGCTGGCCGACTGGGACGCGGCCCTGGCCCGGTTCGGCAAGATCATGCCGAGCGACTACAAGAGGGTGATGGAGGCCGCCGAGGCCGCCCGCATCGAGGGCAGGGACGTCGACGAGGCCGTCATGGCGGCCGCGGTGCGGTCATGACCCGCCGTTCCGAGGCCCGCCGTCACCGCGGCGGGCCCATCCTGCACACGCACGTTCACGACAAGGGAGGCGTACCGAATGGCTGACCCGAAGGGTTTTCTCACGCACGACCGGGAGCTGCCGGCACGCCGCCCCGTGGACGTCCGCATCAGCGACTGGCGCGAGGTCTACCAGGACTTCTCCCCGGAGAAGCTGACCAAGCAGGCGGCCCGCTGCATGGACTGCGGCATCCCGTTCTGCCACAACGGCTGCCCGCTGGGCAACCTCATCCCCGAGTGGAACGACCTCGTCTACCGCACCGACTGGCGCGAGGCGATCGAGCGGCTGCACGCCACGAACAACTTTCCCGAGTTCACCGGCCGGCTCTGCCCGGCTCCGTGCGAGGCGGCGTGCGTGCTCGGCATCAACTCCGACCCGGTGGCGATCAAGCGGGTCGAGGTCGAGATCATCGACCGGGCGTTCGCCGAGGGCTGGGTCACCCCGCAGCCCCCGGCGGTCAGGACCGGCAAGCGGGTCGCGGTCGTCGGCTCGGGCCCCGCGGGCCTGGCCGCCGCCCAGCAGCTCACCAGGGCCGGGCATGACGTCGTCGTGTTCGAACGGGCCGACCGCGCCGGCGGCCTGCTGCGCTACGGCATCCCCGAGTTCAAGATGGAGAAGCGGCACATCGAGCGCCGGCTTGAGCAGATGCGGGCCGAGGGCACCGAGTTCCGCACCGGCGTGAACGTCGGCGTCGACATCACCGCCGCCGAGCTGCGCGAGCAGTTCGACGCGGTGGTGCTGTCCGGCGGGGCCACCCAGTGGCGCGACCTGCCGGTCACCGGGCGCGAGCTCAAGGGCGTCTACCAGGCGATGGAATACCTGCCGCTGTCGAACAAGGTGCAGGAGGGCGACTACGCCACCCCGCCCGTCTCGGCCGAGGGCAAGCACGTGGTGGTGATCGGCGGCGGCGACACCGGCGCCGACTGCATCGGCACGGCGATCAGGCAGGGCGCCACGTCCGTCACCCAGCTGGAGATCATGCCGCGGCCGCCGGCGGAGCGGCCCGCCAACCAGCCGTGGCCGACCTACCCGATGCTGTTCAAGATGGAGAGCGCCCACGAGGAGCTGGCCGACGGCGGGGGAGAGCGGGTCTACGCGGTCTCCACCACCGAGTTCGTCGGCGACGCGGACGGCAACGTGCGCGCGCTGCGGCTGGTCGAGGTCGAGGGGCCGCAGGCCGGCTTCAAGCCGATCCCCGGCAGCGAGCGGGAGATCCCCGCCGAGCTCGTCACCCTGTCGATGGGCTTCCTCGGCCCGGAGAAGGGCGCGCTGCTGCAGGACCTGGCCGAGGTCGCCGGTGACGGCTTCTACGACGCCAGGGGGAACGTGGCCCGCGACAAGACGTACATGTCCAAGGTGGACGGCGTCTTCGTGGCCGGTGACATGGGACGCGGGCAGTCGCTCATCGTCTGGGCCATCGCCGAGGGGCGTGCCGCCGCCTCCGGCGTGGACCGGTTCCTGACCGGGGACACGGCGCTGCCGTACCCGATCCTGCCGACGGCGCGTCCGCTGGTCTGACATCTGCCGCTCTGGACGGCCCGGCTTCGGCCGGGCCGTCCTTTTCTTTGCACACCGTGCAAAGGTTGCAGAGTGTGCAAAAGGTGCGTAGAGTGCAAAGCATGGAGACTCCACAGGAGCGGCGCGACCGGCGCCGGGCCGAGAAGCGGCAGGCCATCAGGACGGCCGCCGTCAAGATCGCGCTCGACGAAGGTCTCGAAGCCGCGACCGTGGAGGCGATCAGCGCGGCGGCCGACATCTCGCCGCGCACGTTCTTCAACTACTTCTCCACCAAGGAAGAAGCGCTCGTCATGGAGCCCCTGTGGCGCCCTGAGGAGTTCACCGAACTGCTCGGCGCCCGTCCCGGCGACGAGCCCGCGTTCGAGTCGCTGAAGGCGGTGGCGCGGATCCTCGCGGCCCGCGTCGGCCCGATCTGGGCGGACGCGCAGCTGTTCGGAGAGCTGCGCCGGCGCCATCCCGAGCTGGCCGCCAAGGCCAGGGCGGCCGACGAGACGAAGATCATGGAGAACGTGTTCGAGGCCGTCAGGGACCGGCCGGGAGTGTCGGGCAAGCTGCACGCCAGGATGCTCGTCATCGGGACGTTCGGCGCCACGATCTCGGCCGTCCAGGAGGCGGCCGAGTCGGGCGGATCGGTGGAAGAGCTGCTCGAGGAGGCGCTGACCCTGCTCGAAAACGGGCTCTGACCGCTGAAATTTCGGCAAACGGAAGCGGCGACCGGGGTGGCACCCCCGATCGCCGCGGATTCCTCCTGCCCTCTCGCGAAAAAGAAGCAAGGAGTCGACCCCCATGGTAGCGACAATCCCCGCCGAGGCTCCCCCTCGGCGATCACTCTGGGTGAGCATGAGCTCACTCCTCCTCGTCCTGTTCCTGGCCGCGATCGACCAGACCGTCGTGGCCACCGCCATGCCGACCATCGCCGGCGAGCTGAACGGCCTGCGGGATCTGTCGTGGGTGGTCACGGCGTTCGCCCTGGCCTCGGGCGTCGTGACCCCCCTCTACGGCAAGCTCAGCGACATGTACGGCCGCAAGCACCTCTACCTGGCGGCCATCATCGTCTTCCTGGCCGGCTCGGCCCTGTGCGGCCTGGCCCAGACGATGGGCCAGCTCATCGCCTTCCGCGCCTTCCAGGGCCTCGGCGCGGGCGGCGGGATGGTGCTCACCATGATCATCGCGGCCGACCTGGCCACCCCGCGGGAACGCGCCAAATTCCAGGGCCTCTTCGGCGCCGTCTTCGGCATCGCCTCCATCGCCGGCCCCGTCATCGGCGGCTACCTCACCGAGCACGCCTCCTGGCGCTGGATCTTCTACCTCAATCTGCCCCTCGGCGCCATCGCCCTGGCCGTGGCCTTCACCGTGCTCAAGCTGCCCCGCCGCACGTCCCCCCACCGCGTCGACTGGCTCGGCGCCGCGCTGATCGCCGGGCTGCTGACCTGCCTGACGCTGCTCGCCTCCTGGGGCGGCGCCGCCTACGCCTGGACCTCGCCCGTCATCGTCGGGCTCGGCGCCGGCGCGGTGCTGCTGGCCGTGCTGTTCTTCCTGGTGGAACGGCGGGTCGCCGAACCGGTGCTGCCGCTGCGGCTCTTCCGCGACAGGGCGTTCACCATCCCGGTCGTCGCGGTCGTGCTGATGGCCACCGCCATGCTCGGCACGGCCACGTTCCTGCCCCTCTTCCTGCAGCTCGCCACGGGCGCGAGCGCGTCCGACTCCGGGCTGCTGCTCCTCCCCATGATGGCCGGCATGATCGCGGCCTCGACACTGGGCGGGCAGATCGTCACCCGGCTCGGGCACTACAAGTGGCTCATGGTCGGGGGAGCGGTGTCGGCGGCCGTGGCCGGGTTCCTGTTCGCCACCATGGGGCTGGAGACGAGCGCGTTCGCCTCCGGCGCGTACATGGTGCTGGCCGGGGCCGGGCTCGGCGTCATCGGCCAGAACCTGCTGCTCGCCGTGCAGACGACCACGCCCGAGGCCGACAGGGGAGCGGCGACCTCGGCCGTCACGTTCGCCAGAGGCGTCGGCGGGGCGGTCGGGGTGGCCGTGCTGGGCGGCGTCTTCAGCGGACGGTTGGGCGGCGGGCAGGGCGCGCTCACGCCCGAGGCGATTCAGGCGCTGCCGGAAGGGGTGCGGCACGCGACTCAGCTGGCCTTCTCGGACGCGATCACCGGGGTGTTCGCCTGGATCGGGCCGATCATGCTGGTCGTCGCGGTGCTACTGGCGTGCCTGCGGAACGTACGGCTCACCCACCACGGCTGACCCGGACGGCGGGTTCCACGCGGGACCGCGGCCGGCCTGATCGTTCCGGTCGGCCCGCTTGACCCGATCGGCCTGGCCCGTGGAGCCCGGTCGGCCCGGGCGTGGAGCGGGCCCCGAAAGGGGGTCCGCTTCGCCTGCCATCGACCGAAATTTCACCACTAAGTTGCATCAGCTGATAACTGTCGGGAAGATGCAGGTTCTGCGGCAAGTCGGTGGATGGGGGAACAATGCGGCGGGTCGCCTCTGGCATCATGGCGCTGGCCGCCGTGGTCGCGGTCGGCGCCTGTGCGTCGGCCACGCCCCGCGAGCCCGCCCCCGGGCAGGCCGAATTCCTCGTCTTCTACGCGAACGGCAGGCAGCACGAAGCGGAGGCGGCCGTCGAACGCGCCGGCGGCTCCACGTACTCCGCCGAGACCAAGCTCGGCTACCTCCTCGCCGGCGGCTCGGGCACCGGGTTCGAGGAGGCCGTCGGCGCGGACCCGTCCGTCGTCGGCGTCTCACCCGACCGCCAGATCGGCTTCGCCACCGCCCGCCCCAGAACCGCCCGCCCCGACACTTCAGACACCGCCACGTCAGACACCGCCACCTCGGGAATCGGCTCGTCCGGCAGGTTCCCCGACGAGCAGTCGTTCACCAAGGCCAGAGGTGAACCCCTGGCCGGCCGCCAGTGGGACATGCGGATGATCGGCGCCGACCGCGCGAACGCCAAGGCCCCCGGCACCAAGAAGGTCCTCGTCGGCGTCATCGACACCGGCGTGGACGGCAAGCACCCCGACCTCGCCCCCAACTTCAACCGCGAGCTCAGCCGCAACTTCGTCACCGACCGGCCCAAGGACGACTACGGCGAGACCCTCGACGGCCCCTGCGAGGCGAGCGACTGCAAGGACCCCGTCGACGCCGACGACGACGGCCACGGCACCCACGTGGCCAGCACCATCGCCTCCCCGATCAACGGCATCGGCATCGCCGGCGTCGCGCCCGGCGTGCAGATCGTCAACATCAGGGCCGGCCAGGACTCCGGCTTCTTCTTCCTCAAGCCCAGCCTCGACGCCCTCACCTACGCCGGCGACATCGGCGTGGACGTCGTCAACATGAGCTACTACGTCGACCCCTGGCTGTACAACTGCGCCGCCAACAAGGCCGACAGCAAGAAGCAGCAGCTCGAACAGCGCGCGATCATCACCGGCATGCAGCGCGCCCTCGACTACGCCAGGCAGAAGGGCGTCACGCTCGTCTCCGCCCTCGGCAACGGCTCCACCGACCTCGGCCGCCCCACGGTCGACAAGCAGAGCCCCGGCTACCCCAAGGGCGACGAGCGGACCCGCCAGATCGACAACTCCTGCCTCAACGTGCCCGCCGAGTCCAACGGCGTCATCTCCGTCTCCGCCGTCGGGCCCTCCGGCCGCAAGGCCATCTACAGCGACTACGGCGAGGAGCAGACCGACGTGTCCGCCCCCGGCGGCGACGCGCTCGACGGCGAAGGCGTCAAGGTCACCAGGACGATCCTCGCCGCCGCCCCCGAACGCGTGCTGCGCGCCGCCGGCCGCATCGACGCCAAGGGCGAGCCGAAGGGCGCCGACGTCGTCAAGGACTGCAAGAACGGCGTCTGCTCCTACTACCAGTACCTCGAAGGCACCTCCATGGCCTCGCCGCACGCCGCCGGCGTCGCCGCCATCCTCGTCAGCCGCTTCGGCAAGCCGGGAAGAGGCGGGCTCGAACTCGCCCCCGCCACCACCGAGGAACTCCTGTTCAAGACCGCCACGCCCAAGTCCTGCCCCACCCCCCGCCAGTACGTCTACAAGTCCTTCGGCCAGAGCGAGACCCACGCGTGCGAGGGCGGTGAGGCCGACAACGGCTTCTACGGCCACGGCATCGTAGACGCCTGGAAAGCCGCCACCCCGTAGAGCCATGATGTACCGCCTCCTCGCCGACGCGGCGATGGTGGCGCATTTCGCCTTTCTCCTCTACCTGGCCCTGGGCGGGTTCGTCGCGTGGCGGTGGCGGCGTACGCTGTGGGCGCACGTCGCCGTCGTCGCGTGGGGAGTGTTGTCCGTCGTCACCGGCGTCGAATGCCCCCTCACGCACGTGGAAGACTGGGCCCGGCGCAGCGCAGGCCAGCAGGGCCTGCCCGCCGGCGGCTTCATCGACCACTACATCGAAGGCGTCGTCTACCCGGAGGAGTACACGAACTTGGCACGTCTGGGAGTCGCAGTTCTCATTCTGTTCTCCTACGCCGGGTACGTTCTCCGTCGTCAATGACTGCCAAGTGGTCTGTACCAATTAAGGTAGGACTCGTGACTCGTCGCGCGAAAATCGTCTGCACCCTAGGCCCCGCCACCTCCAGCAAAGAACGCCTCCGCGAGCTGATCGCCGCAGGCATGGACGTGGCACGGTTCAACCTCAGCCATGGCAATCATGACATGCACAGAGAGGTCTACGACCGGGTCAGGGAGGTGGCGGCCGACCTCGGCCGCGGTGTAGGCGTGCTCGCCGACCTGCAGGGCCCCAAGATCCGTGTCGGCACGTTCGAGGAAGGCCCCGTCAGGCTGGGCTTCGGCGACGTCTTCACCATCACCACAGAAGACGTCCCCGGCGATCGCGAGCAGGTCTCCACCACCTACAAGGGGCTGCCCAACGACGTCCGCCCCGGTGACACGATCCTGGTCGACGACGGCCGGCTCGTCCTCGAAGCCACCCGCGTCGACCCCGAACGCATCGTCACCCGCGTCGTCATCGGCGGCATGATCTCCGACAACAAGGGCCTCAACCTGCCGGGCGTCAACGTCAGCGCCCCCGCCCTCACCGACAAGGACGAGGCCGACCTGCGCTGGGCCCTGCGCACCGGCTGCGACATGATCGCCCTGTCCTTCGTCCGCCGCCCGTCCGACGCCGACGTGGTGCGCAACATCATGGAGCAGGAGGCCGTCCGCCTCCCGCTGATCGCCAAGATCGAGAAGCCGCAGGCCGTCGACCGCCTCCCCGAGATCGTCGACGCCTTCGACGGCATCATGGTCGCCCGCGGCGACCTCGGCGTCGAGCTGCCACTCGAAGAGGTCCCGATCGTGCAGCGGCGCATCATCGAGCTGTGCCGCGAGAAGGCCCACCCGGTCATCGTGGCCACCCAGATGCTCGACTCCATGATGAACGCCCCGCGCCCCACCCGCGCCGAAGCCTCCGACGTCGCCTACGCCGTCATGGACGGCGCCGACGCGGTCATGCTGTCGGGCGAGACCTCCGTCGGCAACTACCCGATCGAATCCGTCAACACGATGGACCGCATCGCCTGCGCCGCGGAGAAGTCCTTCCTGCACGCCACCCACACCCTCGAACGCATGCCCGAGACCACCGGCGGCGCCATCGCCAGGGCCGCGGCCGAGGTCGGCGCCATCGTCGGGGCCAAGGCGCTGATCGCGTTCACTATGTCGGGAGAGACGGCGCGCCGGCTGGCCCGCTACCGCTCACCGATCCCGCTGCTCGCCTTCACCTCCGCGCCCCACGTGCGGGGGCAGCTGTCGCTGACGTGGGGGGTGGAGACGTTCCACGTGCCGTTCGTGCACCACACCGACGACATGGTGCGGCAGGTGGAGGCGTCGCTGCTGTCCTCGGGACGGCTGGAGAAGGGCGACAAGGTCGTCATCGTGGCCGGCTCCCCTCCTGGCACCCCCGGCTCCACCAATGCTCTCCGCGTCCACACGATTGGCTCCGCTGTCTCTCACGTGCACTAAATCGCTATCTTTTACGCTGCGACGTGGTCTGCCACCCGACGTAGATCGCTGAAGGCCCTCCAGGGAAACGGCCTCTGACCCTTCACGGGCCGGGCGCCGATACGGCGCGCCCTGTGGGCCCTCTCCATGGTCGAGGTGGGCTGTCGCGCGTCGTTCACCGGTTCGGCCGTCGGCTCCCAAGCCGGTGGCCGTCGTCGGCGGGAGATCGGTTGCCGGCCGGGCCGCTGGTCGGCGGGCACGGCCGATCCCATGGTGAGCAGCGTCCGCCACCCCCATGGTGAGTGACGGCCCGCCACCGATCTCATGGTGGCCGCCACCCCCATGGTGAGTGACGGCCGGTCGCCGGGCCCGGGCGGTTGAGGCCCGGGTCAGTTGGCGTGCAGGGCGGCGTTGAGTTCGATGCCGTCGCCCTTGCGGGGCACCGCCTCCACCGCGCCCGACTGCGAGTTGCGCCGCAGCAGGACGCCGTTCGTGCCCGACAGCTCGGCCGCCTTCACCACCGTGCCGTCGGGCAGGGCCACCTTCGTGCCCGCCGTCACGTACAGGCCCGCCTCCACCACGCAGTCGTCGCCCAGCGAGATGCCCAGCCCCGAGTTCGCGCCCAGCAGGCAGCGCTCGCCGACCGAGATCACCTGCTTGCCGCCGCCCGACAGCGTGCCCATGATCGACGCGCCGCCGCCGACGTCGGAGTGGTCGCCGATGACCACCCCGGCCGAGACCCGGCCCTCGATCATCGCCGCGCCCAGCGTGCCCGCGTTGAAGTTCACGAAGCCCTCGTGCATCACCGTGGTGCCGTCGGCCAGATGCGCGCCCAGCCGCACCCGGTCGGCGTCGGCGATCCGTACGCCCGCGGGCAGCACGTAGTCCACCATGCGCGGGAACTTGTCCACCCCGTACACCGACACCGGCCCCTTCGCCCGCAGCCGCAGCCGCGTGCGCTCGAAGTCCGCCACCGGGCACGGGCCGAAGTTCGTCCACACCACGTTGGCCAGCAGGCCGAACACCCCGTCGAGGTTGACGCCGTGCGGCCGGACCAGGCGGGTCGAGAGCAGGTGCAGGCGCAGCCAGACGTCATGCGTGTCCACCGGCGGCTCGGCGAGGTCGGCGATGCCGGTGCGCACCGCCACCACCTCCACGCCGCGCGCCGGGTCCGGGCCGACCAGCTCGGCCAGTTCCCCGTCCAGCTGCCCCGCCTCCTCCACGGAGAGCCGTTCGGTGCCCTTCACAGGCGGCGCGCCCAGCTGGGGAGCGGGGAACCAGGTGTCGAGTACGGTGCCGTCGGCGGCGATGGTCGCGAGGCCGACGCCGAAGGCGCCGGTCGAGTCGGGAGCGATAGCAGTCACGGGCCAAAAATACCGTTTCGCAGGTCAGCCCACGGCACTTGGGAGGCCAGCAGCTCTTCGCGGGTCAGCCCAGGGCGCCGAGATCCGCGGAGAGCCAGTGTTCCGGTCGCATCCTGAACGTCACCAGCACGTTCAGATCCGAGCCCTGCACATATCCCGACACGGCGTCGGGCGGCAGGTAACGCCCCGAGATGCGGGTCAGCTCCTCCAGCGTCGTCGGCCCCGACCGCACGACCGGCCCCTCGACCGAGACGTACCGGTAGGTCGGGCTCGCCCGCTGCACCAGCATCGAGAACCGGCCCGCCTTCGCGATCAGCCTGGCCTTGTGCGAGTCGCCGTCGGTCAGGAACCGGATCTCGCCGCCGGGGCTGTAGTCGTACCAGACCGGCACGGTCAGCGGCGCCCGCCCCTCGCCGGACTCCACGGCCAGGCTCGCGATGTGCGTCTCCGCCAGAAACGCCTCCCGCGCCGCGACACTCAACGGCATCCCGCCCACCCCCGTATTCATCGATCTTGAAACGGCTATTCCCCATGGGAGCGATCCCGAAAAGTCCCCACCCCCGCACTGCGGACCCTCCACGCCAACTGTTAGCAGTGTTATAGTCAGAAACAAACAGTTGGAGGTCGCCATGCCCCGTTCCTCCGATCTCGCGGCGCGAGGACGCCTGCGCCGCCTGACCCTGACCGTGCTTCCACCCCTGCTTGTGGTGGCCGTTCCCGTGATCACGGTCAGCTGGTACGGCGATCGGCTCCCCGACCGCGCCTACGTCGACAGCTGGTCGGCCTTACCCCAGGACGCGCCCTCCTGGGAAGGCTGGCTCTCTCAGCAGTGGATGTCCCTGGTGGTGTTCGAAGCGGCGCTCATCTTCCCGTTCCTCTGCTACCGGCGCCTTCCCCAGCTGCAGCGCGGCGTGGTGGCCCTGGCGTTCTTCGTCGGCGTCTCCCGTGCCACGGCCGTCGTTCTGTCCGTGGCCGCGCTCGCCGGGCAGTCGGGCCCCGTTCCCTCACCACCGTGGCACCGGGCCGTGGAGATCGCCGTGACCGTCGCCGCGGTCGCGGTGGGCTACCTGGCCGCCGGCCCGGTCCCGAAACCGCCCGAGGCCAAAGTCGCGCCACCCGTGCACGCGCCCGCCATGGCGCTCGGGCCGACTCAGCGCGCCCTCTTCGTGACGTCGGCCTGGTCGCGGCCCAGGCTGGTCGCCGCCGCCGTGCTGGGCACGCTGACCGTGCTGAGCACGTTCGCCGGCTCGGAAACCTGGCAGGGCCCCGTACTGCTGGGCGCATGGACGCTCTTCGAGCTGGCCCAGGCACGCACCCGCCTCCAGATCGACGACGCGGGCATCACCGTACGGGCCGCCTGGCTGCCCGCCCTGCACCGGACCCTGCCCTACCGCCTGATACGGTTCGCCCAGGCCAGCACCGGCCGCCCGCCAGGGCGCTACCGGCTGCACGACGGCGACGACGGCTGGGGAATCACCAGTGGGAGAGGACCGGCCCTGGTGGCGAGGCTGAGCGACGACCGCCAGTTCGTCTACTCCACCCGCGGGGCCGAGACCGCCGCGGCACTCGTCAACGGATGGCTGAGCAGGCAGCGCCAAGGAGAGACGGCGTGACGCTCAACGGACAGCGCCAAGGAGAGACGGCGTAATGCTCATCAGCATCGACCCGGCCTCGCCCCAGCCGCTCGCCGACCAGGTGGCCGCCTCCGTAAGGGCGGCGCTGGCCGGCGGCACGGCCGCACCCGGCGACCGGCTCCCCTCCGCCCGTAACGTGGCCGCCGCCCTCGGCATCAACCTGCACACCGTCCTGCGCGGCTACCAGCAACTCCGCGACGAGGGCTTGGTGGAGCTGCGGCGCGGCCGGGCGGCCGTCATCACCGACAATGCCGACCGGCTCCGGCTCAGGCTCGCCGAAGCGGCCGAGGAGTTCGCCCGCGCCGCACTCCACACCGGCGCCTCGGAAGAAGAAGCCCTGGCAGCGGCCCGCGCGGCCTGGCAGACCCTGCGCGGTTGAACGCGGGCCTGGGCGGTCAGTATTTGGGGCCGACATGCCGATCGAGCAACTCCACGGCCTCCCTCCTGGCCACGGACAACTCGTTGCGCTTGTTGAAGCGCCAGGCGACGCCGAGCAGGTCGAGCGCCTCGCCGCAGAGGGCGAGAATGCCGGGGGACTCGTTCTTGAACAGGTAGCGGGGATATTCGTACCAATGGACACCGCTGGGCAGGTCGCGGCGGACACGGTTGATCCCTCGGTAGCCGTCGGAGTGCATGAGCCCTCTGACAAGCCGTCCAGGGTGAGCTGAAACGATCTCTCGCTGCCAAGGAGCGAGCACGATCTCGCGCTCGTGCTTCTTGCCGGGGCCATGCTGGGGGAACAGGTGCGGCCAGTGCTTCGAGTAGGAGTTGACGTCTTTGCAGCCCTGCTTCTGCAGCACGCGTACCCTGTTGGTCGGCCGGACGGCGCGCAGCGCGTCGACACACTCCTGGACCAGGCCGGGCCACGTGTCGGCACAGGCGATCCGCAGAGCCCAGACCTGCTTGGCGCGGTCGCCCACCCAGGATATGCAGCCGTCGCCCAGGTAGAGGCCCAGGAGGTAGGCGTAGGCCCCAGGAGGCGAGGGCAGCTGAGGAGAAGCGGCGCAGCGGGGGCAGGTGCCGGTCATGGGCGAATCGTCCGCAGGCTTGTCACGCCACCTGCGAACAGTGGCGGGGCTGACCCCGACCTGGCGGCTCGTCTCACTGACGCTCAGCCCGGAGCTCAGCAGCCGGCGCGACTGGTCGCGCAGAGCGATGTCATGCATGCGGAGAGTGTGGCAGTCGGGTACGACAAAAGCCGCCCGACCAGGAAGCCGGGCGGCTGATGGTGCCCCGGGTGGTGTGCTGGTTCAGGACATAGGAAACCCATGTCGCAAGACATAGGAAACTTCAACAGAGTGTGTCTCGGGACATAGGCAACCATCGCGATCATGA